>NZ_CP058378.1:0-1577528 GCF_049244135.1 Gardnerella sp. DNF01205 | reverse complement strand
GCAACGGTTTCAATTCGTGTGTTTGAATTGGCTCACTGTTGTTTCCAGTTTCAAAAAGTCTTAACGTCACATTCTGTGCAGTTGGTGCCCATACGGTAAATGTTGTAGATTTAGCATTTAAAGTAAATCCAAGAGGTCCTTCGTATACAGGCCATGTTGCCGAAGATGGAGTCGTCATATAGGGTATCCTTCTTCTTTCGCTATTTTGCGAATTGTCTAAATTTTCTAAATTATCTAATCGTATTAGTCATTATACAGTTTTTTAAATTTTATTATTTACTTATTGTTCTGTTATCAAGTTTTTTTATGTTTTGCGGCACTATTTGGCTAAACACGGTAGGGTTTATGCGATAGCCATTATCGTATTAAGTCAAACGGCGAGTGTGTTAAGTTATTTTTTATTTTTATGTGTTCGTGTTGTCTAGCGAAAGAGAAGGCTGAAACGCTCGAAAGCGTCTCAGCCTTCAGTAAATTTATATCCTGTAAATTATCAGCCTTTAACGGAGCCAGACATGGACTCTTCGTAGAAGCGCTGCATAATAATGAACAGGATTACGATTGGTATGGAAATGCACACAGCACCTGCCGCGAATGCAGCGTACCAATCAGGTAGATACTTTTTGGTAAGCATCTCCATTAATCCGTAAGCAACTGTGTAGTTTTCCTTATTGTCTCTCACTACTGTCTTCACCATAACGAAGTCTAGCCATGGTCCCAAGAATCCAGTAATTGCTTGGAACACAATCATAGGCTTGCAGATTGGAACAATAATCTTCCAGAATACTTGCCACTTTGTGCATCCATCCAAGTATGCAGCTTCATCCAAAGACTTTGGAATAGTATCCATGTAGCCCTTCATAATGTAGAAGCCAGCACCGCTACCTGCAGAATAAACGATAATAAGTGCGATTAATACAATCGAACCTTTTGTTAAACCAAGAGCCTTCAAAATGAAGTAGATAGCAATAACAGCCATGATACCTGGGAACATACCAAGAATCAGAGCAAGATTCATGAATGTCTTACGTCCTTTGAAACGGAGACGAGACATGCAGAAGGACACTGCTAACACAAACACCAAAGAAATAATGCACACGAAAATTGACACGATCAAAGTGTTGAGGAACATTCGTGGGAAATTAATGTCATCGGTATCGGTAAATAACTTTATATAGTTATTTAGTGAGTATTCAGTTGGGAAGAAGGTTTTCTGATAGGAACCAGTGTTCTTGTTGAAGCTTTCTAACAAAACCCACAAGATTGGAATCAACCAAATAACTGACAACACCAGCAAGAACAGATGCGAGAAAGTATCTCCAATTACTCTTCTGACATGTTGATCTTTAAGGAAAGAAACACTACGAGTGCTCTTTACAACAGCTTCTTCGTTCTTAGTTGTAGTTTTATCACTCACCGGAATCCCTCCTCATTCTTGTAAGATCCAGAGTTGCGATACGTAATCAGTGCTACGACGGCAAGTACCATGAATGTCAAAATACCAATTACTGCACCTGCGTTGTAGTTTTGCTGGTCAACAGTCAACTTGTAGAGCCATGTGATAAGCAAGTCGGTGCCGCCTGCACTGTTGACTTTGCTACTTGCTGGGCCACCTTTTGTTAAGAGGTAAATAACGTTGAAGTTATTGATGTTGCCAGTAAAGGTAGTAATCAAATATGGAGTCATAACAAAGATGATGTATGGCATTGTGACGTTCATGAAACGTTGCCACCAACCTGCGCCATCGAGCTCTGCAGCTTCGTAAAGTTCTGCAGGAACGTTCTGCAAGATACCTGTAATCTGCATGATGGTGAATGGGATACCAACCCAAAGATTGATAAGAATTACCGTCACTCGAGCCCAAGTTACATCCGTAAGGAAAGGAAGCTCTTGATGTATCCAACCGTTTTGCTTAAAGACAATGTTAATAACACCGTTCTGGCTAAGCATATTGTTCATAATAAGCAATGAAACAAACTGTGGAACTGCAATTGTAAGTGAGAAGCAAGTTCGCCACAATCCCTTAAGACGAGTGGACTTTCTATTGATTATCATTGCAATGAACATGCCGAGGAAGAAGTTCAGGAAGGTTGCAAGGAATGCCCAAACAAGAGTCCAGATTAATACGTCAAAGAATACGTCAGCTTTAATTAAATCACTTTTTCCGGTTAAGAATTGAGAAAAAACGTCTAACCCAATCCAGCTGAATTTTTGTTGATGATTCTCATCATAGCTTGTGAAAGCCATAGAAATCATGAAGAACAATGGCAAAATTGTGAATAACACAATGCCAGCAGTTGGAAGAGTCATAAAACCGACGTGTGCTTTTTCGTCAAGAAGAGTCTTAGCATCATCAATGAAATTAAGTGGCTTCTTGCCGTCTGCCATTACAGATTGCGCTTTGTACGCGCTGCGAAGAGCGAGAGTTGCCAGATATACAAGCAATACAATCGCTAATATCGACATAACTCCATACAGTAAAATTTCTACAGAATTATCGCCCGCACTGTATCGCCAGAATCCGTTGACTTTAACTCTGCCCTGTTCTACTGTGCCAAGAGTGTTAATTTTTGGAAGATAATCCAATCCAATTGTAAATAAGAATCCGAATAAAGCTGCTTCACACGCTAAGAATATAACGCCTTTGATGTATTGCTTGCGGACAAAATTGCCAAAGCCAAATATAACAACAGAAATCCATGAAAGAATGTCCGCATGTTTTGCAGCCTCTTTCAGTGAATAAGGTGAAGGAGCAAAGCGTTCTGCAGTTGACGTCTTCTTCTGGCGTCTTTCTCGCTTTGTGGATGTCGTGCCAGTCATGACATGCCTTTCATGTAAACAAAATTATTTTGTAGAAGATAAACAATGCGCCCCACCCCTTGCCGGAGCGGGGGCTGGGGCGCATTGTTTTACTCAAAGTGCATAAAACACTGCTTATGCATCTATTTAGATTTGTTGGCTAGAGTAAGTTTTGTTTACTTACTTCTCTAGGCCCTTAGCAAATTCTGCGGTCTGCGCGGCAGCATTATCGCCAGTAATCTTACCGGTGGAGATAGAAGTGCCGAATGCTTGAACTGGATCCCAGAACTTACCCATTTCAGGAATTGCTGGCTGCAAGACAGAAGTCTTAGCAATGGTTTCCATCTGAGCAACAGCAGCTGGCTCTGCCTTTACGCTGTCAGCAAGGGACTTGTCAGAAGGAATTGCACCTTCCTTTTCGAAAGCAATCTGCTGGGACTTCTTGGAGCCCAAGAATGCAGCGAACTTAGCAGCCATCTCTGGAGACTTGGTGTTGGTGTTGTAAGCAACAGCCTTAGAACCAGCGAAGGACTTCATCTGGTGCTCGCCAGACTCAGTCTTGAAGGTTGGAAGAGCAGCTGCAGCATAGTTATCCTTCAAGGCGTCCTTAACCTTGGCTGCATCCCAAGAACCGGAGAATATTGCATCAACGGAGCCGTCCTTCAAGCCAGCCAAGCCGCGACCATTTCCATCAAGTACGAAGTGCTTTTCGTTTCCAACGAGCTTTGTTGCAATGTACTTGGTAACTTCAGCAGCCTTATCACTGAGCTTCATGCCAGCCTTAGCATCGTTTCCACTTTCGCCGAAGAGAGTCATATTGCCATCGAGGTAGAAGCCTGGGAGATACCAAGCATTAGCAAGATCGAATGAAACCTTGCCTTTTTCAAGCATCTTGTCGAGGGACTTAACGTCATCAGCGGAGAACTTGGACTTGTTGTAGTACATGAACCAAGTGTTGCCGGTGTAAGGAACGCCGTAAAGCTTACCGTCCTGAGCGGTAACAGACTTGATCAAAGTATCTTCGTTCTGTTCCTTAACTTGCTTTGTGGCGTCATCGCTTAATTCGCCGATTGCTCCAGCCTTTACCAAGTCGCCGAGCTGATCGTTAGGGAAGAGGAACACATCAGCAGCAGCCTTAGCATCCTGCTTAACAGCCTTAGCAGCGTCTGGTGGCTCAACAACAGCGTTCTTGAAAGTAACGTTTGGATTTTCCTTCTTGAATTCTGCTTCAACAGTCTTAATCCAGCCGCCATCTTTCTGATCGTCAGCAGAACCCCAAACGGTGAGCTGAACAGGTGCTGAATCAGCAGCCTTCTTATCGCTATTGTTAGTGCTTGAACCGCAAGCTGCAAATCCAAACAAAGTAGCAACTGCAAGACCTGCACCCAGCATCTTCTTAATATTCGTCATCCTTGACCTCCTATATCATGCCAAAAACCGGCATATCATTTGGTGGCGTAGTAACGGACTCCGTTGTGGCGCAACATCGCGATTGCTGCGTAGAGCAGCGTCACAAGTCTCACAAATCCGTTCGTAAGCACTGTGTAGTATACACGGATATCGTGTCGTTTGCAAATGAGTGGCGGGTTAGTCTGTATATTTTGCCCTATAAATTTTTTCAAGTGGTTGTGTGTAAACTAAGTAGCACAACGCTAGAAGGGTGAAATAATGGCATTATACGATCATGCTCAGTGGCTTAAAGACGCGGTTTTTTACGAAATCTATCCGCAAAGTTTTTGTGATTCCAATGGCGATGGCATAGGCGATATTCAAGGAATTATCGAAAAGTTAGACTATGTAAAATCGCTTGGTTGCAACGCAATTTGGCTTAATCCCTGCTATGACTCGCCTTTTAAAGATGCGGGCTATGACGTGCGCGACTACAAAAAAGTAGCTGCGCGTTACGGAACGAACGAAGATTTAAAGCAGCTTTTTAGTGAAGCTCACAATCGAGGAATCCGCATATTGCTTGACTTAGTGCCGGGTCATACGAGTGAAGAACACGAGTGGTTTAAGGAAAGTTCGAAAGCTGAAGAAAACGAATTTAGCAAGCGATATATTTGGACAGACAGTGCGTTTAGCGGCTATTCTATGCCGTTTATTGGCGGTGAAACTGAGCGTGACGCCACTTATATTCTAAACTTCTTCAAATGTCAGCCTGCATTAAACTACGGTTTTGCACATAGGGATCGAGCTTGGCAATCCGCTCCAGATTCCAAAGAAGCGGCAGAAACTCGCGCTGCAATGGTTGATATTATGCGATTTTGGCTTTCGCTTGGTGCGGATGGATTCCGAGTTGATATGGCTGATTCGCTTGTAAAAAACGATGACAATAATGGCGAAGGAAGCCTTGGCAAAGACAATACAATTCGCGCATGGCAGGAAATGCTTGGCACTGTGAAAGAAGAGTATCCGCAGGCTGCTTTTGTGTCCGAATGGGGCAGACCACGTCAGGCTCTTACTGCAGGATTCGACATGGACTTCTATTTGAATTGGCGCTGGGATGGAAACCCTAACGGTTACGCACGTTTAGCTCGTGATGTTGATAATGCTTTAGACGGCAATCCTGAGCATGATCACAGCTACTTTAATGCGCACGGCGGCGGCAGTATTTGCCCATTTTTAGACGATTATTGCCCACAATATGAGTCAACCCATTCGCAAGGTTACTTTAGTTTCATCACGTGCAATCACGATACGCCGCGTCTTGCTCCGCGTCTTGGCGATCGTGAGCGTCGCGTGGCTTTCGGCATGATACTCACTATGCCAGGCGTGCCATTCGTGTATTATGGCGACGAAATTGGCATGAAATATCGCGATATTCCAACAAAAGAAGGCGGCTACGCTCGTACGGGCACTCGTACGCCAATGCAATGGGACGATGCAAAGAATTTTGGCTTCTCGATGGCTGCAAAATCTAAATTATACTTGCCTGTTGAAGCGCGAGCAGACGGAAGAACTTGCGCAAATTCTCGAAAACAAGCAGTGGAAAGTGGTGAAATTCCAACTGTTTCTGCGCAAATTAATTGCGAAGATTCCTTCCTTTCGTGGGTGCGCTCGCTTATTGCGCTTCGCCATAGTCGCAAATCTTTGCAAGCTGACGCGTCTTGGAGAGTTTTGTATGCTCCGGTTGACGGCCGCGGCTTTGCTTACGAGCGTTGCGCAAAAGGTGACGTAGGAGAATCAGCTGTGGAACGAAGCATTGTGGTTATGAACCCAGGTGTAAATAGCGAAACAGTTTCATTAGAAGCATTAGCGAATCTTACGCAAGAATCTGCTTACAATCCATTACTGAAAATTGGAGAAATATCAGTTAATGGTGATTGCTTAACACTCGGCGCTCAAAGTTTTGCAGTGTTTGGAATGTAAATTACAGGTTAGTTAGATACGTAACTACAGATAAAGTTTATATAAACTAGGTATGCGCAAATAAACAAGGACGTGCAATGGGTATTAATAGTGGTAAAGCAATAATGCGTGATAGCGGTAACGCGAATAAGGAAATGCTTGACGCAAACGGCAAACCAATTCGTGCTGACCGTAACATAAAAACTGGAATCACGCTCAATAAACTTAAAATGCTCGGCGCTTTTATGCTTATGCTAGGCGCATTTAGTAACACAGTAATTGCACGAATGTTCGGCGGAACAGTAACCAATAATATGTTTGCATTGACAGTCATATTAGTTTGCGAATTTATAAGCTGGACTGCAGTGCCATGGTATGCGTGGATATTAGTACGCGGATATCACAATACTCATAATTTGAATCTTTACATGTTAAGATTGCTGATTTTAGCAGTGGTCTGCGAAGTTCCATACGATTTGGTGAATTCAAAATGTTTGTTCGACATGCGTTCGCAAAATCCTGTATTTGCAATGGTTATCGCACTATTTGTACTTTCGAGTATAGATACAATTAGGGAGCGTTTAAGCGGATTTAGTAAAGGTTTTGCTATTACTGTGCTTATCATTGCGGGTCTTCTTTGGAATTTGATAGGAAAAGTTTTTGTGCAGCATGGAATTTTCTTCGGCGGTGTAACTTTGCTTATTTTCGTACTTCTTTTTGAATTATTAAAAAAGCGCGAAATTACTATGGAGATGACTGCAGGAATGTTCGGTGCTATGTCGATGCTTGCACCTGGTATTGGTGTGGCTGTGTTGCATTATCGTAGCGCTTATGGTGATGGTCCTAAAAACTCGACGACATTCCGTTGTGTTATGTATGTGTGGTATCCGCTGATGTTGATCATTGCGTCAGTGTTTGCAGTATTCTTGCGTTGAAAACATTTCGTAGCAGTTTTTGGATTTGTTTGTAAGGCGAGTTTTACCGCAAATCAGGGTTTATAGCAAATCAGGGTTTGCTATAAAGCGAGTTTGGTACTACGCCTTGCATAGCGTTTAAACCTAGTTTTCTAATCTGATTCGCTAATCAGTTTGCAGATGTAATGTCTGGGGCAGGACCAGTTGAGTTTCGGATTAGAAGCTGAAGCGGAGCTGTAATATGGCGTCTTGTAATTGGCTGCTCGTTAATAAGTGCTAAAGCAATATTTGCGGCTTGCTGAGCCATCAGACATGGATTTTGTCGAATGGTAGTTAAGCCTAATGCTTCTGCAAAAGTACTATTGTCAAAACCAATAATAGACAAATCTTCTGGCACTCGTATGCCTAGTTTTTGTAAACGAAACAGGAACGGTATAGCTGTGGAATCTTGGTGAAAGCACAGTGCAGTAGGAGGGTTGCTGCTTGAAAATAGTTCTGAAATAGTGGCATCTAAGGGATTGTCTCCAAAGTCAATTGGTAAGATTTTCCCTTGAACTCCTGGTGTATCGTTGCATATCGTTTCAAAACTGGTAATTCGTCTCGAAGAACTGAAGCGAAGTGGTGAATTAAAATGTTCGTAAACATACAGTAGTTTTTTGTGGCCTAAAGTAGTGAGATGGCGCACTGCAAGTTTAATTCCTGCAGTATCGTCAATGCTGATTGCTGCAGAAAGAATTTTAGACGCTACACAATTAATGCCCACAATAGGTACCTTTATGCGTTGAAGTTGCTCTGCCTCATTGTTGCTGATATCGAAAGAAGATACGATTACGGCATCAGTATTACCGCGTAAAGGTAGTTCTTTGAAGAAAGTTTTACGCTGTTCGATACCATCTACTGAATAAATTACTAGATCATATCCGGCTGCGTGCAACGTAGCGTTTAATCCTTCAATAATAGAAGCACTAAACCATTCTATGCGACTGCTACCAATAAGTAGTGCTATGCGGTATGATTTGCCTGATTTCAGTACTCCTGCGGTTCTTGATACAGTAAAGTCGAGTTGTTCTGCTGCTTGCGTAACTTTTGCTCGTGTTGCTGGCGCTACTTTGTCTGGGTGAGCGAAAGTTCTAGAGACAGTGGCTATGGAAACCCCTGCTAGCGTAGCTACATCGCTAATACTGTTTTTTGACATTTTATTTCTTCTGTTCTTTGTTTTTGCTCAAATATGAAGAGTGTTATATATACCCTTCAAAAAGAACATATAAGTGTTATGTAAATACAATAAATGTAAAGGTTTACATTTTTAGACACGCGGGTAAAAAAGTATTTATTTTCGCAAAAATGGTGCAGTTTAACGGATTCGAAATGAAAACCTTTACATTCACATTTTTTCTGTTTGACCAGTGAAAACTTTTCGCAATATTATAGATTTTACCCATTAATTTCACGAAGAAGTGGAGTAACAATGAACATTAGAAAAATATGTATTTCATGTGTCGCTGTTTTAGGCATGCTTGCTAGTGTTAGCGCGTGTGGCAGCAATTCTGCCGGTGTAACCGACACAAAAAAGATAAAGGTTTGCCGGTAATGGGTGAAGCATTGAAATATAACCCTAACCATCTTGTTAATCAAGGCAAGCCAATTGCTTTGGAATATTGGAGCTGGGGAGACAGTAGTACCGACCCAATCTACGATATGATTAAGCAGTATACGAAAATCTACCCTAACGTAACGTTCAAAACGAAGAACGTTGCTTGGGACGATTATTGGACAAAACTACCGTTAGCACTCAAAGGCAAAAGCGGCCCAGCTCTGTTCAATATTCACAATTCCAAGGATGAGCTTATACGCCCATACGCTGCCGACTACAACGTTGACAAGGCAGCAATGGAAGCTGACTACAGCTCTTCTGTCGCACACGAAGATTCCAACGGAAAAGTAAAGTATATTGACTCGGTCATCAATACTGGCAATATTTACTACAATAAAAAGCTTTGGAAAGAAGCCGGTTTAACAGAAGCAGATATTCCTACGACTTGGGACGAGTTGCGCGAGGTGGCAAAGAAACTTACCAAGTGGAACGGTTCCAAAATGGTACAAGCCGGTTTCAATGTTAATGGTGATGCATACGCTGCAATCAACCAAGGCTTGAACTATCAACGTGGCGAACTTGCGTTCGATAAAAGTGGCAAAAAGCCTAATTTTGACAACAAAATTACGCGCGAAAACATGCAATTCCTAAAGAATTTGTACGACAAAGACAAAGTTATTGCAACAGACTTCGGTACTGATTACACGCAAAGTTTTGGCAACGGACAATCCGGAATGGTATACGCTTGGGGTTGGCTTGAAGGCCTACTGAAAGAAAAATATCCGAACGTAGAATACGGTATTTTCCCAACTCCAACATTCACGAAAGAAACGCCATTCGCTTATGATCGCTACAATGGCGAATCTACTCCAGGAATCAACGCTCACCAAAGTAAAGAACAGCAGGCCGTGGCACAAGACTTTATCAAGTTCATTCTCGCTAACGACGCTTTTATTCGCTCTGCAGTGAAACATCTGAACTCGTTCCCAGCGAAGAAATCGCTACAGAACGATCCAGAGATTCTTAAGGCCCCGGTAATGGCGGCTATTCAGCCTCGCGTGAATAGGTTGATTTGGCCAGGCATCACTCCTTCTACGGTGGAAACCAGCAGCAAGGCAGCGTTCCAAAACGTTATGCAAAATGGTCAATCTATTGATTCCGCAGTAAAAGAAGCACAGGCGACCATGGTAAAAGACATGAAGAATTCCAACTTTAAGTCTGCAGAAAGCAAGTATGAATTCTTCAAAGAACACAAGTAAAGATTCATAAACTGAAGTGTGTTCTTTCAAGTAAGGCAAGGGAAATCATGGAACAATTAGATCAGAAATCTCATTCAACTCCTCTAGGGAAAAAATTTGGTGGTATAGCAAAAGTAACCGCTGCGTTGTCTCGAACCTTCTCATTTCGCAATGTGGCAGTGACATTTCTGGTTGCTTATTTCGCGATTTTCCTTGCCTATCCTATTTATAAAGCGTTTGCCGGCAGCTTCCACGAGTGGAATCCGTTGGTTGGAACGTACAACTGGGTTGGGCTCGATAATTTCAAACAGATTTTAACCGACGGCCTATTTTGGAAGTCAATCGGTAATACAGCTATTTTCATGACAATATCCGTAATTTTCCGCATTATTCTCGGTTTGGGTTTGGCAATGTTGCTCAGCTCCAAGCTCGTGCATTGCAAAGATTCGCTGCGTGGCCTATTTTATATGCCAACGATTACACCACTTGTCGCAGTAAGCTTCGTGTGGATGTGGATGTTTGATCCGCAGTTTGGCATGATTGATAAAGTTACGGGATTGAATATTAATTGGCTGCACAGTTCTACTTGGGCCATGCCGGCAATTATTATCATGACCATTTGGAAAGATTTTGGCTACGCAACCGTGCTATATTTAGCAGGCTTAATGAACCTTCCCAAAGATGTGTATGAAGCAGCCGATATTGATGGTGCTAACAGTGTGCAAAAATTCTTCCGCATTACTTTGCCTCTACTCAAACCTACAACGTTATTCATTGTGATCACGTCAATGATTGCTTACCTGCAAGCCTACGTGCAGATTTTAGTTATGACTAACGGTGGCCCAGGAACAGCAACTTACACTATTAGCTACTTGATCTTTGATCAAGCCTTCCAAAAGTATAACTTTGGTATTGCGTCAGCCATGAGCGTAGTGCTTTTTATCTTTACTGGCGTACTCACGATAATCATGTTCAAAGCTTCTGAGGACGGTGAGTTGGTGTGAGCAATAAAACGGAAACGACTGGAGTTGTTGTTACGGTGCCGGCTAAGGGGGGTATTGTGAAAAAATTACGTAACTGTGCAAGAAGCAGCACTCGTCATGCTGTGTTGAGTTGGTCGCTTACTATTTTTCTTTTTCTGCTTTCTGCGCTAACAATTATTCCATTTGTGTGGATGTTCATTTCTTCATTTGCACCAAATAGTGATATTGTGCGTGTCGATGGTGGACTATTTCCTATGCCTAGTACGTTTGATAACTACGTTGGTATTCAGGAAAAATTTGATTTCTTGAGATTATTCTGCAACTCGTTGTTTGTTGCTGTAGCAAAAACGGTAATTGCCATTTATACCAGCGCAGTGTTGGGATATGTATTTGCAAAAATGCGTTTCCGTTGCCGTAATTTGCTTTTTGGTATAGTGATGAGCACCATGATGGTTCCGTGGGCTGTAACTATTATTCCGCAGTACGATATGATGACAAGTTTCGGTTGGCAAGATACGTACCGAGCCTTAATTGTCCCGGGATTAATTAGCGCTTTCGGCATTTTCCTCTTCCGTCAGTCAATAACAGGTATTTCTGACGAACTCATTGAAGCTGCAAAACTGGACGGAGCATCTGATTTTCGTATTTTCCACAGTATTATTCTTCCTATGAGCCATAACACGATTGCGGCGCTCGCCATCTTTACTTTCTTGTGGAACTGGGAGGACTATCTGTGGCCGTTCTTGATGATTTCGGACGAAAAGAAGCAGCTGCTCGCAGTGGGCTTGAAGGTGTTTACTGGGCGATATGGCACTGATTATGGTGGCTTGTTTGCAGCGACTTCTTTGGCGATTGTGCCAGTTATTATAGTGTACGTAATTTTCCAAAAGCAGTTTATTGCAGATATTTCCACTGGTAGCGGTAAGTAACCCGCATAAGTGAAGAGAAGATACGTAAGTGTTGTGCGCGAAAGCGTGGTGCAACAAGTGTTGTATGACAAATGTTGTGTGACAAATGTTGCAGTGTGGCATTGCGTACTGAGTAAAGGTGCTGCTATGAGTGTGATAAATATAAGCAATCAAGATAAATCACAAATTATCGGTGAAGCTGTGACGTATTCGGATTCGCAATCTCAAATTTTTGCTGACCTTGCAAATTCGCAGTATGCAAAGGCGCAGGATAGTCAGGTAATTAAGGGCGAAAAGTGGCGAATTACAGTTATTACAGATTCGCTGTTGCGTCTTGAGTGGAGTGACGATGGAGAGTTTGTTGACAATCCTACGCAAACTGTGATTTGTCGCAATTTTGCTCAGAAGAGCGCGGATGCTCAGCCACAATTTAGTGCGCATAAAAACGAAAATGGATGGCTGGAAGTAGAAACTGAAAAGCTTCACCTTACTTATAACTGCGAAGCTTTTAGCAAAGAAGGCTTAAGTATTGTTGTGCGCGGAGTGCCATGTACGCAGTTTAATACGTGGCATTATGGCGACGATTGCCCGGGAAATCTTCTTGGAACTTTTAGAACTTTGGATCAGGCGAACGGCCCAGTAAAGCTCGATAAAGGCATACTTTCGCGCGATGGATGGTCTATTTTAGATGATTCTGCAACTTGCGAAATTGCTCCGGCTGAGGAAATAAATGGTAAATCAAACCCGTATGGGGCTTGGGTTAAGTCGCGTGCGCACAAGGTTAGTGAGCAAGCTGGAAGATATAAAGACTTGTATTTCTTCGGCTACGGACACCACTACATTCAAGCAATTCAAGACCTTTATAAGCTCACAGGTGCTCAGCCGCTGCTTCCACGTTTTGCGCTAAGCAATTGGTGGAGCAGATACTATCGCTACCATCAAGACGAATATTTGCAATTGCATAATCGTTTTAAACGCGAAGGCATACCTTTCAGTGCAGCTGTTATTGACATGGATTGGCATGTTACGGATGTTGATGCAAAATATGGTTCCGGTTGGACTGGTTACACGTGGAATGAGGAACTTTTCCCGGATCATCGCGCTTTTTTGCGTAAACTTAACGCTGCTGGCTTGGCTCCAACTTTGAACTTGCATCCGCGCGACGGCGTGCGTGTGTTTGAAAAAGATTATCCGCAAGTTGCGCGAGAGATGGGAATTGATCCTGCAAGCGGTGAAGCTGTGGAATTTGATTTAACAAATCCGCAATTTGTTGAAGCTTACTTCAATATGCATCATCGTATGGAAGATGAAGGCGTGCGATTTTGGTGGATTGACTGGCAGCAGGGAGGCGTGACGCGCGAGCCTGGTTTGGATCCTCTTTGGATGCTAAATCACATGCATTATGAGGATGCTGCGCGCGAAGGTCGCTGGCCGCTTACATTCTCTCGTTATGCTGGGCCTGGTTCGCATCGCTACCCAGTTGGATTCTCGGGAGATACTGTTACTACTTGGGATTCGCTTGCTTTCCAAACTTACTTTACTGCTACAGCTTCCAATATTGGCTACGGATGGTGGAGCCACGATATTGGCGGACACATGCTTGGCGTTAGAAATAACGAGCTGGAAGCGCGATGGTACGCTTTCGGTGCGTTTAGTCCTATTAATCGTTTGCACTCGACTTGTTCGCCGTTTGCTGGAAAAGAGCCGTGGAATTTCCCTCCGGAAACTCGCGGAGCAATGGTGAAAATGCTTCGTTTGCGCGCGGAACTTTTGCCATACGTTTATACGATGAATTATCGCGCAGCTTTTGAAGGCAGACCGATTGTTGAGCCAATGTACTGGCAGTCGCCGGAAGTCGGCATGGCTTACGAAATTCCTAACGAGTACCGTTTTGGAAGTGAGCTTATAGTAGCGCCGATTGTTTCGCCTAATGTTGCGGCTGCTTTGCGCGGATGTGCTGGAGTTTGGTTGCCGGAAGGTGATTGGTACGATTTGTTTGACGGACGCAGGTATGTGTCTCGCGGCTTGAATGGTCGCAGATTTGAAGCATGGCGCTCGCTTGATCGCGTGCCTGCTTTTGCGCGTGCTGGAGCAATTGTGCCTCTGCAAGTTTTGCCAGAAGTTGCAGATTGCGAGCGTAGTGCTGATGCTGCTGAATCGGTTAATAGCATTGAAAATCCGCGGGCTTTGCGAATTCTTGCATTCCCTGGAGCTGACGGCGAGTTCGTAATGCGAGAAGATAACGGTGACTTTGCTGCAGCGTCTGCTGGAAACACTGCAGATACACGTATGAATTTTGTGTGGCGAGACGGCAATGGCTCTTCGCAATTCATTATTTCCGGTGTTGCAGGATACGATGCTGCCGTAGAATCTGTACCGCAAAAACGCAACTGGAACGTTGTATTTAGAGGAGTTGCTTGCGCAGATTTTGCTCACGTGCGCGTGTTTGTGGGGAGCCAAGAGCTTAACACAGGCGAGTTTGCGATTTCTTACGAAGGTGAAGAGTCGACTTTGAGCTTGTCAGTTTTTGTAAAAGACGTGCCGGCTCGTTCGGAAGTTCGCGTAATTGTTGACGGAGGATTGCAAGTTGCTGCCGATCCTAAAGTTGGTGACGCTTACCGATTCCTGCTTCAAGCGCAAGTGCCGTACCGCGGTAAGGAAATGGCTTTTGATGCAGTGAGCGAGGCTAACGGAAGTGCAGGCGCTATTGCTGCAATCTCAACTCTTGAATACGAAAACGAATCGGAAGCAGAAAAGTATCGCAACAATGTTGATATGCTTAACGCTTACGCAACTGATCAGCCTTCCGTAGTGAAGTGGGCGCAATGGCGTTGCACTCTGCCTGTTTCTGTGAAGCATGCGCTTGAGGAGATTTTGCTGCGCTCGGTTGAGTGATTTAATCTGCGCCAGTAACGAAAAAACGGAGTTATACATTGCCTGCGCAGCGTGACGACCTGCCTGAGCGATGCGATTTAGCGCACGAAGGCAACTCGGAGCGGAAACTCGCTTAAGTTGGGAGTCCAGTGGACTTCCAACGCGAGTTTCGTAAGCGAGCGCGTAATCCACGCGAGCGCTGACTGCGTCAGTAACAAAAATTGCTTAGTTTCACAGCTTGACATACCGGATAAATTAACAGATTTTCTGTAGAAGTGTTAAAATGCTGCACGGTAGTGTGATGAAATTCACATAATTTTGTTACATCTACCTGCAGCATTTGCATATTGCTAAGTTAGCAATATTGAAACGTTCTGCATTTGTAATTCTTGAAAGTCAAGGTTACACCGCGGGAGCCTGTTCTACACAGGCTGAGAGGGCGAAAGCCGACCGTAAACCTGATGCGGGTAATGCCGCCGTAGGGAAGGAGTATATATGCGAAATATTCGTATTATTGGTGCAGGTATTATTGGTTTAGCAACAGCGTGGAGACTTACGGAAGCTGGCGTAAAAGTTAGCATAATTGATCCAGATCCAGTCTCCGGTGCTTCTCACCATGCTGCCGGCATGCTAGCTCCTACCGCAGAAATGCAATATCAGCAAGAAGCGTTGTATCCTCTTATGTTTGAGTCTGCAACTATGTATAAGGAATTGGTTGATTCGGTTGCAAAGTACACCGATAAGCCAACCGGCTACTTAGAGTGCGGCTCTTACGTAATCGGTGGTGACGCTGCAGATAACGAGCACGTGAACGAGTTGCTAAACTTGCAGCACCGTTATGGACGTAGAGCTGAGCATATTTCTGTGAGTAAGCTTCGTGAAATTGAGCCTGCGCTTTCGCCGACGATTGCAGGCGCTGTAAGCGTGCCGGACGACCATCAAATCAACCCTCGTCTTTTCACTGCAGCAATGATTGATGCACTTGAAAAGCGCGGTGTTGTTATTGAGCGTCGCGCAAGCACTCCAGACGATTTGGGTCCAGACACAGTTTTGGCATCCGGCTTGGGTGCTAAGGATATGCTTCCTCAGCTTAAGCTTCGCGCTGTGTGGGGCGATATGATTCGTATGACTATTCCAGAGCCTTTGCGCCCAATTTTGAGTTCCGTGGTTCGTGGGTTTGTGCATGACCGCCCAGTTTATTTGGTGCCTCGCGCTAAGGAAACAGGCGAGCTTGTGCTCGGTGCTACTTCTCGCGAAGATGACCGCGATATTCCAAAGGTCGGTGGCGTGCTTGACTTGCTTCGCGATGCCGCAAGCGTGCTTCCTGGCATTCAGGAATGCTCGATTACTGAGGTTACTGCTGGCGGTCGTCCTGGAACTCCAGATGATTTGCCATTCATTGGCATTGATCCTAAGACGCACACCACGATTTCCACCGGTTACTTCCGTCACGGAATTTTGCTCACCGCTTTAGGCTCTTCTTTGACCACAAAACTCGTGCTTGAGCAAGAGTTGACTGAGAAGGAAAAGGGATTCTTGGAAAGCTGCAATCCTGCACGCTTCTAATCGCTAATTTCGGTGAATTTGCTATATTTCGCTGCGAATTTGTGAAGCGTTCAAATATAGACGTAAGTGTGATGCAGAAAGTACTTTTAGTAATTCAGCTTTTAGTTAGTAAAGGTTAGATTATGCAAATCGTAGTCAATGGTGAAACTGTTGAAGTGCAAGACGGATTAACTGTTGCTCAGCTTATTGCGCAACGTTATGGTTCGGATGCAGGACCTGGTATAGCGGTCGCAATTGGCGACGATGTGCTTTCTCGCGCGCAATGGGAATCAGCAGTCATATGTGATGGGAATCAAGTCGAAATTCTTAGCGCAGTTCAAGGCGGCTGAAACACCACAAAATTAAGCGTGAAATTAGTGCGCTTAATTATTTAATTTTAATTAAGTTTAAATATTAAATATTAAATAAAAGGCTTAAAATGACAGAAAATAATACAGAAGAAAGTGCCGATACTTGGCAGCTTTGCGGTAAGACTTTACACTCAAGGCTTTTGCTTGGTACAGGCGGCATGACGAGCATTGATATTATGGAAAAGTCGCTTGTTGCTTCGGGTGCGGAAGTGGCAACAGTTGCCATGCGTCGTCACGCAAAAACTGGCGTGGATATTTACGGCATGTTGCAGCGCCACAATATTAACGTTTTGCCAAATACTGCTGGTTGCAAAACTGCGCATGATGCTGTTCTTACAGCAAAAATGGCTCGTGAATCGCTTGGAACTGACTGGATTAAGCTCGAAGTAATTGCAGACGACGATACTTTGCTCCCAGATACTCGTGAAGTATTGCTTGCTGCAGAAAAGCTTATTGAAGAAGGCTTTAGCGTTCTTTGCTACACGAATGACGACCCGATTGTGGCTCGTCGCTTGGTTTCGCTTGGTGTGAAGGCTGTTATGCCTGGTGGTGCTCCAATTGGAACTGGTCTTGGCATTTTGAATCCTCGAAACATTGAGCTGATTGTTCAAGAATGCAAGGAAGCTGGCGTTCCTGTTATTTTGGATGCTGGCGTTGGCACTGCTTCCGATGTTGTTAAAGCTTTCGAAATCGGCTGCTCTGGCGTGCTTCTTGCAAGCGCTGTAACACGCTGCCCAGATCCTGTAAAGATGGGTCGCGCAATGGCTGCTGCTGTAACTGCTGGAAAGCTTGCTCACGATGCTGGCCGTATTCCTAAGCGTGAACATGCGCTCGCATCTTCGCCTGTTGAAGGTCGCGCTTGGGCTGATTCTGTACTGTAAATTTCTGTACTGTAATTTTTCGGCATATTGTTCGACATGACGATTAATAAAATTTACGACAACCTGCAGGAGCTTGAAGCGGAACGCACTAGCCGCCACTTGCTCCTGCCGGGCTTTACTAATGAACATCAGCAGTTACTTCGCGATGCGAAAATCTGCATGGTCGGTGCAGGTGGACTTGGTTCGCCATGCTTGCTTTCGCTTGCTGCGGCAGGAGTTGGCGAAATCACGATTTGTGACGACGACGTTGTTGAGCTTTCTAATTTGCAAAGGCAGACTTTATATACTGTCGATCAGTGCGGTAAATCTAAAGCACAATTTGCAGCTAAGCGTCTGCAAGCGTTATCTCCAGGTTTAAAAATCAACCTTGTAAATAGATTTAATGAAGACAACGCAAAGCAGCTTGTAGAAAGTCACGATATTGTTATCGACGGTTGTGATAATTTTGATACGCGCTTTTTGATTGCGGATGCTGCTTGGAGTGCTGGTACGCCGGAAGTTTACGGTTCGGTGCTTTATTATGAAGGTCAAGTAAGCGTTTTCGTGCCAGGAAAAGGTCCTGGTTTGCGTGATTTGTATGCGTGCCCTCCGCCTAAAGAAAAAGTGCCAAAATCGGCTGTGTTGGGTGCAACTGCAGCTATTGTTGGCGCAATGATGGCAACTGAAGCAATTAAACTCATAACCGGTATTGGCACGTCGCTTATTGGCGTTTTAGCGCGCTACAATGCGCTTAATAATTCACTTCGCCACTTTAAGTTCAGCGCGTGAATCCTACTGAATTTTTCAGAATTTCCCATTAATTTTGCTTAAATTGCAAAACTTGAGTCTAGTTGTATAAAGTTTTTTGTAATTTTTGGGAATAAAAGTTGACTTTTATAAGTTGAGTGTAATAGACTCAAGTTTTGGAAAGTAAAAAAGCTGATGCTTTACATAGTTTCCAACAAGGAATCTAAATAAGGTTCAGCTTACGTAACTACAAAACTTGAAGGAAAGCGTAATTGCACAAAAGGTGCAATACCTAGTTAAGGAGAAATTATGGGACGCGCAGTAGGTATTGATTTGGGAACAACCAACTCTTGCATTGCTACTCTTGAAGGTGGCAGCCCAACAGTTATTGTAAACGCTGAAGGCGCACGTACCACGCCATCTGTTGTGGCATTCAGCAAGTCTGGCGAAATCTTGGTTGGTGAAGTTGCTAAGCGTCAGGCTGTAACAAACGTTGATCGCACGATTAGCTCAGTAAAGCGCCACATGGGCACTGATTGGACTGTTGATATCGACGGCAAGAAGTGGACTCCACAAGAGATTTCTGCACAGGTTTTGATGAAGTTGAAGCGCGATGCTGAAGCTTACTTGGGTGAGCCGGTAACCGATGCCGTTATTACATGCCCAGCATACTTCAACGATGCTCAGCGTCAGGCAACTAAAGATGCAGGTAAGATTGCAGGCTTGAACGTGCTTCGTATTATTAACGAACCAACTGCTGCAGCTTTGGCTTACGGCCTTGAAAAAGGCAAGGAAGACGAGCGCATTTTGGTATTCGACTTGGGTGGCGGTACTTTCGATGTGTCCTTGCTTGAAATTGGTAAGGATGACGACGGATTCTCCACAATTCAGGTGCAAGCAACTAACGGCGATAACCATTTGGGTGGCGACGACTGGGATCAGAAGATTATCGACTGGCTCGTTGGCGAAGTTAAGAACAAGTATGGCGTTGATTTGAGCAAGGATAAGATTGCTTTGCAGCGCTTGAAGGAAGCTGCTGAGCAGGCAAAGAAGGAACTTAGCTCTTCTACTTCTACCTCAATTTCTATGCAGTACTTGGCAATGACTCCTGACGGCACTCCAGTGCATTTGGATGAGACTTTGACTCGTGCTCACTTTGAGGAAATGACTTCCGACTTGCTTGGCCGCTGCCGTACTCCATTTAACAACGTTCTTTCTGACGCTGGTATTTCAGTAAGCCAGATCGATCACGTGGTTCTTGTTGGTGGTTCAACTCGTATGCCAGCTGTGAAGGATTTGGTGAAGGAACTTACAGGCGGTAAGGAAGCTAACCAGTCCGTGAACCCAGATGAGGTTGTTGCAGTTGGTGCAGCCGTTCAGTCGGGCGTTATTAAGGGAGATCGCAAAGACGTTCTGCTTATTGATGTAACTCCACTTTCCTTGGGTATTGAAACCAAGGGTGGAATTATGACAAAGCTTATCGATCGCAATACTGCTATTCCTACGAAGCGCTCGGAAGTATTCTCTACTGCTGAAGACAATCAGCCATCCGTGTTGATTCAGGTTTACCAGGGCGAACGTGAGTTTGCTCGCGATAACAAGCCTCTTGGTACTTTTGAGTTGACTGGAATTGCTCCAGCTCCTCGTGGCGTTCCGCAGATTGAAGTTACTTTCGATATTGATGCTAACGGCATTGTGCACGTTTCCGCTAAGGATAAGGGCACTGGTAAGGAACAGTCCATGACTATTACCGGTGGTTCTGGTTTGCCAAAGGACGAAATTGACCGCATGGTGAAGGAAGCTGAAGCTCACGAAGCTGAAGATAAGAAGCGTAAGGAAGAAGCTGAAGTTCGCAACCAAGCAGAAGCCTTTGCTTACCAGACTGAAAAGCTCGTGAACGACAATAAAGACAAGCTTTCCGATGAAATCTCTAAGGAAGTTACCGACAAGGTTAATGCTTTGAAGGAAGCTTTGAAGGGTGACGACGTTGAGAAGATTAAGTCTGCTCAAAGCGAGTTGATGACTTCTGCTCAGAAGATCGGTCAGCAGCTTTACGCTCAGCAGGGTGCTGCTGGTGCCGAAGCTGGTGCTCAGTCTGCTGCTGGTGCTCAGGCTGGCTCTGCAGCTAAGGATGATGATGTAGTTGACGCCGAAGTGGTGGACGACGACAAGGATGATAAGGACAACAAGTAATGTCCGACTTTAACGCCAACGAATATTTGCAAGATATGGAAGATGCTGACTCGCTGGATGTAAAAGCTACAGGTGATTCTGCGAAATCGTCTGCGCAATCTTCATCGAAAGCTGCTGAAGGTGCAAATCCTGCAGAAACGAAAGCTGATGCTAACGTTTCTGCGAATTCCGCAAATTCTGAGGATACGGCGAATTCCACTGAATCTTCAGAATCGAAAGACAGCCAAGACGCAGATAGCGGCAGTTTAACTCCCTTAGGTAAAGCTAAGAAAGAAGCTGCAGAGTACTTGGAAGCGTTACAGCGAGAGCGTGCTGAGTTTATAAACTTCAGAAATCGTTCTGCCAAAGAGCAGGATCGTTTCAGACAGCATGGAATTATTGACGTGCTGACAGCATTGCTTCCAGCATTGGATGATATTGACCGCATTCGCGAGCATAGCGAAATGGATGATTCGTTCAAGGCTGTTGCAACTAAGATAGATAAGGCTTTTGAAAAGTTTGGTGTGGAAAAGTTTGGTGAAAAGGGCGAAGATTTTGACCCGACCAAGCATGATGCAATTTTGCACAGACCAGATCCAGACGCTACAAAAGAAACTGTTGATGCTGTAGTTGAAGCAGGATATCGAATAGGAGATCGCGTTATTCGCGCCGCTCGTGTGGTCGTTTCTTCACCACAGCAATGACTAACGAAACTCTTTCGTGACTTTATTGCATAACTTGCTCGTGCTGACTCATAAGAGTTGGCACGAGCAGCCTATATTTGGTCAAAAGCGAAATAGCCAATGTGCTTGTGAAGAAAGGAGGCACAAATGGCTGAAAATGAATGGTTAGCTAAGGATTTTTATAAGGTTCTCGGTGTCTCCAAAGACGCAGATGAGGCAACGATTACCAAAGCGTATCGCAAACTTGCTCGTAAATATCACCCTGATTTAAACAAAACAAAAGAAGCTGAAGAAAAATTTAAGGATGTTTCTGAAGCTTATGACGTATTAAAAGATAGTCAAACTCGTCAACGTTACGATGCTATCCGCCAATTTGGTGCTGGTGGTGCTCGTTTCGCTGGAGGAGCAGGTGGTGCTGGCGGTTTCGATGCGTCGAGTTTCTCGGACATTTTCTCCATGTTCAATGGCGGCTCTGGCATGGGTGGTATGGGCGGAAACGGTTCGCGCATTCGCTTTACATCCAACGGTGCTGGACCAAATATGAGCGACATTTTCTCCATGTTTGGTGGAGGTCAGCGCTCTCAAGATTCAGCAGGATTCCAAGGTACGAGTGGCTTTGGCGGTGAGAGGTATTCTCAACCGCAGGAAGCTGACGTGCCTGAAGTTGGCGAAGATATAACAACCGATATAAAGCTCACATTTAAGCAAGCTTTTAAAGGCGCTACAGTATCGTTGCGTGCGGCTGGTGAAACTTTTAAAACGCATATTCCAGCTGGTGTAAAAACCGGACAGAAAATTCGTTTGAAAGGAAAAGGCAAGCCAGGCAAGTTCGGTGGTGCTGCAGGTGACTTGTACTTGCATGTTCAAGTAGAAGCATCAGATAAATTTACTTTGCGAGGCGACGATTTGATTTCTACATTGCCGCTAACGTTAAGTGAAGCAGTGCATGGTGCAAAAGTTAGTATAAACGACCTAGACGGCAATCCTGTTACTTTCAAAGTTCCAGCTTGTGTTTCAAGCGGTGATGAAGTTCGTATAGAAGGTGCTGGAGTGCCCGGAAAGAATGGCGATTTTGTTGGTGTTGTGCAGATTCGTTTGCCAAAGCGTTCGAGCATGTCTCTTAGACGCGTTGCAAAAGAATTTGATAAAACTGCTGGCGAAACTTATGCTGAAGAAATTAAAAAATTAAGACAAAACTAAGTTAACAATAATTTAGTAGGTTAAACACTGTTGAATTGCTTGTAACAGTGCTTTAAACATACTAAAAAGAGCAAAGGAAGGCGTGCTATGACACCAATAACGCGTGAAACTAAAGCACTGTATGAAATGTGTGCAGTTGCTTTAGTGCGTGGTACCGCAACGCTTGACGGGGCAGATGAAGTAGGATTTGTTCTTGATTTGCCAATATTTACCGTAAGCCATGTGGCACGCCTAACCAATACGCACCCGCAAACTTTACGACAGTATGATAGGCTTCATTTAATAATGCCGAATAGAACTGAAGGTGGCGCTCGCCGCTATTCTTTGCGAGATATAGACAGGATTGTGCAAACTCAGCATTTAAGCCAAAATGAAGGTATCAATCTTGCTGGCATCATGCAAATACTTGATTTGCAAGAAGAAAATCGACAGCTTAAAAGACAAGTAAGGCATTTGCTTGATTCTGCAGAGTCTTCAGAACGCAATATTTTTGCTGCAAATGCAGATGGTGACATTGTGGAAATGCAGCGTTCTCGCAATGCGCGTCGCTGGAGGCGGGATATTCTTACAGAGAGGCGAGCGTTACCTTCGTCGTATTCTTCGGAAAGCTATAACAGTAATTATAAAAATCGAAAGTCTTCGGATGAAAAATCTGTGGTGTTGTGGAGAGCGTGGAGCATATAGTAACGTAGGTATGGCTACTTATTGTGCTTAAGTGAGAAATTAGTGAGAATTAACGAGAAGAATTAATAGTGCGAAAAGTAATGCAGAATTAGTGCGAAAATGATGTGCTACAAAAGCTAAAGCAAATATATGCAATATAAAGGATTGTGAATGGCTGAACAGACGACGAATATGTGTGCAAATACTCTTAACTCTAGTGAAGAAAAACATGTGTTGCGTGCAGTTTTCTGGGATATGGATGGTACTCTTATAGATTCCGAGCCGTATTGGCATGAGTCGGAATTTTATTTAGTAAAAAAATACGGTGGATACTGGGATGAAGATTTAGCTTGGGAATGTTCCGGTGGATCCCTTGAAACTGTTGCCAATAAGATGATTCCTTCTGGTACAAAACTTACAGTAGAAGAAATTGGCAAAGGCATGGTTGATTACGTTGCTGCTCGTGAGGCTGAATCCGTGCCGTGGGTTCCGGGAGTTTTAGATGTACTTAAAAGTCTTACGGATGCCGGCATTCCTTCAATTTTGGTGAGCAATTCGCCGCGTTGTTTGGTTGAAAATATTGTGAATCATGCTCCAGAAGGTGCTTTCGCTGGGTACGTGTGTGGAGATGATGGATTTAAGCCGAAGCCTAGTGCTGAGCCTTATCTTGCTGCAGGGAAAATGGTTGGCATTGAGGGCGCGGATGAGGAAGTTGCAAAGCAGATGGCTAATTGCATTGCCATAGAAGATTCTCTATCTGGTCTTACTGCTGCAATTAATTCCGGAGCAACTGTAATTGCGCAAACAGGTTTTTCGCGCGCAAACATATCTGAGAGCAAGCATCATGCAGAACTTAACGGTTATGAAAATGTTACTGCTAAAATGCTTGAGAACATTGTTTTGAGCCGAAACTAATTAACAAACTAGCAAAACTAATTAACAAACTATTTAGCTATTTACTTAGCTAGCTATTCGCATATCTGTTCGTAAATTAGCTACAGTTTTGTTTATAAATAGCTACAGTTGATTTACTAGTTTCCTCCAGTTGTGTCATAGTTATTGTCATAACCATGACCGCCAGAATTATTATCGTAGCTGCCAACGCCGCCCGATGATGAATCGTCACGACCATACAGCTGACTATCAAGGTCTAAATCGTTGTCGTTGTCCTTGTCTTTATCTTTGTCCTTGTTTTTATCCTTATCTTCATTCTCAGTTTTTATATGCGTGAATGTATGTTGTTCGCCTAATCCCCATTTTCCATCAGGTCCGCCAATTTTGCCTGTGTCTTTTGCTTCAGGGAATTTAGTATTCGGGGTTCCTATTACCGCTTGACGCATGTATCTTGTAAACAAGTGCACAGGGTAGTCGCTTCCACCAAGATATCCGTGGAACGGTTTAATTACTTGTGGGCTACCTTTTGCGTCTGGATTCCATATGGCAAATGCGGTAACAATATTTGGCGTAAATCCTACAAAGCTACCAGCAGTTTCATCGTTTGCTGTTCCAGACTTTCCTGCAATTTCTCTACCTACAGCGCGAGCTTCAGTTGCTGTACCATGTTGCACTACGCCAATCATTGCTTTTGTAGCTAGAGCGGCATCGGCTGGTGAGAATACTTGCTTTCCGGCTGTTGGTGCACGGTAGAACTCCTTACCGTCAGGATTTTTTACGCTGGCAACAATATGCAAATCTGGGCGTCTTCCTTGGTTTGCAAATGTTGCATATGCGCGCGCAATTTCGCTTACATGCACAGAATCGTTTCCGAGCACAGTAAACGGATTCTTACCATTGACTCGTTCAGGGCTTAAACCTGCCATAACTGCAGTATGAGCAACTTTCTTAGCACCAAGTTTACTTTGCAAATCCATATACACTGTGTTCACAGAATTTGCAGTTGCACTGTATAAGTTAATGGTGCCGTAGCTCATGTTTGCAAAGTTTCCAACAGGTTTATCGATCCCATCAAACTTGCGTGGAGAATTGCCATTGAACATCGTATCCAAGCTAGTGCCAGCCTGAATTGCTCCCATAAGCGCAAAAGGCTTCATAGTAGAACCTGGCTCATAAAGCGCTTGTGTGGCGTTATTAAGTTGTTTCTTTAGATAATCGTCTCCTGCGTAAACGGAAATGATTGAACCATCTTTTGCGTTTATTGAAATTCCGCCAACTTGCAGTCCTTCTGGCACAATTCCTCGTCCATCTTGAGAAGGACTTGCAACTTTGAACATTAAATCTTGCTTAGCTTTATCGATAGTAGTAATAATGCGATATCCGCCACTGTCAAGATCTTCCTGCGTAAAAGCACCGTTCCTAGTTAACTCGTCGCGAACCATATGCAATAAGTAACCTTGTTGACCTGCGTAAATGTTTTGAGTCGTCTGAGTAATAGTTTTAGGCATTTTTGCTTGCGCTGCTTGAGAAGCTGTAATGTAGCCATCTTCTTTCATAATGCGTAACACGCGCTTAAAGCGAATGCCTGCTTCTTTTGGACCAATTGCAGGATCCCAGCTACTTGGTGCTGGAATAATACCTGCTAAAAGTGCAGCTTGCGAAAGTGACAAATCTTTTGCTTCTATACCGAAATATGCTTTAGCTGCAGCTTGAATTCCGTATGCTCCTCTACCCAAGTAAATAGTATTCATATAATTGCAAAGTACTGTATCTTTATCTTGGGTTTGCGCAATTTTCAAAGCTAAAATAGCTTCTTTTAGTTTTCCAAAATAAGTTTTTGTTTCACCGAGATAATATCTTTCCGCATATTGTTGCGTAATAGTTGAGCCGCCCCAACGCCCGTGCTTTGTAACGTTATGAAGTAATGCGCGTCCAATTCCTTTAAAATCTATTCCGCCATCGTGGTAGAAGGAACGATTTTCTGAAGCAACTATTGCTTTACCAACATATTTAGGTAGTACTGAACAATTGATAATTTCGCGATTTTGCTCAGCAAAAGAACCTAATTCAGTTTTGCCATCTGAATAGTACACTTTCGTCTTATCTGCCATAGCAACTTTGTCTGGTGCAGGTATATCTGTAGTTGCGTACAGATAAGCAAAAACAATTGTGCCTAGCAAAATTGGTACAAAAATAACGATAAGTGCCCAAAAAATAATAGGATGTCTGCCTCGCCAAGTTCTACGACGCCTTCTGCGTGTTGCTGCGCGAGAACGTTCGAATCTCGAATTACGGCTGCTTTTGTTTGATTCAAAAGAATACGAATGTGGACGGTATGAGTCTTGTCCGCTTGGTGGGACAGATGAAGGCATATTCGTATTTTTTTGTGATTGTGACGATATGCTTCGAGTAGCTTTCTCATGCGAAGTAGACGCTCGTCTTCCATCTTTACGTGCAACCATACATTCCACCGTAGCGTCCGGTGTTGAATTTTTCTACAAAACAGCATGTTTTTGTTTAGAAAAGATTAAAAATATTGAATATTAGTACATATTTGTTAAAGCAATAGTATTATGAAATGTGTATGGTGCGGCATAATGTAATGTCGCTTATTTTGCAGGGCAAGGAGTCTATATGAGCATCCGCGTTGCCATTGCCGGTGTCGGCAATTGTGCTTCGTCGCTGGTTCAGGGCGTTGAATATTACAAAAACGCTGATGACGGTGAGAAAATTCCAGGGTTGATGCACGCTGTATTTGGTCAGTATCGTGTGCGCGATATTGAGTTTGTTGCGGCGTTTGATGTTGATTCTCTAAAGGTTGGGCATGATTTAAGTGAAGCAATTGGCGCTTCACAAAATAACACAATTCGTTTTGCTGATGTACCAAATTTGGGTGTAGAAGTATTGCGTGGTCCAACTTATGACGGTCTTGGTGATTACTACCGTGAAATGATTGATGAGTCCGAGGCTGAACCTGTTGACGTTGCTCAAGTTTTGCGAGATAAGCATGTGGATGTGCTTGTTTCTTATCTTCCAGTAGGATCTGAGCAAGCCGATAAAGCTTATGCGACTGCTGCGATGGAAGCTGGCTGTGCATTTGTAAACTGCCTGCCAGTCTTCATTGCTTCTGATCCTGAGTGGGCACAAAAATTCCGTGATGCAGGAGTTCCTATTATTGGCGATGACATTAAAAGTCAGGTAGGTGCAACTATTACTCACCGCGTTATGGCTCGACTTTTTGAGGATCGCGGTGTGCGTTTGGATCGCACGTATCAGCTGAATGTTGGCGGAAATATGGACTTTATGAACATGCTTCAGCGTTCAAGACTTGAATCTAAAAAGATTTCTAAGACTCGTGCAGTAACTTCAATCGTGCCTCATGAAATGGATGAGCATAATGTTCATATTGGGCCTTCAGACTACGTAGCTTGGTTGGATGATCGCAAGTTTGCTTTCGTGCGTTTGGAAGGTACTACTTTTGGTGATGTTCCTTTGAATTTGGAGTACAAGCTTGAGGTTTGGGATTCTCCAAATTCTGCCGGAATTGTTATCGATGCTGTTCGAGCCGCAAAAATTGCTTTGGATCGCAAGCTTTCTGGTCCGGTTTTGGCCCCAAGTTCATACTTTATGAAGTCTCCTGCAGTTCAGCATGAAGATAGTGAAGCTCGCCAATTAGTTGAACGCTATATTGCTGGTGATGTTGAAGCTAACGAGTCTCAGCTTGATGAAGATACTGAATTTGCAAAAGAACATGGCAAGAGTGTGTGGCGCGCATAATTTATTACTACTCGACATGTAGCGAAAATCGTGTAATATAGATAAAGCCTCCGTGTGGCACTAAGTCACCCAATCCCCCCAGGGCAGAAATGCAGCAAGGGTAAGTGGCCTCTGGTGGGTGCGCGGAGGTTTTATTATGCGTAAAACTAGCGCGGTCGTAAATACTGTCGTAAAGTCTAAAGTATGAGTGAAGAATTTGCAGGAATTCAATCCAATAGCATTGACAATCAGCATGATGATTCTGCTGGGGAAAATGATGCGCTGCCGGTAGGTGGAACTTCGCAAGATATTAATCGCAACAGTGAAGGTAGTGACTATTCGCATCCTTTGGATTCGATTAATACGATTACGCCATTTTCTCCAATCTCATCTGAGGATAATGACGAAAAAATATCGCCTTTATTTCCAGAAAATACTGAAGAGAAATCTTCTAAACAGTCTGTAAAACAGTTTGTGAAACAAACTAAACGTCAATCTGATTTGTCTGATTTGTCGTATTCAACTAATCAGTTATCTTTTGAAGATTCTTCATCGGATGCAGATGATATTGATCAGCTTGATCCGCTCGTAAAGCGTCCTCGAATATCTACCATATTGTGGTGTGTTGCTATTGCAATTGTTTTCCTGGCTTCTGCTGCGTTCATATGGTTTATTAGTGTGCAAACAGTACTTGGTCAAAGCTATGAAGAAATGGTAATTGATGGATTTGGCTCTCATGGTATGCCGTCTTGGCTTGCATTTTGCTTGCGACCTATAAGCGTTTCTATGGTTGTTATAGTTACTGGCATAATAATTGCTCTTGTTTCACTCATAGTAGTTTGTATTCGTAAACGTTGGTGGCTTCTTGGTCAATGTGCTGGGATTATTATTCTTTCGGCTGCTGCTGAACCATTGAAAAAAATTCTTCCGCGCCCAATGCTTATAAGTATTGAATATTTGTCTGCAAATTCAGCACCTTCAGGTCATACCCTACTTATTACTGCATCATGTGCGTTGCTTATTTGCGCAGTTTCGCGTGTTTGGCGCGCATGGGCAGCGGTAGCTGCAGCTTTTATAAGCATTCTTGTGGAACTTTCTTTGGTTGCAGCACATTGGCATAGAGTTTCTGACGTTCTTATGTCATTACTTATCGTTGGTGCTGTAACGCTTATTATGCTCGCATGCACTCGCAGTAGTGGAATGGATATGCCAGCTTATCGACGTTCCTCAATTAGCGTTCAAATTGTAGGAAGCTCTATGATTACGATTGGTGTGTTGGCGTGTTTGTATGCACTTTATTTAATATGGCAAATTCTTCCTGGTGTTGATATTTTTGCTCAATGGGCTGCAAGCGTATCTTATGTAGCAACTTATTGGCTGATTATAGGCGTGTCTTTGCTTGTTTTTGGCGTAATTATGGTAATGCGTCACTCTACAGCTTCGCCGTTGAGTAGGCTTGGATTAGTAGGCGCTCCGCCGACGCCTCCATCTGCTTCTAAGTAATATTGTCTACTCTATCTGCTTTTATCCACCGAGGTGGAATGTAATGGACGTATAACTTAAGTTGCGATACAGTTAGCGTGAAACATATAGTTCGGAATTATATGTTCGATTGTGTTAGGAAAGGAGCGAATATGGCAGCACAGAATAAGCTAGTCATTGTGGAGTCTCCCACGAAAGCGCGAAAAATTGGCGGGTATTTAGGCAATGGATATACCGTCATGGCTTCAGTTGGGCATATTCGCGATCTCGCTCAGCCAAGCCAAGTTCCAGCCTCACGCAAAGCGGCGTTTGGTAAGTTTGGTGTAGATGTCGATCATGGTTTTGCGCCATATTACGTAGTTGGCTCAGATAAAAAGAAAACTGTTTCCGATTTAAAGTCTGCGCTCGCAAAAGCTGACGAATTATATCTGGCAACTGATGAGGATCGCGAAGGTGAAGCTATTGCGTGGCATTTGGTAGAAGCATTGAAGCCAACTGTGCCAGTAAAGCGCATGGTGTTTCATGAGATTACTAAGGATGCAATTCAAGCCTCGCTTAGTAATACTCGAAATGTTGACGACAATATGGTTGACGCGCAAGAAACTCGTCGTGTGTTAGACCGTTTGTATGGATATGAGCTTTCTCCTGTTTTGTGGAGAAAAGTTGGTCCTGGTCTTTCTGCTGGACGCGTGCAGTCTGTTGCTACTAGGTTGATTGTTGAGCGTGAACGCGAGCGTATGGCGTTTACTAAGGCGTCTTACTGGGATATTAGCGCGATTTTAAGTTCTAAAGGCTCAGATGGTGAAAGTGTTGATTTTGAAGCGCGTATGAGCGAGCTTTCTGGTCGCCGTCTGGCTGGTTCTAAAGATTTCAATTCAAAAGGTGAGTTGGTTTCTACAAAAGATGAATCACAAAAAGCTTTGCATGTTGATGCTGATTTTGCATCTAAGCTTTCTAAAGCTCTTGAAAATTCAGATTTTGTAGTTGACTCTATGGAAACGAAGCCGTATCATCGTCGTCCTTTGCCACCTTTTACTACATCAACTTTGCAGCAAACTGCTGGAAACCGACTTTCAATGAGCTCTCGCCAAACTATGCGAGCTGCGCAATCTTTATACGAAAACGGCTATATCACTTACATGCGTACGGATTCCGTAACGCTTTCCAAAGAAGCTATCGAAGCTGCTCGTAGTGCCGCTCGTGCAGCGTTTGGCGACGAGTATGTTTCGCAATCTCCTAAGCAGTATGCAACTACGTCTGCAGGAGCGCAGGAAGCTCATGAATGTATTCGCCCTGCTGGAGCGCGTTTCTTAAGTCCGGACGAGCTTGCAGATAAATTACCTGCGGATCAGCTGAAATTGTATACGCTTATTTGGCAACGAACCCTTGCGTCACAAATGGCTGATGCTACAGGTTTTACAGCAACTGTTAAGTTAAATGCTTCTGCTGGAGAATATGGAGAAGCTTTGTTCCAAGCTTCTGGAACAGTAATTACTTTTGCTGGTTTTATGAAGGTTTTTGGCAATGCACATGCATCTGAAGGTGAAAGCGATAAGGCGCTTCCTCAAATGCAAGCTGGGGATATTCTTGAAGCTAAAAGTGTTAGTGCGGATTCTCACGAAACTCAGCCTCCTGCAAGATATACTGAAGCTTCTTTAGTTAAAACTTTGGAAGCTAAGGAAATAGGCCGCCCTTCTACTTACGCAACGATTATTTCCACAATTATTGATCGTGGATACGTGTATGAGCGTGGACGTGCGTTAATTCCTTCTTGGCTTGCTTTTGCTGTAATTAAGCTTTTGGAAGCGAATTTCCCGAAGTATGTTGATTACGCGTTTACTGCTGATATGGAAAATGGTTTGGACAGAATTGCGCACGGTGAAGAAACCGGTCGCGATTGGTTAACTAGGTTCTATTTCGGTTCTGGTGAAGGTGCCGCTAATTCCGCTGATGAAGCTCATATTGGTTTGCAACAGCAGGTTGCAGAGCTTGGTGAAATTGATGCGCGTGAAATAAATACCATAGACATTGGCGATGGTTTGCATGTGCGTATTGGACGCTATGGTCCTTACTTGGAAGACATTAAGAATCTTGATGCTGAAGGCAACCCTCGTCATGCTTCTTTGCCAGAAACTTTAGCTCCAGATGAGTTAACTGTTGATGCTGCTCGAGAATTGCTTGAGAATAATGCTGAGGGTCCACGTGTGCTTGGAGTAGATCCAGAAACGGGTGGGAATGTAGAAGTGCGCAATGGTCGTTTTGGGCCGTACGTGGCACTGGTAGAAGAGCAGGATAATGCGGAAGATTCTAAATCTTCTAAGGCTTCTAAGTCTTCTAAGGCTCGTCCAAAAATGGCTTCTTTGTTTAAAACCATGGATCCAGCGACTTTGACTTTGCAAGAAGCGTTGCAACTTTTGAATTTGCCACGTTTTGTTGGCGAATATGAAGAAGTTGACGCAGAAGGTGTTGTAAAACTAGCTCGTATCGAAGCAAATAATGGTCGTTACGGTCCATATTTAACTAAAACATATTCTGCTGTAGATACTTCTGCTGGAGAAACTGTGGAATCTAAGCCGGATACGCGATCTCTTTCTAGTGAAGATGCTATTTTTACTGTTACTTTGCAGGAAGCGAAAGATTTATTTGCGCAACCAAAGTACGGTAAGCGTACTCGTGGTGCCGCCAAGCCGCCTCTTCGTGAGCTTGGTGCAGATCCTGAAACTGGGAAGCCAGTAGTGATTAAGGATGGTTTCTACGGAGCTTATATTACTGATGGCGAAACGAATCGCACTTTGCCAAAGCAGTATACGCCTGAATCGATTGATCCGCAGGATGCATTTGCACTTTTGGCGCAAAAGCGTGCCGCAGGTCCCGTAAAACGCAAAAAGCGCGCGACTAAGAGCACTGCAAAATCTTCTGAAAAGAAGTCTACTGCGAAAAAATCTACCGCAAGGAAAACTTCTACAAAGAAGACTACTTCAAAGAAATCTACCGCTAAAAAAGCATAGGAATGAAATCTAAAGATTAAATAAACCTTGCATATGGAGTCAAAAAATATGGCATCTAAGAATGACGATTTCTCTGATGGCTGCGCTTGCGGAGGAAACTGCGGCTGCAGAAGTGAGCAATCTTATGCAAATAAAGGCTTATTTATTTCTTTTGAGGGCATTGATGGCGTTGGCAAAACTACGCAAGTTGAGGCTCTTAAGGATTATTTGCAATCTTCGGGGCGAGAAGTTGTAGTGACGCGTGAGCCTGGCGGTACGCAGTTGGGTAAAACTTTGCGCGAAATACTCTTGCATGGCACGAGTGTATCTGCCAGAACAGAAGCTTTGCTTTTTGCTGCGGATCGTGCACAGCATGTTGCGCAAGTAATTCGCCCTGCACTTAGCCGTGGTGCAGTAGTAATAACGGATCGTTATATTGATTCTTCGCTTGCTTACCAAGCAGGCGGTCGCGAATTGACTATGGATGATGTGCGAACTTTAAGTGAGTGGGCAACGGATTCGCTGTGGCCTAATCGCACTTATTTGCTAGATATGCAGCCGGAAGATGCTTTTAAGCGTTTGCATCGTGAGCAAGATCGCATGGAATCAGCTGGAATAGATTTCGCACGTCGCACTAGAGAAGCATTTTTAGATTTGGCGCAGGAATCTGCAGATCGTTATCGCGTATTAGATGCAACGTTCTCAGCGAAATCATTATCTGAACTTATTGTGCAAGACGTACATAACTTAATTGAAGAAATTGAAACTAAATAAAGTGGCGAATTTTATAAAGTGAAGAAGTAAAGAAGCTATGCAGGGGGTGAAGCGATGAGTGTGTGGGATAGCGTTATTGGGCAAGAACAGGTAGTTTCGCGATTGCGAAAAATTGCTTGTGCGGATGCTAGCAAAATAGCGCAATCTTGGCTGATTTGCGGAGCTGCTGGCTTCGGTAGTGCGCAAGTTGCGCGCGCTTTCGCTGCAGCTCTCGAAAGTCCGGATCATGGAGAAGGCAGTGATGGAATTAGCGGCGAAAATGAGCTTAGTAAAACTGCCAAAGAAGTTTTAGCAGGATCGCATCCTGATGTGCATACGCTTGCAACAAAAGGCGTAACTCTTAGTATTGACGATGTACGCGAGGCAATTGGGATTTCTGAGCAGATGCCTAGCACTGCTCCTTGGCGAATCATAATTATTGAAGATGTTGACAGAATGTTGGAACGTAGCACAAACGTTCTTCTTAAAGAGATTGAAGAGCCAAGCGAGCATACGATTTGGCTTTTATGCGCTTCAAGTGTTATGGATGTGCTTCCAACAATTCGTTCGCGTACGCAACTTGTGCAATTAGCTACTCCAAACGAGCAGTCTATAGCAGAATATCTTACTAAAAAAACGGATGCGGATAATAAGCTAGCAAATCGTGCAGCCAGGCTTTCTCAAGGAAATATAGCAACTGCTTTTATCTACGCAAGCGATGAGCGTGCTTTAAGTAGGCGAGATGAGCTTATTGCAGGATTGCTCCGTATGCATGATGCTGCCGACGCAATTATGCTTGCTGCAATGCTTATTGACGATGCAAAATCACAAGCAGAAGATGAGGTTCAGCGAAATGTTGAGGCTCAACAAAAAGAATTTCGTAGAATTAACGGATTAGGCGATGAGGATCGCATTCCGCCCAAATTGCGCGCAAGCTACAATGCAATTGGGAAAAAGGATGATATAAAACGTAAAGTAACTCGTGTAAGTCGTGACGTGTTATGCCGTTCTCTTGACGCAATCGATAGCGTGTATAGAGATGTTTTAGTTGTTATTAACGAAGCGCAAAAGTCTTCGCCGATTATAAATCAGGAATACAAGTCTAGAATTGTCCAGTTGGCACAAAGCATGACAGCAAGTAGTGCATTGGATTGTGTTGACAGCATTGCTACTACTCGTCGTCGGCTTTCGAGAAATGGTAACGCAACTCTTGTTTTTGAAGCACTATTTTGCTCACTTTTGCAAAGTCAATAAAATACAAAAGTATCATATCCTCCACGGAAGTGACATATCGCTTGTGCCTATTCTTGGTGAATTTGTTGATTCGCGTCGCATGATTTCCGGTCTAAACTCCATATGTGCAGGTAACCAATGTTGCTCTGATTTGTTAACAGCGGTTAGGCGGATTGCTTCGCGCGCAATTTGCTGATACGGAGGACGGATTGAAGAAAGCTTTGGTTCAGATATTTCTGCCTGTCTGCTATCTCCGTAACCTATTACGAGAACGTCCTGCGGAACTTGCAAAGAAAGCTCATCTAAAGCTAGAAGTGCTCCAAGTGCGACAGCGTCATTTGCGCAAATAACAGCGTCTGGTTTGCGAGATTGTTTAGCGGTAGAATCAGAAAAAAGCCGCATTGTATCTTTGAATCCACGTTGATAAGTAAGTTCTCCAAAAGTTGTCCAATCTGGCTCAGAAAGTAAACTTAATCGGCTTGCAGCAGTCTGAAAATTGGCAAATAAGTTTGCACTTTGTGTGGAGTCAACATTTCCACTTAAATAAGCAATATTATGGGCATCGTGATGCGAAAGATGTATCAAAGCGGCTTCCATCATTGATTCTTGATCCATGCCAACCCAATTCACGTGGAATGAAGTAGTAGTGCCACCAATTTGCACAATGGGAAGATTGTCAACGTAGTTTTCAAGTGTTTTTGTTAAATCACTATTGTTAGATGGCATAACAATAAGACTGTCAACATTATGACCAATAAGCTCTTCTATGCGTTCTTCTTGAGCTTCTGTGTCTTTTCCAGTTCCAACAAGAAGTATTTTATCTATTTCATGAGCTGCTTCATCCAATGCAGAAAGCATATTTACGCTGAATGAATCATCTACGTTGCTTGTGCCCATTACTACGCCGATTGTATTAGTTGTGTCACTTCTTAATGCGCTTGCTGCATAATTTACTGAATAATTAAGCTGCTCTGCAGCTTTTCTTACGCGTTTTGCGATATCGTCATCTTTGGCTCGTCTACCAGAAAGTACACGAGATACTGTTGCAATTGAAACTTTTGCAAGAGCTGCTACATGAGTTATGGAGGCGTTTTGATTAGTTTGATTTGTCATATTTGCCCCCGAATAAGTGCGGTGCTGTAATTATTGGTAAACAGCACCGCAAATTGAATATTATTTATTTGTCAGTTTATGTACACTTACTTATTTATATTATTCGCCTTTCGTGACTACGTCGACAAGATTGTTAGCTACATTTTCAGCGTCTTCACCATCAACGGTAATTGTGATTGAATCTCCTTTAGTAATGCCCAATCCCATAATTGAAAGAATGCTATTCGCACTTACAGGGGCACCTTCGCCTTTCGCAATCGTTACAATGCAATTTGAGGACATTGCGGCTTGAGAAAATTCTGACGCTGGGCGAGCATGTATTCCAACTGGGTCTTCAATAGTAACAGTACGAGTTGCAATTGCCATTTTTTCTCCTTTGAATAATAATTAACAAATTCTGCTTTTATTTTTTTATTTTTCATATAAAAGCAAACCATATTTTTTTCTTAAGGTTTTTTGTTTGCTATTTTCAACATTAAGTGTAGCATAATTAATTGAAAAATACAGAAAACGTTTTCACTTGTTGTAACAACATTTTTAATGGTGTATAGTTTCATTAGTAAGAAACGTTTACCTACAAGAAATGCTTATGCGGCGTTGCGGCCGTAATAAAGTTTCTAAACCTAAAGGAGGGTTTTAAGTATGGTAATCACTGGTGTTGGCATTGGGCGCTCGATGGCATATGGTGAAGTATTGTGTATGGCACCTGCTTTGCATGAGCCAGAGGATTCTCCTCGTGCTGTTAGTGTGTTGGCTGAGGATGCAAAAAAGGCTGTTAAAAATGCTTTAAATGAAGTAAATAAAGACCTAAACCATCGTGCAAGTGAGGCTCTTGAAGCAAAGGATGAGGGGACTCGAAAGGCAGCACCAATTATGCAAGCTCTTGCACAGATGGCCATCGATCCAGCATTAATAAGTGCAATTGAATCTGGTATTGATAAGGGGAAAACAGCTGAACGTGCCACTTGGGAAGGGTTCGCACAATTTGAAGACATGTTGCGTAATCTTGGTGGTTACATGGCTGAGCGTGCAGGAGATTTGCATGATGTTGGCCAGCGTGTTATTGCATCTTTGATTGGTGTTGAAGCTCCTGGAGTGCCGGAAAGTGATTCGCCTTTTGTACTGGTTGCTAAGGATCTTTCACCTGCTGATACAGCTTCACTTGATTTAAGCAAGGTTCAGGCAATTGTCACTCTTGATGGTGGTCCTACAAGTCACACTGCTATTCTTGCTCGTGCTCGTGGAATTGTTGCTGTTGTTGGAGCACACGATGCCTCTCAGCTGAAGAATCATCAAATTGTTGTAGTAGATGCCGTTAATGGTCATGTTATAAGCAGTCCTAGTGAAGAAGAAATCGCGCATGTTAAAGAGTCTCGTGAGCGTTTAAGCCGCGCTCGTGAATTGCGTGGATTGCCTGGAAGTACAAAAGATGGTCATTTGATTCCTCTTTTGGCAAATGTAGGAAAGCCCTCAGATGCCGTAACTGCTCATGAGTATGGAGCAGAAGGAGTAGGTCTATTCCGAACGGAATTTCTGTTTATTGGTAACGAGCAACCGCCTAGTATAGAAGAACAAACAGAATCTTATACAGAGTTACTATCTCAGTTTGAAGGCAAGAAAGTTGTTATTCGATTGCTTGATGCTGGAGCAGATAAGCCGTTACCATTCTTGACTCCTGAAGATGAACCAAATCCTGCCCTCGGACTTCGAGGTTTGCGTACTCTAAGACAGCATATGGATGTTCTAGATGGTCAGCTGGAGGCATTATCTCGTGCTGATGCTGTGACGAATGCTGACTTATGGGTGATGGCTCCAATGGTTTCAGACGAACATGAAGCAGCATATTTTGTAAAACTTGGTAAATCTAAAGGTCTTAAAAAGGTTGGCATTATGGCCGAGGTGCCTTCTATCGCTCTTGTTGCCGAGGAGGTTGCTCAAGTCGCTGATTTTGTATCTATCGGAACGAATGATTTGACGCAATACACTCTTGCAGCAGATAGAACCCTTGGGTCTGTTTCTAATTATCAAACTGCTTGGCACCCTGCAGTGTTGCGCGCGATCAAAATGATTGCAGACGCTGGTAACGCACATGGTATGCCAGTCGGAGTGTGTGGAGAAGCTGCAGCAGACCCAGACTTAGCGGTTGTTCTTACAGGTCTCGGTATTAACTCGCTTTCTATGACGCCGGTTGCTTTGGACGATGTTCGAGCAGAACTTGCTCAAACTACATTTGATGAAGCTAAGGCTAAAGCTCATGATGCTTTAGCTGGAAAGTTCTACCACTCAATCATGCAAGAATAAGCCAAGGGAGTAATTCAAAATATGATCGTTACGAAAAACATTAAAAATTCGATTACCAATCAGAAATAATCAAGAATAATTAACATGCTTAGAAAAGAGAAAATATGAGTACTGATATTGATGAGCTTCTCCCGGATTCTGCAGTAAACCTTGATATTGCAGCGAAAGATTGGCGTGATGCTATTTGTCTTGCAGGCAATGCTTTGAAGGAGTCTGGCTTTACTACTGATGAATATACGAATCAGATGATTGAAACAGTTGAGAAAATGGGCCCGTATATTGTTATTGCCCCAGGCTTGGCTTTGGCACATTCGCGCCCGTCGGAAGCAGTGTTAAAAAGTGGTTTGAGCTGGATTCGTTTAAGTACGCCTGTTAAATTTGGTAACACTGCCAACGATCCGGTCTCTTTAGTAATTGGTCTTGCAGGTCACGATGAAAATGAGCATATTGGCGTTATGTCCGCGGTTGCTGCAGCTTTGTCTAATCCTGTGAAGACTAGAGAACTTGCGCAAGCAAAAAACGCTAAAGAAATTCGCGCAATTCTTAAAAGTTAAATACTAAAGAATTAATTAATTTTGCAAAATTAAAAAAATACAACTCAACGAAAGAGGTTATTTATGAATATTCTATGTGTATGCGGAAACGGCATTGGCACGTCTGTACTTTTAAAAATCAATGTTGAGGCTGCGGCAGCAGACTTAGGTCTTGATGTTACAGTTACTACTTCCGATGCGGGAAGTGCAAAAGGTACTGCGAATATGAATGATCTTGTGCTCACTTCTCCTCAGCTTGCTCCAGAGCTTGAGGGCACTACCACTCCTGTAGAAACAATTGAAAATTTCATGGATGTTGAAGAGGTGAAGGGTGTGCTTGAGCGTTACGCATAAATTATGTGTAACAAATAAACGTTTGATTATGCTGATTACGTGCTTACTGCTTTGGCATAGTCGTACTGTTATTTCATGCGCTATTCGCTTTTTCTAAATAAAAAGAAGGAAATAAGATGAACATTGTAGTTCAGGTTTTAAATTTCATAAGTCAGCAGATTTTGAATGTGCCGGCTTATTTGATTGGTATTATTGCGGCAATCGGTCTTATCGCACTCAAACGTAGTGCAGGACAAGTGATTGCAGGCGGCTTAAAAGCTGCTATGGGTTACCTCATTTTGGGTGCAGGTGCTGGCGTTGTTGTTGGTGCACTTGCTCCATTTGGTGACTTGGTTTTGAAGTCTACTGGTGCTCATGGTGTTGTACCTGCGAATGAGGTTATTACTGCTCAGGCTGCAGGTCAGTACGGTGCTACTTCTGCATACATTATTGTGCTCAGCTTCGTTCTTATGCTTCTTGCTGCACGCTTTACTCCTTTGAAGTACATATTCTTGACTGGTCACCACATGGTGTTTATGTCTATGCTTTTGGCTCTAGTTCTTTCCGTTGGTTTTGGTGCAGGCAACCAGTTGCTTATTGTTATTGTCGGCTCTGTCATTATGGCAACGGTTATGGTTGTTCTGCCAGCTTTTGCGCAGCCTTTTATGAACCGTATTACTGGTAGCGATAAGCTCTCGATTGGTCACTTTAACTCTTTAAGCTACATTGTTTCTGGTGCTGTTGGTGCTGCTGTTGGTAAGAAGTCTAAGTCTACTGAAGATATTAACTTCCCTAAGGGTTTGAGCTTCTTGCGTGATTCAATGGTCTCCACGACTTTGTTGATGGTTGTGCTGTATTTGGTATTCGCAGTGTGGGCTTCGGTTGTGTTGCCAGTAAAGGAACTCTTCAAGATTTTCGCGTCTCACCCTACGGACTATAGTGCCTTCTACATGGCGGCTTTTGCTCAGGCTTTGCAATTTGGAATTGGTGTTAGTGTCATCCTTTATGGTGTTCGTATCATTTTAGGTGAATTGGTTCCTGCATTCCAGGGCATTGCTAACAAGGTCGTTCCAGGCGCTCGTCCAGCATTGGATATTCCAATCGTATTCCCATACGGTGCTAATGCTTCTCTTATTGGCTTCTTGTCTTCCTTCGTTGGAGGTCTTGTAGCTCTCGGACTTATTGCAATTTGGATGGGTCCAGCTTGGGGATTGGCATTGATTCTCCCAGGAATGGTGCCTCACTTCTTCGATGGTGGTGGTGCAGGCGTGTTTGGTAATGCAACCGGTGGTCGCCGTGGTGCTATTCTCGGTGGTTTTATTAACGGTTTAATTATTACATTCCTTCCAGCAGTATTGCTTACTGTTATGGGTTCCTTCGGCTTGGCAAACTCCACCTTCGGCGATGCTGACTTTGGTTGGGTCGGCACTGTTGTTGGTAACTTCGCTCACCTCGGTGCAGGCGTTGGTGCTATAAGCTTGATTATTGTTGCTGTTATTCTGTTTGCCTTGGCTTGGGTATGGCAGGTTAAGGTTGTTAACACTGGCTGGCTTCCTGCAGTAAAGCATGCTGAGTTCATTGAAGGAATTAAGAAGCAAGAGCGTGCTGCTAAGAAAGCAGCTGTGGCAGCTAAGGCTGCTGAAACTCATGAGGAGGCTGCTACAAAATAAATAGAGTACAGTAAAAAATTACATTTTAGTTAATGCGCCCAGTTTAGATTTTTCTGGGCGCACGTTTTATATTGACCGTCAAATTATGCAGTTAGCGTTGTTTCTTAGTGTTGTTTTTGCTTGAGTGCCACGATCTGCTTGAACAATTAGATTGCGCTAACGTTTGCGTTTATTTGTTACTCGCGCAGTTGATTAGTGTTGTGTAATGGTAGATACTTAAATTATGAATATTTCTACAGATTTCACTACCATTCCGGATGATTATTCTAAAGCTGCGCCGGAGCAGAATAAGATCAGCGGAGTTCCAGTAGTTTCTTTCCCATTTTACGTTGATAATATGCCATCTTTCGTGCATTATTTGCATTGGCGTTTTGTTGACGACGATGCAATACCGGTATGCGGTTTTGAATGGATTCACTGGACTGCCGCGAACGTGCCTGTTGAAGCGTTAATGTTTGATTTTAATGATTCTCACGCTTTACAAATACCGGAAGATTTTTCTCGCACAATGACTTCTATGATTCCGGAAGCTCTTCAAGGTCGTAACTCGCAAGCAAGCAGATTTATTGGTTGCAATGATTCAGCAATTACTATGCGATACAACGGCCCTCAGCCTCCTGATAAAGATCACGAATACATGTTTGAAGTTTTTGGCACAGAAAAGCCTTTGCCAAATCTTAAGCCGGGATTCTACATGAATGAATTGTTACGCGAAGTAAGAAATGTAACTTCAGGTGTAGATGCTGGTGGAATGTTCCTTACTGGTAAAGCCTAAACGCAAGCACGAGAGCAACCAATTAGGTTAGCAGTTAACGCCTAAGCGTTAGAATCAAACAGTAACAAATCTAAAAATAAAATATAAAATCTAAAAACAGAGGATGCAAATATGGCATGCACAACAATTCTTGTTGGTAGAAAAGCAAGTTACGACGGATCCACGCTTATTGCGCGTAACGAAGACTCAGCAAATGGCGAGTTTAATCCGAAGCGTTTAGTAGTAGTAAAGCCGGAAGATCAACCTCGCGTTTATAAGTCTGTTCTTAGCCACGTAACAGTCGAGTTGCCGGATAATCCAATGCAATACACAAGCGTGCCAAATGCAGACTTGCGCGAAGGAATTTGGGGAGAAGCTGGCGTTAACGAAGCAAATGTTGCAATGAGCGCAACTGAAACGCTTACGTCCAACGAGCGCGTGTTAGGCGCAGATCCAATGGTTGAACTTCAAAAAGAACAAGGCAAAGTTGGAGATGCTGACTACAAGCCGGAAGTGCCGGGTGGAATTGGCGAAGAAGATTTCTTAACGCTTGTTTTGCCTTATATTCGTAGCGCTCGCGAAGGCGTTGAGCGTTTGGGTGCATTGCTTGAAAAGTACGGCACTTATGAGATGAATGGCGTTGCATTTTCGGATGTGAACGAGATTTGGTGGTTTGAAACTGTCGGTGGTCATCATTGGATTGCTAAGCGTGTGCCGGATGAAGCTTATGTTGTTATGCCAAACCAGCTCGGAATTGACGAGTTCGATTTAGATGATGCTTTTGATCTTCAAGAAGAGCATATGTGCTCGGCTGATTTGCTTGAGTTTATTGAAGAAAATCACTTGGATTTGTCGGTGGAAAACGCTTCTCCGTTTAACCCTCGTGATGCTTTTGGCTCTCATTCGGATGCTGACCACGTGTACAACACTCCTCGCGCATGGTTCATGGAGCGCTTCTTGAATCCGTATGACGAAGTGTGGGATGGTAAAGACGCTGATCATCGTCCGGACAGCAACGATATTCCTTGGGCTCGCCAGCCTGAGCGTAAAGTGACTGTTGAGGATATTAAGTACGTTTTAAGCTCTCACTATCAGGGCACTGAGTATGATCCTTACGGCAATCTTGGAGATGAGCATACTCGTCATATGTTGCGTCCAATCGGAATTAATCGCCAAAGCGAGCTTGCTGTAATGCAAATCCGCCCTTACATGCCGGAAGTAATGCGTGCAATTCAGTGGATTACTTACGGTTCTAATCCTTTCAATTCTTTGATTCCGTTCTATCCAAACGTAAATCGCACTCCAAAGTATTTGGAAGATACGACTACTCGCGTAACAAGCGAAAACTTCTATTGGGAGAATCGCATTATTGCTGCTCTTGCGGATGCCGCATTTAACGACACTGCAAACGCGATTGAGCGCTACCAAGAAGTTGTCGGTTCCCTTGGTCACGCAATGGTCAAGTCTACGGATGCTGCCGTGGCAGATCTTCTTGGCGTTGATTTGGCTGATTACGAGCCAGAACGTGAAGGTGATGAAGGCGAAGATTACGATGATTTAGTTCGCGATCCTGAAGCTATTATTGCCGAGCTTCGCAACGACAAAGTGCGCGAGGCTTTGGCTGAAGCAAATGACGATATGGCAGCAAAGCTGAAGAAAGAAACCGATTCTTTGCTTGACACGGTGCTGTACATCACTAGCATGCGTATGAAGAATGGTTTTAATCGTTCTGATCACTAAATTTAAATTTTATTAAAAATTAAATGCCTTCCTAAGAAATGAACTTTTTATTTCACACGGAAGGCATTTTTGTTATCTTTTGTTATTTTGCTATAGACGTTGATAATAACGCGTATAGATATTGCGTGTGGTGGCTATGCTACGAACAAACAATCGTATAGTATGAATCATGTAATTAACATTATCCGCATGCATAGTTGTGCCAATATGCCTATGAAAGAGGGGTACATGAGCATTCTTGATTCATACACTACAACATTCGGTTTGGTTAAAAAAATTGATGCCTTTGAGTACCTGGATTATTTAAAGCAACATCCAGAGGAGCCTAGGAAGCGCGGTAAGGTTCTGCTTGTTACTGCTGATACTCCTTTAAAAGCTTCTCGTGGAGAAGGTAAAACAACTACAACTATTGCGTTAGTTGATGCATTGCGTGAGCGCGGTGTAGACGCAGCTGCAGTTCTTCGTCAGCCAAGCATGGGCATTACGGCTGCTGGTTCTAAAGGCGGTGCAAGTGGTGGCGGTAAGTCTTCGCTTTCTCACCCTGAGTTGATTGACTGGGGCCTGTGTGGTGAAATGGCTGCTATTGCTTGCGCGCAGAATTTGCTTGTGTCGTTTGCGGAAAAAGCAGTCGACGAGGGTGTTCTTGATACTATTTTAGTTCCTCGAGTTAGTGAAGTTCCTTCGCGATCTTTGCGAAGCATTGCTGTTGATTTTGGCAAGGGGACTGTTCCTGAGCGCGTTGTTTTGACGCCAACTTGCGAGCTTATGCAAATCGTAGTGTTGTCGCGCAGTATGGACGAGATTTCTCATCGTGTTTCTTCAATGATTGCTGGCACAAAAGACGGTAAGCCTGTTAAGTTTGGTGAGTTTGTGGATTTGTGGCGAATCACCAATATTCTTGCCGACGCTGTAAAGCCTGCTAAAACTGAGACGATTAATGGTTCTCCAATCTACGTCCATTGCGGCCCGTTTGCGAACGTTTCGCTTGGTATTCCAAGCCTTGTAAGCGTTGAAATGGCTTGCGCTGAGCATGATGTTGTAGTGGTGGAAGCAGGTTATGGCACGGATGCTGGTGCTCAAAAGTGGTTAGATATTGCTGCTCGCGAGTTTGGTGCAAAGTGGCCTGCTGCTGCAGTTGTAGTTACTCGCGCAACTACTTGGCGAGATGACGAAACTTTGGCTTGGCGTTACCCATTCCATGTTTCTCGTTTGGAATCTCTTAATATCCCTACGTTCCCGTTGATTAATTTGTGGGAAGGCGAGGATGATCAAGTGCCTGAATTGTTGGAACAAGCCAAGTCTTTAGGATTCAGAAAGCCTATTGTTGGCAATTTATTCCGCGATGGTGGCGATGGTTTGGCAAATCAGCTGGACGATTTTGTGTCTGCAATAACTGATGATGTTGAAACGAAAGTTCCAGAAAGTAGGCGTGGAAAGACGCTTAGGGAGCGAATTAACTTGTTGTGTGCAGAAGCTTACGGTGTTCCTGTTGAGCGTGTGATCGACAAAGCAGGTTTTGCTGATTCATTGAAAGAAGCGCAGGATTTGTGTGCAAATTCTGGAGTTATTTTCGATGACCTTGCGCTTGTTGCTGTAAAGTCGCCAGCAACTATGACTGACGATGATCATGCGCCTGAAGATTCTCGCACTGTGACATTGAAGAAAGTGGAAGTTCACGCTGGAGCTGGAGTTGTGCAGGTAAATCTCACATCTTCACTAACAACTCCAATGCCAAAAATCGTGTGAAATATTAATAGTGTAATTTTCTCTTAAATATTGAGATTACTTAAAATTACTTATTGATAGCAAGTAACAAAACGTCGTCAACATGCCCCTTATGGCGTGTAGACGACGTTTTTGTTTTTGCCTTGTGTTTCGTCTGTTGTTTCCGCTTTTTGTTTCCGCGTTTTGTTTACCAAATGGGTCGAAAAGGGAACAAACGCGGGAGTGTTGAAGTTAAATCACGCAAAAGTGCGATGCAACCAATCGCAAGCAAGCTTAACCCACTGCTGAACTTCTGGCTGCACAAATTCAGGAATTACTGCGCCATTTTCATCGCGTTTTGCTGTTTCTTTAACTGCCAAAGCTAAGCCGTGCGGTCCTTTAGGGAACAGGTGAGCTTCAACACTTACTCCAGCTTCAACGCAAGCGTTCACAAACATTATTGAATTTTCTACTGGAACTGTTTGATCAGTAACAGTTTGCCATACAAATACAGGTGGAGTTTTGCGATCCACGTGATTTTCCAGCGAAAGTTTATTGACGAGTTCAGTTCGCTTTTCGTCGCTAACTTCTCCAAATAGACGATCGAAAGTTGGCTTATGTGCATATTTTCCAGCAGAAATAACAGGATATGCGAGCATAAGTGCATTTGGACGCACGTCATCAGCAGCATACCCGTTTGCTTCCTCAACTTCGTCGCTAACACTAGTTGCAAGGTTTGCAGCCACATGCCCTCCAGCGGAGAATCCAATAATTGCAATTTTTTGCGCATCTACGTGCCATTCTTTTGCGTTTTTGCGAATTAAGCTCATCGCTTCTGCGGCTTCTAAAAGCTGAGTTGGGTACGTGCTTGGAGTAAGCGAGTATCGCAACACAAAAGTGTGGAATCCTTCTGCAGCAAACTTCATGGCAACAGGCTCTGCTTCACGATTCGAGACGCGCAAGAAACCTCCGCCTGGCAAGATTAAAATTGCAGGACGGTTTTGTAAGCCTTCGCTATCTAAATTATCGTCTAAAATATATCCAATAAGCTGCGCATCGCTTCCATCTGTACTTTTTATTTTCTGATTTATAATCTTCATAGTGTCTCTTTTCGTTTCGCTTATATTGCAATTACACTAAGCATAATTCTAATCAAATACCTCGCTTTGTAAGTGCGTTCTTTTATAAATTCGTGTAGAGTTTTAAGAAGTTTTATAAGGAGATTCAAGATGTGTGATGAAGAAGATAATTTAGGTAAGGTTGTTTTAGCTGCTACGCCTATTGGGAATATGGCAGACGCTTCTGCACGATTAATTAATCTTCTTGAAACTGCTGATATTGTTGCTGCTGAAGACACGCGTAGGCTTTATGATTTAGCGAATCGCCTTGGCGTACATGTTTCTGGTAGCGTAATCGCATATCACGATCATAATGAGCGCAACAAGGCAGATGGTTTGCTAGACAAAGTTGAGCAGGGCAGCACTGTTCTTGTTGTTTCAGACGCAGGTATGCCTACCATTAACGATCCGGGTCTTGCTGTTGTTCGACGTGCAATAGAGCGCGATTTGCCTGTTACTTGCGCGCCTGGTCCTAGTGCAGTTTTAGATGCGCTTGCTCTTTCTGGATTGCCAACTGATCGCTTCTGTTATGAAGGCTTTTTGCCTCGTAAATCTGGTGAGCGTCAACAGCATTTGCGCTCGCTTAAAGCCGAGCGACGAACAATAGTATTTTATGAGGCTCCACATCGTATTGCAGAAGCTATGGAAGATATATTGGCAGTACTTGGCTCTAATCGTCCAATGGCGTTATGCCGTGAACTTACAAAAGATTTTGAGGAAATTCGTCGTGGAACTGTGCAAAGTATTCACGATGGTGTTTTAGCGGATCCTCCTCGAGGTGAAATAGTTTTAGTTATCGGTGGTGCAAGTGACGAAGAAGTGCAGTCTGAAAGCACAGATTTAAGCATTGATGCTCTTGCAAAGCTTTCGCTTGAATGTGCAGAATCCGAAGGTTTGCGCATAAAAGAAGCCATTACAAAAGTAGTAAAAGAGCATCCGTTTGCTGACGGATCTTTTGCTAATCGTAAGCAAGTTTATGCGTCTTGTCTTGAGCACAAACCTGATCAAAAGTAAGATTTCTGCTTTTGCTACTATTTTTTGCTTTCTATTCATTGCTGTCATACGCAGAAAATAGCACTTCAAAACTGTAACGAACGTCAGGCCCGCCTTGTTGAGAAATATATTCTAAGATTTGCGCGTCTGCCGAAGGGTTTGCAATAATCCATTTGCGAAGTTCTGGTATTTTTTGCGCGATATACCATAGCACTTCCGTTTTTGTTGCAGGGTCGATAGCAACATATGGCGTGAGTATTATAGGTGGTTTTGGAGGGCTGCTTGTTTTAGTTGCATAAGAGTTCTTTATTTCCATGGTTTGTTTGCTTCTTTCGCAATGTTTCGTATCCAATTTCTTGCATGTATTGAGCCTGGGAAATATGGGTTTCCGTCAATAGTACGTTTGCATTTTCGCAAGTCAATGCTGTATTTAGATATCAATAAGTGAGCAATATCTTTTCTATAAGGTTCGTACTCTTCGTTTTCGCTTGGAGTGTACGCTAAATCGCAAATTGTTCGTTCTGGCGTTGTTATTCTAATTTTTCCAAGTATTACGTATTCTTCATTGTTTAAGTGTCTTCGAAATGCTCGGATTGCATGGCCGTGCGGCTTTTTTCTTCTATGCCCATAATCAATAACATCTATATTTTCAGGAAAATTGCCTCCTATCCAAACCCATGCTGCAGTAAATAAGCAGGCTATGCTTTCTGTAGGTATAAGATTGCTCACAATATTACTTCTTCCTTGAGTGGAAATAGCTGCTTTATTTGAATATCCTGCATTTAAATCAAGCCTATTGAATACGCCAATTTGAGAAAGTTTTTTCATGCACATTGGGCCTGGTAAATGGTTGTCGTCAAGTAATTCCGGGAATTGTGTTTGTGCTTCTTCGCAAATATCCAATAAATCGCGTATGTTTTGTTGTTTTTTCAATTTTCCTCAATCCTTTCTTTTTGCATATTTATTTTTTAGCGCGACTATTTACAATGTGTATCGCACATATTGTTGTTTTTCTAACGCATATTTTGTAATTCATGCTTTGTAGTGAATAAGTTTCGTAATGCATAAGTTGAGATTATGTTTATATTTGCTTCAATTCCAGGCTGGTTTTATAACTTGTGGATATGTGGATGAACTCGTGTGAGGCTTGTTATTCAGCGTGTTTTCTCGTATATTTTGGGATTCTTTTTGCAATGTTCTTATGTACTGTCCGCGTTGAACAAGATAATAATTGTCTATGAGTCATATTTTGGTGAATGTTGCTTGGCCGTATGCTAACGGTCCTCGTCATATTGGTCACGTTGCAGGTTTCGGGGTTCCGTCGGACGTGTATGCGCGTTACGAGCGCATGAAAGGTAATGACGTATTAATGGTGTCTGGCACGGATGAGCACGGCACACCTATTTTGGTTGAAGCAGATAAGGAAGGCGTTTCTGCACAAGAGCTTGCTAATCGTTATAATCGTGTGATTACTAAGGATTTGTGCGATTTAGGTTTGAGCTACGATTTGTTCACGCGTACTACTACTGCAAATCACGAGCATGTTGTGCAAGAAATGTTCCGTCAGTGCTTAAAGAACGGCTATATTTACAAGGGCACTCAGAAGGTTGCTATTTCTCCTTCCACTGGTCGTACTTTGCCAGATCGTTATATTGAAGGCACATGCCCATTGTGTGGCGCAGATGGTGCTCGTGGCGATCAATGTGATGCTTGTGGAAACGAGCTTGATCCGGATGAGCTTATTAATCCAGTTTCTAAAATTAATGGTGAAACTCCGCGCTTTGAAGAAACTGAACATTATTTCCTAGACCTGCCTGCTTTGGCTGAGGCGAATGTTAATTGGCTTCATTCTCGCGAAGGTTGGCGCACGAATGTTATTAATTTCTCGCTTGGATTATTTAATGAAGTAAAGCCGCGAGCTATTACGCGTGATATTGATTGGGGTATTCCTGTTCCTGTTGAAGGATGGATTGATAATCCGAATAAGCGTCTGTATGTGTGGTTTGACGCTGTTATTGGATACTTGTCTGCATCTATTGAATGGGCTCGTCGACAAGGCAAGCCAGACGCTTGGCGTGATTGGTGGTGTGATCCTAAGTCTCCTGGATACTACTTCATGGGCAAAGATAACATTACTTTCCATTCTCAGATTTGGCCTTCGGAAATGCTTGCCTACAACGGTGCTGGTTCTAAAGGTGGTGAGGCTGGCGTTTATGGTCCATTGAACATGCCTGAACAGGTTGTTGCTTCTGAGTTCATGACTATGGAAGGCAAGAAGTTCAGCTCTTCGCGCGGAATCGTGATTTATGTGAAGGATATTTTGGCGCGTTACCCTGTAGATGCTGTGCGTTACTACATTTCTATTGCTGGTCCAGAAAATTCTGATGCTGATTTTACTTGGGCTGAGTTTGCTCGCCATAATAACGAAGAGCTTGCTGCAAGCTGGGGTAATCTTGTCAATCGTGTGGCAAATCTTATTAATAAGAACTTTGGTGTAATCCCTCCTCTTGACGAAGATTCTATGACTGCAATGGATCGCGCTCTTCTCGATCAAACTTCTGATGCTTTTGCTTTGGTCGGTAGTTTGATTGAGCGTCATCGTCAGAAGAATGCTCTTACTGAAGCAATGCGAGTAGTTGCGGATATTAATAAATATATTTCTGCAACTGAGCCTTGGAAAATTAAAGATGATGAGGCTCGCCTTGGTACTGTGTTGCATGTTGCAGCTCAGGCTGTTTCGGATGCTAATCATCTGCTTGCGCCATTCTTGCCTCATGCAGCTCAAAAAGTTTGGGAAGCACTTGGTGGCACTGGCGTATTCTCGCCTTTGCCTCATATTGAAGAAGTTGAAGATTTGGATAATCCAGACTTCAAGTATCCGATTATTACGGGCGATTATCGCTTGGGGGAAACTGTTCATCCTTGGGAGAGTGAGGAGTTGGTAGCAGGTACGCCTGTGCCTAAGCCAAGTCCTATTTTTGCCAAGATTCCAAAAGAAGCAGTTGAGGAGGAGCTTGAGCGTTTCGCATCTGCCTTGTCCGAGCGTCAGCGTGTCGAGGCAGAAAGACTTGCTGCAGCAAAAAAATCTTTGGAAAATAGTGAGAAATAGGTTGAAATTTTCAATAAATAAATTATAAAATTAGAAAACATAGCAAATGGTTCTCTAAAAGAAAATATTTTAAGGAAATTTTAAGGAAAAACTCTTTTCTTTGGACGAATGTTTAGCTATACTAACATGTGTTAATGGTTCGCCATTAGCGAGGTTCGTTTTCGAACCCCATAATTGAAACCTTCTTCTCTCTTTCTCTCTGCCCCGGCGGGTTTCTCTTCCCGCCGGGCTTCTTTTTAATTTATGAAAAATAAAAAATAAATAAAACAACAATAAAAGCGCAGACTGCAAAAGCAATCTGCGCTCACACGGTTACCAAACTTAATTTTAATGGTAACTATTTAACGGCAACGCTTCGAAAGTGGCGCCCATGGTTCAAGCATTACTGGTTCTTGATCCAATACAGCTAAAGTTTCTTTGTCAAGGTACTTTTTGTTGATGATTATTTCGTTCACATAACGATCGAACCACTCTGCTGAGCCAACATAATAGCCGTCTTCGCCAGCATCCTTGCCCCAGCTGTTCTCGATCTTCCAGCGATCTGGATCGCCATCTTTATTAAGATTTACGCCAGTGAATGTCATTGCGTGATTTCCTGGGCAATCCATATATTCCAAACCGTGAGCTTTATCGAATGTAAACTTCACATCAAACAATTCATCTACGCGCACAACTGCAGGATCGAAGAATCCACTGTCACGCAAGGAGAACTGTGTGCAATCGCATGCAAACCAGATTGGATGACCATCTTTTAATTGGTCTACAGCTGCTTTTTTGAATACATCGAGAGGCACATTAACAAATTCCATTTCCTTTGTTTCAGCTACGTTGGTGCTGTACTTGAATTGGTAGAGCTTGTTGAATGGTGTGCGTTCCATAGGCGCGTTGCATATTGTTACGAAGTCGTTTACGTCAACTGGGACGTACTTCTTTGCGAACTCAAGTGGAGTAATTCCATATTCACAAATCATTGGACGCTCATCTTTGCCGGTTTTTGGCTTGTCAGCTTTGCTGGTTTTCTCGCTATCTTTCTTGGTTTCGTCTTTTTCGCCGTCCTTCTTATCGTCGTCATCTTTAGTTCGCGCGAAGAAGTCAAACTGTGCAGGTGGTTCACCCAGGGCAATAGTTGTCATGCGATAAACGGTTTCCAAATCGCGAACTTTCATTTCGCGCAATTCTTCCAAAGAAGTTCCGTTCTTATGAGCTTCACGCAATTCGTATGCAAACTCGCGCAACTTGGTATTGATGTACTGTACGAATGCATCAGAGTCGACTGAGTTCTGTGAATCTGGATATGCACTCTTTGGCACAAGTCCGTACTTGTTTACCAAGTTGACGAACATTTGCCACCAGCCGCCGTCATCGATTGGACCATAGTTAATGCTCTCAAAAAGTCGGCTATTAACATCTTCATCAAGTGTTGAAAGCACATTTTCCAAATAAGCGTTTGCTTTTTCAATCTTGTCCCAGAAGAATAGGTAGCTTTCTGAAAACTCAAAGTCGTCTAAATTCCACTTATGCATTACTTCGTAGCGCAAAGTATTAAGTGAGGCGAACATCCAGCAGCGTCCGGAGCGCTTCTGATTGGTAATGCTGCCTTGTTTTAATTCTATTGAGAATTCGCGAGGAAGAGCACGCTTGCCTTGGTAGCTTGTTGCGGCTTTAAGCACACCATTTGTTACTGCTGCATTCGCGGCGAGAAGATTTGCGCGCTGTTCGTTAAAATGTTTGGAATAATTTTTTACATGTTCCAGAGTTACGGCTTTGATGTTTTCAGCCATGAGCTTATTCATTCTCCTTTTAGAGTTGAAAGTACGAATAAAAAATATTGTATACTGCTCAATGTCTCGCGTGTGTTTCTTGTCTATGCCTATTTTCGGCATTTGCTTGAATACTATTAATTATTTTAGTAAAACTACAATTTTTTCGGTAAATATTCAGTTTTTGTAATTAAATTTTGAATTTATTATATTTGCTTATAAAACGTATTTTGTATGTATAAAAATACTTTTTTGATTTTAAAATACATATCTTTGTGTAAAAATATAGCTAGAAATCACTGATATTTTGCGCTTTTTTGCATGTTTAGATATGTATAATGTAACTTATATATACGAAATTTTTCCCTTGGATATTGAGAAAAGTGCTGTGCAAAAATATTTTCTGTTTGTCTCTTTGTACATAGCTTGGCTAAAAATATACTAATTATGTGTCCGGATTGACAAGGGTCGATTCAAACACGCCTTTTTCAAGGTCGAGTGTTAGATCGGCAATACTGTAAATCACAAGATTTATGGATGCCGAATGGAGGTAAAAAATGGCTAGTCGTAGAAAAGAGTCACAATGATACGATACATCGTTAAACGATGCCTGAATTATGTGGTGATGTTGTTTGTTGCCGTATCCATGACGTATTTCTTGACAAGTGCTTTTATGAGACCGCGTTCGAACTACATGTCTAGGCATCCGCATCCACCTATTGCATCAATCAACCGTTCTTTGGATTTGGCAAATATTAACGACCAGACTCCAGTGTTTACTCGTTATTGCCGTTGGATTTACAACATTTTTACTAAGTGGGATTGGGGATTGAGTCCAGATCAGGCTCCAGTTGGTCCGGCAATTATGTCTCGTATTGGCGCATCTGTTCAGCTGGTTACTGGCGCTACAATTCTTGGCATTGTTCTCGGTGTTAGCGTTGGTGTTTACACTGCTATCCGTCAGTACAAGTGGCAAGATAGAGTTCTTAATTCCACCGCAACCTTCCTGCTGGTTGTTCCTGCAGCAGTTTTGGGTTTGATGGTTGTGCTTGCTGCTATTAGCATTAACCGCGCAACAGGCGTGCGACTTTTCTACGTTACTGGTTTGCACTCTTACCAGGGTTCTGACCCGTTCATGTTCCTTCTTGACTTCCTTCAGCATTTGATTTTGCCGACGATTGTTATGACAATTCCTGGCATGGTTGGGTATCATTTAACGCAGCGCACGTATCTTCTCGATACTATGAATGCTGATTACGTTCGTACGGCTCGCGCTAAGGGCTTACCTTTGAATTTGGCTATTCGCCGCCACGCTTTGCGTACTTCTTTGATTCCAACAGCTGTTGACGTCGCCTTCTCTATTGCAGGCGTGTTTACGGGTGCTGTGATTACTGAAACCGTGTTTGCTATTAACGGTCTTGGTAGCTACTTCGTTCAGACCATTATGCAGAACGATATTAACGGTTCTGTTGCTATTGCAGCGTTTGGTGCTGTATGTACCTTAGTTGGTGCTCTGCTTGCAGATATCTTCTCTGCTTGGCTCGACCCACGTATTCGTTTGAACTAGCAGAACAGTGTAGGTGAATTTGATATGAATAAAAAAGATGTATCTTCAAAACCTCAAGAGTCTGCTGCAGATAGAAAAGCTACTGCTGGTGCCTGGGGCAACTTTAAACGCACTGGTAAGATGACGCTTTATACGCGTCGATTCTTCCGTCGCCCGTCTGCAGTTGTGGGCTTGGTTATGCTTGTAATTTTGATTCTTTTTGCTTTGTTTGGCTCAAAGATTTCAAAGTGGAGCTACGACGAACCAGACTTTTCTTCTCTAGCAACTCCTCCTTCTGCAGAGCATTGGCTTGGCACTACGCCAGGCGGTTCAGACATGTACGCAATGGTTGTGCGCGGACTTGGCCGTTCACTTTCCATTGGTATTGTTAGCTCTATTACCATTACAGTTATTGCTGCTTTGGTTGGTACTGCCATTTCTTACTTCGAAGGATGGTTTGAGCAGGTTGGTATGTGGCTTCTGGACATGCTGCTGATTGTTCCTTCCTTCCTGCTGATTGCTTTAATCATTAGTGCTTCTAGTGGTGGTAGCGATTGGCTGTGGTTGGCATTTGGCTTAACAGCTTTTGGTTGGATTGGTTACGCTCGTACTCTTCGTACGTTGACTTTGAGCTTGCGCGAACGTGAGTATGTTCGTGCAGCTAAGTTCGAGGGCGTTTCTTCGTTCCGCATTATTGTGCGCCACTTGGTTCCAAACTTGGGTTCTGTATTGATTATTAACACGGTTCTTGGTGTTATTGGTGCGATTAACGGCGAAACTGCTTTGAGCTTCTTGGGCCTTGGTATTAAGGCTCCGGATACTTCTCTTGGTACTTTGCTTAATGCTGGCCAAAGCGTTGTGCAGACTTCTCCGTGGGTGCTTTTGGTGCCGTCTGCAGTGCTTGTTTTGCTAACCTTCTCCGTGCAGCTTATTGGTGACGGTTTGCGTGATGCCATTGATCCATATTCTAGGTCTGTTGGTAAGGCCGACTAACGAGCGTTTGGAGTGATAAACATGACTGATATTGCAAATAACGCTATTAAGGAAGAAACCACGATGGAAGATCAAAACAACGAACCGTTGCTTTCAGTACGCGACTTGCAAGTTAGCTTCGCTTCTGAAGCTGGTACTGTGCATGCTGTGCGCGGAATGAATTTTGATTTGTACCGCGGAAAGACTATTGGTATCGTTGGCGAGTCCGGTTCCGGTAAGTCGGTTACTTCTTTGGCTGTGATGGGCTTACTCGATAAGAATGCTAGTGTTAAAGGTTCGGTTAAGTATAAGGGCGAGGAGCTTCTTACTAAAACTGATCTTGAGATGAGTAAGATTCGTGGCAAGAATATTGCCATGGTTTTCCAGGATCCTCTTTCTGCTTTAACTCCAGTTTTCTCTATTGGTGATCAGCTTAAGGAAGCTTTGGTTATTCATAACCCGGACATGAGCGAAGAGCAGATTCGCGAGCGTTCTATTGAATTGCTTGATTTGGTTGGTATTACTAAGCCGGCTGAGCGTTTGAAGGCTTTCCCTCACGAGTTTTCTGGTGGTATGCGCCAGCGCGTGATGATTGCTATGGCAATTGCTAACGATCCGGATATTATTATTGCAGACGAGCCTACTACCGCTTTGGATGTGACTATTCAGGCTCAGGTTTTGGAAGTTTTGAAGAAAGCTCAGCGCGAAACCGGCGCTGCAATGATTTTCATTACTCACGATTTGGGCGTAATTGCTGGCGTTGCAGACGAAGTTATTGTTATGTACGCGGGCCATTTGGTTGAGCATAATAGCGTTGAGGAGATTTTTGCTCACCCAACTCAGCCGTACACTATTGGCTTGTTGGGCGCTGTTCCTCGCGTTGATCAAAAGCGCACTCGTCGTTTGACTCCAATTTCTAAGCCGACTATGGATATGCTTATGGCTGAAGAAGAGAGCGGCGACGACAGCACTATGATTGGTCTTGAAGCGGAAAGCGAAACTGTTCGCTCGCTGCTTCATGCGGAAACCGAAAAGCCAATTAAGCCAATGTTTGAAGGCATTCCTCGTGAGCAACGAAAAGTTGTTTTGGATGTTAAGAACTTGGTTAAAACATTCCCAATTACTAGCGGCGGCTTCTTGCGACGTAAGGTTGGCGAAGTTCGCGCGGTTGATGGTGTGAGTATTGAGGTTCGTGAAGGCGAAACTGTGGCTTTGGTTGGCGAGTCTGGTTCTGGTAAGTCCACGACTTTGATGGAGATTATGGGCTTGAAGAAGCCTGAGTCTGGTTCTATTACAGTTTTTGGTACTGAGTTGAACGATAAGTTGACTCGTGAGCAGCGTCGCGAACTTCGTTCTAAGATTCAGTACGTGTTCCAGGATCCAATGAGTTCTCTTGATCCTCGTATGCTTGTTTACGATATTTTGGCCGAGCCTTTGCTTGTGCAAAAGAAGTCGAAGGAAGAAATTCGCCAGCGTATTGCTGAGCTTATGCAATTGGTTGAGTTGAATCCTGATCAAGTTGATCGCTTCCCAACGCAGTTCTCCGGCGGCCAGCGTCAGCGTATCGCTATTGCTCGCGCTTTGGCTGTGAATCCTAAGCTTTTGCTTCTTGATGAGCCAGTTTCGGCTTTGGATGTTTCTATTCAGGCTGGAATTATTAACTTGCTTGAAGATTTGCAAGACAAGTTGGGTGTTGCTTACTTGTTCGTGGCGCATAACATGGCTGTTGTTCGACATATTTCTAGCCGAATTGCTGTTATGTATCACGGTCGAATTGTTGAATCTGGTGAAACGGATGAGGTGTTTGATAATCCAAAGCACCCTTACACTCAGGCTTTGATTAGCGCTGTGCCAATTCCGGATCCTACAATTGAGAAGAACCGTAAGCGTATTATTCTTTCTGAAGAAGATAATTTTGACGATGTTAGGTAATTCATGACTTGTTGATTTTAGTTAATCTTCATCAACCTGAATAAATTACTTAGTCGCGCATGTTTATTACAACATGCGCGACTTTTTATTGTGTAACATAAATTTAAAAAACGTAATATATTTTGTTTTTTATCCAAAATAAACTAAAAAATTTTCTGTTTTGCTCATTATAGATAATAAATTATTCTTTTTTGACTAATTTTCATAAAGTTGAAAAGAAAAAAATCAATATTTTGTGAAAACGATTTGTCGAATGTCATAGAGTTGTATATACTCATACAACATACCGGAAGACGGACATCATCCGGGGAATGAGAGGAATCATGAAAAATACAAATGCAGGTAAACTGACTGTATTTGCCGCAGCTGCACTTTCTGTTGCAATGCTGCTCGGCGCTTGCGGCGGTGCTACTAACAATGCTGGTAAAGCAGGTATGACTGAAGAGCCAGCTGCTGGTGTTGACACTTCTTACACTGGCGAACTTCCAATGCCAGATGTCAACAAGCGTTACGATAATCCACAGTCACGTGACAACGTTAAGGACGGCGGCACTTACACCGTTGCTCTTCCTGTTCTCGGTCCAAACTGGAATTACGCTTCTAACGACGGTAACTCTGGTTACATGAATACTTTGTGGGGCTTCTACCAGCCAAATCTTATGGCTTATGACACCGTTAAGGGTGAAAAGCTTAAGTACAACCCTGACTACATTACTTCCGTCAAGAAGGTTAGCGATAAGCCACTTGTTGTTCAGTACAACTTGAACCCAAAGGCCAAGTGGAATGATGGCACTGATATTGATTACACCGCATTTAAGGCTACTTGGCAGGCTTTGAACGGAAAGAACAAGGATTACTCCGTCCCAAGTACTGAAGGCTATGACTGCATCAAGAGTGTTGAACAAGGTTCCACTCCAAAGCAGGTTATAGTGACTTATGAGAAGCCATGCGCAACATGGGAAATGCTTTTCGCTCCACTGGTTCATCCAAAGGCCGGTGACGTTAAGACCTTCAACCAGGGTTGGGTAAACAATCCTCACAACGAGTGGGGTGCAGGTCCATTCCAGATTGAATCCGCAACCGAAAATCAGGTTGTTTTCACCCGCAATCCAAAGTGGTGGGGTAAGAAGGCAAAGCTCGATAAGGTTGTTGTAAAGCGTATGGAAGATACCGCAGCTTTGAACGCTTTCCAGAACGGTGAAATCGATGCTGTAACCGATAGCATTTCTGCTAAGGACGCAATCAAGTCTGCTCGTAGCGTTAAGGGTGCTCAGCTCCGTTACGGCTACAGCACCAAGGTTCGCGTGCTTAACTTCAACGCTAAGTCCAAGCCACTTAACGAGCTTGCAGTTCGTAAGGCTATTGTTCAGGCATTCGACGTTGCTACCTACAACAAGATTCAGTTCCAGGGCATGAACTGGAAGAGCGAGCAGCCAGGTTCTGAGCTTCTCTCCATGTTCCAGGCTGGCTACAAGAACAATCTTCCTGCTGACGGCAAGTACAACACCGAAAACGCTAAGAAGACCCTTGAAGCTGCTGGTTACAAGATGGGCAAGGATGGCTACTACGCCAAGAATGGCAAGACTCTTGAGATTTCCTTCACCTTCTTCGGCGACGATTCTACTCAGGCAGCTCTTGCTAACGCATTCCAGGCCATGATGAAGAAGGCTGGAATTAAGTGCAAGACTGTGAACCATGCTGTTGCTAAGTTCTCCGAGGTTGTTGCTTCGCACGAGTACCAGGTGCTTCCATTGGCATGGCAGTCCACATCTCCATTGAGCTTCTTGTCTGCAGCAAGCCAGGTTTACAAGTCTGACAGCGATTCCAACCTCGGTCTCGTTGGCAACAAGAAGATTGATGCCATGCTCGATAAGGTCGGCAAGACCTACGATTACAAGGAACAGACTGATTATGCAAACAAGGCAGAGTCTGCAGCTCTCGCACTCTACGGAACTCTTCCAGTTTCTGCTCCTCCTATTTACCAGGTGTTCAAGAAGGGCTTTGCTAACAACGGCCCTGCTGGTTACGCAAGCACCTACCCAGAGGATATGGGCTGGCAGAAGTAAGTAAATTTGTAGCGATAATTCGCGCAAGTTTACTAAGCTGATTGCTTAACTTATAGCATGTGGCGTGTAGTCTTTTGGCTACACGCCACATCTTTTTGTGTATGCTAATGTGAGAAAATAGTATAAATTTAAAATTAAGTCTCAAAAAGCAAAATCGGAAACAAAGGAGAAGCTGGCGCATGTACGTCAATCCGAATAAACGCAAAGATGCGAGTAACGTGCGCTGGGTATTGCAATACTGTAAGCCGGACATGTGGAAAGTTTGGCTTGCTATTTTTCTATTTATTATCAATGACACGATGGCAATGACAATGCCGTTGCTTTCTGGCTTTATTGTGGACAAAATCATTATTGGCAAACAGCATAATTTGCTTATAAGCGTATGCGTTTTAATGGTTGCGATGATGATTGTTCGCGTTGGCTCAAGGTATATTTACCAGCTTTTAATGGAAAAGTTTGGTCAAAATGCCGTGTATCGCCTGGTGAGCGACGAGTACGAAAAGCTTCATTCTCTCGATTTTACGTACTTTAATCACACGCGCACAGGCGACATTATGAGTCGTATGACATCGGATACTGACGCGATTCGTCATATTTTAAGTTGGGTTTCGTATATGGCGTTAGATTGTGTAGTAATGTTCGTGTTAGCGCTGGTTATAATGTTTTCAATTCAGTGGAAGCTCGCTTTAGCACTTATGTCAATTACGCCATTTTTGTTTCTGCTCGCAAAAATTATGGGCAAAAAAGCTAGACCGAAATTCCTTGCAATTCGTGAATCCTTTGCGCGCATGAATTCAATGGTGGAAGAAAATATCGAGGGGAATCGCGTAGTAAAAGCTTTCGTGCGTGAGGATTACGAAACTAAGAAATTCGATAAGTGCAACGAAGACTACTTTAATTGCAATATTACGCTTGCAAAAAATACTCAAAAATACATGCCTTGGCTCGATGGCATGGGTTTTGTGCTTGAGCTTATAACAGTTGGTTTCGGCGGATGGCTTGTTTTGAATGGCAACATGACTTTAGGTGCATTCGTCACTTTTAATAGCTTCCTTTGGATGCTACACATGCCTGTACGAATGGTGGGCTGGCTTATTAATGATTGGCAGCGTTTTAACGCAGGATGCGTGAATATTCGCAAACTTCTTACGCAAGAATCGCATATTAGACATCCAAAAGAAGCGGACGAAACCGTTAAAATTAGAGGTAAAATTACTTTTGAGCATGTTGATTTTTCATTCCCAGACGATCAAGACTCTCCAATCTTAAAAGATATTGATTTAGACGTTCCTGCTGGAAGCAAACTGGGTATTCTTGGTGAAACTGGTTCCGGCAAATCAACTCTCGTAAGTCTTATAGCAAGATTCTATGATCCTACGCGTGGTCGTGTTTTAATTGACGGAAAAGACGTGCGCGAATGGCCGTTAGAAACTGTTCGTAACCAAGTTAGCATAGTTGCGCAGGAAACATTCCTATTTTCGGACACTATTGCAGGAAATATTAGTTTTGGATTACCTCAAACTAAAGAAAATTGTAAGGAATTAGATAATACCATTCGCACGATGGCAACAATTGCTGCAGCAGACGATTTTATTATGGATATGCCAGAAGGCTATGAAACAGTAGTAGGCGAGCGTGGGGTAGGTCTTTCTGGTGGGCAAAAGCAGCGTTTGAGCTTAGCTAGAGCGTTGGCAAATAATCCTGCAATCTTGATTATGGACGATACAACTTCTGCTGTAGATATGGAAACGGAAGAGCATATTCAGCAGGAGCTGAAAAAGCTTGATGGCACGCGCACAATAATCACTATTGCGCACAGAATTTCATCCGTTAAAGATGCAGACATGATTGTTGTGCTAGATCACGGGAAAATTGTTGAACGCGGCACGCATGCTCAGCTTGTTGCAGCGCACGGGAGGTATTGGGAGATTTATAGAAAGCAACTTGGCTTTAAAACTGGCAGGTCTGCAGGATTCGAAACGAAGGGGGAGTAGAAATGGCACAACGTAATACTTATCGTGAAGACGAAGGTCAAGAAGAACACATAAACGTGCACGAACTTATGCGCGTTAGAAAATATATGAAGCCGTATGCTACTAAACTTCTATTCGTAATTATGGTAGTTATTAGCGGCAGCATAATTATGACAGCGATGCCAATGATTACAAAAACGCTAATCGACGTTGTATTGCCTCAGAAAAACGTCAATTATTTATATACAATTATTGCAGTATTTGCAGTGCTCATTATATTGTATGAACTCGGTTTAGCATACAGAACTTTAGCGATTACACGCATCGGCCAGATGATAATCAAAGACATGCGTCGCGATATTTTTACGCATGTGCAATCATTGTCTTTTGATTATTTTGATTCGCGTCCGCATGGGAAAATTCTGATTCGCATTGTAAACTACATCAATACGCTTTCTGACACGCTTTCATCCGGTTTAATTAACGTATTTTCTGACGTTTTTGTGCTTATTATTACATTAATAACAATGTTTGTTATAGATTGGCGAATGGCTTTGTGGAGCTTGGCGCTATTCCCAATATTTATAATTTGGACGCGAACTTTACAAATTTTGCAAAGAAAAGCGTCTAAAAAGTTATCAAATAAACAAAGTAATTTAAATGCGTATTTGCATGAATCAATCGCAGGAGTAAAAACAACGCAAACTTTTGCGCGAGAAGCTATGGCATACACTACTTTTCAAGAGCAACAAGCAGAAGTAAGAAGTGCTTGGATGCGAAACGTTAGAGTGCAAATGTTACTTTGGCCTGGTGCTTCAATTATTGAGACTGCAGCAATAGCGCTTTTGTATTACGCTGGCATAGCAAACTTAGGTGCAATGAACGTGAGCACGGGCACGCTTATAGCATTTGTTTGGTATTCGACTACTTTCTGGGATCCAGTAGTAAATATTGGAAACTTCTACACGCAACTTGTAACGTGCTCAGTTTATTTGGAACGAATTTTTGAAACTTTACGAATTAAGCCAAATATTGTAGATAAGCCAGATGCTATTCAATTGCCTCAGATCGAAGGAAAAGTAGACGTAAATGACGTTGTTTTCCGTTACGAAGAAGATGGAAGGCCAATATTGAACTTGGTTGATTTGCATGTTAATCCTGGTACTACTGTAGCTCTTGTGGGGCCTACTGGCGCAGGAAAAACAACTCTTGTAAGTCTTCTTTCTAGATTCTACGACGTTTCAGAAGGCTCGATTACTATAGACGGGTACGATGTACGTTCAGTAACGCTCGCATCTCTTAGAAAACAAATGGGCGTAATGTTGCAAGATAGCTTTATTTTCAGTGGAACCGTACGCGAGAACATCCGTTATGGGAAGCTCGATGCCACTGATGAAGAAATTGAGAATGCAGCGCGCGCAGTTCATGCTCACGAATTTATTGAAGGATTACCGAACGGATACGATACTGAAATTGAAGAGCGCGGAGCCACTCTTTCTGCAGGTCAGCGTCAGCTTATATCGTTTGCGCGAGTATTGCTTGCGAATCCGCGAATTCTTATTCTAGATGAGGCAACAAGTAATATTGATACTCGTACAGAAGAAGCATTACAGGCAGGATTAGCTCAATTACTTAAAAATCGCACATCTTTTGTAATAGCGCATAGGCTTTCGACGATTGAGAATGCGGATTTGATTTGTGTAATCGATCATGGAGAAATTGTTGAAAAAGGCACTCATAACGAGCTTATGGAGGCAAGAGGAGCGTATTATCGTCTTGTAAAATCGCAATATGATGCAATTCGCAAAGCAGTTTTATAAATACTTATCATTCAATAAAAATTGACAGTTGAGTTTGCGAGTAGACTTAAAAATATGAGTAAACATCATCGCGAACATAATTGGGCGCCGGCTTTAGCAGCGCAATCTGCAGTATGGGAAAATCTGCTACAAGAAGGCATAACAATTGCAGACGATCACACGCACATGCTTAGCGTTGTGGATTTTGCACATAATTTGAATCAAGAATTAGCAGAAAAAGGTCGCGATTTAATAGCGGAACCTACTGCAGACGATTTAGTTGCTCAAGCAAAATCATCAGGCGTTTCACACATGCTAGAAGTCGGATGTGAATATCCAGATTGGGAGCCGACGATTAAGTTTGCTCAAACGCATGAAAATTCAGTTCGTGCAGCAATAGCAATACATCCAAACGAAGCAGTATTACATGGTCACAAAGGCGTTCAAGGACCTGACGGACTACCGATAGTTTACAAGCCGTATCACGATATTCCATTTGACGAAGCTATGCAACATTTGCGCTCGCTAGTAATTGCTCATCCAAAAGAAGTAGTGGCAATAGGTGAAACCGGTTTAGACTACTTTCGTACGGGAGAGACTGCGCGAGAAGCACAAATAGAGGCTTTCCGCGACCATATTGCGCTCGCAAAAGAGCTGAATTTACCTTTACAAATTCACGATCGTGATGCGCATGAAGACGTAGTGAAAGTCTTACTGAAAGATGGCGCTCCTGAGCGAACAGTATTTCACAGTTATGCTGGTGCTGTGGATTTAGCCGAAATATTGAAAGAGCACGGTTGGTACGCAAGTTTTTCTGGAACTATAAGTTACAAAGGCAATGATGAATTACGCGAATCTGCGCGAATTATTGGCAAAGACCATATAACTGTTGAAACGGATGCGCCTTATTTAACGCCAATGCCGTATCGTGGACGGCCAAACGCGCCTTATATGGTTCCTTATACGCTAGAAACACTTTCTGAAGTTCTAAATATATCGTTATTGCAAGCAGCGAAAGTTACACGCGAAAATACGCGAAAAATTTACGAATTTTAGGAATATAAAATCCTTAATTTTCAAGGATTTTTTAATATTTTTTGCGCGATGCACTATTGTTGTATACAATATCCAAGTACGGAAATAAAACTGTGAGGTGTGAGGTTTATGCGACTTCTTGTTGGCATCAAGAAGAAGCCTCATATATGGAGGAACAATTAAGCATGACTAAGTCACGCACTGCTGTACCGTCAAACGATAGTACAAAGGATCCTCGCAACGGCGCGAAAGATTCCGAGAAAAGCACTAAATCCTTAAAAGGTACTAAGGATGCTATATTGCGAGCTGCCTCGTTTACTAAGGCTCCTCAGGTGTCAAAAAAAACGACAACACGCGAAGAGCGCAAAGTAATAGCTCAGCAGCAAGCGCAAGAAGTAAAAGAAGCGGAAAAGCTTGTTGCTAGTGCAGTACGAGGTCCGTTAGGTAGATGGTGGGCAAAATTGCAAACCAGTTCCGATCGTTTTACATTGGGAATGGCAATTGTTGCTCTTGGCGTTGTTTATGGCGATATTGGTACTTCTCCGCTTTATACTGCGCAAACATTTTTAGCAGGTCAAGGCGGCTTACAAAACATAAATCGCGCGACTATCTACGGAATGCTTTCGCTACTGTTCTGGTCAATCACATTAATTACAACCGTAAAATACGTATTTGTTGCAATGAGAACAGACAACAAAGGCGAAGGCGGCATTTTTGCTTTATATTCGCTTCTACGTAAAAAAGGCGCGTGGCTTGCAATACCGGCAATGATTGGTGGAGCCGCGTTTTTGGCAGATTCTGTGCTGACTCCTGCAGTTTCCATCTCTTCAGCAGTTGAAGGTTTGCGCACTATTGCAGTGTTTAAGCCAATATTCTTAGAAAATGAGAATTTGTCGATGATGATTACGGTTATTATAATCGTCATACTTTTCTCTGTACAGCAACGCGGAACTGAGCGAATTGGCAAAGTATTTGGCATTGTTGTGATGCTTTGGTTTGCTTTCCTTGCGCTGGTTGGTGTCATGAACATTGGCCAAGATTGGACTATTTTTGAAGCACTTAACCCGATTCATGGCATAAAATTCCTGTTTAGCACGCATAATGTGCAGGGATTAGCGGTTATGGGTGTGATCTTCCTTTCTACTACCGGTGCTGAAGCGTTATATTCTGATATGGGTCATGTTGGTAGAGGCAATGTGTACGCAACCTGGCCGTTTATTAAAGTTGCTTTGCTGCTGAATTACTTTGGGCAAGGCGCTTGGATGTTGAAAAATCAAAACGATAAAGCATTATGGTCAATAGAAGGTTTGAACCCGTTCTTCCAAATGCTTGAACCAAATGTGCGATATGTTGCCGTTATTCTTTCGGTTACTGCTGGCATTATTGCTTCTCAAGCGTTGATTACAGGCGCATACACAATGGTTTCTGAGGCAACAAGCCTAAATTGGATGCCACATTTGCAAGTGCGATATCCTGCTAGAACTCGTGGACAGCTGTATATTCCAGTTGTGAATGTTGTGCTGTGTGTTGCCACTATTACGGTTCTTGCAGTATTCCGCGATTCTGAACATATCTCTGGCGCATACGGTTTAGCTTTAACTCTAACTATGCTTGCTACGACTATTTTGCTCACAGTGCACATGTGGTATCAAAAGAAGCGATTTGGTGCCTTCATATTTGCAATCGTATTCCTCATGATTGAGATGATGTTCTTTGTGGCTTCCATGGCGAAATTCATGCACGGTGGCTGGTTTACTATGCTGCTCGGTGTTTCAATTTTGATCATTATGGTCACTTGGAAAGATGGAACTAAAATTGAGCGTTCGCAACGTTTGCACATGAAACCGAAAGATTTCCTACCTGTGCTAGATAAGTTGCACGGAGATTTCCGTATTCCGTATTTCGCTGACAATATTGTGTATTTGACTTCCGATCGTGAAATGAAGCGTCTCGATACTGGAATCTTCTTCTCTATTTTTGCCGACCATCCAAAGCGTGCTAGAGCTTGGTGGGCTGTTTCTGTAGAAACAGATGACGCTCCGTTTACTCGTGAGTATTGTGTAGAGAATTTCGGTACGGACTACTTATTCCGCGTAAAAATTAAACTCGGATTTAAAGTGTCGCCTTCTATACCAGCGTATCTTCACCAAATTATGCATGACTTATCGCACACGGGCGAACTTCCTCAGCAAAAATCCGTGTATCCAAAGGTTGATGCAGATCCAGATATTGGACCAATTCGCTATGTTCTGTTGCACAAAGCGTTGATGCCGGAATCTAATATTTCTGTGCGTGGAGCGTTATCTTTAAAGATGAAATATGCAATTAGACATGTTGCTGGTACGCCTGTTAAATGGTTTGGTTTGGCTCCTTACAATCCGGTTGTTGAAGTGCAGCCGTTGTTTGTTTCTACTCGCAGACCTCCGCGTTTGAAGCGTGAAGACTGTTCTCAGCGAGCAGTTCAATCTTTGCAAGGTGCCTCAGCGCTTGAAACTAATATTCACGTTGTGAAAGATATCAGACCTACTGATGCTGAGCAGACTGCTGTTATGAACGCACGAGATATTGCTGCTGCTAATGTGATGTTTGCTAACGAAAAACTTGCCAATACTGGGAAAATTAGCCCAGTTCCAATTAAAGAGACAAAAAAAGTTAGCGTGGAGAAGCCTAATAAAGATGGGGCAAATATCGATGCAGCGAATGTAACGCATGCTGTTGTGCAGGCTGTGGAGGATGCTGCTCGTGCCAATGATACGAATAGTGTGAAATCTGAAAAGAGTGCAGCAACTGAAAAGAGTGCAAAAAATAATCTTAAGTAAGAATCTTAAGGAAGAGCCTTAAAATGGAAAATGGTGCAGAAAGCATACTTAATTGCAACTCGATAAAACTCGCTAATCTACCTGATTTTGGTGAAGTAGAGAAATTGCATAGTGCAACTGCACCATCTTCTGCTGCTTATGAGCTTATTCACGGTCATTGTGTTGTAATCTCAACAATTGCTTGGCAAATTGCTCATCATTGCAATATGCTTTTGTCCGCTGAAAATCGTGTTGCTCAAATGAGTGGAACTTTGCGTAAGCGTGCTGAAATAGCAAAAAATTGCCTTCAGGAGCTTGTCGGAGATAGTTATGCAATATTACCTGCGGTTAGTGATGGCTTAGCTCCAAAACAGTATATTGATGAATACGCAGCTTTAATAGGTGGATTGTTGCACGATATTGGCACGTATTTTGTGCTTGAAAGTGATGGCAGTAGCAACGCTGGTGGCATATTACGCTTTGATGGACCGAATTATATTTTGCATGGTTTGCGCGGATATAAATATTTAATTGATAATGGTTTTAGTGAGGATGCTGCGCAATTTGCGCGCAATCATACTGGAGTTGGCTTAACTCGAGAGCAAGTTGTTGCGCAAAATTTGCCTCTTCCTGCTGAAGACTATATTCCGCAAACAGTTGAGCAAGAAATTGTTATGGTTGCGGATAAATATAACAGCAAATCGATACCTCCTCGTTTTTTGACAGTTGATTCTTATCGTCGCAAGGCTGCGCGATTTGGTGAAGACAATGCTAATCGGTGGATGCAATTAGTTACGAAATATGGTGAGCCAGATATTGCAGGCCTGGCAGAAATCTTTAATATGCGTGTTGATGCGTGAGCGCTATTGATTTTTTGCGTATTTTTATCCTATTTTTGTGTATTTTTTAAGAAATCTATTATTTTTTAAAAAGTTTTTTATAGATTCAATATCAGATAGCATGTTTTTTGGTGTTTTTTGCGTGGTTTTCGACACGCCGGTGTTTTGGCTTGTTTTCAATGGTTTTGGGGTGTTTGTTTTTGGTGGGTTTGCGTTTTAGCGTGGGTTGGTGTAAGTTTATCTCTTGCTGCTCAGCGCGGCTGGTTCTCCTCGGTTGAGGTTGATGGGCCGGCTGGTGTGGTGGTGGTTTGAGAACTCAAGAGCGTGTCTGTACTACTTATTAGTTAATTATTGCCAGTTCATTGCCTGCCTTGCAGATTGCAGGGTGCCTGAGAGATGGTTAAATGGTGGTGAGGTTTTTTGTTGGGATGTTCTTTCCTTAAAGAATGTCTCGTCTTTTTCTTTTTAATATTGGAGCCTTTTGTTGGCTCTTCATTGAAGTTTTTCGTGGAGGGTTCGATTCTGGCTCAGGATGAACGCTGGCGGCGTGCTTAACACATGCAAGTCGAACGGGATCTAGTCAGCTTGCTGACTGGTGAGAGTGGCGAACGGGTGAGTAATGCGTGACCAACCTGCCCCATGCTCCAGAATAGCTCTTGGAAACGGGTGGTAATGCTGGATGCTCCAACTTGACGCATGTCTTGTTGGGAAAGTGTTTAGTGGCATGGGATGGGGTCGCGTCCTATCAGCTTGTAGGCGGGGTAATGGCCCACCTAGGCTTCGACGGGTAGCCGGCCTGAGAGGGCGGACGGCCACATTGGGACTGAGATACGGCCCAGACTCCTACGGGAGGCAGCAGTGGGGAATATTGCGCAATGGGGGAAACCCTGACGCAGCGACGCCGCGTGCGGGATGAAGGCCTTCGGGTTGTAAACCGCTTTTGATTGGGAGCAAGCCTTTTGGGTGAGTGTACCTTTCGAATAAGCGCCGGCTAACTACGTGCCAGCAGCCGCGGTAATACGTAGGGCGCAAGCGTTATCCGGAATTATTGGGCGTAAAGAGCTTGTAGGCGGTTCGTCGCGTCTGGTGTGAAAGCCCATCGCTTAACGGTGGGTCTGCGCCGGGTACGGGCGGGCTAGAGTGCAGTAGGGGAGACTGGAATTCCCGGTGTAACGGTGGAATGTGTAGATATCGGGAAGAACACCAATGGCGAAGGCAGGTCTCTGGGCTGTTACTGACGCTGAGAAGCGAAAGCGTGGGGAGCGAACAGGATTAGATACCCTGGTAGTCCACGCCGTAAACGGTGGACGCTGGATGTGGGGCCCATTCCACGGGTTCCGTGTCGGAGCTAACGCGTTAAGCGTCCCGCCTGGGGAGTACGGCCGCAAGGCTAAAACTCAAAGAAATTGACGGGGGCCCGCACAAGCGGCGGAGCATGCGGATTAATTCGATGCAACGCGAAGAACCTTACCTGGGCTTGACATGTGCCTGTCGACTGCAGAGATGTGGTTTCCCTTCGGGGCAGGTTCACAGGTGGTGCATGGTCGTCGTCAGCTCGTGTCGTGAGATGTTGGGTTAAGTCCCGCAACGAGCGCAACCCTCGCCCTGTGTTGCCAGCGGGTTATGCCGGGAACTCACGGGGGACCGCCGGGGTTAACTCGGAGGAAGGTGGGGATGACGTCAGATCATCATGCCCCTTACGTCCAGGGCTTCACGCATGCTACAATGGCCGGTACAACGGGATGCGACATGGTGACATGGAGCGGATCCCTTAAAACCGGTCTCAGTTCGGATCGTAGTCTGCAACTCGACTACGTGAAGGCGGAGTCGCTAGTAATCGCGAATCAGCAACGTCGCGGTGAATGCGTTCCCGGGCCTTGTACACACCGCCCGTCAAGTCATGAAAGTGGGCAGCACCCGAAGCCGGTGGCCTAACCCTTTTGGGATGGAGCCGTCTAAGGTGAGGCTCGTGATTGGGACTAAGTCGTAACAAGGTAGCCGTACCGGAAGGTGCGGCTGGATCACCTCCTTTCTACGGAGTTTTTGTGCACGCTCGGTTGAGTGTGGTTACTGGTGTGGAAAACAGTGGTTAACGTTTATATGAGTTTGTTGGGCATGCTTTTGGGTTCCCGGATTGCCACCCCCCCTTGTTTTGGGGTTGCGGTCCTTGACTCACAGGATTTCAGGTTGATGCTTTTTGAGTGTTGATGCTGGTTTTGTGGTGTTGTGGTGGTTTGAGAACTGGATAGTGGACGCGAGTAAAATGCGAGACTTTTTTGGTTTCGATTTTTTTGCTTTTATCAATTTCAACCGGCTCCTTTTGTTGGAGTCGCTTGATCGTTTTGTGATCGTTTAGTGTGATGATTTTTTGTCTAGAGAATTTTGCTGATGGGTTCTTACTTTAGTGTTTGTCACTGGTAAGGGCGTATGGTGGATGCCTTGGTAGACAGGACCGATGAAGGACGTGACGGGCTGCGATATGCCTCGGGGAGCTGCCGAGTGGGCTTTGATCCGAGGATTTCCGAATGGGGAGACCCGGCCACTGTTATGAGTGGTCACCACAGTTTTTGTGGGGGGTACGCAGGGAAGTGAAACATCTCAGTACCTGCAGGAAAGGATACTCCGTGAGTAGTGGCGAGCGAAAGCGGATCAGGCTAAACCGGGTGCGTGTGATAGCCGTCAGGTGTTGCGCATTCGGGGTCGTGGGATGGACTGTTCAGCCTCTGACGGGTTGAGGAGAGTGATAAAATGTCGTGCTAGGTGAATGGGATTGAATTCCCAGCCGTAGAGGGTGATGGCCCCGTAGCTTGTCGTGCGATGTCTCTTTATGTTTATTCCCAAGTAGCGCGGGACTCGTGGAATCCCGCGTGAATCTGCCCAGACCGTTGGGTAAGCCTAAGTATTCCTGTCTGACCGATAGTGTACTAGTACCGTGAGGGAAAGGTGAAAAGCACCCCGGGAGGGGAGTGAAATAGTTCCTGAAACCGTGCGCTTACAATCCGTCGGAGCCTTCTTTGTGGGGTGACGGCGTGCCTATCGAAAAATGAGTCTGCGAGTCAGTGGTATGTGGCGAGGCTAACCCGGGTGGGGGAGCCGTAGCGAAAGCGAGTTTTAAAAGGCGTTTGAGTCGCATGTCCTGGACCCGAAGCGGGATGATCTAGCCCTGAGCAGGTTGAAGCGCGGGTAAGACCGTGTGGAGGACCGAACCCACCTAGGTTGAAAACTGGGGGATGACTTGGGGTTAGGGGTGAAAGGCCAATCAAATTCCGTGATAGCTGGTTCTCTCCGAAATGCATTTAGGTGCAGCGTCGTGTTATTGCTTACAGGGGGTAGAGCTACTGGATGCTTGCGGGCCCATACCGGGTACCAATAGCAGCCAAACTCCGAATACCTGTTAGGTTTATCACGGCAGTGAGTCGGCGGGGGATAAGCTCCGTCGTCAAAAGGGAAACAGCCCTGATCGTCGTCTAAGGTCCCGAAGCGCGTGCTAAGTGGGAAAGGATGTGGAGTCGCATAGACAGCCAGGAGGTTGGCTCAGAAGCAGCCATCCTTGAAAGAGTGCGTAACAGCTCACTGGTCTAGTGGTTCCGCGCCGACAATGTAGCGGGGCTTAAGCACGCCACCGAAGACGCGGCTGCATGATTGTTTCATGCGGGGTAGGAGAGCGTCCTGTATGGGGTGAAGCGGCAGTGTGAACTTGTCGTGGACTTTACAGGAGTGAGAATGCAGACATGAGTAGCGAGAGACGGGTGTGAATCCCGTCCGCTGAATGACTAAGGGTTCCGGGGCCACGTTCGTCGTCCCCGGGTGAGTCGAGTCCTAAGGCGAGGCCGACAGGCGTAGTCGAATGGATGAACGGGTTGATATTCCCGTACCGGTGTTACACCGTTCGAACTGAATCTGAGAGTACTAACCTTCATTTTCTTGTTGATTGCCTTTCGGGGTTGTTGATGGGTTTGTGTTGGGACTGTATCGGTAGTAGGTTAGCGTGGGAGTGACGCGGGTAGGTAGCCGGCTGCGGAGGTGGTTTTCCGTGGCTAAGCGTGTGGGCTGTCTCCTAGGTAAATCCGGGGATGTTAAGCTGAGGCGTGATGGGTAGGCTGTAAGGCTGATTCCGGTGATCCTGCTTGCCAAGAAAAGCTTCAACGTGAGGTGTGATTCCGCTCGTACCCTAAACCGACACTGGTGGTCTGGTAGAGTATACCGAAGCGATCGGGCGAATCCTGGCCAAGGAACTCGGCAAATTACTCCCGTGCCTTCGGCATAAGGGAGACCCCTGATGGTGATATGGTTTTACATTGTTGAGCTGTTGGGGGTGGCACAAGCTAGGGGGTAGCGACTGTTTACCAAAAACACAGGAGCGTGCGAAGGCGTAAGCCGCTGTATACGCTCTGACGCCTGCCCGGTGCCGGAAGGTTAAGAGGATCCGTTAGCTTCGGTGAAGCGGTGAATTTAAGCCCCGGTAAACGGCGGTGGTAACTATAACCATCCTAAGGTAGCGAAATTCCTTGTCGGGTAAGTTCCGACCTGCACGAATGGCGTAACGACTTCCCCACTGTCTCGGCCAGGAGCCCGGCGAAATTGCAGTACGAGTAAAGATGCTCGTTAAGCGCAGAAGGACGAAAAGACCCCGGGACCTTTACTATACCTTGGTATTGTCGTTAGGTGTGGATCGTGTAGCATAGGCGGGAGGCTGTGAAGCGTGGGCGCTAGCTTGCGTGGAGTCGACAGGTGAAATACCGCTCTTTCCATATCTGGCGTCTAACCTCGACGCGTTATCCGTGTCAGGGACAGTGCCTGGCGGGTAGTTTAACTGGGGCGGTTGCCTCCTAAAGAGTAACGGAGGCGCTCAATGGTCCGCTCAGCCCGGTTGGCAATCGGGTGTTGAGTGTAATCGCACAAGCGGGCTTGACTGTGAGACTGACGGGTCGAGCAGGGACGAAAGTCGGAGATAGTGATCCGGTGCCGGCGTACGGACGTGGCATCGCTCAACGGATAAAAGGTACCCCGGGGATAACAGGCTGATCATTCCCAAGAGTCCATATCGACGGGATGGTTTGGCACCTCGATGTCGGCTCGTCGCATCCTGGGGCTGGAGCAGGTCCCAAGGGTTCGGCTGTTCGCCGATTAAAGCGGCACGCGAGCTGGGTTCAGAACGTCGTGAGACAGTTTGGTCTCTATCCTCTGCGCTCGTTGGAATGTTGAGGAGACCTGCCCATAGTACGAGAGGACCTGGGTGGACGAACCTCTGGTATGCCGGTCGTCACGCCAGTGGCGCTGCCGGTTAGCTACGTTCGGAAGGGATAACCGCTGAAAGCATCTAAGCGGGAAGCCTGCTCCAAGATAAGCATTCCTTGCACTTTAGTGTGTGAGCCCCCATGTAGAACACGTGGTTGATAGGCTAGATGTGGAAGCCCTGTAAGGGGTGGAGCTGACTAGTACTAACGGGCGATGGTGACATTCTTCCTCACTTTTACTAGTGGGGAGGGTGAGTTCCTTATGAGTATTATTCTTCTAGCGTTAATGAGTACTGAATGTTTTGCTTAACGATCAGTTGATAAAAGAGTTTTTACGCGCGTTCATGTCCGGTTCCCTAACCGCCACGTGTTGCCACTCAATGGTTTTGAGTGTATAATCTAGTTTTGCGGTGGTCATGGCTCAGGTGAGACGCCCGGTCCCATTCCGAACCCGGAAGCTAAGGCCTGACACGGCGAGGGTACTGCACTCGATAGGGTGTGGGAGACTAGCACGCTGCCGCATTATTTTTCTAGCGGGGAGTTTTTTACTCCCCGCTTTTTTCATATTCGCATACTGTTTTTTCGTTTTCGTATACTGTTATCTGTAATCCTTCAAACGGGGGCGCGACGACCTGTCTGAGCGCTGCGATTTAGCGCGCGAAGGCAATTCGGAGCGGAAACTCGCTTAAGTTGGAAGTCCAGTGGACTTCCAACGCGAGTTTCGTAGCGAGCACGTATAGTGCGAGTGTCGTCTCGCAAATGGAGCGTAGAGCGAGGGTTAACCCTCCAAACGTGAGAGACTCACATCATAATTGGAGCAGATGTTGACGCTAAACCCTCCAAAAACTCATACCACATTTAATACTTAAAAGTCCAACAATTTATTTGATATTATTTATAACAAGCATGAGATGCATTTTCATGATATATGTGTATCAATATTGTTAGGAGATGATGTATGAAATGTACAAGTTGCGGAATGGAGTCTTGGAATGACTTCTGCCCATACTGCGGATCAAAATTAAAGGTCGAACAATCAACAGCAGCTTCGACTTTTGAGCAAAATATTCCTGTTCCGCCGCCGCAACAGAATCTCACTGTTCCAGCAGCTACAGGTTATGGCAGCATGCATGCCAAAAAGAAAAAGCCAATTTATAAAAGATTTTGGTTTTATTTACTCAGCATAATAATAATTGTTGTTGCAATATGCGGATTCTTGAATATTAAAAAATTAGATAACGGCGTTGTTATTAACTGGAATGAGATGGTTTTAGGCTCAGAATTGCCAAATCCTCCATCTAACATGGGTAAAATCATTGAAAACTCTTCTGAAGAAATGAATGTTGATATAAACAATATTTCTGCCAAACAGTTTAATGATTATATTAAAGCTTGCAAGGATAAAGGATTTACTGTAGATTCAAAAACTGATTCTACAGAATATTCTTCTTATAACAGTGAAGGCTATAAATTAAAATTGCTTCGTTATGAAAGCAATAATCAGCTAAGTATCGCGCTGAATGCGCCGATGGAAATGTCTCCAATTACTTGGCCATCGAGTAAAGCGGCTAATCAATTGCCTGTACCAAAATCTATATTCGGAAAGTTCTCATACGAAAATGAGGATAGCTTTAAAGTTTATATTGGTAACACTAGTAGGGAAGATTATGAGAAATATGTGAAAGCTTGCTCTGATAAAGGTTTTACAGTTGACTACAGCAAGAAAGATGATTTGTACAATGCGAAAAATAATTCAGGTTGGGATTTGTCATTAGGATACGAAGGCAATAATATTATGAGCATTAGTATCAGTGCTCCAGATAACGAGTCTAAAGACAGTGATGATTCCAATAAGTCTGATGTGAAGAAAGATGCCGCAAAGGCTGCTCCAAAGCAAGCTACTCCAAAAGCTGAACCAAAACCTAAAACTAACACGAAGCTTGTTAATGGATTGCGTAGTGATTTCAAAGCGGCAATGGATAGCTATGAAACAGTTATGGACGAATATGTTGCGTTCATGAAAAAGTATAAGAAAAATCCAACTGATAAGACTATTCTTAATGAGTACTCTGCGTATTTAGATAAATATAATGATGCAGTAAAAAAGTTCAACAATTGGCATAGCAAAGATTTGAACTCTGATGAGCTTAATTATTATGTTGATGTTCAAGCGAGAGTTTCTAAGAAACTTATAGCTGTGTCTAAATAGTATTAACTATATTTGCTTGCAAATGTAGCGATAATAGTAGGGGTCAATATTCTAAAATACTGACCCCTACTATTATTTTGTAAACTGCTTATAATTCATAATTTTGTTTACTTTTATTTTGCATGTGCAAAATTTAAAGTCTTGCAGCTTTCTTTTCTTTCTTTTTTATGACAATTCCAACTATTGAGCAAACTATTACAACCACTGCTAACGGCGTATAAAGGTAATATGTAAAGCCAAAAGTATAATTATCTGAAGGAAGTGCATGACGGCTTACTGCGTCATAATTCATAAGAAGTGATGCAGCTGCCAAGATGAGTGCAAATACAATATTTGCAACGGGCTTATTTAAAAGCGTAAACAATAGTATAAGAAGTATAGATGCGATCAGTGCAATTATGAGAACAACATTTATTATTGCTTCATTCTTGAGCCAGTCATTTCCATGAGAATTATTAGCAAGGCAGAAATATAACCTAAGATTTTCTAACATCGATAAATCGACAGCGTCAATATTTTTAAAACCTATTTCTTTTGCAAACAAGATGTCTGGATTTGATGTCAAAAAATTCCTGTATTCTCCGTACGATGAAGAATATGGCAGAAGCAATCCAATTAAAGCAATGCCGCTAAAAATAAGATTAACAATCTGGTGAATTTTTATTTTTTTCATATTTTCCTACCTATAAGACTATTTAGAGTTGTTAATTTGTTTTTTTGTTTCAATATTTTATCAGTAAGATTTAAAATTTGCCGCAAGGTAGTGATTAAATGATGATAGTCGGTGCAGAAGCAAGTGAGCTTTGAGTATTCTTTGAATATTGAGGTATTGCGCCGATCGCAATTGGGCCAGCAATTGAGTTGATAATTGGGCTATCAATTGAAATAAAATCAAGCAATTAAGAATGCGGAATATTGTAACTAAAGCGATTATGCTATTGCAGTAGAGCTATTTGCAATAATGCTGTTAGCAGTAATGCTATTTGCGATTATTCTGTAAATTTCATACAAGGAGTAGGTATGAATAAAGCCCTTATTAACATTGATTATACGAATGATTTTGTGGCAAGCGATGGCTCTCTTACTGTGGGCGAGCCTGCGCAAAAGCTCGAGAAGCGTATTACTGAGATTTCGCAGGAATTTCTTGACGCCGGTGAGTTCGTGGTTTTTGCGATTGATACGCACCATTTGAACGATCCGTATCATCCTGAAACTAAGCTTTTCCCACCTCACAATATCGCAGGAACTCACGGCCAGAAGTTATATGGCGCGCTTGGTGATTTTTACGAAGCAAATAAAGATAAAAGCAATGTTTATTATATTCATAAGACTCGTTACTCGTCGTTTAATGGCACGGATTTGCTGATTAAGCTTCGCGAACGTCACATTGAAGAGCTGCATTTGGTGGGAGTTTGCACGGATATTTGCGTGCTTCACACTGCTGTCGATGCGTATAATCTTGGATTCAAGATTGTGGTTCACAAGGATGCCGTTGCAAGCTTTGATCCTGCAGGTCACGAATGGGCTTTGCGCCACTTTAAGACTTGCCTTAATGCGGATATTGTAGAAGGCTGAGAATTTTAGCTAAAAATATTTAAATAATTATTCAATAGTTATTGAGAATAATAGGCGCTGGTTGCTTTAAGCTGCCAGCGTTTTTGTTTATTCGGAGTGTCGACTTGCTATTAATGAGAATCATTATTATTATTAATAGACGTTGTTAAAAATCTTCCATAATTATTTGCGAAAAGAAGAGCGCATATAACGATAAGAAGATGAAGTGTAGAGAGCGAAATAGTAATTATGACTCAGGTCATTAGGAATATTGTGAAACGTGCTTTTGCAATGGCAAGTGTTGCAATACTTGCCATTGCCGTGCTCGCATCAGGATTTAGTGCAGCTTTACCGGCAGTTGCATTAGAAAATGGTAATCCTGCTGAAAAATACGATCCTACAAAAAAGGAAGTGCTAAATCACGGCCATACAGACGTGTTTTACCCAATTCAATACAATGGTAAATTCATTATGGCCGTCGAAAAAGACGCTGCTACTTTCTTAAAGCCTGAAAACACTACTTTGCGCGTAGCTAAAAGCACGTACACTACAAAATCGCAACTTCCTGCTCTCGCTACTGAATACTACTATCTCGATAGTTCCGGAAATCAAAAAGGGAACCCTCTTTTCCCGGGTTGGGACACAGGTTATGCTGCATCTTTAGTTGGCGCATCTCACGCAGATGATGCAACAGCAGATATTGCAATTCAGCAAGTTACTGGACCAATGAACGGGCGCATTCTGCTTTGGACTACCGATGGCATTGGAAAAAATTCGAAGAAATTATCATTTGAAGAGAATGATTTAGACGACGAACCTGATACTGATGGCAGTCGATTTATGCTACCTGGCGTAATTCACCAACATACTGCTGGCCACGTGCATGCAAACTGGGGATTTACGCAGCCTGGCGTTTACAAGCTAAAAGTAGCAGCAACTATTACAAATAAGAACACTAAGAAGCAGATCACAACCGAACCTGCAGAATACACTTTTGAAGTAGAAGATACATATTCAGGCGAAGTACCTGCTTCTGGCATTACGGAAACGCTTGATTTGCACCGTCGCGGTGATTTTATTAATCCTGACGATGATGAAGAAGCGCACGAAGCTTCCAAAGATCATAAAGACACAGATAAAGACGATGGCGGCGATATGCGCATCGGCAATATTCGTGATTCCGGGCCTCATCCGCATTATCATTCATACGAAGGTTATGGTGGTTTAGACTTAAAAGTAGTTAACAAACCAAAGGGTGCTCGTATTGAGTGGAGATATGTGCGTGCTGACGAAGGTCCTGACGCGTATGGAACCACTCTTTTTGCTGAGAGATTGCAGCTTCCGGCTGAGCCTGCAATGAACAAGATGAAAGTGTATGCTCACGCAACTGAAGGTGAAACGCAAGTTGGCAAAGATACTGCGTCTGCAACCATCGCCGTTGAAGATCACGGTGCCGACGGACATCCTGTAGTAAAAGCAATTGCTCCTTATAAGCGTTTCAAACCAGGGGATACTTTACACGCGAAAACAGTATTGCTTAACCCTCATGTTGCAACCGACGGTGTTACCGGTGCGCCAATTGACGATCCGACAAGTCCAGTAACTTCCATTGTCAAAGATTATGTTTGGTTGATGAAAAAGGAAGGAGAAAGCGAATTTAAGCGCATTCCGGGTGCTGCAAGCAGCAAGTTGGAGCTAAAACTTGATGCGTCAATGCAAGGTGCAACGATTCGTCCTTCCTTAGTTTTAAAGAACGGTGAACTTTACCGTAATAAAATGTTTGATGAGTTTTGCGATTATGTTATTGAGATGAAAGGTGTTCCTCACTCTCATAACCATGATGGCGATGATGATCAAAGTGGTTCTGATTCTGAAGATGATGAGAACCCTCACGGGAAAAAGCACCATGAGAAGCGTCATAATAAGCGCAAAAATAAGACTAAGCATTTCGCTGGTGGAAAGAACTTTTTGAAAGGCGTATTCGGCGGTGCTGCAAATTCTGGACTATTCGGATCTAGCTCTAATGGTGGATTCCAATTCGAATCTAATTTCTTTAAGAAATCCAACAGAAAATTCAAGCGCACAAAGAAGAATCGCAATAAGACTAACCGCACTAATCGTAAGAATAATTCTAAAAATAATACGCAAAGTGGTGCTAGTTCTGGTTCTAGTTCTTTTACAAGAACAGAAAATTCAAGCGGAACATCGTTACATAATTCATCGCGACGAACTTCTGGCGGAACTCATACTAAGAACAAGAGTTCTAAGAAAAGTGGACAGACTATTCGTAATTTCGTAAGAACAGATAATAATTCTGGTAATAAGTCCAAAAATAGTTCTGTCAATAACTCTGATTTTGTTAAGAATACTGAACACCATGCTTTGCAAGGTGCAAGGCAATACAACGAAGAATCTGATGAAGCGTATGAAGATGATTCAGATGATACAAAAGGTGATAGTTCCTCGACTAAGTGGGTTGCGGTTGCAGCTTCAGGTGCGAGCGTCGGCTTATGCACAATAACTGGTGCATGCGGTGCTTTGGTACGTCCTAGATTGAAATTGTTGTAAATAGTATTCGTATTATTACTAGAAAGTTTAAATGATGAATTACAAACAAAATGAAACATTGCAAGTAAAACGAAAGCATGCATATTCTACTGCGTTGCTTGCGCTCATATTTTCTTTAGTAACTTTGGTTGCATCTTTATGTGCACCAAATCCAATGCAAGAAACTGCTTATGCCACTGAAGGCAATCAGCCAGTTATGATTCAAGCAGGTCATGCTGATTTTGGACCAACGCTAATCGACGGCAAATGGAAATTGAAGATTCGCGATGATACTGGTGATGAACCAGTGTGGCGAGACCCAGAAAATGTGGTATTTAAATTAGGTGGCAATTCAATAATTCCTATGCCTGATGACGCTGCCTACAGTTTTATTGGCGAAAAGCCTGGAACGAAGCTGTATGTTATTCCACAAACTCAGAATCCTGATGTGCCGTGGCTTGGTTGGAATACGCAGGAAGGTGGCGTGCTTAACGAGCTCGATCGTGGTGCAAACCTTTCGCTTGAAGGAGTAAGTGGTCCAGGCAAATTGCATGTTTACTTAGAAAATGGCAATAACAATCCACAGCAGCTTTGGGATAGTACTAAAGGTTATCCGCAAAACAGCTGGATTGAAACTAACGCTCATACTCACGTGAATTGGGTGTTTTCTAAGCCTGGAATTTATCATGTGAAGCTTACTTTTTCAGGAAAGCTTAAAAACGGACGCGCTGTAAGCGATACGCGTGTTCTTAATTTTGCAGTTGGAGATAATACCGATCCTAATGCTGCTTTAGGTGCGGGCGCTGCTGCTGGAGCAAGTGGCAGCGAAGGCGACGAAGAGGATCAAGATGAAGAAGACAACGATGAATCCACAAAAGATGAAACTAACAATCATCACAAACTCCTTCGCAACCAGCATAAGCATTCTCACAAAGTATCTGAAAAAAGTGATGATACAGCTTTAGTTCTTCAAATTGTAGGTATTTTTGTGGCTATTATTGCCGTAATTATTGTGATTTTTGTGCTAATAGTTGTAGCTAAAAGCAAGAAAGCACGAAATCTTGCGCTTGCTAAGCAAGTTTCTGCACAAGCTAATCAACAGTATGCAAATAATGCAAATTTTGTGAATAATGCAAATGGCGACAGTACTTTGTCAAATCTAGTGCGTGATCAAGAAACGACAGTGATGTCACCAATTAATAATTCTCAATATTCTCAATCAGACAATATGCAATCTGATGGTACCCAGTGGAAATAATGGTGTGACGAAAATGGTTCGTAATAGTATAAAGAAACTATCTCGCGCTTTGTTGGTGGGCGTGTGCTTGTGTGGCATGATGATGGGAACTCCCGCAGCTTTTGCTGACAATGGCAGTGACGCAACTGTTGTAAGCGGAAAGAAATCTTCTAAAGATTTTGACGCAATAAAGCAAGCTAATTTTAAAGCGTGTACGGCTGCTCGCTTAGATAAAACTGCTTCACAACCTGCGGCTGATAGTAAAGCTGTAATGTGTCACGCGTATAAAGGTCATGCTGATGTTTTTGCAACTTTCTTTGATAGTGCAAGCAAGCGCATAGTATTAGGCACCTTGGGAGATGCGTTTGAAAGTGAAGATCATGATGGCACTCGTTACGATACGAATCGACTTATTTTTGAAGTTGGTTCTAAAAATATCATGCAGCTTTCCAAAGATGAGAATGATCCGATAATAAAAGAAATCTACGCAACAACTCGCGAAGGTGTAGTCTGGTTCTTTGATCAATCTGGAGCTGGAAATACTGGTGCATTATGGCCTGGTTTAGATACTAGACCGTTATATGAGGGAGCTGGTTCTACAAAAGTTAACCCAACAGTCAAACTGTCATTAACTGGTATCGAAGCACCCCACAACGGCGAAGTTTTTATGTATACTCGCAGCGGTGACGATTATGAGAAAATGCTTGGTTCTGTTGACGGATGGCCGAAAGATGTTGACATCACTGAGACTGGTGGCAAGCATTCTCACATGTATTGGTCTTTTAACCGTCCTGGTGTGTACAAGTTAAAAATGAAGGCTACTACTACCGTTGGTGACGAGGAGCAAAGTTCTGAGCAAGTCTATACATTCCACGTCACTAATCATGATGTAACAGCTGGGGATTTTGCTGATTATGATGGCGCATCTTTTGATGGTGATGAAGATGGTGAAGATGACGAAGAAGATTCAGATGATAATGACGATTCTCAAAGTGAGGATCACAGTATTAATGTGCAACAAAGTAACGGATCTTTCTTCATTAACGGTAACAACAACACTGTGTATGTGACTCCATGGCCTGGAGCAAAAATGCAACAACAAGGACTTCTTGGAAGTAATAGAGGACTTTTTGGAAGTAATAACGGTGGTCTTATTCATGGGGAACATAACGCGAAAAGCGGAAAGCAAGATTCTCAAAGTCAGCAATCTACTTCGACAAAGTTCAAAGACATCAAGGGTGACAAACTCGTTATAGACCACGGTCATGTTGATATTGCTGTATATACTGGCGATTCAAATAAAGTTGATATGGCTGTGCAAGAAGATGTGACAGGAAGCCACGTCTTTAGAGACCCGGATACAGTTGTATTCGCAGTTGGTGATGCTGGTAAAACTAACGGCGTGTATCGTATACCGCAAACACAAATTGATGGTGTGCCATGGATGGGTTGGAATAATCAGTCTATGAATCCTCATAAGCCAACTCAATTGAGCCTAACAGGAGTTGAAGGTCCTGGAAACGTACGCGTTTGGATGTTTGGAGGTTTGGGCGGCGGAGATCAAGAGATTTTCTCCACTCAAGGAGCAACAGATTATACAATACCTGCAAATACGCATGCTCATGCGAATTGGGATTTCGACAAACCTGGATATTACACATTGCAATTCCAAGCTTCTGACGGAAATTCTACAGTAACTCGCAATATTCACGTTGCTGTTGGTGTAGATCCACAAGAAACGCCAATGGGCTCTGCTGGCGGTGTTGAAAACAATGAAGAAAAGGACACCAAAAGCAAAAAAGGTGGACCTTCTGCACCTCATAATCCAGCAAAACCTGCTAATTTGCCTCATTCTGGCGGCAATCATGGCAGCCGTGGAATCGGTTTTGTCGGTGGCGGAAATTCTTTTGTTGGTGGTCGTGGTTTTGGATCAAATAATTCACACTCTGGAAAACAATTGCCAAGAAAAGCTAAAAAGCATAAAGGTCTTGTTTCAAAAATTAGTAACAAGAGGCTTGCTAAAAGTTTGTACCGACAGAAGTTGAACGATAATGACGATGTTGTGAAGTCTGAAGCAAAAGGTGTAACAGGATTATTTAAGCGAAATCCTTTACTTGCTTATTCGCTTCTTGCTGGTGGAATTATTGCTGTGCTTGGCGTTTTGGGTGCAGGGATTTGGTATCTCTACAATCGCGGACTTATTAACTTCAACTGGCTGTTGCGCTATTAGTAGTAGGAGTGTGTAAGGGTGATTCATAGGCCCAGAAGAGTAAAGCAAACTTTGTTTTCTTCGATTGGTGCAATTGCAGTCGTCGCGCTTATTTTGCCGCTTTCTGCTTGTGGTAGTGCTAATGGGAATCGTGCAGGACATCGCGATGGTCGCATTAATGTAGTTACAACTACAGGCGTTTTGCGTGATATGGTGGCGAATGTAGCAGGGGATGCTGCAAATGTGAGTTCAATCGTACCTGATAATGCAGATCCGCACTCTTACGAGCCGCGATTGCGTTCAATCAGAGATGTTGTGTATGCGGACGTGGCTTTTAGTAATTACATGATGCTTGAGGAGCATGGTGTTATTACTGCTTTAGATGCGAATTTGCGAAAAGGCGTGCCGAATGTGCAACTTGCTGAAGAAAGCGTGAAACATGCGGCGGATATTATTCCAATGGTCGAAGATGTGTCGTTGGACACTATTTGGCTTGGTCTTGCTACAGAACGCCAAACTTCGCAGCTGGTTGAAGAAGCTAAAGATGCTAAAGAGCAGCAAAAATCTGAAGAGAAATCTCAAAAGAAATCTGATAAGTTGCAGTCTTCGCAATCTTCGCAGTCTTCTCAAGTTTCTCAGTCTTCGCAATCAAACGCGCCTTCCACTGTAACGAAAGAAGGACGCGCTACTGTAATAAAGCCAAAAGCATACAACATGAAGCGTTCGGACAGGATCCGCTTAACTGCAACTAAAGTAACTGGTCCTGGTTCGCTTTTCGCTTACCTTACTGGCACTTTTGGAAGTGTAGAAACTTACGTTAATTCAGCAAACGGAATTAACGATGAAGATCATGTGGATTTGCCTGCGGACGCGCACACGCATTTAAGTTGGGCTTTTAGTAAGCCAGGAGAATACACTCTCGGTTTTCACGCAGATATGCTCAATGCTCAAAACGAGAGGGTTGCAAGTTTAGGAAACGCAACTATGCGTTTTGCTGTTGGCATTAACGCGCAGAAATTAGCGAAAAAGCGTGGAGCTAGTGTAGTTTTGAATCAAGGCCATGCAGATTTGGCTTACGATTTAGCTAAACGCGGATTTTTGTACAGAGTTGACACTTTGCAAGAAAAGCGGTCGGTTGCGCCAAAGCGCGTGTATTATGAGCCGCGAGATGTAGTAGTAGAAGTGCCGACTAATGCTTTAAAAGAAATTCCAGCTGAACAAGGCTATAGATTCCTTGGATTTGCACGGCAGAAAATCTATCAACTTCCACAAGCTGTTCTTGGAAAACATGTTCACGGAGATATTGATCCGCATTTATGGCAGTCAGTGAAAAACGGAATTGCTTATGTGCGCACAATAGCTGACCGCTTGTGTGAAGTCGATCCTAAAAATGCTCGCAAATATCGCGCAAATGCGGACCGATACATTAACAAGCTATTAGATGTAGACGCGTATATGAGGCAAAAAGTGGCGTCAATTCCAAAAGAGCGTCGCAACTTGGTTACAACGCATGACGCTTTTGCATACTTAGGTAAAGCTTATGGCGTAAATATTGCGGGATTTGTAACAATCAACCCTTCAAGCGAGCCAAGCGTGCAAGATAGGCGCAGACTTTCGCAAATTTTGCGCGACTTGGAAATCCCTGCAGTGTTTTTAGAGCCGAATTTAATTTCTCGCTCGTCTGTGCTTAAAGAGCTTGCGTCTGAAGCGCATGTGAAAGTTTGCCCAATTTATGGTGACGCTTTCGACGCAAATGTGCGAACTTACGCGGATATGATGCGAGCTAACGCGGATTCTTTAGCGAAATGTTTGAAGTGAAAGTGTTAAAGGTAGTAAATATGGAAGAAAATGCAGTAATTTGCGCAAAAAACTTGAATATTTCGTACGGGAATCGCACTGTTGTAAAAGACGTTTCTTTTACCATTAATAGTGGCGAATTTGTGGGATTACTTGGCGCAAACGGTGCCGGTAAAACAACGCTATTTCGTGCAATTATGGGTTTGATTCCACATACTGGAAAACTCGAAGTGCGTGCTCCTCATATGGAAGGTGCAAAACTTAATTCTCGCGTATCTTACGTTGGGTATGTGCCACAACGTCACGATATTGCGTGGGATTTCCCACTTTCTGTTTTAGATGTAGTGATGATGGGTAGGATTCGTCATATTGGTTACGTTCGCCGCGCTAAAAAAGAAGATTACGAGATTGCATTAAACTCGCTTGAGCGCACAGGAATGGCTGATTTCCAAGATCGCACGATTGGAGAACTTTCTGGAGGCCAGCGGCAACGCGTGCTTGTTGCGAGAGCATTGGCTGGAGAGCCGCGTTTGCTTTTGCTAGACGAACCGTTTACTGGACTCGATATGCCTACTCAGGAGCTGCTTACCGATTTGTTCTTAAAATTGTCTGCTTCTGGTGAAGCAATTCTCATGAGTTCGCACGATATTATTGGCTCAATTAACTCATGCTCGAGAATAATGCTATTTGATGGCACTATTGTGGGTGACGACGATCCGCAACATTTGCAAACAGAACAGTGGGTACGAACCTTCCACGTAGCTCCGCAAAATCCGCTTATTAAAGCAGTTGAGCGCGTAATTGGTAAGGAAAGTGTGGTAAAAGAGTAATGTTATCTCCAATAGAATTTATACAAGATTTAACAAATCCTGACCTTTGGTTTTTGCTAAAAGCGCTTATTGTAGCGTGCCTTTCTAGCGTAATTTGCGGTGTAGTTGGATGCTATGTAGTGCTTAGAGGAATGGCGTTTATTGGAGATGCTGTAGCTCACTCAGTATTCCCAGGACTTGCTATAGCCTTCGTATTGCAAGGAAATCTGCTATTTGGAGGAGCACTCGCAGGAGTTGCAACCGCGCTAATCGTATCTATTTTTAGCCAAAACCGTAGGCTTCGCGAAGACTCATTTATTGGCGTATTTTTCGTATCTGCTTTTGCTCTTGGAATTGTGATTATTTCTAAAGCATCTGGCTACGCTGGATCCTTAGAATCCTTCTTGTTTGGCTCGATTACAGGTATTCCTGATTCAGATATTGCTGTTGTTGCTATTACTGGTTTGATTATTTTGGCTATATTATGCATGTTCCACAAAGAGCTTGTTTGCGTATCGATGGATCGAGAAACTTCGCGCGCAATGGGATTGCCGGTTGCATGGCTAGATGGAATGTTGTACGTGTTAGTGGCTATCGCTGTAGTTGTTTCCGTGCAAATTATTGGAAACGTGCTTGTGCTTGCTCTGCTTGTGACTCCTGCTGCAACTGCGCGACTGCTTACTGATCGGCTATCTAGGATGATGGTTTTAGCTCCTGTTATTGGTTGCGTTTCTTCGATTGTTGGAATGTATATTTCGTGGAGCTTTGATACAGCAACGGGCGGAACAATTGTGCTCGTAGCAACCGCTCTCTTTGTGCTCGCTTGGGCGTGCTCTCCTAAACATGGGTTGATTGCAAAAGTAGGTCGCAGCGTAGGTTTATAGCATGCTGCACAATAGAAAGCATGGTATCAAAAGGAAAACCTTCGCCAAGAAGTGCAGTAAAACCACTCAGTGATGAGCAAGTAAAGCTTTTAGCAAGTAAACACAATTTAGTTGACCCAACGTATTACTATCCGACAGGAAAACGCAAGCCAAATCAGGTAGAAATTGACGCGCAAAATCCTAAAGCCGCCGAAAGACTGCTCGAAGGAACGTCGCGCGTATTGCGTTCGCGCTGCAAAGTAAAGGCGTGGGGATTGGAAAACGTGCCAGAAGAAGGCGTGTTTATTACAGCTTGCACACACGTGACGATGTTTGACGTTTTCATACCTATGACTGCACTATTCCACCAAGGTCGTCGTCCGCGCTACATGGCAAAAGCGGAACTCGCTCACTGGCCAATCTTAGGCAAATGGTTCCAACTTGTAGGCATGCAGCCTGTTCCTCGCAGAAGCGGAAAAGCGCGAGAAATAGAAGAAGAATCTATTAAAATCCTCACCAATGGCAGACCTTTAAGTGTATGGCCTGAAGGAACAGTTACGCGCGATCCTAAAAAATGGCCTATGAGCATGAAGCCCGGAATTGGTATAATTGCTCTCGAAGCATCGCGCAGACTCGGACATCAGATTCCGCTATTTTGCGCGGTTACATGGGGTGCGGCAAGCATTAACCATTGGTGGCCGTGGCCAAAGAAAAATGTTGTAATGTGCTACGATACCCAACTCGATTATGCTGACTTGCTAAAGGGGAGTGAAAATTGGGGAGAGCTACCTCCTCTTGAATCTGCTGAAGAGTTGGCTCGTCGCGTGCGTGTGCGTATGACGCAGATCATGGAAGAAATTCGTGGAGAAAAATCTCCTGCAGGTTACTTCGATTACAGGCAGATGAAACGCGTTACGGAAGAATAAAAAATATACAGAAGAATAAAATAAAGTATCTTTTAAAAATCCCGTAAAGCGGCATGTGTAGAATTATGTAATAGTGTGATTACAAATAAATAGCTATACAGTAGCTTATAAAACTCACAACCGAAAGGCAGGACGTAAAACATGAACGTTACGGTGTTGGGTGCTGGTGCTTGGGGAACTGCGTTTGGACAAGTACTTGCGGATGCAGGAAATCAAGTGACAATGTGGGCAATAGAGCCGGAAATTGTTGAAGGAATTCGCGATCATCATCATAATGGCGTGCGTCTGCCTAGCGTAGAAAAACTTCCAGAAAACATGACTGCAACTGGGGATCGAGCAGAGGCTGTTGCGAATGCGGATATTGTAGTCGTGGCGATTGCGGCACAGTTTGCTCGCGTTGCGTTGGAAGGTTTTGTGGGTTTGATTCCACAAAATGCGATCGTTGTTTCGCTTATGAAAGGCATTGAGCGCACAACCGGCAAACGTATGGATGAAGTTGTGTGCGAAGCTTTGAACTTGCCGCGTAACCGTTTTGCTGCACTTTCCGGACCAAACTTGAGCAAGGAAGTTGCATCTCGCCACCCGGCTGCAGCAGTAGTTGCTTGCGCAGAAAAATCTCAGGCAGAAGTAGTTGCAAAAGCATGCTCAAACAGCTACTTTAAAGCATTTGTGTCAACAGACGTAATCGGCGTAGAAATGTGTGGCTCGCTTAAAAACGTGGTTGCGCTCGCAGTTGGTATGGCTCGAGGCGCAGGATATGGCGAAAACACGGCGGCTATGATTGAAACGCGCGGTTTGGCAGAATTGACGGCATTGGGCGTAGCAGAAGGCGCAGATTCGCGCACTTTTGCAGGTCTTGCTGGCTTTGGTGATTTAGTTGCAACTTGTGGATCTCCTCTAAGCCGCAACTATACTTTCGGTGCAAATCTTGGAAAAGGCATGAGCGTTGAAGAAGCAACTGCCGTAAGCAATGGTGTTGCAGAAGGCGTGCCAACCACAAGTGCAGTAGTTGCAATGGGCAAGCGTTTGGGTGTTGCAACTCCGCTTGCAAGTGCAATGGCTCGCGTGCTTGAAGAAGGAATTTCCTGCCAAGAAATGCTCGCAATGCTTTTCGACGACGACGTTTGCGAAGAGTAAGTAGCGTTTGCGAAAATAATCAAAACTAATCCAAAATAATTAGAATAATTCAAAAATATATAAAGGAAAAAAATGACGAAAAAGCGTGTAGTGTTCTTGTATGGCGGTAAGGCAGACGAACATTCGATTTCTTGCATATCTGCTGCTGGAGTGCTCAGTGCTGTAGACGAAAATCGTTTTGACATTGTGCGGATCGCAATCACAAAACAAGGCGAATGGATTGTTGGTGGTGAAGATCCTCGTAACTTCCGCATGGAAGAAGGCGAGTTGCCAGTAATCACAAAAACCGCTGGAACGCGTGATGTTGTGCTTGACCCTGCAAAGGGTGCAGACGGATTCTTGGTGCGAAAAGCGGACGACACGCTTGAAAGTTTAGGTCATATTGACGCTGTTTTCCCAGTTCTTCATGGTCCAAACGGTGAAGATGGCACTTTGCAAGGCTTGCTAGAAATGATGCAAGTGCCGTACGTCGGTTGCGGAGTGTTGGCTTCGGCTGCATGCATGGATAAATACTACGCAAAGCAGCTGTTTAAGGCTGCCGGAATTGATGTCGCTCCAGGAATTGCGTTGGATGCTAGAAAATTTGCAAGTGACTCGACGAATCGTTTTGCTGCGTACGCAAACGAAATGCTTGCGCAAGTTGAGGCAGCAAAACTCGAGTATCCGCTTTTTGTAAAACCAAGTCGTGCAGGATCTAGTTTTGGCGTAACAAAAGTGGAATCGCATGATGCTGAGGCTTTAGCACAAGCCGTTTTTGAAGCTTCGAAGCACGATTGGCGAGTGCTAGTAGAGCAAGGAATTAACGCGCGCGAAATCGAGTGTGCGGTTCTTGCAGCTCGCGATGGCGAGGAGCCGAAAGTAAGCTTGCCAGGTGAAATTGTGTTAGACAAGCGTCAGGCTGGCGAAGATCAGTTCTACGATTTTGACAGCAAATACATGGATTCCGCGGCTTCGCACGTGGAAGTTCCAGCAGATCTTCCTGCGGAAACTTTGGAGCTCGTGCGTAAAACAGCGCTCGCAGCATTCAAAGCAGCAGACGGTAGAGGATTAAGCCGTGTTGATTCGTTCGTGACTCCTGAAGGTCATGTGATGATCAACGAAATCAACACAATGCCTGGGTTTACGCCAATCTCCATGTATCCAAAAGCTTGGGAAGCAACCGGAATAAGCTATGGCGATTTAATTACGAAGCTTATTGAGGGTGTGCTTAAGTAAGTGTGAATAGTGCGAGTAGCGCAAGCAGCGCAAACGTAGCACACGTCAAATAAAAAGCGAAAAATCACAATAAAGCGTAAAGAATAACAAAAGGAATGAGTATGCAAGAGATACAACATGACGACACATATTTGTTGGCGCGAAAGCGGCAGGGAACTATTGGAATGTCATTATGCATGTTCATGGTTGTGTGGATTGCTGCTGCATATGCATTAGGTATGTGCTTTCCGTATTTTTTGCCTAAAGAATTTTTAGAAAAATCTATTGCAACAATATTAGTGTCTGACATTGCGCAATATTTAATAGCGCTTCCTATTGCAATGCTGATTATGCGAGCAGTACCAACTCTTGCGTCGCGTGAATTTTCTATGTCTTTGCGTCAATTTTTGGGATTCTACGCAGTTAGTGTGCCAGTTATGTATGGAGGAAACTTAATTGGTACAACATTAGCTTCAATTATTACAGACGGTAAAGCAGAAAATCGCATTTCAGAGACTATTGTGTCTGGAAATATGTGGGAAACGTTTGTGTTCGTAGTGATTCTTGCTCCTATTATGGAAGAATGGTTTTTTAGAAAGCAAATACTTTCTCGATTGCGTGTGTATGGCGAAAAGAAAGCAATTGTGTTCTCTGCTTTAGCTTTTGCATTATTCCACATGAATATATTCCAATTTTTCTACGCTTTCGGGCTTGGGCTTATTCTCGGGTACATGTACGTGCGAACTTCTAAATTGCGTTACAGCATATTTCTTCACATGATTGTGAACTTCCAAGGAAGCGTTGTTGCTTTATGGTTACTAAAACAGATGACAGATGCAAACGGGAATGTTATAGAAATTGACAAATTATCAAATAAAGAGTTAATGGATTTGCCTTCTGGATTTGTGCTAGCTGGATTATATAGCATATTTGTGTTTGCAGTGCTTGTAGTTGGAATAGTGTTACTTGCTCGTAGTCGTCGATATTTAGTTTTCTTTGATGCGCCTTTGGAATTGCCTAAGGAAAATAATTTGAAATCACTTTATGGAACCGTAGGTGTAATTGCGTTTTTGATTATTTCTGTGATTCTTAATGTGATGATGCTTTTTTCGTAACTGCTATTTTTCGTAACGAAAAACAAAAATTCAAAATTCATGACTTAAGGAGGCGAGTTATATGTTAAGCAAAAAATTAGCCAATAAAACTATTCGCGTTGGATTGCTTGGTGCAGGAACAGTCGGTTCGCAAACAGCGCGACTTATAGTTGAGCAGAGTGATGAACTTGCGGCTAGAATTGGCGCAAATATTGAGCTTGCAGGAGTTGCGTGCCTGCATCCGGAAGAAGTTGACGTTTCTTGGATTAAGCGTGATTTGCTAACTACAGACGCTGCCTCTTTGTGCGCCCGCGAAGACGTTGATATTGTAATCGAGCTTATTGGCGGACTTGAGCCGGCTCATACTTTTGTAAAAAGTGCGTTATGCCACGGAAAATCTGTTGTTACTGCAAATAAAGCGTTGCTTGCGAAGTTTGGTCCGGAATTATACGAGTGTGCAGAAAGTCACGGAGTTGACTTGTACTTTGAGGCGGCTGTAGCAGGAGCGATTCCTATTGTTCGACCGCTTCGAGAGTCACTTATTGGCGACGAAATTACGCAAATTTTTGGAATCGTAAACGGAACTACCAACTATATTCTTGACGAAATGACTGTGCGCGGACTTGATTTTGACTCGGCTTTACGCGCAGCTCAAGAAAAGGGTTATGCTGAGGCTGATCCAACCGGAGATGTTGAAGGTTTCGATGCTGCAAATAAAGCTGCGATTCTTGCAACTCTCGCATTCCAAATGCCGGTAAGTATTGACGATGTTTCTGTTGAAGGAATTAGCGCGATTGACTCTGAAGATATTGCTGCAGCGAGCGCGGAAAAGCGTGTAATTAAGCTACTTGCAGCAGTTGAAAGGCATTGCGACGGCGAATCAAACTCAGATGGCGGCGTAAGCGTTAGTGTGTATCCGGCGCTTGTTGGCGCGGAGCATCCTTTGGCATCGGTTCATGGCAGTTTTAATGCTGTATTTGTGAAGGCGCAGGCTGCAGATGATTTGATGTTCTACGGACGCGGTGCCGGCGGCGCTCCAACTGCAAGTGCTGTTGTTGGAGATGTTGTTAGTGCTGCTCGAAATCTTGTGCGTGGATGCGCAGGTTTTGGCGTGCCAATGTACAACAAGTATGTGCCGGCTTCTAGCGAGCAGACCAGAGCAGATTTTGTGATTCGTTGCAATATGGAAGATACTTCTTTGGCTTTGTGCAGCGAAGTTATGGATGTTTTTGCAGATCATGGCGTTGCAGCTGAGCGTTTGGCTTCGGCTTGTGAAGCGCAGTATGCGCAGACTGAAGGTGATTCGGATTGTCCACAGTGCGGTCTTGGTGGACCTGGCAGTGTGCGCGTGCTTGTGAGCGAATGTTCGGAAGCTGAGGTTCAAGCTATTTGCGAGGATTTGCAGAAGTTGGACGTTGTGTGCGAAAAGCCGCTAGTTTTGCGCGTTATAAAGTGAAAAGCTGCAGGTGATCGTATGAAGCCAGTATGTAACAGTGTTTCCGTGCGCGTGCCAGCAACTAGCGCAAATCTTGGTTCTGGGTTTGATGCAGCCGGTATTGCGCTTGATTATGCGGATTCTTTAGTTTTTACTCTGGATGATAATCGTTCTAAAAATTCGCTTGATTCGCTCGATTATGCTGGAAACGTGCGCGTAATTATTCACGGCGAAGGCGAGGATACGCTTCCAAAAGATGAAACGCATCTAGTTGTAGCGACTTTTCGCAAAGCTTGCAAAATATTTGGTCTGCCAAACTTGCGATTTACGTTAGAAGCGCATAATCGGATTCCGCAAGCGCGCGGTATGGGCTCTTCTGCAGAAGCGATTGTTGCTGCTGTTGCTGCTGCTTGGGCTTTTGCGCACGAAGGTGAGCTTAATCGTGAAGCAATTTTCGAAATCGCGGCCGCAATTGAAGGTCATCCAGACAATGTTGCTCCTGCAGTTTTTGGCGGTTTGACGATGAGCTGGAAGCTTGATGCTGGGGAAGGCAAAGGTTCTGTGCGCGTGGCTGGAGATTGCGAAGCTCCGCTTTCTACCGGTTTTCATACTGTGCGATACAAAGTTTCGCAAGATATTTCTGTGTCGGTATTCGTTCCTGATTTCGAGCTTTCTACAGAGCTTGCTAGGCGCGCGCTTCCGGCAAAAGTGCCGTATGGTGACGCAATATTTAACGTGTCGCGAGCTGCAATGCTTCCGGTTGCTTTTGGTGAGTTAAATAGCGATTCTGAAAATAAATTATGCACAGTAAAATCTGATATTTCGCGAAATGCGCTACTTTTTGCAGCAACTCAAGATGCTCTTCATCAAACGTATCGTGCAAATCTTATGAAAGATTCGTGGAAGCTAGTGGAAACGTTGCGCGAGCATGGTTTTGCTGCAGCGATTTCGGGAGCAGGATCGTGCGTTGCTGTATTTTATGCAGGAGATGCCGAGTATAACAAGAGTGCAGCTCAAAAAATCGACGCAATTGCCGAGCCGTGGCTTTCGCGTACGGGCTGGCGCGTTTTGCACGTGCCTGTTGATTCTACTGGCGTTGCAATAACTCGCGAATAAGTTGTGTGAAGTTGTAAAAGGGAAGGGTAAGGTATGACAGTTTCGTTGATTTTAGCCTCGCAGTCTCCTTCGCGTAGAGCGGTTTTGGCGGCGGCTGGCGTGATTCCGGTAATTCACGTAAGCGAAGTGGATGAGCCGGCGGCTTTGCGTGATGCCGCTAGTGATCGAGGTGCAAGCGTTGAGCAGTTGAGTGCTGAGCAGCGAGTTTCTATTTTGGCTCGCGCAAAAGCTCAAGCTGTGTACCATGCGTGGAAACGTGTGGCGGATACGGCTGCTTCGGCTAGTGGCGATTTAGTTGTGGGGTATCCGCTGGAAGCTGAAACTGAATCTTCTGAACTTGCAGAAACTGCGAAATCTGCTGGTAATGCTTTAGCAAGCGATTCGCAATCAGACGTAACGCATAACGTAGATACGGCGCAAACTCGCGATTTTTCAGGCGTTACTGTTCCTACAAAAACTTTCGATATTCACGATTTTGCATATAGAAATAAATCTTCTCATGATTGTAGCGGTGTGCTGATTGTTGGCTGCGATTCCATGTTCTTACTCGATGGTGAGTGCTACGGAAAGCCGCATACTCCTGAAGTGGCATTTGAGAGAATCAAGCAGATGAGCGGAAAAACAGGACAATTGTGGACTGGCCACTGCTTAATCGACGCAAAAACCGGCAAAACTATTTGCAAAACAAGTCATGCAAGCGTAATTTTTGCGCAAATGAGTGACGCGGAAATTCGCGCGTATGTAGCAACTGGTGAACCTCTAGAAGTTGCAGGATCCTTTACACTAGAAGGTTTTGGCGGAGCTTTTATTGAAAGCATTAATGGAGATCCTCACGGTGTTCTTGGAATCAGCTTGCCGCTGCTGAGACAAATGGTTTCAGAGCTTGGATATGCTTGGCCGGATTTGTGGAATAAGGAAAGCTTGGAAGAAACTGGCGAAAAGAATGATCCGACTTCCACGGAAGTGCCTAAAGAAAATGTGCATCAGCCGGGAGATGGCTGGGTGCATTGCGATTGTGGTCGCAGGCATTGGGGTCATAACGGTGCTGCTGGAGTTCTGCTTGCTAGGCGAGATGCCGAAACTGGTCGCGTGACGCACGTTGTGATGCAACATCGCGCGCTTTGGAGCGCTGAAGGTGGCACTTGGGGCATCCCTGGTGGCGCAATTTCCGATGGAGAAAGCGCGATTGAGGGCGCATTGCGTGAGTCTTTCGAGGAAGCAAATATTACTTCGGGAGATATTGAAGTTGTTGGAGCTTACCGCGAGGATCACGGAAACTGGTGTTATACAACGGTTTTTGCGTTTGAAAAGCCGGGGCATAGTGTGGATCCTTGCGCGCACGACGACGAGAGTATGGAAATTAAGTGGGTGCCAATTGACGACGTGCCTAAGCTGAAGTTGCTTACGGCAATGCGCACGGATTGGCCGTCTTTCCGTGCGCGCCTTGATGAGTTAGCGCTCCGACATGCTTGAGCGCAGCACAGCGCGCGCGAAAGCAACTCGGAGCGCCGATCTTGCTTAGGGTTGAAAGCGCGGTGTGCTTTCAACGCAAGCGAGGTCTGCCTTCGTCTCGATTGACGAAGGCAGGGCAGGTTTGTGTGGTTGGGTTTTAGAAACTGGGTTGTGTTTTGTGTGCGCTCCGACCTGCCTGAGCGCAGCATTGCGCGCGTAGGCGGCATAAACTGCGCACGAAATCATCCCAAAATTGCGGCAATTACGGCTATGCAAATTGGGCTAGTGACAGTAGAAAACAGTATGCCGTCGCGCGCAAAACTTAAGCCGACGTTGTAGCGCGCAGCATAATTGTAAACGTTTTGACCAGTTGGAAGAGCAGCTAACACAACGCACGCATACAAAGTCGCCCCGCGGAAACCCATCACAAAATAAGCTAGCAAAAACGCAATTGCAGGCATAATAAGATTTTTTAACACAGCAACCGTGGCAATAGCAGCTCGATTAGAATCTTTTTGCAAAGGCTTGCTGCCGTAAAGCGACATTCCAAAAGCCATTAAAATCATTGGAACTGCAGAATCGCCAATCATCTTAATTGGATCGTAAAGAAAATTAGGAACAGGGAAGTAGCCAACTTTTGCGGAAATTGCAGAAATAATAATTCCCCCAAGCGAACCAATTAAAAGTGGTTGTTTTAAAGGCTGCTGTGCAATGCGCTTGAGAGAACATTTTCCAGTAGTTGTAATGTCGAGAACAGTCAAACCAACAGGAGTAAATACAGCCTGTTGCATAACTAAAATCGGAGCAACAAGCGCAGGATTTCCCAAAATATAAGTCGCAACCGGCAAGCCAATATTGTTGGAATTTAAATAAAGAGAATTGAGAGCACCTATAGTGCAGTCAGCTGCAGGAAGATGGAAGCAAAAGCGATTAAGCAGAACGAACGCAACTCCAACAATCATCGCAGAAAAGAATGCAACAAAAATCGAAGAGTGAAAAATCTCAAAAATAGGCTCTTTAGAAAGTATTGCAAACATTAAGCAAGGGCTGGAAACGAAAAAACTTACGCGATTTAGGACCATTTGAGCCTGTGAACCGCCAACGCGCATGCGAGCAGTAACGTAGCCTGCAGCAATAACAATGCCAATTACGCAAAAGCCTTGCATTGCGCTGATTAAGCCCATTTCTTGCCTCCAAAATTCGTTAATCGCACGCAAATTGCATGCGTGCGAACCTATGCTGTAACTATAGGAGAGATACGCAACTTTTATGTGCGCTATGGATAAGTTTGAAATTATTGGAATTTTTAGTAACTGCTAATTGGCTTAAAAACAGCGATGCAAATTTTAATATTCAACGAGTCATATATTTGACTCGGCAATATGGCATACTAGAGAGCGGTGGCACTGCAAGCCGCCAGGCAATCGATGGCGTCGATCCCCTCGTGAGCGTTTTCCGAGGCTGGCGTCCGCTGTCGCGCAGCTAGACTTTGTAGAGAGCTTTGGGGTGGCTCGCGCACGTGCGTGCTTAACTTAAAGCCAGGGATGCGAGGCGATGCAGCGTCTCGTGAGGAGCATAGTGCCCAGAATAATAAGAGAACGCTTCAATGAATCTGAAGCTGAAAATAGTAGAACTGTGTCTAAAACCGCTACTTCTGCGGAAATGTCCGGAATAATGCAATCTACAGATTTTGCGGAAAGTAATATGGCTGCCGGTGATACTTTGCAGCAAAGCTCTGGCGTTACGCGTCGCCGTCGCGGTCGACGAGTTACTCGTGGTGCCGGTGCGGCTGGAGAAGCAATGGAACTAAAAGTTGAGGATTCTAGTGCGAAGAATTCTGAGCCGCATGTTGTTAAATCGCGCCCAATAACTTCGCTCCTATTCCAGGAGCCAGTTCTTCCTAAGGTAGTGAACGATCGTAGCGAGGAAAGCAGCAGTTCGCGTAATGACTTGCGTGACAACTCGCGTGATGGCTTGAATGATGATTTGCGCGATGATTTACGTGATATTTCTCGCGGAAGGCGCGGTGGACGCAATAGCCGTGATTCTCGTGATAGTCGTGATAGTAGCGAACGCAAGTCTCGTTCTGAAAGACGCGAGAATTCAAGCGAAATAAAGCGTGATAGTGGCAGAGGGAATAGTCGTGAAACATCGCGTGAAACAAGTCATTCTATGTATTCTCAAGATTCTGAGTACGCTAAGAATTTTCAGGATTCGCAAGATGATCGCGACGAAAAAACTCGCAAAAGCCAGCGTTCTCGCCGTTCTCGCAGATTGAATGCTGTTGAGCGACGTGCTGCAGCTGAAGTTGAGCAAATTGAAGAGGATCTTGCATACGACAATATTGTTTATGCTCCCATTGATACGCGCATCGATGAAACTCTTGATGTTAGCGATATTTTATCTGCAGAAAATACTTCGAATAGGCGTTCTAATCGTCGCAATATGTCGAATAACATCTCTAATGATGATGACGCTCGAAATGAAAACGGTGCAGTAGACAGCAGAGGCGGTAGCAATAGCAGAGATAGCCGCAATAGCAGTGACGAAGGCGATAACAGAGGTACAAACGACGATTATAATGCGAATAATGGCAACGATGACGATGAAATAATGATTACGCGTCGCCGTCGTCGCCGTCGTAGCTCTCGCACTGATCGAAATGAAAGCCGCAACGGAAGTCGCGATTTAGACATTGATATTTCAAATGATCTTGACGATGACGTGAATTCTCGCACAAAACGCACAAGTCTAGATGAAGTCTCTCAAGAAGATCGCGATTTAATTCCAGATCCAGAAGAACTTCGTGAGCAAGATGAGGAAGAAACTCTTTATACGCGCCGCCGTCGCCGCCGCCGTTCTAAATCCTCCGATGACACGAATTCCGCACCTTCTCAGGAAGAGTCATCCGACTACACTAATGCAAACGAAGACGACTTGACTTCTCGCCGCTCGCGCAAGCAGCAGTATATAGACGAAATTACGGATATTGAAGGCTCTACGCGACTTGAAGCAAAGCGCCAACGCCGTAGAGATAATAGGCGTGAGCGTAGCCGTCAAAACCTTCTTATGGAGCAAGATTTCCTTGCTCGTCGTGAAAATGTTGAACGATTAATGGTTGTTCGTGAGCGCGATCGTCATACGCAAATTTCCGTTATTGAAGACAATATTCTTGTAGAACATTATGTTTCTGATATTCAAGAAGTTGCTACTGTTGGAAATATTTATCTTGGGCGCATTCAAAACGTGCTTCCAAGCATGGAAGCTGCGTTTGTGGATATTGGTCAGGCTCGAAATGGCGTGCTTTATGCAGGCGAAGTTAATTGGGATATGGCTCGTCTTGAAGGTCAGCCTCGTAGGATTGAGCTTGCGTTTAAGTCTGGCGATCCTGTGCTTGTGCAGGTTACTAAGGATCCAATTGGACATAAGGGTGCTCGATTGACTTCGCAAGTAACTCTTGCAGGGCGTTTCTTAGTGCTTGTGCCATCTGGCGGTATGACAGGTGTAAGCCGCAAGCTTTCAGATCGAGAGCGCTCGCGTTTGCGCGCTATTGTGTCGAAGATTGCGCCAAAAGATATGGGTGTTATTATTCGTACTGCTGCTGACGGTGCAAGCGAGGAGTCGATTGAAAAAGATTTAGATTCGCTCGTTAAGCAGTGGGAGCGCATTGAAGCTAAGCGCGAAGAATACTTGCATGGAAAGCGTCCTAAGTTGTTACAGGGTGAGCCTGATGTGGCAATTCGTGTTGTGCGCGATATTTTCAACGATGACTTCCAAAAGCTTATTGTGGAAGGCGAGGGAGTGCGTCAGCGAATTGATGAATATCTTGAGATGATGGCTCCAGATTTGCGCAGCAAGGTTGAATATTGGGATCCTGCTGAGCATGAAGGCAAAGACGTTTTCGATAAGTGGCAGATTGATAGTCAGCTTCGTAAGGGCATGGAGCGTCAGGTTTATTTGCCAGCTGGCGGCTCTATTGTGATTGATCGTACGGAAGCAATGACTACGATCGATGTGAATACTGGACGATTTATTGGGCGTGGTAAGTCTTTGGAAGAAACGGTTACTCGTTGTAATTTGGAGGCTTCTGAAGAGATTGCGCGCCAGCTTCGTTTGCGCGATATTGGTGGCATGGTCATGATTGATTATGTGGATATGGTTATGCCAGCGAACCGCGATTTGGTTTTGCGTAGGCTTTTGGAATGCTTGGCTAGGGATCGCACGAAGCATCAGGTTGCTGAAGTTACGTCTCTTGGTCTTGTGCAAATGACGCGTAAACGCGTTGGCCAAGGCTTAGTTGAAGCGTTCTCTGAAGAGTGTCCAACGTGCAAGGGACGTGGATTTATTTTGCACGATGAGCCTACTGTTTCTTCGGAATATGCGGATCCTTACGCGCTTAAGGGCGGAGATCCTTTTGTTAAAACAAACAAGTATGGTCACGGAAGCGCAACGGAACAGCCTGCTCCTGTTAAGCAGCAGGGTTCTAGCGCGGAAGTGAGAGCTAAGTTAGCGCGTATAGCTGCCGCATCTGTAATTACTGACGCAGCTCATAAATCTGAAGAAGAAACGCAGTATAGCAATTTTTTGAATTCTGACAAAGAGTCTATATCTTCTAAGGCGGATGAAACTGGCGAAACTGCGGATGCTGGCGAAACTGCTGAAACTAGTGAAGTTGCGGAAACTAGTGAAGCTGATAAAACTTCTGAAGAATTAGTTGAAAATAATTTAGAGGATACTACGCAAGAGATTGCTGAGTATACTGCGGAGCAACCTACGCAAGAACCTGCGCAAGATACTACGCAAGAACCTATGCAAGATGCTACGCAGGAAACTACGCAAGAAACTACAGAAAATGATGATTGCGCCTCTGAATAGTGACTAAGTATATGCCTTGAGTACAATATTGAATATTGTCTGCATTGACTCATGAATCTAGCGACTTGACGTTAGTACATGGGTAGGTGTATTTTTGATAGTCGGTGTCTTGCCGCGCGCGTTTTGCTGTGCGCAAGGCAAAAGTAAGCTTTCAATTGAGCTAAGGAACGAATTATGTACGCGATTGTGAAGGCCGGTGGCCATCAAGAGAAGGTCGAGGTTGGCGACGCCATTCTCGTGAACCGTCTCGATGCAAAGAAGGGCGATACCGTGGAATTCCCGGTCGCGCTCGTTGTTGACGGTGCTAAGGTGACCTTAAGCGCCAAGGATCTTGCTAAGATCACGGTGAAGGCAGAAGTCTTGAATGACGAAGCCAAAGGTCCAAAGATTAGCATTATGAAGTATAAGAACAAGACTGGTGTGGCTCGTCGCAAGGGTCATCGTCAGAAGTTGACTCTCGTCAAGATCACGGCCATCGCCTGATTGACGGTGTTATAAACCTGAAAGGACAGTGAGATGGCACATAAGAAGGGTGCGTCTAGCTCGCGCAACGGTCGCGACTCACAAGCGCAATATCTTGGTGTTAAGAAGTTTGGCGGTGAAGCTGTAGTGGCTGGCAACATTATCGTTCGTCAGCGCGGCACTAAGTTCCACGCAGGTCAGAATGTTGCTTTGGGTAAGGATCACACGCTGTACGCTTTGGTGGACGGCAATGTGAAGTTCGGTATTCGTCGCGACCGCAAGGTTGTTGACGTTGTTACCGCCTGAATCTTAGCTAAGCCTAAGCGCTTCAACAATAAGTCGACGATAATAAGTCGGCGATAAAACGTTTAAGCCGCACCCAGTTCGGTGCGGCTTTTTTGTTCTTGCATGTTCCCGAGAATTTAGGTGTTTAGCTTCGAGTAAGGTAGCAGTATGAGTGATTTTGTAGACCGCGTAACAGTGCATGTAAAAGGCGGAGATGGCGGAAACGGATCTGCCGGAGTTCGTCGCGAAAAGTACAAACCATTAGCAGGCCCAAATGGCGGTAATGGCGGTGACGGTGGTTCCGTTATTTTTGTAGCTGATCGTAATGCAAACAGCTTACTTGACTACCGCTTCATGCCTCACCGCACTGCAGAAAACGGTACGATGGGCTTAGGTGACACTAAAGACGGTTCAAAAGGTGCAGACTTAGTGCTTCCAGTGCCTGTTGGAACTGTTGTTTTTACAGCACGCGGTGCCGCAGGCTCTCAAAAGCGACCTGGCGAAGTTTTGGCGGATTTGCAACATGTTGGAGACAAATTCGTTGTGGCGCAGGGGGGTGCCGGCGGTCTTGGCAACGCAGCACTCGCAAACAAAACTCGTCGTGCCCCAGGATTCGCGCTTTTAGGCGAGCCTGGCGAAGAACGCGACGTAATTTTGGAACTCAAGTCTATCGCAGACGTAGCTTTAGTTGGATTCCCTTCTGCAGGAAAATCAAGCTTAGTTGCCTCAATTAGTGCAGCTAAGCCGAAAATTGCTGATTACCCGTTTACTACTTTGGTGCCAAACCTAGGCGTTGTAAGCTTCGGCAACTATCGCTACACAATTGCAGACGTTCCAGGCTTGATTCCAGGAGCTTCCGAAGGAAAAGGCTTAGGTCTTGAGTTTTTGCGTCATATTGAGCGCACAGAGATTATTGCGCATGTAATTGATTGCGCAACGCTGGAGCCAAATCGCGATCCAATTAGCGATTACCACGCTCTTGAGCATGAGCTTGTGCAATACGCTGATAAACTTGAGCTTCCGTTGGGTGCGATTCCAATTCCAGAGCGTCCGCGCATTATTGTGCTAAATAAAGTCGATGTGCCTGAAGCTAAAGAATTGGCTGATTTTGTACGCGGTGAATTTGAGAAAATGGGATTGACTGTATTTGAGATTTCTACCGCGTCTCATGAGGGCTTGAAAGAGCTTGGTTTTGCGCTTGGACGATTGGTTGAAAAGATGCGCGAGAAGCTCGCTGCCGAGGAAGCAGCACGAGAAGAAGAGCGTGTTGTCATCCAGCCGCTTGAGCAGCAGACTTCAGCTTTGCGTCGTCGCCGCGATGATGGACGTGGAAATAGTGCAGACTTTGAAATTAAGCGCGAGGAAGACAGGAATGGTGATTTTTGGTTCACTGTTACTGGCGCAAAACCTGAGCGCTGGGTTGTGCAAACGAATTTTGACAACGACGAAGCCGTTGGTTATTTGGCGGATCGCTTAGCAAAGCTTGGTGTTGAGGATGAATTGCGCAAGAAGGGCGCGCGTCCAGGAGACGAAATTCGTATTGGCACTGGGAATCATATGGTTTGTTTCGATTGGGATCCAAATATTGCTGCCGGTGCAGAAGGATTGGACGGCGCTAACTTGGGTGCGCGTGGTAAGGATTTGCGAATTGAAGCGAACGATCCTCGCGGAGCAAGGCGTACGAATGCTGAGCGTAGACGAGATTATCACAGCATGATGGATGCAAAGAGCGCAGTTCGAGACGCGATGATGGCTGAGCGAAAGTCGGGTCACTGGGCGGATCCTTCTGTGGATGACGATCGCCATGATGAAAATAGCTTGTTTGGTCGTGGAGAAGAGCAGAAAAACTAGAAAAATCAAGGTCAAGGGGAATCTTATGAATAATCCAGAAATTGAGCTTACCGAAGATGGGGTTCGGTGTTCAATTCGTGAGGCGCGCACAATCGTCGTAAAAGTTGGCTCAAGCTCACTTACGAGCGCGTCCGGTCAGCTGGATGTGCAAAAGTTGCGCGCTCTTGTGACTGCAATAAGTCACGCGCAAATGCAAGGCGCTCGCATTGTGCTTGTGTCTTCTGGCGCAATTGCAGCTGGATTTGGTTTGCTCGGTTTTAATGAGCGTCCTAAAGATGTGCCAACTCAGCAGGCAACGGCTTCAGTTGGTCAAGGATTGCTTATGGCTCAATACGAAGCTGCATTTTCGCAATTTGGTTTCAGAGTCGGGCAAATGCTTCTTACGGCGGACGTTACTATTTCGCCGTCGCGCTACCGCAATGCGCAACGCACAATGCTACGTTTGCTTGAGCTTGGCGTAATCCCAATAGTAAACGAAAATGATGCACTTTCTAGCAACGAAATTCGATTTGGTGACAACGACCGTCTTGCAGCTCTTGTAGCAAATATTGTGCGAGCGGAAGCTCTTGTGTTGCTTACGGATGTGGATTCTCTCTATACTGCGCCGCCTAGTGAACCGGGTGCTAAGCGTGTGAGTTTTGTGCCAGATGTGACGCGCGCGATTGAAGAAGTGAAAGTTGGCGCAAGTGTTTCGGGCGTAGGTACCGGTGGTATGGTGACGAAGATGGAAGCTGCGCATGTTGCTGCAGTTTCGGGAATTCCAACTGTGCTAACTTGCGCTGGAAATGCCGGTCCGGCACTGGCTGGAGATGCTGTTGGTACTGTGTTTGCGCCGGTGCATACGCGCGATTCTTCAAGGCGACTTTGGATTGGTTTTGCTTCGCATCCGCACGGAGTTTTGGTGGTTGATAATGGTGCTGCGAAGGCGGTTCGCGGAGGTCGCGCGAGCTTGCTTGCGGCTGGTATTGTTGGCGTGCGTGGCGAGTTTTCGGCGACGGATCCTGTGTGGATTGACGATGAGCAGGGTAACCATTTGGCTAAGGGTTTGGTTGCTTTTGACGCGGAGGAAATTCCGGAGATTATGGGGCGTACGAGCGATGAGCTTGAAGAATCACTCGGCCGTCAGTATGCGCATCCGGTTGTGCACCGCGACAATCTCGTGCTTGTGTGATTACTAGTGGTTCGTGTTTTGTCGATTTCACCAAATGGTTTTGTGTTTTCGACAGTTTCGCTTGTTTCGCTCGTTTCGCGGCTTAAGGTTACACTGTAAATCATGGCAGAGAATATCGCAGAAACTTCATCCTCAGAAAATTGGCGCGTATTAAGCGAGCGTATTAACCGGGTCGCTCCGAGTGCAACTTTGGCAGTAGACGGCAAGGCAAAAGCTATGAAAGCTGACGGCATTGACGTTGTAAGCTTTGGCGCAGGCGAGCCAGATTTTCCTACTCCCTCTTACATTGTTGATGCTGCAACACAAGCTTGCAAAGACCCGCGCAACTATCGTTATACTGCTACGGCAGGTTTACCGGAGCTTAGGGAGGCGATTGCGAGCAAAGTGCAGCGAGATTCCGGCTACGAAGTTTCCCCAAAACAAGTCGTAGTTACAAACGGCGGAAAGCAAGCTGTGTATGAGGCTTGCCAAATTCTCTTAAATGATGGCGACGAAGTTATTATTCCAGCTCCATATTGGACGAGTTATCCGGAGGCTGTGAAGCTTGCAGGCGGCGTGCCTGTACCAGTTTTGGCAGGTGCAGATTGCGGTTTTGAGCCAGATATTGAGGCAATTGAGTCCGCTCGCACTTCACGCACGCGCGCAATTATCGTAACTTCGCCTTCGAATCCTACAGGCGCTATTTGGAGCGCGCAAACTATTCGCGCAATCGGTGAGTGGGCTGTAAAACACCATATTTGGGTTATTTCTGATGAGATTTACGAGCACCTGCATTACGACGGCATTTCGACTTCGTATATTGGCGTTGAGGTGCCGGAAATTCGCGAGCAGCTGCTGATTTTGAATGGTGTTGCGAAAACTTACGCCATGCCTGGCTGGCGTGTTGGTTGGATGGTGGCACCAGAAGATGTTGCTAAAGCTGCAATTAAGCTTCAAAGCCATATGACTTCTAATGTTTCTAATATTTCGCAGCGTGCAGCAATTGCTGCAGTCGGCGGTTCGCTAGACGTGGTTGCCACTATGCGTGGGGCTTTTGACGCTCGACGCAAAGCGATTGTGGAAGCGTTGAACAATATTGACGGCGTTACTTGCCCTCTTCCTCATGGCGCTTTTTACGCGTTTGCTAACGTTGAGGCGCTGCTTGAGCGTCCGCTCGGGGAGCATGGCGAAGTGCCGCATACTTCTTCTCGATTTGCTGAAATGTTGCTTGACGAAGCGCATGTTGCTGCGGTTCCAGGAGAGGCTTTTGGTGCTCCTGGATATTTGCGATTCTCTTGCGCTCTTGCTGACGACCAGCTTGCTGAGGGCATGCGTCGCATGAAGAAGTGGGTTGAAGCTTAAGCAAGTATTTATTGCAAAATAATAACTTGCTTACCATTGCAAAATGCGACACTCGCTTTTGTGTGATGATATAACGAAATCATGCCCATGAGATAGTATGTCTATCTGGCGGTTTGCTATTTCGTTCCTTTTGGGGTATGATGAGCAAGTTCACCTTAGGGATGTGGCGCAATTGGTAGCGCAACGGTCTCCAAAACCGTAGGTTGTGGGTTCGAGTCCCGCCGTCCCTGCCAGTTTTTTGTTCAAGTTTTTACACGAAGGATTCAAGCATGGCGCAGGCACGCAGTACTAAGAAAGCAGTAAAGCATAACTTGTTCGTGCGTATTGGCATGTTCGTTAAGCAAACTATTGACGAGACACGCAAGGTTATTGCACCTCATGGCAAAGAGTTGTTTGCTTGGTCGTCTGCAGTTTTCATATTTGTTGTATTTTTGATGGCTTTCGTCACCTGCATGGACTTCGGTTTGGGTAAGTCCGTAATGTGGCTGTTCGGCTGAGTTGAAATTGGCTGAGTTGAAATTTTGAAGGTGTATGCAAGATGACTGATGAATTCAATCTCGAAGAAGCAAGTGAAGCTGATGAGGCTTTTGCTTCTCATGATGCTGACGAAGCAAACGAATCAGCTGTGAATAATGAAGCTGTTGCTTCTAGCGAGTCTGTTGAAGCTGATGTGGATGAGGAATCTGCTGATGTTGAAGCTGATGTAGCTGATGGCGCTGCTGCTGACAGTGTTGTAGCTGACAGTGTTGCTGATGCTTCTAACGAAACTGGCGAAACTGGCGAAACTACTGATGCTGATGATGTGAACGAAGCCGACCCAACTGATGCCGGCGCAATCGCTGTAGCAGAATTTTCTAAGAAACTTCGCACTTTGGAAGGCAAGTGGTACGTTCTTCACACGTATTCTGGTTACGAAAAGCGCGTGAAAACTAACGTTGAATCCCGCGTGCAGAACTTTGGTTTGGAAGATAAGATTTTCCAGATTGAAGTTCCTATGGAAGAAGTCGAGAAGCATACAGAAAAGGGTAAGAAGGTTATTACCCGTGTGCGTGTGCCAGGATATGTGTTGATTCGCATGTGGCCGGATGAGAACGCTCGTCGCATTGTGCGCGAGACTGAGGGCGTGACTGGTTTTGTTGGTCCTTCTAGAGAGCCTGCACCATTGAGCCGCAAGGAAGTTGTGTCAATGATGGCTCCGATGATTGCTTCCGAAGCTTTGAAGAATGCTGGCGATAAGCCGGCTGCAGCGCGCAAGCGTAAGGTTGAGGTTGCTTACAAGGTTGGCGATCAGGTGACTGTGACTGACGGTCCATTCTCAACGATGGCAGCTGTGGTTTCGGACGTGGAGCCTACAACTCAGAAGCTTACAGTGTTGGTTTCCATCTTTGGGCGTGAAACTCCTGTGGAGCTTGGATTCAACCAAGTGGAGCCGATTGTTTGAGATGAAAGACTGATCCAAAAGCTTGAGTGAAAAGCTTTAAGTTTTTGTAACTTTTACAAACCGGGGTGTGTTAATTCGCGCCCCGGTTTTTATTATTTACTGCAACACGCCGTAAAATGGGGAAATAATCCTAAATTTTCTTGCAATTACAGTGCTTTTATCAATGTAAATAATAAATATTTCCAAATATTTCGTTTGGCTTGCAAATAGGCGTGGGGGGGGGTATAGTGCTGAGTGTTTAAGCAGAGTAATTGAGTTGTTTTTTTTTTAAGTGTCATCGTAATGATGACATCATGATTCGTAAGCTTTGCAGATTAGAAGGTAGGTGTATATGTTTAATTCGCATATATTTAGCCGTTTCCTTCGACTAGTGCGCTCAATTCGTCGTTCGTTATTTGCTTTTTTCGTGGCGATTGCAATGTTGCTTGCTACTTTTGTGATTGCTCCAACTTCTGCTCTAAGTGCTGGCGAAGGTACTGGTGAAAGTGCTACTTCTACTGAGAAGGCTGAGGACGCGAAGGCTGGTTCTGCTAAAAACGATAGTGAATCGAATAAGCAGCCTGATCAGAGTGAATCTAATAGTGCTGAGCATGATAAGAAAAATACTGGCTCTTCTGATACTTTAAAGAAGAATGATGGTGAGCTAAAGTCTGTTGAAAAGCAGAACCCTGCTAGTAACAATGGTGTCAATAAGCCTAAGGCTGAGAAGTTTGTAAATGAGACTGCTGTAAATAAAAAAGCTAAAGATGCCCAAAAGAAAGGCGCCTCTACGGAATCTGTTAAAGGCACTGACAGAAGTGTGAAGAAAAAGCCTGAACTTCCGGAAGTGTGCAAGAATAATAAAAAGTATAATACTCCTGTAAAATGCTACAGCATTACTTATGGTAGTAAAGATAAAGGTAATAAAGACACAATAAACATTAAAGGCAAGGATGGCGAGTCTTATAATAGGGTTCCTCAGATTATTACCCCAACAATAAAAGTTGCTGGTATTGTGCAGCAAACATTACCTAATGGCGTTTGGCTTGGGTTGGAGAAGTATGGTAAAACTAATGATTCCGTAAAGTATGCTTTTTTCAAGGGTGAGAATGATAAGAATGATAGCTACACTGCTAAATCTACGCAGGGTGTATCTAATAGCGATGGTTCTATACGTTTTTTTGCAAGCAAATGGCTAGTAGATAATACATATAGGTTTAATGTTGTAATACATTATCCAAATGGTTCTAAATCCAGCACTAGGATTAAAGCGATACTTGCTAAGGATGATTTGCCTAAGGCTGAATCTGGTGATTTAAAGCTGAGCTTATACGATTTTGGGAAAAAGGATGATAAAGTTTCTGTAAGCGGTAATAGAATTACTATAAAACCAAAGTCTAAGGGTTCAGCTCCTAGCGGAGGTACTGAAGGAAGTGCTACTGGCAGTACTGATAAGAAAGACACTTACGATCCTATTGACAATAAGCTTTTTATTGAATCGCAATCGAAAGATAAGCCTGGTTTTATCTATCATCGTATGATTTGCCATGAAACTGGTAGTGATGATAATGCCAGTTATACGGTAGGCAGTGTTAATGGTTTGAGTCTAGGTACGCAGACTCAGTTCGAGCATAAGGAAAATCAGAATCGACCTGATAAAAATGCAGAGAATTCTGCTGTGTATGAAAATGATGATTATACTGAGCGCTCTCAAAGCTGGATTACTGGAACGCCTACGAAGTCTGGGACTTTTGAGTGCAAAGTGTTTGCTATTAAAAAAGATGATGAATTTAAATTAGAGCGAAACTCAGGAAACGGTAAAACTAAGGTATATTCTACAGTATTAGACGAGTTTGATACTAGAGTAGAAACTAATAAGCAATCTCTGTTTGAAAAGCCAGAACAAAACATTGTTGAAGATAAGTGGACTAATAAAGCGTCTATTAAGCAAGGCATTGACTGGGATTATAAGAAGATAACAATCCAGTTTGGAGATAAGCCGAAGCCGCCAGAAATTCTTACACTGAAGGTGTATCCGTTTAATGGTAGTCCTACGGCATTGTCTGAAAAGAATAACAAGATTTCTGCAATGATCGGTATGGAGCTTAAGCCGTTTATTGATGCTACTTCTGCGGCGGATAGCAAGAATAAGATTACATTGCGCGTGCTGTGCTCTAAGGGCGAAAAGAAGAAGGATAATGCTGGTGGTGGCGCTTCGACTGGCGGTACTGGCTCGAGTGGAAGTGGTTCTGCTGGAAGTGGCTCAAGTGGCACTAATATTGGCGCTGTCTCGCGATCTGAGCAACCCTCTGAACCGTCGCAACAGTCTCAAACTGCTGGATCGCCGCAAGCTGAGGAGCCTCTTGAATACAAGACTTGGAGTAGCAATCTTGCCGAGCTTGGGTTGAGTGTGCCTGAGGATACGAAGCAAACTAGATGCAATAAGGCAAATGATGGGGATAAAGAATGTACTGCGAAGAACGTTGCGTCTCAAACTTCTATGGAAGTGAGCATAAAGCCGACTGAGGTTGGCAATTACCAGTGCGTTGTGTACGCGCTGAAACCTAAAGCGCTCGCTAAGTTTGATGGTCTAACTGGCAGCTTAACCCCTGCAACGATAAGCTCTGCGCTAACTACTGATCCAGCATCTTTTAAAGAAAACAAGGATTTTGCTGCTTTTACGTTCAATATTCATTCGGTGAGCAAGTTTACTTTGCCGCATACGGGCGGTCAGAGTTGGAATTTGCAGCTCGGTATTCTTGCCGCTCTGTTGGTGAATCTGCTGGCGGCTGGCTTTGTGGTAAGCCAAAGTGAGCGCGGTCGCAAATTAATTTTGGGAAGGTGGCGAGGCTTATGCAATCACGTATAAAGCAGTTGTATATGCATTTACTCGCCGTGCTTCGCATAAGGCGATTACGTACGCATTTGCGCATAAAGCCTTCCTGTTTCGCGCATTGTTTTATTGCGTATTGTTTTATTGCGCAGTCTTTCCGGATTCGGGAGCGTGATAACACAAGGTAAATGCCAAAAATTTTAAAACTTTACTCGTATGAGCATTATCAATGCAAATTAATTTTCTAGTTGCCGTAAAACGGCAAATGAAAGGAGTGAACATGAAAAAGTTCACTAATAAATTCGTGGCGGCGATTGCGTCGCTTGCTATGGCTGGCACGCTGTGCGTCGCCGGCGCTGTAACAATGACTGGAGTTGCATGGGCTGGTAAGCCGGTTGTTCCGCAACATCCTGCGAATACGGATCCTAAGGATCCTAAGGCTCCGTGGGAGACTGACGCTCCAAAGAATGGTACTATAACCATTCTTAAGTGCGTGAAGAAGGCAAATGATGATAACTCTACTACTTCTCAGACACAAACAGATCCTCAATGCAAAACTGGTTTTAAGCCACTTAAAGATGCTACTTTCAAATTGACTAAAGTCACTTCTGTTAAGGAAAGCGGCAAAGACGTTAATTTAGATCTTACCAAATTTGAGTCTTGGCAGAAGATTGCAAAGCTTGTTACTAAGCTGAACGATCACACTATTAAAGACAGTGGCACTGATGCAGAAGTCAAGCTTGATACCACTAACGCTATTAGTCCGAAGAACACTGATAAAAATGGTATAGCCAAGTTTGGTGATGGCAAGAATAATCTTGATCTTGGCTTGTATAAGGTTGAGGAAACTAACGCGCCTAAGGGCTATGGTGTTTCTGATTTGCAATCCTTCTATATGACACTTCCTTTGCCGGAGTACACTACTAGCGAGGGCAAGGATGCAAAAACGACTGTTTCGTATAACTATAATCCTGTTGTGACGCCGAAGAACAAGGATCTATCAGCTACTATTCAGAAGGTTTACGATAAGACTAAGTTCGCTAGCGTTAAGGATAAAGTGCCTTTTACAATTACTGCGGAAGTGAACAAAGCTAAGCCTAAAGATGGTAAGTTGACTGCTGCTAATCTTCAGGGTTATAAGGTCTTCGATGATGCTCCAACTGCTGCCTTCGCATCGATAACTAAAGATGCTGTGAAGACTGTGAAGATTAACGGCAAAGAGGTGACTAATGACGCCACTACTACTTATTACAAGGTAGAAGATCCTATCACTTCAGCTAATGATGCTGAAGGTAAGAATCTTGCTGCTGGTCACACTCGTATTCTTGTGACGTTTGCTGAGAAAGGCCTTGAAAAGATCGCTGATGCTATAAACAATTGTTCTAAAGCTGGAGACACGATTAAGGTTGAAGTAGATCTTGAGTTTGAGCTTAATAAAGACTATCAGGGTGGTAATCCTCCTGCGGATGGTCAGACTGCAGCTGACACTAGCAAGGATCAGATTGTAAACAAGTCTGGCTTCTTCCAGGCTCATGAGAAGAATGAGGGTGACTTGCCGCCAATCATTCCTGATAATGATCATTCTCAAGCGACTATTGACTTCGGTTTCCTTCAGGTGCATAAGTTCTACAAGGAAGGTACTGAAGAGAAGCCGCTTGAAAATGCTGAGTTCAGGATTTTTGCTGATGAGAAAAAGGCAACTGCTTGCGCTCAAGGTCTGAAGGAAAATAAGGAACTTGACAAGATTGAAGCTTGCAAGGCTGCGTCAACTATTGGTGATGCAGCTGCAGCTGCTCAACCTGCTACTGACGTACAGACTGCTACAACAGATTCTAAAGGTAACTTCGCGAAGGCATACAAGACTCGCGCTGATGTTCCTGTTTATCTTGTTGAGGTTAAAGCTCCTAAGGGTTATGCGATTTCTCCTGTAGTCCACGATGTGACTGTTAAGAAGGATCAAACTACGACTGAGCCGTTTGAGGACCTCCCACTTAAGGGCGGCGACAACGGCAAGAGCTTCTGGTTCAATCTTCCTGCAACTGGTGCTTACGGCGTGCTGATTTTCGCTGTTGTGGGCATGGTTCTTATTGTTGCGAGCGTGATTATGTACGTGCGCAATCGCAAGGAAGAAGAACAGCAGCAGAACGCTTGATCCGCTTTCTAAAGCTGGTCTTGTAGTCTAATAGCAAAGTGTGAGTCTAGGGTTTACTGAACTAAATCCTAGACTCATATTTGTGTGGTAAAGATTTGAGATTTTTCGCTCGCGCGAACCTTAAGTAAACAAAATCAAGAACCATACCCCGAATTTGTTTACCGATACGCGCTCTAAGTTAAATAATCCAACGAAACGGAGGAAGCATGAAATTAAACGACGTTGTTACAAAAGTATATGCTTTCTTCAATCAGTCTAAAGCAAAACCTGCAACCGAATCAACCCAAGACTCAGCAACCGCATCAAAACCCGCGCCAAAGCCAACAAAAAAAACCAAATCCAAACTCCGCCGCACTCTTGAGCCAATTGCCCTCGCGCTTGCAGCGATTCTGTGCTTCACGTACCCGATTGCGTCAACGTTGTGGAATAACAAGGTCTCGAAGGAGATTTCTACCGCGTATGATCGTTTGAGTCGTAAGCAGACTGCGAGCGCTCGCGAGAAGATTTTGAACGCGGCTCGTCGTTATAATGCGCGCCACAAGTCGATTATTACGGCTGATCCTTACGATGGCACGACGGATTATATGAAGACGCCGGAGTATAAGGAATATGCGAAGCAGTTGGATGAGCCAATGGGGATTATGGGTATTGTGAAAATCCCGAAGATTGGCGTTAAACTGCCGATTTATCACGGTAGTTCGCAGGAGGTTTTGGCGTATGGCGCCGGGCATTTGTATGGCACGGATTTGCCGGTTGGTGGCAAAACGCGTCACTCTGTTGTGACGGCACATACGGGTTTGCCGAATGCGACCATGTTTGATGATTTAGTAGAGTTGAAGAAGGGTGATTTCTTCTACTTTGACGTGCAGGGGGAGACGCTGCGTTACAGGGTATTCCGCATTAGTGTGGTCGATCCGCATGATATTAGATTGCTTCAGCGCGAGAAGGGGCGCGATTTGGCGACGCTGCTTACGTGTACGCCGTATGGTGTGAATACGCAGCGGCTGCTGGTGACGGGGTATCGCGTGCTACCGGATCCAGTTTCCGCGCCGGGTGATAAGTTGCAGTGGCCGCTTTGGATGACGATGTTTGTGCTCGCGCTTATTGGATGCGCGGTGATTCTTACGACGATGATTATTGCCGCGGTTCGCAAGCGCCGCCGCCGTGCTGCTTCACTTGCTCATGCCAAACATATAACTGCTTAGAATTGCTGTAATGCAGCGTGTTGCGAAGATTTAGAGAAATAACACCTTGATTTTCGTGAAAATTCGGCATATATTTACCCCTGATTTCGTGAAAATTTAGCATAAATTGACATTGATTTTCGTGAAATATATACTATAAAACAATAGTATTTTCAACGGTTTTGTGGTAATTAAGAGTGGTGTTATATGTTAAGGCGAAAATTCTATCAAAAAATGCTCGATTGGAAGAATGCTGATCGCGGTTCAACAGCGCTTTTAGTAACAGGTGCTCGAAGAGTTGGGAAAAGTACTATAGTTGAAGAGTTTGCAAGAAACGAATACAAGTCTTATATTCTTATTGATTTTTCGCAAGCATCAAAAGATGCGCTTCGGCTATTTGAAGATTATCGTTCAGATTTAAGCACTTTCTTTACGTACCTATCTGCATTGTATGGTGTGAAACTTTATAACCGTGAATCGGTAATGGTTTTTGACGAAGTGCAATTTTTCCCACAGGCTAGAGAATTTGTAAAACAACTAGTTGCAGATGGCAGATACGACTATATAGAGACTGGCTCGTTATTGTCTATTAAACACAATGTTGAAACAATATTGATTCCATCTGAAGAACAAGAAGAACGCATGTATCCTCTTGATTTTGAAGAATTTTTGTGGGCTTTTGGAGAAGAAAATCTATCGAAAGTTATTAAAAATTCATTTGATGAGTTAAATCCTTTGCCGGATGCTTTACATAAAAAAGCGATGCGACTTTTTAGAGAATATATGCTAGTTGGTGGCATGCCGCAATCTGTAAATGAATATGTTGATTCGAGAGATTTTACTCGAGTAGATAGGGTTAAGCGTCGTATTCTTTCGCTCTATAGGCAGGATGCTGCAAAGTTTGCAAAAGGTTATGAAATGAAAGTTATGGCTGTGTTTGATGGAATACCAGCACAGCTTTCTAGGCATGAAAAAAGGTATAGGATTACTTCCTTGGGTAAGAATGCTCGTATGCGTGATTACAAGGATGCGTTTTTTTGGCTTTCGGATGCGAGTATTACAAATAATTGCTACAAATCTACAGATCCAAATGTTGGCTTGAATCTTAATGCAGATGATGCGTTAGTAAAATGTTATATGGCTGATACTGGGTTGTTGACTTCTATGATACTTTCAGATAGTAGTATTGCGTCTAATGATCTGCATAAAGAAATTTTATTTGGAAAAATTTCAATTAATGAAGGAATGCTAGTTGAAAACGTTGTTGCGCAACAGCTAATAGCATCTGGACATCGCCTATTTTTCTATTCAAATAGAGACAAAGAAAATTCGGAAAATACAATGGAAATAGATTTTTTGATTTCTAAAGCTTTTCAGGATTCTGCTGGCAAAATGCGTATATCTGCGATTGAAGTTAAATCTGGAAATGTGTTCAAGACAGTTTCTCTTGATAAATTTAAGGCGAAGTTTTCAAAAAGAATTGGAACAAGTTATGTATTTGCTCCTAAACAGCTTAGCGTTAGAAAAGATTTGAATCTCGTAATATTACCACTTTATATGTGTGGATTGGTGTAGCGTTCCGACCTGCCTTCGCGCTGCTATGTAGTGCACTTATTCCTCACGGCTTAGCCGTTTGGCTGATTTGGCATGACATGCCGTAAATCAGGTACAAGCGCACTACATAAATGTGCTGTGCGTTTGTATTAAAACCGATTTTTTTTTGTTGCTTTTTATTTGTGGAATCTTATAGAATTATATTTATGCGCTGATGCATGCTAGTTTTGCTAGTTGTTAGATGTTTTATGGCTTGTGATTGATTTTTGGGAATAACCCTGATTGCTTGCGATTCATGGGTTTTGTGTTAGAAATGTAGTTTTTGTTGTACAGCGCTAGGTTTTACGCACATTTTTTAGGAGTGATCTTATGGTAGAGGGGAATAAAAATCTAATTATCGCTGACTCTAAAAACGCGTCTGTTGGAATGATAATAGACGCTGAAACAATAAAAGAGAAGATCTATAACATTCGCAATCAAAAAGTTATGCTTGATTTTGAGCTTGCTGAAATATATGGGTATGAAACGAAAAATTTCAATAGACAGATTAAGAATAATATTGAAAAGTTTGAGGGCGAAGATTTTATGTTTCGGCTAACTGCTGACGAGTTCAAAAACTTGAGGTGCAAAAATTTCACCTCAAGTTGGGGTGGCTCTCGATATTTGCCTTATGCTTTTACGGAGCAGGGTATTTATATGCTCATGACTGTGTTAAGAGGTGATCTTGCTGTTAAACAGAGTAGGGCATTAGTTAGAACCTTTAAGCAAATGAAGGATTTTATTGTTGAAAACAGGGATTTTATTGTTGAAAACAGGGATTTTATTGGCGCGAATGAGTTAGCGCAGTTGGCGATTCAAACGAATCAGAATACTAAAGATATAGCGGAAATAAAATCTCAAATGGCAACGAAGGAAGATTTTAATAAGGTAATGGATAATTTTATTAATCCAGATTCGTATAAGCATTTTCTTCTTATGGACGGCAATAAAATAGAAGCGGATCTTGCGTATTGCAAAATATATGAGTCAGCTAAGAAAAGCATTTACGTTGTTGATAATTATATTGGTCTTAAAACTTTGGAACTATTGCGGTTTGCTGGTGAAGGGGTGGGAATAGTAGTTTTTAGTGATAATTCTAGGAATAAGAATATGCTTACGGAAAGCATGTTGGGAGATTTTGTAAGCGATTATCCTGGTGTTGATTTGAAGTTTAAGACTGCTGGCAGAAAGTATCACGATAGGTATGTGGTTATAGATTATGGGACGGCAGATGAGGCTGTTTACGTTTGTGCGCGACGACCTACCTTTGCGCTTAAAGCGTAGCGCGCAAAGGTAATTCGGAGCGCTGAGCTTGCTCAAAGTTGAAAGCACGGTGTGCTTTCAATGCAAGCGAAGACGTGAGCGCGCTGTAACGTGCGAGCGACAGGATCTGCCTTTGCGCTTGTATCATGTGATGTTTGATGAGTTGTTAAAGAATCCTGAGTTAGAGTTTTAACATTTTATAATGTTCTAGTGTTTTGCGCTCGACTTGGAAGTAGACTTCCAACTTTCGTAAGTTTGTACCCAACTTGGAAGTAGACTTCCAACTTTTGTTGCTGCACAAAGATAGTTGCAGCTTTCGTAATGATGCGTGTCGCGAAGATGTGGCATAATAGGAAGGCTTGTGACTGGAGGAGGAATCCGCTAGCACAGCACAGCAATACAAGATGCGGGAGGAAGCTGCAAAACAGCTTTATAGCAACGTTTCGTAAGTGCTTTACTTCTGTAAGAAGCGACTATATTAGCGTTTGCAACAACCGTTTGAACCGCTTGTAAAAGAAAGAAGAACCATATTATGGCTCCGAAAAAGAAAGTCTCCGCGCTTATTAAGCTCGAGATTCAGGCTGGCAAAGCAAATCCAGCCCCACCACTGGGCCCAGCATTAGGCTCCCACGGCGTGAACATCATGGACTTCTGCAAGGCGTATAACGACCAGACGAAGGACAAGATGGGTCAGATCGTCCCAGTAGAGATCACCGTTTACGAAGATCGTTCCTTCACCTTCATTTTGAAGACCCCACCAGCCGCTGCTTTGTTGCTTAAGGCTGCTGGAATCCAGAAGGGCACCGAGAATCCATTGACTCACAAGGTTGGTTCTGTGACCAAGGCTCAGGTGCGCGAAATCGCCGAAATTAAGATGCCTGACCTCTCCGCACGTGACGTCGAGGCCGGTATGAAGATCATCGCGGGTACTGCTCGCTCGATGGGTATTACCGTTACCGACTGAAAGGGAGTGTAGAAATGGCTAAGCGTTCTAAGAAGTATCGTGAAGCGGCTGAGAAGATCGACCGCAATAACCTGTACACCCCAGCTGAAGCTATCGCTTTGTTGCAGAGCATGCCAAAGCACGCTTTCGATGAGTCTGTTGAGGCTGTTATGCGCCTTAACGTGGATCCTCGCAAGGCTGATCAGTTGGTTCGTGGCGTTGTGAACTTGCCAAACGGCACCGGTAAAACCGCTAAGGTTTTGGTGTTCGCTCGTGGCCCAAAGGCTACTGAGGCTCAGGAAGCTGGCGCTGACATTGTTGGTGATGACGAGCTTATCGAAAAGGTTGCCGGTGGCTTCCTTGACTTCGATGCAGTCGTTGCAACCCCAGACATGATGGGTAAGGTTGGCCGCTTGGGTCGTGTTCTCGGTCCTCGTAGCTTGATGCCAAACCCAAAGACTGGCACCGTGACTATGGATGTAGCCAAGGCTGTTGCCGACATTAAGGGCGGTAAGATTGAGTTCCGCGTGGATCGCCAGGGCAACCTGTCCTTCCTCTTCGGCAAGCTCTCCTTCGATGCTAAGGCTCTTGAAGAGAACTTCAAGGCTGTCGCAGACGAAATCCGTCGCTTGAAGCCAAGCACCATCAAGGGTCGTTACATTACTAAGGTAACTGTGACCTCCACGATGGCTCCTGGTGTTCCAGTTGATATCGCCAGCATTGCTGCCTGATTTATTGCTTGCGTAGCTTATGCGAAAGCATGGCTGGTAAGTAGTAGATTAAGTTTAAAACTTATAAACGCTGAAAATGTGCTCTTTTGAGTCATGTTTTCAGCGTTTTTTGTTACTTGCGTTACTGCGTTTCTGCGTTAGCAACGAATAATTGAGATTTTGCGTTACTGGTGCAGTACGCAAACTGCGTTAGTAATGAATAGGTGACTGGAGAAGTTGAGGGCGCGTAGTCGTGCGCGGCGTGTCGCGGGGGAATGGCGGTTTTGCAACGGTTTTACGGCTGGTTGGGGGAGTATTCAAGAGTTTCCTGAGAGTTTTCTGGGAAAAATCTTTAAAAACCTTGAAATTGACATTTTTACGAAAAGTAATGTGTAATACTGTATTTTTTACTTTTAAAAATAGTTTGACTGAAATATTTTCATAAAAATATGAATATTTTTTGTTAATGAGTTGTGTGTCTGCTCTTGACTTTTTCGAACGGGGGGGGGGTATGTTAATAACAGCTTCCAGCCGGATGCTCTGCGCTGGTAGTTATTCACAAAACTTAAGTTGTGAATGTTAATTTTTCTTCGCGCGCTTGGCGTGAAGGAGAAGAAGAAAGGAAAATATTATGTTGAATAAGAAGGCTATTGCCGCATTCGCTGCTGGCGCCACCCTCCTCTCCGGTTTCGCTTTTTCTGCTCCAGCAATGGCAGCAGGCTTGGATGACTGGATTAAGGTTCCAGGTATGAGCAGCCACACTACTGATCCAACTGGTCAGCAGTCTGATAATGGTGTTCCTGGTACTCCTGCAGCTGATCCAGAAAGCCATGATCCAATCAACTCTGATTTGCTTCAGCATAACTACAAGGGTCAGTTCGTAGAGGTTTTGAAGCGTGCGCAGACCAATGTTCACCTTTATGATGCTCTTCTCCAAAAGCTTGAAGCTACACAGGCTCACGGCTGGGATGACCTCATCAAGGGTATGGGTGACACCTGCGCTTACTTGAAGGATATTCGTCGTAAGCTTGAGAAGGCTGTTTTGCACTACGGTCATGTTGAAGCTACTGTTAAGGATCTCAAGGCTGAGCTTGCTGAGGATATGAAGGATGCCCTTGCTAAGGGTGATTACGTTGAGGCTCACGAAGTCCAGCAGCTTCAGGCTCAGGTAGAAGCTTTGCTCAAGGTTGCTGATAACAACCGTACTCGCGCTGCTGCCTTGTTGGATTCCGCACGCGATCACGCTAAGGATCAGAGCTGCGACACTGGTGCCAAGGATATCTTGAATGCTATGAAGAAGGAACCAAACTTCCCAGGTAAGAAGGCTCCAGCTAAGAAGGCTGCTGCTAAGGCTGAGGCTAAGACTGCTGCAGCTAAGACCCCAGCTGCCGCTGCTCCATTGGCTAAGACCGGCGCTGCTGTAGCTTTGGCTGCTGTTGCTGCTTCCGTGCTTGCCGGTATGGGTGCTGCTCTTCGCAAGATTCGTCACTAAATTTAGTGAATAATTTTTCACTCAACTTGTGGCATGAGACTGTTTAAGTTTTATGCCACAGGCGACTTGCAAATTTTATTGTGCGTTTTCACTGTTTTGCCAAATCTCTTTCTTCACAGTGCGAGCGTGGATAGTGTTTGTAAGTTAGCTGTTGAGTGTTGAATCAGTGTTGCTTGTTAGGGAAGCGATGCTGATTAGTGTAAGAGGCTTGGTTAATTGTGCTACTAAGGGCATTTGTTTCCCAAGCCTTTTGCCGTATGTGTGCGTATTTTAGGTTTGATTAAAGTCTTGACCTATAACCCAAGTTTTGAAGGTTATTGCTCAAGATATTGAATTAATTCCCAAAATATTGAAACTCATTTTGAATATTTACTAAATTTTGTTTATTGATTTTACATTTGCGTGAACAAATGATGTCGCGCAATGTATGTGAGAAAAATTGAGGTTTATTATGTTGAATAAGAAAGCGATTGCTGCATTTGCTGCAGGTGCTACGCTGGTTTCTGGTTTGGTGTTTGCTGCGCCAGCCATGGCAGAAAAGCCAAATGCTAATCCTCCTGCTAATCCTCCTGCTGTGCAGAGCGATCAAGTTACTAAGCTTGACGGTGTTGTTTTCAACTTCAAGGTAGGAGACAAGGATCATAAGACTACTGCTATTACTCTTTACAAGAAGGGTGATAAGTACGGTACTGCTGAGAACGATATTAACTATACTGTAGCTCAGATTGGTGCTGGTCTGTTAGCTCAGGTGCAGAATAGTCTTACTTCTGCTGATGGTAATTCCATTGTTGATAAGGTTGAGTTCCCTTCGGTGCTTAATTCTGGTGAAAACGAAGTTACTGTTAAAGTTAACAATAATCTTATAGACAATGATACTGTTGTTACCATGGCTAGCCTTGGTGATTATTCATACTTTGAAGCCGCGTTGAAAGCTGCTGGTAAGTCAATAACTCCTGCTCAAAAAGCTTTGTTTGACGCTCAAAGAGCGAAGGTTGAAGAAGCAATATCTAAAGATAAGGCTAAGAAGGATGCGCTTATTGCTGAGGCTGAGCGTTTTGGCTTGCCAAAGAGTGTTATTGATGCTTTGAAACATTATGCTGAGTCTAAGGAGTCTGCTGCTGTAGCAAAGCTTCTTGAGCAGGGTAAGAAGAATGCTAGGGAAGAGTTAGCTAAGAAGGCTGAGAAGGAAGGTTTCGCTTTCGTTGCTAAGCTGATTCGTAATTCCAAGAAGTCTACTTTGACTGCATTGAAGGCTTTGCTTGCTGAGGCTGAGCGTGAAAAAAGAAATATTAACAATGGCGTAGCTCCTGCAGTTAATAATGTGCCTGAGTATAATGGTGCTGATTTGTTCAAGGGCTTGACTTATGACCAGGCTAAGGCTTTGTACGAGGAAATGAACGCTAATGCAGAAGCTGCTAAGAAGGCTGCTAAGGATGGCAAGCTTGATGCTGATACTGTAAAGCTTCTTGCTCAAGCTAAGGCTGCTTTCCAGAAGATTGTTAAGGCTGAGATTGAGAAGATTGCTCAGCAGGCTGAGAAGGAAGGTTTCACTTTCACTGCTAAGCTGATTCGTAAGGCTAAGACTGTTGAGGGTGCTCGCGCTTTGCTTGCTGAAGCTGAAAAGAGCAAGAAGCTTACTCCAAAGCCTATTAATCCTTTGACTCCTGTTCCAAGTCAGCCTAGCGGTAATGGCGCTGGTACTGGCAACGGCGCTGGAAATGTTGCTGGTAATACTAATGACAATAAGACAATGAAGAATGCTGCAAATGTTGCTGCTCCATTGGCTAAGACTGGTGCTGCTGTAGCTTTGGTTGCTGTTGTTGCTTCTGTGCTTGCTGGTGTGGGTGCTGCTCTTCGCAAGATTCGCCACTAAGCTTTTAATGCACAGAAGTGCATGATTGCTTAACTATTTGTGAGCGTGCTGTATGTGAATACGGTGCGCTCACTTTTTACTTTTTAGTTCAGTTTTTGCTTACATTATTTACTTCAGTATTACGCCAGTAACTGATTATCCATAGTTTGTTCTGCGTTAAGTTCTAAGCGTTCTCTTATACTGCTGGTAGTTGCTTTGTTACAGCAAAACGCCTTTATTTAGTGTTTTTTCTTTAAAATACTTTCTATTTGTGAAAAATTGGTGTACCCTGTGTTATTGTAATTTAGATTGGTATATTCCGAGTTGGTGTATTCCGGGTTGGTTTATTCCAGTTTTAATATTGGTATCTGGCTTCTGCGTGTTAGCCCTAACTTTTGCGCGGGGATCAGATAAAAGAGATTGAAGGTCTAATATGTTAAAGAAGAAGACCATTGCAGCTTTCGCTGCAGCTGCTACTTTGCTTGCAGGTTGTGCTTTTGCTGCTCCAGCAATGGCTGATGATGAAATCGATACTCATGTTCTTGAGTACGGTACTCCAGATCCATTGAACGGTGAGAATTTGTATCCAGAGACTCATCAGGCTCCTGCTAATCCTGAGGGTTACAATGACCCTACCCAGGTTCCTGATATGAATCACTGCTACAAGAACGCTTTGGGCACTGTAGTTTGCGAGCCTGCTACAAAGACTTTGTACAACAGAGCTCTTACCAGCAATTTCCATGAGAATGATAAGAAGCCAGCCCCAGCTCCAGCTCCAGCTGCTCCAGCTAAGGCTAAGCTTCCTAAGACCGGTGCTGCGGTAGCTGTGATTGCTGTCGTTGCTTCTGCTCTTGCCGGCATGGGTACTGCTCTTCGCAAGATTCGTCACTAAATTAGTGCTGTAAGTATAAATAATATATTATTATTGTTTGTGCTTGCTTTATTCTTGCATTTAGCGTGTGATGTAAAACCTTTGGTTTTGCGTCGCACGTTTTTTGTTTGTAAAGTTAGACTTAATGTGAATCGCGAATTCTACCAATTGTTATAGCTGTTTGCAGCACATAAGCGGCGCGCGGATCCGTAGCATCCCATCCTGTAGTTTGCGCAACTTTACGTAAACGGTAACGAACAGTATTTGGATGCACATTAAGTTCGTGTGCTGTTTGGTCAAGAGCTCCACCAAAGCGCAAGAACATGTCAATAGTTTCCAAAGTCGGATCGTCATGACTGTAAGGAGCCAAACTTTGATACACCTTGTTGTAAAGAGTATCAAAAGCTGTGGCATCGCCAATAAGTGCTCGCTCCGGAAGTAAATCATCCGTGTGAATGATTTGCGGCAAATGCTTTACTGCTGGAGCAACAGCAATCGCGGCAAGAGTAGCAGTAAGAGCGGAAGAAATCTGCTCAACGCCCTCAACCATGCTGCTAACACAAATCGTCTTATGAGAATTCTCAAAAACTTTGCACAGCTTCTCTAAAGCCTGATCGCTAGGATTTTCGCGTACAGCAAGCAGAATAATATGAGAAGGTGCTGCAAAAGTAGAAGAATTTTTTGTAGATGCTGATATCAGTGCTTGCGTTTTTTGCCAAGCTCCCGTAATGCGCTGCAAAGCACTACTTTGTGTGCGCTCAACTATTGCATCATACGCATTGCAACTACCAAGCTGTGGCCAAATATTTCGGCGCAAAGTGTCAGTGTTATCAGGTGGAATATCTGGTGCTGGCTTGCGATTTGGTCCGTCATCTGGCTTAATTGCAGTGCCGAAAGTTCCTGCAATAACAATAACTTTTGGCGAATCTGACCATTGAAGTAAATGCATGAAAGCGTCAATACGAGCATCTGCAATACCATTCATTAAGCACGTGGCAATAATCGAGTGTAATTGCAAGCGTATCGCCGCGTCAAAAACTTGGCCATCACGATTGTCGAAAATTCTAAGCGGTTCCGAGCTAGTTGATTTTTGCGCGCTGGGTAGTGGAGTAAAACTCGGTGAATTATTACCTTTAGTATTTTCAGAAGATTGACTTGAATGACTCGAACGACTTTGATTTGATGAAAGACGATGCCATAAGTGGTGCTTGTGCTTTTCTTCGTTTTCTTGCTCTGCTTTAGAAGAGCTCTCTTGATCATTTGATACAGCGTTTACTTGCGTTTTGTTTAACTGTTGATTTTCAAGAGAATTGGCAATATTAGAATCCTCCGCGTACTTTTCTGCTGCTTGTACGCTTGCTAGTATCGAAAGAAAATCGCTACTAAGTAAGCTGTTTCCTGCAAGTTTATCTTCATAATTTTCTTCGGACATAATAGAAGAAGCAGCGCTGCTATCTTGCGCAAACTGAGGTGTATTCTTCTCGTCCATCTTATGCCTTTGATTCTAACATTCTCTACTATTATAGCGCGATTGAGTAAAAGTATCTCGCCAAAAAGTAAGTGCTACAAAGCAGAAAACAAAAGCTAACGGTAGCATGTGTCGCTCAAAATTATTAGCTGGAGCAAGAATCATAACTCCAACCAGCAAGGCAAGTGGAATATGCCATAACAATGTGCGCCAACGGCGAAGAATAATTTCTGCAACTCCAATAAGTAGTGTAAAAATAACGAAAGTATTTCCGTGAATTGGCCAACTTAAAACAGGAATATCACTAAACGTGCTAATGTCTTCTGCAAATTTAGTTCGCCACTTAGGATTCCAATATTTAATCCAATCAGATTTGTGTATGCTGTCAGTGTCTATGTAGTATTCTGGCCCAACATACGGGCGGTCAAAAATATCAAAGTATCCGTAAGTCTTTGCAAGAAAAGCGTCAGTTGCCACAAATGGACTATGCGTAATCATTTGCCACCAAGCGAAATCTAATTTACGAATATTGTCTTTAGTAACGTATCGCCAACGATAACTCACTTTTTTAGACTGCAATCCGGAAGATTTCACAGGGTCTGCGTCATAAGGTTTGTATGCTTCTGCAGTTTGATCCAGATTAAAAATTGGTGCAATAATGCGCTTTGCACTACGCGGTATGCTATGCGGATCGAGCTTAGCTATACGTGCAATTTGTTGTAACTGAATGCCGCGACTCTCAATAGGATCGCCGCTAATAATAGCACCGCTCGAAATAAGCATAATTAACGAGCCGTGAATTACAACGATTGGAAGCAAAATTCCGCAAACCCACAAACGCCAGCGTTTGCGCTCAAAAATAATTAAAAGTATGAATTGAACAACCAGAATATACCAGGCGTATTTTGCAGCAATAAGCATTACACACACTGAAACAATTAATTCCAAAACAGTGTGAAGTCTAGGCTTTTGCGCATTCGGCTTTGTGCTAGGTGTATTTTTAGTGTCGTTCGCATGATAGCAATTAGTTAACTCGTAATTTATACCAAACCACCAAACAAAAGCGAACGCAAAAAGCGGAGATTTTGTAAGCGCAATAGTTGAGCACAACACAAGCGGATTAAGCAAAAACATAAGCAGAATAACGAATCTTGCAAAAGTTGTTGTGCTGCAATTTGTTGAGCTAGATTCTGCATTAAGCCAAGGTTTGTTTAAGAAGCGGTGTGCTGTTGCGCAAACGCACCATGCTGCAAATGCAAATTGTGCAAAGGCAAGAAGTGCAATTCCAGCGTCGTTTGAGTCGGTAAAGTATCTGGAGACTGCTGTTGTTGCGCCATAAATAACAGTTAGAACAATGTTGTGCTGATCTGTTAAATAAGTTGGATGAGTTGGCCACAAGTAGTGCGCAGTTGGGTAAATATCCATTGGGACAAAGCTAAAGAAGCCGATATAAGGCTGGTCTAAGCCTGTAATTTTATTCCAAGTCCAACTGTACTCACGAATTTGCGAGCATATATCTGCACCGTATGCGGCAAGTAACGTAGCTGGAACCCAAATCCAGCCCACGAAAAAAGTAAGAAGTAGGTTTCTTCTGTTACGAGTGGAGTGGTTAATGAACCATTTAGCGCAATTAAAAAATAGTTTTGCAGATTTTAAAAGAAAATGCGAAATATTGCGGAAAATAGCGTGTTTAGTAGTAAATTTTTGTAATTTTGACTGTTTTTTATTTTCACTATTTTTTCTTAACGCAATTGACTTTATTAATTTCATAAAACGTTGATATTTAGGCAAAAACTTTTTATTTTTACCGTAGTAAATAAGCACAGTCAGTATTAATGCGTATATTATGAAGGCAGCAACGAAAATAAAAGCATTAACCAACGAAAAATCAGCGATTGATCCTAAATGAACTTTAATATCTTGACTGCGGAAAATTGGCCCCAGGCTAGTGCAAAAAGCAAGTATAAAGCATAACAAAGCAGCAAGAGTGTAATCTAAAAAACGTGCTACAACAGCACGCAATGTGCGCGGCTTCTTGTACTGCTTTTTGCGACGTATGCGCTCCATGTGTTAACACCTGCTTAATTGATGCCTAGCTATTTTGGTTGCTATTGCGCGCAAAACATGCAATTACGCGCGCAAAAATATAATCTGATGTAAATTATACATATGACTATTTTTTCTTCGCAAAGTGTGGCATTGATGCCGCAGACATCAGAAGTAGCAGATTTGGTAAAATATTTCGCAATTACAGATTCTACGCAAAATATTGCGCGAGAAATGATACAAAAAGGCGAAATAATCGCGCGAGATGACGGAAAGTCAGCAATAGTTGCGATTGTGGCAGACGAGCAAACAGCAGGTCGCGGCAGGCTTGGACGCGCGTGGGTAAGCCGACCGGGAGAAAGCTTTTTAGTTTCATTCGTAACTTTGCTGCCGAAGTCAATTGTTATGGACGCAAGTCACAATGGCTGGCTGCCTATTATTGCAGGGCTTACAGCTCGTGACGCACTTCTAGAAACGTTTAAAGAGTGCGGAAGTTCGCCGATACACGGTGATGCTTGCGCGATAAAACTTAAATGGCCTAACGACGTGTTTTTGCACGATTGTAAAGAAGGCGGAATCTTAACAGAAATTGTAGCCGATCCAAGCAAAGACAATGTTGTTGGAGTAATTTTTGGAATCGGATTGAATTTGTGCGTGCCGCAAGAAGTGCTGCCAATTAAGATGGCAACTTCGTTGCAAATGCATATGACTGATTTGCCGGAATCTAAAGAATTGCGTGATACGATTGCTGCAAAAATAGTTACTGGATTGAGGACGAGATTGTGCGATTTTATGCGTGATTATCCAAGTAACGCTGCCGATTTGCTTAAAGAGGTAAATGGTGTGTGTTGGACTCTTGGACGCGAAGTTAACGTGCATCCAATTGACGGAAGCGTGGTGACAGGAACTGCTGTGCGGCTTGGAGAAGATGCGTCGCTTACAATTCGTGAGGCATCTGGCGAGGAAATTGTGGTAAAAAGCGGCGATGTGCACGCAGTTGCGTATGAAGCGCGACGACCTGCTTGAGCGCTGCGATTTAGCGCGCGAAAGCAATTCGGAGCGCCGAGCTTGCTCAGAGTTGAAAGCACAGTGTGCTTTCCGTGCAAGCTCAGCAGCGAGCGCTTAAAGCGCAAGCGTCAGCTGTTTGCTAGTTATCTCAGTCAAAGAGCAAGTGCGCGGCAATCTTATACAAAACGGCATTCCCTTTACAGTCGTGTAAAGGAAATGCCGTTTTTCTGCAATATAACGTTTCCGCTACGCGCGCTTTTTGTTAAGTGCGTTGTACAAGCCGGAGCAAGCTGCGCTTGCAACAAAAGCCTTAATCAAATCGCCAATCATGAAGATAATCAAGGTTGCGGCGGCAGTTGAAAGTGGCATGCCAGTTAGGTAGCTTTGACCGAAAATGCCGAATGCGTAAATCACGATCGTGCCGATTATAGAAGCCACAGAGTAAGTGCAGAAGCGTGCGAAAGTCTTCTTGAAGGAGTTTTCTGGCATCATTGCGTCAAGAGCTACGTCAAATACGCGCTTCAAAGCTGCAGTTGCAGCAACGCCAAATATGAAACCGGCTAAGAATCCTGCAGTAGGGCCAACAAAAACAGCCCAGCCGCCCTTAAAGCCAGCAAACACAGGCAAACCTGCCGCGCCAACAGCAAGATACATAACTACAGAAGCTACGCCTTCGCGCCAGCTCAAAGTTAAACCAATAATGCACAAAACAAGAGTTTGCAACGTAATAGGCACAGGAGTAATAGGAAGATAAATTGCGCCTGCCATGGTAGAAAGAGCCAAAAGCACAGTGAGAAGCGCTGGCTTTGCAAGCCATGCTGCAGCTACTTTCAACTTATTTGCAACGTTTGAATTTGCTGAAGCTGTTGCTGCATTATTTTGATTTATGTTAGTCATGAAAACCTTCTTTTGGTTATTTCCGGTTTGCCGTTTGCAGCTAATAGGTTGTCAATTAAACGGTTTTGCCGGTTGTTTTCCGTTTCGCTAATCACATTACGTGCCTAAAAAATCATGTGCATTGGAGAAGTGTACAAAATTTTGCTCTAGCTTTTGTGTATGTCGACTCATCCGTAAACGCAACTTTTCTAATATCTTGTAACGTATGGTTACGAATATCAAAAAAATTCTCATCGCAAACCGCGGTGAAATTGCCTTGCGAGTTATTCGCACGGCTCACGAAATGGGCATTTCTACCGTTGCTATTTATGCACCGACTGATCGCAACGCGCAGTTTGTAGAAATGGCAGACGAAGCGTACGCACTTTCCGGAGACACGTATCGTGATACTTATTTAAACGAAGATGCGATTCTTGACATTATTAAAAGAAGCGGCACGGATGCTGTGCACCCGGGTTACGGTTTCCTTTCGGAAGTTGCGTCTTTTGCGAAAAAAGTTAACGATGCTGGGGTTATTTGGATTGGTCCTCGCCCGGAAGCTCTTATTGATTTGGGAGATAAGATTACGGCTCGTCGCGTGGCAGTTCGCGCGAAAGTGCCGCCAGTTCCAGGCATTTCGGAGCCGGTAAAAGATATTCGAGAACTTTTAACTTTTGCGCAAACGCACGGATATCCTGTGATGATGAAGCGCACGGATGGCGGTGGCGGACGCGGCATTACAGTCGTTCGTAACGATGACGAGTTGCGAGGCTTTTACATGAATCACGACGCTCTTCAGGGCGGCGACTTAGATGAATATTTTATTGAGCGTTTTATCGACAAGGCTCGCCACGTTGAAACGCAGTGCGGCCGCGACGCTCACGGAAATTTCACCGTATATTCCACGCGCGATTGCTCGGTGCAGCGCCGAAACCAAAAGCTGGTTGAGGAAGCTCCTGCACCGTTCTTGACCGACGATGAAAAAGATCAGCTTTACCGATATTCTCGTAACCTATTTGAAGCTGTTGACTACGTTGGTCTTGGCACGTGCGAATATATGGTGACTTCTCAGCATAAAGTCTACTTCTTGGAAGTTAATCCGCGATTGCAAGTTGAGCACACGGTTAGTGAGGAAGTTAGTGGACTTGATTTAGTGCGAGAACAGCTCAATATTGCTGACGGCGGCGAGTTGATTAAGGATCCAGAACCTCGCGGACACAGCTTCGAGCTTCGCATTACTTCGGAAGATCCTGCTACGAATTTGACTCCAAGTTCCGGCACTTTAACGAAAATAAAGTGGCCTTCCGGTCCTGGTATTCGCGTCGATTTTGGTGTTGAAGTTGGCGATAATATTTCGCCAAAATTCGATTCGATGATGGGCAAGCTTATTATTACTGCGCAAAGTCGCGAAACTGCTGTCGCTCGCGTGCGTCGCGCTTTGAAGGAACTTTGTATTGAGGGCGTGCCAACTCCAGCAAAACTTTTTGAGCAGATTTTTAACGACCCTGAGTTTACTGCGGAAAATCACAGTTTTGACGTGTCTACTAAGTGGATGGAACGCAAGTATTTGAACCGCGTTCCTGCAGCTTCCTTGGGCGGTCAGCCGGCTTCGCTTGTTTCTGGAAAGTCTGCGGATGAATCCGAAAATAAGCAGCCTGCAATGGAATCCTTCATTATTGAGGTTGATAATAAGCGCGTAAAGCTTACGATTCCGCAAGATATTGTTGATAATTTGACTGGTTCTGCGCGAGTTCGTAGCGTTTCTAGAGCTTCGCAGCCTTTGCGCGGACGTTCGCTTCGCGGAAGTACTCACAAATCTGAAGAACAAAAGCAGATTCCTGGCGTAATCGCAGCGCCTATGCAAGCTGTTATTACGCGCGTGAATGTGGCTGAAGGACAGCAGGTTGCTAAGGGTGATTTGCTTGTGGTGCTTGAGTCTATGAAGATGGAAAATTACGTTTACGCGCCGGCTGCTGGTACTGTTACTGGAATTTTTGTGGGGCCTGGTGACGGCGTGGAATCGGGCGCAAAGCTTGTGACGATTGATCTTGCTGGAGACAAAAGCGCAGATAAAGGCGCAGAAAAATCTTCCGAAAAAAGCGATGAAAAGCTGGAAGGAGAGCAGAAATGAGCGCTTTAGTAAAAGAAAAGTCTGAAATCTCTGAAACTTCAGCGAAAACAGTTAGTAACTCTTCTGTTAATAGCTCTGCTGACGATACAAACTTGCAGCCTCGTCGCGGAAAAGCTGCAGTTCAGCACGCAGCACAACTTGCTCGTGACGCAGAACAAAAAGCTTTAGAACGTCAGCACGCAAAAGGAAAGTCAACTGCAAGAGAGCGTCTTGACTTGCTTTTTGACACCGGATCGTTCGTGGAAATCGGACGTTTTAACGGTGGTGACATTAATAACGACGTTGCAGGGTGCGCTGTAATCACCGGATTTGGCGAAGTCTATGGCAGAAAAGTTGCAGTTTATGCACAAGACTTTTCCGTGCGCGGCGGAACTTTAGGCAAAGCTGAAGGCGAGAAAATCTGCCATCTTTTAGATATGGCTGTTGAACTTCGCGTGCCAGTTGTTGCCGTAATTGATTCCGGCGGCGCTCGCATTCAAGAAGGTGTGAGCGCGCTTATGCAATACGGGCGTATCTTCAAAAAAACTTGCGAAGCGAGCGGCTTAATTCCGCAAATCTCAATTATTCTGGGTCCTTGCGCTGGCGGTGCAGTTTATTGTCCTGCGTTAACAGATTTGATTATTATGACTCGCGAGCACTCAAACATGTTTGTAACCGGTCCGGATGTTGTTAAAGCTGCAACCGGCGAGGCTATTAGCATGGACGATTTGGGCGGCGGTCTTGTGCATAACGCAACTTCCGGTGTCGCTCACTATTTGGGAGAGGATGAAGCTGACGCAATTGACTACGCGCGCACAGTTTTGGCTTATTTGCCATCTAGCTGCGAGGTAGAGCCTCCAACTTTTGCATATTCTGCTACTCGTGCCGATCGCGAAACTGCGCGCGAGTTGGCGAATATTGTGCCAGATAACGACCGTCAGCCTTACGATGTGCTCGACGTGATTCGCAGAATTGTTGATTATGGTGAGTTCGTGCAAGTGCAGGAATTGTATGCTGCTTCTGCAGTGGTTGGTTTTGCTTGCATTGAGGGTCATCCTGTTGGAATCGTAGCAAATCAGCCGAAGGTGAACGCTGGTATTTTGGATGTAAATTCTTCCGAAAAAGTCGCGCGATTTGTGCGATTGTGTGATGCGTTTAATTTGCCTGTGGTGACTCTAGTAGATACTCCTGGTTATAAGCCTGGTTCAGATCAAGAGCACGCAGGAATTATTCGCCGAGGCGCGAAAGTGATTTATGCGTACGCGAACGCGCAGGTTCCGCTGGTTACGGTGATTTTGCGTAAAGCTTTCGGTGGAGCTTATATCGTTATGGGTTCCAAGTCGATGGGTGCGGACGTAAATTACGCGTGGCCAACCAGCCAGATTGCGGTTTTGGGTGCGCAAGGTGCTGTGAATATTATTCATCGTAAAGATTTGCAAAAAGCTAAAGAGCGTGGACAAGACGTTGCAGCTCTTAGAAAGCAGCTGGTTGACGAGTATGAGGCGACTACTGTTAACGCAAATCTTTCGTTGGAAACTGGGCAGATTGACGCAATGATTGACCCGGAGCAGACTCGCGATATGATTGCTGGCTCATTGAAACTTTTGCGCAGTAAAAAGCGGGTTTCCAGAACTGGAAAGCATCACGGAAATCAGCCAATGTAAGCAGATTTATAAAAATTATAGGAATTATCAAACTTATAACTAAAAACTATAGAACTTACAGAACTTATAAACCTTACAAAACTTACAGAATTTATAAAACTTATCCAAATCGACGAGAAGGAAACATCATGACAACATACTTTTTTGACCAACTCGCTAATAATCCGCACGCACTCGTGTTTGCAGGTCAGTCAACTCCGTGGGTTGAAGCTTTGCGCGAGCTTAGTTCAGACGAAGAATTAAACGCAGAACTTCACGAGTATGAAGCAGGCGCAAAAGCTTTGCTATCGCCAATTTATTCTGAGCTTTTAGCAAATGCAGGCGGCGACATAAACGTGTTTGACGCGCTAGAAAATAAGCATATGAACGCTGCAAACGCGCTTCTTAGTGTGCCTGGAATTACGCTTGCACAGTTCGGTGCAGTGCGCGACTTAACAAATCTTGGATACAACTTTGAAGTAAACAAGCCGTGCGCAGTTTTGGGTCATTCTCAAGGCGTAATCGCAGCAGAAATGGTAAAAGCTCGCATAAAAGCAAAGTCTTGGCAGAAGGCTCGTGCTCAAATCGAAGAGTTACTCGCAATTGCCTACTTAATTGGAGCTGCAGGAGATCGTGAATCTCGAATGCTTGAAATTACTGGTGACGGCGAGCATACGCCAATGCTGTCACTTAAAGGAGTTACTAAAAAGCAGGCAGAAGCGTTAATTTCCCGCGTAGAGCGCACGCGCGGTGAAGTGTCAATTGCTGTTAAAAACGCTTACAATCACGTGGTTATTGCAGGATACCCGGAAGATATGGAAGCTGTTGCAAACGAAGCGCAAAAAGAAACAAAGCGTTCGAAAAAATTGCGCGAAATGAAAGTTCGCGGTGGAGCTGTATTTGCGCCAGTTGCTGAATATTTGGATGTTACAGTTCCATTCCATTCGCCAATGCTTCAATCTGCAGTTGAGCAGGTAGTAGAGTGGGCAAATGAGGCTGGTTTGAACACTACAGTTGCTCGCGAATTGGCTGATGCAGTGCTTGTAACTCCTGTTGATTGGGCTACGCAAATTGGCGAAGTTTTGGAGCAAAACGACGCGCGCTCGCTTTGGATTTTAGACATGGGTCCTAGCGAAGTTCTCGGAAAGCTTACTGGAGTACTTGTGCAAGGAACCGGCGCTGGAATAGTAGAGGCTGCTACCTTGCGCTCGCGTGCAGAGCTTTCGACAGCTGACTCTGCTTCTGAGCCAGAGCGTACGGGCTGCTGGGCTGATTTTGCGCCTCGAGTAATCAACACGCCTGCAGGACGCAAAGTACTTACCAAATTTAGCAAGCTTACAGGCAAAGCTCCTGTGCTTCTTGCAGGAATGACACCAACGACAGTAGAGCCGGAAATCGTTGCTGCAGCAGCAAATGCAGGCTACTGGGCTGAGCTTGCTGGAGGCGGTCAAGTAACTGCAGAAGTTTTCGATCGTCATATGAAGTCGCTTGAAAATCAGCTTCGCGAAGGCGCAACTATCGAATTTAACGCCATGTTTATGGATCGCTACTTGTGGAATTTGCAATTTGGTTCGAAGCGAATCGTGCCAAAAAAGAGGCAGTCGGGAGCTCCTATTGATGGCGTGGTTATTTCTGCAGGCATTCCAGAACTTGACGAAGCTAAGGAATTAGTAGCATCTTTGCAAGCTGATGGATTCCCTTACGTAACGTTTAAGCCAGGAACAGTTGACCAAATTCGTCAAGTTGTGCGAATTGCTAAGGCTGTTGCTCCAGCAACGATTATTGTGCAGGTTGAGGGCGGTGCTGCAGGAGGTCACCATTCGTGGGAATCTCTTGACGATTTGCTTATGACAACTTACGCGCAAGTGCGCGAGTGCGAAAATTTGGTGCTTGTTGCAGGAGGCGGTATTGGCACTCCTGAGCGTGCTGCAGACTACATTTCTGGCGAATGGGCGAATGAATACGGTTTGCCAAATATGCCAGTTGATGCTGTAATGATTGGCACAGCTGCAATGACAGCAAAAGAAGCGCATACAAGCCCTGAAGTAAAGCGTATGCTTGTGGAAACTCCGGGTATTGCGATGCCGAAATCTTCTAGCATTGAAGGTTTTGATGAGGATCCGTTCGCGCCAATGGGTGAGCGTTGGGTGCCTTCTGGCAAAGTTATTGGCGGCGTGACGAGCGGTTTAAGCCATTTGCACGCAGATATTTACGAGTTAGAAAACGCTTCTGCTCGCTGCGGTCGATTGCTCGTTCATATGATGAAACATCCTGAAGAGCTTGAAGTGCGTCGCGATGAAGTAATCGAAGCACTTAACTCTACTGCAAAGCCATATTTTGGTGACGTAGAAAGCATGACTTACGCACAATTTGCTCAACGTTTCCTAGATTTGGCATATCCTTGGGTGGATCCGACTTACGCAGATCGCTACATGCATTTATTGCAGCGTATTGAAGCGCGTTTAATTAATCAAGATTCAGGCGAATTTGCTTCTATTCTGCCTTCTATTGAAGAAGTTTCTAAGCACCCTCAAGCTGCTTTATATACGCTGATTGACGCGTTGCCTCAAGCTCGCGAGATGAACGTTGTGCCAATGGATGCCGCATGGTTCCCAACTTTGGTGCGCGAATATCCGAAGCCAATGCCATTCGTGCCAGTTATTGACAACGATTTGTTGCGTTGGTGGGGTCAAGATCAGCTTTGGCAGTCGGAAGATTCGCGTTACTCGGCAGATGCTGTGCGCGTAATTCCAGGACCGATTTCCGTGGCTGGAATTACGACTATGGATGAGCCGATTGCCGATATTCTGGGACGTTTTGAAGCAGCTGTGCTCAATCGTGCAGAATCTGGAGCGGAAACTGGAGCGGAAACTGGAGTAGAAGCAGAAAATAAGGAAAATGCGGCGAGCAAGTCTTCAAAATCTGCTTTTAGTCAGATTGCTGATGCTAAAAACGTTGAAGCTTACGTGCGTGCATGCCCGAATATTTCTTGGGTTGGTCATGTAACTGCAAACCCTGCTTACGGAACGTCTTTAGGAGACGAAAATTACGTAATTACAGTAACTTCTAGTAATAATGACGTAATTTCGCTTGATTTAGATATTAAGCTAGATACATTCTGGGATAATCAAGAAAATCAGGAAGCAAAACACTCCACAAAAAACGCTGCAAACTCACCAAAACGCAAGCATGCAGTACGAGATATTGTAATTCCGCTAACTGTTGACGCAAGTCAAGCTGGAAGCATACCAGTAGTTGACCGCGAGCGCTTGCCAAAGCACGTGTACGAAATGCTTGCAGCAACCGCAGGTATTGGAAATACAGCGATTACTGGCGATGTGCTTGACGCTATGCCTAAGGTTGAAACAGTAAAAGAAGATGGCAGTTTGGCAAAATTGCCGGAAGATTTGATGGCAGAAGGTTATAGAGATTTCCCGTTTGGATTGGTTCATTCTTCCTATACTTTCTCAAGAAATCTTGGAATTGATCACGAGTCTGCTACTGCTGGAAGACTTCCAGATGGATTGCTTGCTTCTCGCATTGTGCCAGACGCGTTAGTAGGTCCTGCTTGGCCGACTATTTACTCGGCTTTGGGTTCCGTAATGGTTGATGGATACCCGATTATTGAGGGTCTGCTTAACGCTGTTCACTTAGATCATTTAGTAGAGCTTGACGTCGATGCTGAAGATTTTAAAAAGTATGTCGACAAGCGAATTAATTTGCTCGGCTGGGCTGAGCCGTATGCAGAATCTGCTTCCGGACGCGTGGTAACTATTCACGTAGTGCATACTGCTGCAGATGGAACTCGTTTGGCTCACGAAACTGAGCGTTTTGCTATTCGTGGACGAAGCTTCAGCAATGCGCTTCCTGCTCCAGCTGCGCAATATGGCGAAGCTGCAGGATTGCACGGATATGAAATTGAAGACACTCCTCGCAGAGCTTTGCGCAGAGTAGTCGTTCGCGCTCCTCACGATATGACCGCTTTCGCGCGTACTTCTGGAGATTTCAACCCAATTCACACTTCTAAGCGAGGTGCTGCAATTTCCGGTCTTTCTGCTCCTTTGGTACACGGTATGTGGCTTTCTGCAACAGCTCAGCATGTGGCTCAAGCGGTTGATGAAAAAGGTGCTCGCTACGAGCTCATTGGTTGGTCCTACAACATGTACGGCATGGTTCAGCTTGATGACGAAGTAGAAATCACAGTTGAGCGCGTTGGTAAAGTTCGTCGCGGTGGACTTGCTTTGGAAGTTACATGCCGAGTTGATGGGCAAATCGTGTCTAAAGCAAGCGCACTTACTCGCGCTCCACGTGCAGCATTCGTATATCCAGGTCAGGGTATCCAAAAGCAAGGAATGTCGCTGGATGAGCGCGCAAAGTCGCCTGCAGTGCGCGATACTTGGGAGCGAGCAGACAAGCTTACTCGCGAAAAGCTTGGATTCTCAATCCTCGCAGTCGTGCGCGATAATCCAAAGGAGCTTACTGCTCACGGCGTAACTTATCACCATCCTGAAGGATTGCTTAATTTAACGCAATTTACGCAAGTTGCGCTCGCAACAGTTGCCTTTGCGCAAACCGCGCGTTTGCGTGAAGCGGGATGCGATATTTGGCCTGCTTACTTTGCTGGTCACTCGCTTGGAGAATACAATGCTTTGAGCTCCTTCGCGCAAATTATTCCACTCGAAACTGTGCTTGAATTGGTGTTCCACCGCGGATCTACAATGCATCACTTGATTGAGCGCGATGCGCAAGGTCGCTCGAACTACCGCATGGGTGCGCTTCGACCAAACCAGTTTGGAGTGTCAGACGAAGGTGTGAACGCTTACGTTGATGGCATTTCCAAGGCTACTGGCGAATTCTTGCAAATTGTAAACTACAACTTGGCAGGTCAGCAGTACGCAATTGCTGGAACTATTAAAGGCTTGAAGGCATTGGCGGCAGACGCTTCTAAGCGCGCTAAGGAGTATGGCGGCAAGCCTCCATTCATGTTTGTTCCAGGAATTGACGTGCCGTTCCACTCTCGAATTCTTCGAAAGGGTGTGCCGGAATTCCGCGACAAGCTCGATTCGCTGCTGCCGAAGCATATTGATTACTCTGTGCTTGTAGATCGTTACATTCCAAACCTCGTGGCTTGCCCGTTTGAGCTTACGCGAGAATTTGCGCAAAAGATTTTGGATGTTGTGCCATCTGAGCGCATTGAAGCAGCTTTGGAAGATGAAACTACGTGGAAATCTTATGCAGAGGATGAGCAGAAGCTTGGTAGATTGCTTCTTACGGAGCTTCTTTCATGGCAGTTCGCTTCTCCAGTTCGCTGGATTGAAACGCAGGCTCTTATGTTTGCCGATCGCGCTCGCGGTGGTCTTGGCGTTGAAGAGTACGTTGAAGTTGGTTTAGGAAACGCGCCAACTTTGGCAAATCTTGGTGCTAAAACTCTTGCTTTGCCGGAGTTTAGTGGCGAAAAAGTGACTGTTTACAACGTTGGTCGTGATGAAGGCCGCGTTTATATGACTGACACTGATTCGCTTGTGCCTGAAGTGTTTACTGAGGAAGATAGTCAAGAAGCAAGTAGCATTGCTGATGCGACTGCTGCTCCTGCAGCTCCTGCAGCAAATGTTGCCTCTGCTGCTCCTGCGGCTTCTGCTCCTGCAGCTAATGCAGCAGCAAGCGGACCTGTAGCAGACTTGCCATTCAAAGCATCCGACGCAATCTCAATGCTTATTGCGTATAGTGCAAAAATTCGCCTCGACCAAATCGGAGACACTGACACAACTGATACTCTTACAAACGGCGTATCTTCACGCAGAAACCAGCTTCTTATGGATATTAGTTCCGAGCTTGGCGTGGCAAGCGTGGATGGTGCTGCAGAAGCTCCAATGAGTGCGCTTAAAAAGTTAGTTGATTCGGTTGCTCCGCGCTATAAGGCTTTTGGTGCTGTGCTTTCCGATATTGTGCGCGAACGTTTGCGTGCGCTTTTCGGTGCAGCCGGTGTGAAACCAGCGCAAATTGACAAGCGAATCTCTGAAGTCTGGCAGCTTGGCGAAGGCTGGCGTGCGCACGTTCTTGCGGCTTTGGTTTTGCAAACGCGTGAAGGTGCTAGCGTGCGCGGTGAAAATCTTGCGCAACTTTCAACTGATCCTGCAAAGAATACTGCTGCAGCTGACGCTTTAATCGACGCAGCAATTGCGCAAGTTGCTCAAGCTCACGGCGTTAGCGTTTCTCAGCCTGGTGCTGCTGGCGGCGCAGGCGGTGCTGTTGTTGATTCTGCAGCTCTTGACGCTTTCGCTCAGCAGGTTGTTGGCGCAGATGGCGTACTTGCTGCAACTGCTAAGTTTGTGCTAGCAAAGCTTGGTGTTGAGGCTCCTAAAGCAGAAACTGAAAGTGACGAAAATGCTGCTGTTGTGTCTGCTGTTGAAACTGAGCTTGGTGCGGATTGGCCAAAGCAAGTTGCTCCTCGATTTGATGAGCGTAAAGCAATTCTTTTCGACGACCGCTGGGCCTCTGCTCGTGAAGACGTTGCTCGCTTGTACTACAAGTATGCTGGAAAGAATGTTGATATTCAGGTAAATGAAGTTTCTGAAATCTTAAATGATTTTGGTAGTTTCCTTGGTGCAGGGGAAGCAGTAGCTTCGGAAGCTGAGTGGTTTGCAAGTCTTTCTAAATCTCGCGAATTAAACAATCTTGCAACAATATTTAATGATATTGCTCACGATTCTCGCACTAAACTTGCGCAAAACAACGCTGATACTGCTCAAGCGACTCGTTTTGCAGGAGAAGTTGCAGTAGTTACAGGTGTTGCTCCTAATTCGATTGCTGCTCGCGTAGTAACGGGCTTGCTTAAGGGTGGAGCTACGGTTATCGCAACTTCGCACAGTTTCAAGCCGAGCGTTAAGTCTTGGGCGAAGAAAGCGTATCGCGAAAACGCTCAAATGGGCGCAAAGTTGTGGCTTGTTCCAGCAAACTTGTCTAGCTACCGCGATGTTGACGCGCTTGTAAAGTGGGTTGGCACAGTTTCGAAGAAAGTTAGCGGCGCAACTACTACTATTTTGAAGCCTGCGTACGAGCCGAATATGTTCTTCCCATTCGCAGCGCCTCCAGTTCACGGAACTTTGGCTGATTCTGGTTCGCTTTTTGAATCGCAATCGCGCTTAATGCTGTGGGGAGTGGAGCGTGCAATCGCTGGATTTGCGCAAATTGGAGCAGATACTGATGTGCAACATCGTATGCACGTTGTGTTACCTGGCTCTCCAAACCGCGGTATGTTTGGCGGCGATGGTGCTTATGGCGAAGTCAAGAGTGCTTTCGATGCGATTGTGAACCGTGCGCATGCAGAAAGTGTGTGGTCGGATCGCGTGACTTTTGCGCATCCTAAGATTGGATGGGTGCGTGGAACCGGCTTGATGGGTGGAAATGATCCGCTTGTGGCTGTAGTTGAACGTCATGGCTTAACTACCTACTCGACGCAAGAAATGGCAGATCGTTTGCTTGATTTGTGCACGAAGGAAGCGCGCGAACAGGCTGCAATTGCGCCTTTGGATGTTGATTTTACGGGTGGATTAGGCAAGGAGCCTCTTGATTTGAATGCTCTTCGTGCAGAAGCGCTGGAAGATCAGAAGCGTGCTGAAGCTGCGGAAGAAGCGGCGGAAGCTGTAGAAGAAGCTGCAGAATCTTCTGCTAAATCAACTGCTAAATCAACCAACAAAGCACTTCCAACTCCTTACGTGCCAACTCAGCCGCGAGTCAACTTGGCTGATTGGAAGAACGTAACAGCGCGTCCAGAAGACGAAATTGTGATCGTCTCAGTCGGCGAGCTTGGACCGTGGGGTTCCGGACGTACTCGTTTCGAAGCAGAACTTGGAATTCGCGAAGATGGATCCGTGGAGCTTTCTGCAGGAGCAGTGCTGGAATTGGCTTGGAATATGGGCTTGCTTACTTGGCAGGATTCACCAAAGCCAGGCTGGTACGATGCGGACGGCACGCTTGTTCCAGAAGAAGATATTGCAGAGAAATATCGCGATGAAGTAGTTGCGCGCTCGGGTATTCGACCATTCGAAACCGGCATGGGCGGCGACTACAAGGATGGAGCGAACGAAGAAGAAGCAGAAATCTTCCTCGATCACGACGTGAGCTTCAGCGTTCCAACAGAAACAATTGCGCGCGAATATGTGGCACTTGACGAATCGCACACTGAGATTGCTCGCGATGCAGAATCTGGCGAATGGACTGTTACGCGCAAGGCAGGTTCTATGATTCGCGTACCGCGTAGGGCTGCAATGACCAGAACCGTCGGTGGACAATTCCCTAAGGGCTTCGATCCGCTGAAGTGGGGAATTCCTGCTTCAATGGTTGGAAGTGTTGACACGATTGCGTTGTGGAATATTGTCACAACTGTAGACGCTTACATTTCTGCTGGTTTCACACCTTCGGAGATTTTGCAATCTGTGCATCCGTCAATGGTTGCTTCCACGCAAGGAACCGGTTTCGGTGGCATGAGCTCAATGCGAAAACTGTACTTGGATCGCTTCCTTAACCACGAAATTCCTACGGACGTACTGCAAGAGGCGCTTCCAAACGTTGTTGCAGCTCACGTAATGCAAACCTATATCGGCGGCTACGGAAATATGGTTCAGCCGGTGTCTGCATGCGCAACTGCAGCTGTTTCGCTCGAAGAAGGCGTCGACAAGATTGCTCTCGGCAAAGCTGACTTCGTAGTAACTGGCGCAATTGACGATATCGGCGTGGAATCCGTAGTTGGCTTCGGCAATATGAACGCAACTGCCAATAGCGAAGAAATGTATGCGAAGGGCATCGATCCACGATTCTTCTCTCGCGCAAACGATCGCAGACGCGGCGGCTTCCTTGAAGCTCAAGGTGGCGGTACGATTTTGGTTACGCGTGGCGATATTGCTTTGAAGCTTGGCTTGCCTGTTGCTGGTGTGGTTGGTTTCATTCACTCCTACGCTGACGGCATTCACACTTCTATTCCTGCTCCGGGCTTGGGTGCTTTGGCTGCGGGCATGGGTGGAGCTAAGTCTAAGCTCGTGCGTGATTTGGCAGCTCTCGGCGTTACTCCGGACGATATTGCTGTGGTTTCTAAGCACGATACGTCTACGAATGCAAACGATCCGAACGAATCCGAGCTGCACAATACTCTTGCGCACGCAATCGGACGCACGGACGGAAATCCACTGTTCGTAATCAGCCAAAAGACGCTGACCGGGCACGCAAAGGGTGGCGCGTGCATCTTCCAAATCAACGGTTTGACGCAACTGTTTAGAAGTGGCGTAATTCCTGGAAACGCATCACTTGACTGCGTGGATCCTAAGCTTGCGCGCGACGACCACATGGTTTGGTTGCGTGAGCCGATGCGGATTGGCGATGGTGCAGGTTCTTGTGCAGTGAAGGCTGCTCTCGCAACTTCGCTCGGCTTCGGTCATGTTAGCGGATTTGTGGCATTGGTTCACCCTGGTGCTTTTGAGGCTGCTGTGGCTGCTAGCGCAGGTGTTGATGCGCTTAAGAATTGGCGTACCAAGGCAAATGCGCGTTTGGCTGCAGGTCAGAGGCGATTTGAGGAAGGCATGATGGGTCGATCTGCTTTGTTCGAGCCTGTTGAGAATCGTCACTTGCTGAAGGATGGCACGCGCCTTCCGGATGGCACTCGCTACGACGGTCACGAAGCAGAAAAGGCGATGTTGCTTAATCCTGAAGCTCGCCTTAACGCTAATGGATACTACTGCTGAGCCTAAGTAGTTGCAAATGTAAAGAAAAGGTCGGATTTTAGCTTAAATCCGACCTAAATTTTACAGGTGTGTAAAATAAAGGTCGTTTTTTAGGCGAAATCCGGCAGAAACTTTACACCGTTGTGCACTTCGCTCGCTGCGCTTTGAGCACTACAGTATGTCAACGCGAAATAGTGGGCAAAAACCTGTATATTAAAATGCTCTGTGGTTGAGTAGTTATCGCAATTTGCGAATTTTCTCTTCCACAGAGCATTTAGTTATTTAGTTATTTGGTTTATTTAGTTTTGTGGTTTATGCTGACTATTTCCCAGCATGTACGCCTTACTTGCGCTTCCTTTTGCGAGCAATAACAGCAATCGCTCCACCTATTGCTACTGCAAATGCTGCAACAGCTCCTGCAGCAGCAATAGCGGCTCCAGTGTTACTCAGATTTGAAGTAGTAACCTTACCGGATGAGTGCCGTGCCGGAGCGTTATTTGCTACGTTCTTCGCGTTGCTTGCATTTTGCTTTACAGAGTCTGAATCAGACTTATTCTCATTAGATTCTTGAGTTTTAGCAGTTTGGGTTTGCTGCTTATTGTCCTTAGAATCTTGCTCTTGTTCCTTCTTGTCGCTTTGATTTTGCTCAGTAGGTTCTTCTGGAAGTTGCTCAGGAAGAACGTCAGGAAGCTTATCAGGAAGCGGTGAAGGAGACGGCAAAGGAGACGGCGTTGGGTTTCCTGTTGGGTTTGCTCCAGCTGTGCCTGTTACTTCTGGAGAAGTAGTTTCACCCTTCTTCGATTTCGCAGTGATTTGGGTATTGTCTTTTATCTTATTCGCTGGAATCGTTACTTTACCAGTAGTTGGATCAACTGTTACGCCTTCTGGAGCTTTTCCGTCAAATGTCCACTTGCCGTCCGTTCCTTTCTTCACTCTGATTGTTACGAGTGTAGAAGGAGTGGTATCAGGCGCTGGAGTTGGGGTAGGTGTTGGGGTAGGTACTGGTGTTGGTGTTGGAACCAACGGGGAACCAGGAATAGAGATTCCAGGTATTTCACCAGCCGCTCCAGTTCCTTCAGGAGTGTATGTAATCTCCATAGAATCAGCGTCAGATGGTGGTGTAACAGTTGCAGAGCCCTGCTCGGCACCATCTTGTGGTGTTACCACAAGTGGCCTGTCTGTTGGGATAGGCGTTGGAGTTGGTGCAGGCTTCTCCTTTTCGCCAACTTTAGCAGTTACCACTTCTGACTTGCTCTTGCCAGTCTTATCGCTACTGTCTTCTGATTGCGCAGTAATAGTGCTACCGTGCTTAATCTTGTTTGCTGGAATCGTAACAACGCCAGTTTGCGGATCAACAGTCACGCCGTTAGGTGCAGAGCCGTCAATCTTCCACTCATGCTTATCGCCTTCAGCAACAACGGTAATCGTTGCGGTTGTTTCACTGCCTTCTGGCGTGTAGGTAATTACAACCTTGTTGACACGAGTATCCGTGAGATCCGGCGTTACGCTAGCGCCACCATTGGTTGGAGTGTCAATCTTTGGCTTAGTAATATTTCCGCCGATAGTAATATTTACGCTATCACCCGTCTTTGCACCGTCACCCTTACCATTGGTTGGCGTGAGGGTGACGATAGCACCAGGCTTTTGCTTCGGGATAGTAATAGTGAAGTTGCCATCTTTATCTGCAACGCCACTTCCTATTTCCTTGCCCTTTTCGTCGGTAACAATTACCTTCGCGCCTGGAAGCGTCTTTCCAGTGATGATTTGTTTAGTAGAATCATATGGATTGTCTTTTAGCGTTTGCTTGGTAATCTGCGGAGTCTTAAAGCCGGTTACAGCAGTAGCAGGATCAGATGGTTTATCCGTCTTGTTCTTAGCTACTGCAGTAATAGTGCTACCGTCTTCCAAGTCTTTTGCCGGAATCGTAACAACGCCAGTTTGCGGATCAACAGTTACACCTTCTGGAGTGTCTCCGTCAATCTTCCACGTGCCGTCATCACCCTTCTTGACAATAATTGTCTGTTCTGGCTTTTCTGGACCGTTAAGCGGATTTGGCTTGTCGTTAATCACAATCTTGACAACGTTTTCATCGCCGTGTGGCGGTGTTACAGTTACGTTTCCGCCGTTCTTGTGATCGTCGGTTGGTACCGTAATCTTTGGCTTTTGTGGCTTAGCAGTAACTTTTACTTCTACTGGAGTGCCTTCGTTATTACCCTTGCTTGGAACAAGCTCGAGTTTTGTACCAGGATCCTTCTTATCGATTTCGATAGTGAAGTTTCCGTCTTTGTTGGCATCTCCAGTACCAACAGTATTACCGTCATTGTCTTTGACAGTTACTGTGTTTCCTGGCTGAGTTTTACCAGTAATAGTGGTCTTATCAGGCTTATCTGGTGTGTTCTCGGCTTTGTCATCGTTGATAAATGGCTTGTCTTTATCCACAACGTTTACTTTTACTGTTACATTCACAGGAGTTGTAATATCCGGAATATTTACAACAACAGTTCCAGTTTGCTCACCAGTACTAGACGTTGATGGCTTACCGTTAGTTGCCCAAGTAAATGTGGTTTTCTCAGGGAAGTCACCATTATTGGCAATCATGTCTTTTGGATCCGGCAAAGCGGAGTCTTTTTGCACGTTTACCGTCTTGCCTTTTGGATTTGGCACAACGAGCACGTTGACTGGAATGTCAACATCTGGCTCGCCATCCACCTTAACAGTCACAATTCCTGGCTGGTTGCCAGTCTTTGACGTATCAGGCTTTTTCTTCCAAGAAATACTAGCATCCTTAGGTAGATTATTAATAACATCCTTTGGCTGAGGAGTGGTATCCTTGCCGTCAGTCTTTTGCAGCACGGTTACGTCTTTTCCTTCAGGAGATGCTGTAACAGTAATTTTTACAGTCACTTCTTTAGGCTTTTGTCCTGGAACAGTTACCACAACGTTTACTGTTTTTTCGCCAGTTGTAGATGTGTCTGGCTTGCCAGACTTTCCGTCTTTGCCTGTACCCCAAGTAAAGGTAGTTCCGTCTGGGAACTTATCCTTGTTCTCAATGCTGTTCTTAGGATCAGGATCGCTGTTCTGAATAACGGAGGTGTCCTTTGCCTTAGGCTCAGGAGTTACGTTCACAGTAACTTCTACATCAGCAGAAGTTCCAGGCTTTCCATTTACACCTGGAACAGTGACGGTTATTGTGCCTTTCTTGTTGTTGCCAGACTGTTTAGTATCTGGCTTAGTTTTCCACTCGAACTTAGTGCCCTTAGGGAACTTATTCTTATCGGTAGAATCCTTAATAACATCACTTGCGATTGGGAAATCTGTTCCATTTTGTGGAATGTTCACAATATTCGCTTCTGGCGTTGGCAAAACATTAACCGTTACAGGCACCTCTACAGGGGATTGACCTGGGAGGGTAACAATAATCTTGCTGTTCTTTTTGCCAGTATTGTTAGTGTCCGGTGTATCTTCCTTACTCCACTCGAACTGAGTGCCATCAGGGAATTTACTATTATTGCTAGAATCCTTAATAACATCTTCAGCTTCTGGCAACTTGCCTTTTTGTAGCACGTTGACTTCAGATGCACTTGGATCAACAACGTTTACAGTCACTGGCACTTCTTGAGAAGGCTGATCTGGAACTGTTACAACAACAGTGCCTTGCTTGTTTCCAGCTGTCTTGGTGTCTGGCTTGCTGTCTTTATTCCACTCGAAGGTGGTTCCATCAGGGAACTTATCCTTATTGGAAATCATGTCTTCTGGCTTAGGTTCCGCATCCTTTGGCACAGTCGCAACTTGCGGTGTAGCAGTTGGAGCCTTAATAATTACAGGCACGTTGATCACGGTTTTTGATCCATCCGGATACGTAATTGTTACAGGCACCTCAAACTTGCCAGCCTTATCTCCAGTAGGAATCTGAGTCTTATCTTTCTCAGCAATAGAGTAAGTTAGCTTATTTTTTTCGCCTGCTGGCCAAGTAGGAACGCTTACTTTGCTTGTAATGTCAGTGTCTGTTGGCTTTCCGCTGTCGATATTCTTTTCAAGTGGTTCAGCTTGTGGAGTATGCGTATTCGCATCTGTATCCTTAACAACCACATGAACTTTTACAGTGTCAGTTGTACCATCTGGGTATTTAACAATAACCGGTACATCGCTTTCGCCTGGAGTATTTGTATCTGGAAGCTTTTTTCCAGTTTCCACAGTCTTAGTCAGATGCTTTTTGCTATCACCACTTGGATAGTTAGGCACACTTACTTGATTAGTAATCTCGTCATTGCTAATCGTTTCGCCGTGCTTCTTCGTAAGAGTTTTAGCGGTTGGTTCGTAAGAGTCGGAATCCTTATTCAAGATTGTAACGTTTACGTCCACATCTTCGCTTGTTTTGTCCGGATAAGTTACTGTTACAGTTACCGTGTAAACTCCAGGATTTGACTTTTCCCCTGGAATCTTCTTAGTATCCTTGACTTTGTAAGAGATTTTAGTTGCATCTCCAACAAAGTGTGGAACTGTCACCTTATCAGTAATATCCTTCTCGCTAATAGTTGAGCCGTAAGGCTTTTCTAGCGTAGAAGACGTTGGTGTGTAAATATCCTTGTCAGTATCCCTAACTATCACTGGAACTTCAAGAACAACTTCTGACCCATCTGGGTATGTGACCTTAACAGGAACATTAGTTGTGCCAGTCTTAGTCATATCAGGCAAGTTGTTTTTGTTTACAAGCTCTACTTTTGTTTTGCTCTTATCCGGGGTCTTGCCATCAACTGTAGAAGTCTTTACAGCATTCTTAATGTCATCAGCGGTGATTTTATCACCACGGTTTTTCTTAACTTCGCTTGCGCTTGGTGCGTAAGTCTTAGTATCAGGCTCTCCAGTAGTAACTTTTACTGTAACGTGAGATTTGGAGCCATCAGAATACTCAACACTAACGTTAATATTTACGTCGCCAGGAGTTGTACCATCTGGAATATCGTTAGCATTTTCAACAGTTACGGAAGTTGGTTTAGGTTTATTACCGTCAAAAGTAACGTGATTCTGTACTTCATCTGCATTAGACTTTTCGCCATACTTCTTCGTTATATCAGTAACAGTTGGCTTATTTGTTTCGCTTTGTGGCTTGCCAATTGTTACCTTAACAACTGTATAATCTTCTGAACCATCCTTATAGGTGATTGTTACAGGAATATTGAAATCGCCAGCTTTAGTTCCGTCTGGAATGTTACTTGGGTTGTCAATAGCAATATTTGCGCCAGTAGGAAGCGCTGTATCTTTACCCTGCTTATCTTTAAGACTAATGCCTTTATCCTTGCCAACACCAGTAATTTTACCGGATATGTTGTCAGTCTTTGGCTTCGAGTTGTAAGCAAACGTAAGCGTATTGCCCTGTGGGTTGTAACTCTTGCTCTGTGGTTCGCCAATCTTAACTTTTACTGTGACATATCCAACAGAGTCATCGCTATACGTTATCTTTACAGGAACTTCATATGTGCCAGGTTCAGTTCCGCTAGGAATCTTGGTTTTGTCGGAAATCTCAATTGTTGTCTTTCCTGTAGGAATTTTGTTATTAGGCCAAGATATTCCGCCGCCATCAGAGGTGCTTGTTATAGAATCTTCTATTTGCTTCTTAGTAGAGCCGTAAGACTTTTCTACAGTGTTAGATTTTGGAATATGTGTTCTGCTAAGAGCAGTAGCAATAGTGACAGGAACTACAACTTCCGTCGTGGAACCATCTGGATAAGCAACAATTGCTGTAACCTTAGAGTTTCCAGAAGTCGTACCATCTGGTAATTTTTCGCCAGCTTTCACAGAAACTACCGGTTTCTTAGTTGGGTCTTTACTTATATAGTCAGTTGTTATTGCATCTTGAATGTCTTTAACAGTTACTGCTGTATTAAACGGTTTTCGGACTTGCTTTGATGTGGCTTTGTGTTCCTCTGCGCTTGTATATACAGCAATCTGAATAGGAAGTTCAGATCTATTACCAGCCTCGTCTGTTACAGTAACAGTACGGCTCCAATGTTGATCTACTACTTCGTTGGTTGGTGCTGTGCCAGTTATATGCACAATAGCAGGGTTCTTAACACTGTGGTTGCCTGCATTGTCAACTGTTAAATTAGTTTTAGTAATTCCGCAATCAGGTACATTGTTATCCAAGCTTGCGCCGACTATTTTGCCAGTGTTGTCATGAACTTTCAGTGTAAGGTCAAACTTCTGTCCGCGATGAACTTTCAGTAAGTAATGATCTTTGCCTCCATGTGATGCTGTTCCTAAATCAGGCTTTTCAATAACAGGCTTAATAGTATCCGTAACAGTAAGCTTTGGCGAAACGTCTACGTGAGAACCGTCTGGGAACGTTATGCGAATTGTAGCAGTTGTATCTTTGCCAGGCTTATTCCAATCTGGTTCTTTAACCCAAGAATACGTGGTACCTTTTGGCAAATCTTTCTTGCTAGTTTCCGAGATACCATCCTCAGCCTTTGGATGATTGTTATTATTGCCGTCAGCAGGAATGTTATGAGTTATATCCTTTGGAGTAATCTTGCTAAACTTATCTGCTTGAGTGTGCACAATAAAGCGAATTGGAAGATTAGTTTTATTTCCAGAACCATCAACTGCTACAAGAGTCCTAGAGTACGCTCCGGCAGCCATGCCATTCGGCACATTGCCTGCAATCTTTATAGCTCGAGGATCATTTTCGGAACCAGCGCCTTGCTTTGTTGCAAAATCAGATGTAGTCAAGCCTGTTAATAAACTATTAATATTCAAATCTGTAACTTTGCCACTGTTGTCGGTTGCAGTTATTTTCAGTTCGCACTTGTCACCGTGGTACGTGTCAATCTTTGTGTAACTTGTTTTGCCTTCAGTAACCTTTTCGGTTACTTCAGTCCAAGTGTCACCAGGGTCTTTCTTGTACACCTTTATTACTGGTTTCACTGTATCTTGAACTGTTACAGCTACAGGAATCTCCTTAGTTTCTCCTCCAGGAATGCTGACTTTTACTTTGCCAGGCTTTTCTTTCCCAGTTGAATTGGTTTCAGGTTTAGTAACCCAAGTGTATGTTGTTCCAGAAGGAACATTCTTGCTGTTTTCAAATATCTTCTTAGCATCATCATTAGTAAGTTTATGACCTAAGTCAACGGTAATAGGATTTGCTTTTAGCTCGTAAGGTTGCTTAACTGTTAGTTTCACTTCCTTCTCAGTTTTGTTTCCAGCAGCATCGGTAACTGAGAACTTAAGCTTGTGTTCTCCAACTTCGCTTGCTTTCATGCCGAGTATCGTAATTTTTACTTTGCGATCTTTTGGATTATCTTGTGTTCCTTGATAATCAATCTTCAAACGTGAAAAATCACCATTTACAAGTTTCGCTAACGGAGCTGCAATATTGAAGTCGTCAATTTTAATATCATCTTTTGCTTCAAGATTAAAGCTTAAGTCTTCTCCAACTTTTGCAGTTGCATCGTTTGCTGTAAGTGTTGGCTTTTGTTTATCTTCTGTAGCTTGATGGTTTTCACTTCTATCGGAAGATAAATTGAAGGTATTTGTATGTTTATCCTGAGAATTGTTGTATGAACTGCTTGTAACTGCATACACGTTTCCTGCAGGTATGCCACCAGCTACAGTAATAGTTGCTTTACCGTCTTTGATTTCAGTAGTAGAGCCAATTACGCTACCTTTGGCATCGTATAAGGTAACCGTGTTTGTGGCGTCTGGTATAAACCCAGTGCCGACGTTTACTACTACTTTCTGGTTTTTAATTTTTGCGCGACCGTTCAAATCCGTTTCAATAACAGGTGTTTTCGGCTTAACGTTAAATGTTACAGTAGTGTCTTTGCGGCTACCGTCTGTGTAATTTACTCTGACAGTGTTATTAAATTTGCCAATTGTGCTGGAATTAGGCTCTCCGCCGTACCATTCGACTTTTTGCGGCTTAACTTTATTGCCAGAATTATTTTCGAGTGTTATGTAATCGCTTGGTTGTTTAAGTTTATCCCCAACGGTTACAGCGTTCTCGCTGCCTTTTGGTGCGTGCTCAAAAGCGAGTGGCTTTCTAACTATTACAGGAATGTTCACTAGATGGTAGGATCCATCTGCATATATGATTTTTGATGCGACTTGCAGAGTGTTACGAGAATGTTTGAAATGGCTTTCGGACAGATTTGTCTTTGGTAACTTACCAATAAAGGTTACTGTACCATTGCCGTTGTTACCTTTTCCATCATTGCCTTTTATCTGATTTTCCAGTTCTTTTTCAGTCAGCTTATGACCCCAATCAACAGTAAGTGCATCGGCAGTTGGAGCCTTGTACTTCTGGTTCAGGTTCTTAAGATGTACTGTAACTTTCTTTTCTACTTTGTTTCCAGAAGCGTCGGTTGCAGAGACAGTAACCGTGTAGTCAGTATTTGCTGGCGTATTGCCGTTCTTATATTCAAACTTAATTCTACTAACAACATGGTTGTGATGCTTAGCTTCAGTTGCTTCCATGCCATTACCGTTTTCAGTGACATCGCCCTTACCGTTAGGAAGACCGTTAACTGAGAAGCTATTAACCTTTCCGCTGTCATCTGATGTGCCGAAAGTGATTGTAGGAATATCTCCCTGATATACGGTTATGCTGTTGTTGTCTTTATCGCCAATCTCCTTGCCGTTCAAATACAGCTTTGGAGGGATTTTATCGCTTTTTGTGCGCTTAAGATTTGGTTCACTCCAGCGCTCGCGACCAGAAATAAATGTATATGCGGAGTTAGTAGTAGTTCCATAACTACTCGTATTTGCTAATGTATAAGCATCTTGAATGTCGTCAAGAGTGACTCCTTGACGTAATTTTACTTTGCAATGCATGTGTACTGCGTAGTTGACGTTTATAGTTCTTAAACCAATGCCATAACTGTACTTACTGTAAACACCTTTCAGTGTTGTAGCATTGCTAATGACGCCGTCGCCTGCATTGTTGTGGAAAGTAGCATTCAAATCTTGTCTGTTGCTAGCTCCCATACGTATACCTAAGGTATACAAATAGATAGAACCATTGTGATCATTATCCTTTCCTAAGAAACCAGTGACAAATGATTTATTATTATCTTTTTCGAACAATCTGATGTCGCGTGAAAGAACAGCGTTTGTCATCTGTGGATTAGTTTGATTGCGTTTATAGAAATCAAAGGAAACATCGCTTAATGTGTCACCTTTGTAAGAACCGTCACCTTTTAAATCTGCAATTGCATAAGGAATCTGCCACATATATTGGTGTTGTGTAGAATGGGTGACCATAGATTTACCATCGTTGTTAAAGAACACATCGAAGACTAGGTATTGGTCGCTTCCGTTCTTTTCAAGATGTGCGTACATATCCGATTTCTTAGTGGTGTTATCGTATTCGCCTAAATCGGCTGTTGAACCAGTGTTTCCATTGCTGTTAGCAAAGCGATACCTCTGGAACTCAAGAATATTTGGCGTGTGCAACCAAGGAGTAGTAGTGTCTGCGCTACGCACTTCTTGCGCAAAAGCTGCCGTAGTTGGAGGAAGAAGAATATTAGAGGATACGAGGATTGGCTGACCGCCTAAGCAAGTGGCGGCAGTAAGAACTGTGGCAAGTGTGCTCAATGACACCTTGCGCATGGTAGCAGACGCGGAAGTTGCGTTCGTTTTTGCTGCGTAATATGCGCATGTGTTTGCAAATGCGCTCGTAGCTTTTTTGCTAGAGAGCTTTTTGCGAGTGTTATTTGCCATAGTATTCCCCTTGTTTTGGTTTTAACTTTTACTTCTATGAGTGCGTTTTATTCTAAACTTATGTCCATTTTTTCTATACTTATTCGTTATTTTTTTCATAACGAATACTGGCATAAATATTTATGCGCATACACATAATTCATAATATTATACAGTATTTTATTAAAGTTTATATAATTTTTTTATTATTAGATATATAACAACTTTAAAATTTTCTGCCGGGGGGGGGGGTGCTCTATGTATAAAATATTGTCATAACGACGGATTATTTAAAATTATCTAAAATTTTATCGTTTTATAGTAATTTATTCGCATATGAATTAATCACGCTTGTAGCGTTTCTTGTGCACATGCTTAAGCAGGTCGTAGCGTGCGTAATTTTCTGGCGTTTGCTGTCGTTTTTGTAGTTTTGGAAAACATTTTCCGTGATTTTCTCGGCGTTTGCTACTGCAGTAAAGAATCACGTAAGTAATTGTTGATTTAAATATATTTTATACAAGATTTTATATAGTATTTTTGCGTAGAACATAAAAATGTCAAGTACGTTATGTGTTGACGCTTAATTAATTAATTAATGTTGTATGTGTTGCATGGCTTACATGTGTTGTATAATCGCATTGTTTGTCTTATCGTTTGACAATCGAAATTATTTGGAAAGCTTTATGAGCTACATGGAATTGTATTACTTGTATTGCTTTTGCAGATGGAGGGAAAATGGACGAAAATAACCAGCAGGTTCCGCAAGCTCAGCCGGTTCCTCAAGCTCAGCCAGTCCAACAGACTTACACTCAGCCAGTCCAACAGCAGCCATACGCTCAGCAGCCTCAGCAGTCTTATGCTCAGCAACCTCAGCAACCGTATGCTCAGCCTGCTCAACAGCAGCCTTACGCTCAGCAGCCTTATGCTCAGCAGCCTCAGCAGCCTCAGCAGCCTCAGCAGCCATATGGTCAGCAACCAATGTATATTCAGCAGGCTCCTGTTTCAGGCTTGGCTGTTGCATCATTAGTTCTTGGAATTATTGGTACCATATTTGCTTGGGTACCTGTATTCACTATTATTTGGTGGGTTTTGGGTATTCTGTCTGTTATTTTTGCTGTTCTTGCAATGCGTAACACCAAGGCTGGTGTTCCAGGTGCCAAGCGTGGTCACGGTATGGCTGTTGCAGGATTGGTTCTTGGAATTATAACTATTATTATTGCTGCTTATATTCAAATTACTGTGGTCAGCAAGATTGATGCCTTTGTTAACGGTGTGAATGATTTGCAGAGCAGCTATTCTCGTTCTTATAATTATTAAATTCGCATAAAGTAATTTTGTAATAATAAGTTCTTTAGTAATAATTAAAAATTTACTTGTAAAGGCGGGTGTTGTGCATCCGCCTTTACTTTTTACCTAACGAAATATGCTTATATAGTAATATATAGTATGCAATTTAAAAGTAGGTGCGCATAAAAGTAGGTGCGTGTAAAACATGTGCGCATTCTAAAAGTAGGTGTGTATGATTGCAGGAATAGGGCACGACTTGGTAAACGTTGCGCAGTTTGCTCAGCAGATGCAGGATGGCAACGGTTGGCGTGCGCTGTTTTCTGTGCGAGAGCTTCGACAATGTGATCTTCGTGCGCAAGTGAAGAATGATGAGAAAGCTTTACATATTGCAGCACGTTGGGCTGGCAAAGAAGCTGTGATTAAAGCGTGGTCCGAGGCGTTATGCACAATAAATAACCCTTATCCATATACTCTGGATAACATGCCGTGGGCTAGTATCGAGATTCTTAACGATTCCCATGGTTGCCCGCGCGTTATTCTCAGCTCAGATGTGCATTCGCAACTTGTAAAATCGCTTTTCAGTGCGTCCAGCGAGTGTGTAGATAGTAGTGAGCACGTAGCTAATATTCGTTGGCATATTTCGCTCAGCCATGACGGATTATTAGACGATAATTCAGCTTTCGCATCAGCTGTTGTAATGCTTGAAGTCTTATAAGAAAAGATACAATATAAGAAAAATATGTTTTGTGCACTTGTGTCGATGTCACAAGCATCTGTATACTTGAACGAGTCGATATTTGTGCGTGAATATTTCGTGCAAGTATGGTGCGTAATTGCGGACGTAGCTCAATGGTAGAGTCTCAGTCTTCCAAACTGATTACGCGGGTCCGATTCCCGTCGTCCGCTCCATTTTTATTTTTACTTTACGTTTTGCAATTCTCTTTTTAATGGTTTATTTATTTCAGTTTTTTGTAAAAATCACATATTTTTGCATATTATTTTCACATTTCTATTGAATTTATGCTTGTTATTAGGGTGCTATTGCTATGGTAGTAGCGGAGAAACACGTAAAAAACATGTCTGGAGGACTCGTGGGACAGATTATCGTACGTGTATTAGCTGGATTAGTGTCGGCTGCTACTGCTTTCACTATGAATGTCATTGCGCCGCAAAAATCTTCATCGATTGAACATGTGAATACTAATGTGCATGCAAATGTGCGTGCTAATGTGCATACCAAAAGTGTTGTTAAGCCTATTATTCAATCACATTCTGGCACTGTGTATCAAAGCTCGTTTATTGATAATGAGTATGGTGCGCATTGGAGCGATGCTGATGGTACTACGGCTTTTATCGATGGAAATGATGATGTGTTCGTCAATAACGCTAAGGCGGTTATTGACGTTTCTGAGCATCAAAAAGAAATTGATTGGGATGCTGTAAAAGCTTCTGGAGTAGATGGTGCGATTATTCGTATTAGCTATGGCTGGGATAATGGATATGACAAGCAAGCTTTGCGCAATATTAGCGAATGCAAGCGTCTTGGTATTCCATTCGGCATTTACATGTATTCCTATGCTGAAAAAGCTGAAGATGGTGCTGCTGAAGGCGCCGACATTGTAAATCTTTTACAGGGTGCTGGAGTAAGTCCTCAAGATTTAACGTATCCTGTTTATTACGATTTGGAAAAGTGGAGCTGGAGTGGTCATAAACCACCAACATCCCCATATGTTTACCAGGATATTGTTGCTTCCTGGTGGAATCAGTTAGTTTCTGCAGGCTACCATAAGCTCGGCGTTTACTCTTATACAAATTATTTGAGAGGACCATTAAATTCTCAGTATATTCACGAGCGTACAAGCTGGGTTGCTAGCTACGGTTCTCGTGTAGGCTTCCCTATTTCTACAGCATTGCGCGGATGGCAGTACACTTCCGACGGCAGCGTTGACGGAATTGATGGTCGCGTTGATTTGAACGCATTTGGCATGGCTGATGGCAGCGAAATCAATGGTGTTTCTGAGTTTGGTAACACGATTACTAACACCAGCACAAATTCTTCGCAAGAAGTTGGAGACGGCTGGAAAGTAAGTAAGAAAGCAAATCGCCGCGATCTTTGGACCAACGGAGATAAAAGCTTTATTCTTCAGTACGAATTGCGCGACTCCTACTATGGTCACGGCGGTTACGCTCGTCTTGGTGCTCCTGTTGCAGACGAAGAAAACTTGGGAGGCGGCTGGTGGCGTCAGCGTTGCCAGCATGGCGACGTGTTTACGCAGGATCGAGATAAGAAGTACGTGATTCAGTATGAATTGCGTGACTCTTACTACAAGCATGGTGGCTATGGTCGTCTTGGCGCTCCTGTTGCCGATGAGGAGAATATGGGTGCTGGCTGGTGGCGTCAGCGTTGCCAGCATGGCGACGTGTTTACGCAGGGTCGAGATAAGAAGTACGTGATTCAGTATGAATTGCGTGACTCTTACTACAAGCATGGTGGCTATGGTCGTCTTGGCGCTCCTGTTGCCGATGAGGAGAATATGGGTGCTGGCTGGTGGCGTCAGCAATGCAAGAACGGTGACGTTTGGACGCACGGCAAAGACATTAAGTACGTGATTCAGTTCGAGTTACGCGACTCTTACCAAGGGCATCGTGGTGCTGCTTGGCTTGGCGCTCCTGTTGCCGAAGAGGAGAATATGGGTGCTGGCTGGTGGCGTCAGCGTTGCCAAAATGGTGACGTTTGGACGCATGGTAAGGATAAGAAGTTTGTTCTTATGTTCAATCTTCGTAAAGATTACTACGCTCGCGGCGGCTTCGAAAAGCTCGGTGCTCCTGTTGAAGATGAGCATTATGACGGTAATGGTATTTGGCGTCAGGATTGCCAGAAGGCTACATTGCAAGCTAAGTAATTAAGTCTACTAGCTAAAGTGGCCGGTGTGCTCAACAGCATGCTGGCCATTTTTTATATAGTTTATTTTACATTTTGTTTCATGTTGCGCGAGTTTTATTTTCGATATTCTTTAGTATCGTCTATGAGTTTTGTAACTGATTTAATTTTTCGGTTTTGACGAGGCTGGAAAATTTGTGTTTGCGCTTATAGCGCTCGTACACTTTGCGTGTACTTGCTGCTGAGCTTGCGTTGAAAGCACACCGTGCTTTCAACGCAAGCTCACGCTCCGAGTCGCCTTCGCGCGCTACGCTTTAAGCGCTACGGCAGGTCGTCGCGCAAATCAGCGACCAATCGTAAATAAATCACTCCACTTAAGGAATAAATCAGGGTTTACGTTTTGTATATCTGCAGACGGCTCAGTATGATTACTGAATACTAATAAACCAACTATTACAATAGTTACCGCTGCACAAAGCACAGCTGGAATATACAAACGCAAAGACGATTGCTCAGCAATTGCACAATCTTTTTCACAAGTAATATCAATATCTTTGCTATAAGGCTTAACTCTGTGAAGCATACTCATTATTGCAATCAAAATGAATATAATAATCGAATCGCAATAGTAGCGGTACAAATTGCCGCCTAAACAGTAGTTAAGGTACAGCAGCAAGAAGGATGCTACTAATCCAACGACTGTCATAATATACTCAATTTTTTGCATAAACTTACGTCTTAATGTAAACATCCACCAGAAGAGTGGAATCATCATAAGACCGAAAATCATATGCGTGTAGAAAGAATTTCCATAACCTTGATTATTTGCCCAAGGTATAGAGATATATGGGAAATTTTCCGAAATATTAAAAGGTTTTAAGAAATAATTAAGGAAAATATCGCGAATCTTAGTAGGGTCAAAAGATTTACTATTAAATCGCAAATCGAAATTAGTAAGTTGCTCTTCATTGCCAAAATTAAAGAAAGACTTAAAACGCAAGTAGTTATAAGCTAATATTCCAGCTACACCTACGATTGCAGGAACAAGGAAGCTTGAAGCCGCAGCAACGCGATTTGCAATACTTCGTTTCGCGTCAAATAATAGCGCAATAAACAGCGGTGCTATAAAAGCAACAACTGGAATGCACGCGTTTGGCCTTGATCCACACTGTAAAGCAAGACTTATGCCAGCGAGCGCAAAAAGCGTGTATCCAGCGCGCGGATGAGTTGCGTGAAGTCGCACAGCTTTAAGAGAAGCGTATACGAATAAGATCCCGAACAGTATTGCGCTAAGCAGAGGCATATAGTAAAGGGATGCTGAAGATTGCAAGTAGAAGATTAAGCATCCAAATGGGAAGGCTGCTGCAGAAAGCAAAAACAGGCAGTAATTGGTACGTATTGCAAAGAATTCAACAACTTCTCTAAGAAGCGCGAACATAGACGGAATAATCGCAACTGCAAATATTGTAACAACTAATATTGCGGAAGGAACTGCATGTGGGAAGAGCAGATTAAAAGGCAAGTAAGTGAGCAGGAATGGTACTATGCCAAAGTAGCAGTAGTAATGATTGTTGTGGAATACCACATCCCAAGGTATGGATACTCCTTTAGAACCCAAGTCCATGCGTTGACCCCAACTAAACGGGTTTGCGGATTCTACTAATTCTTTAGGTGGCTGCTGCAGCAGAGCCAAAGAGTTTGATTTCCAAGCTTTAAGCTGCTCAGTGTACGGATTTCCGTTGACGCGATCGTATAAGTCAGACGGGAATGGCACTCGTATGCCGTGGCCGTGATATACAACAAAGCACAGGTAGAGCGAGAATCCCATAAGCATTGCGCATACTGCCCAAAAAACTATATTTTGTGCAAGATTGTGGCGGTCGTAGTTAAGCAAATACCACTTTTTCTTGTATACCAAGAATATAAGTGAGCTTGCAACGAAAAGTATTGCCCACATTCCAAAGTTTATGTGCAGCGCAAAAGGCGGATTTACTGTTACAGCTTTGAGTGTAAAAGGAGCTCCTGTTTGGTTGAAGTGTAAGCGAACTTTATAAGCGTCTCCGTGGCTTTCAAATCGAAGTGTTCTAGTGTTGTGTTTTCCTGTAGACATTTGGAAAGAGTCTGCTAGAGTGTACGCGTTTGGAGCTATGCCGAAGTCTTCGATCTCAACAGTTCCTGTAACTAGTGTTACTGGTTTTGTTTGCTCTAACTCAATTTTTATAGCTTTAGTAGCGGAGTTGATGTCGCTTAATATTACATCTGATCCAGAAGTTGGAATATTTATTGTATTTCCAACTATATGAGCTTGATCTTTAGTTTCTTTTTTGCCTGTTTGCGCATTATAGCTGCTGGAGTCTGGTATTGATGCGTTAACTAGAGCAAGTTGTTTTTCTGCATAATTTTTAGAACTATAGGAAAGATATAGATTACTGAAGAAGAAAATAGTAACAAGTCCAGTAATTACAAATATTGTTATAAAGGGTAATATTTTGCGCAATAATGCGTGGGTTTTTAAAAAGTTTTGCATATTTTGTATAGATGTCATTATTTTTAGTAGAAAACTCTGCATTATGCGCGTACTTTTTTCGTTTGTGCTGTTTTCATGCATTTCGCTTTTTGTCGCTATTGCTGCCACTATTTACCCCACATTATTGTGCGTATCGGTTCTCAAATCTGTTACTTTTAAAGCAAGTATATTGCAAACGCATGGCAAGTAGCGCGAATACTTACCGCTTTATGTATTTTACGATCAATGACAATGAATGTAATGTATATACTTATTAAATTTCAGAGCTTAAGCATGATCAGTGCATATAAGGGTTAGTTTCAATATCTTGCTCAATTGCTTCAATAGTATGTTTGTTATTAAGCAACTCACGGCTTACATGCTGCAAGTGCGAAACCATATCTGAAGGAAGCTGATAAATATTCCCATAATAATTGAAGAGAATTTTTTCTGCTTTATTAGGTACTAAAATTGCGAATTTTTCAAATTCTTCTTGCCTAAGCGGGAATATATCCTCATATTGCGATGTGTATATTAATTCAGAATCGACGTTATCAAGCCCGTAAATAATATTGCACTCGTTGCTAGTAACGTCATCTGCAATAATATTTTCACTTTTTGCAATATTTTGATATTTGGTGAAAGTATTTTCTATTTCGCCACTAAACTCTTCGCCATCTTCCAAGTATCCGTTTGCGTGCCATTTATTATAAAAAGGTTTAGATTTCAAATCTTTTTTTAATTCTTCACGAATTTCAATAAACCTTTTCTTAGTATGCTCATCGTATTTAGGCATGTAATCGTAGAAGAAAATATCAATGAAGCTGGGGTCTTCAGAATTTTTGTATCGCAATCTAAGCTGCCTGCAGAAAACGTAAGGGTCAAATATAAGCACTGCGCGATAGCGTTTAGACAACTTTTCATCTTTTTTAAGCAATTCAAGAAGCCTATCTACATCGCTTCGCATCATTCCTAAATCTGTATCGTCATCCCAAGGAATAAATCCGCGATGGCGAATAGTGCCAAGCAAAGTACCAAAATCAGCCCAATATTGCAAATTATATTCTTTAGCAAACGTTGCAAATTCATTTAAAAGCGAAGCGCAACCGCGTTGAATAAGTCGCACTGAACCAGTTGCCTGAGGAAGACTATAGTAAAAACGCTTGCGAGCATCAAAATCGCTTTCGTTGTCATTGCGATAGTTTGCCCAAGCTAAGAGAGAAGCGTGCTCTCGATTCGTAAGTATGTCAACGTGCATATTGCGTTGGTTTTCAAGAATGCGTGGCAATTGCTCGTCTAACACGCATTGCATGCGATCTATGCTGTTCTGTAAATCGCTAACTTGCGCTCTAAGATCTTTTATTGAACGTTTTGATGAAGGACAATGCTCAATAAATTTGCGCATTAGCTTACGAAATACAGACGCCATACTTACACCTTCTGTTGCTTTCTCTCACTTTTACTAGCAAAAGTCATATGGTTACTCATTATATACGTTTTGTTGCTTGCAAGCGACCTATTCTTTACGCGTCTGTAAAGTTTTGGTCGGATTTTCGCTAAAAAGCGACATAAACTTTACATGCTTGCGCAGTTTCGGTCGGATTTTGGTTGTAAAACGGCTTTTTCTTTACATGCTTGTGCAGTTTTGGTCGCTTTAACTGTGCGTTGTTCAAAATAAAAATTTAATAGCTATTTTTGAACGCTTGTTGTATAATGAACAAAATACCAACACAAGCGAGGCTCGCATGGCTATCAATCACAACGAATTTAAGCTTCTTACAACGCTATTAAATAACAAAAACAGAAGTGCGCAATTAAGCCAGCGAGACATAGCCTCGCAATCAGGAATTTCACTCGGAACTGTTAATTCAGCAATAAAAAGCGCAGAAAATAAAAATCTTATTGAAACAACAAATGAATTGCGCATCACTGAAGAAGGCATGAAATCTCTTGAACCATATAAAGTACGCAACGCTATTATTATGGCAGCAGGCTTTTCTTCAAGATTTTCTCCTATTTCATACGAGATACCTAAAGGACTAATCAAAGTTCGAGGAGAGGTTCTTATTGAACGCCAAATCAAGCAACTTAACGAAGCTGGGATTAACGATATAACAATTGTTGTTGGCTACAAGCAAGAGCAATTTTTCTACTTAGAAGACGCTTTTAACGTAAAAATCGTGCCCAATAGCGAGTACAGCACGCGCAATAACAACAGTTCAATTATGGCAGTAGCAAACCAGTTATCGAACACTTATATTTGCTCATCCGACAATTATTTCGACGAAAATCCATTTGAAAAATACGTTTGGAAAGCTTATTATTCCGCGCAATTCCAGCAAGGATACACTAAAGAATGGTGCATGACTTGCGGAGCGCATGATCGCATTACAAAAGTCACGATTGGCGGAAGTAACGCTTGGTACATGATTGGTCACGTATATTTTGACGAAGCATTTTCTAAACGATTTATGCAAATTCTTCGTGAAGAATACGATTTGCCACAAACTGCAGGAAAACTTTGGGAAGATATTTTTATTGAACACATTGACGAACTCGACATGCAAATACGCAAGTACGATACGCCAATTATTCACGAATTTGATTCTATTGATGAGCTACGCGAATTTGATCCACTTTTCCTAGAAAATATTGATAGCGCAATTTTTGACCATATCACTCAAACACTTAACTGCAAAAAATCCGATATTCATAACGTTTATCCGCTTAAAAAAGGTCTTACTAATTTATCTTGCCATTTTTCGGTTGACAATAGCGAATACGTTTATAGGCATCCTGGCATTGGAACAGACGTGCTTATTAACAGACAAGCTGAAGCTGAAGCTTTGCAATTGGCTCAAAAACTTGGTTTAGATGGCACTTTTATTACAGCAGACGCTAAAGAAGGTTGGAAGATTTCACGATTTTTGCCAGATTGCCATATTGCAAATATGCACGATCCTAACCAATTACAGGAAAGCTTGAAATTAGTTCGTTCTTTGCATGAAAGTAACGAAAGCGTGCATCGCAACTTTGATTTTTACGCAGAATCTCAGCGCTATATGAAAGAACTTAATGATAGAAATGTAGAAATACCGCCAAAAATCATCGACCTAAGTGTTTTAGCTGACGAGCTTCATAACTTTGTAATTACTCAAGACGGCTCGCATACTTGCCTTTGCCATAATGACATACTAGGCGCAAATATTCTAATAGATCAAAACAATCGCTATCATCTTATCGATTGGGAATATGCTGGAATGTCTGATTACGCTCAAGATTTTGGTACTTTATGTGTTTCAGACGAATTCAATAACACCGAAATAAGCGAAGCAATGCCTATTTATTTAGCGCATACTCCATCTACGCAAGAAAAGCGTCATTTATTGGCTTATATAGGATTTGCAGGATGGTGCTGGCATTTGTGGTCACTTGTTAAACAAGCAGAAGGCGAAAATATAGGAACTTGCATGTACACGTATTACAGCTATGCGAAACGATATATTAACGAAGCTTTAAAAGCTTATGAAAATAATAAATAAATCGACAAACTAATAACAAACAAGTGAAAGCTAAATAAGCAGCATATAAACAAGCAGAAACAAATCACAAACATCTTCTAACAAGCAAGTAGGTATTTATGAAATATTCGTTTCTAAGTGGACTTTTATGGGGAGTTGATACAGCTCTTCTAGCTCTTTTAACTGCATCATTCGTATTTACAAATAACGCATCATACGAAAGTAACACTGCTCTAGTAATCTTCACAGGAATTATTGGCGCATTACTTCACGATATTGTATGCGCAATACTCATATGGACTTATATAAGTGTTAGAAAAAAGTGGAATAAAACTTTTGAAATACTAAAAAAGCCAAAAATTCTCACGCCTATTATCATCGGATCCTTACTTGGCGGGCCTATTGGCATGAGCGGATATGTTTTAGCAGCAAGCAATATAGGAGCTGGATATGCTGCAGCGATTTCCTCACTATACCCTGCTTTTGGAGCAGTTCTTTCCGCAATCGTGCTAAAAGAACGTTTAAGTGTAAAAAAATACGCAGCTTTTACTTTAGCTCTTATAGCAGTAGGAGTACTTGGATATTATTCATGCTCTGATGCGCAAAATACACTAAGCTCTGCAAACATTACAAACACACTATTAGGGTTAGCTGGAGCATTTTTAAGCGTAATCGGCTGGGGAAGCGAAGCTGTAGTATGCGCTTGGGCCGCTAGAAAGCAAAGCGTAGACGACGAAATAATCTTACACATTCGAGAAACAGTATCTGCTATTTCTTACACGATAATCGCGTTAATGCTATGCTTCACAGCCAATATTTCAGCGAGTAGCATATTTGCGTCCTCTAAGCTTTTAGCAACTATATCAATGATAATTGCAATAGGTTTACTAGGCACAAGCTCGTATTTAAGCTATTATCGCGGAATTGCACAAGTAGGAGCCTCTCGCGCAATGGCAGCAAACGTCACATACGCTGCATGGGGAATGATTGCATCTTCCATAATTTACCAAACAATGCCATCAATTATTGCTTGGGTTTGCTGCATTACTATTATTTGCAGCACGATTTTCGTAGCGCGAAAGTAGCATATCAAAACCTCGAGCAGCAAATGGAATCATAAGCAAGTATGCTGGCAAAATATATTGCGACTGTGCTTCCCAAACAAGATACAAAACAGCCATTCCTAAGACAATAACAAGCGGAGTAAAATATTCGCAAGAAATCAGCTTCTTCTTTCGTAGAGCTACGCATAAGAATAGTGCGGTAAAAGCAACAAGCATAAATTGAAGAGCGTCTAAGAAAGTAAATGTAATAATATTAAGCTTTCCAGAATAAAGCGATCTTAAAACAGGATTCATTTTGCGATCAAGCAAAACTGGTCTATTTGGACCATTCCACTTCCAGCTACTTGCAAGCAAAGATTCATAAGTTGGCTCAAGCCATTCTCCAGCAAATTTTTTAGTGACAAAACTAAAAGCATCGCCAGGATTATTTGCGAAATGCTTAAGATTATCACGTAATAATGCTGTAGATTCCTTTTTAATGTTATCTTTGTTATACGTTTTAACGTCAAAGCTCGTAGGATATCCGTTATACCATCCAGGATTATTTGGACCTATGTTACGAGACGGATCTGTTGCCATTGCAAGCCAAACAGTAGAAGGTAAACCATCTTTTGCATTATGCCCGAAAGAATTAGCTGAACTTGCCACAGCAACATTACTTAAAGCAAAGAACACAATGGCAAGCAATACGCAAACAGCGTGTTCCCACTTTTTAGAGCGCAAAGCCGACACAATCCACACGACAATCATGCCAATCAAGCAATAAGCCATAGTTGACTTAAGCAATATAGCAAAGAACATGCAAATCAGCGACTGAACCGCATTAAGCCAACTTCCACTTTTAATATTTTTAGCATGAAAAATGAGCGCGCCAAAAACAAACGGTAAGCAAACAGTATTGCCATACGCAAAAGTCGCGTAAAAAATCATAGGCAAAAAAGCTGCATACAAAAGCAAAGAAAGAATAGTTACATTCTTATTACGGAACAACAAATTTACGTAGTATGCAATAAGAATTCCAGTAACAGCAGCGCATAACACGTTCAATACTTCAAAAGCAAGGTACGCGTTAGAGCCAAAGACGATTACCAAAAATCGCATAAGAGAAAGAAGAGGGAATTGGAATGGGAATCTAGTGAAGTAACCGCCCGGGCAAATAATCCACGATAATTCTGACGTATCAGTAGCACAATTTATAGGTTTTCGATTAGGATCCGCATAATATTGCGCCGCGCTAAACATATAAGCAGGATCCCATTCAGGCCAAGCACGAGTAACTTTTATCCACAAAAATCCCAATACAAGTACATAAGCAAAAACTGCTGCAGCAAAATATCGAATACGGATTTTATCAAAAACATGCCGTTTCTTTAAAAACACGAAAATAAAGAATAATAAAGCACTTAAAATGAGTACAAATGGCGACTGAAACCATAAAAACTCAAGTCTGTATTCTCCGGGGAAAAGATGAGCAGAAAGAATTAAACTCAGTAATGCTAACGCGCTGAAAAATACAGCTGAACACCATACAATAGCATTGCTAAAAAAGCGCCCGAGCATTACGCTTACATGCTGAAAACGCTCAATCATACTTTTTGAACCTCTCTTTAAAAATTGCTTTTATAAAGTGCCTTCACGAAATTGTATTTATAAAAATATATTTACAAAGACTGTATTTACAAAGATTTCTCAATATAGTAGCGTGGACGATGCTTAGATTCCAAATAAATTTTGCCAATATAGCTTCCCAGTATGCCCATAGAAATCATAAGGAATCCGCCAATAAACCATATTGAGCACATAAGCGATGACCAACCAACAGCAGTGTGATTGGTAAATAAAGACACAATTACGTATATGAACATTGCAAAACCAATAACAATAGAAAGCAATCCCATATACGTGACTAATTTAAGCGGCTTAACGGAGAATGAAGTAATACCCTCTAAAGCGAAAGAAATCATTTTCCGCAAAGGGTATTTTGAAACTCCAGCAGTTCTTACTCCACGCTCGTAATAAACTTTGCCAGTTTTAAATCCAAGCATTGGCACAATTCCGCGCAAGAATAAGTTGACTTCACTGTATTCGGAAAGAGCATCCAAAGCAATTGCGCTCATTAGGCGATAATCCGCATGATTTGGCACAACTTCCGCACCCATTGAAGCAAAAACCTTGTAAAAAGCCAAAGCTGTATTGCGCTTAAACCAAGTGTCTTTTTTGCGTGAAGAACGAACTCCGTAAACAACCTCACAATGTTCTTCAACAAACTTCTTAAGCATTTCGTCTACTGCATTTACGTCATCTTGTAAATCAGAATCCATAGAAATAGCAGCGTCGCAACCTTGCTTGCGAGCGTACATAAGCCCTGCGTAGAGCGCATTTTGGTGACCGCGGTTATGCGCAAGCTTTACTCCGCCAAAAAGTGAAGGGTTCTTGCGATTAAAAGAAGCAATTAAATTCCATGTTGAATCTTTAGAACCGTCATCTACAAAAATCACCTTGCTGTAAGAGTGAATGAGTTTTTGATTCATAAGATAATTCATCTTCGCTTGGAGGACTTCGGCGGTTTTAGAAATGCCTTCTTCCTCGTTAAAACAAGGTACAACAATGTATAAAATTGGAACACTTTTACGCTCATTGTTTAACGAAGTATTCATAATCTAACGATCTCCAACAGATTTACCTACAACAAACAGTATAGTATATTACGAGAATCTAAATTATTTATTATCTCTTCTCATGAGGCGTATCTTTTTCTGCAATTTTGCAATAATAGACGGGAAGGCTATTTTCTTCGCTGTTTTTACGATTTTTTCGCCAATAACATAGCGTGCAGAAGTGCGAATATTACTAATTTCCTGCTCGCATAATTCGCTTTTGCGCTCAAAATCAAGCATGCGCTCTTTTAGCCACAAAGTGCGAGAAGTGGCGTTAAGCTGCAACTTTTGGAATTCGTTATAAGCTTTTTCATCGTAAAAATACGTTGGTAAGTTGTGTGAACTTCTTTCGTAATTTAGAGCCTCTAATACTTCTTTTAACTTATCTTGAACGATGCTTGCTAACGATTCAGCAGTTACTCGCGTATGGCAATCGTGAACGAAGCTTTCCACAAGAGCATTTGCGTATCCCTGATTGTATGTTTCCAGAAGCCCTTTGCTTTCAAGCCATTTTCCAACCTCTAACACCGAATCAACTTCAAGTGGTGCTTCGTTGAATGAAGTATGATGCTCTATTGAAAGCCAGAAGTTTTCTGGAATTGTTTTAGTATTAAGATTTTCGAATCCTTCTCCAGCTCCAATGCTGAACCTGCCATAAGCATTTTCGTATGATTTAGCCAAATCGCAATATATAATATTTTGAGCTGCTAATGCTGCGCGAGTGCTAAAAGTCATAAGAGTTGCAGGAGTATCGTTAACTCCAGCTTCAATGTGAGCAGATTTCAGAAATTCAGTTCTCCATACTTTCTGCCAGCCATAGTTGTAGCAACTGTTTATTAGAAGCTCTGCAATATCTTTAGGAGCGTAAGATCCGTAATAAGTATCTTGCAGTGTGTCATCATTATTTACAGGTCTAATAAAGCTTTCTTCAGAAAGATCAATATTATGTTTAATATCATTTTTAATGGAACAATCAATTAGATAATCGCTATGCAAACTCTTATTGTTAAAGAACTCAAGATCAATGATCTTATTTTTATTGTTAGAGCATTTAAGCATATTATCTAAAGCGGCTCTAAGCACGTTTTCGTTGATTATATAGCTTGAAGGCATAAAAATAGTGTATTCTCCATGAGCGTAATCAACCGCTTTAGAGAGCATATCTTTTACAGTATATAAATTGTCATTTTGCAGAATTGTAAAGCGTTTATCTTTATCTGTAAATCTGTTAGCAATATTAAGAGTGCTGTCCAAAGAATGAGAGTCTACAATAATAAATTCGCAAGAAATATTGCTTATAGAAGTGCAAGCTTTAAGAGAATCAACAATCCAAGAATGAGCATTATGCGTAAAAATAACAAGAGAAAGCTCAGGATTAGATTCTGCTTTGTGTGCTTTAACTTCGTACGAGGATCCTAAGAAATCCATGTAGTAATCCATAAACTCTGGCCTTAAACGTGAAGCCATAAGGAAAACTTCTTTTGAATCCATAGAACTAAAAACTTCGCGAATAAGCTTGCGTATTTCCGGATTCTTATCGTCAAAACCAAACTCAGTAATTAACGAATTAACGTAATCAAATTCGCGTGAATAAAAAGCTTGTAAAACTTCGCGTGAAATATTCTGCTTACTGAGAAACTCGCGCATATCACGCAAACGGTCAAACGGAAGATGAAAATCCTTCAATAAACTAGAAGCGCCAGGATTAGTTTGACGATAATAGTAGTACTTTCCAGGATTCCAGCAGATTTTATTTGCTAAAACCATAGTTTGCGCAAAGAAAGGATTATCAGTCCAACCTGCTCCAGGAATCGGCTTAAAACGTATGGTTTCATTATTTTTGTTATCTCCGTTAAGAAAATCTTTGCGGTAAATAGCGGACCAAATAGAAGGATGATGGTAGAAAGGCTCAGCAAATTCATTCAAGCTAAAAATAGACCTGTGTTTAGGCATAAAATAGCACAAGTTTGGCGTGTCTACTGCATCCTTATATCCATCTTTTCCATCGTAAAAAAGCCAGTATCCGCCTTTAATAATATCGATCTTTTCATTCGTAAGATCTGTATTGCTTAAAAGACGCTCATACATGTGCGGATCGATGAAATCATCCGGCTCAACAATGCTAATCCACTCGCCTTGAGCACGCTCCAAACCGCGATTGCAAGTGGCTCCATAGCCCTCGTTTTCTTTTTCAATAACAACAAAGCGACTATCTTTTTCAGCAAAAGATTTCATAATATCGATGGAACCGTCTTTGCTCCCATCTGAAAACATTAAACATTCCCAATCAGTAAAAGTTTGATTTTGGATAGACTCTAAACATTCTGGTAAAAAGGCTTCAACATTATAAATTGGAACGATAATCGATACTTTCGGCATACGTACGATGTTAGCATAAATGTCTTATGTGTAGCACTTGCGTGTATTCGTATCATATTTGATTAAGCACATTCAATTACAATATAACTGATATTATAGGGAACGTGAAAAATCTCATAACTCGTTGTCGAAACAAGTACGCTTATGCAAATATCGTACTTCGTGGTTTAGTAAAAACCGATTTTAAGCTGCGCTATCAAGGCTCCTTCTTAGGCGTAGCATGGTCGGCGTTGAAGCCGTTGATGATGTTTTGTGTGATGTATCTTATTTTTGGCAAGTTTTTGCGAATGACAGATGGCACACCGACTTATCCTGTGGTGTTATTACTGGGTATTAGTGCATGGCAGTTTGTGCAAGAATCAACTTCGATCGGTTTGCGCTCGCTTGTAGATCGTGGCGATTTGTTGCGCAAAATTCATTTTCCAAACTACATTGTGGTGGTTTCGGCAACAGTTGGTTCTTTAATAAGCTTCTTAATCAACTTAGTAGTTGTGCTTATTTTTGCAATTATTGGAGGGGTGCATTTTACTTGGAGAGTGGTTCTGTTGCCAATAAGTTTGGTGCAGATTTACGCGATTGCAATTGGTATGGCGTTAATAATGTCTACTATGTACGTGTTTTTCCGCGATATTTTGCATATTTGGGAAGTGGTTCAACAGCTACTGTTTTACGGCATGCCAATTATTTATCCGCTTAGCTATGTGATTAATAAAGGTGGTATTTTTGCGGCACTAGCAAAGCTTGAGCTGCTTAATCCTATAGCACAATGCATTCAAGATATGCGTCACAATATGTTGGCTCCAGATACGCAACCAACTGTGTGGAGTGAATTTGGATTCTCTTGGATGTCTTGTGTGCCACTTTTACTTACTGTGCTCATAGTGTGGCTGGGAGTTTATCTATTTAGAAGAAACAGTCGTCTTTTCGTAGAAGTTATGTGACGATGTTGAAAATTGCGAAAATTTTACGACAGTTATGACGGGGAAGTGGAATTTATGAATACATTACAGGAAGAAGCGGAAGTGACGGCAACGCGAGAAGCTGAAGCGGATGTAGCGCGAGAAGCGGAAGCAAGCGACGACGATATTGTTCTATCAGTCAATCATGTAGGCAAGTATTTTAAACTACCAACAGAGCAAGCAACTGGTCTAAAGCAAGCGTTTATAAATCTTACAAAAGGTATTAAAGGCTATAAAATTCAGAACGTTCTTAAAGACATAAGCTTTCAAGTGCATCGCGGTGAATTCTTCGGAATCGTCGGTCGAAACGGTGGCGGAAAATCAACGCTACTAAAAATCATTTCGCAAATCTATTACCCGAATACTGGAAGTGTAAAAGTAAAAGGCAAGCTTGTGCCGTTTATTGAGCTTGGTGTTGGATTTAATCCGGAACTTACCGGCCGTGAAAACGTGTATCTTAACGGAGCTTTACTTGGCTTCACTCGCGCAGAAATCGACGCAATGTACGACGATATTGTGGAATTTGCTGAGCTTGAAGATTTTATGGATCAAAAGTTAAAGAATTATTCTTCTGGTATGCAAGTTCGCTTGGCTTTTTCTGTGGCAATTAAAGCGCAAGGAGATATTTTAGTTCTTGATGAAGTTTTGGCTGTTGGTGACGAAGCTTTCCAGCGCAAGTGCGATTCTTTCTTTACTGAAATTCGAAAAGATCCTACTAAAACAGTTATTCTTGTTACGCATGATATGAATGCTGTTAAACGCTATTGCACACGTGCGATGATGATCAGTGATGGTGAAGTTGCTGCGATTGGCAATACTGAGTCCGTGGCAGATCAATATACTTTGGCAAATATCGAAGCTGAACGCGAAAAGCAAAATAAGCTTGGCGAAAAGCTGGGCAAGGGTCAGTATGCTCAAGGTTTGAATGCAAAGTGCCCGTTGCTTAGGACGTATGCTTTGGAAGACAAGATTTACAAAAGTAGCGATACTTTCCGTTTTGCTGTTGAGTATCAGTATGACGAGCCGGGTGACTTCTATTTGGCGATCGCTTTGCATGACGTTCGACGTGGTGGAATCACTTACGATACTGGTTCTAAAGTGCTGAAAATGCAAAAGCGTGGGCATCAAACAGTGTATTTTGAAATGCCGCTAAATTTGTTTAACAATGGCGAGTTTACGCTGTTTACTTCTTTACGCACACCTAGCCCAACTGAGGATGATTATACAGATTTGCTAGCTGTGGCTGTTGACGAGAACGCTTGCACGTTTGTGATTAGAGATAGTCGCAATCGTGATTATGCTTTGCTAAGCGATCGTGCTATGACGATTAAGCAAGTTTCGTGAAACATTTGCCGGTAATTTCTCCGGCGTTTTGTAGCTGTTTCTTCCGTTACTTACTTGTTGTTGGTTGAGTTGAAAATCTTATCCCAACTTTCAACGTTCGCCATATCGTAGCTGCGATACTCTCTAGACAGCTTCTTCCACTTACGCAACATTTTTAACGACAAAAGTGCGTCCGCACGCAACATTTTACGGAATAACTTGCTATCTCGTTGGAAAAGATTCAGCGTAGTGCCATCTGGAGCCGTAACAATTGCGGTATTAACTCCCACAAACGAAGGCCAAGAAACGTCTTGAGCTGGGATTGCAACTTCTGGGCGAGGATTCTTTGCGTGCTTTTCGTGCGCAAACAAAGCCTTAATCGTTGCGTGCTTTTGTGTTTTACGCAAAGCCTTAGCGTCATGTGCAGTAAACGGGCTTACGTGTTCGCGCAAAACCTCACTAATGAGTGCCTTATCGTTTACCGGCTGCGTGTCGCTAAACGCTTGGCGCGCTTTACGAACCTCGCCAAGCTTTTGTGGCATTGAATCAACAATATATTGCGGTCCGCGCAAGATATCCTGTAATCCCATATGATGCAAATGCATTGCAGAATACGCAAGTTTTAAGCCGGAAGCCAAGTCGCTTCGAAGCATTTCAATCGCGAAACGTAAGCTTGGATGAGTGCAATGAAGTAATCCACAAATCCAACGATTGCGCTGGAAGAAGTACTCTTCCCAAGTGCGTGAAGGATCCTTATCGTGCCAAGCTTGATGCCAAACTGCCACTCCTGGCAGGCAAATCGTGTGGTATCCGTGCTCAAGTGCTCTAATCGAATATTCAGTATCGTCAAACTTAATAAACACAGGTAGCGAAAGACCGATTTCTTTCATAATCGCAGTTGGAATAAGGCTCATCCACCAACCGTTGTAATCAGTGTCTATTCGCTGGTGACGTTCTGGGCAATCTTGCAAAGTAATCGCTGCAAAATCATGATTGTAATCAAGATTCTGTGAAGGCTTCATCCACACATTGTTGCGCGTGAAACGCTCACCTTGAGTGTAAAGGACGGTACGATTGTCCAAGTGAAGCATTCCGCCGCCAATAATGGCTGGCTTAATTGTGTAATCAGCAAACTGAAGCGCGCGAAGAATACACTCTGTTTCACTAATTGCGTCGTCGTCGAGAAGCATTGTGTAACTGCTTTTTCCTGCTTTAAGCGTTTCAAACATGCCGCGCGAGAATCCGCCGGAACCGCCTAAATTAGCCTGCTGAATATAGGTGAGCTGGTTGCCAAGATTTGCGCTTGTTTCATTAAATCCAGGCTGATTTTTAACTAAATCGGTGCCTTGATCTGTGCAATAAATTGTGTCAAGTCGCGCACGAAGTGCTTTGTTCTCTGCTATTGCCTTCAACTGATTGTGGCAGTATGAAGGGCGATTAAACGTAGTAATAGCAATAGAAAAAGTGCTATTTGATTGCTTAGCTGAATCTTCCTGATGCTTTGTGTTGCTAAATTGCACTTTATTTACAAAAGGAACACTCCATTCGGCATTGCTAACAGTTAGACTGCTAGAATCGCTTGCTTTAGCTTCAAACCAAAAATATCCACCGTCTGCAAGACCGGTCATCGGTATTTCGTAGCTAATAATTTGTGTATCTTGCGTAACTTGTGCTGGCTGGTTTGGGTGCTGTTTATTAGAATCAAACTCAAACTTTTGCACAGGATACGTAAGCCCGCGGCCAGTCGATCGCATAAGTTGCAAGTAGCCAGTGCCTTCAACACTGGCAGTGAACTTAACAGTTTTTACGCTCGTCCAATGCTGCCAATAGCTTGCAGGAAAAGCGTTAAAGAAAGTGCAAAGAGACACATGTTTTCCAGATGCAATGCAAAGTGAGTTGCGCGAAAGAACAGTGCAAACCCTTGAGTTTCAACATTTGGCAAATGACTGCTAGTGTCTGCAAGAAGCTTTTTAAAATCAGTAAGATTGAGATTATTTATATCGATTGCGCGCATATTCATACGAGGATCGAGCACAGTGCGCTGCAAATACGAGCGATGCCAAGGAATTACGTAAAGTGGCATAGTAATTTCAGCGTCTTTTACAGGGTAAACAACACGATTTACAACTTCCCAACTTCTATTGTTGCTATTTGCGCTGCTAGTATTTTGCGCTTCTTGTATTTCTTGGGTTTTTGCACTCTTTGCCTTAGTCATATTAGATATTATATATACGCTTAAGCCTATTCTTAGAATGTATTGTGCATGAATGAATTGAGTTGGAGCATAGTTTGAATAATAAGCCCAACTAAAAGTACGAAAGGTAAATGATATGACGCAAGCAGCAATCTCCCAAAATGCAACTTACCCAGATTTAGTAGTTGTTGGAGCAGGATTGTTCGGCTTAACTGTAGCTCAACAAGCAGTGGAGCATACTGGCGCTCGCGTTGAAATTATTGACGTTCGTAATCATATTGGCGGCAATGCTTACTCGTATTTTGACGAGCGAACGGGAATCGAAATTCATAAGTATGGTGCGCATCTTTTCCACACAAGCAACAAGCGCGTGTGGGATTATGTGAACCGTTTTACGTCGTTTACTAACTACGTGCATCGCGTGTACGCAACTCACGACGGCGAAGTTTACCCGTTGCCAATCAACTTGGGTACGATTAACCAATTCTTCCATGCGCACTACACGCCAGAAGAAGCGAAGGCTTTGATTGCAAGCCAAGCGGGGAGTTTGCTGGCAAAGATCCGCAAAATTTGAACGATAAGGGCATTAGCTTAATTGGGCGTCCGCTTTATGAAGCGTTTATTAAAAACTACACAGCAAAGCAGTGGCAAACGGATCCTTCTGAGCTTCCTGCTGGAATTATTAAACGCTTGCCTGTGCGATTTAACTACAATAATCGTTATTTTAAAGACACTTGGGAAGGCTTGCCAACGGACGGCTACACAGCTTGGATGCAGCGCATGATTGACGATCCGCGTATTCACGTTTCGCTTGGCGTAGACTTTTTCGACGAGTCGCAGCCGTTTAACAAGCGCGCGTTGGCGGAGGCTGGAGTGCTGGTTGTTTATACCGGTCCGGTTGATAGGTATTTTGACTATGCGCTCGGCGAGTTGAAGTGGCGCACTGTGGACTTTAAGGAAGTGCGTTACGAGGAGAGCGACCATTTTGGCTGCCCAGTTATGAACTATTCGGATGCTGATGTGCCATTTACGCGCGCGATTGAGTTTAAGAACTTTAATCCAGAGCGTGAAGAAGTTGGCGGAGAGGCTAGTGGCGAGGCTGATTTTGTGCCTGGAAAGAGCGTGAAAGCTGGGGAAACTGTAGTGTGGCAGGAGTATTCTCGCGCTGCAACTCGCGACGATGAGCCTTACTATCCTGTGAATACTGATGCAGATAAAGCATTGTATGCGCGCTATGCGGAGCTTGCTGCGGCTGAGCCTCGCACAGTTTTCGGCGGTCGCTTGGGCACTTACAGCTATTACGACATGCACAACGTAATCGACATGGCTTTGCGAGCTTATGAATCGCAAGTAGAGCCGCTGCTTAAGTAGTCTCAACTTTCGTCGCCGCAAACATTTGCCGGGGATTTGGTCGTGGTTAGTCGCCTCGGCGCGCGCGAGTTTGCAATATCTCAAATTCGTGGTATTCTATTTAAGTTGTTTGCTTATCAAGCGATTTGGTTGTTAAGTTAACATTTGGAGAATTCGCCTAGTGGTCTATGGCGCACGCTTGGAAAGCGTGTTGGTGTAACAGCCTCACGAGTTCGAATCTCGTATTCTCCGCGAGTAGGGTTTCTAGCCAATCGCTAGAAGCCCTTTTTTCATGCCGAAAACCCGATTGATGCTTAACCCAATTTCGTCACTCAAATTCGTCACCCAAATTCAGTGCCCTAATTCAGCATAATGCTGCTCGACTTGCGCTTTAATAGGCTTCCATAAATCAGCGTGAGAGTCGTACCACGATATTGTTTCTTGCAAGCCTTGCTTCAGATTGTTGTACTTAGGCTCCCATTTTAATTGCGTTCGAATTTTCGTAGTATCTAGTGCGTAACGCCTATCCTCGCCTATTCTGGGATTTACATACGCTATATTTGTTTCCGGCATGCCCATTAACTGCATCAAAATCCGCAAAATATTTATGTTGTTAACTTCACAGTTGGCACCGATATTATATGTTTCACCGATTGTTCCACGCGTTAGAACATGCCATATTGCGTCGCAATTATCTTCAACGTGGATCCAATCGCGTATCGAATCTCCTACGCCGTACAATTTTGCTGGCATATTGCACATAATATTTGTGATTTGGCGAGGAATAAACTTTTCAATATGCTGTCGTGGCCCGTAATTATTGCTGCTATTCGAAATAGTTGCGCGCAAACCGTAAGTCCTACACCATGCTTTTACCAACAGATCGCCTGCAGCTTTGCTTGCAGAATATGGACTAGACGGACAATATGGACTTGACTCGTCAAATTTAAGCACGCTGTCAATAGGAAAATCCCCGTAAACTTCATCGGTACTTACTTGATGGAAACGAATATTATATTTGTGTGCAAATTTAATGAGCGTATGCGTTCCTAAAATATTTGTGCTTATAAATGGGTCAGAAAACTCGATTGCATTATCGTTGTGTGATTCTGCAGCAAAATTTACAATTGCGTCGATAGCAGGAAGTGTTGTTCCTTCTGCCGTTTTAATTGGATTATGCGGATCTAATAGCTGATCAACTATATTTTCGTCTCGAATATCTCCGCGAATAAAAGCGTATCGGTTGTTTGCAAAATCTTGAGGTAAGTCGTAAAGATTTGCCATATTCCCAGCGTAGGTAAGCAAATCAAGTACCGTAACAGCAACCGTTGTATGATGTTTAGCTATGTAATGCACAAAATTAGATCCAATAAAGCCTGCGCCGCCAGTAACTAAGATGTGGTGTGGTTGAAAAGTATTACTGCTTGATGCGTAGTTGTGCATGTTACCGCCTTCATATGGCTAGTGCGTTGATTTTATTGTTTAATATGCGCATTTTGAATTGTAATTTTTTAATACTATACATTTCTTTCGTGTGTGCAAATAGAGTATGTTTCTCTAAAGTGTTGTTTACCAGCAAATTAGTTGAGTAGATGTGCAATAATTACTGCATGTTTGCTTGTTTGGGGATGCGAGGTGAATCTAATAATGGTTAAGTTTTCTTGGCGTAGCAGTGCGCATGATTTGGATTCATCAAATATTGATTCCTCTTCAACAAAAAAGCAACAATCTTCGAAATTGCAATCAACAGGTTCAAAGACTTTTGACACATCAAAAGCTGCAGCAAAAGCAATTGAAGGTACTCCAAATAAACCTAATCCAGCGTTAAATCATTCTACAAACGCTATTCTTGTAGGAATATTTTTAACTCTTTTGGGTGGCGCATTTTGGGGTGCAAACGCAACAGTTTCGAAAATCCTTATGTCGACGTATCACGTATCTCCTTTGCAAATCGCTTGCGTTCGTCAAATTGCTGCTGGCATGTTATTTGTCATTACTGCTGCAGTGTGCACTCCTAAGCAGTTAAGTGGTGCTGTGAAAACTGGTCGTACTTGGATTTCAATGGCTATTACGGGAATTGTGTGTGTTCTTCTTACGCAAGTTTCGTATTTATGGACTATTGATTGGACTAATTCTGGCACTGCTACTGTGCTTCAAAGCCTTAACTTACTGTTTGTTTTGGTTTATGTGTGTTTTCGCTCTCGCCGCGTGCCAACTATGCGCGAAACTATTGGAGTTGTGCTAGCTTTTGCAGGAACCGCTTTAATGGCTACAGGCGGTAATCTTTCTTCACTATCTTTGCCTGTTATGGGTTTGCTTTGGGGTCTTGCAGATGCTGCGTCTACAGCGGCGCTTGCTATTATGCCTGTGAAATTGATTGCAAAATGGGGAAATCTGACTGTTAATGGCATTACGTTTATTATTGCTGGTTTTATTATGCTTCCGTTTGTGCGACCGTGGGAAACAATGCCTGCATTAGATTTGCGCGCTATGCTGCTTTTTACTTTTACTGTTATTGCTGGAACTTTTGGAGCATATTGGCTCTTCTTAGAGGGCATTATGCGAGTAGGTTCAGTTCGTGGCACCTTGCTTGGAGCTAGCGAGCCTGTTACTGCTGCAATTACTGCTGTTATGTTTACTGGAGCCGTTTTTTCATGGGCAGATTTTGTGGGATTCGGGCTTATTTTCGTAATGATGATTTTGCTTTGCAAACGTAGCGCTTAGTAATTTTTAAAGTAACGCATTAAAATAAAACGCTTGTTGTGTCGTACGAGGCGTACAGGCTGCTAAAATGGGAAGTGACTATGTCGCGTACACCAGTTTGCAAACGGGAAGGCAATTATGTCAATAATTCTTGAAGGCAATCCAAAAAAGCAGATGATGTTAGTTACGGGTCGTGCATACCCAGAGCTTGCTAATGAGACTGCACAGTATCTTGGTATTGATGTGCTTGAGACTACTGCCTACGATTTTGCGAATGGCGAAATGTATGTGCGCTTTACTCAGCCTGTTCGTGGCTCAGATGTGTTTGTGCTTCAGGCACATACGAATCCTATTAACAATTGGATTATGGAACAGCTGCTTATGGTCGATTCTTTGCGACGCGCATCTGCTCGCAGTATTAACGTGGTTGCACCGTTCTTTGGATATTCGCGTCAGGATAAAAAGCATCAGGGACGTGAGCCTATTACTGCTCGCCTCATGTTTGACTTATTCCGCGCTGCTGGCGCCACGCGCATTTTGACTGTCGACATGCACGCAACTCAGGAGCAAGGTTTCTTTGATGGTCCTGTTGACCATTTGACTGCGATGCCTGTGCTTATTGATTATGTGCGAAACTCTATGAAGCTCGACAACGCAACTATTGTTTCTCCTGATGCTGGTCGCATCAAAGTCTCTGAGCAATGGGCTGCAAAACTCGGAGATTTACCTCTTGCTTTTATTCATAAAACGCGCGATATTACTCGTCCAAATCATGCTGAAGCTCATGGCATTATCGGTGAGATTAAAGGACGCGATTGCATTGTTGTTGACGACATGATTGATACTGCTGGCACTATTTGCGAAGCTGTACGCACTTTGCGTGAGGCTGGAGCAAAATCTGTTACTTTGGTTGCAACGCATGCTTTGCTTTCTGGACCTGCTGTTGAGCGCTTAAAAGCTGCTGGGGTTCGCGAGATCATTGTGACGGATACAGTTCCTGTGCCCGAAGAGAAGCGTCTTGATAATATGACGGTTCTTTCAATTGCGCCGCTTCTTGCTGCTGGCATTCGTTCCGTGTTCCGCTCTGGATCGCTTGTGTCACTTCGCAACGCACTTCCGGAAGATATGAAACAGCATAATATTTACGCATAAAGCGCATAAAACGTACAATATATAAAACAAATAACCGCAAATTCGTGTAACTGCATAAGCTTTATGCATTAACGTACGGGTTCAAAACGGCAGGAGGCAAATATGGTCGCCAATAACACAACAGCAGTTGCAGAAAATAATGAATCGCAAGAAGCGTTGCAATCTGATGCTTTCAGGGCGATTATTACCGTTGTCGGCTGCGATACCGTTGGTATTATTGCAAAAGTTACTTCACATGCTGCCGAGCATAATGTAAATATTTTGAATATTTCTCAAACAATTGTCGACGGATTCTTCAACATGATGACGATTGTTGACGTGTCTACTGTTGATTGCGAATTTGGCGACTTTGCTGCAGGATTAGAAACGCTAGGAGACGAAATTGGCGTGCGTATTCGCTGCCAGCGTAGCAATATTTTCACTGCAATGCACAGAATCTAAAATCCGTAGCAATCTAAGTAAACGTAAGGAAGTACACAATGCTCAACCTGATGGAAGTAAGCGAAACTAATTCGATGATTGAGCAAGAACAGCTCGACGTTCGCACAATCACCATGGGAATCAACCTGCTAGATTGCGCTTGCGAAAACTTGCAGGACGTTTGTTGTAAAGTTGAAGCAAAAATCACACGTCTTGCGAAAGATTTAGTAAAAACCGGCAACGATATTTCGCGCGACTACGGAATTCCAATTGTAAACAAGCGAATTACCGTAACTCCAATTTCGCTTGTTGGAGCGTCATCTTGTAAAAAGCCTGAAGATTTTGTGCAAATTGCGCACGCATTAGACAGAGCAGCACACACTGTTGGAGTTGATTTAATTGGTGGGTATTCGGCGCTTCCTGCAAAGTCGATGACTGCAGCAGACCGCATGCTTATTGAGTCGCTTCCACAAGCCTTAAGTGAGACGGAAATTGTGTGCTCGTCTGTGAACGTCGGCTCGACGCGAACTGGTATAGACATGGATTGCGTAGAGCTGCTCGGACGCACGATTAAAAAGATCGCTGAAGCTACAGCTGGAAACGATTCTTACGGTTGTGTTAAATTCGTGGCTTTTTGCAATGCTCCGGACGACAATCCGTTCATGGCAGGCGGCTTCCATGGTGTAACTGAAGGCGATGCTGTGATCAATGTTGGCGTGTCTGGTCCTGGCGTTGTTTCGAGTGCACTCGATGCTGCTAGAGGAAAAGACTTTGCTTTTCTATGCGAAACTATTAAGCGCACTGCGTTTAAGATTACTCGTGTAGGTCAGTTGGTTGCGCAAGAGGCTTCTCGTAGGCTTGGTGTGCCGTTTGGAATTATAGACTTGTCGCTTGCTCCAACTCCTGCAGTTGGCGATTCTGTTGGCGAAGTGCTTGAGAAAATCGGTTTGGACCAGGTTGGTGCTCCTGGCACAACTGCTGCGCTCGCTATGCTGAACGATCAAGTTAAGAAGGGCGGCATTATGGCAAGTAGCTATGTTGGCGGTCTTTCTGGAGCGTTTATACCCGTTTCGGAAGATGCAAATATGATTGCTGCTGCGAAGTCTGGCTGCTTGACTATTGAAAAGCTTGAAGCAATGACATGCGTTTGCTCAGTCGGTCTTGACATGATTGCGATTCCTGGAAATACTTCCGCTGCAACGATTTCTGGCATGATTGCGGATGAATCTGCAATCGGCATGATTAATCAAAAAACTACCGCTGTGCGAATTATTCCAGTAATTGGAAAAGGTGTAGGCGAAATGGCGAACTTCGGCGGATTAATGGGATATGCGCCGATTATGCCAGTAAACCAAACAAGCTGCGAAGCTTTCGTAACTCGCGGCGGACGTATTCCTGCTCCAGTACACAGCTTCAAGAATTAGCTACGTTTCGACTTGCTTTCGTGCTTTGCGGGCACAAGCGTCGCGTCTGGCTTTAATTTTGATGCGCAAGTTGTTACTAGCTTTTAGTACGAGCGCATTTTGTACGGTATGCTAGCGATTATTGCACGTTAATTAGCACAGGTTCGCTATGCAAACCTTGTACTCGTTTGTGCTCAATGCGTAAAACGTAAGTTCCGCGATTCACTTTTGGCAAATCCTCATCAGCGGTGCAGCCTTTGCCGGAAGTGGAATTAGTGTTCCAAGTAATTTTCTTCTCAAAATGGTCGCCTTTTGCCATAAGAAGAGGTTTCAAAGGCATATCGCATACGTCTGAACGCCATACTGCATGGGATAAGTAGTCAACGCTCTTACTGGAGTCTTTAAAGTCTTTGCTGTCTTTGCTATTTTTGCTGTCTTGATTATTTTTCTTTTTATTATCTTTAGTTGTTTGCTTACCTTGCGTAACTTCTTCACTACTATTAATCGTTAAAACAGCATTCATATCCGATGCGTCAATAAGGCAAGAAGAGTTTCCTTCGTACACAAATCGTTCTGTCAATTCAACGCTACCGCCCATGGGAACAGTTTGTGACTTAGTAGAAAGCTCAAGACGAATATCTTTAGCAGTGCAATGAGGTGTTAAGCCAACAGGACGAGGGTCTGGCACTGGTTGACGAACAATAGTAACTTCATGGCCAGCAATCGCTTTACCAATAGCAGCAATACCCTTACTCAAGCTAATAACGCAAAATATGACCAGCATAATCAAAAGCAACAAAGCAATACCAACAACAATTCTGCGGCGACGATACATTTTTCGTTTTGCTGCACTCATGTTGCGTACGGGCTTACGCACGGGTTTGCGCATCGGGTTGCGAAATGATGTTGCACTCGCATTGCGATGCGGTTTACGTGGTGACGTAGTTGGCATTGACATATTTACCATTGTAATACATAAGTCGATGAGATGAACTGTACTCACTACACAAGGTAGACTCACATACAAAGTAATTAAGTTGTTAATTAAAGAGTTACAAAAGCAGCGTAATTAGTTAGTTACTTAAGGTAGTGCTAAAGTGCCATCCGGCAATATAGTGATAAGACTGTCATGATCGAGCGAAGCAATGCATTCGTCAAGTTGCGTTTGATTCGACCATAAATTGTTGATCTCGCAACGTTGCAATACCTGCTGTTTTTTATGTGCTTCACGCAATGCCTGTAAAATAATGCCGCGCACTTGCCGATTAGTGCCGGCAAAATGTTGCTGTGGGCGGGTATGGCGGCCAAGACCTGGAAATCCAGCAGCTTTGAAACGGCACCATGTTTGCAAAGGGCATGTAGTGCATTGCGGAGATCGTGCTGTGCAAATGGTAGCACCAATTTCCATAATTGCCTGATTCCAAACGGATGAAGTGCAGGTAGTGTTGGTGGTGTTAGTAGCGTTAGCAGCGGCAGTAGTAACATGATTATCTTCCGGCAATACTGCTGCAGCAAGCTCGCGGTCAGATTGCGTTGTGCTGCCACCATGCGATTCAGTTCCAGTAAAAGCGCGCATAAGTACGCGGCGAATATTTGTATCAATCACCGCAATGTGCTTGCCATAAGCAAAGCTGAGTATTGCACTTGCTGTGTAATCGCCTACACCTGGCAAGGCAATAAGTTCTTCATAGGTGCATGGCAGCTTATTGCGATATGTTGTTGCTACAACTTGAGCACAAGATTGTAAACGTAACGCGCGTCGAGGGTAGCCGAGGCGACCCCAAGCTGTAATAATTTCAGCACTCGTAGCGTGAGCTAGTGATTGTGCATCTGGCCAAGTTTGCATCCAAGTGAGCCAATAGGGTACAACGCGGCTCATTTGCGTTTGCTGGCTCATTACTTCACACACAAGCACACCCCAAGGGGTAGTGTGCCCAAACCTCCAAGGCAAATCGCGTGCACAACTATGCCAAAAAAATGCAACATTATCGCGCGTAAGTGTTGCCAATTCGCGCAATGGCTGAGAAGTTTCTTCGGTGAGATGTTCTTCGGGAAGAGATTGTGAATCTTGCTGCATGCTTAATTATGTAAACGTCGTATGCTTTTGTGATTACTTTCCGCCTGTAAAACCGAGTTGCCTCCACGCTTCATACACTGCAATAGAAGCGCAATTTGTAAGATTCAAACTACGAAGTGACGGGCGCATAGGAAGACGCACCTGCTCTGCAACGTGTGGACCAGCCATAACATCCATTGGATCAGGAATATCTCCTGGTTCTGGTCCAAAAAGCAGAATATCGTTCGGCTTATATTCAATTTCAGTGTAAAGTTTCGTAGCATTCGCAGTAAACGCAATAATTCGCGAATTTGGCATTGACTCAACTAAATTCTCAAAATTCGGGTGCAAAACAACGTGAGCCATATCGTGATAATCCAAGCCTGCGCGACGTAATTTAGTATCGTGCAAATTAAAACCAAGCGGCTCAACCAAGTGCAAGATAGTGCCAGTTACAGCGCAAAGTCGAATTGCGGAACCTGTATTTCCTGGAATACGAGGGGAGTAAAAGCAAAGGTGAGGGGTGTGCGTTTCTGCGCGCGCGGCATCGTCGGCGCTGAGCATTGCGTCCATAACGCTAATCGGATTTCCGTGAGCGTCGGTTACAAGCTCGTCTGGGGCATAATTTGATTTGCGGTAGCCGTACTCGTACATTTGCTCTACGCGGCTTGCTGCTGCTTTGTGTGCTTCGGTTTGTGCTTCGGTTTGCTTTTTGGTTTTGGCTGCTGCTTCTTGCGTATTCTCGCTGTTATTCATGCTATTCCTTAGCTTTTTAAGTATCTTTACGTAACTTCGTAATCGTAACGTATTTAGTTTACTCGCAACTTGCACATTACTATTGCGAGCGTTCGTTATTAGTGGGGAAAAGTCCGGAGTTTTTGGTAGAGTAGACAGACTGTGTAAGGTGTGTCATATAGCGGGCATGCTCATGGAACCGAAGAAGGCGCCCGCGCATCGCAACTTGCTTATTTGGCAGTTTCGTTTGCCGCGATTTTCTTTAGTTTTTCAAAGATTAAATAGTTAACTAGCGAGTGATAAAGGAACGTCCATTGGCTGCTGAACAAGCTATGACGAGCACCACGAAAGTCATCGCACGTGCTGACGAACATGATATTAAGTTGCATAAAGCGTCAGATCGTGTGAATTTTGGCTCCATTTGTGAGCCTATTGATGTGCCATACCTCCTCGGCGTGCAAACCGACAGCTTCGATTGGTTGATCGGCTCTGAACGCTGGAAGAAGCGCGTTGCAGAAGATGAAGCAAACGGAACTCACACCGTGCCTCATGTTTCTGGTCTCGACGAAGTCTTCCAGGAGATTTCCCCAATTGAGAACTTTGCTGAGACGATGAGCCTCACATTCTCTGATCCATACTTTGAAGAGCCACGTCACACTGTGCTCGAGTGCAAGGAAAAGGATTACACCTATTCTGCTCCACTTTATGTGAATGCTGAGTTTGAAAACGGCGAAACTGGCGAAATTAAGAGCCAGACTGTTTTCATGGGTGATTTCCCATTGCAAACTCCTCACGGCACATTCATTATTGGTGGCACCGAGCGAGTAATCGTTTCGCAGCTTGTGCGCTCTCCAGGCGTGTACTTTGATCGTACACAAGATCGCACTTCCGACAAGGATGTTTTCGGTGCGAAGATTATCCCAAGCCGCGGTGCATGGTTGGAATTTGAGATTGACAAGCGTGATGTTTTAGGCGTTCGCGTAGACCGTAAGCGTAAGCAGTCCGCAATCGTATTCCTTATGGCAATCGGCATGACGAAAGACGAAATTGCAGATGCTTTCCAAGGCTATCCACTTGTTTTGGATGCGCTCGCAAAAGAGCCTATTGAAACGCAAGACGATGCACTTACCGATTTGTATCGTAAGATTCGCCCTGCAGATACTGCAACTCCAGAAGCTGGTCGCAATCTTCTCGATTCCTTCTACTTCAACACAAAGCGTTACGATTTGGCTCGCGTTGGTCGCTATAAGATCAACCGCAAGCTCGGTATTGAAGCAGATTACAGCGATCGCAGCTTGAATCGCGAAGATATTATCGCAACTATTAAGTACTTGGTAACGTTGCATTCTGGCGAAAAAACCTTCCCAGGTAAGCGCGACGGTCAAGACGTACAGTTGCGCGTTGACGTTGACGATATCGATCATTTCGGCAACCGTCGTATTCGTCAGGTTGGCGAGCTTGTGCAGAATCAGCTTCGTACCGGCTTAAGCCGCATGGAGCGTGTTGTGCGCGAACGTATGACAACTCAGGATGCAGAGGCAATTACTCCTCAGTCCTTGATTAACATTCGTCCAGTAAACGCAACTATTAAGGAATTCTTCGGAACTTCCCAGCTCAGCCAGTTTATGGATCAAAACAATCCTTTGGCAGGCGTTACGAACAAGCGTCGTCTTTCCGCACTTGGTCCTGGTGGTCTTTCTCGCGATCGCGCTTCTATGGAAGTTCGAGACGTGCACCCATCCCACTTCGGACGTATGTGCCCAATCGAATCCCCAGAAGGTCCAAACATCGGTCTTATCGGTTCTTTGGCAACCTTCGGACGCATCAATCCATTCGGCTTCATCGAAACCCCATACCGCAAGGTTGTGAATGGTCACGTAACTAATGAAGTCGAATACATGACTGCAGACCGCGAAGCCGAGCACGTTATTGCTCAAGCAAACCAGGAACTCGACGAAAACGGCAACTTCGTTGGCACTCAAGCACTTGCTCGCGTGGACGAAGAAGAAGCAGTCGATGTGCCTGTAAGCACTGTAGATTACATGGACGTTTCCCCACGTCAGATGGTTTCTCTCGGCGCTTCCTTGATTCCATTCTTGGAGCACGATGAAGGCCACCGCGCATTGATGGGTACGAACATGCAGCGTCAGGCTGTGCCGCTTATTAAGTCGGAGCGACCACTTGTTGGTACCGGTTCTGAATGGCGTGCAGCAGTTGATTCTGGCGACGTAATCTTGGCTGAAAAGCCGGGCGTAGTAACTTACGTTTCTGCAGATATTATTCGCGTTATGAACGACGATGGAACTCAGTCCAGCTACAAGCTTTCAAAGTTCCAGCGTTCTAACCAGACTACTTGCTACAACCAAGTGCCGCTTATTAAAGACGGTGAGCGCGTTGAAACTGGTACAGTTTTGGCAGACGGTCCTGCAACCGAAAAGGGCGAACTTGCATTGGGTAAGAATTTGCTCGTTGCGTTCATGCCTTGGAACGGTTACAACTACGAGGATGCTGTGATTATTTCCCAGCGTCTTGTGCAAGACGATACGCTTTCTTCTATTCACATTGAAGAATACGAAATCGACGCTCGCGAAACCAAGCTTGGTTCCGAAGAGATTACTCGTGACTTGCCAAACGTTGGCGAAGATGCGATTGCAAATCTCGACGAGCGCGGCATTATTCGTATTGGCGCTGAAGTCGAAGCTGGCGATATTTTGGTTGGTAAGGTAACTCCTAAGGGCGAAACCGAGCTTACTCCAGAAGAGCGTTTGCTCCGCGCAATCTTCGGCGAAAAGAGCCGCGAAGTGCGCGATACTTCTTTGCGCGTGCCACACGGCGAGACTGGTACTGTGATTGCAGTTAAGGAAATCACTCGTGAAGACGCTGAAGACGACGGTGACGAGCTTCCAAACGGCGTGAACCAAATGATTCGCGTTTACATTGCTCAGCATCGTAAGATTACGCAAGGCGATAAGCTTTCCGGTCGTCACGGCAACAAGGGTGTTATTTCCCGCATTTTGCCAGAAGAAGATATGCCATTCTTGGCTGATGGTACTCCAGTTGACATCATGCTTAACCCGTTGGGTGTGCCTTCTCGAATGAACTTGGGTCAGGTGCTCGAGCTTCACTTGGGTTGGATTGCTCACGCTGGCTGGGATATTAACTTGGATCCAGACTTGGAAGCAGCTTGGAAGAAGTACGTGCCGCAAGGTGCTGAGCATGGCGATCCATGCACTCCAGTTGCAACGCCAGTATTCGACGGCGTGCGACCAGAAACTTTGAAGGGCTTGCTTTCTACAACACTCGCAAATCGCGATGGTGACAAGCTTGTTGGCTCTGACGGTAAGGCAACCTTATTCGACGGTCGTACTGGTGAGCCATTCCCGAAGCCAATTTCTGTGGGCTACATGTACATTTTGAAGCTGCATCACTTGGTTGATGATAAGATTCACGCACGTTCCACTGGTCCTTACTCCATGATTACCCAGCAGCCGTTGGGTGGTAAGGCTCAGTTCGGCGGTCAGCGCTTCGGCGAAATGGAAGTGTGGGCGCTCGAGGCTTACGGTGCTGCTTACACATTGCACGAAATGATGACTACGAAGTCTGATGACGTCGACGGTCGTGTGCGCGTGTACGGTGCTATCGTCAAGGGCGATAACCTGCCACCAGCTGGCATTCCTGAATCATTCAAGGTGTTGCTTAAGGAAATGCAGTCGCTTTCGCTTAATGTTGAGGTGTTGAACGCTGAAGGCGTCGCAATCGACATGAAGGATGAAGAGGACGACCCAGTTTCATCTTCCGACGATCTTGGCTTCAATATTGGCGCTCGACCAGATTCGTCCGCCAAGGAAGATCAGATTGCTGTTGAACCTGAATACCAGTGATTCGGTAACGAACACACTTTAAGAAATTAAGAAACGTTAAAAACAATTTCATGAGACAGGACGATAAGAGTGCTGGACGTCAACGCATTTGACAAACTGAGGATTGGACTGGCAACCGCCGAAGATATCCGTAGCTGGAGCCACGGCGAAGTAAAGAAGCCAGAAACCATTAATTACCGTACCCTAAAGCCAGAGAAGGACGGTCTGTTCGGTGAGCAGATCTTCGGTCCAACTCGCGATTGGGAGTGCGCATGCGGCAAGTATAAGCGCGTGCGCTTTAAGGGAATCGTGTGCGAACGATGCGGCGTAGAAGTTACCCGCAGTCGCGTTCGCCGCGAACGCATGGGTCATATTGAGCTTGCAGCTCCGGTAACGCACATTTGGTTCTTCAAGGGTGTGCCAAGCCGTTTGGGCTACTTGCTCGACATTGCACCTAAGGATCTTGAAAAAGTAATCTACTTCGCAGCCTACATGGTTACGAAAGTCGACGAAGAGCAGCGTCACCAAGATCTTCCAGATTTGCAAGACGAATTCGATACAGAAATCGGCAACCTTCGCAAGCGTCGTGATAACGAAATTGAAGCGCGCGCTAAGAAAGTTGAAGAAGACTTGCATGAGCTGGAAGAATCTGGCGAAGGCAAAGGTGCTGCAAGATCTAAGTTGCGTGCTAGTGCAGAACGCGAAATGTCTGCTATTCGTACTCGCTATGACGAGCAAATTCAGCGTTTGAACGCCGTATTTGATCGTTTCAAGGGCTTGCGTGCCGGCGATATGGAAGGCGACGTTGACTTGTGGCGCGAGATGGAAGATCGCTATGGCGATTACTTCGAAGGCTGCATGGGTGCTGAAGCTATTAAGAAGCGTTTGCAAGATTTCGATTTGAAGTCTGCTGCCGAAGAACTTCGCGCAGAAATTGACAACGGAACCGGTCAGCGCAAGGCTCGCGCTTTGAAACGACTGAAGGTTGTAAACGCGTTCTTGACTACTGGAAACAAGCCAGAAGCTATGGTTTTGGACGTAATTCCAGTAATCCCACCAGACTTGCGACCAATGGTTCAGCTCGATGGTGGTCGTTTTGCAACTTCCGATTTGAACGATTTGTACCGTCGTGTAATCAACCGTAACAACCGTTTGAAGCGACTTATTGAGCTTGGTGCTCCTGAGATTATGCTTAATAACGAAAAGCGCATGCTTCAGGAAGCAGTCGACTCACTCTTCGACAACGGTCGCCGCGGACGCCCAGTAACCGGCGCATCCAACCGACCATTAAAGTCGCTTTCCGACATGCTTAAAGGTAAGCAAGGCCGATTCCGCCAGAACTTGCTTGGTAAGCGTGTTGATTACTCTGGTCGTTCCGTAATCGTCGTTGGTCCAAGCCTTCGCATGCATCAGTGCGGTTTGCCAAAGCCAATGGCATTGGAGCTTTTCAAGCCGTTCGTTATTAAGCGTTTGGTGGATCAGGGCTTCGCTCAGAATATGAAGAGCGCAAAGCGTTTGGTTGACCGCGGCGACTCCGAAGTTTGGGGCGTTTTGGAAGAAGTTATTTCCGAACATCCTGTGCTTCTTAACCGCGCACCTACACTTCACCGCTTGGGTATTCAGGCATTCGAGCCGATTTTGGTTGAAGGTAAAGCAATCCACCTGCCACCACTTGCTTGTGCTGCATTCAACGCAGACTTCGATGGTGACCAGATGGCAGTGCATCTTCCGCTTTCTGCAGAAGCTCAAGCGGAAGCGCGCACTTTGATGATGGCTTCCGACAATATCTTGAAGCCAGCAGACGGTCACACCGTGACTATGCCTTCTCAGGATATGATTCTGGGTCTTTACTACTTGTCTACCGTAATTGACGGAGCAAAAGGTCAAGGCCGAATCTTCTCCTCGCTTGCTGAAGCTGAAATGGCTCTCGACAAGCATGAGATTGATATGCAAGCTAAGGTGCTGATTCGAGTTCCTGCAGACTTCGTATTGCCAAAGAATTGGGAGCCTGCTGAGCTTAAGGTTGTTGACCCTGAGCCAGGCAGCCCAGACGTTGTGCGCGAAGAGCGTTTTAAGGACGGGACTGTACTGTTTGCAACTTCTTGCGGACGCATTTTGTTCAACGGAACTTTGCCAGTCGACTATCCGTTCGTAAACGAGCAGGTGCCAAAGGGCGTACTTTCTAAGATCGTCGACGATATTGCAACCCGCTATTCTACAGCTCAAGTTGCAGCAACACTCGACGCTTTGAAGGATCTCGGCTTTACTCGCGCTCCTTGGTCTGGCGTAACGATGGCATTCTCTGACATTGTGCTTCCTCCAAATCGCGAGCAAATTGCGCAAGATTACGAGGATCAGGCTGCAAAAATCAACTCTCAATACGATATGGGTCTTCTTACAGACGAAGAGCGTCGTCAAGAGTTGATCAACTTGTGGACTGAATGCACCGACAAGGTTGCAGACGCAATGCGTGAAAACTTCCACGATGACAACAACGTGAACATCATGGTTCAGTCAGGCGCACGTGGTAACTGGATGCAGATTCGCCAGATTGCTGGTATGCGAGGTCTCGTGGCAAACCCTAAGGGCGAGATTATTCCTCGACCTGTTAAGTCAAACTACCGCGATGGTCTTTCCGTGTTGGAGTACTTCATCTCGCAGCACGGCGCTCGTAAGGGCTTGGCAGATACCGCACTTCGTACGGCAGAATCTGGCTACTTGACTCGTCGTCTTGTGGATGTTTCGCAGGAAGTAATCGTGCGTGAAGAAGATTGCGGCACTAAGCGCGGTCTTATGATGAAGATTGCTGATCGCGACGAAAACGGCAATTTGACGCTTGTTAAGGCTGCTGACGGTGGTCCATACTCGCGCTTGCTTGCTGCAGACGTAATTGATCCTGCTGACGGTACGACAGTTTTGGCAAAGTGTGGCGACGCGCTTTCTATGGACGTTTTGCGTGATTTGGTTGCTCACGGCGTTGAGGAAGTTAAGGCGCGTTCTGTGCTTACTTGCGAATCCAAGCGCGGCGTTTGCGCAAAGTGCTACGGCTGGTCCTTGGCTACAAGCCGACTCGTGGATGTTGGTGAGGCTGTTGGTATTGTTGCAGCACAGTCCATTGGTGAACCTGGTACGCAGCTTACGCTTCGTTCCTTCCACTCTGGTGGCGTCGCTTCGGCTTCTGATATTACTCAGGGTCTTCCTCGTGTTACGGAGCTTTTCGAGGCTCGTACTCCTAAGGGTGAGGCTCCAATCGCTGAGTTCCCAGGCGTTGTGAAGGTCGAGGATACTGATCACGGCCGTCAGGTGACTTTGACTCCAGACGACACTACGATTGATCCAATCGTTTACCCAGTGACTCGTCGTGCGCCAATGCTTGTAAAAGATGGCGACCATGTTGAGGTTGGTACGCAGCTGATTGAAGGTTCTGTGGATCCTAAGAAGATTCTGCGTATTCTTGGTCCGCGTGCGGCTCAGGTGAACATCGTGGAAGAAGTGCACAACGTGTACCGTTCTCAGGGTGTTGATATTCACGATAAGCACATTGAAGTTATTGTGCACCAGATGCTTCGCCGCATTACGGTGATCGATTCTGGCGATACGGATCTTCTTCCAGGTGAACTTGTGGATCAAGCAAAGTTCCGCGAGGCAAACTTGGCTGCTGTAAAGAACGGCGGAAAGCCTGCTGCTGGTCGACCAGAGCTTATGGGTATTACCAAGGCTTCTTTGGCTACGGATTCTTGGCTTTCTGCAGCATCGTTCCAGGAGACTACGCGTGTGCTTACTGAGGCCGCCTTGAGCCAGAAGGAAGATGACCTTAAGGGCTTGAAGGAGAATGTGATTATCGGTAAGCTCATCCCAGCTGGTACCGGTTTGGCACGTTACCGCAATGCTAGTGTGGAGCCGGATCCTCAGGTTCGCGACTCTATTTATCCGAACTTTGGTTTGGGCGGTGCAGATAGCACGCCTTCGAACTTCGGTGAGAGCGATATGGGCGATGTTGACTTCTCCAACATTGATTTTGGTGATATGAAGCTCGGCGACGACTTTAATCCAGATGACTTCCTTGACGATCAGGGTGGTCAGAGCGATTATGGCGACGAAGCTGAGTGATGACGCTGGCATTCTGCTTGGTTCGTGCTGAGCGTGTTGCGTTTGGTGGGTGCTGAGCGGTACTAATCTAATATAAATGGGGCTTCAAGCTTTCGGGCTTGAAGCCCTTTTTGTTACTGACGCAGTTGGCGTTCTGCGCGGATTACGCGCTCGCTTACGAAACTCGCGTTGAAAGCACAGTGTGCTTTCAACCTTGAGTAAGCTCGGCGCTCCGAATTGCCTTCGCGCGCACAATGCTGTGCTCAAGTAGGTCGTCGCGCCCGTGTTTGGAGTGGTTTGCCAGGTTGAATTCTCCGAATGTGTGGTAGGTTTCTCGTGTTTGGAGTGGTTTACCAAGTTAAATTCTCCGAATGTGTGGTAGGTTTCTCGTGTTTGGAGCGCTACGCTTTAAGCGAAAAGCGAATCAATGCGACACGCCGCGATTTGGGTTTTGAGAAAAAATAAAAAACGCAAAAAACAAGAAGAACTGGTTATTTGACACCCCTCAAATGCGTTGTTTTTCAACGATTTTTGTACCGGGGGGGGGGTAGATGCTCAGAAACATAAACATTTGACTGTGTTATACTGCACGTCATTTTTCGTCTAAATATCGATTAATATTATATGTACTCATGGTTGAGCGTTATCGCACAATTTGCGAAAAAAGCTGAATGGTGAAGGTTGCAGTTGTATTTCTGCGTTCGCATCTGTGTGTTTGCACTGATGCTGTCGTCAATGCAATTGTTAGTATGTCATAACCTTTTGTTTAGCTTGTAACCTGCTGTTGAGCCTAAATAAAGATGTAAGACGATTAGAGTTTACTTATTGAAGAGAGGAAATATGCGTCTACAGACTTCAAAGTTAAAGCGCGCCGTGGCACTCGTGGCCGCCGCCTGCACGCTAGGTACCTGCTGCATCGCAGGATCCATCGCGTGGGCGAATGGTGATCAGAATGCCGAAGGCGCAAATACTGCAAACATTGCAGAACAAAAAACGAGTATAACTATTCACAAGTACCAAGGTCCTGCAACTGCTACTAAATCTGATGGCTCTGATCAGAGCGATCTTGTTAAAGATAAGAAGCCGGTTAAGGGCGTTGAGTTCACGCTTTACAAAGTCACGCTTACGGCAGGAACTGATGCGAATGCCAAGAAGATTGATTTGTCTAAGGCTGAAGGCTGGGAGAAAATCAAAGAGATTCAGAGTCTCGACCCTGCTACTAAGAAAGCAGCTTCATTCTTCGAAGGTAATACTCCTAAATTTGCTAAGACTAAAGTTGAAGCTAAAACAACTGGTGAAGATGGTTCTGCAGAGTTTAATAATCTTGACGAATCGCTTTACTACGTTGAAGAAACTGACACAAAAGGTGCTCAAATTAAAGATGGAGAAAAGTGGAAGTCTGTAACTGTTACTGGTAAGGTTGATCCGTTCTTCATCACAACGCCTTTGCCTCACAAGACTGATAAGTCATGGGAATGGTTGTACAACGTCAATGTGTATCCAAAGAATGATACCAGTGACGACGTTCCTACTAAGACACCAAAGACTCCAACCAAGCTTTATGTTGATGAAAATAGTAACACTGTTATTCCGTGGGATATTTCTATTCCTTTGATGCCTCCTAGTGACAATAAAGCTTATAAGAAGATTGGATTTATCGATGCTCTTCCTAATGGTTTGACGTATGATAGCGTATCTGACGTTAAGCTCGTTAAGACACCAAAGACGCCTGCTGGTTCTAAAGCAACTGATGTACCGCTTGCTGTAACTACTGACTACACGGTTGCGAATGCTGATAATAAGGTAACGTTTAGCCTTACTGATACAAGGTTGGCGGATATCTCCAAAGATTTCGGTACTAATACTTACGTTTTGAAGGTCACTTTAAAAACTAAGGTTGCTAATGGAACCAAGAACGTCACTAACTCGATTAATGGCTGGATTGACGATAGCAAGATTGGTGAAGACGGTGATCAAGATCACCCGTGTGTCCCAACTGCAGATAAGCCATGCGATAAGAATCCTCACGGCACTTCGCATTTTGCTACCTTGAAGATCACCAAGGTTAATGATGCTAAGACTAAAGAGTCTGGCAAGAAGCCATTAAAGGGTGCAGAGTTCACTGTTTATCCAGTTAAAGAAGGTACAACGTTTGCCGAGGTTTCAGGTACTGCAACCAAGGAAACTATCGAAGGAAAGCTTGATAAAGGTGATAAAGATGTCAACGCTATTAAGCTTAAGGCAACTGATGATAAGGGTGAAACGACTGCAAACTTGTTCATTGGAACTAACGATGTTGCTTCCAAGATCTACTGCGTTGTTGAGACCAAGGCTCCTGCCGGCTTCAAGCTGAATGAAACCCCGACTTGCTACGAGGTTAAAGTAGAAACCAAAGAACAGGCAACAGCAGGTCTTAATAATGATAACGCTCACGAGATCGTTAATTCCCAGGCTACTGAACTTGACAAAATCCTCGGCAACTTGCCTATGACTGGTGCTCGCGGCTTGGTGATTTTGACGCTTTGCGGTGTTCTTGGTTTGGGCGGCACGTTCTTCTACATTGTAATGAAGCGTCGCAAGGAGCAAGAGCAGGAGTAAAACTCGCTCGGCTGGCTGGGCGACTTGAACAATTGTTCAGCTGATTTGCTTTGCCGGTTGCACAGTTTGGTTTCGAAACAAGCTATGCAACCGGTTTGAGCGGTTAGTTGCACAGTCAGGTGTCGCGCAAATGCTGGGAATTTTCCGGCGAATGTTCTACAAAACATCTGATGTAGCGACAAAACCCATGTAAATTCCCGTCAAATGTTTCAGTGGCTTTGCATTATTGCTCTGCTGACGTTGAGTATTTACTGCATAGAGAACACTAGCGTCATTGCTGCTGCACAAGCTACGCTAGGCACTCCTACCACACAAAAAACACTAGCGGTTTTACTAGTAGTGAGGGTGGGTGTTGCTTGGTCGAGCAATATAAAAGCGGAACGATAGTAATAATCTTGCTGATAAATACTATTTATGCAGAAAAAGTAAGTAAAAAACTAAATTAACTATCTGGATGCTAAGTCCAAATAAGGTATAAGAGCGGAGCGCTGCAAGACAAGTAACACCCACCCTCACAGCTACTACAGAAATTTGCCAGCCAAACGCCAGACAAAACTCATAGACGAAAGCCAAGTATCTCGCAAAAATGACTAGCGAATAAAGCTGCCAAGTGTTACTGGTGCAGAAACTGTACTGCGTTGGTAACGAAAAAGTGGGCTTATATGTTACTCGCGCAGCGCGCTGTCTGCACCAGTAACGAAAAAACGCTGAAAAGTGTTACTCGCGCAGAAATCGTACTGCGCGAGCGCTTTCATGAGGATTTACTAGCATGTTTAGGTTTTTTGAGAGCCGCATTGTGGCGGTTAAGCCAGATCGGCGCGATTATCGTGATGAACATGGTAATCGTGACGCTCGAGCTTATCCAGATGGCGGCGACACTAAGCCTACTAAGCCTACTAAGCCTCAAACAACCCAAACAGCATCCGCTCAAAAAAAGTGGCGATTTTCTAAATCGTGCATAGTTCCGGCTTTGCTGTTGCTTGCGTCGTTTGCGTCTCTTATTTACCCGCATGCCGCCATGTGGCTAAGCCAGTACCACATGTCGGAAGTGGCGGCCGAGTATGCAAAGCTTATTACACACGCGGTCCCTGCTCCGCACGAGCAGCTCCGTCGCGCTCGTGAGTATAACAGTAAGCTTTCGTCGGGTGCTATTTACGAGGCAAATACGAACATACCAACTTCTCACGGAGCTACTTCCGATGCGAGCCAGGATTACTGGGATCAATTGAAAGTAAACGATGACGGGCTTATGGCTCGTTTGCGCATCAAAAAAATTGATCTTGATTTGCCTGTGTATCACGGCACAGAAGATGCCACTCTTCTGAAAGGTCTTGGTCATTTGCGTGGAACTTCGCTTCCGGTTGGCGGCAAGGGAACGCGATCTGTGATTACAGGACATCGCGGTTTGGCAAGTGCGGAAATGTTCACCAGGCTGGACGAAGTTGGAAAAGGTGACACTTTTACCATTGAGGTTTTCGACGAGATTCTCACTTACAAGGTTGTTGACAAGATCGTTGTAAACCCTGATGAGACGAAGAAGATTGCAGCCGTTCCTGGTAAAGATTTGATGACGCTGATTACTTGTACGCCGCTTGGCATCAACACGCAACGCATTTTGGTTACTGGCGAACGAGTGGTTCCAACGCCTGCGGCAGACAAGGCGCTTCGTGGTAAAAAGCCTGATGTTCCGCGATTTCCATGGTGGATTGTTGCGTGCTTTGGAAGCCTGTGTATTGTTGGTGGCTACATTTGGTGGGCTGGTTTGCCTGTTAAGAAGAAAAAGAAAACTGAAAAGCGTAATGATGATGTTGCTTCTGATGTTGCCTCTGATGCTGTGGGTGATGCTGAGGCTGATGCGCCGGCAGCTACTGATGTCAATATCAGTGCAGTAGGTAGTGCTTACAGAAGTGCAGACAGCACATCGACCAGCACAGTGAGCAGTGCAGATCTTGTGCTCGAGGAAGCTAAGGCGATTGAAAATCGCCCGAAAAAACGACCGAAAGTCAAAAAGTCTAGTTCGCGCAAAAAACGCAAGCGGAGTGGTAACAGCGAAAAGACTTTCGACTGGCTTATAAGAATTCTCGGTTTATGAGCGATTGATTATAGGTAATAACAAAACTTAATAACAAAACTTAATAACAAAACTTAATAACAAAACTTAATAACAAAACTTAATAACAAACTTGCGGTGCCGTGTTGGCGACGCAAAGCAGTGTAAAACAATGCAAAACAGGTGGAAACAATGAAGAGTATTTGGACGATTATGCTAAACGTTCTTGTTCGCATAGGTCAATTGACTCAATGTGCAACTCGTGTAGCTAAACGTGCGACTCAGCATATGTGCCGTGTGGCTAAAAGTGTGACTAAGCGTTTGGCTAATCGTATAGCTAATTGTGTGCTTGAACTTTCAACTAAACGTTCATCTAAACGCGAGTCTGTTTCTGCATATCGTGTGTTCAGCAGCTCTTTTGCCAGCGCTCTTAAAACTGTTCTTGTGTGTTTTCTTTCGGTAGCAATGTTGCTGCCTGTTTGCTTGAGTGCTGAAACAGCAGTTGCTTTGGATAGTAATAATAATTCTGCAAGTAATTCCGCTAATAATTCCGCAAAGTCTGATCCTAAAACTGATCTAAAGTCTGATTTCAGTAATCCAGATTCTAATCCAGACTCATCTGAATCCACAGGCACAGACTTATCTTCCTACCAAGATTCTTCTTCCTCTCAGTCTTCTGCATCCCAAAGTTTTGGCAATTCACAAGGATTTATGGATCCAAGAAATCCATTCTCTCGATCTTTTGACTCTTACTCAGGCTCCGGCACAAGTATGCCGTTTGCTTCTCCGTTCAGCTCCCAATCAAGATCGTCGCTTTTTGATCGTGCTGTAGAAGAAGAAAAAGCAAAAGCGCAAAGCCGCGATTCTAATTATTCAGCTCGTGAATCTTACGAAGAGTATCGACCTGGGTGCAACAAGGATTACGCTCGCGGCGCATGCATTACTACTGACGGCGACGGCGCTGGTTTGCGCGCTACGAACGGTCACGATTTGGATGTTAATAGTCTTGGATACAGCTTGGAATCTAGTGACACATTTGCTAGTGCAGCAACGAGGCCTCGCGGCCACTACGAGAACGGTTCTGTGCCTGAAGATCCTTCCGGCACGGATCATTACGGCGCAACTTACTTCACTCCATACCCTAAGGGCACTTTTATTATGGGCCGTTTACGCAACATGGCTTTTAACCATAAGGGTTCTGGCGTCGACAGAATTAACTTGCCTATAGATGACACTGCAGATTTCGTGTTTGTAAAGCGTACTCCTAAGCTTTCCGGCGGCGGCTTCGTGTGGGATGTTATTTTTAACGCTGGCGGCCGTACTCAAGGCGCTGGTGCTGCTCTTGATTACTTTACGATTCCAAAAGGTCAGATTCTAGACAAGGGTAGCGAAGGCGGAAGGCAGTATATTCAGCGTGTTCTTTACAGCGGCAGGGAAGCTACTGCTTTGTATAAGAAGAAGCAAGGCAACAATAATCCTCCTCGCGAAACCTGCTCATTCTCGTGGGATAATCCTAACGGTTTATGCAGCATTAAAACTGACGGTAACGATTTTGATTCTGGAGACGATTTAGTTGCAGCTTGGAATAAGATGCGCGGCACTGACGACAGTAAGAATGGCAATTATTCTAGGATTCTTCCGGAGGCTGTAACAACTGAGGATTTGAGTAGTTCTGACGCTATTGGTTGGTGCCGTGATGGCACAGGTTTGGACTGCATTAATTCCAGTAGCTATGGTGCTTTGGATGAAGGCGATCTTAAAGTTGTTCCTAAAGTCGAAGGAAGCTATAGCAGAGGCTATAGTCCTGCTTATATTGCTCTCGTGCAAAATCTTTATAGATCTATAAAAGGTGACACGCAGCGCGTATTTAGTTTTGTGAATAAAATTAAGTCCGGCGAGATTGCTTATACGTATAAGATTCACTTCACTACTACAACTTCTACGAATAAAAACGACTCATATTGCTCTTCTAATAACGTGAGTGATGGCACGGGTTGCGAAAACTTTTCATTCTTCTACGCTGCAGGATCTTACTACGGTAAGAAACAAAGCAGAGGTTTTTATGGTGCTACTGACCCGTTTGGTGTTACTAAAGCCAGTAAATATTCCATGACTAATTTTGGACGTGACGCTAACTACTACATGTACACTGTAATGCATCAGCAATGGTATGGTGCGCCGCGAATCATAGATATTCAGGCTCCTAGATACCACTTCCTTAAGGGTACTGGTTTAGGACCGTACAACAGTGACAACGGTAATTTTCTTGAACTCAGGCATATTTCATTCTCTAGTGTGTTACTTGGAATAGTCAATAAGCCTTTGGGATCTTCAAGTCTTATGAACGAGAATCAAGATATACGCTTATTGCCTGATTATTATTCTGCGAATAACGGTTATGCCCGAGGCAATCAGTGGTTCCGTAATCCTGGTATGAATGACCATAATACGAAGGATTCAGAGCCTGGTAGGCATAAGCTTGAGCTTAGATATAACGATAGAACGTATCACATGAGCGAAACTCAGGATTTGTGGTATAGGGTTATTACGCAAGCAGACGTGTTTAAGCCTTTGCAAACTGAGGAATATGACGAAAATAACAAGACTCCTAAGTATTATTCTTACGATCAGCCGCTTCCTAATCCTCTTATTATTGATAAGCTTGATAATAATGCTGGGTTTGTGAATTTTGTTGGCAAACGTTCTGACTTGTATAAGCAGGTAATGGCTTTCGACCCTAACTTGTTCCCGCCTGTTAATAAGGATGAGTATGGTTCAAGGAATAGGTATGGTTCAATAAAACAGAAGAAGGGTTCCAGGACAAACCCTTATCCGTTTGATGCTGGCTATTTGAGTACTGATCCGGATGGCGATTCTAATACTCCTCTTAAGAATCTTGCTGTTTATAAAGCTGAGTGGACGGATAAGTGGGGTGATGAGCCTCGCTCGAATACTCTTCAGGATGCTGATTTAAGTATTGCTGCTAAAGTGCCTATTGTTAGCGTTGTAAATCCTTGCGGCCATTCTAAGATTCTTGACGAATACAAGGATAAAATTAACGGTAAGTCTAGGTCTTCTGTTTCGTTTAGATCCGTAGATAGTGACGATGCTTCTGCTGCAAACAACGACCGTGCAGCTCTTGGTGAGGATCGTGAAGACAGCATGCCTGAATGCTGGCCTAAAGCGCAAAATGCTACTAAGCGTAATGTTTGGTTTGTAAGTAACGCTCCTAAGACGGGTGATGATGGTAAGGAGTTGAAGCCTGGCGAACCTGTAAAGCAAGACTTGCAGAACAAAGTTTTGGCTAAAATCAACCGTCTTTACAGAAACTGGATGCGCAACAAGTATAGTGCTCAGTTGCAGGATGGCAAGAATCCTAAAGTTTTGCCAAATTATGTGTTTGTAAAGTACGTAAAGATTACTTTCTGGGATAATTCGACTACTGTTATACCTGTTGTATTCCCGTATGTTGATTACGAGAAGCCAACGTTGGATGTAAAAGTGAGTGTGAATAACGCAACTCCTGTTGATGTTCCAGCTGATGGTTTGAAGATTCCTGTTAATAGCAAAATTAAGTTCTGGGTTAAAGGTCATGACGACAAGAGGATTTTGCTTGGCGTAAAGCCGAAGGAAGCTACCGACTACTTTACTAACGATAAAAATAAGAGATTCTTTGATGGTAAAAAAGTCGTTGTGCGCAATGATTTCGATATGATTACGACTACTCGTGAAAAGAAGAATGATTGCGATAATCGCGGTTGCGGTGATTTTACTACTATAAGCTACGATCAATTCATTCATAAAAGTGGTGAATCTGATAGTCCGACGGATCAAGTTGGATGGGTTATTAACAGCGGTAATTCTAAAGATGATGGTTCTCCTACAGTACAAGTTGGCGATCAAAATAGAAATCGCGGTGTGCATGATTTGATATTCCACGGTTGGGATGCTGCAGGTAATTCCGTAATAAAGAAAATTAAGCTGATTATTGTATCTCCTGGCTATGGTTTGCCAAACGTTTGGTGGGATAAGAAGCCGAATGGACATTATGTTGGGCGCGTAAATCCTTGGGATGAAGATAAGCGCGTGCGTTCGATTATGGTACGCATTTGGGCGCGCGGTAAGGAAGCTCCTAAGAAGGATCATAATTATGATAGTATGTGCCCTTCGGATGGCAGTTGTTACGGCATTGTTATTCAGCGAGATGGTAATAGGAAGACTGATTATTGGCATCAGGTTAATACGTATAACCACAATAATGATGCTGCTAGCCCGAATGGGTATAGGTCTGCTGAAGATAGGTCTGCTTCAGAGGACAGGTCTTCTTCAGAGGACAGAGATGCGGCTGACGAAAAGGCTAAAGCTAACGGCAAGAATGCTGACGGAAAATCTGCCGATAACAAGAATGCTGACAACAAGGCTAAAGCTGATAACGAAAAAACTGATAATGCCAAACCTGGGGAGAACTCTACCCAAAATCAGCAGGGTCAGCAGGAGCAGTCGCAGAAATCGCAGAAGTCAGAAAATAAGCAGCAGGAGCAGCAGAATAAGCAGCAGCAGGCTAATAAGCCTCAAACTAACAACAAGCCTGCTTCTTTGAAGATTACTAAATCTGCTAAGAAGAATGCTAAGAAGAATGCTAAGAAATTTGCTAAAAAGAGTTCTAAGAAGAATGCTAAGAAGCGTAATGTTCCTGGAAAGCGCGGAAGCGTAAAGCTTGCAGTGCTAAACGAAGGTGATTCTTCTAATAAAGAAAATACGCAAAAGTCTGAAGTAAATAATACTGAAGTAAGTAACGGTAGTAATCAGAGTGATGCTGCTAATACCGAAGAAAATGGTAACGCAAGCAAAGACGCTAAAGACTCCAAAGACGCTGAGTCGAAAGATTCTAATGGTCAGGATCGCAGTGCTGAAGGAGAAGATCGTTCTACTACGAAATCTAACGATCAATGGCGTGAAGAATTTAGTAAGCGCATTATTACAGCAAATCTTGGAGACCATATCAAGGGCTGCACTGCTAACGGCGACGACAGGTGTGAAATAACTTTTGATCCTGTAACTGGAAATATTACGATTCCGGAATACTTTGCGGAAATTGGTTCAAGAATTTACGTAGACACTTACTCTGTGCCGGAAAATAATCCAGATTGGCGTCAGGATAAACTTTGGAAGCTTATGGATCCAGGCAATCCTCAGGATCGCGAAGAGTCAGACCCGCTTCCGCTCGATATTGTGTGGCCAAACGGCTTAGTACAAGTGAACCCGTTTGAGCTTAATAATAACGAAATCGTTGCAATGCTTTCTTGGATGAGGCACGATAAGCGAAACGAGCGAATTTTCGGCTACCGTAAGGAAGAAATTGGCGTTAAAGGTGAAAATAAGTACGATACTTATGACCAATACGATAATGGCTTTAATCCGAAAACTACTCAAGCAAAGTATGCTTATGGTGAAAATAAGCCTCAATACTCATGCGAGAGTACGAAGGACCAGCAGTGGAAGCTGTGCTTAGATGGCGTTACTGGTATTGGCGAGCTAGACGATAATCATAAACTTAGCGAAATGCTGTACGCTATAAAGAAGCTTTCTTTCAAAAAGTTGGAAGCTGATGACGAGACTACGCTTAACCCGGTTGAGCATAAGGTGACGCGCTTCGTTGATATGCGTAAGGACTATACGTGGGGATTAGTAAATAACAACAAGAAAAGTGTTGACGGGCGAGATGACCCTGGATTTGACGACCCGCAAAACGGCTTGCATGGAAATCAAAAGTTTGGCACGCAATACTTTGTTTACAAGTGGAACATAAACTCATACCGCAAGGGCAATGCTAAGGCGTTAAACCTTCAGGATGTGCTAAAGCTTGTAAAAGGTACGCCGAACATCAATGCGCAAGAGGAAAGTAAGCCGCAGCCTTCGCTAACTCCTATGAGCGCGGCGGATAATAAGCAATTTGACGCATGGGGTGGCGAATACCCTATGGTTGTCAAAGGTGGCTTAAGTTACGCTGTGAAAGACAGTACATGTGCCGCGTCTCTTAAGGCTAATAAAGGTGTTGCGCAAAAAGGTAAGTGCCAGTGGCGAAATAAGCTTAATTTAGTTAAGTATACGCCTAATGAATTTATTATGGATCGTTCTTCATTCTCTTACGATGCTTCTGTAAATATGAAGAACGGAAGTGAAGTACATATTACAGATAGGCTTATTGAAAATAAGAGTAGTCAACATGCTGGTGAAGATAAGTATGTTAGTGAATATGCTATTCACAAAGACTTCCTTATGCCTGGCGGTGAAGATCTGAACGGTCAAGCAGATGGCGAAAATATTGGTGACATTATAACTAAGAATATTGATGTTGACACTATAAACGACTACGACGCGTACGGTGAAGGTACTTCAAAGGCTGTTGGATACGCAAATAACAGGCCGTTCATGCATGCGCAACTTTATGTGAATAATGGTAATGTTACGAACGATCTTCTGCTTCGTGAGCCTGGTAAGACGCCAGATAACACAACGAACGTAATAAACGTGTGGTTTATGCCGGTTGATAATGAGAAACCGACGATTAGTGCGAAGAGTTATCAGGAGTGGGACGGTAAGCCGTGGGATATTCACGGAAAATGCATGATTAGTGGCAATACCAATAGTTGTAATCTGGTTGATGATGATGTTATTACTCTTGATAAGAAAATTTATGAAAAAGGTACGAAAGCTTGGTATGAAGCCGATAATGCTACGATTAATTTGCCTTCGTCATTAAAGCTAGACGATGATTTCAATGAGTACGAACCAGGCAAAGGCGATCGCCAGTGGGTGCAAGGCAGTGCATTTAATAAGAAATACGTTACTTTGTATCCGAATAGTGTGAACAGTAAAGTGCTGGTTAATAATCTGAATGTGTATATTCAAGCGAATAATATTCAGGATTCTAGTGGTAAAACTTCTAGTCCGATGGTGAAATTTGTTAGTAACGGCGTTACAAATAAACATTTGCTTAGAAGGTTTGTTGAAAAATACAGGAGCACAGATTTGGAAAATCCAAGTACGGATAAGCAAACTGTATTTACAATGTATGCTGAAACTACGGATAGTGCTGGAAAGCAAAGTGACAAAACTATTGTTGGATGCTTTAAGACAACGTGGACAGACATGGTGAAACCATCTGTTGTTGCGTACGATGGTAATAGCGGTGAATTTGCAAAGTACGATAGCTGGCTTAGCAAAGATGGTTCTTCACAAAACCGCGATTATAAAGTTGTAGTTAAATCAGGCTATGGAGCTAAAAGAATGGTAGTTTACTATCATCCTGCTTCAGAGCTTGAGAAACCTGTTGCTATTAATGGTTTTGCTGGCTCTGCTGCAAACTCAAATGAGACTAACTTGGAAACCAGTATTGGTAAAACAATTTCCGTGTGTTGGAATAAATCGTGGAGTGTATGCGCTGGCACTTCTAAGCCGAATGAAGTAACGCTTACTCACGACGATAAGGGTAATGCTGTTATAACATTCCCTAGCGGTTTCTTAGCTCCAGGAAGCGTGGTTCGAGCACGCAGCCGTCTTGAAGTTGGACCATGGACGTATATGCCTGGTGTTAGAAGCCCTGAAGATCTTTCCGATGAATCGCTTAATAGAGACAGAGATAAGACTGCAAGAGGCGGCGGAAATACGCGTTCTGCAAAAGGTAGAAACGCAAAAAGCCGCGCTGCAAAAGGTAAAAACTCTAACAGAGACGACGCTAGTTCAGAAGATACTCTTGACGTGCTGCCAATGGCTTACGCAAAAGAAAAGCCTAGTGAAGTATGCCGTCCGGATTACTGGAGCGCAGACAACTGGTCTGGTTTGAAGAAGCCGTCCGACTGCGTGTACTTCGGTGTTACTATGAAGCGTCAAATAGTGCAAATACACCCAATGCTTCTAAGTGGTCACGAAGAGCGCGCAATACGAATGGATTTGCACAGCGAAAACAACTTTGCTGGAAAACCAGAGAAGGGAATTTGGCTTCCAAACGATAGTGAAATCGTTACGGATGAGGATCCAAGGCTGGAGCCTGGTAGAACGATGGTGACTTTTAGGAAGTATGACTATAGTGCTATGGACGATGACCATAAGCCTTTGAATCCGCCTAATTATGGTGACCGCAAAGTAGGAAATATACAAGACGTGGCTGTTATGACTCGAGGCTGGAGAAGCCGCGTGCTTGTGCCAAATCCTCGAGAAAATAAGATTACGCGATTTGTGCGATTGCGCGCAGAGAGTGGTCATGATAACACAACTGGCGGTAACGATTATGCTGCAGACTACTTAGCTGATGCGCCTACTAGCTTCGAAGAGACTAAGGATAATAGTAAGGCTCTGCGCGTAGCTGGGCGTCCGTATGATCCAGGATTTGTTCTTTCGAAAGATAAGAAGTCTCTTCTGTATCTGTATAATGCTTCAACTAAGCGCAACTTTACGCTTAATGATTTGCAATCTGCGTTGAAACTTAAGCGTAACAGTAGTTTGCACCCAGCAAACGAGTGTGGAACGTATGTTGATGGAAGCGAATGGGCGTTTGATGATTGCCAGCCATCCTTGCTGCCAGAAGTAAGAGGTAGCGATAAGGTTGATGGCGAGCATGGTCGAAACGGCTTCAGCTTTAATGGGGGTACACACTTCTATACGTATAATCCGTCTGAAGACCATAGGTCTGGTGCTAATGGCGCTGATAATGGTTCTGATAACGACAATGGTGCTGCTGCTAAAGAAACTTGGTATGTAAACGTCATAGATATGATTTCAAAGGGCGGTGCCGGCGGTGGATATCGTATTCCTAATAGCTCTGGCGTAACGTCTGAGAGTAGTAATACTGGTCTTTCGCTTACCGACTTTGATGGTGTTGGCGCATGGGGTAGGTCTGGTGCGATTGATAAGAGCTTAATTAGTCATAAGATTTTCGAAAAGCCAGATAATCGTTTGTCGGTTATTATGACATATGGCGATAGCTGGGTTGGCGATACTCATACAACGCGAGGTAAAGCTGGCGGCTGGGATAACGATGCCAATCACGAATTCGTAATGCCTGTGTATCTGATTCCTGTAGATAATGAGAAGCCGACCGTTGCAGCAACTAGAGGATCGCTTCTAAGTGGGCACACGAATGCTAATAATCCTTACGTTGTAACAATGAAAGAAGAGGACTACTCTAAGCTCACAGTTAAGGGTAATCCTGTGGAATACGCGGACGGAAAAGTTTCGAAGTCGCAAAGCAAGGAGAGCGGAAAGACTCTGTTTGCGGATGTTCACGACGACTACGATCGTTTCGGTGATCTCAGCAACCTTAGCCTAGTTGCATGCAAAGTCAATAAGGCTGGCGGCGCAACTGATTTTGGCACTTGCAAGTCAATAATGGGCAAAGATGGTTCCGTAGATGCTAATGCGTTCAAGCGGCTAAAAACTGACGGCAACGGAGTTGAATACGCTTTGTACGGACGTGCAAAAGATAAGTCCAGCAATGAGAGCGACGGCTTTGGTGACAACAATAACGTAGGTCACTTAGTCGGATACTTTAGCTTCGGATACTTGGTGCGTCCGGTTGCACTGCCTTATAGCGGCGGTCAGGCTGCAATATGGTTCAGCTTCATGTTCGGCGTACTGTTGGCGCTGTTCTTGGCATCCGGTGCGTTCGGAAGGCGCGGATGGCTCAGCTCGGTGCTTAGCGGCAACGGATTCGGCGCTCTTACCGACAGCAAGCACTGCGATGCTTCGGTTGAGGCGCTTCGAAGCGGAAAGCTGTTCAAGCTCAAGCTAAAGCTCAAGTGGCTTCGGTTGTGATGCGTAGGTTGTGATGCGTAAGCAGGCGCTTTTACTGAGCTTGAAATCCCATTGATTTCAAGCTCCATCAAAGCGCGAGCGTTACGCGCGCAGTACGTCAACTGCGCCAGTAACAAAAAAGCGACATTATACGTTACTAATGCAGTACGTCAACTGCGCGAGTAACGAAAAAGCGCGTCTATCCGTTACTGGCGCAGCGCGACGACTGCGCCAGTAACGAAAAACGCCGGAAGATTGCACGGCGTTTGCGCGACGACCTGTTTTCGCGCTCGCTTTGACCGAGCTTGAAATCAATGGGATTTCAAGCTCGGTCAAAGCGTGATTTGGCTCAAATGTGAAGCACACTGTGCTTCACATGCCAAATCAGCCGAACGGCTACCAAATAGCCGTGAGGAACAAGCGCTCCGGCAAGTCAATGCGCGCATATAATAAAAGTATGACGCAAGTATCACGTAGGCAACACGACTCGCAATATACGCAATTGCTTTCGAATCAATCAGAACCAGTCATTCCGCGCGTTTTAAGCGTGGCTGGCACAGACCCAACAGGTGGAGCCGGAATACAGGCAGATCTCAAATCAATCATGGCTGCAGGCGGCTATGGTATGTGTATACCGACTAATTTGGTTGCGCAAAACACGTGCGAAGTGCGCGAAGTGTTTACGCCGCCGGTCAGCTTTTTCCGCACTCAACTTTCATGCGTGTACGACGACGTTACAGTTGACGCGCTAAAAATCGGTATGCTTGGCTGTGCAGAATACATTGAAGCAATGCGAGACTGGATGTGTGATAATCCGGTTCCTATAAGTGTGCTTGACCCGGTGATGATATCGACTTCCGGAAAACGCTTGCTTGAGGCGAGTGCTGAAAATGCGATGCGGAACTTTATAAGTTGCGTTGATGTCGTGACGCCAAACGTGCCGGAGTTGGCTGCTTTGAGCGAGTCGAGCGTTGCGGAAAATTTTGAGGAAGCTTGCAATCAGGCGCGCGAGTTGGCTGCAAAAAATAGCGTTGTTGTAATCGTAAAAGGCGGGCACTTAACTGGCGAAGACGTTGGAAATACTGCGGTTTTTCCGGACGGTGACGCAAGACACGTACCAAGCGAACGAGTTGAAACAAGCACAACTCACGGAACTGGATGCTCGCTTTCTTCTGCGCTTGCTACGAAAATTGGGCTTGCTTTGCGCGAGGGAAAGAATTTGAGCAATCATGATACTGTACTTCGCGCGCTTGAATGGTCAACAGCGTGGCTTCGAGAGGCGATTGCTGCCGGAAGTGTGTTGCATGTTGGGTGCGGAGGCGAGCGCGGTTACGGGCCGGTAAACCACTCCGTGCGTATCCTTCAGCAAACTGCGTGAGTGCGCGCGAGCATTTGTCTCGTGTTTGGAGGATTTAACGTCAACATCTACTCCAATTGCGAGTAAACTCCCTCGCGTTTGGGGGGTTTTTAGCTGTGTTTTGCTCCAAACGTGCGCATTGACTTGCCGGAGCGCTTGTTCCTCACGGCTATTTGGTAGCCGTTCGGCTGATTTGGCATGTGAAGCACACTGTGCTTCACACTTGAGCCAAATCACGCTTTGACCGAGCTTGAAATCCCATTGATTTCAAGCTCGGTCAAAGCGCGCGCGAAGGCACTTCAATGCGGAAACTCGCTTAAGTTGGAAGTCCAGTGGACTTCCAACGCGAGTTTCGCGAGCGAGCGTAATAAAACGCGAGCGTATTGTTAATAACGCTTAAGAATAGAGCGACTGAAGGAACGTTCACGTGAAAAACGCGTTCACTACCTCGCTTGCGTTGAAAGCACACTGTGCTTTCAACCTTGAGCAAGCTCGGCGCTATGAGTTGCTTTCGCGCGCGCAATGCTGCGCTCAAGCAGATCATCGCGCCCGTGTTTGGAGGGTAGCGCGCGAAGGCAACTCGGAACGTCAGCTTTACTCAGTAATCACGCTTTTAAGCTCGCGCGCAACTTTCCCAGCATCCTCAGCGCACATAAGCGCCGACACTGTGCAAACTCCGTCAAGCTCAAGACCGCGAATAGGGAACACCGTGTTCTCGTGAATTCCGCCAATTGCCAACGTTTTTACGCCCATAGAGTGCGCAACTTTCGCAACTTCGTTTACGCCTTCAACTCCCAGTGGAGGCACGTCGTGCGCTTTCGTATGCGTTTCAAAAGCTGCACCAATGCCAATCACATCCGGCAGCGGAACGTCGTTTTCTTTGCACTCGCGGTAAGCTTTCTCCATCAAATCCGGTCGAGCGCAAGAAAGCCCAACCATCCACTCGGCCGGCATCGCCTTTCGCGCCTCAACAAACGGCGTATCCTTTTGCCCAACGTGCAAGTTGAAACCAAGATGAGCCGCGCAATCAACATGATCGTCAATAAACACAGGTACATCACCGTGTCCGGAATCAATAAGCGCGTGACGCAACTTCTTCGCCTTGGCCGAAATTTCAGCGTCATTGGAATACTTATCGCGCAATTGCACAACTGTAACTCCGCCTTCAATTGACTCTACTGCAACTTCTTCTTCCGGGCGATTTCCCATGCGCGGATCCGTTACCAAATACAGTGTCCAATCAACAGGCTCCACCGTAAACTCAATATTTGTCAAACTAAACATATCATTTACGCTAAGAGTTGAAAGCGCATCCATCCACAGTGTGCGGAAAGTGCCTGGAGCTGTGGTTTGGCGAGCTGCCCAAGTTCCAGCCGCTGCTGCGTGCACGTGCGCTGCAACAGTTGCTGCGAGCGGACGTTCCGGGTTTGCGCCAACGTATGCTGCAACTAACGCTCCCAAAGCGCAACCTGTTCCAACTACCTTAGTCATAGCTTTGTGGCCACCTGTTACGCGAGCTAAACATCCGTGAGCGTAAATCGCGTCTTTTTCTCCGGAAATTGCCACTACGGATCCGTATTTTTTAGCTAATTCGCGAGCAGCTTGAAGCGCGTCGTTTACATTATCGTGAGAATCTACGCCTTTTCCGTTGCTTTCTTTGCCTGCAAGTGCCATTATTTCGGAAGCGTTTGCACGAATTACAGTAGGGTGGTGCTTAATAATTTCGTGTACAAAGCGCGCGCGAGGTGCAAGTGCTGGAACGCCGATTCCAACCGGGTCAAGCACCCACGGAGTATCAGCTTTTTCGCATCCTTCAACAGCTGCGCGCATGTATTCGGAAGTTTCTGGCTGATGGAATGTGCCAACGTTTATGAGCACGCCTGTGGCAATTTGCGCAAGTGCATGCGCTTCTTCTGGATCGGTTACCATAATTGGCGATGCTCCTGCAGCGAGCAGTGCGTTGGCTGTAATGTCTTGCACGATTACGTTCGTGATGCAATGGGTGAGTGGCTGCTGTGTGCGCACACGTTCGATGCATTGACGCACGTCGTTAAGGAACATACGTCGGCGTGCGCGTACAGAGAAGCATGTGTCGACTTGCGTTGTTGAGCTTGTGCAGTATTCGTTTGCTTCGTTGCAGGTATTTGTTTTTTCAGTGTTGCATGTTGTCATAATGTTTCCCTTCGCTAGCACTATCTAGATCAGGTTTTACGGATGTAATCTCAGCGCTTGACTTCACAATTGTTGCAATTGCGCACTCCGAACCATCCTTCGACTATATCTTTTGTTCATGACTTACGCTCTTTTGCGTTAGTGTCTCATTTTGCTTGTTTTGCAGCACTTGCAGGAATCTACAAAAATCGCGCCGCATTTTTGCAACTTCTTCTACATATTTTTGCTTTCAACTGTGTAAACATAAATATAGTAAATAAAAAGTAGATTATAGAAGTTACGAAAGCGAGATAACATGGCAAACGATTCCATGCTAGAACAAAAGACTCCGCTCACAGCGCGCGAATACGCGACACGCACAGCAATACGCGCGATTGCAATCATCGCATCTGTTTATGGTATGGCTGCTTCGTGGGAAGGCTTAATGACCTTCACTTATTTTACGAATCTTTCTAACCTTATGATTTGCGTAGCTCTTGCTGGATCGCTTTTGCTTGATACAGCTGCGTTTATGCGTGCTCGTAATTCTGTAGATTTAGCAGCGCAGCCAGTTTCCGCCTCCCAGCAAGATTTCGCAGCATCTTGCGCATGGTTCGACTCAAAATCCAACGCTTGGTACATTTTCAAATTCATGATGACCATCTCAATTGCTGTCACATTCACTTTGTACCTGTGTTTCTTAGCACCTACCAATAAGCTTGGTTTTGTCGGCGCTTACATGAATAACGGATGCAGCAGCCTTTGCGTTCACGCAGTTGCGCCGCTTCTTGCAATCGCTGATTTTGTGCTTTTTGATTATCGTTTCCGCTCTACTCGCGCACATTTGTATGTTTCTACTGTTCCGCCTCTTGCTTATGTTGCTTATGCTGCTATGCTTAGCGAGTTTGCTGGTGTTCGTTGGGGTGTTCATGCAATGCGCGCGCCTTATAATTTCCTCAATTATGGCGCTCCTGCCGGCTGGTTCGGCTTTGCACCGCAAACTTTTAATGCCACTACTTTGGGCGTTGGTGTTGCGTATTTGTTAATTGTGTTTACTCTTATTTTTATTGGTGTCGGCAGTGTATTTCTTGCGCTTAAGGATGCTCGCGCTCGTGCAATATTAAAAGAATAGTATTGTTGCGCGCCACTATTGCCTAATTGCTAGAATTAAGCGTATGAGTGAGGATACTGCATTACAAGCATTATTTGACGGTACGTTACGCAATTCTTCTGGCAATGTGACTAATGCGTTGCTTGTGTATGGTGCGCCGAATACTGGTAAAACGCAGTTTGCTGTGCGCGCAGCAATTTCCGGCTATAAGCGTTGGTCGCATAATGTTACTGCGATGGCTGTGCAAAATCGTGTTCTTGCTTCAAAAATTGACAATATTATTATTCGTCAAATTGGTGTGAGTAAGCAGTCTCGTCCAGTTGGCACTTTGGCTTCTTTAGCTTTTAATATCATTTCTGCTTGCTGTAAGTTAAAGAATGAGCCTTCGCCTAAGCTGCTAAATGGTGCTGAGCAGGATTCTTTGCTTCGTAAAGTTTTGCGCGCACACATTGAGCATGTTATGCGTGGAGATAATGGTGATTGCAATATATGCGCGCTTTTTAAGGATTATTTTGAAACGTCTCAATGGGTTATTCCATTAACTTGCGCAGTTTCTAATACTTCCGCCACTTCTAACACTTCCGCGCCTTCAACAACTCAGGCTGCTCAAGCAGCTTCTTCGTCTCCAGAATTTTTGGCAGATAGTTTCGATATTAACAACGCTTTTATGCATCAATTGCGCGATATGCTCGCTCGTTTAGATGAGCTTGGTATTAGCGATTTTGAAAGCGAAAATTCAGTTCTTTGCGCTCTTAGTGACGAGCAATCTTACGCCAATAATAGTGATATTTTACAAACGTCTGTGCTTATTAAACGTAGATTAACTCAATGGCGTTTGGCGTTTGCTTTGCGAGCTGAATATCGAAAAATAATTGCCGACACTTATAAATCTTCTTTCCGACTTGACGCTTCGCAACTGTTGGTTGAGGGCGCAAAATCTGCGCGCGAATTAGGCGAGCATGGTTTAGTAAACTCTTCTGAAATTCCGGCTCTTCTTGTAGTCGATGATTATCAAGATATTACTTTGGCTGGTTTGAGTTTTATTGAGACTTTGTCGAAGATTGGCACGCGTTTAGTTTTGCTTGCGAATCCGGATGAATCTGTGCAATCGTTTAGAGGAGCGTACCCGGATTATGCAATTTCTGCAGCTTTGGATGAGTTGAATGCTGCTGAACAAACTTTAGAATATACGGGTTTTACTGATTCTTGCGAAAATTCTTCCGACGATTCTGCTGATTCTTCTAAAAATTATTCTGCAGATCCAACTTTTGCAAATTATACCCAAGCACCTTCGATGCGTGAATTACTCGCTTCGCGCGTTTCTCTTTCGCTTACTTCGCAATATAAAACAGATGTTGCGCTCCCAAATCGCCCTTGGAAAATGCCAAAATTTGTAGGGTCCTTACCGATTGAGCCTATAGAAACCCCACAAAATTCTCATCTAAACTCAGATGACACTGTTTTTACAGCGTTATATCGTTCACAGCGCGAGGAATTAGATGCTGTTATTTGGCAAATGAAGCAATCTCACGTAAATAATAAGCGCAAGTGGAGCGATATGGCGTTAATTGCGCACGACAATTCCACTGTTCGTCTTTTTGGCGAGCAGCTTCGCGCTTCTGGAGTTCCTGTGCGATACTCGTTAGTAGCTCGCCCATTAAAAGATGAGCCGTTTGTGCAAGGTTTATTTGCGCTTATTGAACTTGCTCAATTTGCGCAGCACGGTTTTTCTGGAATTGTTGAGCAAGTAAAACATGGTAGAAGTTTGCAAAATTTGGCTTCGTGGGTGCGTTTGCGAGTTCAGAATATTATGGATAGTCCACTTTCCTCGATTACTAAGAGCGATTCTGGATTTTACGGTGATTTAGACGTTGAAATACCTGCGAAGTTATATTCTGTAGATTCGCTTATGCGTTCTCTTTCTTCTCTTTCGGCTGTTTTAATTGAGAAAAATTGTGAAAATAACAAGAGCTTTGAATCTAATGCGCCTTTGCGAAATCTTGTTCATAACTGGGATTTGTTGCAAAATTCGCTTCATAATGCGCAAAGCAAAGCGTACTTTGAATCTCAAATTTTGGTTGATAATAGTCGTATTGATGGCAGTTCAAATGATCTTATGCCATTGTCTCTTGATGCATGCTATTTGCTTTGTGTAGCAGATGTTGCACGTTTTATAGATGATGATTCTAATGTTCGTAAAGATTCTTTAGTTCGTTTTGATTATTCTTCAAATAGTGCTGCGCTTTCTAAGGAAAAACTTTCTAAGGATGCACTTTCTGAAGATTCATACTTTAATGATTCTACAGTGTTGCAAATATTGCAGAATATGGCACCTCGGAATCCGCACGTTGCATCTTTTGTAAAACTGTGGAAAAACGTGCAAATTCTCGCTTCTCGTATGCACAATAATCCTGATTTGAGTAGTGCTCAATACGCTCTTGGTGAGGCTTGGAATATTTGTCATGTTGCTGAGCGTTGGCAGCGTATGTCTTTACAGCATAATTCGGAAGGTTATCGAGCTAACGATCGCTTGGATGCTGCAATGCGTCTTTTTGATTATGTTTCTTCATATGCTTCTTCTGATATCTCGTCAATGAATACGTTTGACGATACTTTTAAACAAGAAAATATTGTAAGTATTGCAGATTTTATAGCTCAAGTTCGTGGCATGGAAATTGAAGCTGATTCTCTTGCTAAAGTAGCGCCTGTTCCAGATGCTGTAACGCTTACTACTCCTGCTGGTTCTGTTGGAAAACATTGGAATCTTGTGTGGATGCCTACTTTGCAACAACGTGTGTGGCCAAATCTTGCTTCTCGTAGCACTATGTTTGGCGCAGAAAGTTTAGCGAATATTATTTTGCATTCTAAGATTTCTGCTTCTAAATTGACTGTGAATGCGTCACTTCTTTCAAATAATGATAAATCTGCAGTTTTTGCCTCGGAGCAGCGCAGTTTTTTGTTAGCTATTACGCGCGCAACAGAGCGTTTGTATATAAGCGCGCAATATAGCGATAGTGCTGTGCCAAGCGACTTTCTTTATTATTATTTGCCTGAAAGATACTACAATAATGAAAATTCGCGCACGCCTTTTACGGAATTTACTACACCTTTTGCCGGTTTAGATATGGATGTTCGTGGATTAGTGTGTGCTGCTCGTTCGCAAATTTTGCGTGCTTCTTCTATGAAAGAAGAGTTTGGAAATAGTGTAGGTAATGCAGGTAATGCAGGTAGTGCGAATAGCTCCGATAGTGAGAATAGTAAGTCTAGAAATGCGATTATTGACGCTGCTCAAACGTTGCAATTACTTAAAGAAAATGGAGTATTTTGCGCTGATCCTTCTGAGTGGGATTTTATGAGCGATGTCGATGACTATGTTGATGAGAAATCTTCTGTTGAAAAAGACAATGAAAAAAATAATGAAAAATATAATGAAAAAGCTAGCTCTGCTAAAAAAACTAACTCTGTTGTAAGCTTGTCTCCTTCAGCTGTAGATAGTTTGTGGGCATGCCCTGTGTGTGGATTGGTCAATCGTCAGCTTTTAGGCCCTCAACCCGGCAGCGCAGCAACGTATTTTGGCACGCTAATTCACGAAACTGCAAGGTGGGCAAGCGAAAATCAGCATTACGATATGCCGGAAACTGAAGTTGATGAAACTGAAGCGACGAATAATGCGGCTGAAGCGACGAATAATTCAGCCGACTATTCGCCTTACTCTCCGCTTGTGCGCCGCAGTAACGCAATCGCAAATCTTATGGAAAACTATTACTTAAGTATTGCGCCTGAACTTGCAGATATTCGAGATAGTAAGGAGCATTATTCGGCTCTTGCGCGTGAGAAGAATATTAAACGTGCGTTACATGCAATTGCGCAATATTTTGTTACTTCTTACGATCAATCAACATATGCGCTTAACTCAAAAAAGTCAGAAAACGGCATATTAGAATCTCTTACAAAAAGCGAAAAATCTTTAGAAAGCAGCATAGGCAGATTGCAACAAGCGTATTGCGAATTGCAAACAAGCGCGCATTTTGGATTTAATGATATTACTCGCGTATTGAACAATACTTTTAAGAATGCAAATTTGCAAACCGTTACTACGCATGACTGCTACGAATTGATGGGTGCTTTAGTTGGAGGGTGGCCGGATGGCGCAAGTGAAGATATGCAAGTACATATTCACGGTCGAATTGATCGCATGGAAAAGCGCATCAATTCAGATGGTTCTGAGCATATTCGTTTACTGGACTACAAAACAGGAAAACCTTTAACAGCAAGCGGAGTTTTTAACGATTTGCAGCTAGTTTGCTATCAGCTTGCTTTACTTTTTTCTGATGAGAATCCGCTTATTGATGCTTCGAATGCGCCGATTATTTCACGAAGTGTTCTATTTCACGTTGCTAAGAACGATTATCCTGCTCAAGATCATAACGTTGCTGAAAACGTGTATCAGCCGCCGCTTTGCGTAAAAAATACTTTAAATAATAATCCGCTTGAGTTACGAGTTGGATTCAAAAATATGGCAAGATTGTTAGATTGTCCGCAGCTTGACGATATTGCGAAGAATTGTCCAGAAAATGTAAGCGAAAACGCTTGGCAGTCGTTTACATCATTAAATCAAAGCGCAAAATGGTCTCTTACTATGATTTCGCGCGTTTGCTATGCTGCTGCGGCAGTTCGTTCGCATAAGATTATTGCGCACCCAACTTCTGAACACTTGAAGTATTGCAATGGAAAACAAGTATGCCCAGCATGCGCAGGTTGCATAGATACTGTATATGAGGTGCTGTAGTTATGATTGATAAAACAAATAAGCAATTTACTCGCAAGAACACCGATAGCGTGGAACAAGCTGCAGCAATTCAAGCGCCAACAAATAAGAACATGATTATTGTTGCAGGAGCTGGAAGTGGCAAAACGTATACGATGACTCGTCGCGTTATCGACCTTATTGAGCGCGGAGTTGCTCCTGAAAGTATTTTGGGGTTGACTTTTACTAATAAAGCAGCTTCTGAGCTGCTTGCAAGAGTTGCTCAAGCTGTAAGTCAGCATAGTAGCGAAATAAATAAGCTCATTAATAACGGAAATTCTGCATCTTCAAGTGGCTTTTTGAAGCCAGAAGTAATGACATACGATGCTTTTTTCCAGTCAATTGTGCGCCAATATGGTTTGCTCGTTGGATTTGATCAAAATACGCAACCTTTAAGCGATGCAGGTGCGCGCGAATTAATAAAACCGCTAGTAAACGATTATGTTACTAATCATGCGGAAATACTGTCTTGGTATAGTTTTGATGCGCTTATTGACGACGTGCTTGCGCTCGCAGCAGATATTTCATGCTCGATGATTGGCATAAATAGCAGGGGAGAGTCTATAGATAGCACGTCTAAAGCTGTTCTAGAAATTCAAAAGTGGAATAACGCTTGGATTGAACATTTGCAAAAAGCAATTGATTGTGCTGAAACTACTGAAATAATTGCAAAAAAGCCTAGCTCTATTAAATTGCGTCGCGGAAAAAACGATTCGGATGAAAAATATTTCGAAAAGTGCGAAAATTACGGAAAAGAATACGTAGAATACCTGAATATTACATTAAAAAATAAGTGTTATGAATCTTGTAATAACTTGCTTGAAGCTGCTAAGAAGCGCAATGCATTACTTGAATTAGTTTTGGCTTTTGACGCAGCAAAGCAGCGCGCAAATATGGCGCAATTTAGCGACTTTACTATTGCTGCATACCGTTTGGTGACGCATTTTCCTTCTATTGCAGAGCAGTATCGCCGCCAATACAGCCAAGTTTTGCTTGACGAATATCAAGATACTTCTACCACTCAAGCAATGCTGATTGCAACGCTGTTTCATAAAAAAACTAGCGGTGTTGAAGAAGCTAGCGTTGTTGCGAAAACTAGTGAAAATCAAGACTTTTTGACTACTCAACAAACGCATATTGCTGCAGTAGGTGATCCCTTCCAAGCTATTTACTCGTTTAGAGGAGCTAGTTCCGGAGCTTTCAGAAAGCTTGAGCAAGCACTAAATATCGACCAGTCAAGTGAGTTTTCTCTTACAAGAACGCGACGCAATTCGCAGCTTATATTAAAAGCTGCAAATTCTATTACGAAACCTTTGCGAGTGCCTCCGCTTCGTCATAGTAGTTCACTTGCTACAGAAGTAGAAGTGAAAAACTTGCAATACTTAGATAATGCGCCAAAAGGTACTTTTGGTGTGTTAAATATGCCTACGCAATATCAAGAAGTAGAAGCCGTTGTGCGTTTTGTAAAATATGTAAAACATAATGCGCTATCTGAAAACGACGATACTAATTCTGCATCTGCTAGAGTTGCAGTTCTTTTCCGTAGCAAAAATAATATTCCGTTATATGAAGAAGCATTACAAAAAGCAGGTTTGCGCACTCTTACTGTTGGGTATTCTGCATTGCTTGAAAAACCAGAAATTCGAGATGTTTTAGCTCTTCTTTCTGTTGTTGCAGATCACACAAATACTCAAGCTTTGATGAGATTGCTTGCAACTCCTCGTTTTGCGCTTAATACTGACGATTTGGCTGCTATAGCTAATATTGCAACATCAAAGAATATCGAATATGTTTTTCGTGCTTTAGTGCAAGCAGGTTTAGTAGACGCTGAAACTCCTCGCTCTAAGTGGTCTCAAGTTGTTCGAGAACAGCAATCTCAAGCTTCGCAAACCAATAGTATTCATGGTGGAGTTTTTGTGGCGGATGTTTTGCTTGAAGCATACGAAACGCAACTAAGCGAAGAAGCAAAAAATAACGACAAAAACGACAATAATTTGCTTTCTGAGCTAAAAAATAATTTAAGCTCTAAAGCTTATGTAGCAGTGTTAAGAATAGGGCAAATGATTCATGCAATACAACGTGCTCAATCTGGCTCTTTGCAAGATATTATGCGCGTTGCTGTAGAAACGCTTAACGTTGATATTGACGTTGCGCTATCTCGTGCGCTTATGAATGATACTTCCTCTAATGCAACGCTTCTTGACGATATGCACTCTACTGTCGATTCTATTTGTCTACTAGCAGACGCGTATTTGCAAGAAATGAGCGATTTTACAACTCCTACTTTGCATGGGTTTATGTCTTGGATTTTCAATATAGACAAAATTAACGATCAACCTTCTTCAGTGGATGAACCTGCGGATGTCGTATTAATGACTATTCACCAATCGAAAGGTTTGGAATGGCCTGCTGTAGCGATAGTTGGGCTTAATGAAGGCGTGTTCCCAAGTAATCAAGGCGATAATTTGCGCGTAATAGCAACGCAACAAAGTGGCGTGTACAGGGAAAGGGCATACGCAACGCTCGAAGTTGCTGCAAAAGTGCCTGTTTCTATGAGAGTGGATGCAAATATATTGCCAAGATTCCCTCACGATGTTGATCTTGAAACTAGCATGGAACCTCAAAAATCTTTGAAAAATATGTTAACTGTAGACGATATCGACGCAGAAGTTTATGGTTCAAGAGCTAGAGAAATGTTTGATTTGGCAGAAAAGTTCCATGAGCATGAGCAGGCTCCAGTAGAAGCGATTCCTTCAGAAGCTAGCAAAGTGTATGACGCTGTAATGAAAACTGGCACATTGCCTCTTTCGCAAGTCGAGGAGCGTGGGCGCGCTTTGCACATTGACGAGCGTCACCTTATGTATGTTGCTTTGACGCGTGCTAAATTCGCAGCATTGCTCACTTGCAGCCAGTCTAATGCTATGAGCATTGTTGAGAATAAAGAAAATTCTGCCAATGGTGCAGCTTCTTCTGTAGATGAATCTTCAAATATTTCAACTTCTAGAGTTAAAAAACCTTCTGTTTTTTGGCAGGAAATGTATGATTCAATGCGCGGATCTGAAGAATCTCCGGTTCAGGTCACAGCTAAGGTTTCAGATTCTTCAAATCAAGTAGGTTATGTTGTAGGGGAGTCAGCTTCGCAACTTGCGCAATTATTTAGCGAGGAAAGCTCTATTCCAACTGAAGATAATAAGAAGCAATTATCTTGGCCGAGTGCATCTAGTGAAGCTATACGTAGTGTATTGCAAAAATCTGCGCAAGACGTTGTAAATTCAAAAATTAGTAATCAAGTTTCTGGTATTTCAAAAGATAATTCTTTGCTTTACAAAGCTCAAGCTTTGCTACAAGATGCGGATTTAATGCCGAAAATTGATTGGTATTGCAACATTCAAGAGTTAAAAAACAGAGCAGAGCAGCTTTCTAATGTTGAAAATGTCAATGTGACTGCTGTGCAAAGGCGCGCTATGTTTCGTAATAATTATTCGCGCGCGAATGAAGATTTTGATGATGCGGATGCTAAGCGTTTGCGAAAGGAATGGATGGCAATTATTCGCCCTATTCCTAGTGTTTCTTCGCCTGCTTCTGATTTGGGAACTCGTTTTCATGCCTGGGCTGAACAGTTTATAAAAACTGGTTGTGTGAATAAAAATTCTATTCAGTATGACGTTGATGAGAACGTTGGCGAGAATATTGATGAGAACGTTGCTGGAACTTGCGAGAAGATTTCGCAAAATGCAAAATCTTCTGAGCGCAAATTGTTGATATGGAAGCAGCGTTTAATAACATCAAAATGGGCGCATCGCCGTCCTATAGCAGCAGAGCAGTCGATTGTAGCTCATGTTCCAGAATTAGGCGATCAAATTATTAATGGCAAAATCGACGCAATATTCGCAGGTGGTTTAAATCCAGAAGATCCAAGCAAATTGTACACGATAGTCGATTGGAAAACCGGTAGAAAACCAACCAAGCCACAAGATATTGCGCTTAAACTTGGTCAGCTTGACTGGTATCGTCTGCTTCTGTCTCTTATGACTAAGGTTCCGCTTGATGCTATCGATGCCACCCTTTATTATGTGAACATATCGGATGAATGTGAACGGGAAATTCATGCCGAGCAAAAAACGAAAGATGAGATCCTTGCCGAGTTACACTCTGACACGTTAATCTCCTTCGATGATGATGACGCATAAATGTTGCTATTGCAATCATTTTGCCGCAATTTATTTGCTGCAATTTTTGTTTGCTGTAACGTATTTTGCGCCGCGATTGAAACGCATCGTGCATCACTTCGAAAACGTGCAGATTCCTCGTGCAGTGTGTGTGGGCGGGCATACGCACAACATCGATTTGAGTATGAAGTAAGGAAGAATCATGACTGTTGAATTTCGTTCTGTAAAACTCAGCGATATTGATGCAATGGTTAAAGAATATGAACGTACTTGGGGTATTGCGCAAGAAGTTGGGAAAGATGCTTCGTTAAGTCTTTCTCGAAGATGTGTGTTGCATTACTTGGAACCTTCAACGCATGGTACTATTGCTGAAGTAGACGGTAAGTTTATGGGTCTGCTTTTGGCGCGAGTTTTTGGCGCACCTGTTTTATTTCCAGAAGTAGGGAGAATGCTTCGCGAGCAAGAAGCCGCAATGAAAGAAAATTGTGACAAAAACTATGCTCTCGCTTTAGAAGAAGCGTATGGCATGCGCGCGTTGGAAACTAAACTTGAAGCAAAATCTCATATTAATAATTTAACTCAAGCGGAATTGGAGCTTTTCCTTGTATCTCCGGATGCTCGTGGGCATGGTGTCGGTGGAGGCTTGTGGAAGCGAACAATGCATATGCTAAGAAATAATGGCGTAAATCGTTACTATTTGCATACTGATTCAGCGTGCGACGTAAGCTTTTATGATTATCACGGGCTTAGAAGAGATGCTTCTTTTATGCGTTCGGATCATCCTTATGAAGCTAAGAACGTGAAATCTTTGGTGGATGACTTGTATATTTACTCAGGTGAGCCGAGAGTTCGTTCAAAGCAAGCGAATGCTCGTTCTAAAACGTGCTAATAAAAAATATGCAAATGTATAACGTGCGTGACTTGCTTGACAAAAGGAGCAAAGAAATATATGTCGTCGCAAACGGCAACTAAGAAAGCATCGGTATTTTCTCAATATTCTAGATTATTTTCATTTAATGGAGCTAAAGCGTTTTGCGTAGCAGGCGCAATTGCGCGTTTGCCAATGTCTATGATTGCGTTGGGGATTGTTCTTGCATTAAACCATTTGTATAACAACTGGACTATTGCTGGAGCAATGTCTGCGTCGTATGTGCTTGCACAAGCTGCGGTAACTCCTGTGTATGCTAAGCTTTTCGACCGTTTTGGTCAGCGTAAAGTTGGAGTTATTGCGCTAAGTGCACAAGTAATCGCTATGATTTCTTTTGCATGTGCAGCGTTATTTAAGGTTCCTCTTGTTTTGCTTTTTGTGCTAGCAATTGTGATGGGCGTAACTCAGTTTGCTTTTGGCGCGTTGGTGCGTACTCGTTGGGCTTATACATTGCGTGCAGAAAATGACGATTCTTTATTAAACGTTGCTTATGCGTTGGAATCTGGTATCGATGAAATTGTGTTTATATTAGGACCTATTTTAGCTGCGTGGTTAGCAACTTCTGTGCATCCTGTTTCGCAATTATTCGTGCCAGTATTTGCAAGTGGATTGGGCGGAGCTTGGTTCTTTTCTCTAAAAAATACTCAACCTGCTGTGCTTAAAGTAGTGGAAGTTCCAACTGCTGCAGCTGAAGACGTTGATGTATTAATCGCTTCTCAAAAAGAAGATGAAATTTCTAAAGATTATGCGGAATCTCAAAAGCAAGAACCGAAACGCTCATTTGCAGACAAATTTAGTCTTAAGCAATTGCACAATCATCACTCAAAAAAGCGTGGCAAAAACGTGCTGCTTTACCGCGGTATTATCCCGCTAGTGCTCATGTTTGTTGTGTTTAATATGAGTTTTAGTGCATTTGACGTGTCTGTAACAGCTGCAATGAAAGCTCAAGGACTTGATCATTTTATTGGTATGCAGCTGGCATTGTTTGCATGCGGTTCGCTTGTGGGAGCGATTATTTTTGGATCGCATAAATTCCGCGGTTCTAATTGGTCGCATTTGATTGTATTTTTGACTGGTTTAACTGTTGGATTTGTGCTTATGAGTCTTAATATTGACAGACTTATGCTTATGAGCGTTTTTGAAGTGCTTTCCGGCTTATGCGTTTCGCCAATTTTTGCTACTGGAAATCTTATCGTTAAAGCAACTGTCCCTGAAGAATCGCTTACGGAAGGTCTTTCATGGCTACCAACTGCGTCTGCTGTCGGCTGTTCTTTAGGTTCGATGGCTGCTGGAGCTGCAATAGACTCGTGGAATTCGCATGCCGGAATGATGGTTCCGTGGATTTCAACAATGGCAGCTATACCTATCGCAACGTTCGGCTGGTTTATTGTAATGGTGCTTAAAAAGCGACATTAACTGCGCACGCGTGTAAAGTTTCTGCCGTTTTTTCGCTTTAATCCGACCGAAATTTTACAGCTGTGTAAAGTTTCTGCCGCTTTTTGGCTAGGGAACGGCAGTTTCTTTACGCCGCTGTAAAGTTTCTGCCGTTTCAGTTACAAAAGCTGAGTTGAGTCCTAACGGTACACTAGAAAGAAGTGCGCAATATCGCAAGATGTAGTGAGATGAATATGAAAATAGAATATGATGAACGTACTGAGGAAATTCTTGCTGAAGTAGTACGCGATGCGTTGCAATCTGACGCTGATAATATGCGTTCTCTTAATAACCAAGAATCTTCTGCGTCGTCTAAGCAAATTCGACAGTCGGTGAAAAAAGTGAATAAAAAAATGTCTTCTGATACTTCAACTAAATCAGTATCTACTAAAGATGTAAAATCTGCTAAAACTAAATCAACTAAAAAAGCTAAATTCAACAAAGAAACTAAAACAGAAAACGCAAAGTCATCAACTCGTAGAACAGGAAATGTTCTTCCTCCTGTAGTTAACGATCAAAGAGAAGGTGCGCTTATTGCGCCGCCAAAGTATCGTAAAGGCTCAATGCGAATCGTACCGCTTGGTGGTTTGGGTGAAATCGGCCGCAATATGAACGTAATTGAATATAACGGTCATATTCTGCTTATCGATTGTGGTGTGCTATTCCCAGAAGAAGAGCAGCCAGGCGTTGATTTGATTCTCCCAGATTTTCACTACATTCAAGATCGCTTAGACAAAGTTGAGGCATTGGTTTTAACGCATGGTCACGAAGATCATATCGGTGGTGTGCCTTACCTTCTTAAAATGCGTCCCGACATTCCGTTAATTGGTTCAAAGCTAACTCTTGCTTTTGTGGAAGCTAAGTGCAAAGAGCATCATATTGATCCGGAGCTTATTCGCGTAGAAGGTCGCGATAAGATGAAAGTCGGTCCGTTTAACCTTGAATTTATTACTGTTACGCATTCTATTCCAGATGCGCTCGCTGTGTGCGTAAAAACTCCGGCCGGAACGCTTATTGATACTGGAGATATTAAACTTGACCAGCTTCCTCTTGACCATCGCATTACTGATTTAGTTGAGTTCGGGCGTTTAGGTGAGCAAGGCATAGATTTGCTTATGGCTGATTCCACTAATGCTGAAGTACCAGGATTTGTGAAGCCTGAAACTTCGATTGGTCCGGCTTTGGATCGCGCTTTTGCTGAAGCTACGCGCAAAATTATTGTTGCTAGCTTCTCAAGTCACGTTCATCGCGTGCAACAAGTGGTTGACGCTGCGCATAAGTTTGGGCGCAAAGTTGTGTTCGTTGGTCGCTCGATGGTTCGCAATATGTCAATTGCTGCGGATTTAGGCTACTTGCATATTCCTGAAAATACTGTTGTTGACTTAAAACAGGCGAAGGATATTCAGGATGACAAGCTCGTATACATGTGCACTGGTTCACAAGGTGAGCCTATGGCTGCGCTTGGGCGTATTGCAGATGGCAGTCACCGAGATATTACTGTTAACGAATTCGATACTGTTATTCTTGCAAGTTCGCTTATTCCAGGCAACGAGCATGAGGTTTACAAAGTTATTAATAAGCTTGTGCAGTTGGGTGCGCGCGTAATTAACAAAGATAATGCTGCTATCCACGTGTCTGGTCATTGCAATGAAGGCGAGTTGCTGTACTTGTACAACATTGTGAAGCCAAAGTGCGCCATGCCAATTCATGGTGAGCATCGTCACTTGGTTGCAAACGGATTGATTGCAGTAAAAACTGGCGTTGATCCAAATAACGTTGTGCTTGCTGAAGACGGCGATGTTGTGGATTTGTATCATGGCAATGCTGCAGTTGTTGGTTCTGTGCCATGCGGTTACGTGTATGTTGATGGTGATTCTGTCGGTGAGCTTACAGATGAAGAGCTTGAAAAGCGCAGAATTTTGGGCACGGAAGGTTTCGTTTCGAGCTTTGTTGTAGTTGATACAGAGCACGCTGACGTGGTTTCTGGTCCAAAGATTTTCTTGAATGCTGTTGCTGAAGACGAGGCTGATTTTGAGAAGGTTCGTCATCAAATTGTTGAACAGTTGCAAGATGCTATGATGCGCGGCGAGCACGATACTTATAAATTGCAGCAAATTATGCGACGCACATTGGGCAGTTGGGTGGCTCGCGCTTTACGCAGGAAGCCTATGCTCGTTCCGGTAGTTGCGGATATTGCAAAAAATAGTCAAGAATAATGAAAAATAATCAAAAATAAAGAAAAATATTCGCGATTATTCGTAAATAGCTGAAAATAATCGTAAATATAATTAAAAATAAGAAAAAATAAGAAAGGTACAAAATATGCCAGGAGCAAATCTTACTCGCGTAGAAGCTCAAGAGCGTTTCGACGCTATCCAAATGCCAATTCACTACGATGTTGCGCTCGATTTAGGAAAAGGCGGACGCGATTTTACTTCGCGCACAAAGATTGAGTTCGATGCTAAGGCTGGTAGCGCAAGCTTCCTCGATTTAATTGCAAACAGCGTAGAATCCGTGGTGTTAAACGGTACCGATCTTGACGTTTCTAAAGTTTTTGCAGACAGCCGAATTGAGCTTGCAAATTTGCTTGAGCATAATACCGTAGAAGTTGTAGCAAACTGCCAGTATTCCAACACGGGCGAGGGTTTGCACAGAAGTGTCGATCCTTCTGACGGAAACGTGTATTTATATACTCAGTTCGAAGTGCCGGATGCTCGCCGTGTTTATGCTGTATTTGATCAGCCAGATTTGAAAGCTGTTTTTGATTTTACGGTTGATGCTCCAGAAAGCTGGATCGTTACTTCAAACATGCCAATTAAAAGCGAAACAGCGTTAGAGGGCCGCGAAACTGAAGCAGGCACTTTGGAAAATGGTGCTGTAGAAGGCATGAAGCACTGGGTATTCGAGTCAACTCCAAAGATGAGCTCTTATTTAACTGCTATTTGCGCAGGACCTTACGCGCAATGGCACACAACTTACGACAACGAAGACGGTCGCGTAGTGCCAATGGCAATGTACTGCCGTCAGGCACTTAAAGACGCTTTTGCAAAAGACGTTGACTACTTGTTCGATATTACGAAGAAAGGTTTTGCTTTCTACGCTAAGACTTGGGGAGTGCCGTATCCGTACGCAAAGTACGATCAGATTTACGTGCCAGAATATAACGCTGGAGCTATGGAAAACATTGGTATGGTTACGATTCGCGATCAATACGTGTTTGAATCCAAAGTCACGGACGCTTATGCTGAGCGCCGCGTTGTAACAGTTTTGCATGAGCTTGCACACATGTGGTTCGGCGACTACGTGACCATGAAGTGGTGGAATGATTTGTGGCTTAACGAATCCTTCGCAGAATTCACTTCTACTCTTGCAACTGCTGAAGCAACCGAATGGCATGACGCTTGGAGCACTTTCAATTCCGGCGAAAAAAGCTGGGCACTTAATCAAGATCAGCTTCCAACAACGCACCCAATCGTGGCTCCAATCAACGATTTGAATGACACTTCCGTCAACTTCGACGGCATCACTTATGCAAAGGGTGCTTCCGTATTGAAGCAACTCGTAGCGTATGTTGGTCGCGAAAAGTTCTTTGAAGGAATTCACAACTACTTGAGCAAGCACGCATACAGCAACGCAACTTTGGCCGATTTGTTGCACGAGTTAGAGCTTACAAGCGGCCGCGATCTTAAAGCTTGGAGTGCTCAATGGCTTGAAAAGGCTGGAATTAACACGATTTCTACCGAAGTCGAAGAAGCAGGTGACGGCACTATTGCTTCCTTGCGTTTGCGTCAGAGCGCGCCAGCTGAGCATCCTGTTCTTCGCGCACACCGTTTGGCTGTTGGATTCTACAATGTAGACGAAGCAACTGGCGAAATTAAGCGCACAAAGCGAATCGAACTTGACGTAGACGGCGAAGTGACGGAAGTTGTTGAGGCGCGCGGCGAAAAAATGCCAGCACTTATCCTTGTAAACGATGACGACTTGACTTACACGAAGCTACGTTTTGACGAAAAGTCGCTTGAATTTGCTGCCGAAAACTTGTATCGTTTCAAGGATTCTTTGACTCGCTCACTTATTTGGCTCGCGTTGTGGGACATGACTCGCGACGCAGAATTCCCAGCAGAACGCTTCGTGGAACTCAGCCTTAAAGCTTTGGCAACTGAGCGCGAATCAACTACTTTCCGCTATGCTCTTGGTCAAGTGAAAGTAACTGCAAGCCACTACGTTGTCTCAGAGCGTCAAGCAGAAGTCGCAAAGCATGTTGCTCACGAATTGTGGCAGTTGGCTTTGGCAGCTTCTGCAGGTTCCGACGAGCAATTCCAGCTCGTTAAGGCTTATCTTGGATACGGCGAAGTTGGAGATGCTGAGTTCTTGCGCGTAGCTAACGGCTTGCTCGACGGTTCCGTGCGCTTGGAAGGCTTGGAAATCGACAACGACTTGCGCTGGAGCATTTTGATTGCGCTCGCAGGCGTGAATGCTTTGGACGAAGCTGGAATTGACGCGGAACTCGCTAAGCGCGATACTACCGAGAATCGCGAATATGCTTACCAAGCTCGTGCAGCTCGCTCAACTGCAGAAGCTAAGGATTGGGCTTTCGAACAGGCTTTGCGTAATCTCGATTTAACTAATATGCAAATGGGTGCTGTGGTTGCCGGCTTTGCAAGCACAGCTAAAGGCGATTTGGTTAAGCCTTATGTTGAGCGCTACTTTGCTGAAGTTGAGTGGATTTGGAAGAACCGCACATTCCATATGGCTGAGGCTCTGATTGAGGGCTTGTATCCTGTGTATGCGCCGGTTGAGGAGCTGGTTAAGCACGGTGAAAAGTGGCTTGAGGCTCATGCTGATGCGGATCAGGCTTTGCGACGCATGGTGCTTGGTAGCCTTGATTCTTCGCGTCGCACGCTTAAAGTGCAGCATTACAACGCTTCCTTGCGCTAGTGCGATGTCCTGCTTTCGCGCTGCATTGAGCAAGTAAGTTCTTGTTTAATGTGGCGCGAGTTTTTTTGTTTAATGTGGTGCTTGGCTGGCAGTTTTCTGGAGTGGCTGTGAGGGGTGGGGTTACTTGTCTCGCAGCGCTACGCTCCTATACCTCATTTGGACTAGTGGATAGGTAGTTAAGTTTAGTTTTTTGCTTACTTTTTCTGCGGAAATAGTTATTCATCATCACGATTATTACTATCGCTCCGCTTTTATATTGCTCGACCAAGCAACACCCACCCCTCACTACTGATAAAAACGCTAGTGTTTTGTGGTGTGGTAGGAGAGTCTGGTGCAGTTTGTGCAGCAGCGCGAATGCTAGTGTCCACTAGGGGATAAGTATTCAATATCTGCAGAGCATGAATGTTAAAGTTCACTAATCAACAAGTAATCGATGTTCGCAGAAGCATTACTGCAAAGCTTCTTTGCTGCGCTAGCGCGTTATGCGAAACAGTGAGTAGAATTGCGGATAGTGTGTGACGCGCTAGTATGCGATGTTGTTTGCTTGCGCGCAGGATGAAGTGATTTTTGCGAAAGAGGCTTTATTATGCCAAGAATGTTTGGTACAGACGGTGTGCGTGGATTAGCAAATCGCGATTTAACAGCGCAACTTGCGTTAGATTTAGGTGACGCTGCAGTGCGCGTTTTGGGAGATAAAAGCGCGTTTGCGTCTGCTGCAGAAGAAGAAGCGTCATCAGATACTTCTTCTCGCTCCGCTCACGCTCGTCGCCGCGCGCTTATTGGTAGAGATACTCGCGTTTCTGGCGATTTTCTAGCTTCTGCTCTCGCTGCTGGCATGAGTGCTGGCGGTTTTGATGTTATCGATGCTGGAATTATCCCAACTCCTGGCGTTGCTTTCCTCACTTCCGTGCTTAACGTTGAAATGGGTGCTGTTATTTCTGCGTCGCATAATCCTATGCCAGATAACGGCATTAAATTCTTTGCGCGCGGAGGCTTTAAGCTTCCAGATAGCAAGGAAGATGAGATTGAGGCTGTGCTTGGTCAAGATTGGGAGCGTCCAACTGGTGCTGGTGTAGGTCGAGTCAGCCATGATACTACTACAGCTACTAACTTGTATATTGATCATTTAGTTTCTGCTGTTGCGCCTTTAAGTAACGCTTCTACTACGCGCCCAAAGCCGCTTGCAGGTTTGCGTGTTGTAGCAGATTGCGCGAATGGTGCTACTTCTGTTGTTGCTCCTGAGGCTTTGCGCCGCGCTGGTGCAGAAGTTGTAGTTATTAACGCATCTCCTGACGGCTACAACATTAACGATCATGCGGGCTCGACTCATCCTGAGCAGTTACAAGCTATGGTTAAAGCTTCTAAGGCTGATTTAGGTGTTGCGTTTGATGGCGACGCAGACCGCTGCTTGGCTGTCGATGAAAACGGCAATATGGTTAATGGCGATCAAATTATGGGTATTCTTGCTCGCGCTAAAAAGGCTGAAGGCAAGCTTAATCATGACACTCTTGTAGTTACAGTTATGAGCAATCTTGGCTTAAAACTTGCTCTTAAAGATATGGATATTGCAACAGTGCAAACAAACGTTGGCGATCGCTACGTTCTTGAAGAAATGCTCAAGCACGATTATTCGCTCGGCGGCGAGCAGTCTGGTCACGTTATTAATCGCGAATTTGCAACCACCGGCGACGGTACGCTTACTGCTTTGACTTTGTGCCGTGAAGTTGTGCGTTCAGGCAAGAAACTTTCGCAAATGGCTGCAGACTTCCCACAGCTTCCGCAAGCTCTTGTAAATGTGCCAAATGTAGATAAAATGGCTTCGAAAACTAACGCAGCTGTGCTTGCAGCTGTTGAGAAAGAATCGAAACTTCTTGGAAATACAGGTCGCGTGCTTTTGCGTCCTAGCGGCACCGAGCCTCTTGTGCGCGTTATGTGCGAGGCTGCAACTCAAACTCAGGCGGATGAGGTTTGCGCTCGTCTTGCTCAAGTTGTGGTTGATAATCTGAAGTTATAAGTTTGCTTACTTTTGCGTTCTCTGTTTGCTTACATCTCAGTCGGCTCTAGCAGTGCGCAAATAATTTTGATACACTTATATCTTTAGTGCTGCTTTCAAATTCTGCTCGCGGCATGTAAATTTTGTATATTTTCGCGTTATTATGCGCGTTATTTAAAACGGTGAAAAGGAGTCCTATGTTTACGCATCACGCAAGTGTTGATACTAAGCTCAGTCGCGCTGTTGAGCGCTTGCTTGATTCCGCTACAGAAGACGGCATTTTGCCGATTGTGCAGGCAGGTGAGCCTGTTCTTCGCCAGCGTACTGTTGCGTATGATGGTCAGCTTACACGTGCAACTCTTACTAAGCTAATTTCGTTAATGCATAGCACAATGTTGGAAGCTCCGGGAGTTGGTTTAGCTGCTCCTCAAATTGGTCTTGGTCTTGCTATTGCTGTTATTGAAGATCATGTTCGTGATGATGAGGACGATCCTCGTGACATCGCAGAGCTTCCGTTTAGAGCTATTATTAACCCTCATTATGAGCCTATTGGTACGCAAACTCGTAGTTTTTATGAAGGTTGTTTAAGCGTTTCCGGCTATCAGGCTGTACGTCAACGTTGGCTTGATATTCAGGCTACTTGGCAGGATGAGGACGGCAAACAACATTCCGAGCGTTTGCATGGTTGGCCTGCGCGTATTTTCCAGCACGAAACAGATCATCTTCGTGGTGAACTTTATATTGATCGTGCAGAAATGCGTTCACTTTCCACTGATGAGAACCTTGAGGATTATTGGGCAGATGAAGCAGTTCCAGTGGCGGCGGCTCGCACTTTGGGATTTGCTATCTAGGTTTTATTGTCAATTTATTTATTAATTTGATTTTGTTTTTGATTAATAGATACTGACTATATTTTTCTGTTTTTCTATTTTTGCGTCGTATTTTTTACTGATTTATGTCGTGTTTATAGAATTTTTTGTTTCAAACAAGCACTTTTTTGTTACGTCTGGTTTGTTTTGTGTGCTTTTAGTAATAGAATTGAGCGCAAGTGGTTTGTTAAACATTTTTCGGTTAGCAAATTTATGGGATCTGTTCCATTAACAAAGGAGAGACGAGTGAAAGTTTGCGCTCAATGCGGTACCCAGAATATTGATACTGCAAAATTCTGCAAGGGTTGTGGTAACAAGTTTGAGGCTGCTCAGCCGGCACCCGTTCAGCCGGCACCTGTTCAGCCAACACCTGCTCAGCCGGCACCTGTTCAGTCAGTACCTGTTCAACATGCTCCAGCTCAGCCAGTGCCTGTTCAGCAAGTGCATGTTCAGCCTACACCAGCTCAGCCGGCGCCTGCTCAGCCTATTGCGCAGCATGCTCCTCAGTTTGCGCGTTCTAGTATGCCTCAGCAGGGTATGCCAGCTCAGCCAGGAATGCCTCAGCAGGGTATGCCAAATATGCAACGTCCAGGCTATCCATATGCTCAGCAGGGTATGCCAGCTCAGCCAGGAATGCCGGGTATGCAGAATCGCCCAAATACTCCAGGCGTTTCGCACTATAGCCAAATTTCAAACCAGCTTAATGCTGAACAGATGATGAACTTCTTCCGTTGGTTAGTAACTGCTCTTAAGAATCCTTCTCAGAGGTATCGCGTATCTAATATTTACGCAGTTTTAATTTCTGTGATTTCTGGTTTGCTGTTTGGTTTCCAAGCATATTTCTCTTCGCTTTCTTTCTACAATGCTTCTAATAGCACTGCTTTGGAACTTGTATCTAAGTTCGCTGGACAGCAAACTCCTGGTGTGCCTTTTACACTATTCTTCTATAAGTTTGTTATTGGAATGATTACCGTATACGCTGTATACGGTGTAGCTTTGCTTGGCATGAAGATGTTTGGTGAAGAGGTTTCGCCAGCTCAGCTTCACGTTCTTTTTGCTCAGAAACTCGTACCGCTTTTAGGCTTGCAAATTGTTTCAGTGATTTTGACTTTCATTGCTCCATCTATTCCTGTTATGAATTACTTTAAAGGAAAAGTAGAAGGCAGTGATTCTTTAGTTGCATCTATAATCTACAGCAATTCAGACATCTCATTGTTAATGAATAATCCTAGTGCTGTTTTGCAAGTTCCATCTATGTCTTTGCACACACTTTACTTGGTATTATTGATGCTCATTCCTGTATCGTTTATGGCAACTGCACACTACAAGGGTAAGCTTGATCGTGAGTGGATGTGGGTTATCTTTATCTTGATTGGAATTGTTGCAATATTTATCGTTGCTGCAATCAATACTGCTATGGTTAATTCCTTGGTTCCTTCGAATAATCTTATGAATAAAGCACAAGACCTAGCTAATTTATTTAAGTAAATATATCTAATAAGTCATAAGCCTAGCAGTCTTGTCTGCTAGGCTTATTTTGTAAAAATATACGGAGAGAAATATATGAATTGTCCATATTGCAACAGTCAAAATGCTTATGGAGCTATAGTATGCTCATCTTGTGGAGCTAGTCTTGTGCCGCAGCAAGCTAATTCAAGTTATCAGCCAATGCAAAGTGCTCAATATCAGCAAAATCAAATGAACGATGTACAACAAACGCAGTTCATTCAGCAGAATACGCAAGCTTATCCTCAACCTGTTTATAGCAGTCAAAATACTTATGGACAGCAGGATTATTCAAATCAACAGTACTATAATCAGCAGGATTATTCGCAAAATCAGCCTACAGAATATTATGCTCCTGATTCGTTTAATCCTAATTTCGTAGCAGGTAATGTTGTGAGAAGCACGCCTATGAAACACAGCACAAAAATTATGCTTATTGTAATTGGCATTGTTATTGTGGTTCTTGGTATAGGTTATACAGTTATTCAACAGAATGTGTATTCTCCACAAGCAACAATTCAACGTTATGTGAAGTCTTTGCAAGAAGGCAATTTTGATGAAGCTAACAATATGACAGATTGGTCTTCTTCTAAAGTTCCAGAAAATTATCGTGCCTTACTTACAAGCGCAATAGGCAGAGCTTCCAAGAATCATATGTCTTACATGAGTGTTGATAGTGGCCCATACAATTCATTTAAGCTTTCTTACAAAATTGGCGATAGTGATGCTTCGGCGGTAATAAGCCTTGTACCAGCTGGCAAACAGTGGCTATTCTTTGACTCTTATAAAGTTCAATATCCACCATTTGGTCACATTACCATAACTGTGCCAAATGAAGTTGATAAAATAAAAGTTAATGATTCTGAAATAAATTTGTCTACTCTCAAAAAATCGCCGAAATATGACGGTGAAAGCTACAGTTCAGAATACGGTTATTCAGTATATACATCAGCTACAGAATATAGACTTCCAGTGTATCCTGGTGCTTACCATATTGAATCTGCAAAAAGTTCGCAACTGTGGACCACAAATTCTGCTGACGCGTCAATTAGCGAAAAAGATAGTTCGGAATCTGCAAGTTTAGAGTTAGAAGCTACAGAAACATTAAAGGATGAGCTTACTAAGGCTATTCAAAAGCATGTCGATAAATGTGTAGCGTCAACTGAAACTGATGTTCCAGAGAGTTGTAGATTTGCAAGCTTTAGTTACTATACCAGCTATAAATATGACAATATTAAGCGTAGTGTTAATAGCACTCCTATGTTGGATCAAGTTAACATGTCGTCAGGAACTTTTCAGAGCGATGAGGTTGGTGTAGACATTACTTATCGCTATAAGGACGATGATGATGATAGTGATTGGAGAGACTCGCACACTAGAAATAGTGGTTATGTTTATGGAAAGTTTAGTATTAAAGATAATAAGCTAGTAATAGATTTTAACCAAGACTAAACCTAACGAATGTGCAAAATTTAAAGGCGCATTAAATACGAATAAAAGTTTCCCTCTACAATTTGTTTTGCAGAGGGGAATTTTTTTATAGCGTAGATTTGCGCACTGGTAGATTTGCGCATTGTAAAGTATGACACTAAACGCATTTTTCAGTATGGATATGTTATACTGGTAGTCCGTATATTTAAAGGTTGATATACAAGCAATTTTCAATGAAGAAAGGTAGTCGATGACGTTTATCTCTCGTGCAATACGCTACATTCTGAGGAAACGAATAAAAACAGCAATAGTTTTCATTATTGTATTTCTTATTTCGACATTGTTATTTTCTACTTCTGCAGTTTCAAATGCTGCAGGTAGAGAAGGAGAAAAAGTTGAAGCGCAAGCAGAGTCTAGTTTTGTGCTCGCAAATAACCCTCAAATAAACCCTGGAACTCCTAGAGGAGCTGGAACTGTAAAACCTAAAGATGTACAGGCAATTGCAAAGTTAAATGGAATTGCTTCCTACGTTGTTCGACAAAATGTAACAGCGGATTTAGTTAATGCTAAAGCGGCAAGAATTCCAGGCGTACAAGAGTATGACAATAAGCGTGAACAGCAGTTTGGGAATGCCGTTAATATTGAAGGAACGAATGACTCTACTGGTTTAAATACTTTTAAAACAAAAGCAATAACTATGTCTAAAGGCAAGCATCTTATTGCTAACAACGTTCATGCATCACTAATTCATGAAGATCTCGCTAAAGCTAACGGATTACATGTAGGAGATACTCTTACACTTCGCGCTAATCCTTACGATGCTGACAATATTCAACAATCAACAGCAACAGTAAAAACTCGTATTGTTGGAATTTATGCCGGAGCAAATAAGCGTCAAGTCGCAACTAGGGCGGAATTGACAGCTAATACCGTGTATACGGATTTGCAAACTACTCGCGAATTATATAAATATAAGCCTGGAAAAGAAATATATCAGGATGCAAGTTTTAGAATAAAGCGCGGCGAGGATGCGGATAATATTATGTCTCAAGCTGCGAAATTGCCTATTGATTTGCAAAACTATCAACTAACTCGTGACGATCAGTTCGTTTCTGGTTTGTTGAAAGCAGCAAAGGGAGTGCGCTCAATAATGACTGTTACAACAATTGCTGTTGTATCATTCGCTATTATTGCTTTGGCATTAGTGCTTTTGCTGTGGATGAATGAGCGACGTAATGAAATTGGTGTGTTTGTTGCAATTGGCACTGGCAAATTATCTATAGTTGGTCAATATCTTGCTGAGATTGTGCTTATTTCAATACCTTCGTTGATTGTGGGTTACCTTTTTGCAAAAGTTATAGCTCCGTTGATGGCTAATGTTGCTCTTGGCTCTGTGCAATCATCAGCCGCCCGTGAATTGAGTAATATGGGTCAAGCTGGTGGAAATCTTGAATCAACTTTGGCAACAAAAACTTTGGAAACACTTAGCGTACAAGTAGACGCTCAGTGTTTTGTCGGAGTTTCTACAATTGTTGGTGCAGTAATCGTTATTGCAGTTGTGTTGTCTTATTTGCCAATTATATGCAAATCTCCTCGTGAGCTCCTCGGATTGCAAAAGTAGAACTATGCTGTTTGGCGGCATAGTTTTCATAATTCGTCGTATGAAAGTTATTTGAAAAGTTAGTGAGTAACATTATGAATGGTGAAGTAATTTCTTTATGTGCTCGAGCGAAACTTGCAATATTGCGCAAACCTCGACGTAACGCAATAATTGTGCTGATTATGACTCTTGTTTTAAGTGCGCTAGTTTCACAAGCTGGTATCAGTGCTTCTGTTGAGGGTGCTAGGGATCGTATTCAATCCAGTATTGGCTTAGGTTTTACTGTACGAGCAAAAACTCGAGGTGAAACTCTTCCAGAGCAAAGTAATGCAAATTCTAATTCTGCTACTGCTACATCTAGTTCCTCAATTCCTCAAGATTTGGGCGCAAATGAAGGAATTGACTCTAGTCAAATTCGTAAATTTGCTGCGATTTCGAGCGTAAAAACTGTAGTGGAAGAGCGCGATGTTTTAGCTGTGCCTGTTGGAAAGCAACTTGTGCTTCCTGCGCAGGGTCCAAGACTAGACGATGATGTTTTGGCTCATGCTGCCGGAATTACTGGCACAACAGATTCTCGATTATCTCAAGGTTTTCAAGAAGGATTGTACCGTTTAGAACAGGGTGAGCATATTACTAATCGTTCTTCTGGTAGAGCAATAGTGCATCGTGATTTTGCTAAGAAGAATAATCTTAAGATTGGTTCTACTATAATTCTTAAGCAAGGGTTTAATGTAAAAGTTCGCGTTGTTGGCATTTTTGCCGGCAAATTGCAAACTAAAGGAGCGCTTCCTTCGGATACGTCAGAAAACCGCATATTTACTGACTTAAGTTCTGCGTTGTCTTTGGCGGGTTCTTCTAATCGAAGTGTTTTGCGTTGTGTTGTTGAGCATTCTGATTTATTAGCTAGTGCAATACGGGAGGCTAAAAGTATTGCTGGCAAGTGGGCAGATGTAGAGCAGAATGCTTCGCAATTGTCTGATGTAATAAGCTCGGTTAACTCTGTGCAACAACTTGTGCGAATGATTTTTGTGGCACTAAGTTTTGTTGGTATTTTAGTGCTTGGACTTGTATTAGTGTTCTGGGTTAGAGGACGTATGCACGAGATTGGCGTACTTATGTCTATTGGATTATCTAGAGCAATAATAGTTAGTCAATTGCTTGTTGAAATAGTGATACTCAACATTGTGTCATTCGTCATTTCGCTAGGCTTCGGTGCTGCTTTTTCTGGCGTTATTGGTTCTGTGATTTTGCATAGTGCTGATTCGTCATTTATTGCGGATGGTATGCCAGTATTGCCATTGCTGCAAACTCTTGCTGCTTTTGTTATTGGTTTGCTTATTTCAATAGTCGCATTACTTGTTGCAGTGCTGCCAATATTAATAAAGAAGCCTCGGCAAATACTAAGTGCCATGAGTTAGCAGAAATGTAGTTGCGTATGCGAATTTTCTACTAAAAGCGCAATCGCATAAATGGAACAAATCGTATAAATCATATTTAAATTATGTAAAAATAAGGAGCTTATTATGTCGGCTTTATTGCAATTAAAAAATGTGAAGTACACTTACGGACCTGCAAATATTGCGGTATTAAATGACGTGAATGCAGATTTCGAAATTGGCAAAATGTACAGTATCATGGGAGCTTCTGGAGCAGGAAAGTCTACTATGCTCTCACTTTTAGCTGGATTAGATACTCCTTATAAAGGTGAAGTATTGTTCAATGGTGAGGATATTGCAAAAACAGGATATGTTGAGCATCGCAAAAAACATATTTCACTTGTTTTCCAGAATTTTAATCTTATTGACTATTTGACGCCATTAGAAAATTTGCGATTAGTAAATTCACATGCTGATGTTCAAGTGCTAATAGATCTTGGGTTAACTGAAGAAGAAGCAAATCGTAACGTCACTAAACTTTCTGGTGGCCAACAGCAGCGTGTTGCAATTGGACGAGCTTTAGTATCTTCTGCGCCGGTAATTTTAGCTGATGAGCCTACTGGAAGTCTTGACCCTGCAACAACTAAAGAAGTTATTGCAATATTAAAAAAAGCTGCTAGAGAGCATGGCAAATGTGTGATTGTTGTTACTCATGATTCGAAGGTCGCATCTCAAGCTGATGTAAAATACGTGCTAAAAAATAAACAGCTAACGCGACAATCTGCTTGATGCCAAAGCCGGCGTAGCGCGACATTCGTGCAGATGGCGCTCGCGCTATAAGCGCTCGCTTACGAAACTCGCGTTGGAAGTCCACTGGACTTCCAACCTGAGCGAGTTTCCGCTCCGAGTTGCTTTCGCGCGCGCTGTGCTGCGCTCAAGCAGGTCGTCGCGCAAAACAAAAAGCCGACTCTGCGAAATCGTAGAGCCGGCTTATTGGCTAGAAGAACTTAACTACAAATCAGATGTGGAAGTAAAGCTCATACTCGAGTGGAGTTGGAGCCAAGCGCGCCATATCCATTTCCTCATGCTTCAAATTCAGCCAAGTTTCAATCAAGTCGCTAGTAAATACGTCGCCTTGCATAAGGAAGTCGTGATCCTCTTCCAAAGCTTGCAAAGCCTCACCAAGTGAAGAAGGAACTTGCTTAATGCCGTCATGCTCCTCTGGAGGAAGCTCGTACAAATCTTTATCAACAGGGGCAGGAGGCTCAATATGGTTAACAACACCATCCAAACCTGCCATAAGCTGAGCGGAGAATGCTAAGAATGGGTTGCATGAAGGATCCGGTGCACGGAACTCAATTCGCTTAGCAGCAGGTTCCGTACCAGCAAGAGGAATACGAATAGCTGCAGAACGGTTACGAGCAGAGTAAACCAAGTTGACTGGAGCTTCGTATCCTGGAACCAAGCGATGGTAAGAGTTAAGCGAAGGATTCGTAAATGCAAGCACAGAAGAAGCGTGCTTAATCAAGCCGCCAATGTACCAACGTGCAATATCAGAAAGTTGAGCGTAGCCAGTTTCCGCATAGAACAATGGCTTGCCATCCTTCCAAAGCGACTGATGGCAGTGCATGCCGGTGCCGTTATCTCCAGCAATTGGCTTTGGCATAAATGTTGCAGCCTTACCAGCTAAAGCAGCAGTTTCATGAACCACATACTTGTACTTCATCAAATCGTCGCCAGCATGAACAAGCGTATTGTAACGGTAGTTGATTTCCTGCTGACCTGCACCGCCGACTTCGTGGTGAGAACGCTCAAGAATCAAGCCGACCTTTTGTAAATTGCAAACCATGTCATCGCGTAAATCCTGATTGTGATCTACTGGTGGCACAGGGAAGTAGCCGTGCTTTACGCGGTTCTTAAAACCAATATTGTTGCTGCCGTCATCCTCAGTGTCAATTCCGGAATTCCAAGGAGCTTCGTTAGAATCAACCTCATAGAAGGAGCGTTGCATGTCGTTAGCAAAACGCACCTTATCAAAGATGAAGAACTCAGCTTCAGGGGCAAAGCTTGCAGTGTCAGCAATGCCAGTTGACTTCAAATAGGACTCTGCTTTAATAGCGACCTGACGAGGATCCCTAGAATATGGCTCATCTGTTACAGGGTCAACAATAGAGAAAGCAACATTCAGAGTCTTATGCTTACGGAATGGGTCAATATAAGCAGTGTCAACATCTGGAATAAGCTTCATATCTGATTCGTTAATAGCCTGGAAGCCTTGCATTGAAGAACCATCGAACGCCATTCCATCAGTGAAAGCACTGTGCAAGAACTCGTCAGCAGGAACAGTAAAGTGCTGCTGAACGCCAATTAAATCAGTAAATCGTACGGATACGTATTCAATGCCTTCCTTTTCAATAAGGGCTGCGGCATCTTCTTTAGTTTGCAAAGTGGTCATGGCCACCATTCCTTTCTTAAAAAACCCAGTAATGAGTTTATGACTATGAATGCCATTTTGGATTTCAGCGACTCGAATATCTCGTTACGTTTGTGTTACATAATGTTACGTGTAGTTGCGTAGATGCGAATAAATCAATACTACATGCCGCTAATTCGCATTCATCAGTTCGCGCAGTTACAATAGTACCTATGAATTACCAAGAGCAAGAAATGCATGAATATAAGATGCATGAGCATATTAAGGAAAGTGAAAATAAGCTAGATTTAGCTTCACTTTTCCCAGCCAAAGGCGATGATAGAAGGCCGCCAGATTGGCTAGGTCGTGCACTTATTTACGTTGCAATTGTTACTTTTGTGTCCATCTTCCTATGGTTCGCTTGGAATAGCATTTCATTCATTGTTTTCGATGTTGTGATTTCTATTTTTATTGCGCTCGCAATGGAACCGCTTGTTGTCCGGTTAATTAAGCATGGTTGGAGGCGAGGAGTTGCTTCTGGCTTTACGCTAACGGGCTTGCTTGTTGTAATTAGCTTGCTACTTGCTTTGTTTGGTAATTTATTTGCTCAGCAGGTTGTTTCAATGGTTATGGGCTTGCCTGATTTATACAATCAATTTGCAAATTTTGTGCTTCACTATACCGGTTTTAAAATGCCTAATATTGAGCAGCTTGGCATGGAAATTTTGAAGCATGTGCAAACATCTTGGGTTGTTGATTTTGCTGGCCAAGCACTTAACACAACATGGGGATTGATGACTGTTCTGCTTGATTTGCTTACCATTATTATGGTTACGTATTACATTTCTGCAGCAGGTCCGGCTATGCGTCGTAGCATGTGCCGTTGGATGAATCCGCAAGCTCAGCGTCGTTTCCTATTTATTTGGTCAGTTGTTCAAGAGCAGATTTCGAGCTTCTTATTTTCGCGAATTATTTTGGCAGCGATTAACGCAGTGGGTACCGCAATTTTCCTTATTGTGATGAATATACCGTATTGGCTTCCGCTATCCTTATTCTGCGGAATTGTTTCGCAGTTTGTGCCTACAATTGGTGGCTATTTGGGTGGAGCTTTGCCTATCTTGGTTGCGTGGGGTTCCAATGGTTTTGGTGCGGCTGTTGCAACATTAATTTTTATTACGATTTATCAGCAAATTGAGAACATGGTTATTTCGCCGAAGATTTCCGAAAAGACTATGGATCTGAATCCTGCAGTAGCTTTTATTTCAGTTCTTGTAATGGGCGCTGTATTTGGTGCTCTTGGAGCATTTTTGGCTTTGCCTGTGACTGCAAGTTTGCAAGCAATTTTTAGAGTATGCACGAAGCAATATAGTTTAGTTTCTTCTCCGCTTATGAACGATCCTCACCCTGATCACACTTCTATTATTGTTCGTTGCGTTGAGGCGATTGGCCGTAAGTTCATGAATCCAATGAGTGAAAGTGTTCATCGTGTAATGAAAGGCACAAGCTCTCGCATTTCTCTGAACGAGGATATTTTATATTGGTATAAGCAAGCTTATGTGTCAGATTCTGACGATGCGAATAGTAGCAAAGTTTCCTCTAACGATTCTGATCAAACTGATGTATTGGCAACAATGCCAATTTCGCGCGAAATATTAGATGCCGTAAATAAAGATATTGCAAAGCGTAAAGTAGATTCTGAAAATAAGGATTCTCCTAAAGCAAAATTGCAAGTAGGCGAGTCTAAAATAGTAAACAATACAAAAAATAGTAAAAGTAACGTAAAAAATAATCCACGGAGCGGATGGAAGCGATGATTCTTCTATCAATATTTGATGTACTAGTAATACTTATTGGCATAAGCGGTGTTGTGTATCAAGGTGTTTGTGCCGTTGCATCTTTATTCGCTAAGCCTATTGTTTTTCCTGAAGCGCCAATGGATAAGCATTATGCTGTGCTTATTTCTGCGCGCAATGAGGAAGCTGTTATAGGTAATCTTATTCATTGCATTCAAACTCAAACATATAGACAAGATTTTATTGATATTTGGCTTGTTGCAGATAATTGCACTGATTCTACTGCGCAAGTTGGTCGCAATTGCGGATGCAACGTAATTGAACGTTTTGATAAAGAGCATGTTGGTAAAGGTTATGCGCTCAGCTATCTCCTCGATCATATTATGAAAATTGGTGCGGATAAAGTTTATGACGCGTACTTTGTTTTCGATGCAGACAATAAACTTGATCCGCATTATTTTGAGGAAATGAATAAAGGTTTCCACGCAGGATATCAAATTTTAACTAGCTACCGTAATTCCGTGAATCTTTCAGATAATTGGGTTTCTTCTGGCTCTGCACTTTGGTTTATTCGAGAATCGCGATTTACTAACAACTCGCGAATGCTATTCGGTTCAAGTTGCCATGCTGGTGGAACTGGATTCATGTTCTCGCGTGAGATTATGCACAGAAATAGCGGATGGAAATTCCATCTTCTTACTGAGGATCTTGAATTCACTATGGACGCTATTCTTCATGGAGACAAAGTTGGATATTGCGGTTCTGCAGTATTATATGACGAACAGCCTGTGTCGTTTAGGCAGAGCTGGAGGCAGCGCCTTCGTTGGAGCAAGGGATTCTTGCAGGTATTTCGTTACTATGGAGCAGCTCTTATTCGACATGGTATTCGCGAAAGAGATTTTTCGTCGGTTGATTTTACGCTTATGCTTTTCCCGTTTATGGTTTTAGCTGTTGCAAGAATAATACTTGGTTTTATTTTTGCTGCATTTGGATTTGTAACATGGATGAGTCAAATCTCTTCAATGATTAATTTCATTACCACTACTGTTACAAGCGTTTTAGGTATGATGATATTTGTGTCACTCACTATTTTGGTTGAACACGATAAGCTTGGGGCCACGAATAAGGAGCTGTTTGCGTACGCTCTTAGCTTCCCGATTTTTATGCTTTCGTACGTGCCTATTGCGTTCCAAGCTATTTTCTCAAAGAGCGAGTGGAAGCCGATTCAGCATACCGGTCGCTGAGTGAAAGAATGAAATTCTATAGTGTGGAGCGAGTTTTGGGGGATTTTTCTCCTCGCGCGTCCCGTCCTTCAGTCGCTTTGACTGTTAAAGGCGTTTATTGTGTTCGCCTTTCTTTAAAGAATGTTGCTCCATCAGTCCTCTTTTAGCGCTCGTAGAGAAATCCCCCAAACTCTGCGTGCTAACCATTAATAACCTCATCTTATCGCAGAGATTTTTCGATTTTTCTTCTTCGCTTGGCGAATCAGCAGCCTGCGGCTCTGACGTTCGCCGCGCTCAGTGCGAAAAATCTCAAATCTCTACCACACGAATATTAGTACAGTGAAGGTAGCGTACGGAACAGTGATCTGGTGTGATGGTAGGAGGATTTGGGGTGGTGAGTGCGGCGGCTGATGGCGTTGTGATTGCGCAAAGATTGCGAGTATGAGATAATAGAAACCTCTATGTAAACGCTTGCTTGCGTAGCATTGTGGCGCGATGCGTGCGTTTATCTGTATACTGCGAGGTTCTTATGGTAGATTCTATTCCGTCTGAATATCCGTCCGGAAATGCTTTTGCTAGCAGCGTTCCGGTTTTTGGCGCAAACACTTATTCGAGTGATGCTAGCGATAGCAATGCAGATGTTCCAGCGGTTTCTATTCGCGGATTTGTTAAGACTTTTGGCAAGAAAGTTGCTGTAGATAATCTTTCGTTGAGCATTCCAGCAGGCTCTTTCTACGGATTGGTAGGTCCGAACGGTGCCGGCAAAACCACTACGATTAAAATGCTTACGGGCTTGCTTATGCCGGATGCTGGCTCAGCTTCGATCTTTGGCAATGACGTTTGGAGCGATGTAAATAGTGCTAAGCGCGCAATCGGTTTAATGCCTCAAGCCGATGAGATTTTTAAGACGATTACCGGCCTTCAACTTTTAACATACGCTGGCATGCTTCGCGATATGAGTCGCGCGGAATCCGTAAAGCGCGCGAACGACTTGCTTTCTGCTTTCGATTTAACAGAAGCTGCAAATACTATGGTTTCTGACTATTCAACTGGTATGACTAAGAAGATTTGCCTTGCAACAGCTATGATTCACAGCCCTCGCGTACTTGTATTGGACGAGCCTTTTGAGGCGGTGGACCCTGTTTCTAGCGCAAATTTGAAGGATATTCTCGCCGAGTATGTTTCTACTGGCGGTACGGTGATTATTTCTTCGCACGTTATGGAATTGGTTGAAAAAATGTGCTCGCATGTTGCGATTATTAACGAAGGTCATGTTGCAGCTTCTGGCACTCTTGAAGAGGTGGCTCAGGGCAAAGATCTTGAAGATCGCTTTATGGAGCTTGTTGGCGGACGTCACGCGGCTGCGCGCATTGATTGGCTTAACGGCGGCAAGTCTGATAACGCTGCTGTTGCTTCTACCAAGTCTGCTAATCTCAACGCCTAATAAGGATGGCCGTAATGTCTATGATTTTTACCATGGTTCGCCTTCGCTGGGCGCTTACTTTTTCTGTTATGCGAAAGTCGATTTGGCAAAAAATCGGCTTTGGTATAGTCATTGTTTTTGGACTTGCAATTATATGTGCTCTTGGTTTTGCGGGCTGGCAAGCAGGAAAGTATCTTAATCCAGGAATGCTTGCAGATACTAAAAATTGGCAGGAATTTCAGTTCGCTCCAATAATGGTTGCGTCGATTGTGTCAATTTTTACGCTGTTTATAAACCTGTTTATGTTCGGCAGTGACACAACACTAAAGTCGCGTAGTTTTGCGCTTTACGGCATTCCCTACGTAAAGCAGCAAGCTGGTATGCTTCTTGGCTCCCTTTTTGGAGCGCTTTCAATAAGCTGCACAATCGCGCTTGCTTTGTGGTCTTTAGCGTACAGAAACTTTGGGATTGTGCCGGTTTTAGTAAGCGTAATTGCAGCTCCGCTTTACGTTGCAACAATCGTGTCTTTAAGCAAAATGCTTATTGAGCTTTTGGATACTATTTTAATAAACAAGCGTTCAAGAAACATTTTTTACTTTGCTATTTTTGTAGCGTATATGATTTTTGTTTCCACTATGAATATTGGTAACAAAAGTCCAAGAGGAATTGTGTTTGGCTTAGGTTTTTGCTCTGCGTCCGCTTTTACTCCATTAAGTGCTGCTATGGCTTTGCCTCTTGACGCCATTAATGGCAATTGGCTTGCGCTTGTTATTCGCTTCTTTATTTGCGTACTAACGATTGCTGCTTGCTTTGCAATCTCTGTATTTTGCGCAAAATTAGAGCCAAAGCTACTGCGCGGTGAGCAAAAAACAGTTGTTAAAACTAAGGGAATCGGCTTCTTTGCAGCAGTTCCAGACAACACAGTCGGTGCGATTATTGCGCGAATTATTAGCGTTATGAGAAGAGATATGCGTCAACTATTTTTGCTTCTTACGCCGCTTTTTATTCTGATAGTTGCAGGAGGAACTAGTTTTAATGCTAAAGGATTTGGTTCTATAGCACAGGATATAGGCGTTTCTAGCTGGCTTATGTATGCTGCTTTGCTTATGGGCATGGTTGTTGGAAACAATATTGCATACGATGGCACAGCTTTTACTATGCACGCGATTATTGGAGTAAAAGGTTTGCACGATCGTTTAGCGCACGCAATAGTTTGGTCCGTGATTTGCGCTGTGTACTTTGCAATTCTTGGAATAGGGGTTTACGCTTTCCTTTTCTTTGTAGCAAATGTTAAGCAAAATATGAATGCAGTTATGTTCCAAACTCTTTCTCCAATTGGAGTAGCTTTTGCGACCATAGGCATTGGCTTAATTTCTTCGTGCATAGCAATGTACCCTGTAGCGTCAATCGAAAAGCCATTTTCTAGGCCGCAAGGTTCTGCAGGCGCTAGATCTTTTGCTCCAATAGGTTTTTCGCTTCTTTCTGCAGTATGCATGATTCCGTCTATTGCTGCAGCTATGACGTTTTTGGCTATTAACACGAATCTTTTGTGGATTGCATGCATTCTGTTCGTAGTAAACGGATTTGTTGTGTTGGTTGTTGGCGTAATTCTTGGCGGCAAAGTGATGGATAAGCGCATGATTCGTATTGTAGAAAACTTGCGCAGATTTGCCTCGATTACTGCGTAACTTACGCACGCTTTGTTGCAAGCGCAATGTATAGTTAAGCGCGGTATTTGCAATCGATTTAAAGGTGTGCTCGCATGGAAAGTAGTAAAGGCTCAAACGATGCCTTAAATACTCCTAATGCGAGCACGCCAACGCAAAGCGGCGAATCCAACAAAAGTATCGAGCCTAAAGCAAGTAGTGAATCTAAACCAAGTAGCACACAGAAGAAAAGTAAATACGCTGCTATGGTTTTAAGAAGCCAATATCCTTCTCGTTGGCGATTACTTATTGCATTTATAGCAGTTATAGTTAGTGCAGCAATTATTTTTACTTATTTTTTGCTTGACGTATACGATATTCTTCCTGGTCCTTTGACGTTGCGAAGCCAACATTATGCTGTAACTGTTTCTTCTCCTAAATCACTTTTGCGAGTTAATTCACTAGCTAAAGGCGTGACTTATGGTAAAGAAATAAATCATTCGCAAGCTCAAAAACTTATTGACGAGTTGGTTTCCGATGCTTCTATGAGTAGCAGCACTTCAGCAGTAATTATGGATGCGAATGGGCGAGTAGTTGCTTCACATGAGCCAAATGCTTTAAGAGAGCCAGCATCAACGCTTAAAACTTTAACTGCTAGCGTGGCTTCTCGCACTCTTGACATGGGTTCAACTCTTGATACTCAAGTATTTTTGTTGCCTAAAACAGGCGGTGAACCAGAACGAGCTTCTAGTGCGAATGCTAGAAAGCTTGTGCTTCGCGGCAATGGTGACATGCTTCTTGGCGTTGGAGAAAACGATTGGAACCATGTTAATGGCAGAGCAGGCTTAACGACATTAGCGAGAAGAACAGCCAACGCTTTGAAACTTGAAAATATTCGCACAGTTTCTTTAGCTGTTGATGACTCATTGTTTGGCGCAAAACGTGCTCCTGATTTGATTTATGAAACAGATGTTGAACGACGCTTTTATGCTCAAACGTCATCTTTGGCTATAGATGATGCTCGTCAGCGTGACCTTTCAGTGCAAGGTGTTGACGCTGATGCTATGACAGATTTTCCGCTTTCTGATCCTCATCCTGCTTTAAGTGTCGGTCGTGTTTTTGCTAAATTATTAAGCAAACAGGGAATAGTTATAAGTAATTATTCTAATAAAACCACTTCTGACGAAAAAAATTCCGGTTCAGACTCGTCTGCAGATGATTCTTCTGAAAATAACAAAGATTCTGAAAATGAAAATAAATCTGCACAATCTGAAAATTTTGTAATACCAGTAAGCGAAACTAAATCGTTAATATCATCTAATTCGCGTTTAATTGCACAAGTTTCTTCTGCACCTTTAAACGAAATAATGGCATATACGCTTCGTATTTCAGACAATACATTGGCGGAAGAGTTTGGTCGTTTGACTGCGCTTGCAACTCACAAATCCAACTCTCCGGAGGGTGCAGTTCAGGCAGTAAAAGAAGGATTACGCAAGCTCAATATCGATATACGTGGTTTGCATATGTCTGATTGCTCAGGCTTGTCTCCAAAATCAAGGTTGCGCGCAACAACGCTAGCTCAAGTACAAGTGCTTAATATTAAAGCCGATTCTGGAGGTGCTGCAGCTGCTGAAGGATTGTCTCTTCCTGGTTTAGTTGGAACAGCAAGAAAGCGTTTAGCGGATGAATCTTCTGCCGGTATGCTTCGCGTAAAGACTGGTTCTTTAAGTGAAGTTACTTCTATGGTTGGTAATGTATCTAGGAAAAGTGGTGGAGTGCTAACTTTCGCTGTTGTTGCGAACCAGCCAGCTGATATTTGGGGAGCATTCGTAGCGATTAATAAGTTTATGGCAGAATTGCCAAAACTATGATTTATGAGTTGCAATTTAGCGTTATTGGCGCGTTACACTAGAAGCTATGGTGTATTCTTCTCGTATACGCGCAGGAATTGGCGCAATCAAGCATTGTTTTGACGAACTTTCGTTGTGTGCTCAAGACGCGCGTTTTTCCGAACACGGCAATCACGCGACAGATGTTGATGCTCCTCTGGTTCTTATTGCGTGCTCTGGAGGTAGAGATTCTCTTGCACTTACAGCATTGAGCGTGATTGTGTGCGCAAGTAGAGGTATTCGTTGCGGTGTTGTAATAGTAGATCACCATTTGCAGCCGCACTCAACTGAAATTGCTAATATTGCGGCTAAGCATTGTTTGCAATCTGGAATAGACGAAAAGTACGTGTATATTCAATCTGTGAACGTTGAAGATTTAGGAGAAGGCGAAGAGTCTGCTGCTAGAAAGGCTAGGTATCAAGCAATTATTGAGGTTGCTAAAAAGCAGCAAGCTGCAGCCGTGCTTTTAGCTCACACTGCAAATGATCAAGCAGAAACTGTAATGATGGGGCTAAAAGATTCTGCAGGTTTAGAAGCAGTTGCTGGCATGAAAGCAGTGACATTGCGTCAAAACGTGCTTTTTGCAAGGCCTCTTATTAAGCTTACTAGAGAAGATACTACTGGTATTTGCGAGGATTTAGGTATTTCATGGTGGGATGATCCTACAAATGGTGACGATATTTCGCAAAATGAGGAACTTTCAGAAAATTATCCATTGAGATCTCGAGTTAGACACACGTTAATGCCTTATATTTCGCGATTTTTTAATGCGAATATGGTTACTTTGCTTTCTCGCGGAGCTGAAATAGCTAGAGACGATCTTGACTATATTAATTCTCAAGTTGACGAAGCTAGTTCACAAGTGATGGAATTTGATAAAAATGCGAAAACTGTTAGGTTAAAAGCTGATAAATTAGCGCAATATCATCCATCAATTCGCAGACGAATTATAGTGCGTGCGTTAAGTGAGCTTGGTCTGCGTTTCTCGTCAAGTCACATATCTGCAGTGGACGAACTATGTACAAAATGGCATGGCCAGAAGCCTTTTTCGCTGCCAAATTATTATGAAGCGACTCGGCTCTCGCGCAATATCGTCATTCGCTTATGCAAAGATAGTGAACATGCAAATTGCAGATATACGAGATGACATCGACTATGAATTAATTAGCCACGAAGACCTTATGAAGCGTATTCGTGAAGTTGCTAAACAAGTAAGTGAAGATTACAAAAACCGTAATGTTTTGCTTGTTGCAGTTCTAAAAGGTGCTGTAAATACTCTTGCTGTATTTTCGCAAGAATTAAGCATTAACGCATCAATGGACTTTATGAGCTTGTCTAGTTACGGCAGTGGCACTCAAACTAGCGGACAAATTACTGTCCGCGAAGATTTAAGTACTGATGTGCGCGGTCGAGATGTGCTTATTGTAGAAGACATTGTTGATTCCGGTCGCACGCTAGCTTGGCTTGTAGATGAGCTAAAAGGTCGTGGTGCTGCAAGTGTAAAAGTTTTTGCATTGCTCAGTAAGCCTGCACGTCGCGAAGTAGACGTACAAATCGACTACTCGGGCTTTGAAATTCCTGATGCATTTGTCGTTGGTTTCGGAATGGACTACGACGAACGCTACCGCAACCTCAATAGTATTGCGGTATTAAAGCCATCAGTGTATGGTGCTTGATTTTATAGATTCTATTCAGAATTTTTATATAAATTGAGGAGTTTGAAAGGAGCCTTATTACATGGGCGCTTCTCCTATGACACCGCAAGGCCCAATGGGCGGTCCTGGGCGTGGAAATAACGGAAATAATCCGTTTTTAAATCCACGCAACCCTAGGAATCAGCGAAACAACGGTCAGCAGGGCAAGAATAATAAAAATAACGAGAACAACCATAACAATCGTCGTTCCTTCTGGCAGTCGCCATGGACGTGGATTGTGCTTCTTGTGTTGCTTTCAGTTGTCGGATTCCAAATGTTTGTTCATAACGGATCGCAAACTATCGATACTCAGGATGGTATTGAGTTAGTGCGATCTCATAAAGCAAGTTATGTGGAAATTATTGACAATAAACAGTTAGTTAAGCTTACGCTTGATAGTCCGTTTAAGAAGTTCGATAAACGAAGTAAGCAAAATCGTGACTTTGGCAAGGATGTGCAATTCTACTACGCGTATGCACAAGGTAGGTCAATTGTACAAGAAGTCGAAAAGGCGAAGCCTTCTAACGGCTGGACTGCTAGCTTACAGTCATCTAGCATTATTTCGTATTTGATTACTTCGCTTGTTCCGATATTGTTCTTCCTTGGCATGATTTGGTTCATGTTTAGCAGAATAGGCGGTGCCGGCGGAAGTATGCTTGGCATGGGCGGCGGACGTGGCCGTGGCAAGCTACTCGAAGGTCAGACTCCTAAAACTAAGTTTGCTGACGTTGCTGGCGAACAAGCTGCTGTTGAAGAAGTTGAAGAAATTAAAGACTTCTTGAAGGACCCTTCGCGCTACAAGGCTTTGGGTGCTCGTATTCCGCGCGGTGTGCTGCTTTATGGTCCTCCAGGAACTGGTAAGACTTTGTTGGCTCGTGCTATTGCAGGCGAAGCTGGTGTGCCGTTCTATGCAATGGCTGGCTCTGACTTCGTGGAAATGTTCGTAGGCTTGGGCGCGTCTCGCGTTCGTGAACTTTTTGACGAAGCTAAGAAGAATGCTCCTGCAATCATCTTTATCGATGAGATTGATGCTGTTGGTCGTCGCCGCGGAAGTGGCATGACTGGCGGTCATGATGAGCGCGAGCAGACACTTAATCAGTTGCTTGTTGAGATGGATGGTTTCGACAACGATACTAATTTGATTATTATTGCTGCAACAAACCGTCCAGATGTGCTTGATTCCGCACTTCTTCGTCCTGGTCGTTTTGACCGTCAGGTGGCTGTTGAGGCTCCTGATTTGGAAGGTCGCGAGGCAATTTTGAAGGTTCACGCTAAGGGTAAGCCTTTTGTGCCGGATGTTGATCTTCATATGGTTGCTGTGCGCACTCCTGGTTTTACTGGTGCAGACTTAGCTAACGTGCTTAACGAAGCTGCGTTGCTTTGCGCTCGATCTGGTGCTCAATATATCGATAATCGCGCTATTGATGAGGCAATTGATCGTGTTCAAGCAGGACCTCGACGTAAGTCTAAGGGCATGGCTTTGGATGAATTGCGTAACACTGCTTACCATGAGGGCGGTCATGCTCTTGTTGCTGCTGCGCTGCACCACACGGATCCTGTTACTAAAGTAACGATTTTGCCGCGAGGTCACGCACTTGGATACACTGCTGTGATGCCAACAAGCGACCGTTACTCGCAGTCTCGCAACGAATTGCTGGATCAAATGGCATATGCTATGGGTGGACGCACAGCCGAGGAAGTTGTGTTCCACGATCCAACAACTGGTGCTTCTAACGACATTGAGAAAGCTACTGCCATTGCTCGTAAGATGGTTGTTGAATATGGTTTCTCAGCAAAGCTTGGAGCTGTTAAGTGGATGGATACTGACGAAGATTCTTCTGGTTCACTCGATTCTTTGCAACCTCGCAAGTTCTCGAATCGTACTGCTGAAGTAATCGATGAAGAAGTTCATAAGCTTATCGAAACTGCTCATACTGAAGCGTGGGAGATTATTAACAATAATCGTGACGTATTGGATGAGCTGGTTCGTCAGTTGCTCGCTAAGGAAACTCTTAACGAGAAGGAACTTAAGGAAATCTTCAGTAAGATTCGTAAGGCTCCTGAGCGTACTCTTTGGCTTTCGGACGATAGAAGACCAGATTCTGATCTTCCCCCTGTTGAAATTCCAGAAAGTTTGAAGCGCAACGTTGAAGGTAAGAATGAGCAGACTGAAGCTTCTGAACTTTCTGAATCTTCCAATAATGCAACTTCACAAAACCAGCAGTCTGATCAGATGCCTGTTGATACGTCTATTCAAACTCCTGCACCTGCTCCTCGAACTGTTATTGGAACTGTTAAACCACCTGTTAATCCGCCTACTAATCAAAATGACGGTACTCAATTTGGTGCTTAATAGTGTAAATGCAGTGCTAAAAAGCAGATAAAATAAAGTTATTAATAAACGCTGATAACAATATAATTTATTGCTGTCAGCGTTTATTTTTATTTTTCTAAGAATTTAATAATAAAAATTAGTGCTATATGCAAAAAATTACGCATGTTGATTTATATCGAGTACAATATATCAAAATATTAGTTTTGCGTATTATAGGTAAGAGTAATAAAAGATAAATAAAAGAATAACTGAAACTTTAAATTGTTTTTATTAGAGAGTAGAAGATGAGATTATGAATACGACCATAAGTTTGAAGGGTATTCGCCCAAGCGGTGACTCAATAGTCATTGGATTATATTCTTCTATTTACATAGATGCTGTTTTAAAAGTTAATTTGAGTAATGCATTAGACGGAGATGAGACTAACGCAATAGATATTCCTCAAATTGCTGAGCGTCTTGCTTTTATGCTTAAACGTTGCGAAAAAGATAGCGAGATTGAGGAGCATCCTGCTATAGCTTTAGAACTTATTGCTAAATCTGTTTTAAATTCTGCTATGCACACTTGGCAAATTAGTGAGGCTGATATTACTGTTCATGCTGCTTTAAGAAGCGAATATTACGGCATGAAAAGCACTGTTGACGATGTTTGTGTTACTTTGAATAGCGTTTCTAGAGAAGAGTTAAATTATTCGGAACGGCGTGTAGTTCCTGAGTCTCTTGCGCATGTTGCTGTTCGCAGTGGAAGCGTATCGGTTGACGATCTTGAGGAAGGCGAAATAGCAGATTACTACCGTTCTCTTATTGAGGAAGATAGAAAAGAAAAGCAACGCAAAGAAGATGAAGACGCTGTTGCAGCTGCTAAAGCTGCTGTTGATATTGCAAATTCTTTCGCAGATGATTATGAAAATAATGGAGATTCACAGTGCTCTTGTGGCGATGAATCTAAAAGTGTCAATTATGGCAATGAGCTTGTTAAAAGAGAAACTAAGTCTCCTTTGTTCCGCATATGTCCAACTCCGTTACAAACAACTGCAGTGATTTCTATGAAGGGTGTCGCGAAACAAGACACGCGTTCTGCTATGCTGAGAATAGTTGCAATGCTCGAGCAGGATAGAGAATCTCGCGTTGACGGTGTATCGGCATTATATGTTGCCAATATGCTTGATGCTGATTATTACGCGGCTGTATTTATTCTGTCTTCGGGTGGTGACGAGTATGAGCTGCTTCGCTTGCTTCGCGCTGTTGCTACTTTGTATAAAGATAAAGTGACTGTGCGAGTGTTGGGTACGCGTTCATATGGTGCTTCTGCTGCTGACACAAGAACTGTTGATGCAGAAAAATTGCCACAACAACTAGCGGAAATGGTGACGGTTGACCCTAAGGCGCCTGAACTTATGCCGTGGATGCAGATAGAGTCGGATGCTGCTTTGGACGATAACTCAGTTTCGTACTCATTAGCGTTTGCTTTTGATGCTCAAACTGTTGGGGTATACTCAGAGCAATGGCTTATAGGGGATGGTTGTTAATGAAAGCGTATCGCACACCTTGGTGGTATCTGGTACTAGGGTTACTGTTTGGCTTTGTGCTGGGCGCATTTCTAGTGTCGTCAACAGAGTCTAGTGCTATGTCGTTAGCAGGAGCTCCGTGGGTTGTTGTTGCAATTATGGTGATTGCTGGCTTAATAACTTTTGTTATGGCATTGCAAACTCATCAAAGTGTTGCCAACAACAAAGATAAGAATAAGAAGCATGTAAGTTCTCAATTTGCTGTTGCGGCTCTTATGCTGTCGAAGGCATTGGGAATGGCAGGTGCTATTTTGTCTGGCTGGTATGTTGGGCAATTGTTAATGAGTTTGCCACACAGTGAGATAATTCTGTATAACTCTGTTGTGCGTGAATGCTCTATTGCTGGCTTGGTGTGCTTTATTGATATGGTTGTTGGCATTTTAGGCGAGTGGCTCTGCCAGATTCCGCCTGAAGATGATTCTGAGTCTGTCAATAAGTCAAATCGTACGCCAGCAACATGCTAGTATTTGCTAGGCTCGTATTTACTAGCTATTAGTTTGCGTAGTTTTATGTAAGTTGCATCTTGCTTGAATTAAGTAGGTAAAAGTATTAAACGCTTTTGACGCAAGTTGCAACAAACGCTGGAATTTCAACGTTTGTAAGGATGGTATATTACTTTGGCTGAATTTATCTATCAGATGATTAAGGCGCGTAAATCGTATGGAGATCGTGTAATTCTCGACGATGTTACTTTAAGCTTCCTTCCGGGCGCAAAAATTGGTGTTGTGGGTCCGAACGGCATGGGTAAGTCGACGCTGCTGAAAATTATGGCCGGTTTGGAAAATGTGACCAACGGTGAAGCTTCTTTGACTCCTGGCTATACGGTAGGTATTTTGCAGCAGGAACCACCTCTTGATGACACTAAGACGGTTGGCGAAAACATTAAGATGGCTTTTGGTGAGATTGCGCAAAAAGTGGCGCGTTTTAACCAAATCGGCGAAGAAATGGCTAATCCAGACGCTGATTTTGATGCGTTAATGGAAGAAATGGGTAAGCTTCAGACTGAAATTGACGCTGCAAACGGTTGGGATTTGGATTCGCAGCTTGAGCAAGCTATGGACGCTTTGCAATGCCCAGACCCGGATTCTCCTGTTTCTGTGTGCTCTGGTGGTGAAAGGCGTCGAGTGGCATTGTGTAAGCTTCTTCTTGAAGCTCCAGATTTGCTACTTTTGGACGAGCCTACTAACCATTTGGATGCGGAATCTATTTTGTGGCTTGAACAGTTCTTGCACAAGTACGAGGGTGCTGTTATTGCTGTTACGCACGATCGCTACTTTATGGATAATGTTGCAGAGTGGATTTGCGAAGTTGACCGTGGTCAGCTTTATCCATATAAGGGCAATTACTCAACGTATTTGGAAACTAAAGCAAAGCGTATGGAAATCCAGGGTGCCAAGGATGCTAAGCTTGCTAAGCGTTTGAAGAATGAGCTTGATTGGGTGCGTAGCTCACCGAAGGCACGTCAGGCTAAGAACAAGGCTCGTTTGGAACGTTACGACCAAATGGAGCAAGAGGCACGTAATTCCAAGAAGCTTGATTTCTCTGAAATTCAAATTCCAGCAGGTCCACGTTTGGGCTCGCAAGTTTTGGAAGCAAAGCATATTCACAAGGCTTTTGGCGACCGTGTGCTAATCGACGACTTGTCGTTTACTTTGCCTCGTAACGGTATTGTTGGCGTGATTGGTCCAAACGGCGTTGGTAAATCTACGCTGTTCAAGACGATTGTGGGCTTGGAGCCTCTTTCTGGTGGCGAGTTGATTGTTGGAGACACTGTGAAGATTTCTTACGTGGATCAGAATCGTGCAGGATTGGATCCTAATAAGAACTTGTGGGAAGCTGTTTCAGGCGGACTCGATTTTATTGAGGTTGCAGGCGTTGAAATTCCTACTCGCGCATATGTTGCAAGCTTTGGATTTAAAGGTTCGGATCAGCAGAAACTTACGGGAGTGCTTTCTGGCGGTGAACGTAACCGTTTGAACTTGGCTTTGACTCTTAAGCAGGGTGGAAACTTGCTGCTCCTCGATGAGCCTACTAACGATTTGGATGTTGAGACTTTGGAAAGCTTGGAAAACGCTTTACTTGATTTCCCAGGCTGCGCTGTTGTGGTTTCACACGATCGTTGGTTCCTCGACAGAGTTGCAACGCATATTCTTGCTTGGGAAGGCGACGACGAGAATCCTGCAAAATGGTACTGGTTCGAAGGTAACTTCCAAGCTTACGAAGAAAATAAGATTGCGCGCTTGGGTGAGGAAGCTGCTCGTCCGCATCGCTTGCACCGTAAGCTCACTCGCTAGTTGAGTTTTGTTTTCATTTATTGGCAGAAACATTTGCCGGTGATTTTTACGGCGTTTGCGCGACGACCTGCTTTCGCGCTTGGAGCGTAGTGCGCGAAAGCAACTCGGAGCGTGAGCTTGCATGGAAAGTCCACTGGACTTTCCATGCAAGCTCAGAAGCGAGCACTTATGGTGCGAGCGTCTTGGCGCTTTTTGACAACATTTGCCGTTATTGTGCCAGGCGTGTGCTAGGCTCGATTAGTTCACGTTTTGAAATTTAAGTTTTGAACACACATATTTTACGAAAGGCTATTGTGCCGCATACTCATCATGCTGCGTTCGCTCAAAAGCGAGGCGCGAAGAATACCAAGAATGATAAAAATACGAATAGTATAAACAATACGAATAATAAAAATAGTTATAAAACAAAAAAGCCTAAAAGCGCCAAAAATACTAGGAAATCAGCTGAAAAACGCAATCCTTTTGAGTATCAGGGGAGCCATAAAAATTATGGTTCTAATCACGAGTTCAATTCACGCAGGGAGCGCAATCGCAAAGCAGAAAAAGCTCGTCAAAAGACGCGCGAAAAAGCCTTGCGTTATGAAGAAGTAGCTATTGCGGATGCTGAACAAGATTTTGCTAAGCATAATATTGATAAAAATAATGTTGCTAAGCATAATAGTGCAAAATCTCATAATACAAAACAAAATTCTGCAATATCTTTGCACCCTACTTCGAAAAAGCAAAAGCAAGATTCTCATAACGCAACAATTATTCCAGACTCTGCCATTGAATCTCGTGAAAATTACCGTGACGATGTAACTTTTGCGCAACTTGGCGTTCCAGAGCCTTTAGTAGAGGTGTTGCGTGCGGATGGGAAAACCACTGCATTCCCAATTCAACAAGCAACGCTTCCCGATTCTTTACAAGGCGCGAATATCCTAGGGCGAGGTCGCACAGGAAGCGGTAAAACATTAGCATTTTCTATTCCACTTGTTGCACGTTTAGCTGAGAATTTTGTTGATTTAATTCATTCTGATAAAAACCGTAAGTCACGCGAGTCTAGCGATATTCCTGCTCCTAGAGCAATAATTCTTGCTCCAACTCGTGAACTTGTGCATCAAATTGATGACGTAATAGCGCCGCTTGCTGCAGCTTATGGCATGCACACTGTGACAGTGTATGGAGGCGTGAGATACCAACGCCAAGTATCGCAGCTTAAGCAGGGCGCGCAGATTGTGCTTGCTTGCCCTGGTCGTTTGGAAGATTTGCTGCGTCAGGGAGCGCTTACGCTTGAAAAAGTAATGGTTAGCGTGCTCGACGAAGCAGACGAAATGGCGGATATGGGATTCCTTCCTGCTGTTACTAGACTTCTTGAGCAAGTTGCGCCAGATGGTCAACGCATGCTGTTTTCTGCAACGCTTGATAGGCAAGTTTCTACATTAGTTGAGCGTTTCCTTCCAAATGCTGTCGTCCATGCTGTGGATGATGCTGATTGCCAAGTTGATACTATGACGCATCATATTTTTGCTGTGTCAGCAGGGGATAAGTACGAAGTTTTGCGAAAGCTTGCTTCCGGAAAGAAACGTTCTATATTCTTTACGCGCACGAAATATCAAGCGAAGAATATGGCGAAAAAATTTGTGCAGCAAGGTATTCCTGCAGTCGATTTGCAAGGTAATTTGTCGCAGAATCAGCGAGATCGTCATTTGGCTGTGTTTGCTGAAGGCTTGGTACGTGTGTTGGTTGCTACGGACGTTGCTGCGCGAGGTATTGACATTAGCGACGTTGCATTAGTTGTGCAAACTGAGCCTCCTGAGGATCCTAAGTCTTTCTTGCATCGTTCGGGTCGCACTGCTCGAGCTGGTGAAGAAGGCGATGTTGTAACGCTTGTGCTTCCTAATCAAAAGCGCGCTGCCCATATGATGCTTCGCAAGGCTGGAATTCATGCGAAAGCTGAGGATGTGAATCCTGCTTCGCTAGTTTTAGATGAGATTGTGGGTGAAGCTGCTGAGCTTCAAGAAGGCTGGAGTATGCCGGAGCCGGAGCAGCAGAAGCGTAAGGGTCGTGGTCGCGGTCGTGGGCAACGCAGTGGGCGCGGGCGTGAGCGTGACGAGCGTAACGGTCGCAGCAGTCGTAATGAGCACGGTGAACTTAGTGAACGCAACGAACGCAGTGGGCGCGGTAAACGTGGCGAGCGTGGTAGTCGTGTTCATCACTTCGGTCGTTAGTTTGGCGGTATTGCGTAACGGTCGTAAGTTTGTTCGCTTTGCATAACAATCGTGAGCTTTAGAAACAAATGCTGTGTTTTTCCGGTATTTGTTTCAGCTTTAGTTTTCTTGTCTGTTGTGGCGCGAGGCTTGTATATTTCTCTCCTCGCGCTTTTATTTGCGCTATTCTTGTGCGTTTTGTCGATTTCGCAAATGATTATGTGTTTTTTTTTACAAAATTGTCCTGTTTTTTGTCGAAAGTATCGGCTGATTTGGTGTTTTTGACAAAAACAGTAGCAATACTACAAAAATAAGTAGCAAGCTAACAAGCAATAAGCAAGTGATAAGTGACTTAACAAGAAGCTAAGCTAGCAATTAAACAAATAGGCAGTTAACCAGGCAGTTACGCAAGTCAATAGTCGGTTAAGCTAGTTACGTCAACTAGCAAATACTACTTAGATTGACCTTTACCAAATGCGCGCAGTTGCACGCCGTTCCAGTCAGCGCTTACGGTTAACGGAGTGGCTGCGTTCATGCCAGCTGTTTTTGCTGCAGATTGAACTGTGCTAGAACTTGGGGAACCTTCGCGACCTGGTTTTGGAGTAAGAACCCACATAGGCGCGTCATCGTCAAGCATATTTGTGGCATCCATAATGGTGTCCGCGAGCTCATCTTCATCGTCGCCGTCGCGCCACCAAATAATCACACCATCAACAGCAGCGTCGTAATCTTCATCTACCAACTCTTCGCCGGTAAGTTTCTCGATGCTTTCGCAAATTGTTTCGTCAACATCGTCATCCCAGAGCCATTGTTGCACAATGTCTCCTGGTTGGAATCCGAATTCCTGTGCATGCTGAAAAGCTATCTGTTCCACGTGATTCAATATATCAAAGCGTCACGAAGTGCGCACATTTGACGGCGTGTATTAAGTAATTTATTGTTTATCAATTACGACACACCAGGACACGCCTCAAAAATCGCGATTATGACACAAATCACTATATATAGGTGGTTATCTTTGCGTCTTGCCCTAGATATTGTGCATGAGTTGGGTTATAGTAGAGCGAGTCGTTAGAAATAGTTCCCATGTTTGCAACGAGAAAATTTGCTAGAAGGAACAGTGTTTAAGAAAGGTCTGTACCGATGCAGGTTTTGGAAGAAACTGCTGTCACAAGCGCAGAAAATTGTACGGATGATGTAGTTGAAGCTCCAGTTTCTCGTGTGCAGGTCGAAAAGCGCGATGGTCGCGTAGTTGATTTTGATCCGCTGAATATCATTATGGCAATTAAGGCTGCTTTTAAGGACTTAGGCAAGGAAGTCGGTCCGCAAGAAGAGCAGATGATTCGCGATATTTCAGATCATATTGAAGCTGAGATTCAGGATCGTTACAATGGTCCAGCAAAAATCGAAGATATTCAGACTTTGGTTGAGCACAGTCTTATTGAGAATCATCTTTACGAGGTTGCTCGCTGCTACACGAGCTACCGACTGAACCGAGATATCGACCGCGCTAAAGCTACCGATATCAACGAGGCTGTTAACCGCCTTGTAAATCGTGATGAGTCTCTTGTTCGCGAAAACGCAAATAAGGATTCCAATGTTTATGCAACTCAGCGCGATCTTCTTGCAGGCGCTGTTTCCAAGGCTTCTGCGTTCTCTATGCTTCCTCACGCAGTTTCTAACGCTCATATGAAGGGTGATATTCACTTCCACGACGCTGATTATTCGCCATTTACTTGCATGAGCAACTGCTCGCTTCCTGATTTTGGCGATATGCTTGCTAAGGGCTTTGCTCTTGGTAACGCAATGATGGATAGCCCAAAATCTATTGGCACTGCTGCAACTCAGGTTACGCAAATTATTAAGGATATTGCTGGTGCGCAATACGGTGGTCAGACTGTTAATCGCGCTGACGAGATGCTTGAGCCTTATGCTAAGTGCGATTACGACAAAAATCTTGCTATGGCGCACGCTATGATTCCTGATTCCACGCCAATTCAAGTCGCAAAAGATATGATTGACGGCCTAAAAGCTCAGGAGCCTAAGAATCTTCATTGCTTGGACAGAGATCCACTTCCTGCTGATACTCCTTTTGACGAAAACTTGAGTGAGCTTGATCAGCTTCGTGAAGTTTATGCAAAGATTATGACGCGTAAAGCTATTTACGACGCTATGCAAACGATGGAATATCAAATTAATTCCAACCGTGTTTCTAACGGTCAGACTCCGTTCGTAACTGTTGGCTTTGGCTTGGGTACTTCTTGGTTTGCCCGCGAAATTCAGCGCGCTATTTTGCTTAACCGTATTCGTGGTCTCGGCAAAGATCGTCATACTGCAATCTTCCCTAAGCTTGTGTTTACTATTAAGCACGGTGTTAACGCGGACGCTGGCGACCCGAACTACGATTTGAAGCAGCTTGCGCTTGAGTGCTCTACTAAGCGCATGTATCCGGATGTTGTGTTCTACGAGAATATTATTAAGATTACTGGCTCCTTCAAGGCTCCTATGGGTTGCCGTTCATTCCTTCAGGGTTGGATTGATCCAAAGACCGGCAAAGATGTTGAAGATGGCCGTATGAATCTTGGCGTTGTAACTGTTAACATGCCACGTATTGCTCTTGAATCTCACGGCGATGTGACTCGCTTCTGGAAGCTTTTCGACGAGCGTATGGAAGTAGCTCACCAGGCTTTGCGATTCCGTATTATGCGTTGCAAGCAAGCAACTCCTGTAAACGCTCCAACGCTATTCCGTTACGGTGCTTTTGGTCGTTTGGAAGCTAACGAAAGTGTGGATCAGCTGTTCCGTAACGAGCGCGCTACAGTTTCGCTTGGTTACATTGGCTTGTATGAAACTACTGCAGTGTTCTTCGGCAAGGATTGGATGCAAGATCACAGCTGGAATGAGGAAGGCAAGGAGTTTGCGCTTTCTTTGGTTCGCCGCATGAATAAGCTTTGCCAGCAGTGGTCAAAGGCGGAAGGCTACCACTATTCCGTTTACTCAACTCCTGCTGAGTCTTTGACTGACCGCTTTAACCGTATGGATCGTCAGAAGTTCGGCCGCATTGAAGGCGTTACCGATCACGACTTCTACACTAATTCCTTCCATTACCCGGTTTGGTTGCAGCCAACTCCTATGGAGAAGCTTCGCTACGAGGTTGACTTCCCGTATCTTGCTTCCGGCGGCTTTATTAACTACTGCGAGTTCCCATGCTTGCAGGCGAATCCTAAGGCTTTGGAAGCTGTTTGGGATTACGCTTACAAGATTGGCATTGGATACTTGGGTACGAATACGCCAATCGATCACTGCTTCGTTTGTGGATTCCAGGGCGATTTTGAGCCGACTAAAGAAGGCTTCCGTTGCCCGGAGTGCGGCAACAGCGACCCAGATAAGTGCAATGTGACTAAGCGTACTTGCGGCTACTTGGGCAATCCTGTTCAGCGCCCAATGGTTCACGGACGTCACGAAGAAATCGCTCACCGCGTAAAGCACATGTCTGGCGAAACTGGCCATGTGACTCTTAACAACGGTGAGTCTCGTGAATGGTATGAGGAAACAAAATAAACTTAGCTAATTTACTATGTTGAAACTTAGTAAAATAAGTATGACTAGATAATTTAGCTAAATCAATAGCTTTTCTTGTGTTTGTTGTTTGGTGATAATCTGGCCGTTAGAAATGTATTGCATTTTGTGATTGCACTTTCTAACGGCTGGATTTATTTTATTTTCGCAAATTTGGTTGTTTATTTTTTAGTTGCTTATTCGGTTTGGAAGGGGGTTGGATATGGCTCGCATGAGTTTGCACGATTTTGCGCCTGCAGATGTGAATCGTGGACCGTGGATTCCTACCTCTCTTTCCAATAATCCTCGCGCAGGACAGTGGTCTAGTGAGCGCATGAGCCAGGGGATGATCGCCGATTACAAGCGTTTTTTGATGACAGACGGCGAAGGAATTCGTTGCTCGCTTTACGTTTCCGGCTGCCCGTTCCATTGCGTTGAGTGCTATAACGAGTCGATTTGGGATTTTCGCGCAGGCCATCCTTATACTCAAAAGCTTGAAGATCAAATCATGGAAGATTTGTCGCAACCTTATGTGCAAGGTTTAACGCTTCTTGGCGGCGAGCCGTTGCTTAATACGGGCATTTTGTTGCCTCTTTGCAAGCGTATTAGAAAAGAGTTTGGCAATACAAAAGACATTTGGAGTTGGACTGGATACACTTGGGAAGAGCTTATGCGCCCAGGGGAGACGCCTGATAAGCTTGAGCTTTTGCGTTACATTGATATTCTTGTTGACGGCCGTTATATGAAAGATTTGCACGATTCGCTTTTGCAATTCCGCGGCTCTAGTAATCAGCGAATTATTGACGTGCCAAAGTCGTTGGAAAATCCGCAAAATCCTCCTGTAATCTGGGAAAAGCTTCACGATCAGGAGCGTTTTATTCCGTCAATTTACGGCAAAGACCGCGCGCAAGGCGAAGGTGATGCTTCGTAATCCTATTGAATGCGCCACTCATACGATATATTTAACAATGTTTGTGGACGATTATAAGAATGCATACATATACACATGTTAAGCTAAATATAATTAACCTAGTAACATCTGTATTGCAAACTGTCAAAAGAATTATGCTAACTATGCTCATAAATACTGTAACTAAACGATATACAGTTGGGTATGTTTTTTCTTTGCATAAATATAAAAGATAGATTAGTAATATTAATAGGACGAATGCTTGAATGGTGAGACTAACAGTATTAATACAAGTGTTATCGTCTTTTAAGTCCTTCAATTGTTTAAAGAAATAAATAGCTGACGAAATATAACAAAGCAGCGTTATTGGCAGTAGAACTATGTGTTTGCTGTTCATATTGTTCCTCACATAATTGTTGATATTAATGTGGAAATTCTCACTGCAAGTCGACACGAATGCCTTTCTGCTGTGCTACAGCGCCAACTATTTTTGTATTACTCATAAGTTTCTTCTTGGGTGTTGGCTTGAACTTGCAATGATAGTAAAAAAGACATGGATAATGCTACTGAGCAAGTAAGTATTCTATTAATAGCTTTTTTATATTCATGACAGTACCTCTTTATACATGCGAATATACATTTTTTTATTATATAATTTTTTATAAGATGAAATCAATCGTTGTTTATAATTTGAATGTGTAGAAGCACTTTTTCGTATGTGATTTGTCTGTATACTACTATGTCAAAGATTCATCTATTTATGCATTTGGTAATGAAGTAACTCAATACGGAAATGCGCCATGCGCAATAATTCAAATATGTATTTGAAGAAGTGATATTATTAAACCTACACATGACGTTATGTAGGGGAAGGGATGCAATGGCAGAAAAGCCGAAGAACAATTCACGAAAAATTAGCAATAATCCTCCTCGCGCATTGCGTACGATTCTGTTATCTTTAAAAAAGTACCGTTTTCTTGGCGTTTTAACAGTTGTTACTATTCTCGTTGAAGCTGCTATGCAAATTGAGATCCCTACAGTAATGTCAAATCTTATTGATTTTGGCATTATGTCACGTTCTCAAGAAGCTGTGCAATATTACGGTTTGCAATTGCTCATTTTTGCTGCAATTGCAATGATTACAGGCATTATTTCTGGTATTTGCTGCGCGCATTCTAGTGCTGGTTTTGGTAAAAATTTGCGCCACAACATGTTTTCACGCTTGCAAGGTTTAAGTTTTTCTGATTTAGATAAGTTTTCTAGCGGCACTGTTGTTACGCGTATGACTAGCGATGTGTCAAATGTGCAATTTGCTTACCAAATGATTATTCGCTCTGGTGTTCGCAGCGTTATGATTATCATCACTGCTTGGTGGTTTACTTTTTCAATTAGCCCTGCTATCTCGTGGGTTTTTCTTTCATTCGTGCCTATTGTTGGTGCAATTGGCGCTTTTGGTGCGAGTATAGTTGCTCCAGCATTTTCTCGAATTTATCGAATGATTGACGAGATGAATAATAGAGTTGGCGAGAATTTGCATAATATTCGCGTCGTAAAGTCTTATGTGCGTTCTGATTATGAAATAAGTCGTTTTACGCGTATTTCGCATAAAATCTATGATTATTTTATTAAAGCTGAGTATGTGTTAAATTGCAGTATTCCTTTGTTTAACTTATGTTTTTATTCTGGCATGCTGCTTATTGCGTGGTTGGCTTCGCACGAAATTGTGGCTTCAGGAAATAATCCTGCTTTTGGTTTAACAACGGGAAATCTTGCTGCATTAGTAGTGTATGCTTTGCAAATTTTGTTTGCTTTAGCGAATTTAGTTGCAGTTTTTGTAATGTCGTTAACAGCTCGAGCTTCGATGCATCGTATTTCACATGTTTTGCAATCTCGAAATACTGAAGTTGTTTCCAAGCATCCACTGACAAAGCTTTCTGACGCTTCTGTGCGTTTTGAAAATGTTTCGTTACGCTATCCTCAATCAGATAATATAGATGAATCCACTCCAGCAGAACAGGAAATTTTACATGATATAAATATATCTATTCCTTCTGGAGCAACTGTTGGCGTTGTTGGTGCAACGGGATCTGGAAAATCAAGTTTAGTGCAATTAATTGCAAGACTTTATGACGTAACTTCTGGCACTCTTTTTGTAGGCGGAAAAGATATTCGCGATTATGATTCTTCTAGTTTGCGTGAAGAAGTTGGTGTTGTTCTACAAAAAAATATTTTGTTTAGTGGCACAATTGCAGAAAATCTTCGCTGGGGTAGGGCGGAAGCAAGCGATAATGATTTGCGTCAAGCTTGCGAAATTGCTTGTGCTGATGAGTTTATTAAAGATTTACCAGACGGCTACAATACGCATATTGACCAGGGTGGTAAGAATGTTTCCGGTGGTCAGCGACAGCGTTTGTGCATTGCGCGCGCACTTTTGAGGAAGCCGAAAATTTTAATCCTCGACGACTCGATGAGTGCGGTTGATATGAAAACGGATAGTAAAATTCGCGATGGCTTGAAAAAGTTTATGCCTGATTCTACGCAAATTATCGTTGCTCAGCGCATATCTTCAATCGAACATGCGGATATTATTGTTGTTCTTAAAGATGGTCGTGTTGTTGCTAACGGTTCGCATGATGAATTATTTAAATCTTGTGAAATTTACAGAAATATGGCGGTTTCTCAAGAAAAAAGTCGCATAACTAGCGCAACTAAAGAAGAAGGAGCTAAATAACAATGGCTAAGAATAAAACGGCTCACTCTTCTAAAAATGATTCAGCTATTAGTTGGAAAACTCTTAGCAGACTTGCCTCTTATGTGCTTGTGTATCGAGTTAAAATTTGCGTAATTATTGCATCAATAATAGTTAGCGCAATCGTGCAAGCTGCAAGCGCAATGTTTTTGCAATCTCTTGTCGACTCGTATATTCTTCCGCTTGTCGGTAAGCATAATCAGGATTGGACGCCTCTTGTTCGCATGATTATTCTGATGGCAAGTGTTTATGTTGTTGGCGTGTTTTGTTCTTGGCTTTGGAGCAGGCTTGTTGCGAATATATCTGAAAGTGTTATGCGTGATTTGCGAGATTCTATGTTTAAGCATCAGCAGAAGCTTTCATTGCGTTACTTAGATTCTCAAGGTTACGGCGATATTATGAGCCGTTACACAAACGATACTGAGGTTCTTCGTGAAGCAATTTCGTGGGCTTTTCCTGACTCTTTTTCTGCACTAATGTCAATTTTGGCAGCGTTTATATCTATTATGTGCTTATCGCTTCCGGTTGCAGTTTTTGTAGCTATATTCACTGCAATATTGCTTTATTTAGTGCGTTTTATGCTAAAGAAATCTGGCAGTTTATTTGAACAATTCCAGCATGCATTAGGCGAGTTAAATGAGTTTGTTGAAGAATCTGCAACTGGAAGCAAAGTAATTAAAATTTTCAATCATGAAGCAGATTCTATTGAAAAATTAGATAATTGCATAGAAAAAGTGCAAAAAATTTCTGCAAGTGCGAATTCTTATGCAAATAACGTAATGCCTGTTATTAGTAATGCAAGCTATTTGCTTTATGTATTAATTGCTTTACTTGGTGCGTGGGCTGCTTCAGTGGGTCTGCCAACGCTGGGATTATCTGGATCTAGTACTCTTACATTGGGTACGCTTATATCTTTGCTGGCACTTTCGCGCGCATTTATTAACCCTATTGGCGAAATTACAATGCAAGCTAACGCACTTATGATGGCTCTTGCAGGAGCTTCTCGTATTTTTGAGTTACTTGATGAAAAGCCAGAACTTGATTCTGGCAGTGTGCAATTAGTTAAAGTGCGTGTACTTCAGTCTGATGAAGATCTTGAAGAAAAATCAGCATTTGATGTGCTTGAAGAAGTAGACGAACAATCTGAAGGAAGCAATATTTATTGGGCTTGGAAAAGATCAAAGCAAGATAATGGCACTAAAGCTAAAAAGCGCGCTCAAAACTTAAGCGAAATGGCTCAAGAGATTGTGTGCCATGCAAAGCGAGATGCTCGCACTTCTAAAGATGGCCGCTATACTTTGCTTCGAGGCGATGTGCGTTTTACGGATGTTGTGTTTGGTTACAAAGAAAATCATCCAGTTTTGCACGATATTACGTGGTTTGCAAAACCTGGTCAAAAAGTTGCTCTTGTTGGAGCTACGGGTGCTGGAAAAACTACTATTGCTAACCTTCTTACGCGTTTTTACGACATTGATGATGGACAAATTTTGTATGATGGCATTGACGTGCGCGATATTTGCAAAACGGATTTGCGCCACGCTATTGGCACTGTTTTGCAAGATGTGAATTTATTTACAGGCACAATAATGGACAATATTCGTTATGGAAATCTTGATGCTAGCGACGAAGATTGTATTCAAGCTGCAAAATTGGCTCATGCTGACGCGTTTATTTCTCATCTTCCTGACGGATACAATACGCAGCTTAACAATGGTGGTGAAGGGCTTTCTCAAGGTCAGAAACAGCTTATTTCTATTGCTCGTGCTGCAGTAGAAAATCCGCCTGTGTTAATTCTTGATGAAGCAACTTCATCGATTGACACGCATACTGAAGAATTAGTTCAACATGGAATGGATTCTTTGATGGAAGGGCGCACTGTATTTGTAATCGCTCACAGGCTGTCTACAGTGCGCAATTCTGATGTGATTATGGTGCTGGATCACGGTCGCATTATTGAGCGCGGTTCACATGAGGAATTATTGGCAAAACGTGGGGAGTATTATCAGCTTTGCACTGGAGCTGTTGAGCTTGAATAATAGCTTGATTTTGTGCTGCAACACGCCGAACACGCGCGGCACTTGCATTTTGCTAAGGATTCTGTAAGATAGTGACTCGGCTGTTCGAGAGAACAAAGCCACGGCCCCGTAGCTCAGTTGGTTAGAGCGCCGCCCTGTCACGGCGGAGGTCACCGGTTCAAGTCCGGCCGGGGTCGCGATTAGTAGAATACCCGGTTCGCCGGGTTTTTTATTCATCATGGCTCTGTAGCTCAGTTGGTAGAGCGAGCGACTGAAAATCGCTAGGTCAGCGGATCGATCCCGCTCGGAGCCACAACAAAAAACGCGCGACACGATTTGTGCCGCGCGTTTTGTTTTATTCGCTAGTCAAGCTGCTTCCACGAATCAACATCAATATGATGCTCAGGATTTGCCTGCCAAGCTGCCCAAGCAGATTCTACGATATCCTTAACGTCGTAGCGAGCATGCCATCCCATTTCTTCGTTAATTCGCTTCGTGCTGCCAATAAGCTGTGGAGGATCTCCAGCTCTGCGATCAAGAACAGTTTCTTTAAATGGCAAACCGGTCACTCTGCGCACTTCGTCAACAATTTCGCGCACAGACGTACCCTTACCAGTTCCTACGTTAAAAGCGTCGTACTTGCGCTCGTCGCGATCCAAATACGTGAGTGCCGCAATATGCGCGTCTGCTAAATCAGAGACGTGAATATAGTCGCGAATGCAAGTACCATCAGCAGTAGGGTAGTCGTCGCCAAAAATAGCAGGTGCTTTTCCTCGCTGTAGTCTGTCAAGAAGCATAGGAATTAAGTTCAAAATCGCAGGATCTTCCAATTCCACCGGCCCGCATCCAGCTACGTTGAAGTAACGCAGTGCGCAGAAGCGAATTCCGTATGTGTGCTCGCAAGCACGTGCCATCCACTCGCCAAAAAGCTTGGTTTGACCATAAGGGTTAATTGGCAACATTGGCACAACATCTTCTGGTACAACTTCAACAGGAGGCACGCCATAAGTTGCTGCAGAAGAAGAAAATACGAGCTTCTTAACTCCGCTATCTTTCATGCCTTCAAGCACATTAAGCATGCCGTTAATATTCTGTTGATAATACCAAAGTGGCTTTTCTACGGACTCTCCAACTTGCTTTCTAGCAGCAAAGTGAATTACAGCATCAACATTCTCGTCCTTCATGATTTGCGCAAGTCGTTTTCCTGCATCAGGAGAAGAGATATCCATACCATAAAGACGTGCGCCTTCAATTCTTGTAGGCTTTCCGTAGCTTAAATCGTCAACGACGACGACATTTTGATTTGTTTCATGTAAGGCGTGAACTACGTGTGCTCCAATGTATCCGCATCCACCTGTAACGAGAACAGTCATTGTCGACCTTCCTTTTGAATAATATCAATACAATCAGTGAGATTATATCTCGTAAAACTGAAGTTTAATGATATGCATCTGTTGCATAGCATCTGTTATTCTTGCATTTTGATTCTGCAGCGTATGCTTAACTTGAATGTGTCAGTTGTATTATTTTGTAAGGTGATGTTCGAATGATATTTGTTGCGTTATCTATATTGCGTGTGATTATACGCGCTTATTTGATAATAATGATTATTCGAATGGTTGCAGATTGGTTATTTGTGCTTGTTCCTCGTATGTGTCCTAGAGGTGTTTTTAATTTTCTAATACGGATTATTTATTTCACAACAGAACCGCCATTACGCGTATTGCGCAAGTTTATTCCGCCAACTCGTTGTGGAAAAATTAGTATTGACGTAAGTTATATGCTTTTATATTTTGCTTTGTACGTTCTTCAAATTTGGTTATAGATGAGTTTACGTTTTTTCAACGCGTAATTTTTATAAAAGCGGCGTTTTGTTACATAAATTTTTGTATTAACCGCACTAATTTTCTGCGGACGTGATAGCATCGAATAGATATATATCAAAGGGCTGTGCCCAAAAAGCGAGGTGTAAAGCATATGACTCTGTTGACGCCTAAGGACATTCGAGAGCATACCTTCCAAATTGTACGTTTTAAGGGAGGTTATGACGTTGACGAGGTCGACGAGTTTCTCGATCAGGTTACAGAAACAATAGAAGCACTCGGTCAGCAGGCAGTGCAGGGCCTAGGGGCTTCCACGCAATCTCTTGGCCGTGATGTTGCGGGTTTGAATACGAAGATTGCTGAGTTAACTTCTAAGGTAGAATCCTTAACTAAAGAAAATGAGGCATTGCGTAATGCTTCTAAGAAGCAGGGTGAATCAAATGAAGCTGCTTCCCAACTTGAAGCTACTGCAACTAAGTTGCGTGAAGCTGAAGAAAGTAATCGTGCTTTGACTGCTCAAAACCAGCAGTTGAAGGAACAGTTAGATGGTTTGGGCGCACAGGTAGATCAGTTGACTGCTCAAACTGCTCAAGCAGACAATGCTAAGCAGGTTCAAAAAGAGCTTGAAACTGTTACTCGCGAGCGTGACGACTTCCGTGCAAGCAGCGAAAACTTGGGTCGCGAGCTTGAAACTGTTCGTCAGCAGCTTGTTGTCACTCAGCAAGAAAACACTAAGATTGAGGAACTTTCCAAGCAATTGGAAGAGTCCCGTCAGCGTGAAGAGCAGCTTCGAAAGCAGGTTGCTAAGATGGAGCCAAATACTGAAACAGGTAGCTTGCAAAAGATTGCTGGTGCTGGTGCAGAAGCACAAGGTTCTGAACCAGAACGTGCAACTGCAATGTTGACTCTTGCTATGCAATTGCATGATCAATATGTAGATAAGGGCAAGGCTAAGGCTCAGCAAATTGTTGAAGAAAGCCAAGCTCGTTATAATGAAACTGTTGCTAAGGCGGATGAATATTCTGCACGTACTCGTTCTGAAGCTGAAGAGTACAGCAAACAGACTCATGCTGATGCTGACGATTACTCTACTCGTACTCGCAGCGATGCTGATTCTTATGCTGCTCGTGCTCACAATGAAGCTGATGCTTACTCTGGTAAGGTTCGTCAAGCTGCTGATGATTACTCTATGCAGACGCATGATCAAGCTGACCAGTATGAGGCTGAAGTACAGCATCGTGCTGCAGACTATGATTCTACAACTCGTACAGCTGCTGATGCATATGCTCGTCAGGTACGTGAGAATCTTGAGAAGCAAACTCAAGTTATTGAAGGGAATATTCAGAGCCTCAAGCAGTTTGAAACTGAATATCGTACTCGCTTGACTGATTTCCTTGGTCAATTGGTTGCTCAAGTTTCTGATGAAAATACCTATGCTGGATTAGGTCAGAAGCAGGGTGAGGAATCTGGTAAGCAAGAGTAGTTTTTAGCAGTGCGTAACTGATATTTTAAAATGTTGTGCACTGCACCGATACTATTTGAATTACTAAAGATCGGATAAATATTGACGCATAGAGATGTGCGTGTGAAACGGCTACGTACTCGCGTAGCCGTTTTTGCACTGATTGTTTTTATTGGTGTTGTGCTAGATCGCATAACAAAACTCTGGGCTTTGTCGACGCTTAGTGACGGGAAAAACATTGAGCTTGTGCCGCACTTGCTTTCTTTAACTCTTGTACGAAATCCTGGAGCATCATTTGGCTTAGGTTCTTCTTTTACATGGGTTATTAGCGTATTAGCTTGTGCTGCTTGTGGTGCTATGATAGCGGCTATTAAGCACACAAAATCTTTGTATTGGACTATTGCGTTTGCTCTAGCGTTTGCTGGAGCTTTTGGAAACCTCATTGATAGAGCGCAATATGCTCAAGGTTTTTTGAATGGCAAAGTCGTAGATTTTATAAACTACGGTTGGTCTGTTGGAAACGTTGCGGATATTGAGCTTATGTTTGCAGGAATTGCAGTTGTATGCCTTATTTTGATTGGGATTCCTCTTTTAGAGCATGCCGATGAGTGATATTTGCTTTAAAGTTACAAGCCAATTTTCCGGCTGCAGATTTGACGTTTGCTTATCAAAGCTAATGGGAGTTTCGCGTGCAAATGCGATATCTCTTATTGAGCGTAACCAAGCGAAAATCTTAGGTAGAAAATCACAAAAATCCTCCATTTTACAAGATGGAGATACGATTGTTGTCGATCAAAAAGAAAGTGCAGAACGAAAAGAAGAGCGAAATAATAAATCTTCTGTATGTAATATTCCAATCATTTACGACGACGACGATGTTGTTGTAATAGATAAGCCTGTTGGAGTGGCGTCTCACGCAGCAAAAGGATGGAGCGGGCCGACAGTTCCAGAATGCCTAGAAGCTGCTGGAATAGATATAAAAACAACGCTGTGCGACGAATCGCGCAAAGGAATCGTAAGCAGATTAGACGTTGGAACAAGCGGATTAATGATAATTTGCAAAACAGACTTTGCCTATGAAGTAATGAAAAATCAGTTTGCAAAGCATATCGTTAAAAAAACATATCATGCGCTTGTTCAAGGAGATTTAGCGCAAGATAAGGCAACTATTGATGCTCCTATAGGTCGCGCAAAAGTATCTGATTTTCGTTTTACTATTACTTCGGACGGCAAGCCTGCTGTTACGCACTGGGATGTGCTTGAGCGTTTTGGTCAAGCAACGTTAGCAAGTGTTAATTTGGAAACTGGTCGTACGCATCAAATACGCGTTCATTTTTCGTCTATAGGTCATCCTTTGGTTGGGGATTCAATGTATGGAGCGAACCCAGTTTTGGCTCAAAAACTTGGGTTGCAACGTCAATGGTTGCATTCTATGGAACTTACTTTTACGCATCCGCGCACGGGTAAATCAGTGACTGTTAAGTCGCATTATCCTCTTGATTTGCAACACGCGTTAGAAGCTATGCGAGCATTATTAAAGTAACGTTTTTGCATTTTTTCAGTCAACTTTCGCTTATAGAATATCTTTTATGACTCAGCCGGAAACCAATTTTGTGCATTTACACAATCACACGCATTATTCACTTCTAGATGGTGCGTCAAAAATACCTGATTTAGTAGCGCGCGCTAAAGAATTAGGTATGCCGGCTGTTGCAATTACGGATCATGGCAACATGCACGGCGCGTACGAAATGTGGAGTACGGCTGTAAAAGCTGGAATTAAGCCAATTATTGGCATAGAAGCGTATGTTACTCCGGAAACAGCAAGACAAGACAAAAGTCGCGTGCATTGGGGCACGGAAGATCAGCGTGCAGATGACGTTTCTGGCGGCGGTTTAATTACGCATATGACTTTGTGGGCGGAAAACGATACCGGCTTAACAAATCTTCTTAAAGCTTCGTCTGTTGCAAATCTTGAAGGCCGTGTAATGCGCTACCCGCGTATGGATAAAGACGTGCTTTCAACTTACTCAAAAGGTGTAATTGCGTCTTCAGGATGCCCTTCTGGAATTATTCAAACGCGTCTTCGTTTAGGTCAGTTCAAAGAGGCTTTACGAGCAGCTGGCGAGTTTCAAGATATTTTCGGGCGTGACAATTTCTTTATTGAGCTTATGAATCACGGGCTTTCTATTGAAACGCGCGTAACTAAAGACTTGCTTGAAATTGCAAAAAAACTTAATGCACCTCTTCTTGCAACGAACGATTTGCATTACGTTCATGAAGAAGATCGTGAAGCGCAAGATGCTATGTTATGCATTAATTCTGGTTCTAGGCTTGACGATCCTGACCGTTTTAAGTTTGACGGTTCAGGATACTATTTGAAGTCCGCTGAGCAAATGCGTGAGCTTTTTAAAGAATTTCCAGAAGCTTGCGATAACACGCTTGAGATTGCTCGTCGATGCAATGTTATGTTCGACGACGGTGAAGATGGCGCTTTTATGCCGCAATTTGACTGTCCTGAGGGTTGGGATGAGACTTCGCTATTCCTTAAAAAAGTTGAGGAAGGTTTGGAGCGTCGTTACAATAACAACATCCCAATGGAAGTTTTAAAGCAGGCCGATTACGAGTGCGGTGTTATTTGCCAAATGCAATTCTGTGGATACTTTTTAGTTGTTGCAGATTATATTAATTGGGCTAAAGCGCATGGTGTAATGGTAGGTCCTGGTCGTGGTTCTGCTGCAGGTGCTATGGTTGCGTACGCAATGGGCATCACAGAGCTTGATCCTATGAAGCATGGTCTGATTTTCGAACGCTTCTTAAACCCAGAGCGAGTATCCTTGCCTGATATTGACGTTGATTTTGACCCGGATGGTCGAGCTAAAGTTCTTGAATACGTGGGCGAAAAATACGGTAGAGATAAAGTTGCTCAGTGCGTTATTTACGGAACTATTAAAACGAAGCAAGCTCTTAAAGATTCTGCGCGTATTATGGGCTACGAGTTTTCAGTGGGCGAAAAAATTACGAAAGTTCTTCCTCCTGCTAAAAACGGCAAAGATATGAGCTTGCACGATATTTTCGACGAAAAATCAAAGCGATATGCTGAAGCGCGCGAGTTTCGCGAAATGTACGACACGGATCCAGATACTCATCGCATTACGGAAGAAGCTAAGGGCATTGAAGGTTTGATTCGTCAAACAGGTGTGCACGCTTGTGCAACAATCATGGGTTCGGAGCCAATTACAAACACTTCGCCGCTTTTAGAGCGCACTGACGGTACTATTACTACAACTTTTGAGTATCACACTTGTGAAACGCTCGGTCTTGTAAAAATGGACTTTTTGGGGCTTTCTAACTTAACGGTTATTCGCGATACTTTGCGAAATATTGAAAATAATGGGAAGGATCCGATTGATTATACTAAGATTCCGTTAGACGATAAAGCTACTTATCAACTGCTTTCTAGGGGTGACACTTTAGGCGTTTTTCAGCTTGATTCCGACGGTATGCGTGCGCTTCTACGTACTTTGAAACCGGATAATTTCAACGATATTTCGGCTTTGATTGCACTTTACAGGCCTGGTCCTATGGATATGGATTCGCATACGAATTACGCTAAGCGCAAGAATGGTTTGCAAGATATTATCCCTATTCATCCAGAAGTTGCTGAGCCGTTAAAGGAAGTTTTGGACGAAACTTACGGTTTGATTGTTTACCAGGAGCAGGTGCAGTCTGCAGCGCGTATTTTAGCAGGATACAGTCTTGGTAAAGCAGATGTGTTACGTCGAGCAATGGGCAAGAAAAAGCCGGAAGTGCTGGCAAAAGAGCAAGTGCCGTTCTTTGAAGGTATGAAAGCTCACGGATATTCTGAAGAAGCTGCACAAGCTGTGTGGGATGTTTTGGTTCCGTTCTCTGGTTACGCGTTTAATAAAGCTCATTCTGCAGCTTATGGCTTGATTTCTTACTGGACTGCATACCTAAAAACGCATTATCCTGTGGAATTTATGGCAGCTTTGCTTCAAAACGAACGTACGAATAAAGACAAAACTGCACTGTACTTGGGCGAGGCAAGGCGCATGGGTATTCAAGTTTTGCAACCTGATGTAAACGAGTCTGTTCTTGAGTATTCCGCAGTTGGAGATGTTGTGCGCTTTGGTTTGGGTGCTATTCGTAACGTTGGAGACAAAGCAGTAAACGATATTATTACTGAGCGCGAAGGTGAGCGCGGACGTTTCGTAAACTTTATGGATTTCGTACAACGTGTTCCTATTAGTGCACTTAATCGGCGTTTAGTAGAATCACTTATTAAAGCTGGAGCTTTTGATTCTATTGATTCAAATCGTCGTGCGCTGTTTCAAATTTGTGATCCTGCAATTGATTCTGTGATTGCGCTTAAGCGTAAGCAGGCAGAGGGTCAGTTTGATTTATTTGCTGATCTTGATTCGTCTTCTGACTCGGATGACGACAACGGTATGGGAGATATGCAAATTACTGTACCGGATGTTGAAGAGTGGGATAAAAAGACAAAGCTTAATTTTGAGCGAGAAATGCTTGGATTGTACGTTTCTGATCATCCACTAAGCGGATTGTCTGCAGTTTTGGCAGATTTACGTGAGATGTCAATCGCTCAACTGATCGACAGAGCGAGAACTATGAGTGACGGTCAGCAAGTAACTATTGCAGGCCTAGTTACAAGCGTAGATAGGCGAGTGTCTCGAAAAGGTAACGCTTGGGCGATTGTCACAGTTGAAGACATGGAAAGTTCAATACAATGCATGTTCTTTGGCAAAGTGTACGAAGCTTCAGCGCAAGAACTTGCAATTGATCAAGTTGTGCGTATTCGTGGACAAGTTGAAGTGCGTGATGAAACTGTTTCAATGCGTGCTACAGAGTTTGAAATACCAACTCTTGAATCAGTGGATGAAAGACCTTTAACAGTTGTTATTCCGCGTAAAGTTCTAGATAAAGGTCATGTTGCGCAATTAAGTGACATTTTGAGCCGACACCCAGGCTGCTGTGAAGTGCGCTTGGCTCTTGTCGATGATACTGGCAAGGCGCAAGTTCTTACGTTTGGGGATCGTTTCCGTGTAAAGCGAGATACTTCTTTGTTTGCTGAAATGAAAATTGTTTTTGGATCTAGTTGTTTGCCTAGTGCGTAGAAAATATGCACTACTAATTTGATAAAATATAAAACTAGGTATGTTTTAAGAAGTTCATTGAAAGGGGAGGAAATAACGAATATGTTAAACAATGGTGACGAACGCAACAATGACGACGAACGCAATAATGACGATTCTGTGCGCACTTCTTTTACTGATGCGGAATTAGATAATGCGCTCGCGGGATTTGAACGTGAATTTAAAGAAGAGTCGCAAGAAAATTTAAATAGCGAAAATTTAGAAAATAACCAAAAAAGCGACGATAATCAAGAAAATGATTTTCTTGATCAAGCTATGCGCAATATTGAAGAAGCTAATTTTGAAGAAGATTTGCAAGGCCTGCTTGGAAATAAGGCAAAAGTTGCGTTAATGATTACGTATGTGCAGCCTGCGCAGTTGTTGGCTGCTTTTTGCAAAATGGCTAGTGTTTCAGCACGATGCTTCGATGAAGAGCAAGGTGCTGTTGCGGTATTAAAAAATTTGGACGGCAATGAGCCGGAAGAAGCAGTGCAAAAATTTGTTGATTTCTTCCGTGGAATGGATGTTATGCTCATTACAAATAGAGCTGATAAATTAACTGCAAAAGTTTACGAATATAATTGCGAACCGCAAGAAATAGTTGCGCCTATGGCGTTAGCTGTGTGGTCGCGTGCAGTAGAAGATTTAGCTATTGGCATGGAAACAGTTCAAACTCTTTCAAAACAAAATATAGAAATGTTCAATAGTGACGATTTAAGCGATGCAAACGCGTACGAGCTATTTCAAAAATATGGCAAAAGAAAGTAAAAATAATTTGAGCAATTAATTGTCATATTAAATTGAAGAAGTTGCGTTAGAAAGTAGAAATTTCATTACAATTACGTAAATTCATTGCATATAAGCTCAACATATGAAGCGCAATACGAAATAATACACTACAATTGCATGTGAATATGCATATGTGCGTGACTATGCATACAACCGGATGATACTCAAGGGGCTTATTATGGATCGACAACAAGAGTTTGCTCTACGTACTGTTGAAGAGCGAGACGTGCGTTTTATTCGACTCTGGTTTACGGACGTCTTAGGCACGCTTAAATCTGTTGCTATTGCCCCTGCTGAATTAGAAGCAGCTTTTGAAGAGGGAATAGGGTTCGACGGCTCAGCAATAGAAGGCATGACTCGCGTCCTAGAAGACGATATGATTGTGAAGCCGGATCCGTCGACGTTCCAAATTCTTCCATGGCATGGAGGTCCGGAAGGCACAGCGCGCATGTTCTGCGATGTGCTAACTCCAGACGGAGAGCCTTCGCTGGGAGACCCTCGTCACGTTTTAAAGACTGCGCTCGCAAAAGCGAAAGAAAAAGGATTTACTTTTTACGTGCATCCGGAGATTGAGTTTTATTTGTTTGAAGCTCAGGATGATTGGTCCAAAGCTCCTGTGCCGATTGATGAGGGTGGATATTTTGACCATGTTCCTAGAAGTTCGGCTATGGATTTCCGTCGTAGCGCAGTCAGTATGCTTGAGCAAATGGGTATTTCTGTAGAATACTCGCATCACGAGGGTGGTCCTGGTCAAAACGAAATTGACTTGCGTTATGCAGATGCTCTTACTACCGCGGATAATATTATGACTTTCCGCACTGTAGTTAAGGAAATTTCTCTTGAGCGCGGAATGTACGCAAGCTTTATGCCAAAACCTTTAACTGATCAGCCTGGTTCTGGTATGCATACGCATTTGAGTTTGTTCGAAGGTGATACGAACGCTTTTTATGAGGCTGGTCAAGAATTTAATATGTCTCTTATTGCGCGTCAATTTGCGGCTGGTATTTTGCATCATGCTTCAGAAATTTGCGCTGTAACTGATCAGTATGTGAACTCTTACAAGCGTTTGTGGGGTGGTGCGGAAGCTCCTAGCTATGTTTGCTGGGGTCATAGCAACCGTTCTGCACTTCTGCGTGTTCCGCAATACAAGCCTGGTAAAGGTAATTCTTGCCGAATGGAATTCCGCGCGCTAGATCCTGTAGCGAATCCGTATCTTGCTTACTCTGTGCTTCTTGCTGCTGGTTTGGATGGTATTGAAAAGCAAATGACTTTGTGCGATCCAACTAGCGACGATGTGTGGGAGCTTACTGATGCTGAGCGTCAAGCAATGGGTATTCAGCCATTGCCAGAATCCTTGGATGAAGCACTAAAGATTATGGAGCGCTCGGACTTCGTTGCAAGCGTATTAGGTGAACACGCTTTTGAGTACTTCTTGCGCAATAAGCATCAAGAGTGGGAAGAGTACCGTCGCCAGGTTACGCCTTTTGAACTTGAGAAGTATTTGCCGCGTTTGTAGCGTGACGACCTGCTTGAGCGCTGCGATTTAGCGCGCGAAAGCAACTCGGAGCGTGAGCTTGCTCAAACGGAAAGTCCAGTGGACTTTCCGTGCAAGCTCAGCAGCGAGTGCGTTACCCGCGCGAGCGTTGCCTGGCGTTTGGCTGGCGGGTTTCTGGAGTGTCTGTGTGATATAGGAATTACTTATCTCGCAGCGCTCCGCTCTTATACCTTATTTGGACTTAGCGGTTGCATAGTTAAGTTTAGTTTTTTAATTACTTTTTCTGCAGAAATAGTATTTATCAACAAGATTATTACTATCGTTCCGCTTTTATATTGCTCGACAAGCAATTCCTATCTCCCACTCGTAAATCCACTCACCGTTGTTTTGTGATGTGGTAGGTGCGTATGGTGTGGTGTGTGCAGCAGCACGAATGCTAGTGTTCTATAGACAATAAATACTTACCGTTCGCAGAAGCATTACTGCAAAGCTTCATGAACATTTGCTGGAGTTTTTTCTCCGGCGTTTGTAGCTTGTTTTGGGACACTGCTGCAGACGTCGCGCTGCGTTCCAAGCGTTTTTACGATTTTTGCAGCTTACTAAAATGTCGAAAATACCAAATCGTTTGGTGAAATAAACAAAACGCAAGCCAAAACTGTCGAAAATACATAATCGCAAGATGTTTTCGACATTTTCTATTGACTGCAAAAATATTTAACGCGTGTATCGATTCGCTAGCAGCGCGATTGTAAAGTTTCTGTCGGATTTTCGCTCGTAGCCGACCGTTTCTTTACACCGCTGTACAGTTTCTGTCGTTTTCTGGCGCGCAAACGGCTTTTTCTTTACACCGCTGTACAGTTTCTGCCGTTTTTTCGCGCGTAGGCGACCGTTTCTTTACACCGCTGTAAAGTTTTGGTCGTTTTTTGTTACTGGTGCAGATGGTCGACTGCGTTCGTAACGACCTGCTTGAGCGCTGCGTGAGGGTCTTTTGTTTTCTATTGGTGATTTGCTTCAAAAAAATCAAAAATTTTGTAAAAAAGTGGGGATTTTTGGGAGGAATGGGGTAAAATGGTGAGCAACGTGTAAATGGCATAGTACATGTTGAGTTAAGGAGGTGGAGTATGGCACGTCGTGCTGCTAGTAAGCAACCGCGCAATAACGCCAATTCTTCCTCTGCGCATTCCATAAATCAGGCTCAATCAGCTGCTGATCCAAATGTTTCTCAGCAATCGCAGATGCCACTGCAAATGCAAGATTCACAAGTGCCTCAGCAACAATACGTTCAGCCTGTTCAACCTATACAATCTAAGCAGTCAATTCAGGGTTATTATGGTATGCCTCCAACTGTTATGCCAGCAATGCAGCAATATATGCCAGCACCGGTTTTCACCTCCACTCCGTCCGGCGCTGCTGATTCGTCTGCACAAGCTGCAGCTATGCCAGTTGCACCTTTTTATGCTTCTCAATATCAAGAAGCTGTGTCAACTCATCCAGCAACACCTATTTTGTTAGGCACTTATACTCCAAAAATTGACGATAAAGGTCGTGTTGCTCTTCCTGCAAAATTCCGTTCTCAGCTCGGAACTGGTTTTGTTATGGCTCGCGGTCAAGAGCATTGTGTTTACGTGCTGCCTATGGTTGAGTTCCAGCGTATGACAACGCAAATTCAGCGCACATCTATGAGCAACAAGTCAGCTCGCGATTATCTTCGCGTGTTCCTTTCTGGCGCTGTTGATGAAGAGCCAGATAAGCAGGGACGCATTGTTGTGCCGCCAATGTTAAGAGATTACGCCAATTTGGGCGATCAAATTGTTGTTATTGGTGTTGGTACGCGTGCAGAGATTTGGAATAAATCTGCTTGGGAAGAGTATCTTGCCGATCGTGAGCAAGGTTATGCGGATATTGCTGACGATGTACTTCCGGCGGTGATGTGATGACTGATGTTATGAAAGACATTACAGCTATTCACGCACCGGTATTATTGCAAGATTGTGTTGATTTAGTTACTCCTTCTTTGCAACATAAAGGCGCAATAGTAGTAGATTGCACTTTAGGTCTTGCTGGTCATGCAACTGCTTTTCTTAAAGCTGCGCCTTTTGCAACACTTATTGGTATTGATCGTGATGCTGAAGCACTTTCGTTAGCAACGCAAAGAATGCGTAGTGAAGGCCTTGAGAATCGTTTTATTCCTGCACATGCGGCGTTCGATGAGATTGATGAAGTACTACGAGAAAACCGCATTGACGGTATTGATGCTGCTTTTATGGATTTGGGTCTTTCAAGTTTGCAAATTGACGAAACTGATCGCGGTTTTTCTTATTCTCACGATACAGCACTTGACATGCGTATGGATACAACGCAAGCAACTACTGCCGCAACGATTTTAGCTACTTATGATTCTCGAGAATTAACTAGAATTTTCCGCGAGTATGGTGAAGAACGTTTTGCGTCTCTTATTGCTCGTCGTATTGTTGAAGTTCGCGCTACGGAGCCTATTGCTACTTCGGGTCAGTTGGTTAGCTTAGTTGACTCTGTAATTCCGAAAGCTCATCGCGCTACTGGAAATCCAGCAAAACGAGTGTTCCAAGCTTTGCGTATTGAAGTGAACGGTGAATTAGATAAATTGAGCCGTACTCTTCCTAAAATTGCTTTGCATCTTCGTGAGCATGGTCGCTTAGTTGTTGAATCTTATCATTCATTGGAAGATACAGCTGTAAAACGTTTTATGAATCAAGGATTAACCGTTGATGTTCCTGCAAACATGCCTGTTATTCCTGACGATGCTCAGCCGTTCTTTAAAGCTCTTACTCGCGGAGCTATGAAGGCTTCTAAAGAAGAAATTGTTCATAACACTAGATCTTCTTCAGTTCGTTTGCGCGCTGTCGAATTATGCCGACCTATTCCTGAGCGTTGGATTCCAAGGCTTGAAGATGAGGCGGCTGGTCGTAAAGCTATAAAAGGAGGTCGCTGACATGGTATTGAACATGCAAAATCGTGTTTTGCGCTCTTCTGCGTCTTCTGCTTCAGCTCCAGCTGGTCGTACTAAAGATAATTCGACTCGTAAAGAATACGTACATAATTCTGCTCCTTCGGCGTTTAACCCATCTCAACGTAAATCTTCTGCTGTGCTTGAACGATTCCGCAAGGTTATGACATGGAGCAATACGCGCAAAGTACCTCTTGTAAATTGCATGATTATTGTGATTTTTATGGTTGTTACGTTGTTGACTTCGCTTCTTTTGCGTACGCAAATGGCAGAGATTTCCTTCGACCAAACTGCAGTACAGATGCGTATTTCTCGTTTGCATCAGGATGTGGAAGCTCGTCAAGCGAAATTAGATACTTTGGAATCTGAACTTCCTGCAAGAGCGCAACGAATGGGAATGGTTCCGCAACAAGGTTCTATTTCTATTGACTTGAGTGATTATGCAGCAAAACGAAAACATGGTCATTCTGAGAAAACTAAGCACGAAAAACAAACTAATAACTCAAATAAAACTCAAAAACAAGAACAACAAAATCGTCAATATCAACAGAAAGCAAAACAGGAGAAACATTGATGCGCCACTTAATCAAACAACGTTTCGCTTCTCAGCAGATATTTGCGCGTAAGTGCACCGTAATTGCAATTGTTTTTGCGTTAATTGGTGTTAGTGCAATAGTAAAGCTAAGTTTTATACAGATTATTAATGCTCGTTCAACAGCGCAAGCAGCTCAGGCTGAGCGTAGTCGTGTGCGACCAATTCTTGCACGTCGTGGTCGCATACTTGATGCTAATGGTGCTGTGTTGGCTCAAAGTGTTGAGCGATTTAATATTATTGGAGATCCACTTAATGCTCAGGCTTTTGTGCCGACTCCTTGCACAAAACAAACCGAGCATAACTGTCATATGCTTAATGGCAAGCCTGTAGAAGGCACGGGCGCTGTGGCGGTCGCCCGTTTGCTTGCTCCGATTTTGCACATGAGTTCTGTAGAACTTGGTGGAAAGCTGGCTGGCGTTGGTCGTTACGTTTTATTGAAACGTAACGTGACTCCTGCAATGAAACGTGCCATTGACGATTTGAATCTTTCTGGGTGTATTTATGCAGAGAACAGTAGTGAACGAGTATATTCAAGCGGTCCTATTCTTGGATCTGTGATTGGTGCTGTTGCTAATGCCGATGAAGTTAATCGTAAAGATATTAAAGATCGTAAAGGCGAGGTTGGTGTTACAGGTCTTGAATTTACTAAAGATGCAACTTTGAACGGCGTAGATGGATATCAGCGTTATCAAGGTAATAATGCAGGAAATGAGAAAATTCCTGGTACTGTAACTGAATCTAAGCCTGCAATCAACGGAAGCGATGTTAAGCTCACAATCGATAGCGATGTCGATTGGTATGTTAAAAAAGTTTTGCTTGATGGCAAGAAAAAATATCATGCAACTTGGGGTATTGCAGTAGTGCAAGATGTTCGTACTGGCGAAATACTTGCTTTGGAAGATACTGATGAGATTAAAGCTGGAACAACGCAAGCTAAGGTGAATGTTTCTAGAGCTGTAAGCCAAACCTTTGAGCCTGGTTCTATTGGTAAAGCTTTCTCAATGTCTGGAATGTTACAAACTGGTGCGCATAAGCTTACTGATAAATTTGCTGTTCCTAATACTCTCAATAAGAACGGTCAAGCATTCCATGATGCTGTTAGCCACGGTGTTGAGCGTTGGACATTAGCTGGTATTCTTTCAGAATCTTCTAACGTCGGTATGGTTATGGCTGGTGAAAAATATCCGATAGATAAACGCTATGAGTATCTTTATAAATTTGGTCTTGGTCAGTACTCGGGATTGAATTTACAAGGAGAATCTCGCGGCTTGCTTCCTAGCGTTCAAGCTTGGGATGGTCGTAAAAAAGATACCGTTCTGTTTGGTCAGGGTTATGCAGTGAATGCTTTGCAGCTTACTAATGCGATTGCAACTATTGCAAATAAAGGCGTGAGATTGCGTCAGTCAATAGTTAAATCCGTTATAGATCCTAATGGTAGGGTTACAAAGTCTTCTCGCCCTGCAGGAACGCGCGTTTTGGATGAAAATGTTGCTGCACAAATGATGAATGCTTTGGAAAATTCTGGTGAGCATTATCATAGGTTTGCTGGTGTCGATGGTTATCGTGTTGCTGCAAAGAGTGGTACAGCTGAAGTTGCTGGCGCTGATGGTAAACTTAGCTCTACAATCAGCGACTGGTCGGGTGCTATACCAGCAGATAATCCTCGCTTCGTCATAACAGTTGTTTTGCGTGATCCACAAGGTATTTATGGTGGTATGACTGCAGGTCCACTGTTCAAAACTATTGGAGAATTCTTAATGCAAAAGTATGATATTCCAGCTTCTTCTCCACGCACAAATCCTGTTCCTGTGAATTGGTAGTGTACGCATTACAATGTTGTTGTCTATAAAGTAGGGTGTGCAATGAGTGCGGTTGATGAATACTCTAGAATTAGGGTGACGCTAGGTTTTGCTGCAAAAAATTATGGTTTTGAAGTTGTTCCTGCGTTTGCTTCAGAGGTAACTATTACTTCTATTGCTCATGATGTGCGTCATGTACGTCCTGGTGGATTATTTGTGCCAATTGGTCATATTGATCGTCGTCAGCTTGAGGCTGCACGTGATGCTGGGGCATATGCTGCATTAGTTTCACCAGAATTTCGTGGTGAGGCTGCAGATTTAGGTCTACCTTTGCTTGTTTCTTCTGCTAATCCAGTTGCTTTGGGCAAGCTTGCTTGCGATATTAATGCAGATCCTTCTTCATGCGTCGCAATATTTGCGATTGCTGGTGACGATGATGATGAGATCCATGCTAACGTTTTGCGATTAGCTGATTTTTTGCATATGTTAGGCAATCCTGTTGGTGTTATTAGTGATGCTGGATCTACTTCATTACAGCGTGAATTGTCTTTGCAATATCCTTTAAATATTGCCGATGTACAGCATGCTTTATCCGTGTGTGCAGAAGATGGTGCCGCAGCTGTTGTTATTGCACTTAATTCTGCAACTTTAGCTAAGAATGCGTTGCAATCCGTTAGTATTGATGTTCTTGGCGTTGAGCAAATTCAGAATGAAAGCAATTCTAGCGCAGGATCTGATTCTCAATCTGATACTGAGTCTAAAGATAGCTCTGATACTAATTCTGAATCTGAACCTAATTCTGAATTTAAAGATGCAGCCTCAAATGTGAAAATTAGCGCAAAGATATCTTCTTCACCGCTTTACCCGGCATATGCAACCGGCATGAGTTTTTATGCGTTGCGTCAACGTTATGGTTTTTCTGGAAGAGAGCACGCTTATTGTGTTACTAGATCGGCTGAGTCTGACGAATTAGCTGAATTAGCAGATCAAATTGGTGGCAATGATGTACAGCGGCATCTTTCATTATCTATTGCAATGGTGTTAGCTGCTGGTGTTCGTCGTGGGACTATTAAAAGTGCGCTGCGAGTTTCGCATGAATTGCACTGAATTGTGCTGAAGCGCTGATTTCATTCGAGTTTTCAGATAAATTAATTGCGTGAGTTTTGTTTAAGAGCTTTTAATTATGTGGCTAATTTGGAGGATGTTATGAGTTGTGTTGAAACTTCGTGTGCTAGCAATGCTAAGAGTTTAGATTATGCTGATATGATGCCTATGAATATAAGCGAAATTGCTAACGTTGTTCATGGGGAAATGCACGAGTTTAATAGTTGTGACACAGATTTAGTTGCAAATTCCGTTTTTAGTGATTCTCGTCAAATCCGTAAAGGTTCTGTGTTCGTAGCTATAGTTGGTGAACATGTTGACGGTCATGATTATGTAAAGAATGCTGAAAAATCTGGAGCTGTTGTAGCTATTGTTGAACATGTTGTCGAAGGCACTAATCTCAATCAAATAGTTGTTAATAATTCTGTAGAAGCGCTGGGTTTGCTAGCTAAACATAATTTGGAACTTCGCCGCAATCTTAACAAACCTTTCACTATTATTGGTATCACTGGTTCCGTTGGCAAAACAACAACGAAAGATATGTTGAAGGCTTTGTTGAGCACGCTAGGCGAAACAGTTGCTCCTGTTGGATCTTTTAATAATAATATTGGTTTGCCTCTTACTGCTTTGCAAGTTGGCAGTAATACTCGGTTTCTAATAGCAGAAATGGGTGCTAACCATGTTGGCGAAATTGCCAATTTAACTCATATTGCTCCTCCGGATCTCGCAATAGTGCTTAAAGTTGGTGTTGCTCATTTAGGTGAATTTGGCTCAGTTGAGCGAATTGCGCAAGCAAAAAGTGAGATTGTGCGTGGGCTTTTGCCACATGGCATAGCAGTATTAAATTCCGACGATAAGCGAGTTTCTGCAATGTCTTGTCTTGTAGAAAATAAGCATGTGCGCTGGTTTGGTAGAAATGCTAAAAACGGATTGCTGGAATCAGCTAGTAAAGATGACTACCAACTTTCAGCTAGCAATATAAAGTTAGATTCTTTTGGTAAAGCAGTTTTTACTATCACTGAACGCATTAATTCTTCTGATTTAGTGAATAATATTGAAGTGCATCTTGCTATACAAGGCGAGCATAATGTTATGAATGCGCTTGCAGCAGCAAATGTTGCCAGATATTTGGGAATGACTTTAGATGATATTGCTTCTGTGCTGTCTAAAGTTTCGCATATTAGCCCGCATCGCATGCAATTGAGTACAGTTTCTAAGAATGACGAGAAATTTACACTTATTGATGATTCCTTTAATGCAAATCCTGATTCTATGAAAGCAGGAATCGATGGTTTGTGCGCTTATGAAAATGATTCTTGTAGTGCATCTTCAAAACCTTTCCGTATAGCGGTTCTTGGTTCTATGTTGGAGCTTGGCAGCAACGAAGATGAATTGCACACAAATATTGGAGAATATGTGGCAAATTCGAGTGTCGATGCGGTTGTTGCTGTTGGTTCGAAAACGGACTCTGACTTAGATAAATTAGCTCACTGTATTGCTCAAGGTGCGCGTTCTTCTTGGAATAATAAACTACCTTCTTCTCATGAGGCAGTCTATTTTGTACACAGTGCGGATGAGGCTGATGATATTGTTTGGAAAATTGTGGCCGAGCATCCGAGTAGTGTTGTGTTATTGAAAGGCTCTCATGCTTCAGGCTTGAGCGTGCTTGCTGAACATTGGGCAAATATTTAACTGCTCGATGCTCAATATAAGTGTGAAATTAATAAATTAAGTATTATAGCAAACAGAACAGTAAACGGAGGTTAAGCGGTGATTGCGCTTATTGTAGGAATTGTGGTGTCGCTCGTAGTTACGATTGTTGGCACACCTTTGCTTATTCGTTTAGTGCATCGTTTGCACTACGGTCAGTACATTCGCCAAGATGGACCACAATCTCATTTAGTAAAGCGCGGCACGCCAACTATGGGCGGTGTTGTTATTAATTTTGCTGTAGTAGCAGGTTGGGCTGCTTCTGCTCTTTATAGATATGTTTCTGTTGGTCGCTCGCCTTCATGGTCTGCTGTTTTGGTGCTGTTTGCAATGCTTTCAATGGGTTTGCTTGGCTTTATTGATGATTTTGCTAAGGTTCGTAAAAAGCAGAATCTTGGTCTTTCTGTACATGCGAAGTTTACTGGTCAAATTATTTTTGCAAGTATTTACGCGCTTTTGTCATTGCTATTGCCAACTCAATCTGGTATTGCTAGCGCTCAACCTGGAATGAGTTTTATTGAAAAACCATTTTTTGATTTTTCTATACTCGGTAAAGGTGTAGGAATCGTAGTATTTATTGTTTGGGTTAATTTCCTTATTGCTGCTTGGTCTAACGCTGTAAACTTGACTGACGGACTTGATGGTTTAGCTTCTGGATCTTCTATGATTGCTTTTGCTGGTTACGCTTTGATTGCTTTTTGGGAAAGCTACCATGTGCGTGGAGGCGGTCATTTTGGATTCTCTTACGCTGTTTCTGACCCTCTCGATTTAACTATTATTGCTGTTTGCGCTGCTGTTGCTTGCTTTGGATTCTTGTGGTTTAATTCGAATCCTGCTCAAGTATTTATGGGAGATACTGGTTCGTTGGCTTTAGGCGGATTATTTGCAGCTCTTTCTATTGCAACTCACACAGAGTTTTTGGCTGTGATTTTGGGTGGATTATTTGTAATGGAAGCTGCAAGTGACGTTATTCAAGTTGGATTCTTTAAAGCTACGCATAAGCGCGTGTTCAAAATGGCTCCTATTCATCATCATTTTGAATTGCTCGGCTGGACGGAAACTAAAGTTGTTGTGCGATTCTGGATGATTGAGCTTATGTTTGTGCTTTCTGCACTTATGATGTTCTACGCCGATTGGGCAGGGCATTCTGGCTTGCTTATTTAATTTCAAAAATTGGAAGGCTTCAATATGAATATTGTCGATGGCAATGAAGTATCTGTTTCGTCTGAATCTACTTGTAAGTCGTGCACAAGCGATAAAGCATTTGCTTTTAAGCGTGTATTAGTTGCAGGTCTTGGAGTTTCGGGTCGTGGCGCAGCTGAGGTTTTGCGCGCTGTTGGATCTGAGCCTGTGACTGCAGACGAAAATAAGCCTGATGCCGATATACATGATTTTTCAGCAATAGACTGGTCTAAAATCGATGCTGTTGTTACATCTCCAGTATTTAACCCTCGCACACCATTTTTGCAAGAAGCTGCATCGCGCAATATTCCAGTAATGAGCGAAGTTGAATTAGCGTGGCGCTTGCGCGTACCTTCTAAGCGCACGAATAAACCTGCTTATTGGATTGGCATTACTGGCACAAATGGTAAGACTTCTACTACAGAAATGACTTCTGCAATGCTAACCGCTTGCGGATTAAATGCTCCAGCCGTGGGAAATATTGGAAAGTCTGTGTCACATGCTGCTTTGGAATGTGAACATGATGCTTTATGCGTTGAATTAAGCTCTTTCCAATTGCATTTCACTGATTCTTTAGCTCTTGATTGTGCTGCTATTACTAATATTGCTGCTGATCATTTAGATTGGCATGGTGGCATGGAAGCGTACGCTCGTGACAAGTCAAAAGTATTTAATAATGTGCAAAAAGCTTTGGTTTACAATGCTCAAGATGAGCGTGTAAGCAAATTGGCAGATTGTGCACAAGTTGCTGATGGTTGTAAAAAGATTGGTTTTACGTTAGGAGAGCCTAAAGATGGTGAAATTGGCGTAAAAGACGGTTGGATTGTCGATAACAGCGGTGTTGCTGAAGGAACTAAAGGCACTCTAAAACCTATTGTCGAATTGCGTGAGCTAAAACATCTGTGCGAGCCTGATGGCAGTGTGTATCCGCATTTATTGGCTGATGCTCTTACTGCTTTAGCTTTATCTTTAGGTTTAACTGGTGACGTAGATTCTTCAGTTCGTGCTTTACGCGAATTTGCTCCTGGAGGTCATCGCATTCAAACAGTTGCGACTTTGATGTCTGAAGATGAAAATCCTTCGCATTGTATTAGATTTGTAGATGATTCTAAAGCAACTAATGCTCATGCTGCTTGTGCATCTTTAGCTAGTTTTGCTAATAATTCGGTTGTTTGGATTGCTGGCGGTTTAGCTAAAGGTGGTCATTTTGAAGATTTAATTGCAAACCAACTTCATGTGATTAAAGCAGTTGTTGTTATTGGAATAGATCAACGTCCAATTGTTGAAGCTCTTCACAGTTCAGCTCCTCACATTCCAGTAACTATTGTTTCACAGGATGGTTCTTGCGCTAAATCATATGATTGCGTTGATGACTTAGTTTGTGAGAATATTGAGAATACTTCGCTTGTAAATCCTGATTCTTCATTCGGTGAGGCTGTTATGCGTCAAACTGTAGAAGCTGCTGGGCGTTATGCTAAGCCTGGTGATGTTGTTCTGCTTGCTCCTGCTTGTGCCTCTATGGATCAATTTGTTTCGTACGCCGATCGCGGCAATCGTTTTGCTAAAGAATCTCAACGATGGGTGCATAATCATGGTGTTCAACAGTAATAAGCCTAAAAAGTTTTTGCGTTCATTAGCGCGCAAAGTCTCAGAAGTTATTATGGAAGATCATATTGAAGCAGATTCAGATTCTTCTCATTCTTCCCAAAAACAAAAATTTGAATCTTTTAAAAAATCTATTAGGACTTCAGCAAGTAAAGTAGGCGAGTCCGTAAGCAAAGTAGGAGCGTATGCAAGCAAAGCGGGTAAGGAATTAGGCAAATCTGTAGGAAAGTCTGTAGGAAAGTCTGTAAGTAAGTCCGTAAGTAATTCTGTTACTAAAGTTGGCAGATCTGTAGGTTCTTCTTTAAATAAATCTGTAAAATTTGTAAAAGATGTAAAGAAGTCGAAAGTTGCGAAACAAGCGAAACAAACTAAACGGGCTAATTTTGTAAAGCCTGCAGAGCAAGCAAATCCTGTAAATACTGTAAATCCTGCGAAACCTGCAAAGCTAACAAAGATAGCGAAACCAGCAAATACAGCAAAGCCGACAAAGTCAATTAAATACGCAAAATTAGCGCATACTGTATCTGGAATATTTTCCTCGAAGAAAGACTACTCAAAAAACTCGTTAGAGCGCAAAACTCAAGATTCAGAGTTAAAGAAATATGTTGGCTTGCGCAGTTTAACTAACCCACTGTGGTGCTTATACGGCATGCGGGTATCAGTGGTTATACTGTCGATTTTTGGCTTATTCATGGTGTTTTCTAGTTCTTCAGTAACTATGATTACCTACGGAATTGCGCCTTGGGGTCAAGGCGTAAACCAAACAATGTATTGCGTTTTAGGCTTAATTGGCTATATTTTCGCTTCTCGACTTCCAGTTACAGTTTATAGACGATACGTTGCTGTTATTTACATTATTTCTGTTATTGCACAGTTCTTAACATTTGTTCCAGGTTTACGACGTGAAGTTAATGGTAATGCTGGTTGGATTGCTTTCGGCCCTATTACTTTGCAGCCTGCAGAAATTACAAAACTTGCATTATGTATTTGGCTTCCAATAGCTTTGATTGCTGCAAAACAAGCATATGAGCGTGTGCAAATGCGCGCATATATTCCTGTAGCAGCAGGACTCGGCGTATCGTTATTGCTTGTTATTGCAGGTAAGGATCTTGGTACTGCTTTAATTATTATTCTTATTGCACTTATAGCTTTTTATCTTGGTGGATTCCCTACGCGCTGGCTGATAGGAAGTATTTTTATTGCTATTGCTATGGTCGCTATGCTTGTTTTGACAAGCCAAAATCGTATGCGACGTATTCTTGCTACTTTGCACGGATGCGATGCAAAAGCAGCTAAAGGCGTTTGCTTCCAAGCAATTCATGCTCAATATGCAATGGCTTCTGGTGGACTATTAGGCGTTGGAATCGGAAACTCTCGTGAAAAATGGAATTATTTGCCTTACGCTCACAATGATTTTATTTTCGCTATTATTGGCGAAGAGATGGGCTTTTTGGTTGCAGCAGCAGTAATTTTGCTATACGTAATTATTGGTTGGTGCATACTATCTTCAGCATTAAAAGCGAAATCGCAATTTATTTCAATCGTATTAATGTGTATTGCAACGTGGATTGTAGGCCAAGGATTAGTTAATATTCTTGTTGTTGTGCAAATACTTCCGGTTATGGGAGTGCCTATGCCGTTTGTGTCCGCAGGTGGATCTTCGCTTGTTATGTGTTTGGTTGCAATTGGCGTAGCTGATGGTCTTATGCGTTCCAATCCGCAACTTACTATATCGAAGTAGTAAGTATTTACAACTTTTTTATAATATGAAAGTTATAACAAGGGTAGTGAAATGAAGTTTGATAATGCTATTGAGCAGGAAGTGCATATTGTTCTTGCAGGCGGGGGTACTGCAGGTCATGTCAATCCTTTGCTTTCTGTTGCAAACGCGATTAAAAAGCTCAATCCTGAAGCGTTAATTAGTGTAATTGGCACAGAAGTTGGTTTGGAAAAAAGTCTTGTGCCGAATGCAGGATACGAACTTGACACTATAGAAAAAGTGCCGTTCCCACGTAAGCCAAATTTGGATGCAATTAAGTTTCCAATTCGATGGATGCGCGAAAAACGCAAAGTGCGAAATATACTAGCCGCTAGAAAAGCAGATATAGTAGTGGGCTTCGGTGGCTATGCTTCTGCTCCAGTATATTCTCAAGCTCATGCGCAGCATATTCCTATTGTGATTCACGAGCAGAATGCTAAATCTGGAATGGCAAATCGCTTGGGTGCAAGTTGGGCTGATGCTGTTGGAACAGTTTATGGGAATACTGATTTGCGCACACGAAAAGGTGTCAAAGTTGAAAGAGTTGGTTTACCTCTTAGACCTGCTATTTCTAAATTGTGTGAAAGATTAGAAAAAGATTATGATTCCGCTCGCGTTGAAGGTGCGCAAAAACTTGGCGTTGACCCTAAACGTCCAATTATTCTTGTTACCGGCGGATCTTTGGGTGCAAAAAGCATAAATCAAGCTGTTGCTGCAGCAGCAGGAGATATTTTAAAACATGCGCAAGTAATTCACTTAACTGGTCGCGCAAAAGCGGAAGAAGTACGAAATATAGTTGCAAAGCAAGTAGGCGAATCGCAAATAAATGATATTAAACCAGAGCATGCTGGTTGTGGCGATTATCATATTGCAGAATATTTAGAGCGTATTGATTGGGCTTTTGCTTGTGCAGATTTAGTTATATGTCGTGCAGGAGCTGGAACGGTTGCAGAAATTTCTGCACTTGGCTTACCTGCTGTATACGTGCCATTGCCTATTGGCAACGGCGAGCAGCGTTTCAATGCTGAGCCTGTAGTAAATACAGGGGGAGCATTAATGGTAAATGATGCTGATTTCAATGCGAAGTGGTTTATAGATGAAGGATTAGCTTTATTGCAAAACAAAAAGCAATTACAAGCTATGCGCACTAAATCTTGGAATTATGGTATTCGTGATGCTGCAGACGTTATGGCGAAGCGTATTCTTGAAATCGCAAAAGAAGGCAGAAAGTAATGACTAATCTTAATAGCAATACAACTTCATCTCATAACAACATTGATTTAAACCCAGTAAAATCAGCGTTTGATGATTCGCAAACTATTTCAAAACTAGGGCGAGTGCATTTTATTGGCATTGGCGGAGCTGGAATGAGTGTTCTGGCAGAAATGTTGCATGAAGAGGGAGTAAGCGTAAGCGGTTGCGATCGTGAAGCAAATGATCACACTCAACGCTTGGAAGAATTAGGTATTGAAGTAGAAATTGGACAAAGTGCTTCACATGTTGAGCATGCAGATGTACTCGTGTATTCAAGTGCTATTAAACCGAGCAATCCGGAGATTATGGCAGCACATGAGCGCGGCATAAAACTTGTTCATCGCAGCGATATTCTTGCGTTATTATTATCTGCAAAAACTGGTGTGACTGTTGCTGGAGCGCATGGTAAAACAACTACTAGCTCACTTCTTTCTCATATATTAACTGTGGCTGCAGTAGGCGATTTGGCTGATCCAAGCTACGCAATCGGCGGATCTATTCAAGCCGCAGACGGAACAGTTTTAGACGGCGGTCATGCTGGTAATGGAATTGTTATGGTTGCTGAAGCTGACGAATCTGACGGAAGTTTTGAAAAATACAGCCCAAGTATTGCAATCGTAACAAATGCTGAAGCAGATCACTTGGATCATTATGGCTCTAGTGAACGATACAGAGAAGCATTTGTTGAGCACGTAAGTCATGCTGTTAATAACGTAATAATTTGTGCAGAAGACGAAGGTGCTAGAAAAGTACTTGAAGCTATGCCGGATAATATTTTAAACAAAACAATTGCTTACGGTAATTTGGATACTTGGAGCCTAAAACTCAGCTCGCGCGTACAAAAATTAGCTATCTTCGCAAGTATTGAGCATGAAAATGAGCAAGCTGTAAGTGGTCGCGAAATGTTTACGCTTGTATTGCCAGAAAAAATTTTGGATGAGCATACTAAATGTTCGAACAAGGTGCAAGTTAGCTTGTTAATACCAGGTTTGCATAATGCTCTTAATGCTTCTGCAGCTATTGTTGCTGCAGTATTGCTCGGTATGAATCCAGAAAATGCGGCTCGTGGTGCAGAAAGCTTCCGAGGTGCGTCTCGTCGTTTTGATATTCGTGGATGTGTTGATGGTGTAACAGTTGTGGACGATTATGCTCACCATCCAACTGAAATAGCTGCATTATTGCGCGCTGCTCGAAGAAAGTACACTTCTTCTACTCTTCGCGTGCTGTTTCAGCCTCATTTGTTCTCCAGAACGCAGGCTTTTGCTAATGAGTTTGCAAAATCTTTGGCTCTTGCAGACGATGTAATTGTTACAGGAATTTTCCCAGCTCGCGAAAAGCAGGAAGATTTTCCAAATATTAATGCTGAAACTATTGTTAAAGCTGCAAAATCACAGAATCTTGATGTAAAAATTGAAGCGGTTGACGATATGCGCGCAGCTGCGTTGAAACTGGCTTTGCGTGCAAAATCTGGTGATGTGCTGCTTACAGTTGGTGCAGGAAGTATTACTGCTATGACGTCTGTTATGCTAGAAGCATTGTAGTGCTTTGAAATTAAGCGATTAAAATATAAATAAATTATTACGAGAGGCAATTATGGGTCGCGTGAGGTCAAGCAAATCGTACGATGCTGATGCAAATAATTCGCATCGTCGTACCGTTTCAAGTCTTAATATTGCGCGTACTGAAGAGTCTCGTAGTAATAAATCCAGCAGCAGTGCGTCTCGTAGTAGTGCGTCTCGTAGTGCTGAATTGCTTAATAATGAATTGCGTAGTGGTGTATTGCGTGGCATAGCGCGTGGTGCGAAATCTAATATCGGAAAATCTAATATAAAAAAATCTAGTATCGAAAAAACGCGTGATGAAAAAATTCATATTTCTAAACCTAGATCTGCTTCGTCGTTGCGCAAAGACCAGCGTTTCCAAAGGCATATAATCAGCCAAAACACATCGCAAATACGAGTAGCTGATGTTAATGAAAAAAATCATCAAGGTAAGTTTGTTGACGCTAGACTTTTGCCGAAGCTTGATTTTGTAAGAAAAACTTTAAGTCAAACTTCTGGTTCTCTTGGAATGATTACTCGTCCTAGAATAATTAATTTTCGAGAGCGTTTGAAAGAACGTAAATCTGCTTATTTGCAATTTACTGTTAAACGAATTCTTGCAATTCTTGCAGTGATTGCCTCTGTTTCGGCGATTGTTTGGTTTTTATTCTTCTCGCCAGTTTTTCTTCTTAAGTCTAGCGATATAAGTATTTCTGGATCTAACGAGTGGGTGAGTGAGCAAAAAATTGCTTCAATTGCGTCAACTCAGGTTGGTAAATCACTATTTTTAGTTTCTTCTCAAGAAGTAATTAACCAACTTAACGATATTCCTGGCGTAACTGAAGCAAAAGTTTCTAAGAATTTTCCTAATGGTTTGCATGTTTCTGTACATGCGCAACGTCCTGCAGCAATGCTCAAAACTCGAGATAGCAATAAATTAACTGCTGTTGACGCTAAAGGTCGCGTGTTAAATGCCGTAGCTCAAGTTACAACACAAGGAATACCTGTTATTGAAGTTTCAAATGTGCAAAGAAGTTTGAATAATAGAGCGGTACTTGAAGCTGTAAAAATTGTTAGTTCACTTTCGGAATCTTTGCGAGCTAGAGTTACGAGAGTTAGTGCAAAAACTCAAGATTCTGTCGAAACAGAATTAGGGGATGTTAAAAAAACTATTATATGGGGCAATTCGTCTCAGATTGAGTTAAAGAAAGCTATTGTTGCCAAGATTATTGATGATCCTAGTAAAATTGGAAACAAACGCAGCTTAGATGTGTCTGCTCCTGTGCGTCCAATTCTTAAATAGGGTTTTAAAACTTTATTAATTGCATTGTCAAGATTAGGTGTATAATAGTAATTCGTGTGTGCCAACGGCGTGCCTTATGTTATAGGCGTGCGTGTTGGGATATCCCAAGTGCCAAAGATAGTGCGCAGTAATGTGTGGCTGGAGGCGCGAGGGCCATCGGGCCGGTGGACTGTGGCTTTTACTCTTTAACCGATTCTTTGGTTATGGTGTGCTGCAGTGTGGCGGTTTTCACCAAATAGAAGATAACAATGAATCGGAGAACTTAAGTTGCCTACGATTGAACAACTTGTCCGTAAAGGACGTCAGGCCAAGCCGAAAAAGTCAAAGACTTTGGCCTTGAAGGGTAGCCCGCTGCGTCGTGGCGTGTGCACCCGTGTGTACACCACCACTCCTAAGAAGCCAAATTCCGCGCTTCGTAAGGTTGCTCGTGTGCGCCTCAGCTCTGGTATTGAAGTAACCGCCTATATTCCAGGCGAAGGTCACAACTTGCAGGAGCACTCCATCGTGCTCGTGCGTGGTGGCCGTGTGAAGGATCTCCCAGGTGTGCGTTACCACATCGTGCGTGGCGCATTAGATACCCAGGGTGTCAAGGACCGCAAGCAGGGTCGTTCCCTGTATGGAGCAAAGAAGGCGAAGTAAAACATGTCACGTAAAGGACCTGCAAAAAAGCATCAACTGCTTCCTGATCCAATCTACGGCTCGACCGTCGTGGCTCAGTTGATTAACAAAATCCTTCTCGATGGTAAGAAGTCCATCGCAGAAAACATCGTCTACACCGCTCTTGAGCAGGTGAAGGCAAAGACCGAGCAGGAGCCAGTTTCTGTATTGAAGCGCGCTCTTGATAACATTCGTCCAAATCTTGAGGTTCGTTCTCGCCGCGTTGGTGGCGCAACTTACCAGGTTCCAGTCGAAGTTAAGCCTGCTCGTGCAAACACTCTTTCCCTCCGCTGGCTTACTGACTTCTCACGTGTTCGTCGTGAAAAGACTATGGCTGAGCGTTTGGCCAACGAAATTCTCGATGCCTCCAATGGCTTGGGTGCTTCCGTGAAGCGCCGCGAGGATACCCACAAGATGGCAGAAGCAAACAAGGCTTTTGCTCACTATCGCTGGTAATCCACAAGATAATCGGTATCTTAAAGAGCTAAGGATAAGAATATGGCACAAGATGTGCTTAACGACCTGAATATGGTTCGTAATATCGGCATCATGGCGCACATTGATGCTGGTAAGACTACTACCACCGAACGTATTCTTTACTACACTGGTAAGAACTACAAGATCGGTGAAACTCATGATGGTGCTTCTACCATGGACTTCATGGCTCAGGAGCAGGAGCGCGGTATTACTATTCAGTCTGCTGCAACTACCTGCTTCTGGAAGCGTCAGACTCATGACGTTGATGATCGCTATCAGATCAACATCATCGATACCCCAGGCCACGTGGACTTCACCGCTGAGGTGGAACGTTCCCTTCGCGTGCTCGATGGTGCTGTAGCAGTCTTCGATGGTAAGGAAGGTGTGGAACCTCAGTCTGAAACCGTGTGGCGTCAGGCTGATAAGTATAGCGTCCCACGTATCTGCTTCATCAATAAGATGGATAAGCTTGGCGCTGATTTCTACTATTCTGTCAAGACCATCAAGGAGAAGCTCGGTGCAACTCCACTCGTTATTCAGCTTCCAATCGGTGCTGAAAACGACTTCGTCGGCGTTGTTGACTTGATTCGTATGAAGGCTTACGTCTGGAATGACGTTAAGGACGATATGGGTGCTCACTATGACACCGTTGACATTCCTGAAGATTTGCAGGAACGTGCAGAACAGTATCGTGCTGAGCTTATGGATCAGGTTGCTGAAGCTGACGATGAGCTGGTTGAGAAGTATCTTGAAACTGGCGAACTTACTGAAGAAGAAATGCGCGCCGGTATCCGTAAGCTTACCATTGAGCGTAAGGCATTCCCAGTAACTTGCGGTTCTGCATTCAAGGATAAGGGTGTTCAGCCAATGCTGGATGCTGTTGTCGACTTCCTCCCAAGCCCAGAAGATGTTCCATCTATTAAGGGCTTCAAGCCAGGTGACGAATCCGTTGAAATCGACCGTAAGCCAGTTAATACAGATCCATTCGCAGCATTGGTATTCAAGATTTCAACCCATCCATTCTATGGCAAGCTCGTGTTCGTGCGCGTTTACTCTGGCGAAGTAAAGCCAGGCGATTCCGTGTACGATTCCACGAAGTCCAAGAAGGAACGCGTTGGTAAGATCTTCCAGATGCATGCTGATAAGGAAAATCCTGTAGATTCAGCTGAAGCTGGTAACATCTACACCTTCGTTGGTTTGAAGAACGTCAGCACTGGTGATACTTTGTGCGACGAAAAGAACCCAATTTCTTTGGAATCCATGACATTCCCAGATCCTGTTATCGAGGTTGCTGTGGAGCCAAAGACGAAGGCTGATCAGGAAAAGATGAGCTTGGCTTTGGCTAAGCTTTCTGACGAGGATCCTACATTCCAGGTTAAGACCGATGAGGAATCTGGTCAGACTTTGATTTCCGGTATGGGCGAGCTTCAGCTTGACATTATCGTTGATCGTATGCGTCGTGAGTTCAAGGTCGAAGCGAACGTTGGTAAGCCACAAGTTGCTTACCGTGAGACGATTCGTAAGGCTGTTATGAACCAGGAATACACTCACAAGAAGCAGACCGGTGGTTCTGGTCAGTTCGCAAAGGTTTTGATGAACTTCGAGCCTCTCGACACAGAATCTGGCGAAACCTACCAGTTTGTCAACGAAGTTACCGGCGGCCACATCACCAAGGAATTCATTCCTTCAATCGATGCAGGCGTGCAGGAAGCTATGGAATCCGGCGTTTTGGCTGGCTTCCCAGTTGTGGGTGTAAAGGCAACCGTCACCGACGGTCAGACTCACGATGTCGATTCTTCGGAAATGGCCTTCAAGATTGCAGGTTCCATGTGCTTCAAGGAAGCTGCTCCTAAGGCTAATCCGGTAATTCTCGAACCAATTATGGCTGTCGAAGTCCGTACTCCAGAAGAGTACATGGGCGATGTCATGGGCGATTTGAACTCTCGTCGCGGTAACATCCAGTCTATGACTGATGCTACTGGCGTGAAAGTTATCGATGCCAAGGTGCCGCTGAGCGAAATGTTCGGCTACATTGGCGATCTTCGTTCTAAGACTCAGGGCCGCGCAATGTTCACCATGCAGATGGACTCTTACGCGGAGGTCCCGAAGGCCGTTTCGGACGAGATTATTAAGGCTCAGCGCGGCGAATAAAGCGCACGCTACTTCGGTGTTTTCTGTCCCCGGTCAACGCTAGAATTTCCTACGTTGACTGGGTTCTGGCACCGAAGTGGCACCTAACCCAGAAACCCAGTAATATGTAGCGAAAGACCTCTCACAAATGTGTGAGGCAAACTACGAGACGTCCAGGAGGACAAACACATGGCAAAGGAAAAGTACGAGCGTACTAAGCCGCATGTTAACATTGGTACCATTGGTCACGTTGATCACGGTAAGACTACCTTGACCGCGGCTATTTCTAAGGTGCTGCATGGCGAGTATCCAGATCTGAACCCTCAGTATGACTTCGATCAGATTGATGCCGCTCCAGAAGAGAAGGAACGCGGCATTACCATTAACATCGCACACATCGAGTATCAGACCGCTGAGCGTCACTACGCTCACGTGGACGCTCCAGGCCACGCTGATTACGTGAAGAACATGATCACCGGTGCTGCTCAGATGGATGGCGCAATCCTCGTGGTTGCTGCTACCGATGGTCCTATGGCTCAGACCCGTGAGCACGTTTTGCTCGCTAAGCAGGTCGGTGTCCCGAAGATCCTCGTTGCTTTGAACAAGTGCGATATGGTTGATGATCCAGAACTTATCGACCTCGTCGAAGAAGAGGTTCGTGACCTCCTCGAAGAAAACGGCTTCGATCGCGACTGCCCAGTCATCCGCACCTCTGCTTACGGTGCTTTGCACGATGACGCTCCAGATCACGAGAAGTGGGTAGAGACCGTCAAGGAGCTCATGAAGGCTGTTGATGAGTACATCCCAACCCCAACTCACGATCTTGACAAGCCATTCTTGATGCCAATCGAAGATGTGTTCACCATCTCCGGTCGTGGTACCGTTGTCACCGGTCGTGTTGAGCGTGGTAAGCTCCCAATCAACACCCCAGTTGAGATTGTTGGTTTGCGTCCAACTCAGACCACCACCGTTACCTCCATCGAGACCTTCCACAAGCAGATGGATGAGGCCGAGGCTGGCGATAACACTGGTCTTCTTCTCCGTGGTATCAACCGTACCGACGTTGAGCGTGGTCAGGTTGTGGCTGCTCCAGGTTCTGTGACCCCACACACCAAGTTCGAAGGCGAAGTTTACGTCTTGACCAAGGATGAAGGTGGCCGTCACTCGCCGTTCTTCTCCAACTACCGTCCACAGTTCTACTTCCGCACCACCGACGTCACCGGTGTTATCACCTTGCCAGACGGCGTTGAGATGGTTCAGCCAGGCGATCACGCAACCTTCACTGTTGAGTTGATCCAGGCTATCGCAATGGAAGAGGGCTTGACCTTCGCAGTTCGTGAAGGTGGCCGTACCGTTGGTTCCGGTCGTGTGACCAAGATTCTTGCCTAGTATTTTCTCTAACTGAAAATATTAGCTAAGGCTTAATAAAGACCCCACGAGTTTCCTCGCGGGGTCTTTATTATGTTCGTGCGCGCTTTGAAGGAGCTTGAAATCCAATGGATTTCAAGCTCCTTCAAAGCGCGATTTGGCATGCGAAGCACGGTTGTGGTTAATGCTCAAGCATGTCGTCAGCGCACACAAAACACAACCCAGTTTCTAAAACCCAACCACACGAACCTGCCCTGCCTTCGTCAATCGAGACGAAGGCAGGGCTCGCTTGCGTTGAAAGCACACTGTGCTTTCAACCCTGAGCAAGCTCGGCGCTCCGAGTTGCTTTCGTGCGCGCAATGCTGCGCTCAAGCATGTCGTCGCGCCCATGTTTGGAACACAGAACACATAAATAAAAACCCTGCCGAACGAATTCAGCAGGGTTTTTGTGTTTAGAAAATCAGAACTACTAATCTCTATTATCTCCAAGCAACTCTAGCAAGTAGATGAACATGTTAATGAAGTCCAAGAACAGCTGGAATGCGCAGAAAATAGATACTTTCTTAACCATTTCAGGCTGATTTTCATATTGTGCAAGTAATGCGCGAGTTTGCTGAGCATCATAAGCTGTTAAACCTGCAAAAATAACGATGCCAATTCCAGCCATAAGACGCATGGTTCCAGTATCTTGCCCAATAAACGAAATAATAATTTGCGCAACAACGAATACAAGTAATGCAACCATTAAAATTGGACCAGCTTTAAGCAAATCCTTTTTTGTAGTAAGTGCAAGCATTGTCAAGCACAGGAAGAATCCTGCAGTTAAAGCAAACACTAATGCCACGGATCCAAGGCTAAATACTTGAAAGACTGAGCTTAAAGTGAATCCTGTTAAAGCAGCATAAGCATAGAACAAAACTCGTACTGTTGTCTCACTCATCTTCATTAAACGCGTTCCAAGAACAACTGCTATCACAACCTGAGCAATTGCCAGCATCATCCAACCCCATCCGCGGGTTGCAAACATAAATCTAAGCCAGAAATTACCGCTCTGAGTGAACAGTGCCACAAGAGTTGTAACAATCAATCCAAGCGTCATTTCACCATAAGTGCGTCCTACTGAAACTCTTTTTGCTTCTTCAAAAGCATATGTTGCCTGAGTGTCAATAACCTCAGGAGCACCGCTTCCGTAATAATCTTGAGTAAAGTTTGTCATTATTTCTCCTTAACAGCTATGAAATAAAACGCTGTCAAGACAACGTTCTCACACAATTATAATTAAAGCATCTGGGAAAATGCTAAAAAAATACAGCATAATTTATACGTTCGTACAATAAGCTGATTTTAGTATTTCGTAATCTTGCGCTTCGCATTGATATTATGCCTTACTATTAGGTGCCTCTTCAACTTGAGGAGCACCATTAATATCGCGGTGAATACCTTGCATTTGTGTTTCAATATTTTGCAAGCTATGCGCGCAATCGAGCAAAGTTTGAGAGTGTTCAGCCAACTTTGCATCTGGCAAACCGGCTTTGTATCTTAAAGCGTGCTCCAAGCTAGCCCAATAATCCATCGCAATAGTTCGGAATTGCACTTCAACTGGCGTGTAGTGTGCTCCAGAAGACAAGAACACAGGAACTGCATAAATTACGTGCAAACTGCGGTATCCATTAGGTTTTGGATTCTTAATATAATCCTTAACTTGCAATACTTGAATGTCTGTTTGTTTAGAAAGATATTGTGCTACAGAATACACATCGTCGCAGTAGTTGCAAATTACGCGAATTCCAGCTACGTCGAAAAGATTATCACGTATAGAGCGTGTGGAAATATCTAGATGACGCCTTTGCAGCTTCTCAAAAATTGAGTGCACTGATTTAAGACGGCGTTCCATGTGGTGAATTGGGTCGTGAGAGAATCGCACCTGAAATTCGCTATCTAGAATCTCGAGCTTTGTACTTATTTCGTACATTGCTCCTTCGTAAATTTGCATCATGTTTACAAATTCGTCGATTTGGTCTTCAGGAAGCATAAGCGAATTAGTTTTGTCGCATTGGGAGCAATTTTGTTGATTTTTTGTATTGCTTACATTGCTACTTAAATTGTTGCTTTCATTAGCTGCTTCGTTGCTATGAAGACGCGCATAGAGTTCTGCTGCGTTTACGCGGTTATGACGATCAAGTATCACGTCTTTTAATAATACTATAAAAACTGCTAAACGTCTGGGAGTGCGTATGTAAATGTAATATTCTTTGCAAAGCGTGATATAAATATCTTAGGTGATTGCGCGCAAGCAAAATCTAGGAAAGTATTTTGACGGGGAGTGTATTTTGTCTGAAAATAAGCAGGATAATATTCCTAAAGTAATTTCAATAGTTGGTCCTACAGCTTCAGGCAAAACTAGTCTTGGTATTGCGCTTGCGCAAAAATTAGCTGAGCGTGGGATTCGTGCGGAAATCATCAACGCAGACGCGTATCAAATGTATCGTTACATGGATATTGGCACGGCTAAGGCGAGTGCGCAGGAGCAGGCGGAAGTACCACACCATTTGCTTGACATTATTGATCCTGAAGAAACGATGACGGTTGCGCGCTTTCAAACTTTGGCAAGGCAGTGTATTAGTGAGTTGCAATCGCGTGGTGTGAGGCCGATTTTAGTTGGAGGATCGGGATTGTATGCTCGTGCTGCTGTGGATGATATTACATTCCCAGGCACGGATGAGTCTATTCGTGCAGCTTTGGAGGAGCGCGAGCGCAAAGAGGGAGCGAGTGCGCTGTTTGATGAGTTGAAGCAGAAGGATCCGGTTGCTGCGGCTCATATGGATGCGCGCAATCCGCGACGTACAATTCGCGCGCTTGAAGTGATTGAGCTTACAGGAAAGCCTTATTCCGCAACGCTTCCGAAGTATAAGTATGTGATTGATTGCGTGCAAATTGGCTTAGATTTGCGTCGTGAAGATTTAGATAAGCGCGTGGATTTACGTACGCAAATTATGCGTGAGCAGGGTTTTGTGGATGAGGTGCGCGCAATTCGAGGGCGATTGGGTGTGACTGCAGCTCGTGCTCTTGGCTACCAGCAGATTATGGATTATTTGGATGGCGTTTGGAGTGAGGATGAGGCTTTTGCGGATATTGCGCAAAAAACTCGACGACTTGCACGCAAACAAATGGGTTGGTTTGGTAGGGATGCACGCATTTACTGGTTGGACGCGTTGCGACCGGATCTTGCGGAAGCTGCGCTCGCGATTGTTGATGCTGCGGATGCGGGGGAGTTTGATTGCAATAGTTCTGACGCTACTGAGCACGCTACTCAGCACCATCTCGGAGATGCTTTTAACGTTTAATTTAAGCATTGAAAACATTGGGATTTGCTACAAAAAACGCCACTGTTTGAGCAGTGGCGTTATTGCGTTTGTGGAGTCGCGGGGAATTGAACCCCGGTCCGGTGACCGTACCCTCGGTCTTCTACGTGCGTAGTCTGCTGGCCGTGCGGCAGTTTTTCTGCCCCCATATTATCGCAGACAATTCATGGCGAGCATATCTACAGTCAAAGTCCCTGAATTGCCCTGCAGCTCGGCAATTCAAGCAAGTCTTCTTATGACGTTCAGCACCACTCCGAAGACGTGAGTGGGTGAACGGAGCAGCTGCTCACTGGTTAATCCTGGCGCGAAGCTCAGGCAGCGAGAGCGAACTCAGTGCGATTAGATTTAGCACTTATTCTTTTGCGAAAGGACGTTTACGAGTGGACTTCCGCATTCTCGGCACGCTTCCCCGCGGCGAACAGATCGCCGTCGAAACCGATCGACCCCTTTTGATTTTTCAAACAATTGTTGCTCTAGAGCACACATTTCTACATTGTATCATATTTTAACGCGACGAACTGCTTGAGCACTTATTCCTCACGGCATAGTCGTTCGGATGATTTTTTTTGGGGGGGGGTATTGATTAGTATACTATTAGTTAGGTGATTTTATTTGCCAAGCGTAAATATGAGTTGTAGTTGATTTGTAATGAATAAAAGATTATAACAAATGTTTATTTTATGTCCATATATTGTATTCATGTATGATACATATGAAGATTTATAAGTATGCGTGGTCTACTTGAAATTGGTTGGAGTGAGGAGAAATAATGGCAGAGCGTAAAGATTTACACGGTGATGTGGTACCAAGAAGAACACTTCGTAAGGCTCATGCGGTGAAGCGTTCTCGTGCTTTGCGTAAGGGAGTTGCTGGAGTTGCTGTTGCTTCAACTTTGGCAATGATGCTGCCATCTGTTGTAGCTTCCGCGCTTCAGCCTACTCAAAAAGATATTATCGATGCGTCTAATATGACGCAAAAAATGGGCAAAGGTAAGCCTGATGTAGACGAATTGAACATGCAGCGTTGGGGTGCTGGCGTGCTCAATAAGAGTGCTCAAACTCAAAAGTTTGTAGAGCTTGCGCGTCATGATGCACAAATGCAACAGTTGCGCGAGGCTGAGGGATCTCGCAAAGAGCAAGAAGATAAGAAACCTAGTGAAACTACTTCTGGTGCATCTGTGCTGGAAACGAATGCATCTCCATCTGCATTGGCTGCGTCTCCTTCTGAGCCGCTGACTAGTGTGAAAAATACCCCAGTTGCAATTTCTTCTCCCATGCCTATTATGCCTTCTGTAGGTGCTGTGAAGTCTGTAAATTCTGATAAAGCTCTTCATGACGTTCAGTCTGCTACGCCTACAAAGACTTCTGAGATTAAAAATGCAACTTTAGGCTCAAAGTCAAATGTTACTGAAAATACAGTAAGTGCTGCTGAATCTGCTACGGTGAGTGCGCCAGTGTCTAATTCTGTTGTAAAAAGTGCGACTGCTAATAGGCAAGCTCATCAAAATACTACTAATCCAGATACGACGAAGCCAGATACTGCGAAACCGGTTCAGAATGTTGATAATAAGCCGGCTACTACAAATACTGCAGCTACAAAGCCAGCAGAAGTAAAGCCAGAATCAACGCCAACTGCGAAGCCAGCAGAAACAAAGCAACCGGAAGCAAATGCTGGTGACGTTGATCCAGCTGAAAATCAGCAGCCTGCAAACGTAGAGCCAGCTGCTGCAGATGCGGCTCCTGCAGGTAATACAACTGCATCGTCTACTCCTGTAACTCCTGCAAATGCAGAATCTAACACTGGCACTGGAACTGCAGCGACCACAGGTACAGATACAATTGCACGAACCAATGCACAAGGTTCGCAAAGCAGTGCAGAAGGTGCAACTACAGGTGCCACAGGCAAAGATAAAAGCGCTACGCCTTCAACTACTGCACAAAACTCTGCTTCCCAGAATCAATCTGCTTCTACGCCGAACAATGATACAACTCACTCAACGCCTGCTTCGAACAATCAGCCAACGCCTTCACCTTCTCCTTCACCTTCTCCTGCACCGACCTCTGGCACACCGACCTCTGGCACACCGAACGCTGGCACACCGAACACTGGCACAACAACTAATAACGCAGCAACTGATCCAGACAGCCAGGTAATTAAGCCGAATACGGATAATCCAGAGGCGAAGAGTACAGAGCAAGCCAACGAACAGGTACAAACCGACACTAAGCCAAAAGCTACGTACAATTTGCAAATTCGCTATACGATTGGCGGTGCTGCGAATAAGCAGCTTGTACAGCCTTATGAGCTTACAATTGACCAAGAAGACTTCGATAAGCTCGACAAAGATGGTAAGTACGAATACATTGAGCTTCCGAAGGCTGCTGGATACCGTCCATCTGTATACCATTCCGGGGATTATCAGTACTATATTAAAAATGACGAAGGCAAGTTTGTTATTGACGACGGTACGGATGCGGATGCTAAGCGCTACTTGCGTTTGAGTAAGAAGCTGATTACTGAGTATGCTGTAAAGAAAAGGCCGGCTGTTGGAGCTAACAACGGCGCTCAAGCCCCGCAAGCCTCGTCATCTCAAACAACTTCGCAATCTTCATCATCTGCGCAACCGGCAGTAGAAGACGGCATTCAGTATTACGGCGAGTTGAATATCAACTACGCTCCTAAAACAGCTAAGTACTATGTGCGTCACTTGGTGCAGGATCTCGATAATAAGGATGAGTTTCACGATGCTCCAAATCTTGGCGTTGGCAAGACTATTGAAGTAACTTACAAAGATGGCAAAAAAGAACGTATCCACGTCACTGAAGTTACTGGCACTGTTGGTTCAGATGTGAGTGCTGTAGCTCTGTATATTCCAGGATACGAGCCGGAGCATAATCTTATTAGCTCGCCACTTTCTGATTCTGAAGATGAAAAAGACAAGCTAGTTTTGAACCTTCGTTACTATCGTAAGGCGTATGAAGTTACTTACGATTCTGCTGGCGGCACGGATGTTACTGCTCAAAAAGTGTATTATGATCAGGAAGTGCCTGCGGTTCCAGAACCTACATATCGTGGTCATAAGTTCCTTGGGTGGCAGGTAGTAAAACCAGGGGATACTAATCAATCAAATACTTCTGGTAGTCCACTAATTAAAGGAAATTCTACTAACTACAAGATGCCGGATCACAATGTGCGATTCCGCGCAGTTTGGGAAGCTAACAATACTACCAGCTACCGCGTGAACGTGTGGGTACAGAAGGCGGATTTGGTAGACAAAGAGCATCCGGATTCGCTTGTAAACTACGACTTTGTTGGTCTTGTTGAGCGCACGAATGTGCAAACTGATAGCGACGTTGTGCTCGATAAGATGGATGATGCTGGTGTTGCTAAAGATACTGATGAGCTTAATGGTAAAAGCGAAACTGATTATGTAACGAACCCGGAGCTTGGCTTAACAAAAGAAGAGTTGCAAGGTACAGATGCGAATAATCATAAAGATGGCTTAATTTCAAAGTTCAACTGGATGAACGATACGCCTGTAACAAGCTTAGACGGGTATGATACTGAGCATCCTGGTGATGCTAACAACAAGGGCAAGGACTTATTCACGCGCTACTTCCACGTGAATAAGAAGCTGACTAAAGAGCTTAACAGTGAGGAACATAATCTTGTGCAGGGTCGCCCAGATTTAGGCAAACGTAGTAAAGCGAAGCTTTGCGCAAACGACTTAAACAACACTCTTAACTTAGTTTACGACCGCAATACTTATGAGCTTATTTTTGCTAAGCCTGCTGGCGTCAATAGCGGTGACAATGTTGCTATAAAAAGAAAAGATGAAAACGGCAAAACAACTATTTATTGCTATGCTGGCGGTGGCGGTTGCTCAACGAAGTATGAAGGTAAAGATGAGGATGATAATGGCGCTAAAATTAACCATAAAGGCTACCGCGTAAATGTTCGTTACGGTCAAAAGCTTACTGATATTTGGCCTGATGTAAATGAATTATATTTTAGTGAAGAGGGAAAAGGCTCTTTAGGGTGGCAGCTTGGATTTGCGGGGGATGTAAAGTATCGTGACACTCCTCCGTATCGTTTTACTAAAGAAGAATTTGCTGACCCTAGTTGGCGTGTAGTGGGTAAGAACCAAGCGCCTAAAATTAGTGATGACCCTTCGAATCCTGATGCAAAACAATATGAGTTAAAAGATAATCAGCGTCTGCTTACTGCTGATAGCAGTGATCAAAGTCAGCCTATACAGGTGATTATTAGGAAGCAAAGTATTGCATCCGCTAAAAAGGGTGGTACAGCAAGCGATGACGATTATGAGCTTTCTACCGATTCTTATAGCAAAGATGATACTCCCAACACTGGCTATGATTATCCAGCTCCATCTATTGCTGGTTTTAATCCTGCTGATGGTTATGATAAGACAAAAGTTGGTGATGCGTTAGATTCAGACGACTTTAAAGATAATCTGGAAGTGTGGTATAACGAATCTCATGCTCATGGGAATTGGGATGATTTAAGTGAGGATGAGCAGAAAGCTTTTGCTAAAAAGTATCATTTAGCATTTCGAAAGTATAGGGGCGTTCCAGTAGATGAACAAGAAAATTATAAAGGTGATGAAGATGAATTTAATGATAACAAACCACTTGAATTTAGGTACGACCGCAAGTCGTACGACGTGCAGTTTTATAATGCGGATGGCAATGCTATAACAGATGGCAATGTCGCTGCTAAAGAGAGATTGCCGTACGAGTATAGCTTGACTAAGCGCGGCAAAAAAGATTTGACGGGCGAAGACAAAGAGCTATACGGCAACGTTAAGTCTTACGATGATTCTGTAACTAAAGAGGGTGGTGATAACACCGCAACTCAGTTCGATGGCAAGTACACATTCACACTTAACGGCAAAACTTACTCCATCACTCGTCCTAACAATTTGCCAAAAGACTACGTGTTTAAAGGCTGGGCTGTTGATCAAGCTGGTAGTCAGCTTATAAATGGCGAGAGTGAAGATGCTAAAGGTGAAAGCAAAGATAAAAGTAAAGCTAAAGATGTTACAATGCCAGTTAATGGCATTAAGCTTTATGCTGCGTGGGGTAAGCCAACTAATATTAAGCACACGGTAACGTTTAACTACAATATGCCAAATACCGATGGAAACGGTAATGAGGTAGCTGGCACAAACGTAGTTAAGAAAAAGGAGTTCGCTCGCTACCATGTTATTGACGAAAAGGATGAAATAGGCACTCCAACTCGCAAAGGCTACGACTTCTACGGTTGGGAAATCAACAAGAATGGCAAAACTTTGCCGTACGCCTTTGGCAACAAAGTAGTAGAAGATATAACGCTTAACGCAGTGTGGGTGAAGGATACTCGCTACAAGGGCACTTTTAAGCATATATTCTTAAAGCCTGGATACACGATTTCTGACTATAAGGATGCTGCTACGAAAGAAGCCAAAGCTGCGATGGTAGACCATACCGCCGAGCAAACGGTTTCCGGCTTGCGCGAGCATTTGCGCTACAATGCGGAAGCAGTCTATAGTGACGAAACGCACTTCCCAGATAAGCATTTCACGAGCTTTGAAGCTTCGAGTACTGAATCTGAGAATACTGGCGAGTTTATTTACCAAACTTATAATATGCGCAAGTACAAAGTTCGCTATGTAACTATTGGTAAGGACGGTAAAGAAAAGGAGCTTCTTCCAGAAAGCGAAGTTAGCTCTGTAAATAGGAAGTATGACGTAGTATTCTACAAGCCTATTGAAGGCTTTAAGCCAGAAAATACGCAGCAGCGTATTGAATACGTTACTGATCCTTACGGCAAGCAAAAAGCTGACGATATTCGTACTATCACATTTAGATATGATGACGTACGCGTGCTTAAGCGTAAGGACGATTATCAAGCTCGCCCAGATCACTACACGCGTTACGTGTTTAAAGTGGCTGATGGTCAAGACTCTATGGGCAGCGTTGTTGACTGGCAGAACAAGGATGTAGCTGACGGCTCTGCTCTTGTGTACGACGCAATTAAGGGCACAAAAGCTTATCAAATGCCACTTCCAACAGTGAAAGCAAAGCCTGGATTTGAGTTTGCAGGCTGGACTTCGAAAGTCGGTTCGTCTGAAGTTGGCTCGCATACGCTTCAGTATTCCGATGGTGTAAATCGCTTGCCGATTCGCTCCGAAGAGCAGAACAATCCTGAGGTAATTTACACTGCTAACTTCAAGATAAAAGCTCCTGTTGCAATTGATACTAAGGTTTTGAAGCCAATAGATACTTTGAATCCGGCTGATCCAACTGCAGCTAAAGCTCTTATAACGAATGCTGATGAGTATCCAAGTGATGCTACGTTCTCATTCGGTAAAGACGAAAAGTTTGACAACACTCCAGGCTTGCACAAGATTAAAGTGCAAGTGCATCTTGATGGCAACATTGCTGAAACTGAAGTGCTGTACCGCACGCTGCCGGATTTGGTGTACGGAAGCGAGTGGGAGAAGTTTAAGGCTACTGACTACGGTAGCAAGCATAAAGACGAGTACGTGCCGATTACCTTTACCGGTAAGAACGATGAAGGCACTATTATTGGTCACGATGGAGATAATTCTAATCATCCTGATGACGGAGACACTACGCTTACTGCGTACGTTTATAAAGGTAAGGATGTTAGAATCCGTGTGCCGCAAGCTTTCGGTAAGGATCATAGTGCCGATAATTACCACTACGTGTTTAAGGGCTGGGCAACTAATGTTGTAAAGCCGACTGCTGAGAATCCGAATCCAGAGCAGAAGTACGATATCGATTCTGAAGGTCGTTATAAAGATGTTAAGGTTAACGATAATTCCGGCATAACTTATAACGCTGTTTACAAGAAGATTGAATACTTCTCGAGTTCCTCTGACGGCGGTGAAGTTCCTAAAGATGCTGTAGTTGCAATCTTCAAGCCTGCTCCAGGACGATTGTGGAGTGACGGCACGAGTGGACCTAAAGTGTTCTACGTAAAGAAGGGCACTGATATTTCCCAAATTACGAAGATCATTAATGGAAAGCAAGTGAATGTTCTTGAGATGCTGAAAGGCAGTCTCACTGGAGCTACTGGCACTTGGAAACGAAGCAGTATGCTTAATGACGGTAAGAAAGTTACTGAAGTTAAAGATGTTGCTGACGTGACCGGTGATTGGAAAGATGGCTGGAAAGTCAATGAACCATTCCAAGAGTTCGTGGCAGATCAAACCCCTTGGACAGAGCCAGCAGTGCAGACTGATTACCTTGTTGCTGTGCAAGATGACCCTGACACGCTTCCAAAGCTAACCGATTTTATAACTAATATGTCTCAGCTCAAAGCAGATGCTGCTGTGAATAATGGCATAGAAGACATAAAAGTCGAATACGATTTACCAACTGAAGCTGAACAAAATAAGTTAAAACAAAAAATGCTTAAGAAGCCTGCTTTGTACACTGTTCCTTTGAAAGTTACAGTTAAGTATAAGGATGCAGTGGATTACAAGACTTATAGACTTGTAGGACGCTTAAAAGTGCTTTATCAGTTGATGTACCCAGAAAGCTTGCCGAAGGAGAATACGCAGGATACTACGCAAACTGGTGCTAATGCTGAACGCAAACTAGTTTTTGATAAGACTAAGTATGTTTCAGTCAACTTTATAAATGCTCAGAGTGATAATAAGTCACCAAATGGCAAGGGTGAATTTGCTGAAGGTTCGCGCGAGTTGTACTACGCATATAAGCAATCTGCTAGTGGCGTTCGTGCACCGCAGGTTATTGGCAAGGATTACGATGCGAAAGGATACCATTACGAGTTCCAAGGCTGGGAGATGCAGGCAGCTACTGCACCTGTAGCAAATTCGACCAACACGCCAAATATTACGAATGGTACAAATACTGCTGCATCAGTAGTCCCTGTTGTGACACTTGTTGCTACTGCGGCTCCAACACCTACTACTGTGTCGAATCCACCAAAAATTAAGCTATATTCTAGTGCTGAAATTGCTGGTATGAAGTTTAGTGGGAACACCACTTTTATAGCACGTTATAAGCTTGTGCCAAACGTAATTGACGCTTCTCAACAAGACGATATTCCAGATGGCTACGTTGCAACCATATTCCTTCCAGGATTTGGTAGAACGTGGGCTGACGGTTCGTATAAGCCAAAACTTCTGTATATTCGTCACGGAAAAGATAAAGAAGATAACATTAAGTTTGCTCAAAAAGTTGCAAACGATACTGCTGCAGAACTTTCCGGTTTTACAAAGTGGCAAATGTATGATGCAAAGAGCCGTAAGTCAAACATACTCTTACACGACAATTGGGATATCAGCAGGCCGCGCATTTTCGTTGCTGAACAAAATGGCGCTGATGGTGTGAAGATTCCAGAAACAGTTGTTGGCGTTGGAGATAAGATTCCAAACGTCAATAAGCTCGTACATAGTGCTGACCCTAAAGTGAGTGCATCTGTAGATGAGAATGCTAAGGTTGATGTTTCAAAGCCTGGAATTTCAACAATTATGGTGAATGTAACTAAGCCTACTGATGAAATTGATAAGACTACAGGAAAGCAAAAAACTGTTACAACTAAGTTGCCTGTGCATGTGTATGTTTTGCCTAACGTGATTGCAGATAACGATTTGCCGGCTAAGGGCACTGCTGCGGCTAAGTTCATAGAAAAGAACTACACGAAGGTGACGTATGTAGCTGGTAAGGGCGGAAGTTTGCAAAAATCGCCTCTTGAGAGTGCTGGCGACAAGATAGTTTCAGTATATTGGGTACGAAACGGCGCTACTAATTTGCTTATGCCAGTTCCAGATGTGCTTGCCGATAAAGGCTACATGTTCAAGGATTGGTCGTCTGATACGACTGAAAAGCCAGCGGCTCTGGCAGATAAACGCAAGGCCACAGAAGAAGAACGAGAAGCTTTGGCTCGAATGGCAATTATGGATGGTATGCCATATGTAGCAAAGTTGATTCGTAACTCAGATAAATTTACGCTTGCTGCTTTGCAAAATCTCCTGAACGAAGCGCAAAAGCAACATGCTGCGCAAGTCTACAATGCTAAGCGTGAAGAATTAGCTCAGGTTGCTGAAAGAAATCATAAGACTGATCTAGCTTCTGAAATTCGTCAGTCTCATGATTCCTTACAAAAGATTAAGGATAAGCTTGTCCAAAATGGCATTGATGTTGACAAAATCATTGAGCAAGTTCATGAAAAGACTTTGCTTGTAAAACTTGCTAAAGAAGCTGGAAAACCATGGCTTGCCAAGCAAATTTCCAATTCTATGTATTCTTCAATAGAAGCGCTGAAGAATTTGATGCAAGAAGCAGGAATAGACTTAACATTTGCTAATCTTGAGAACGCAATTGATAGTTATGTTCTTGATGAACAGCGAGAAGTGCTCGCTGAGCTTGCTGATGAAGCAGATAAGCCATTTGTTGCAAAGATAATTCGCAGCTCCAAGAAGTCTAGTTTGGAAGCTTTGAAGCAGGTTTTGCGCAATGCTGGAGTAAATCCAGAGATTTCGCTGCCAAAGCCTCACTCAAAACACGAAATCACTATTACTGCAAACTTCGAGAAGATGGCTCCTATGAGGTTTAAGTTTAGTGGTTCTGCTCGCGAGGGTATGTTAACGAACTTTACTTTGCAAAACATGACTGAAGGATCTGGCGATGCTACTAACAAGATTACGGTAGATGGTAAGGAAGTAACCATTAACGAGTTAATCTCAGAGGTTACGAATTCTGTAAACGGTATTAACGCAACCTGCGCTGGTACTGTATGCAAGATTTCCGGCACTCCTAAGATTGTGAATGGAAAGCCAAAAGTTGAGCTAACGTTTACTACTACCGATAAGTATGGTCGCGAAGCGGAAATTGCTGTTGAAATTGATGTGATTTCTGAGAGCAAACCAAACTCTCCAACTCCAGCACCAATTCCAAGTCCAGCACCAGCGCCTGAGCAGCCAACTCCAGCGCCTGAGCAAGTTATTCCTTCTCCTGATTCTTCTATTTCATATGACGTAACTATTGAGGATGAAAAGAAGCAAGAAAAGGATCTAAAAGAAACTGTTGAAGCAAAGCTGGAATTAGCTAAAACTGGTAGCGACACGGTTTCTTCTGCATCTGCTGGTATTTTGTCGGCAGCAATCGCAGCAATTGGTCTTGCGGTAGTAAAGACTGGCAAGCACCATCGCAAGCGTCGCAATAATAAATAATTTATTTAAATTTGGAGCGTTTGAATTTTTCATGCGCTCCATTTTTATACGAATTATAAGCGCGTCGAGGGTGGTGACTAAAATAACGAAGGTTCCGGTTCACGCTTAGCTATTGGGGCTTTGCGACCCGGGTCGCCCGAATTCCATAGGAGACATTATGAAGCAGGGTATTCATCCCGACTATCACGCAGTGCAGGTTACCTGCTCTTGCGGAAGCACTTTCGTAACTCGTTCCACCGCTGATGGCGATCACATGACGGTTGACGTGTGCTCAAAGTGCCACCCATTCTATACTGGTAAGCAGAAGATTCTCGACACCGGCGGCCGCGTGGCTCGCTTCGAGAAGCGCTACGGTAAGAAGACTAAGTAGCTTTTGTGACGCCAGCCCTGTTTTCGTGTAACTCGCGGAATCGGGGCTGGCGTTTTATGTGCTAAACATGTGTGTTTAGTGTTCTACATTTAACATTTAAATTTTTGATTTACAATCCGCGTTAAGCGCGACTACAAAGGAATATGATGGCTGAGTCAGTAGAGGAACAATTCCCGGCAGCAGTTACCGCGTTAGAAGAGTATCGCGATATTGAAAGTCGCATGGGAAGTCCGGAAGTTGCGTCAAACCCGGACGCTATTCGCAAGCTCGGCCGCAGGCACGCAGAACTCGGCTCAATCGTAAATGCTTACCTAAATTACAAGCAGCTTTGCGACGATTTTGAAGCCGCAAACGAAATGGCAAGCGACGACCCAGATTTTGCTGAAGAAGCTAAGCGCTTAGAAGAGCAGCTTCCAGCAGCAAAAGAAAAGCTTCGCACGGCATTAATTCCTAGGGATCCGGATGATGCGCGCGATATGATTATGGAAATTAAAGCTGGCACAGGCGGCGAAGAAGCGGCTCTGTTTGCTGGCGATTTATTGCGTATGTACATGCGTTATGCCGAAAAGCGCGGCTGGACTACCGTAATCCAAAGCGAAAATTCAACGGAACTTGGCGGCGTAAAAGACGTGCAGCTTGCGATTCGTGCAAAAGGTACTCCTGCTCCAGAAGACGGCGTGTGGGCAAGCATGAAGTACGAGGGTGGCGTGCATCGTGTGCAACGAATCCCAGTTACTGAATCGCAGGGGCGCATACAGACTTCCGCAGCCGGCGTAATCGTGTTTCCAGAAGCGGACGAAGATGACGACGAAATCGAAATCGATCCAAAAGATTTGAAGATCGACATTTTCATGAGCTCCGGCCCTGGTGGACAGTCCGTGAACACTACTTATTCCGCGGTTCGCATGACGCATATTCCAACCGGAATTGTTGTTAGCATGCAAGACGAAAAGTCGCAGATTCAAAACCGTGCGGCAGCCCTTCGCGTGCTAAAGTCTCGTTTGCTCGCTATGAAGCACGAGCAGGAGGCAGCAGAAGCGGCGGATATGCGCCACTCACAGGTGCGTTCGCTCGACCGCTCTGAGCGAATCCGCACGTACAATTTCCCAGAAAATCGTATTGTGGATCATCGCACGAATTACAAGGCTTACAATCTTGACCAGGTTCTTGACGGCGATTTGCAGCCTGTTATCGACAGTGATATTCAGGCGGATGAAGCTGACCGCTTAGCGCAAGCCAAGTAAGTAGCCGATTAAAATTTCTAAACAATTCTTAAAATGCAAGAACTTTTGCGAGTTTTGCGCGATGCTGTTAAAAAGCTTGAGTTTGCAGGTGTGGAGTCAGCAGAATATGATGCGCGCTTGCTGCTGGCTCACGCTTGCGGAGTGAGCTTAGCTGAGCTAAACAAAGCTCTGCTTATGGGTGATTACAAGAATTTTTCGCCCGATTATGCTAGCAAATATAGCGATTTTGTATCTAGGCGTGCTTCTCGCGAGCCGTTGCAGCATATTATTGGTCGCGCGTCTTTCCGCTACTTGGATTTGCGCGTTGGCAAGGGCGTTTTTGTGCCGCGTCCGGAAACAGAAGTTGTTGTTGATGCTGGCCTAGATTGGTTGTGCGAATCGCATATTAGCAAGCCTACGGTAGTCGATTTATGCGCAGGTTCGGGAGCAATCGGATTGTCAATTGCAACGGAAGTTGCAGACGCGCAAGTGTGGGCTGTAGAAAAATCTCCTGAAGCTTTTCAATATTTGCGAAAAAATTCTGAAGAAACTGCAAAGAATTACGAAAATATGCAGATTTCCAGTCGATACCATGCTGTTCTTGCAGATGCAACAAAAGCGCATATTTCAGATTTAACTCCTGAACTTCACGCAATTTGCGGCAAAGTAGATTTAGTAATAACGAATCCGCCTTACGTGCCGGAAAATCAAGTGCCGGAACAGATTGAAGTGCGAGAATATGATCCTCCGCTTGCGTTGTACGGCGGCTCTGTGGATGGCTTGCTTATTCCGGAGCAGATTATGCGCGCGGCTTTTGCGCTTCTTAAACCCGGGGGAGCTATGGTTATGGAGCATGATATTTCGCAAGGAGATGCGCTTAAAAAGTACGCGGAAAGCCTAGGTTTTGTGTGTACTCGAGTTGGAAACGACTTAACAGGCAGACCGCGATACACTTTTGCGCAAAAATATGACTTGAATCAGATATATGACTTGAATCAAATAGAAGAAAATAAGCAAAATAAACAACAAAAGCAACAAAAGAGGCAAAAATGAGCAAAATTTGCAATATCAACGGAGAATCACTGCAAATGGCAGCGCAAATTATTAACGAAGGCGGCGTAATCGTAGTGCCAACTGACACTGTGTATGGCGTTGCTTGTGACCCATTTAATGAAGCTGCAGTTGCAAAAATTTACGAGCTTAAGCGCAGGCCGCGCACGAAGGCGTTGCAAATTTTAATGAGCGGAGTGGAAGATTTAGAAAAACTTGGGCTGTATTTGCCGTCTCCGCTGGATATTTTAGGCAAAAAGTTCCTTCCGGGTGGATATTCTCCGATTGCGCGCGCTAAGAAGGACTCGGTTGCGTCCAAACTTGCAACGCTGTGCAAAACGAATGAGACTGATGAGAAAACTCAAGAAACTGAAACAACTCAAGCAATCGAATCAACTCAAGGTGTGCGCGTGCCTGATTGCCCGGAATTAATGCAAATTTTGCGCGTTACGGGCCCGCTGGCTGCTTCTAGCGCGAATCGCAGTGGTAACGAAAGTGCAGACAGCGTCGAGGAAGCATTTGAGGCTTTCGGCAACGAAATTCCGCTGTATTTGAACGCAGGTCCAACTCGCTCGCACGTGGCAAGCACGGTAGTTGGTGCGGATTCAAGCGATAAAGACGGTATTGTGATTTTGCGCGAAGGTGTGATTTCGGAGTGCGAAATTCGTAATGCGTTAAGTGAGTAAGTTTATTAACTTATTTCTGATACTAAATTTCTGGTACTAACAAATCGCTACAATCAAAATAAGCAAGCGAAAAATTTAGCAAACGCTGCTAAAACCAACGAAGTAATCGCATAGCAAAGGACGCATTTATGAGGGTATACCTGTTTATTGCAGCAATTGCAGGCGGTGCTACGTGGCTTATTATGCCGCTTGTTCGTCACCTTGCGATCCGTATGGGTGCTGTTGGCAAAGTTCGCGCTCGCGACGTGCATACTATTCCAACGCCACGTATGGGTGGTGTAGGTATGCTTTTTGGTTTTGCAGTTGCGATGGCATTCGCTAGTTCTATGCCATTTATTTCCGGGCTTTTTGCAGGAACGCACCAGCCGTGGGTTGTACTAGCAGGAGCCGTTATGATATGCCTGCTTGGGGTATGCGACGACATTTGGGATTTAGATTGGATGCTAAAGCTTGCCGGTCAGCTGCTTATAGCTGTTTTTGTAGCGTGGGGAGGGTTGCAAATCGTAACTTTGCCGCTCGGTTCGCTCGTGACGGCATCTCCAAGCGTGTCAATCGCAATAACTGCAATACTAATCGTTGCTTCAATTAATGCAGTAAATTTTGTAGATGGGCTGGACGGACTGGCTTCCGGAATCGTTGCAATTGGAGGAATCGCCTTCGCAACCTACTCCTACATGCTCGCGCGCACGTCGCCATCCTACGCATCAATGGCAACTCTTATTGACGTTGCAATGGTAGGTATGTGCGTTGGATTTATTATGCACAATTGGCATCCTGCGAAACTTTTTATGGGCGATTCCGGCTCCATGCTAATCGGCTACTTAATTACTTGCGCGTCGATTATTATGACCGGTCATTTGGATCCGTCGGCTGTGCATACGAGTATTTATTTGCCTGTATTTATGCCGATTTTGTTGCCGATTCTTGTGCTGTTTTTGCCGGTTCTTGACATGTGCTTGGCTATTTTTAGGCGTGTTGCTAAAGGGCAGTCGCCAATGCATCCGGATCGCATGCACTTGCATCACCGCATGCTTAGAATCGGACATTCTGTGCAGGGTGCTGTGCTGATTTTATGGGGATGGGCTGCGCTAATTGCGTTTGGCTCTATTATGATTTTGTTCTTTAAAGCTGTGTATGTGCTTGTTGGAATGATTCTTGCTGCTGCGTTGCTTACTGTGCTCACAATGATGCCGTACTTGCGTCGTCGCCTGCCCGAACTTCGCAATTCGTAGCGTTTCGTTCGGAGTTTCGGCAAACGTCATAGCAAAAACGTATAGTAACCCTATGGCTACAACTGATATTAACACGAAATCCGTGTATGCTCCTGTTCCACCAATTTTCGAGAAGCTCGGTCTCGCTTATGACGATGTCCTTTTGCTTCCAAACGAAACTGATGTTATTCCGTCCGAAGTGGATACTTCCACTCGTCTGACTCGCGAAATTACCATGAAAGTGCCAACTATTTCGGCAGCTATGGATACTGTTACCGAGTCCGATATGGCTATTGCCATGGCGCGTAACGGTGGTATTGGAGTACTTCACCGCAATCTTTCTATTGATGATCAAGCTGCGCAGGTTGATATTGTTAAGCGCAGTGAATCCGGTATGATTACCGACCCGCTTACTGTTCACCCAGATGCTACGCTCGCCGATTTAGATAAATTGTGCGGGCGTTTCCATATTTCTGGTCTTCCGGTAGTGGATAGCGAAAATCATTTAGTTGGTATTATTACCAACCGCGATATGCGTTTTATTGCTTCCGAAGATTACGATCGCTTGAAAGTTAAGGACGTGATGACGCGCGAAAATCTCGTCACTGGTCCTTCCGATATTTCTAAGGAAGATGCTCACCGCTTGCTTGCGGATAACAAGATTGAAAAGTTGCCTTTGGTTGATGCTGAAGGTAAGCTTACAGGCTTGATTACTGTTAAGGACTTTGTGAAGACTGAGCAGTATCCGGATGCTACTAAGGATGATCAAGGTCGCTTGCGTGTTGCTGCTGGCATTGGCTTCCTTGGTGATGCTTGGCAGCGTGCGTGCGCTCTTATGGAAGCTGGAGTTGACGTGCTTGTGGTCGATACCGCAAACGGCGAGGCTCGCTTGGCTCTCGACATGATTCGTCGCATTAAGGCAGATAAGGCTTTCGACGGCGTGCAAATTATTGGCGGAAATATTGCAACTCGCCAAGGCGCACAGGCTATGATTGACGCTGGTGTTGACGCTGTAAAGGTTGGCGTTGGCCCAGGTTCTATTTGCACTACGCGTGTTGTTGCAGGCGTTGGTGTACCTCAACTTACTGCAGTTTACGACGCTGCTCAGGCTTGCAAGGCTGCTGGTATTCCATGCATTGCAGACGGCGGCATTCACTATTCCGGCGATATTGCTAAGGCTTTGGTTGCTGGTGCTGACACCGTTATGCTCGGCGGCACTTTGGCTGGATGTGAGGAAGCTCCTGGTGAGAAGGTTCTTCTTCACGGCAAGCAGTACAAGCTTTACCGCGGCATGGGCTCGCTTGGCGCAATGGCTCCTCGTGGTAAGAAGTCTTATTCGAAGGATCGTTACTTCCAGGCAGACGTTACCAGCTCCGACAAGGTGGTTCCAGAAGGCGTTGAAGGCGAAGTTCCATATCGCGGTCCACTTAACGCTGTGCTTTACCAGTTGCTTGGTGGCTTGCATCAGTCCATGTTCTACGTTGGTGCTCACAATATTAAGGAAATGCAAGAGCGCGGACGCTTTATTCGTATTACTGATGCAGGTCTTCGTGAATCTCATCCTCACGATATTGTGATGACTGCAGAAGCACCAAACTACAGCGGTTTCCACAACTAAGTCGCGTGGTGCGTAAGTTGCGCGATTAAATCGCGTATAAATCGCAACTATTTTAAACGGCGAAAAGTTACGCAAGTTACTCAAAACTTGCCTGCTTTTCGTCGTTTTTGTTTTGACAAGACAGATAAAATTATTATATAGTTAGTGGGATATCCCACTAAAAATGAGGTGATTTTGTGGAAGTAGTAAAAGATTATGACGTGCGTCTTGATAGTAAAAAGCGTGTAACTCTGCGTGGGGCTAAATATCCTTATTACAATGTTAAAGAATGCGATAATGGTTGTATTTTATTAGAGCCTCGTGAGCTTACTATTCCAAAGAGTATATCTTCTAGAACTCTTAAAAGTATGGATGAAGCAATTCGCAATTTTAATATTGACAAAGTCTCTGAACCAGTTGATCTTTCTGACGAAGCTCGTCGTCAAGCTGAAGCCCATGAGGGAAAATCATTTAATAACACAGATGAACTTATGCAGGATTTATTAGATGCTTAAATCAGTATTTCGTACAACTCAATTCAAAGTAGTCGGTGGGAAGATGTAGGCTGATGGGTTCGAAAAAATATTAGGAAAGGAACGAAAATGGCTGAAGCTAAGGAAGATCTTACGTTTACGCCGGAAGAGTCGCGCTTAATTTGGATTGATTGCGAGATGACGGGACTCGATATTTTCCACGACGAATTATGCGAAGTATCTGTAGTTCCAACCGACTTTAATCTGAAAGTTTTGGACGACGGCATTGATTTAGTGATTAAGCCAAGCGAAGCTGCTGTGGCTCATATGAACGATTTTGTGCGCAATATGCACACTTCTTCCGGACTTGTTGACGAGTGGAATAAGAATGGTTTGCCTTTGGAAGAAGCACAAAAGCAGGTAGTTGAATACGTAAAGCGCTTCCTGCCGGCTCGCGGAAAAGCTCATCTTGCTGGAAACTCCGTCGGTTCCGACAAAAAGTTCCTCGACCGTTACATGCCAGATTTAATGGCAAATCTGCACTATCGTGTAATAGACGTAAGCACGTTGAAGGAAATTTCGCGCAGGCTTTACCCGGACGTTTACCGCAATAAGCCGGCAAAACATGGCGGTCACCGTGCGCTCGCGGATATTATTGAGTCGATTGACGAGCTTCGTTACTACCGCGATATGATGTTCGTTCCAGCTCCAGGCCCAAGTGAGTCTCAAGCAAAAGCTGGCGCACAGCACATTGAAAGCACGAGCTTGCTTCGTGACTACGAACGCCGCGGAGAGGCGCTAGAAGACGTAAATTCTGCAGAAAAGCGCGACTACTAAATACAACGCTACTATTAAATAAAGCGCGACTACTAAACGCAATAAAAGGTACTGCCAATGAAGCAATCCGAAGCTCTAACCATAATCAACGCTGGTGCAAGCGCGTTCATTACCGGCGCTCCGGGTGCAGGTAAAACCTACGTATTAAACGAAGCTATTCGCGAAATGCGAAAGAACGGTTTAAGCGTGGCTGTAACGGCTTCTACCGGAATCGCAGCAACTCATTTAAACGGTCAAACCATTCACTCTTGGAGTGGAGTTGGAGTTGCAAACGCACTTACGGATACGCTTCTTAAAACCATTAGAGCTAGGCGAGGAAAGCGCATAAAAGCCACGGATGTGCTCGTGCTGGACGAAGTTTCAATGATACACGCGTGGCTTTTCGACATGGTTGACGAAGTATGCCGTAAAGTGCGCAAAAATCCCGCTCCTTTCGGCGGGCTTCAAGTAGTTATTTCGGGCGACTTCTTCCAGCTGCCTCCTGTTAGCACTTCTATGCGAAATCGTGACGTGTTCGAGCCGAGCCCGGAGTTTATTTCGTCGCGCGAAAAGTATGCTGCAGCTGGAAAAAATCCGGAAGGCTATATTACGGAATCTTTCGCCTGGGATGCTTTGAAACCTGTTGTGTGCTATTTAACTGAGCAACATCGTCAAGACGACGGTAAGTTACTTGATGTTTTAACAGATATTCGTAGCGGTCTAGTAAGTGACGACGATAAGCAAGTGTTGGCCAGCCGTCTTGGCGAATATCCTCAAGATGACGAAGTTGCAGTACATCTTTTCCCAACGAACGCGCAAGCAGATGGTTTAAATAATATGCAGCTTGCGGAAATTAATGCTGAGCCTCACGAATTCGTTGCAACGGAAGCAGGACCTAAAAATCTTGTTGAACGCTTAAAGAAGAATATGCTTGCTCCGGAGCGTTTAGTTTTGAAGGTCGGAGCTGCTGTGATGGCATTGCGTAATGACCAAGAAAAGCAGTATGTAAACGGCTCTGTTGGACGCGTGTTGCGTTTTGTGCCTGAATCTAAAGGTGGCTGGCCGATTGTTGAGTTTGAAAACGGAAATATTGTCACTCTTAAGCCAGCTGCGTGGGAAATGACGGACGGTGAGACTGTACTTGCTAGCGTAAATCAAGTGCCTCTTCGTTGCGCGTGGGGAATTACGATTCATAAGTCGCAAGGTATGACGCTCGATAGTGCGGTAATGGATTTGCGTAGAACTTTCGCTCCTGGAATGGGATATGTTGCGCTTTCTCGCGTGGAAAATCTGGGCGGTCTTTATTTGGAAGGTATTAACGATCGCGCGTTTAGCGTTTCAGTTGATGCCGTTCTACTAGATGGATCTTTGCGCGATGCTTCCAAACGTGCGAGTGAGATGCTTGCTAGCGATGGTGCTTCTGTATTTTTGACAGATAAGTTTGAAGGCGATTCTGCAAATCAGCAAGAGTTTGACATTTTTGGCGCTGTCAATTACGCAGATAATGAAGAGTTTTCCTTCGATGACGAGTTTTAGTGCGATTTTTTGTGGAACATTTGCGCGACGACCTGCCTGAGCGCTGCGATTTAGCGCGCGAAGGCAACTCGGAGCGGAAACTCGCTTAAGTTGGAAGTCCGGGGGACTTCCAACGCGAGTTTCGTAGCGAGCGCGTTACCCGCGCGAGCGTTTTGGTGCTTTTTTGAAACATTTGCCGTGTATTTTCTCTGGCGTTTGTTGTCGTTTTTGCGTATTTGGGAAACATTTGCCGGAGTTTTAACTGGGTTTTTGTCGCTGCTTTGGCTTGTTTGTTTAGCTGTGTAAACAAGTGTTTATGTCCTCATGCGCAAATAGATTGGAACGCATGAATTCCAATGTACTTCGTATGTCTCAGCTGTTCCTTCGTACGCTGCGCGAGGATCCTGCAGACGCGGACGTGACTTCCGCAAAACTTATGCAGCGCGCAGGCTATATTCGTAAATCTGCCCCAGGTGTGTGGACTTGGTTGCCGCTCGGACTCAAGGTTTTAAACAAGGTTCAAGCGATTATTCGCGAAGAAATCAACGGTATCGGTGCGCAGGAAGTCCACTTCCCAGCGCTTCTTCCGCGTGAGCCTTATGAGGCTACAAACCGTTGGGAAGAATACGGCGACAACATCTTCCGCCTTAAAGATCGTCATGAAGCTGACTATCTTCTTGCTCCAACGCACGAAGAAGTTTTCACGCTCCTTGTTAAGGATATGTATTCTTCGTATAAGGATTTGCCTGTTACTTTGTATCAGATTCAAACAAAGTATCGCGACGAATTCCGTCCTCGCGCAGGTCTTATCCGCGGTCGCGAGTTTATTATGCAGGATGCTTATTCGTTCTCAATTGACGAAGATGGTTTGAAGTCTGCTTACGTTGAAGAGCGCGCTGCTTACGCTCGAATTTTCAACCGTTTGGGCATTAAATACGTGATTGTTCACGCTGTTTCCGGTCCAATGGGCGGTTCTGATTCTGAGGAATTCTTGGCTCCAATGCCAATTGGTGAAGATACTTTTGCTCTTGCTCCTTCCGGAAAAGCTTGGAATGTTGAGGCTCTTACCACTCCAGAAATGTCTGAGATTGATTATTCTGCAACTCCTGCAGCAGAAGCGCTCGAAACTCCAGACGCTAAGACGATTGAAGCTTTGGTTAAGGTTTCTAACGATTTGCATCCGCGTAAAGATGGCCGCGAATGGCAAGCAGACGACACTTTGAAGAATCTGATTATTGCTGTTAAGCACCCGGCTGATGCTGAGGGTGGCGAGCATGAGGAGCCATGGCGCGAAATTGTTGCTATTGGTATTCCAGGTGACCGCCAGGTAGATATGAAGCGTCTTGAAGCTCAGTTTGCTCCTGCAGAAATCGAAGAAGCAACTGAGGATGATTTGAAGTCTCATCCTGAGTTTGTTAAGGGCTACATTGGTTTTAGCGTATTAGGTCCTCAAGCTCGCAAAGAGGGTAGTGGTATTGAAAATCCTGTTCGCTACTTGATGGATGCTCACGTTGCGAAGGGAAGCGCCTGGATTACAGGAGCTGACGAAGACGGAAAGCACGTTTACAACGCTGTTTACGGTCGCGATTTTGAAGCTGATGGTGTTGTTGAAGCAGCCCAGGTTCGTGACGGCGATATGAGCCCAGATGGTTCCGGTCCGCTTAGCTTCGAACGCGGTGTAGAAATCGGTCAGGTGTTCCAGCTTGGCTTAAAGTATTCTAAGGCTTTGGGCCTAAGTGTGCTTAACGAAAATGGTAAAGCTGTGCCAGTTTGGATGGGCTGCTACGGTATCGGCGTTAGCCGCGTGATCGCATGCTTAGCAGAAACACATCACGACGACGCTGGTCTCGCATGGCCTATGGCAATTGCTCCAGCTCAAGTTCACGTCGTTGCTACTGGCAAGGATCAGATTGCTTTCGACGCTGCTGAAAAGGTTGTTGAAGAGCTTAGTAAGCAGGGAATCGAAGTAATCTTTGACGACCGTCCAAAGGTTTCTCCAGGCGTAAAGTTTAAGGATGCTGAGCTTGTTGGCGTGCCGCTGATTGCTGTAGCAGGTCGCGATACCGTGAACAACGGTACGATTGAAATCCGCGATCGCAACGGCTCAAATGTTGAAGCAGTTCCAGTTGACGAAGCTGCAAGCCGCATTGTAGAGCGTGTCAAAATACTTTTGAATAAGTAAAATTTGGTGCGTAATTTTGAATCGTGAGAAATATTAATAACTTGTGGGCTCTGCGTTTGCATCCCACTTGTTTTATATATACGTAATAGGAAGAAGTTACACATATGTTTTGTGAAAAATGTGGATCACAAATTAGTGATGATCAGCAATTTTGTAATGAGTGTGGAGCGAGGATTGATTCTTCTATTGGTTCGCAAACTTCTGCAGAACAAATAAATAATCCGCAGCAAGCAGTTTATAACCAATCAGAACAGCAACTGTATACTCAGGTTTATGAGCAGCCTGTAGACGCGCTTAAGAATAAGAAAAGTAAGTATTCAAAATTAACAATTATTATTTCGGCAGTAGTTGCATTAGTTGTGGTAATTGCTGGAATAGTTTGTTTTTTGAATCTAAATAAAAGAGTAAATAGTGCTGATGGGTCTCATAATAACGTAATTAGTGAGGCTGGAAAACAATATAAAAAAGTTCTAAAAGATTTTAGCGAAACCAAATCTTCCGACAGTAGTGACATGAAGTATTACTACACGCTATGGGATATAAACAAAGATTCTATTCCAGATTTAGTGATTGCGTCTTCGCGCAGCGCTGATACTACTAGAATGATAGACGCTACATATGGCGTTCGTGTTGCTTCTTACGATGGTAAAAAGCTTATAAAATCTGAAGATTTGACCACTAGTAGCGATTCATATGCAACTTTGTATTTTAACAAGAATCATGATGGAATAGTTACACTTGCTCCATTTGGTTCCGATGCTACAAGTGATGGAGATATGCCTTGGACAAAAACAATATATCGCCTAAATAAACATCATAAATTCACAACTAGTTCTGAAACTGTTGAGCATCCGTTAGGAAGCGATGGTGTTGTTCAAGGAACTGATGAATTATCAAGAGTAGTAATGCCGTCGTTTATTTCAATTTCAGACATGAGAGGCGTTGACGCATTAGTGAATAATGAAGAGAATTCACAAAAAGTGCGTGAGCATAATAAGAATGTTCAGAATTGGATTGAAAAGGGTTACCAAGTCTACACTGGAACAATAAAGACCTTAAGTAAGGAAGAAGCTAAGAACTTACCTGGCGCTGATAAGGATGATACTACTGGCTTCCCAGACACTTATGATGATAATGCACGCTTTACTGTTCTTTTGCTAGATAATCCATCTTCAGTTACAGTGGCTAATGGTTTTATGGATTGTGCTTTAAGACCAACTATTACTTTCGCTAATAAAGTAGCTGTGCTTATCAGTGACTCTAATGATGGAACTAGTAATAATTTCAAACAATACGAAGGTAAGAGAATTACTATTGCAACGAAACCTAATGGCATTATGTATCATGGTGGTGATTTGCCTTATGGTCAGCCATCGGTTTCTTCTGATGACATACATGTGATTAAGTAGTAGATATCTCAGTTTCAGTAAATTAGGAAATACTTAATTTGCGAAATAGAGAATAAATAGATTTGCCGCCAGGAATGTTGATTCTTGGCGGCTATTTTATTTTATTCATATTAATTTGCTTACCGTTGCGCGAGTTTGAGGGATTTCTTGAGTTGCGATTTTATTTTTCTTAAATATCAGTTTCGCCCCCAAATTCATCATTCAAAATGTTTGCGTTAGAGTTATTTTGTTGTGCCCTATTGTTCTGCTGTGCTTGATTACTTTCTTTCGTATGATCATTTTTAGCGGAATCAGCGTTTCGCTTTGTAAATTGAGTAGTTCCACGATTTAAATCGTGACCAATAGTAGCCGCTTCTAAAATTATGCGATTATAATCATTGCCGTCTTTTGTCCAACTTTCAGTACTCAAATTTCCAGAAACAACAATTGCATCACCTTTATGCACGCTTTTAAGAACGTTTGAAGCCAAAGTTCGATACGCCTTCACAGTCATCCATGTGGTTGGACGCTCATGCCATTGCTGCTCATCATTTCGATAATAAGATTGTGTGCTTGCAATTCGTAGAGAACAAGCAGGAGAATTTTCGTTGCGTCCAAAACTTATTGGTTCTGCGCCTACAAATCCGCTAATAGTCACAGTTGACTGTTGTTGTACCATATTCATCATCCTTTCACGATTTGGACTGCAGCCATTTCAGCCCCGAAATCAGAGCCATCATTGCCCCTGAGCTTCGCAGCCACAAGGAAATGCCGCAGTAATAACAACTATGAATGTTTTGCGAGAATTGTTCTAGAAAATTCTTTTATTGTGGTTAAAAGCTATGTTTTAACCACAATTTATTAAAAATATTGACAATAAAATCACTTGTAAAACAGCAAGATTGCAAGCATTTTCGCAATAATTCCTTATTAAGAGATACTATTAACCTATATTTGTTGCATTGAATGAACAGAAGAAGAGTTTTTTACTATGAAAAATAATAAGCAGGGATTGGTGCGCAATTTAGCTATGCATGTAAATTCATGCTCATCTAATTTATTTAAATCATTTAGTTTTAAATCGAATAGTTCAATGAATTCGAAGAATACGATAGTTAAAAGTGCTGTAGTGAAGCATATTGTATGTTCGCTGATAAGCCTGCTTGCTGTAGTATCCTTTGTGTGCTTGTCTGCACAAAGCTCCATGAATATGAATTTGATGGGCATAAATTCGTTAGAATTAAGCAAAGAAGCATCTAATTCGTCTACGTCAAACCTGTCTATTAAAAACCCGATTATTAAACAAAAAAACGTTGCACGTAGTGTTGGCTGGGTTCGATCTGTTGATGTAGTGCGCTATGTGCTGGCTTCAATTCGTAATGCACGTTCGCGTTTATACGACGATCGTAGTATTTACTTTGAAGGAATTCCTTTGCAAGATTATGTGAGTCGTTGCGGTTTAACTAAACAAGCTTATGTGAATAATATTCAATACGATTCCGCAAATGAAGAGGATGCGTATCGTCGCGCACAAGAGACTGCTCAACATGGTAAATTTGGTCATTTTGCTCCAGATGGTAAAAGCGCACCTGATTTTAATGGTAGAAAAGCTTGGGGTGAAAACTTAAGCTGGGGTACAGATCTTGCTGGTTCTATGCGTTTATGGATTCAAAATGAAGAGGGACCATTGCGCGCTACTCGTGGTGCCTTTACTGACGAGAATGGTCATTTGTATCAAATTTTGAATCCACGAAATATCTCCTTTGGTTATGGTGAAGCTCAAGGCGGTCCGTACGGCATTGTTGGTGATTTAACTTTGTCGGAATATAACGGTGATATTGACTATCCTGATGGCAAAATTGGTTATGGAAGCCCTCAAGTTTATCAGCGTCCTGCTGCAGTAGCGAATAATACTAAGGCAGCTAAATCCGATAAGGATAAAAAGGACGACAAGGATAAAAAAGATAAGAAAGATAAGAAGGACGATAAAAATAAGAAAAAACATAAGGGTGATAGATCTAGCAAAAAGAAAGCATTTGGAAAAAATAAGCATTTAGCCAATAAGGTTAATTCTCAAATTGCAAATAGTAAAGATTCCGCTAAAAATACTGAAAAAACTGGTATTTCTGGAATGGTGGTTGCTGTAATTGCAATGGTAATTATTCTTTGTGCTGTAGTTGTATTTTCTATTTTACTTTATAAGTCACGCAAAAATGCGCGTACAAAAGCTGCTTCTGTAGACACTGCTGTTGCTAATACTGATACTGCTGTTGCTGATGCTGAAGCTGTAGCAGAAGTTGCTGATGCTGCTGTTGATAATGATTATGCTGCTGATAATGCTCCTGCTGTAGCAGAAGAAGCTGTTTCAAATGAGACTATTTCGCAAGATTTTGCTGCAGAAGAAGCTGTTTCTGCAGGTTCTGCCTCTGCGGAAGAATAAAAACTTATAAGGTTATATAAATTAAGCCTGCAAACGATTAGTAAAGAACGCTTGCAGGCTTTTCTATTTCTTATTTTCTATTTTCTGTGCTCAATTTGAGATGCTTTACCAAATGTGCACGCGCTCGCTTGGGTCGAGCCACATTTCGTCGCCTTCTTGAACATTGAAAGCATCGTAGAACAAGTCAACGTTGCGAGCAATGCCGTTAGTGCGGCATTCGGCTGGGGAGTGCGGGTCGATTTGAAGCAGCTGTTCCGCAATTTCATTACGAGCCTTGGAACGCCATACTAACGCGTAGCTTAAGAAGAATCGCTGCAAAGCAGTGAAACCATCTACTTCAGGAGCGTTAAGCAAGGTTTCGCGAATAGCATCATCACTTCCGTTGATTTCTTGTCCCTTGCTCTTTTGCAAGGCGAAAGCGTATGCTTTAAGCGCAATAGTCACGCCGCTTAAATCGCCAATATTTTCGCCGATTGTTAAAGCACCGTTTACGTGAGGTATCGCATTGCGCTCTTCTTTGCTCTTCAAGTGAGAGTACTTAACAATAAGCTGCGTTGGTGTGAAAGCATTGTATTGCTCAATAAGCTTCTTAGTGCGCTCAGTGAAGTTGGTTTTGTCTTCTTCAGTCCACCAATTGTTAAGTACGCCGTCGCCGTCGTATTCGCAACCTTGATCGTCAAAACCGTGACCGATTTCATGACCAATCACGGCACCAATAGCACCATAATTTGCTGCGTCTGGAGCGCTTGGGTTAAAGAATGGTGGTTGCAAAATAGCAGCTGGGAACACGATTACGTTCAGCAGAGGATCGTAGTAAGCGTTCACAGTTTGCGGAGTCATCTGCCACTCTTCGCGATCCACAGGATTTCCGGCTTTTGCAGTATTTTTACCAAAGCCAAATCGATAAACTTCGCGCATATTCTCAACTAAATCAGCGTCTTCCTTAATATTTAGCGCAGAGTAGTCAACCCAATGGTTTGTGTAACCAATATTTGGCTCAAATTTACTAATCTTTTCCAAAGCCTTCGCTTTAGTTTCCTCGCCAAGCCAGCTGCTGTGAGAAATCGACTCGCGGTAAGCGTTAATAAGATTGTCAACTAAGCCTTGCATGTATTCCTTAGAAGACTCAGGGAAATGCAATCGCACGTATTCGCGTCCAACTTCCTCGCCGCAGGCATCGTCAACAACTCCGACTGCTCGCTTCCAGCGGTCGCGTTGCTTTGTGGCTCCAGAAAGCACCTTGCCGTAGAAGTCGAATCTAGCTTCGGCAAAGTCTTCACTCAGTAAGATTGCCCAGCACAAAATCACGTGCACGCGTGCCCAAAGCTTTAAATCTTCTAAGTTAGTTTCCTGCCAAATCTTATTCAATCCTTCTATAAAGCTTGGCTCGTGAACTACTACTTTGCTAAAAGCTTCACGAAGATTGATTGGTTGATGTTCTGCTTCTTCGCAAGTTTCGTACGCTTTTTGTGCAGCATCTAAGAAAGCGTCGAGATTCAGCGCTTCAAGATTTTTTGCCAAATCAGCATAATTGCAAGGATTATAAGTTTTTTGAGAATCGCGAGTTGCCACGTTATCCCAATGATGCTTCGCGATTTTAGTTTCAACATTCAAAAAACGCTCGGCTTGAGCTTGGGTAGTGGCGGTATCTCCGTAACCAGCCAATCTCAACAACGAAGCTACCATTTTTACATATTCAGTGCGAATTGGAGCGTAGTTATCTTCGCGATAGTATGCTTCGTCTGGCAAGCCCAATCCCGATTGCTCAATATGCATAATATTCGTCTTAGGATCTTTAGGATCTCCGTAAACTCCAAAATAAAACATTGCATCTGGACCGCCGTACGGATTAAGCGCGCCAATAGTGCGAACCAAATCTTCCTTAGTTTCTGCTGAATCCACAGCGTCTAGATCGCCCTTAATTGGCGTAATTCCAGCTTTTTCAATAGATGCGGTATCCAAATAGTTACGGTATAAGGTTTGCGACTTTTTGGCTGGGCAATTTTCGTTTTCTAAAATATCTCGAATTTGCTTTTCTGCATCTTCTGCAAGCTTGTGGAAAGCACCATACATTGGTTTGTCTTCTGGGAGAGTGTAAGTGTCAATCCAAGGACCATTTACGTAACGGAATAAATCGTCTTGTGGACGAGTAGCCGACGAGAAGGAGGCAGGGTCGAAATCTACAGCAGAAATTTCCTTCTGCGATTCCTTATTATTACTATTATTACTATTGTTTTCATTGTTGTTAGACATGTGATTAGCTTACAAGTATTAAGCGACACTATTAGTTAGTATTTTCGCTATATTTTGCTTTATTTTCGTGCCTGCGCGTTAGTCTTGAAGCATGATTGAACTTAAAACTCCATCTGAAATTGAAGCGATGAAGCCTGCAGGTCGCTTCGTCGGTAGTATTCTTAAAGACTTGAAAGCAATGACCAAAGTTGGCACGAATCTTCTTGAGATTGATGACTTCGTTCGTCAGCGAATTATGAGCCGCAAAGGTGCGTCTTCTTGTTATGTTGATTACGCTCCTGATTTTGGTACAGGTCCTTTTGCACACTATATTTGCACTTCTGTAAACGATGCTGTCCTTCACGGAGTTCCTTTTGATTATAACCTTAAAGACGGCGATTTGTTGACCCTTGATTTGGCAATTAACGTCGATGGATGGGTTGGTGATTCCGCTATTAGTTTTGTGGTTGGAAAGCATGCTGATCCTGAGGATTTACGCTTAATTAAGTGCACTGAGGAAGCTCTTGAGGCTGGTATTAATATGGCTCAGCCTGGCAACCGTCTTGGCGATATTTCTGCAGCTGTTGGTTGCGTTGCTCACGAGTATGGTTATAGCGTAAATCTTGAGTTTGGCGGTCACGGAGTCGGTCATATTATGCACGGCGATCCGCATGTTCCTAACGATGGAACTGCTCACCATGGCTACAAGCTTCGCCCAGGTCTTGTGATTGCAATTGAGCCATGGTTCTTAAAGACTACTGACGAAATTTACCAGGACCCTAAGGATGGTTGGACTCTTCGCTCTGCTGATGGTTCTCGCGGTGCACACACTGAGCATACGATTGCAATTACGGAAAACGGTCCTGAGATTTTGACCGTGCGCTAAACTTATCAATAGTTGATTTTGTAAGTATTTTGCGAGTAGTAATTGCGTAAAACAGGTATGTAAAGAGGTACTTTAAGTAAATGGCGGAATTTGATTTTTCCCAAGCGTTAAATGATGTTGAAGCAAAGTATTCTTTGATTTCTAAAGCACTAGATGTCGATTCGTTGAAGGCTACGATTGCTGATTTAGAAAAGCAGGCTGCAGAGCCTGGACTTTGGGACGATTCTGAGCATGCTCAGCAAGTCACGAGTAAGCTTTCTGCAGCTCAGTCTCAATTGAAGCGTTTGCAAGCTGTTGAACAGCGTATTGAAGATACTAAGACTTTAATTGAGCTTGGTGAAGAAGAAGGCGATGCTGATTCAATGAATGAGGCTCAAGAAGAGCTCGGAAATATTGCTCACGAGTTGGACGATATGGAAGTTCAGACTCTTCTTGACGGTGAGTATGACGCTCGTTCTGCGGTTGTTACGATACGTTCTGGTGCGGGCGGTGTGGATGCTGCTGATTTTGCTCAAATGCTTCTTCGTATGTACTTGCGCTGGGCTGAGCGAAACGGCTATAAAACTAAGATGATGGACACATCTTATGCAGAAGAAGCTGGTATTAAATCAGCCACTTTCCAAGTGGATGCCCCGTACGCGTATGGTCGTCTTTCTGTAGAAGGTGGCACTCACAGAATGGTTCGTATTTCGCCATTCGACAATCAAGGACGTCGCCAAACTGGTTTTTCTGCTGTTGAAGTAATTCCTCTTGTTGAAGCTACGGATCATATTGATATTCCGGATTCGGATATTCGCGTGGATACTTTCCAGGCTTCAGGGCCAGGAGGTCAGGGCGTGAACACTACGTATTCTGCTGTTCGTATTACGCATTTGCCAACCGGCTTGGTTGTTTCTATGCAAGATGAGCGAAGCCAGATTCAGAACCGCGCTGCTGCAATGGCAGTTTTGCAATCGCGTTTGCTTGTGCTTAAGCATGCTGAGGAAGCTGCAAAAAAGAAGGAACTTGCTGGAGATATTAAGGCAAGTTGGGGAGATCAAATGCGCTCTTACGTGCTTCACCCTTATCAGATGGTGAAGGATTTGCGCACTGGCTACGAAACTTCGCAAACTCAGGCTGTTTTTGACGGCGATATTGACGGTTTTATTGAAGCTGGCATTCGTTGGCGTCACGAGCAGCGAGTCGCAGCTCAAAAAGAAGCTGAAGCAGAATCTTAAAAAACTAAAACTAGAACTAAAAACCAACAATTACACATAATCTTCGGAAGGAATTGAAACAATGTCGCTGATTTCATTAGATCATGTGTCAAAAATATATCCTCGAGGTACACGTCCTGCATTAGACGATGTGTCTTTGCATGTAGATCGCGGAGATTTTGTGTTTCTTGTTGGCGCTTCCGGTTCTGGTAAAACTACATTGCTTAGTTTGCTGCTTCGCGAAGAAGAAGCAAATGGTGGGGAAATTCACGTAGCCGGTAACGATTTGCGCAGACTTTCTAACCGACAGGTGCCGCAGTATCGTAGATCTCTTGGCTTTATTTTTCAGGATTATAAGCTGCTTAATAATAAAACAGTTTACCAAAATGTTGCTTTTGCTTTGGAAGTGATTGGCACGAGTCGGTCTACGATTCGTTCACTTGTTCCTCGTGTTCTTGAAACGGTTGGTTTGACTGGTAAAGAAAATAATTACCCACATGAGCTTTCTGGTGGTGAGGCGCAGCGAGTTGCAATTGCTCGCGCATATGTCAATCACCCTCAAATTATTCTTGCAGATGAGCCTACTGGTAATTTGGATCCAACTACTTCTCTTGGAATTATGGAAGTTTTGGATGCTATTAACCGAACTGGTACAACGATTGTTATGGCTACGCATAATGAGGAAATTGTGAACTCAATGCGTAAGCGCGTTGTGGAGCTTCATGCTGGCAAAATTGTGCGTGATGAGCGTGAAGGATCATATGATTCTGCATTGTATTTCCCGGATAGTGAAGTTGAACATAATTCTAAAGCACAACAAACTGTTGAAAATTCTCAAGATCAATCAGATCGTGATGCTCAAAAATCAATTGCTCAATCTGAGCATACTGAACGTCATAAGAGGCTTTCTAAAAAAGCTCAACGTGCTGCTCAGGCGCGTGAAGTTGTTGACATGGTAACGCAATCGTTGAAGAGTGATACTTCAGAGAATGAAGGAATTGCACGTTTGGCTCAGTCTGTCCATTCTGGCAGGACTGGTCGTTATGGCGAAGTGTTCCAGTCTTTGGAAACAACAATGACTTGGGGACGTGGATTGATTTCTGCAAACGATAATGAAGATGTTGAAGAGAATGATTCAGAAGTTGAGATTTCGGAAGATAATAAAGGATCCTATGAAACTGCCGAATCTCACGAAACTGCTGAAACTAATGAAACTAATGAATCTACTGAATCTACTGAATCTACTGAATCTACTGAAAACTCTGAAGTGAGCGGAGAATCACAATCCGAAACCAGCGATGAGTTGCAATCAGAAGCAGAAAGTAAGTTGCAATCCGATGCTGAATCTGAGCGTAAATCTCAGCTTCCTCCTATGCCTCCAGCTCCGCCTAAGCCACCTGTTGCAGCTGAAAATACTAATAATGAGAACATTAGTGTTGACGATAGCAATAATGACATTAATAAAACTGAAGGAGCAGAGTAATGCGTTTACGATTTATTTTTTCCGAAACTTGCATTAGTTTGCGTCGTAATGTTTCGATGATTCTTTCGGTTATGCTTGTAACGTTCATTTCTTTCCTTTTTATTGGTGTTTCAGTGCTTATGCAAGCGCAGATTACCAAGGCAAAAGGTGACTGGTATGACAAAGTAGAAGTGGTTGCCTGGCTGTGCCCGGATGGAACTAGCCAATCTCCTTCTTGTGCTTCTGGAAAAGCGCCTACTAGTGCCGAAATTGTAAAATTGGAGCATATTATTCACCAAGAATTAGGCGATGATGTTTCAAATATCACTTATGTTAGCCGCAACGAATTTTATAAAAACACATTCTTAAAGCAATATCCTAACGGAATGTATCAAGGACGTACTTTAACTGCGGCAGACATGCAAGATTCGTTGCGCTTGAAGCTTACTAATCCTATGAAATATCAGGTTGTTTCAGAAGTTCTTTCTGGACGCGATGGTGTGGAAGAAGTTGTTGATCAGCGTCAGATTTTTGATCCTGTTTTCAGTGTGCTTAATCGCGCTACTGTTGTGACAATTGTGCTTGCAGCGGTTATGGTTGTTGTAGCTATTATGCTTACTGGCACTACGATTCGAATGTCTGCTGCTAGCCGTCGTCAAGAAACCGAAATTATGCGCTTAGTTGGTGCCTCTAACTGGACTATTCGTATGCCGTTTATTCTTGAAGGAGCGTTCGCGTCGTTTGTAGGTTCTTTACTTGCTGGTGCTGCGCTAAGTTTAGTAGTTAAAATTTTTGTAACTGATTGGCTTGCGCAGAATGTGCGTTGGATGCCATTTGTTACTCAAACAACTGTGTGGCTATGCGTTCCAATACTTGTAGCTGGTGCAGTAGTGTTATCTATAGTTGCTTCTGCTATTGCTTTGAGGCGATACTTAAAAGCTTAAAATGCAAAATAATAGGTGTGTAATTATTTGCGTTATTTTCGTATGAGTATTATAAAAGTACTATTTTAGAAGATTTGAAGTAGAAACTCGCGTGATTCCTTGCATTACGGTATAATTCGCAATAGTGATGTTGAAAGGGAAGTGATATGAGCGAAGATCGACATAGCATGTATGCAATTCGACGCACTCATACTGTAGTGAGTTTAATAGTTGCTATTTCAATGATGTTTGCTGGTGTTGCTGGTGCATTATTTAATGCGTCTACAGCAAGTGCTGTCAACATGAAGGAATATAGGCGCAAAATACAACGAAACGAGAATTTGAAGCGCCAACTTGCTGGCGTAAGTAAACAACTTGCAAATAAGATCATTGAATTGAATGATTTAAATGAGCATAAAATTCCAAATCAAATACGAGCTGCTCAACAAGCAGAAGAGCAAGCTTCTCAGGCGCGCAGTCTTGTAGAATCAACGCAGCAGCGTTTAGAGTCTGCACAAAAAGATAAGCGTGATTTGGAAGAGAAAATTAAAAAAACTGGTGAAGATTTTGATGATGCTAAGGCTGCTGTAGCACAGCTTGCTCGTAAGAGTTTCCATGGTTCTCAGGCATCTAATGTTATGGATATTGTGACTAAATCAACTACTACAGAACAGTTTGTTGGAAAGTTACAATCCGAGGCTGCTGTTGCTAGAAGTGAAGCAAACGCTGCTAATGATGCTGCTATCAAGTTGAATACTTCTATGAATCGTCGTCAGCGTTTGGCTGCTATTGAAGCAGAAATAACCAAGTTAAAGCAGCAGGCGGATGCCCAAGCGCAAAGTGCTCAAATCGCTGCGAAAGCTGCCAATGATCGCAAAAAGTCCTTGCAAAGTTTGCGAGATCATGGTGAAGAGATTCGTAAGCAGCTGGAAGGTCAAAAGAGTAGTTTGACTTCTCAGTCTGCGCGTGAGGCTGCAGAAATTATAGCAATGAAAACTGCCATCGATGCTCAAGCGCGTGCTCTTGCTAATAAGTCATTCGCTAAAGCCGATCCGAATGCTGGTAATCGTCAGCAATTGAATGGAAGTTCTGGGAAGAATGTTTACCTTCCTCCGATGCAACTTTCTAATGGCGCTGCTAATGGTATGAATTATACTGTTCCTGGAAATTGCGCAGAAGGTTCTAAGTTCTGCTACGGGCATAATACTGGAAACACTGTTGGTGGTTCTGCTTATCCTGCTCGTCAATGCACGTTATGGGCTTATTTGCGTCGTTCGCAACTTGGTCTGCCTGTTGGCTCCTACATGGGTAATGGTGCTGAGTGGGCGAATACTGCTCGTAGGCTTGGATATTTAGTTAATAGAATTCCACATGTTGGTGCTGTTATGGTGTTTGCTCGTGGCCAACGTGTTGGTAATTGGAATGCTGATTGGCAATATGGACATGTTGCGGTTGTGGAACGTGTGAATGCTGATGGATCAGTTCTTATTTCTGAAGGTGGAACTGGTTTTGCAACATTCCCTGCTTATGAAACTATTTATAATCCAGGCGATTATGAGTACATTCATTATTAAATATAAGCACTTCATAGTTTTCAATTTATTGAAATTGAAAACGTTGTAAGATTTACGACTTATTGTTCTTGCCATAAGATAGTAGTATCTTATGGCAAGTTTCTTTTGTGTGTGATGTGTATTGGAGGGGAATTATGGCAAATAAGCCTGCGCAAGATGGCACTGTTACTGTGGCACAAAACCGTAAAGCGCATCATGATTATGTAATTGAAGATTATTATGAAGCAGGTCTTGCTCTTACTGGTACTGAAGTTAAGTCACTTCGCGAAGGGCGTGCTTCTTTAGCTGAATCATTTGTGAATATTGATCGTCGTGGTGAAATGTGGCTTGAAGGAGCAAATATTCCTGAATATTTAAACGGCACATGGAATAATCATGCTCCTAAGCGCAAGCGTAAGCTTCTGCTTCATGCTGCTGAGATTGCTAAGCTTTCTAGGCAAACTGAGGCGAAAGGCTACACTGTTGTGCCTTTGCGTTTGTATTTTAAGGGAAGCTACGTAAAAGTAGAAATTGCTTTAGCGCGCGGTAAAAAGGAATTTGATAAGCGTCAGGCTTTGCGTGAGGAACAAGATAAGCGAGAGGCTTTGCGTGAAATGCGTTACCGTAATCTGCGTTCTCGTAGTATTGATTAAGAGTTGATGTTTCTTTTTATACGTTTTTGAAACACATGTGCGCTTCGCATGGGATAGAAAGTGCGACAATACGACACGCACATATTATACATTATTGCGAATAATATGCAGTTTTTGTTTATGAAAAGCATAATTATTGTGCAGATGTACTGCATGAGTATCTTCGTATATTCAATAATCGTATAAAAGGCTGTTGAATTTGTAGGGTTATCGTGTATAGTTATACACATTAATGCAAATTATAGATTCTTAGTACATACATGAGGAGAAGAACTATGTTTAAATCTATGAAGCCTGTTGCTATTGTTGCATCTTTAGTAATGATTGGCAGTATTGCTGCATGTGGACCTGCTGATTCTAAAGAAGCAGACCCTGATATTGCTCGTAGCTATGATATAAGTCATGTGCAAAAAGATGATGCTGTTGCAGCATTGGTACCAGCAGAAGTTGCAAAAACAGGAGAGTTAACTGTTGGTGTAAACGTAAGTTATGCCCCTGCAGAATTCTTTGCTGCAGACGGTAAAACTCCTGTAGGTTACGAAATTGATTTTTCGAAGGCTCTTGCAAAGGTCATGGGCTTAAAAGCAAAAATTATGCATGCTCAGTTTGACTCAATCATTCCAGCAATAGGAAGCAAATATAATGTCGGTATTTCTGGTTTTACAGTAAATGCTGAACGTATGAAGTCTGTAGACTTTATTACTTATGCCAACGCAGGCTTGTCTTTTGAAGTGCGTAAGGGAAATCCTACTAAAGTAGATCCAAAGAACCTTTGTGGCAAGAAAGTAACTTTGGAAACTGGAACTGTTGGCGAACCTATTATGGAAGAAGCAAAGAAACAGTGCGCAGCTAAAGGGAATAAGCCTCTTGAAATCATGAGCTTCAAGGAGCAAACTGACGCAACTACCGCACTTCTTTCCGGTCGCGCTGATGTTATGTATGCAGATACTCCTGTTGCAGGTTACGCTTCAATTAAGAATCCTGGAAAGCTTGAAATTTTGGAAAACAGCAAGGATTCTGAACCAATGGGAGCGGCTGTTAAAAAGGGTGACGCAGCGATGCTGAAGGCTGTAAAAGCTGGCATTGATAAGCTTATGAAGTCCGGCGTATACAAGGATATCTTGAAGAAGTGGGGCGTTGAAGATGTTGCTATTGAAAAGTCTGTAGTTAATCCAAAACTATGAAATTTTAGCTATAAAACTTTAGCTATCAAATAATCGAATAATTATCTAAAATGATATCGTTAATCTGAGTCGTGATTTAATTCTCGGCTCAGATTGTTTCTTTACTTTGCTGTTTTTGTATAAACGTACTTATTGGAGCATATTTTGAATTCTTTAATTGGTAACTCTGCTAAGAGCAAGTCCGGAGTAGCTAACTCTGAACGTATTTTGCCGGTAAAAAAGCCAGGACCTATTATTGCCGGAGTCATTGTAGCTGTAATAGCATGTTCGCTTCTTTACAGTATTATTACTAACCCTCGTTTTGAATGGGAAGTAGTTGGAATATATCTAATAAGCGATAATGTGCTTTCTGGTATTGGCTGGACGTTACTTCTTACGCTAATTGCTATGGTAATTTCAATCGTGTTTGCTGTAGGCTTAGCGATGATGCGTAAGTCAGTTAATCCTGTGCTTCGTGGCGTAAGTTGGTTCTTTATTTGGTTTTTCCGTGGTACTCCTATTTATACGCAGCTTGTATTTTGGGGCATGTTTGCGGTTCTTGTGCCGAGAATTGGTATTGGTATTCCTTTTACTTCTGTAGAATTTTGGTCTATTGATTCTAATGTAATTATGACTTCTCTTACTGCTGCTGTAGTTGGTTTGTCTTTGAATGAATCGGCTTATTTGTCGGAAATTGTTCGCGCAGGATTGGAAGCTGTCGATAGTGGACAAGTTGAAGCTGCTAAGGCTCTTGGAATGGGTAGAGCTTTAACTATGAGGCGTATAATTCTTCCTCAAGCAATGCGTATTATTGTTCCTCCGCTTGGTAACGAAACAATCGGTATGCTAAAAACGACTTCGTTAGTTCTTGCAGTTCCGTTTACTCTTGAATTGCAATTTGCTACAAATGCTATTGCTAACCGTATCTATAAACCAATTCCGCTTCTTCTTGTTGCGAGTATTTGGTATTTGATTATTACTTCCATTTTGATGGTTTTGCAATACATGCTCGAGAAGCATTTTGCTAAAGGTTTTGAAGCAAGAGATATTGTAAAGCATGCTCAACTTAATACTGATTCTGATCAGCGCGGCGATCAATCATTAGATGCTAAACGGAAAAATGTTAAAGGACGAAATGATGCTGCTATGCTCGGATTTAATGCCTAAATAAACGCATAATAGCTTAAATTTTAAATATTTTTCTTTGTAAACTTTAAATTTTGCATGAAACAAACAAATTGGATGTGAATAAATGGTAGAAGCAAAATCTAATCTTCCTGCGGTTGCTATTAACGACGTGCAGAAATCTTTCGGTCAATTGCATGTACTTAACGGTATTAATATGACAGTGAATCCAGGTAGCGTAACAGTTATTTTGGGTCCGTCCGGTTCTGGAAAATCGACGTTATTGCGTTTAATTAATCAACTAGAAACTTTGACTGCAGGAAGTATAAGTATTTATGGCGAGCGCATCGGTGTAAAGCAAGTAATGCATAAAGGTGAGAAATGTCTGCAGGCTCTTAACGACAAAGAAATTGCTCAACAGCGTGCGAAGCTTGGCATGGTATTCCAGCGTTTTAATTTATTCCCTCATATGACGGCTTTAGAGAACGTTATGGAAGCTCCTGTTCATGTTATGCATATGAAAGCTCAAGAAGCGCGCGATTTAGCTATTGAAGAACTAAAGCGAGTTGGCATGGATGAGCGTATGAACCATTATCCTGCAGAACTTTCAGGCGGTCAGCAGCAGCGCGTTGCAATTGCTCGCGCTCTTGCTATGAAACCGGAAATTATGCTATTTGACGAGCCAACATCTGCGCTAGATCCAGAGCTTGTAGGTGAAGTGTTAACCGTTATGCGAAATCTTGCTAAAGATGGCATGACTATGATTGTAGTAACTCACGAAATTGGTTTTGCGCGTGAGGTTGCAGATCAGGTTGTGTTTATGGATGGCGGTGTCATAGTTGAGCAGGGTAGTGCAGATATTATTACTAATCCGCAAACTGATCGTTTTAAAGATTTCCTAAATCACGTATTGTAATTTACGTAAGAAACGTATCTTATTTATGTAGTTTTGCATAGTTTTTGTGTGCTTCTCTGGCGTGCACTCGCTCGCATAACGTACAATAGAAGATTATGTGTGGCATTGTAGGATACGCAGGTTTTGGAAAAGTTTGTGCAAAACCTTTAGAAGTTTGTTTAGGTGGGTTAGAGCGTCTAGAATATCGCGGATATGACTCTTCGGGCGTAGCTTTAGTTGCTCCTGGGATGAAATGTGCGACTGTGAGAAAGAAAGCTGGTCGTTTATCTGTTCTTCGCAATGATATTGATGCAAACCCTATGCCTGAGGCGAGTGCAGCTATTGGTCATACTCGTTGGGCTACTAATGGTGCTCCTTGTGACATTAATGCGCATCCTCATACTAGTGCAGATGGCAAAATCGCGCTTATTCATAATGGCATTATTGAAAATGCTGTTGTATTAAAAGAGCAGCTTCACGAAGAAGGATACGAATTTTCTTCTCAAACAGATACTGAAGTTGCTGCAAAATTACTTGGCAAAATTGCGAATGATATTGTAAACGAAACTGGTAAGCCTGATTTATTCACAGCTCTTCGTCGTACTGCAAAAATGTTAAAAGGAGCTTTCACATTACTTGCTGTTGACGTTCGTCAGCCTGGTATTGTGGCTGCTGTTCGTCACGATTCGCCTTTGGTCGTAGGTCTTGGAGACGGTGAATATTTCCTTGGCTCTGACGTTGCAGCTTTTGTTGCTTATACGGATCGAGTCTTGGAAGTTGGTCAAGATCAAGCTGTGTGCATTGGAGATGTAGATGGCAGCGGCAAGGCATCTTTGCTTCTAACTGATTTTGACAATAATATTGTTGAAAATCCTACTTGTTTTACGGTTGATTGGGATGCTTCTGCAGTAGAAAAAGGCGGTTGGGATTCCTTTATGGATAAGGAAATTCATGAGGATCCACATGCTGTCGCTGACACTTTGCGAGGTCGCTTTGATGCGCAAGGAAATATTGTGCTAGATGAAGTGCATATTAGCCAAGATGTTTTGCGTTCAATAGATAAAATTATTGTTGTTGCTTGCGGAACTGCAAGTTATGCCGGATTGGTTGCAAAATATGCTATCGAGCATTGGGTTCGTGTGCCTGTAGAAGTTGAATTAGCGCATGAGTTTAGATATCGTGATCCTATTTTGACTCATCGCACGCTGGTTGTTGCTATTTCGCAATCTGGTGAAACAATGGACACGCTTATGGCTTTGCGCCATGCGCGCGAGCAAGGTAGTCGAGTTCTTGCAATTTGCAATACGCAAGGTTCTAGCATTCCGCGCGAATCTGATGCAGTTCTTTACACGCATGCAGGTCCAGAAATAGCAGTTGCATCTACTAAAGCTTTTGTTGCGCAAATAGTTGCAGCCTATATGCTTGGTCTGTTTTTGGCGCAAGTAAAAGGCACTATGTATCGCGACGAAATTCAGCAAATCGTTGCGCAATTAAAAGAGATGCCGGATAAAATTCAGCATGTACTTGATACACAATCTGAATCAATTATGAAAGCTGCTGAGCATACTCTGGAAGCTAAATCTTTCCTTTTCTTAGGTCGACATGTTGGATATCCTGTTGCGCTAGAAGGTGCGTTGAAGCTTAAGGAAATTGCGTATACCTTTACTGAAGGTTTTGCTGCGGGTGAGCTTAAGCACGGTCCTATTGCGCTTGTAGATGAAGGTGAGCCGGTAGTTGTGATTGTGCCATCTTCTCGCGGTCGTGATGTGCTTCATGCGAAAGTTATTTCTGGAATTGAAGAAGTTAAAGCGCGCGGAGCTTTCACTATAGCTGTTGCAGAAGAGGGTGATCCAGATGCTTCTCGCTATGCAGATATTGTGTTCTGGCGTCCTAAATGTGCGACTTTGCTAAGTCCTCTTGTAGATGTAGTTGCATTGCAATTATTTGCAATGGATATGGCAAAGTTAAAAGGTTATGATGTTGATAAGCCTCGTAATCTTGCAAAGTCTGTAACTGTTGAGTAAGCGCATAACAACGTTGAGTAACATAAAGTAACGGATGGCAAATCTTATGTCTGCATTTGCAAGAATTTTGCAACAACGCAATCATTTTGGACGCTTGCTTCTGTCGATACTTTGTGTTTTTTCTTTGCTGTTTTCTTGCGGATGCGGAACTAAAGATTCTAGAACTCAAATTAGTGTTTGGTCTTGGGAACCAAGCATGAAACGACTTGCTGAAGAATTTGAATTACATAATCCAGATGTTCATGTAACTGTAAAAGATACTAGCGGATATAGCAATCTTAATAGTGCTATTCAAGATGGCTATGGTATGCCAGATATTGTTCAATTAGAATATTTTGCTCTTCCGCAATATGCTGTAAGTGGACAGCTTTTAGATATTACTGATCGTGTGAAAAATACTCGCACATTCTATACTCCTGGAACATGGTCTTCTGTGCAACTTGGTGGACGTGTTTACGGTTTGCCGATGGATTCTGGCCCAATGGCTTGGTTTTATAATGATGACGTGTTTAAGCAGGCTGGTGTAGATGCCACAAAAATACACACTTGGGAAGATTACCGTCACGCTGCTCGTAAGCTTAAAGATATCGGTGTGTATATTGCAGCAGACTCAGGTGACGCAAGTTTTTATAACGCTATGATTTGGCTTGCAGGTGGACACCCGTTTATGACTTCTCATGATGGGAAAACAGTTACTGTTAGATTGAGCAAAGATAAGGGTACTGAAGAGTTTACAAAGTTCTGGCAATCAATGATTGATGAAGGATTGATTGACATTAGAACTACAACTTGGAGTCAACGCTGGAAGAACGGTGTTGGAGCTGGTAAGATTGCTTCTGTTTTCTCAGGAGCCTGGATGCCGTCTTTGCTTCTGGAAAATGTGCCTGGAACTGCAGGATTGTGGAAGGTGACGAATGTGCCAACTATGCACGGAGAAAAGCGTAATGCAGAAATGGGCGGTTCTTCGTTATCTGTGCTTAAATCGAGTCGTAAGCCTGAAGCAGCAATGCGATTTGTGAATTTTGTATGCCATGATATGCATGGAATTCGTACTCGTGTCAATGGTGGAGCGTTTCCTGCAGATGTTGTTACGCTTAGAGATAAGTCATTTTTAGATAGAGCTACTATTCGTGATTCACGAGGCATTGATATACCTTATTTTGGCGGCCAGAAGTTTAATCGTGTATTTGCAGATGCCGCTAATCGCGTGGATACGGGATACAGGTATTTGCCTTTTGAAGTGTATTCGCGAAGTGATTTTAGAGCAACTATGGGTCAAGCATATGACTGGAGTGTTAAATCTTTAGCTAGATTAAACGTGCAAGCCATGATTGATGCTGGTGTTACTCAAGATGATGGAAGTAAATTGTGGCTTCCAGATGATCCTGGTAAACGTATTTCTTTAAAAGATGGTCTTTTATTGTGGGAAAAAGATCTTCAAGAATATGGTTACAATCAAGGATTTGTAGTTAGATAATTTCGTAACGTATTAAAATTAAGTGATTTCGTAAAAGCAGCTTAATTTTGCGTAAAAGTAAGATCATTAGCAAAAGTAGTATAAATACAATAGGATAGTATAAATACACATACAATACGTGCGCGCGTGATTGCAGATTAACTTAATTAATCCGTAAATGTCAATATAGGAAGTAGGCACACATGTTATTAGCAGTAGACATTGGTAATACGAATATTGTGCTGGGTTTTTTGGAAAATAACCAAATTGTTGGCACTTATCGTATGACAACAAAGTCTAATCATACATCAGACGAGTATGGCATTATGATTGCGCAATTTTTGCATTTAAGCGGATTTACAATAAACGATGTTGAAGATGTTATCGTTGCTTCTGTTGTGCCGAAAGTTATGCATTCATTCCGCGCTAGTATTATCAAATTTCTTCATATTGATCCTATGATTGTAGGTCCTGGTGTTAAAACCGGTATGAATATTCGTATTGATGAGCCAAGAACTCTTGGCGCGGATTGTTTAGCTGATTGCGTTGGTGCGTTTAGTGAGTATGGAGGATCTGTACTAGTTATTGATTTTGGTACGGCAACAACTTACAACTATATAGATAAAAGTGGTGCTATTACTTGCGGACTTATTTGCACAGGTATTCGTACTGCAGCTGCGGCACTTTGGGATAACACGGCTCAGCTTCCAGAAGTGGAAATAGCTAGACCGCAGTCTGTTCTTGCAAAATCTACTAAACTCGCAATGCAAGCTGGATTATATTACAGCTTCTTGGGTGGAATTGAGCGTACAATTGCACAATTTAAAACTGAAATAGACGAGCCATTTAAGGTAGTTGCTACTGGTGGCTTGGGTAGGCTTTTTGAAAATGACGTGCAATCGATTGATTATTACGATCCGGATCTTATTTTCAAAGGTATGGCTTCGATTTATCAGCGAAACTTGCGCTAATAGTAAATATCGTTTATTTGTTGTTTTTTGCTCCAAACGTGGGTAATTTTGCTCGTGCTTGGAGGGCTTTGGGTTGTGTTGTGCTCCAAATGTGAGGGAGGTCTGCCTTCGTCGATAAATATGAAGGCAGGATAGTTTTCGTTCTGTGTCAATGTTCAGAATAAAAAACCTCCGCAAATATTGCTACTTGCGAAGGTTTGTATGTAACTTATTTAAGATTTACGCTTTAACTGGCGCTTTACTTACGTTTTTATTTGCAAATTCGATTACAAATCCAGGAAAAGCTGATGGATTCGCATATCGTCGTCAAGCTCCGGGTGGAAGGATGTGCCGATTTGCTTTCCTTGGCACGCGGCGACAACATGACCATCTACAGTTGCAAGAGCTTTGGCATTAGAGCCTACTTCTGCAATGTAAGGCGCGCGAATAAACGTCATCGGCACATTGCCTAGCTCACCAAATTCAGCCTCGCAATGGAAGCTTCCGAGCTGGCGTCCGTAAGCATTGCGTTTAACTGTTACGTCTAAAGTGCCAAAACCGTTTACTTCGTCACCTTCCACGTTTTTCGCAAGCAAAATCAAACCTGCGCAAGTGCCAAGAACAGGCATCCCTCCTGCAATGCGCTCGCGCAAAGGTTCGAGCATATTTTGCTCACGAAGAAGCTTAGCTTGCACAGTGCTTTCGCCGCCCGGAAGTACTAAGCGGTCAAAAGACTGCTCCAAGTCGCGCGCTTGACGAAGTTCAATAACGTGCGCGCCTAATTTTTCAAGCATTAAGCGATGTTCAAGAAAAGCACCTTGAACAGCTAAAACTGCTACAGTATGAGCGGAGTTATCAGTATTGGTAGGTGAGTTTGACAAAATCACTCGCCTCGCTCAGCCATTAAAAGCTTGATTTCCTGCTCGTTAATGCCAACCATAGCTTCGCCCAAGTTTTCGGAAAGTTGAGCAATCATCTTGGCATCCTTGTAATTAGTTACAGCCTTAACGATTGCGGCAGCGCGCTTTGCTGGGTCTCCAGACTTAAAGATGCCGGAGCCAACGAATACGCCTTCGGCACCAAGCTGCATCATTAAAGCAGCGTCGGCTGGGGTAGCAACGCCGCCGGCTGCGAAGTTAACAACAGGAAGCTTGCCGTTTTGTGCAACGTATTTTACGAGTTCGAAAGGCACGCGCAAATTTTTGGCTTCTTCAAAAAGCTCATCCTCGCGCATGCTTGTAAGCTTACGAATTGCGGAATTCATCATGCGCATGTGACGCACAGCCTGAATCACGTCTCCAGTTCCAGGCTCGCCCTTAGTGCGAATCATGGAAGCACCTTCGTTAATTCGGCGCAAAGCTTCGCCCAAATCCTTAGCGCCGCAAACGAAAGGCACAGCAAAATCGCGCTTATTGATGTGATACACGTCGTCGGCTGGAGAAAGCACTTCGCTTTCGTCGATGTAGTCGATCTCGATAGCTTCAAGCACTTGTGCTTCAACAAAGTGACCGATGCGGCATTTTGCCATAACAGGAATAGACACAGCCTCTTGAATGCCGTGAATCATTGCTGGGTCGCTCATACGAGAAACGCCGCCGGCTGCGCGAATATCAGCAGGAATACGTTCCAAAGCCATAACTGCGCACGCGCCAGAATCCTCAGCAATTCGCGCCTGCTCTGGGGTGGTGACATCCATAATCACGCCGCCTTTAAGCATTTGTGCCAGTTGACGGTTCAATGCTGTACGGTCTTCGCCGCTTTTGTTTTGCGGATCCGAGGATTCGTTCACAGTTACCGTAGTATTCAAGTTCTCAGCCATCATTCCTCGCTTTAGCTTTAACATATGAGCTTTAACATATGAGATACGTGTATGCATCTTAATATTTCGTGAATTTGCGCGCTTCTACGCTTTAATCTTATGTCGATTATTGCGTACGTTTGCAAGTTTACGTTCTGTTGGAATTTAACCACATTCGTAGGATATATCTCATATGTATTGGTATAAAAATATTACAAAAATATACAAAATATGATTTGATTTTTTGGACGCGCCATAGGTGAGACTGGCTTGTCAATCGACTACGATTAGTAATGCAGTCGACTTGTATTTGGGTTTATGTGGTATGCAAATAGTTATGTTTGCAAATGTGCATTTCCAATAAAGCGGCGAGCTATAAGACAAAAATAAATAAAGAATAAATAAAAAAATAAATAATAATAAATAAATAATGTTTATATGCCATTAAGAAAGGTTTATGGTATGGCTAACAGCAAACCTGAGGAAAGCGTGCACGAAGAAAACGGCGCGACTGAAAAATTCTCCGGTAAAACTAACAATGAGACTAATAAAAGCACTTCTTTCGCTGCGAGCACTGACTCTTCGCTGAATGAAGCTGAAAAATATGCTTATTCAGGCTCGAAACGCAAAATGGGCAAGATCTGGCTATTTAGCTTAGCTATTGTTTTGGTAGTAGTGTTTAGTGCAATTTTTGCAACTCTTACTACATCTAATAAACCAAATAAATCAAATTCAGTATCGGAAATTTCGAACAAAACTATATCTATAGGTCTAAAGTTAGCTCCTACGAATCTTGATATCCGTAATCAATCAGGTTCCTCACTCGACCAGTTGCTTATTGGTAACGTGTATGAAGGCTTAGTTGCTCGCAATGCTACTAACCAGGTAGTTCCTTCGTTAGCTCAAAGCTGGGAAGTAAGTAAAGATGGTTTGCGTTACACATTCCACATGCGTAAGGGTGCTGTATTTTCTAACGGCAATAAGCTTACTGCGCATGATGCAGAATGGTCGTTTAGCGAGCTTATTGCTAAAAAATATCGCGGCTCTAACATGGTTGGAAAAGTTGAGTCTGCTAAAGCAAAAGATGATTACACGTTTGAAATCACTCTTAAAGAGCCAAATGCTAAGCTTTTGTGGGCACTTTGCAGTCGTTCAGGTTTAGTTTTTGATAAAAGCGCAAAGTATGATGCAAAAACTCAAGCAGTCGGTTCTGGACCGTATCTAATTGACAAATTTGTGCCAAATGATCGTGTTGTTTTAAAAGCAAATCCGCGTTATAAAGGTATTCATCGTGCGCAAACTAATAAGATAGTAGTTCGCTATTTTGTTGACGATAACGCAGCGGTTGACGCACTTTCTTCCGGTTCTGTGCAAGCATTAGCTCCTATTTCTGGTCAACTTGCTAAGCCTTTTAAAGATGATTCCAAGCGTTACGATGTCAGTGCAGGTAATGGCACAGATAAATTTGTTCTAGCTATGAATATGAAAGGCGAACGTACTAAGGATAAGCGCGTGCGCAAAGCTATTCGTTACGCGATTGATCACAAGCAAATTATTGCATCTCGTGGCGGCACGGATTTAGCTCTTGGTGGTCCAATTCCTTCTCTTGACCCTGGTTATGAGGATTTAACTAAGCTGTATCCTCATGATTTGCAGCGCGCTAAGGAGTTAATGAAGGAAGTCGGATTTGACGAATCTCATCCTATGGATTTGACGCTTACTTATCCGAATATTTACGGCACGCAAATTGGCGATCAGCTGCGCTCGCAATTGAAGCCTATTGGAATCAATTTGAAAGTTAATATTGTTGAGTTTACTACTTGGCTTCAAGATGTTTATAAGAATAAGCAGTATGATTTGTCGATGGTTGATCACAATGAGAGTCACGATTTTGGGCAGTGGGCGGATCCTACGTATTACTACGGTTACGACAATAAGCAAGTCCAGGATTTGTATGCTAAAGCTATGCTTTGTGCGGATCCTAAAGAGTCAAATAAATTGCTTGCTAAAGCTGCGCGAATTATTAGCGAGGATGCTCCTGCTGATTGGCTGTTTAACTATCGCGTTGTAACTGCGAAAGTGAAGAATCTTGAAGGAATGCCTTTTGACATGAATCAAGAGATTTTGCCGCTATACAACCTGCGACTTAACTGATTTTGTGTTAGCTGTGCGCGACGACCTGCCTTCGCGCATAGAGCGTAGCGCGCGAAGGCAACTCGGAGCGCCGAGCTTGCTCAAGTTGAAAGCACAGTGTGCTTTCAACGCAAGCGAGGTCTGCCTTCGTCTCGATTGACGAAGGCAGGGAAGACTCACATGTGGGCACATTGGGAATTTGGTTGTGGTTTGTGTGCGCTGACGACCTGTCTTCGCGCATATTCCTCACGGCATAGCCGTTCGGCTGATTTGGCATGTGAAGCACACCGTGCTTCACAATTGAGCCAAATCACGCTTTGAAGGAGCTTGAAATCCTGTTGATTTCAAGCTCGGTCAAAGCGCGCGCGAGCGTAATCTGCGCGAGTGTCCCAAAACATGCAAAATGAGACACTCGCGCAGCGCGCAAACTGCACTAGTGCCCGAATTTGTGTATTTGTGGTGCGTTTCGACTAGAAGAACATAGAAAGGAGGCATTTTATGTTTCGCATGATTTGCTACAGAGTATTGCTGTTTACTCTTGCTTTACTTGGTATTTCTGTAGTTATTTTCATATCGTTACGTGTACTTCCGGGCGATGTTGCGCAAGTTATGGCCGGCTTAAACGCTCCTAGCGGAAAAGCAGAGGAGCTTAGAGCAGAACTTGGTATTAATAAACCACTTTTTACGCAGTATGTTGACTGGATTTGTGGTGTTTTCCGCGGTGACTTTGGCGTGTCCATGTTAACTGGTCGTTCCGTAAGTTCAACTATTGCGATGCGTGCTTCTATTACTTTTCCACTGATTCTTTTGGGTCTGTTTATTGCTTTAGTAGTTGGTATTTCACTTGGATGTTTGCAAATTACTCATGAAGGCAAATTTTCACAGGCAATTATGCGCTTTTTGGCTATTACAGCAGGCTCTGTTCCAGCATTATGGGGTTGCATGCTACTTATTTTGCTATTAGGACGCGGTATTGGTGTGTTCAGTTTGTTGCCAACTCAAGGTTTCCCTACAGATGGCTGGAGCGAATTTCCTGAAGCTTTTGCGTCTCTTCTTATTCCGGCTCTTACAGTAGGACTTATTGTTGGATCTAGTTTTATGCGTTACACTGCTGCAACTGTTGAAAATATTGTTAAAAGTGAAGTAGCTTCTCAAGCTATGGCTTGCGGAATGACTCGCAAACAAGTTGTGTGGCGTGTTGGTTTGCGACTTGCTCTTCCTCAACTTGTATCTGTTATTGGTTTAACTTTCGCTCATATGGTTATGGGCGTGATGGTTATTGAAAACCTGTTTTCCTTACCTGGTATTGGTACGGGAATGGTTCGAGATGTTGGTTTGCGCGATCTAATTGCAGTGCAAGGTGAGCTTTTTATGCTTGCTGCGCTGTTCTTACTAATCGGCTTTGTAGTTGACATTACCCATCGACTACTTGACCCTAGGTTATCTAAAGATAGTTTGAATTAATTTCCTATTGTTGAATCTAACATGCGAATAAGGTGAGTTTTTATGTGCAATATGTCTAAAAAAAGTATCAAAGTAAAATCTACTTTGTTTAAGCGCATATGGAATGCTACTTTCGGTAAATTTGTGTGTTTAACGTTTGCAATATGGTTTTTTGTTGCTTTGCTTTCGCTTTTATGGACTCCGTACTCACTTTTAGAAACTAATGGTTTTAAAGTATGGCAGAAGCCGTCTTTTTCGCATTGGCTTGGCACGGACGGCACTGGTTCAGATATGCTTAGTTGGCTTATGGCAGGTTCAAGAATTGAGCTGATTCTCGTTTTTTCTACTGTTCTAGTTGCTACTTGTATTGGGTTTATTGTTTTGAGCTTTATGATTTCTAGTTCACAAATTGTTCGCACAATAAGCATTATGTCTGTTGACGCATTGATTTCTATTCCAACTGTTTTAATTGCGCTTATACTTGCAGTTCCGTTTGGAGCTAGTGTTGTTGTGATTGTTATTGCTTGTGGAACTGGCTATGGCTTGAATTTAGCACGTATTGTACGACCTAGTGCGCAGCTTGCGTTGCAATCTGATTATGTGACTTCAGCTGTTTTGCAAGGTTCCTCGCGTAAATATGTTCTTATTCATCATGTTTTACCAAATATTATTCCTGTTGCTTTTGTTGAGCTTTCTCTTTCTGCAGGAACTGTTATTTTGGCTGAAAGTGGCTTAACATACTTGGGTATTGGTGTTCCTTCTGGAGTTCCTAGCTGGGGGCGCGTGTTGGCTACTTCTGTTTCGTTAATTCACGTAAATCCTTTATCGGTTGTCTGGCCGGGTTTGATTGTGACTGTGGTTGTTGTTGCTCTTAATCTTTTTGGTGACGTATTGCGCAAAGTTTTAGATCCTTCATCAAAAAGTACGAATAAAGTAGGGGAAAAATGAGCTTAAATATTCAAAATCTCACGCTAAAACTTGGCGGAAAACTAATTCTTGACAACGTATCAATTGAGATTTCTGACGGTGAGCGTGTTGGCTTAGTTGGTTCTTCTGGCTCTGGCAAATCTATGCTAATTCGAGCTATAACTGGATTATTGCCGTCAAATGCTGAAATTTCAGGCTCTTGTATGCTTGGCAATTTTCAAACAGTGAAAGCAAAAGATGAAAATTTAGCTTCTATTCGCGGAAAATACGTTGGTGTAGTATTTCAGCAGGCTAATAGAGCGCTTAATCCAATGTTAAGCGTTGAAAAACAAATTTCTTTGCCTTTGCGAATACATTACAATCTAGATGATGACGATATTCACAATCGAGTATGCATGATGCTTGAAAAAGTAGGGTTGTCGAAAAATCTCGCATCTAAACGCACGTTTGAGCTTTCTGGAGGTCAACAGCAGCGAGTTGGTATTGCTACAGCTTTGATTACTTCTCCGCGTTTGATTTTGGCTGATGAGCCTACTACCGCGCTTGACTCGGTTACACAAAGTGAAGTTGTGCGAATGCTTGCTTCACTTGTAGATGATATGGGCGCTTCAATGCTTTTTGTAACGCACGATTTTTCTGTGCTTTCGCATGCTGCTAATCGTTGCTATGTGCTTGATTCTGGGCGTGTGGTCGATAGTGAAAATATTAAGAATTTGCTTGATAATCCGCGTATTTCTTCTACTAAACAATTAGTGAGTGCTGCTAAAAAGTTGACTTTTAGAGCGCAAAATTTAGGTTCTAAAAATTTAGATTCTGTAAAAGTGGGTTCTGCAAATGTTGATTTTGCAAATACTGGTTCTGTAAATACTGGTTCTGCAAACGTTGATTCTAAGAAATTTAATTCCCGTATTGGCAATAGTGAAGAAAATTCGCTTATAAATGCAAAAAATATTCACGTTATTTTAGGTCGCGCAAAAACTCGTGCTGAAGTGTTAAGAGGCGTAGATTTAAATCTTAATATCGGCGAATCTTTGGCGATTATTGGCGGATCTGGTTCCGGCAAAACAACTCTTATACGCGCTATGTTGGGGCTTGAAACTCTTTCTGAAGGAAACGTTACTTATTGCGGTGAAATTGTAAATAATGCCAATTTATTAGAAGTAAATAAAAATGCTTGTACGCTTATGAGACGCGAATCGTCGCTTGTATTTCAGCATCCGTTTGCCGCATTGGATCCACGCTGGACAGTTCAAAAAAGTGTTGCTGAGCCTCTTAGAATATGGCAAAAATCGCTTAAATTAGACGATGCAACTATTGAGCAGCGTGTTTGTGAAATGCTGAAATTAGTAGGCTTAAAACCTGAAGATTTTTTGGAACGTCATCCTCACGAGCTTTCTGGCGGTCAAGCGCAATGTGTTTGTATTGCTCGCGCATTAATCAATAATCCTCGAGTTTTGCTTGCTGACGAGCCTATGAGTGCAATTGATGTTGCGGAAAGAACTCGCATTTTAGACGCTTTTGCATCCATTCGCTCCGAGCGTAAAAGCATGTCATGCATATTTGTAAGTCATGATTTGGGTATGATCCGGCATTTAGCAACGCGAGTTATTGTTCTTAATGAAGGAAAAGTTGTGGAATGTGGCAGTGTAAATGATGTGCTCAATAATCCACAAAATGACTACACTCGTGCTCTTGTAAACGCAGCAATCATGTAAATAAATCTTTCTACTAATAAATCTTTCAACTAATTAGGCAACTACCGTCTACTATAGAAGTACTCACTACGTTAAAGAGTACGTTGTTTATTGTGTAGTTAAGTGAAGGGAATACTTATGAATAAGCAGGATGCGTCTAGACCTAGACCAGAAAGTTTTGAACTAGATCATACTAAAGTAAAAGCACCTTATGTGCGCTATATCAATACGCAAAAAGGTCCTAATGGGGATGTTATTTCCAACTATGATATTCGTTTAACGCAGCCTAATGAGGAAGCGATTCCTACTGCAGCTTTGCATACAATTGAGCATATGATTGCAGTGTTACTTCGTGAGCGTATTGATGGCTATATTGATTGCTCGCCTTTTGGCTGCAGAACTGGTTTTCATCTGCTAACTTGGGGCGAACACAGCACAGAAGATGTGGCGCGCGCTTTAAAGGAATCTCTTGAGTTTATTGCGTTTAATGCCACCTGGGATGATGTTCCTGCAACAACTATTGAATCTTGCGGCAACTATAGAGACCACAGTTTATTTGGTGCTAGTCAATGGTGTAAAGATATTCTAGCGAAGGGAATTAGTTCGGATCCTTTTGAGCGCAAACTTGTGTAAGTAATAATTAGCTAATTTTGCGTGATTTTATTTGGTTTCTTTTAGAGGTTGGCATGGAAGATATAACATTGAGAAAAGCAACTCTTGGTGACTTGCGAAATATTGAGCATATTTATGAAAATGCTCGCAAATTTATGCGTGTTACAGGCAATCCTCATCAGTGGGGGAATAGTTTTCCACTTGTTTCAAGTGTTATTGAGGATATTCGTTTAAAACGTTTCTATTTGATTGTTGACGAGGATCCAGAATCGCATAACGAGCGTATTTTAGCGCAATTCGCATTATGCGAAGGTGTTGATGAAGTGTATGCCAGTATTGACGGTGCATGGCTTGATGATATTTCCTCTTATGTAACAATTCACCGCTTAGCATCTTCGGGAATAAAACCAAAAATGGCAACAGCGTGCTTGCATTGGGTGCAGCAAAACTATAATAATGTACGCATTGATACGCATCCAGATAACGTGATTATGCAAAAAGTAATTACGCGTGCAGGGTTTAGTCGTTGTGGATTGGTCGTTATTCCAGATCGTGCGCACAGTGCAGTACGTATTGCATACCAATGGGTGCAAACACTTAATCATGTCATATGAAATGCGCATGTGTTCTTAAAAAGCTTATGGAGAGTATGCAAAAGAGCATGTAGCATTAAAAGCATACTAAATCAGTTAGGTGAGTTATGAGTACAGATTTAAGTAATGCGGCAAGTAATAGTGCACGTAATGCGGCAATGTTAGAAGCAAACTATGCTCGCGCGTTAAGCGTATACCCTGGGCAAGTAATCGTCGATTTGAAGGCGCTTCGAGACAATATGCGCACTTTGGTTGCGCGCGTTTCGCAAGATTTGCAGCCTAGTCAGAATGCGCCGGAAGTTATGGGAGTCGTAAAAGCAGACGGATACGGTCACGGGCTTGTTCCTAGTGCGCTCGCGGCTTTGGCTGGAGGTGCTACTTGGCTTGGCACAGCTCAACCGTACGAAGCGTTGCGTTTGCGTGCAGCTGGTATTGATTCTAGCCGTTGCCATATTCTCACTTGGCTTACTAGCGCTCCAACTACGAGATTTGCAGATCTGATTACAGCAGATATCGATATTTCAGTAGGCTCTGTTGACTCTCTTGATGCTGTAGCTTTTGCTGCACGAAAGTTAGGTAAACCTGCTCGCGTGCACGTAAAAGTCGATACTGGTTTTGGACGAAACGGTTTTACGCCAGAAGGTTTTAGTGCCGCTCTAGAAAAATTGCAACAATACTCTAGTGAAGGCGTAATTGAGGTTATTGGCCAATGGAGTCACTTAGCTGTGGCAGATTCTCCTGATGTTCCAGAATTTGTAGATGCAACCGACCGGCAAATCCAACAATTCCACGAGTTTACAAATCGCATGAAAGAAGCATCTGTGGCACCTAAAATCCGCCATTTAGCGAATACTGCTGCAACGCTTAATCGTCCAGAAATTCGTTTTGAGCTTGTTAGACCAGGAATTGGTTTGTATGGATACGAGCCGGATCCTGCAATGGGGGATTCTCAAACTTATGGATTGCAACCAGCTATGACGCTTCAAGCGCAACTTGGCACTGTAAAAGCTGTAGAAGAAGGGCATGGAATTTCCTACGGGCGCACGTATTTAACTCCAAATAATACGAGTACTGCTATTGTGCCGCTTGGTTACGCTGACGGAATTTTGCGATCTGCTTCCGGATTTGATATGCAAGGTGCGCGTCATGTTGATAAGCAGGGCGGACCGGTTAGAGTAGAAACCAATAAAGGTGCGCGAATTTTGAATGTTTCAGGGCGAGTTTGCATGGATCAGTTCATAGTTGATTTAAAAGGCGATGCTGCAGAGTTAGGCGTCCGAGAAGGCGATACTGTAACGCTTTTTGGTCCTGGAAGAGGTGTGGAATTTGCTGAGCCTACTGCCGACGATTGGGCAGAAGCTGCAGGAACAATCAGCTACGAAATCATGACTGGAATCGGACCTCGCGTGCCGCGGCTTTACCGCAATGCTTACGAAGTGCTATCTTCTAGCGATATTGCAAAATTGGACGCAAAAAGTCTTATATAGCTTGTTGCTGCTTGGTTTTTTAGAAGGTTAAATTAGCCTTAATTGCAAATAAAAGAGGTGCTGTATGTGCAACGAAGTAATTGCATCGGATAATGAGATCGTTGGCGAATACGATTTGCATGATACTGAGCGCTGGGCGAGTGAGCCTCATCACACTCGTGTGAGAACGCCTTTTGAACGAGATCGTGCGCGAATCATACACTCATCTGCGCTACGTCGATTGGGTGCAAAAAGCCAGGTTTTAGTTGCGGGTTCGGATGATTTTGCTCGAACTCGCTTGACACATACTTTGGAAGTTGCGCAAATTGGTAGGCAAATTGCAGCAATGCTTGGATGCGATCCGGATGTTGTTGATTGCGCTTGCTTATCGCACGACTTAGGGCACCCACCATTTGGCCATAACGGAGAACGCGCGCTCGCAGAATTAGCGAAAAATATTGGTGGATTTGAAGGAAACGCACAAACTCTTCGCTTACTTACGCGCTTAGAACCGAAAGTTTTTCGCGAAAACGGTAGAAGTGCAGGAGTAAATCTTACGCGCGCAGCATTAGATGCTGCAGTGAAGTATCCGTGGGGATTAGAAGAAGCAAAAGCGCACGATAAAGGCGAGCGTGATTTGAAATTCTGTGTGTATCCGGATGATCGAGATGTGTTTGAATGGCTGAAAATTGGTGCTCCACGCGAAGCAAAACCAATGGAATGTCAAATAATGGATCTTTCAGACGACATTGCTTACAGTGTGCACGATATTGAGGATGCGATTGTAACTGGCGCTTTTAACCCTGCTTTAGTTGCGGATTCAAAAGTTGTAGATGAAGTTATTGAAGAAACCCATGCATGGTATGGTGAACGTTGGGATGTAGATAAACTTTTGGATGCTTTGAAACGTTTGCGTTCGCTTCACATGTTTCCTAATTCTTTCGACGGTTCTCGTCGAGCGCTAGCGCAGTTGAAAAATATTACTAGTGCTCTTATTGGTCGTTTTGCAAGCTCTGTTGAGCACGCTACGCGTGAGCGTTATGGCAACGGTCCGCTTGTTCGCTACCGCGCAAACCTTGTGATTCCGGAAAATACTTCCTACGAAATTGTGATGCTGAAAAGCTTAGCTGTGCACTTTATAATCGCTCCTCGCGAGCGTGAAGTTTATAAGCGCGAACAGAAAATTTTGACAGATTTAGTAGAAGTATTTATGAGCAAGTCGCCGCGCTCGCACGATGCAATGGAGGAAGTATTCGTGGGAGATTGGAACGAGTGCACTAACGATGATGAGCGTCTTCGTGTTGCAATCGACCAGGTGGCAAGTCTTACAGACGGTTCTGCTACAACTCTTCACGCGGCTTTGTGCTAGGTGCTTTTGCTAAGTGCTTTGTTCTGGGTGAGCTGTGAGTGTAGATTTGTTGTAAAGACTAAAGTGTGCGAAGAAGGTTGAGAATGTTTTGTGCAAATTGCGGAAATAAGATTGATGAAGGTAACAAGTTCTGCAGTTTTTGTGGAGCTGTTGTTGAAAGCGATGTAGCTGATTCATACAGCTCATTAAACTCGTCCAACTTATCAAGCTCGTCGCAATCTCATAATTCCTTCAAATTCGACCCTCTTCATAATCGCAAGCAACTCATAATTATGATTACGAGCATTATTCTTGCAATCGCGCTTGTAATTACAGGCACTGTTCTATATTGCGTAAAAAATCCTAATTCAATCGCAAACTTAACCAGTGCAAAAGCCTACGCTGAAATTCCTAAAGCAAAAGCTGGAGACAATGCGGATAATATTGCAAAAACCCTGGAAAATAACGGTTTCCGCACGAAAGTTATAGACGAGTTTGGCGCCGAAAAGAAGGGCAACTTCCTTCGATACGCAAACGTTAAGCCGGGTTCTAAAGTGTCAACTAAAACAGTTGTAAAAATTCTAAGATCTAAAGGCCCGGGTGTTCCTGCAAAAGGCGTTGTTGGCGCAAGTCTGGACAATGCTAAGAAAATTGTGAAGTCAATGGGCGTTCCAGTAAAACTGCATCACGTTCCTTCCACCGATACTGCAGACGGTAAGATTGTTGCGTCTAGCCCTATGCCTGGAAATGCTGTTGGCAAAGACGGCGTAATAAATATTGCGGTTGGCGAAAAGTGCGATGGCGTGCCAGTTGACGTGTTTGGATTAGATAAAGACAAAGCCAAGGACATGCTATCTTCTAAGCCTTTCAGCGTGGATCTTCGCCCGAAGTTCTCGTCTGCAAAGTATTTTGGCAAAATCGTTGGCGCCTACCCAGCTTTGGGCACTAAAGGCAATCCTAAAGCCGTAACGCTTTACTATGGTGTTGACGCGTCCAAAGCTAAGGATGTGGTGACTGAGCCGATGACTTTCGGAGACGAAACGGCTTATCTTGTAACTCGAGCAGGCTCTTTTGTTGGCAAGTGGTGCACGAAGAGTGGCGATTGCATAAATCTTATTCCGCGTTTTATGAGTGGAGTTTCCGAATTAGACACGGAAGAGAAGGACATTACGGAACTTATACCGGCAGATATTGCTGATAAAAACGGTAGAATACCTGATAAAGACCACAAAGATTATATAAATATGAAAGGTGTTCTTACACTAAATTCAACGGGCCAAGATCCTACGGATTACGCTGTATTTGATAAGAATCTTCCAAATAGTTCAATGATGAGAAATCACCTTATTTCTGGTGATACTGGTGCTGTTGAACTGTATTCTGGTGGAGGAGTTATAGAATGCGGCGGTGAGGATACTTTTATTATGGGTGCTGGATTCGCATGCCTGAATGGAAAATACGTTCAGTATCCAGATAACGATCCAGACGAATATCACCGTATTCAAGATGATCCAGGCAATGGTGTTGGTTTCTACTATACAATGCGAGATTTTATGGTAGTTGTGCCTGTTGGTGCGAAATTCGATAAGCTTGTAAATAGCGGATATTTCGTTGGAAAAGTTGAGAATAAGCCTGATTTGACACGACCGTTTATTTTGCGCAGAAATCCTAAGCTATACAAAGAAACGCGCATGGACCAGAAAGCAGGAAGCGATTGGGTTAATCCTTTTGTACCTACGGAGCGTAGTCGCGCGGTTCCGTTCGCTCCAGCTGCGGACGATTCAAACGCGTACTATCTTGTGGAAGAACCTTTCGACTGGAGTGCAATTCCTGGCGAATCACTGTGATTTGGCCGCGTCTAACCACATTTGCCGTGTTATTTTCCCGGCGTTTGTTGCCGTTTCGGCGTTATGTGGAAACATTTGCTGTGAATATTCACGGCGTTTGTTGTCGCATTAAAAAATTGCGCAAGTAGCTGTAGTATAGAAATTAGATTTTTCTGTAGATGAGATTGTTGCGCGCACGAGAGAAGGCTACGATGTTTTGTGCAAATTGCGGGAATAATATTATTCCTGGAGAAAAATTCTGTGGTAACTGTGGTGCTTCTGTTTCATACGGGAATAACGTTGAACAATCTCAGCCTACGGAAGTGATGCAGCCTACTGGAGTAGAGCAGCCTACGGAAGTGATGCAGCCTGGAATTCAAATAGCTCAGCCTGAATATGCAACTCCGCTTATAAAAAATCGCAAACTAATTATTATAAGCGCATGCGTTATAGCAGCGGTTGCAATTATTGCGGCGGCAGTCTTCTTCTTTACTTTTCCGCATTTTCGTAAAGCAGCGCCATCTGAACGCATAGTCGTACCTAAAGCAAAAACTTCACAATCTGCGCAAGATGTTGTACGCGAACTGCAAGAAAAAGGTGTTGAAACTCACTTAGTAAAAGATTTCGGAGGAAGTAAACCAGGTAATTTTGCTCGGTATCAAAACGTAAAACCTGGGCAAGTTATTCACGGAAATCACGTTGTAACGGTCGTTGAATCCAAAGGTCCTGGAATTCCGGAAAAGGGAGTGATTGGAAAAACTGTTGAAGAAGCAGCGCCTCTATTAAAATCAATGGGAGTTCCAGTAAAAGTTTACAAAGTAGCCTCACTTCATCCTGGAAAAATTGCTGCAACTAACCCAATGCCAGGCGAGCCTTTAGATGAAAATAAAGAAATCTTCATAGGCGTTGGAGAAGAAGATAAATATCCTGATAGCGGCAGGTCTGTTCCTGTTGAATTATTCGATAAAGATAAAGACGAAGCGTACAAAATGATGTCTGATGAAGGATTCAAAGTTAGACTTGTACCAAAATATTCATCCCGAAAACACTTAGGCAAAATTGTTGGGTCTAATCTTGGATTAGGGCAATCACATAGGGGAGATACCGACATAACGCTTTACTATGGCGCTGATGCTTCTGAAACTAAGAAAATGTTTACTAGCAAGCGTGGATATGGTGAAAGTAATCAAGCAACTGTAGTTTCTACATTAGTTCCATTTGTTGGAAAATGGTGCACTAAATCTGGAGATTGCTTAGAGTTTGAACCTACAAATTATGATACAGAAATAGGCGAGAATACTAGAGTGCTTCTTCGTGGCACTCATGCTATGGATGATTTAGTAGATGATGAAAATAATAAAGATTATGCACACAGTTTCGGAATGTGGCAGTATACACAGCAATTATTGGGTGATGCAATTGATACTGATGATAGTGATGAAGATAAGAATTCTCTTCCTTTGCACAATACATTGATTTTTGGTGATTCTGGCATGACTGAAATATTTCGCGATGGTGGAGATCCTTATTGTGGCAATAAGGTATACAATGTGCATTCGGGGTTGTGTGTTAACGGACAATTCCAAGATTACCAAGATTTAGATAGCAATTATCCAGATTATTCTAGCAATAACTTTATTGATGTGCCGGGAGTAAATAAGGGTATAACGTATAAGATGCGCGCGTATTTTGTGCTTGTTCCGGTTAGTGCAAAGCTCGACGAACTAGAAGCAAGCGGATTCTTTAAAGGCAAAGGCAAGACTAAACCGGATATGGATCGTCCGTTTATTTTGCGCAGAGATCCTAAATATTACAGTAAATCAGAGATAACAGTTGCTTCAAAAGATGGTGATATGAGAGACAATCCTTTTGTTCCAACTTCTAAACATAAAGCAATACCTTTTGCTCCAGCTCCGGATGATTCAAACGTTTACTACCTAGTTGAGAAGCCGTTTGATTTTACTGGTTTCATTAAAGATCGGGAATTGTAAAGTAGCAAAAGATTACGAAAGATTGCGGAAGATGCGGCTTGCGCAACTATTTGCGATTTGTGCGTCTTCCGCTGATTTCGTAGCGTATTTTGTCGATATTATCGTTGATTTGGTGTTTTCGACAGTTTCGTCTCGTTTTGTTTATTTCACCAAGTGATTATGTGTTTTCGACGGTTTTGCATCAGTTATATGGTGAATTCTCGCAAATTTGCTGTCATTAATTTAGCCTGAAAATTATATAGCTTTGTTCTATTTTTCCTTCTACTTCATTCATTTTCTAGGGGGGGGTATTTTGTGATATAGGTCACATGTTTGACCCAAAGTTACACTAACATATTTTAGTGCAAAATTCTTCGCACGCTGTACGTGAGAAGGAAGAAGAAAGGAAAATTATGTTAAACAAGAAAGCTATCGCAGTATTCGCTGCTGCTGCAACTTTGCTATCCGGATTAGCTTTTTCTACTCCAGCGATGGCTGATGATTATTCCAATGATAGTCAAGAAGAAGATGTTGATAATTTGATTTTGGAAGTATTGTCTCGCGCAAATGAAATCGTTTCCGCAGGCGATACGAATGCTAAGGGGTACGCCGAAGCTAAAGCATTGTTGGAAGTAAATCATGAGATTTGCGAAGCTAAGGCTAAGTGGGTTGCAGCTTTAGATGAAGTTGATAACGCTTCTACAGAAGAAGAAAAAGCCGCAGCTCAGAATAAGGCAGATGAAGCTGAATCTTATTATCTTAGTTTGCACCATCCAAAGTTTGATGGCGCGCTCAATAGGTTTGTAGCTGCTATTGATTACTTCGGACATTCTCAAAAAAATTCTGAATCGGCTGACACTCAATCTGTAGATACTTCTATTCCGCATCGTGTCGATAATAGTAAAGCTGATAACAATAAGACTGATAGCAATAAGATTGATAGCAATAAGACTGCTAAACTTCCTAATACTGGTTCTTCTGTAGTTTTGGCTGCTGTCACTGCTTCCATGCTTGCCGGTATTGGTGCTGTTCTTTGCAAGAGTCGTCACTAAATAGTTTATTCGCTAATCTTTTCTCTAGTTATTTTTAGGTATTAATGCTTATAAATTGCATTTATAAATTGCATTTGTATCTGTTGTAATCAAGTAATTGATTTTAAGGCGGTGCGTAACGCAGTATATCCTGTGTTCGCATCGCCTATTTTTGTATTATGCTTTGGAAAAACGGTGAAAAGTGGCTGAAACACTAAAATTATATGCGCAATACCACTCGCCGCAGATTTGCGATAAGCTAGATAGCATGGTTGGAATGATTGTGAAAGAAGACATTGAGCGCGTGCGCGCTGCGGCAGATTTGTATGACATTGTGTCTGCAACAGTGACGCTTAAGCCTTCCGGAACTGGCACTTTTGTAGGTCTTTGCCCATTCCACGATGAAAAAACGCCAAGTTTTAGTGTGCGACCAAGCTTGGGAGTGTGGCATTGTTTTGGTTGCGGCGCTGGCGGCGACGTATTTAAGTACGTTGAGCAAAAAGAGAATATTGATTTTCGTGAAGCGGTCGAGTTTTTAGCAGATCGTTACCACATTGAGATGCATTATAAGCAGGAGCAAAATAGTGATTCTCAATCGCGCGGTTCTAAGCGAGCCAGGCTTTTAGAAGCAAATGAAGAAGCGCAAAAGTTTTTCGTTTCAAATCTCGGCACTCAAGAGGCAGCTCCTGCGCGCGAATTACTTGCAGGGCGAAACTTTACTCCGCAACAAAGTGCGCGTTTTTCTTGCGGTTACGCGCCTAAAGGCTGGGATAATTTAGTTAGATACTTAGCGAATAAAGGTTTTACGCGTCAAGAGCTTCTCGACGCTGGTCTCGCTAGACTCGGTCAGCGCGGAATATATGATTATTTCCGTGGCCGCTTAACTTGGCCTATTCGCGACTCGACTGGTCGAACTCTTGGCTTTGGTGCAAGAAAGCTTTATGATGACGATTCTATTAGCGCGAAATATATTAACACTCCCGATACTGCACTGTATCGAAAAACGCAAGTTCTGTACGGAATTGACTTAGCTAAGGCAAATATTGTAAAAAAGCGTCAAGTTGTAATTGTAGAGGGCTACACAGATGTAATGGCATGTCATTTGGCTGGTATTGATACTGCTGTTGCAACTTGCGGAACTGCGTTTGGCGTTGAGCATGCAAAAATTGTGCGCCGCCTTATTGCAGACGATTCTTTGGGGGCAATTCAGCTTGTTGGCCCACTGAAGGTGGATGGACAGTCTGTAAGTTCGCGCATCGTTTTTACTTTCGACGGTGATGCTGCAGGTCAAAAGGCTGCGCTACACGCTTTTGGTTTGGATTCTGCGTTTTTGACGCAAACTTTTGTTGCTGTAGCAGACAATAATCTCGATCCTTGCGATTTGCGTATTCAGCGCGGTGATGAGGCTGTGCGTTCGCTTGTTGCACATGCAAGTCCGCTATACGATTTCGTTATTGACACAGTAATTAATCGTTTTGAGACTTCGTACACTACTGGTCAAATGGGCGCTATAAAGGCTGTCGCTCCTCTTATTGCGCAAATTCGAGACCGTTCGCTGCTTGACTTGTATATGCGCAAAGCCGTGCGTTCAATTGGCGTTGATTTAGCTGTTATGCGCAATGAAGTTGAGTCTGCACGTAGACGTTTGAAAGTGCGTGACGACGATGCTTATGCGCAAAAGCATAACGTTATTCCAACTTTTGGTCAGCAAATTAATGACGATCGTAATGCAGGTTTTAAAGCTTCGCGCATGGAAATTATTAAAAGTTCTGCTAAAAATCAGCATTATTATCGTGTGGATGATGCTGTATTTATGTGCGAACAACAATTTATGGCATTACTTTTGCAAGTTCCGCTTGCTTTTGATGAGAAATTGTTTGCGCAATTGACTTTGAATAATTTTATTACACCAGTATTTCGTACGCTGTTTCAAGCATTTGTAGCTGCAGGTGGATTGCCGGTTGGCAATGTTTCGCAAGGATTGTGGCTGCATATGATGACAAAAGCTGCAGGTCCTTTGCTTGAATCCGTTATTACAGAACTTTCTGTAATGCCGTTGCCGCTTCCTTCTCCTGCAGATACATTGGAAGATACCGGCAATCGACAGAATCAGCAAGTTTCAAACGGATCTCCTTCAGATCTTTTGCGGAAAGCTACGAGTGCAGAAAGTAAGTATGCAAACGAGCTGCTTATTCGCCTTCTTGATATCGGCTATATGCGTAGAATCGGTGCTGCTAGAGTGCGTATGGCGAAACTCAAGGATGGTCAGGAAAAGCTTGAGCTTCTAGGAAAAATTACTTCAATGGAAGCTGCTCGTAAAAACTTGCAATCGCAAATCATGTAGCCTTTCATGCAATCTTTTGTACAAAACTGTACTAACAAACAAAAGACCACATAATCTAGCGTGATTACGTAGCCTTTTGTCTGCAAAAATTTATTGAAACTCAGTTACTAAAGTCAATATCGCCGAGCTTTTCAATAAGCTTCATATTCTCACTGTAGTCAACTGGGCAAGAAATCACGTCGACGCCGCTTTCCTGATCCAGCGCTTCACGAAGCATGTTGTACAAATCCTCCGGTTTTTTAACAGCATGACCGCGCGCGCCAAAGCTTTCAGCTAGTTTTGGCACGTCCGGATTATGGAAATCAACGTACTCGTGCTCGCCTGCATGAAGCTCCATCTTCCACTTGATTAAGCCGTACGCGTTATCTTCCCAAACAAGAACTACCATTCGGCTGCCAACGCGCACTGCAGTTTCAATTTCCTGCACGTTCATCATAAAGCTTCCGTCGCCCATCACAGCCAAAACCGGTTTCGTGTTAATTTTGCCGGAATTATCGCGAATAAACGAAGCTCCAACAGCACCTGGAAGCGTCCAAGCCATAGTTGAAAGACTGTTGTCGATTATGCAAGTATTCGGGTGCATAGTTGGGTACAATCGTGCCATCCACATTTTAAGAGCGCCTGTATCTACAAGAACCTTCGTGCCTTCAGGAACAGCGCGGCGAATATCGTAAACTACGCGCTGTGGTTTCATTGGCATGCTTTCGTCGTTTTCGCAAGAATGTAATTCTTCCGTAAGTAGTTGTCGAATACGTGGGTGACTTACGTCAAAAGTAATGTTTCGTGTCTTTAATACTTCTGTAAGAGTTTTAAGCGTTTGGCCAATATTCGCCATAATATTCAGCGCAGTAGGGTAGTGTGCGTCGGTATCTTCCACAAAAGTATTGATGTGAATAATAGTTTTATCAATATTTGGGTTGATTTTCTTCGGGTCGAACTGCTGAATTGAGAAGCCGACAGCAATAATCAAATCAGCAGTGTCAAACGCGAAGTTCTCGTAATCGCGATGCATGAAGCCGACTACGCCAAGTGCATTCGGATGATTATCTGGGAAAACGCCCTTACCTTCGAAAGTAGTTGCAACTGGCACATTAAGCTGCTCAGCAAACGCAAGAAGCTGATCCTCAGCGTGAGAGCGCGCAACGCCGTTTCCAGCCAAAATAATAGGTTGCTTTGCTTGACTAATAATTTTCGCAGCTTCTTCAATAGTGTCTGGCGCTGGCATAATATGCAGCGGATGTGGAAGTGGAAGAGGCTTTGCGTTGTCAGGTGCTGGCATTTCGCTGATATCTTCCGGAATAACAAGGCATGTGGCTCCCGGACGGTTGCGACCGGCAATTGAGAAAGCTTTTCGAACCATTTCTGGCGCAGATTCTGGAGCAAGCATCATAGAAGACCATTGCGTAATTGGCTGGAAGAGTGCAACCAAATCAATAATTTGGTGAGATTCCTTATAAAGCCTAGAAACGTTACCTTGTGCGCAAATTGCTACAAGCGGTGTGGTGCTTGCGTTTGCTTGAGCTACAGGAAGTGTTAAATTCAATGCGCCAGGACCTAGAGTTGCCAAGCATACGCCTGGTTTTCCAGTAATATGAGCGTATGTCGCTGCCATAAAACCAGCGCCCTGCTCGTGGCGAGTAAGCACAAAACGAATTCGTCCATCGCGCTCAATTGCTTCAAGAAGCGGAATATTTTCCTCACCTGGAATACCGAATACTACTTCAACTCCTTCGTTTACCAAGCATTCAACAACTAAATCTGCAGTATTGCGCTTGTGGTTTTCACGAAGATGCATTTGACGAGCAAGTTTTTGTTCAAGCTTTTGATCTTCTGTTTTGTTTATTTCTGCCATAATTCGCTTCTTGTGTAGACAACAAATTCTTTGTTTTAATATGATATACGCAATCTTGTCTTTAAACGCAATTTTTGCGATGCGCGTGTCATAAAAAAGGGCGGAATTTTATGTTAGCTACTTTAGGCTAAATCACGCTATTAATAGTTGCTAATTTATTGTTATTGCAACGATTTTGTCGGGAATTTAACCCGATTGTGGGACTGGGTTTCTAGTATAATAGAGTCATTATGTCTATTGCGTTACGGAGGAATGATGAAGCGCTGGCTGTTGAATGTGGTCAAGTGTGAAACCATTCTTATTGTTGCCGCAATTTTGGCAGTTATTTCCTGTTTTTTGGTACCTCCAGATCCGCAATATTTGAGTTATATTCATCTCAACACTATTTCGCAATTAGTGTGCCTTATGATGGTTGTGTGCGGATTCCAGCGCATTGGTGTGTTTCGATCTATTGGTGCGCGTTTGCTAAGGCATGTGCGCACTGAGCGCGGCTTGGTGCTCGTGCTTATGTCGTTAACATTCTTTTCGGCAATGTGGATTACGAACGACGTTGCTCTCGTAACTTTTGTGCCTTTTGCACTATCTGTGCTCGTAATGGCGAATGCTGAAAAGCAGTCAATTCTTGTAATTACGCTTATGACTATTGGTGCCAATGTTGGAAGTATGCTCACTCCTATTGGCAATGCTCACAATCTGTATTTAAAGGCGTTGACTCATATGTCTACGCAAGATTTTTTGAAGATTATGGCGCCTTATACGATTACAGCAGCACTGTTGATGATTGTATTTGCATTCGTATTCTTTAAGTCGCGCACAGTTGACCAGTTTGCAGGTTTGCATGGTGACGATATTGAGCAAAGCGTGTTGGCCCCTTCACATGGTCATCCGCAGCCTGATGAAATTCGTGTTATGGGTTACGGCATGAGTTTTACTCGCTGGCGTGTTACTGTTTATAGTTTGCTGTTTGTTGTTTGTTTGTGTGGTGTTAGTGGATGGATTCCTGACTGGATTATGGTGCTCATTATGGTTGCAGCTTTCCTTGTTTGCGACCGCCACGTATTCCGTGTTTTAGATTGGGCTTTGCCACTTACGTTTATTATGTTCTTTGTTTTTATTGGCAATATGCGTCGAGTTTCTGGATTTAGCGATCTTGCGCAAATGTGGGTTGGTACGCATCCGATGGAAGTTTCTATTGCTTCAAGCCAATTTATTAGCAACGTGCCGACGACGATTCTGCTTTCTGGATTCTGTGATCAGTGGAAGCTTCTTATTATTGGCACGAATCTTGGTGGAATGGGTACTTTGATTGCTTCTATGGCTTCGCTTATTTCTTATAAGGGAATTACACACCAGTATTCGCATTACCGTGGGCGTTATTTGCTCACGTATACTATTGTCAATGTGTTCTTCCTTGCAGTGTTGATGTCACTTGCGTGGATTATTGAATAACAATTTTTATATAAACGTTTGATATTTATAATTTTATGGCGCGTTGATAGTAGTTTTTTGGTATAATAACCATTTGTTTGCCTCTGTAGCTCAAAGGATAGAGCAACGGCCTTCTAATCCGTTGGTTGCGCGTTCGAGTCGCGTCGGGGGCACTTTTACGAAGCCCGAAATTATAAGAATTTCGGGCTTTTTAAAAGTGCCGAGCTTGCTCAAGGTTGAAAGCACGGTGTGCTTTCAACGCAAGCGAGGTCTGCCTTCGTCAGTAAAGACGAAGGCAGAACAGATTAGTATGTAATATTTGCAGGAAATTCTCCTGAATTCGTAGGTGTGGACGAGTAAGTTTTGTGTGAGTCGTGTTCACTATGAAATCTTGAAATCGCATAGTGCATTTCAAGATTTCATAGTGCCGAGCTTGCTCGGGGTGCAAAGCACGGTGTGCTTTGCACGCAAGTGAGGTCTGCACGCGTCAATAAGACGCGTGCAGGTTACTTATCTTCTTCGCGGCAGCTTTCGCATAAGCCGAATACTTCTAGCGTATGATCCACCACAGTATACCCGTGAGATTCAGCTACTTTATGAATCCAGCCTTCGTCGTCAGGCGGCTCAATATCAACAGTTTTTCCGCAACGTTCGCAAACTAAATGATGGTGGTGCGTATTCTCGTCGCAAATGCGGAATAATTGCTGACCGTTAAAACGCACTGTGTCTACTTCGCCGCTTTGAGTTAAAGAATTAAGTTGACGATACACTGTTGCTAAGCCAATAATCTCCCCGTCTTTGGCGAGTATTCTGTGCAAATCTTGTGCAGAAACAAAATTACGAGACTCGCGTAAGTAGGAGAGTACTATTTCTTTTTGTTTTGTATGTCTACGCATAGGCTCACTAGACATTTCGCATCCTTTCGTCGTTTTTAGTCTAGTTCGTCGTCCCAGCAGCCTGTTGCATCTAATGCGGCAGCGGCGTCAACAGGATTATCGCATAGCACAGTAATATGACCCATTTTGCGATTCTTACGAACTTCAGCTTTTCCATAATCGTGTATATGCCATTCTGGATGTTCCAAAATCAGCGAACGCGTAGGAGCCACATGTTGTCCAAGAACATTTACCATAACAGCAGGGGAAAGTAGCTTAGGCTTCTTTAAAGGCCAACCAACAATACCGCGAATATGTGCTTCAAATTGATCCATATCGCAAGCTTCAATCGTATAATGCCCGGAATTGTGAGGGCGAGGAGCGAGTTCGTTTACTACTACGCGATTATCTTTAGTGATGAAAAGCTCAATTCCTAATGTTCCTGCTAGTTCGAATCCTTTAGCTAAGCGCAAAGCTAATTCGTGAGCTGTTTTTTCAACTTCAGGATCAACTACTGCAGGAGCTAAAGTCATGTGCAAAATACTATTGTGATGCACGTTTTTTACTAGAGGATAAGTTACGAAATCCTTACCATTTCCAGAAACCAGGATCGATGCTTCAAAAGCAAAATCAACGAAACCCTCGAGAATTGAAGGAGGGAATTTTCCTCCGCGATCCGAGCGATGGTGAATGTTAGCAACGTCTTCTTCTGTACGCAAAACATCTTGGCCATGACCGTCGTAGCCGCCGCGACGAGTTTTAAGAATTGCTGGCAAGCCTATTTCGTCAATAGCAGTATCTAAGTCGTCTAAATTATTTACTTCACGCCACGGAGCTGTTTCGATTTTATGACTATTAATGAACGTTTTTTCACTGACGCGATCTTGAGTTACGCGTAACAGGTCAGTTCCTTGTGGGATTGCGGTTAAATGACGAACTTTATCAAGTGCGTCTGCGTTAACATTTTCAAATTCGTAAGTTAATACATCGCAACGTTCAGCAAGCTCACGCAAGCCTTCAGGATCGTCGTAATTAGCTTCAACCTGCAAATCTGCTACTTGGAACACAGGGCAGTCAAGCGTAGGATCAAGAACACCAATACGAAAACCCATATGGCGAGCTGCAATAGCCATCATGCGCCCTAACTGGCCGCCACCAATAATTCCAATAGTGGATCCTGGCATTAAACGTTCAACAGCGCCATTAGTTACTTCAGATAAGGTTGGCATTTGATTCCTCGACTTTTTCTTTTAGTTCATTGCGATATTCTGCTAGTTCTTTAGCAAGACGATTATCAGTTGTGCTTAGAATGCTCACAGCAAGCAATCCAGCATTTGTTGCTCCAGAGTTTCCAACTGCAGTAGTTGCAACAGGAATACCTCCTGGCATTTGTACTATTGAAAGCAATGAATCCCAGCCTGATAGCGCATGCGAGCGTACTGGCACTCCAATAACAGGAAGCGTGGTTTGTGCCGCAATCATGCCAGGCAAGTGGGCAGCTCCGCCGGCTCCAGCAATAATAATTTTGAAACCGTTTGAGCGAGCATTATGCGCAAAATCTGCCATTAATTCTGGTGTACGATGTGCGGAAATAACTCGTTTCATATACGGAACTTGGAATTTATCTAGAATTTCACAAGCATGACGCATGGTTTCCCAATCACTTGAGGATCCCATTACGACAGCGACGGTTGGCTTTACTTCTGACACGATGAACCTCCCTGACGTGCACTTGTTACTTTACGCAACACTAGGGAGAACTCGCCGAAGTTTATCTAAAACTTAACAAATTATTTGTTCGCTTCGCTACTTTTTGGACGCAACGATTTTACCATTTCTAGTATTTGTTTAGGATTAGCTTCCGGTAAATAGGCGTGAGTCACAGCTAGTGAAATCTGAGCTAATTTTGCAGAATCCATGTAGCAGACATATACGGAACTTGCGGATGGTTGGAATTTTTTCTTGAAGAAATATAGCGATTTGAACCCATAAGCTGGTTCCAAAATGTCAGACATCATTTCTAGCGCATGATTAATAACGTTAGAAGATTTTTGACCATTTTCGTTCAATGTGTCTTCGTTTATGCCAGCTAGAGGTGCTGCAGAAAGGCTCATAAATTCTACAGAACAGTCTGGGTTTTCTAATCCTTCATCTCTTAAACGTTCTGCCATTCTAGCAATTAATAATTCCATAATCCCATTAGGACTATCTGTGCGGTGACGCATAAAATCAAGTGTCCAACCAATGATTCTATTATTCCTATACGTTGGCATCCAGCTAGTTACTCCAAGTACCCTGCCGTCTTCATTAATAGCGTATAAAATTTTGACGCGGTTATCCTGAAGTTCGTCAAGTCCACCGAGAGTAAATTTCATTTCTGGAAGAGCTTTTAACTCTGCCCATTCTTCTGAAATTTCTACAATTTGTTGCTGTATGTCCCAAGAGGCTTCGTTATAAGTTGTAAGTACGTCGGCAATTCCATCTCGTTTTGCTTTGTTTATAGCTGTACGAATATCTTGCCATTTTTTCCCTCGCGTCTGCCAAGCATTAGGGTCTACTAGCATGTCTGTTCCGACTTTAATAGAAGTAAATCCAAGTTTTTCTAGTTCTTGACGCGTTTTATCGTGCACAGCATAGAATGCTGGAGACCACGAATTTTGTTCGCATAATTTAATAAATCCTCGAATATCTTGCGAATATTCTTTTTCATCTCCAAAAGGCTCTGTAAGAGTGAGTGCAATACCGTAATTTAGTCTATAGGCGATTGCAGATTGCCCGCTTTGAGAGAACCAATAATGGTTATTTGCCCAAGTCGTCATAAAGCTCATTGTGTTTCCGCCAAGTTCTACTAATGAGCTTGCTTTTTTTCTATCGTTTTCGCTTGTAGAGATGCTGCTGCGGAACCACGTAAAGCAGACAATAAACAATATTGCCCAGAATATCACGCCCACGCTTTGTGCTAGTAAAGAAGATAGAGGTGTTTCAGTGCGAAGCATTGCGTTAGATCTGTTTCCAAATCCCATAGGCATCCAGCGCCCTGGTAAATCTCGCAATAAGTGGTAAACATCAGCAGATGGAGTAAATTCTTCAGGTATCATAAGACCAAAAGCAACATATCCAGCGCCAGTTATGTACAATGCTATAAAAATCGCTATTAGTCCCAAACGTGCCTGTAGTTTGCTCGTATGAACAGAAAAATGCTTTAAATTAATTATCAACAAAATAGTAAGCAATAATGGTGGGAGAGCTGTAAGCATAAAAGCAACAGCAACAGCATTATGTTGATGTTCCAAAATATTTTGTTTTGTGGCAATTAAAGGCAAAACAGTGAAATACATTCCTGCATATAGCACAGTTAGTGCGTTTATAAATATAGAAGTTAATGCGGCTAGTCTACGCCCTCGTAACATTCCCCACGCAATAATCATCAGTGTGATGCTTGGTAATAGAATGCGAATCCATAATCCGCCAATTGCAGCGTGATGTAGACCTGAATGAAGAAAACAATTATTTGTACTGTAATTTGTCATGCATCGCGTAAGCCATGTTTTAGAGCCTAGTTGCGGTGACATAAACAAACCAAGAGTAGTAAGAATTCCTGCGTGAGAGCGCGAAGATAATGCCAACACTGGACCTAATGCAATAATGCTCTGAGCTACTGCAAAAAGCCTGCGAATTTCGTAATCTGTACCTTCCCACCAGTTTACACTTCGTTTAACGCCTTTTGTTTTGCTCATAATATTGCCGATGATGTGCCCTGTAAGGGCTGCAATAATAGTGCAATAATCGCCAGGATTTCCACTATAAAGAAGCATTGCTGAAGTAGTAGCGTATCCAATTACTAAAGTTCTTCTGCGCCACAAAATAGATTCGTAAGATGCAGAAGCCATAAAAGCGCCAATAAACAGTGTGAATGGAGATAGTCGAATAGGAATCTTGGTAATCCAATGCATGTTTCGAATAATGATTGAAAGATTACCTATGATTGTTAATCCTACAATTATGCCAACAAGTGTGCTAAATATTGCAATATAAATAATATTAAGTCTACTTATACGAGTTTCTGCAACGCCAATAAGTACGGCAACAAGTAAACAATTAACCATAAGAGATGGCATATTATTTACGAAAATAAGCGAATGACATACTTTTATCAGCAGCTCTGTGACGTTTCCGTGCCCGAAGAATAGGCTTGGACCTTTTGAGCGATGATGCCGCATAAACAATTGTGCAGGAGTAGCGCTTGTGCCATAAGTATAAAAATGCATAAGCGTTAATACAACCCAATGTATGCAATTTATAACAATAAAAATGCACGTAAGTGTTAATGTAAAAACTTTATGTTGCATCCAAGCTATGAAATCGTGCATCAATATTTTTGTATGTCGAATTGCTGAATGTTTAGAATCAGAATCATTTTTCTTACAGCGTTTATGAAAGAAAGACAGCATCATATTAGTCTCGATTCACTTGCTGGTTGACAAGAATTTGTACATTTGGGTAGGTATTAAGTTTTGGCGCAGTGCTTGAAATACCTGTTTTTTTGCAGAATTGATCAATTGCTATTTTTAATCCAGCTTTTACTGTGTGCCAATCATGACCATTGCCTTGAGAAAGCATGGTTATAACATTCATTCCAGCGCGATGTGCGCTTAGTGCAATGGTTGCCTGATTCGCTTGAGATTTAGTATCCCATGAGCCTGCAATAGCGTAATAATTTTGTTTCAAAGGAGCATTTTTACGCATTATCACACTAGGTACGTGTCGTTCATATTCTGATGTGTTTCCATTGAAATAATGATTAATTGTTTCTTGGCGATTCTTATACGTTGGTTCTAGTTCCCCTCCGGCAGAAAAAATGTTTCCAAATATATCAGGGTGGGATGGAACTAGTTGCGTTGAGCAAGTGCCTCCTTGCGAGAAGCCGCCCATAAGCCACATTTTAGGATCTTTGCTTACTGGCAAATGTTTGCGTATCCATTTAGGAACATCATTAATTAAATATGTTTCTGCTTTGCCGAACACATGTGTATCTGCACACAGAGAATTATGCGAAGATTCACCATTTTGGTCAGGAGCTACAACAATAGGTGCAAGACCGTAGTGATCTTTCGCGTAATTGTCTAAAGTATTTGCAATATCGCTTGCTGCAAAAAAGTGATTAGGGCTACCAGGTTGTCCTGCGAACATGACCATAACTGGCAGTTTTGGTGGTTTTTTAACAAGTGCAGCAGGTGGCAAGTATACATTCGCTATTCTAGCATTGAAATGTGAAGCAGTGTTAGGGATATAAACTGAACGAACAATACCTTTTTTAGGAAGTTTTGGCAGTTTTTGTTGGGCTGCTAACTCTCTCCACTGCTTAATACTAGAGGATGCGGATTTTTGCTTATTAACTTCTAGTTTTGGAAAACCGCCCATTCCAAATATTGAACCTATTGTCGTGTATTCCCCATAAATCATGTCTACATGAAGAGCTGTGCTTGCTAACGTCAAGATAATAGCTATTACTGCAACTAGTTTCCTCCATTTGTGTAAGAAAACAAGTGCTGTTGCTGCAAAACCTATAAGCCCGAAGCCGCATGCAATAGAAAAAATAACGAGCCATCCAAGACTTACTCCGAATACAAGAAACACGTCAGAAATAAGCCAAGCAATTATTCCACCGACAAAAAATGTTATGACACCTATTGCAAGCTGTATTAGTAAGTGGAACATTTTCTTGCCGCGTTTTGTTTTCATAAAAAGTAACAAGACTAAAGAAATACCATTTACGCTAAAAAGGCTTATTGGTAGCCATCCTTGCAAAAGACTCACTTTTGCCAATTGCAGCATGTTTGACTCCTATACTTTCTAGTCTAATTTGCGTACCAGTTACCAATCTAAGCGACATATACGCACGGTAATTGCCCAACCTAGTAATGTAATGCTAGTATCTGAAATTTTCCTCAATATTTGTTTTATTTTTTATTATTTATTCTATTTAAATAATAAATATCGAAACATATATTGTAATCAGTCCTAAGTATTAAAATCGCAATTTTTCTTGTTTCAATGCATTGTTAAAAAGTTATGACGATAGCAATAAGTAAACTTGCACATTATTAGTAATAATTAGTACGTGTGTGATTTATTGAGGATAGTATGAAGTCATTTTTGCGCTTGAAAGTTCCGTATTGGCTGTATGCATTTCTTTTCTTTGTTATTGACGGCATGTCGGTAATTATTGTGCAAATGGGTGTGCAGCGCGCTGGAAGAGTTGAGATGACTTCTGCAATGTCTGGTGGACGTTGGGGATTAATAACTAAAACTTGGAGAGAACTTAATTTTGTTATTGTTCTTAGTGCGCTCGTTGTTGCGATGATATACGGTTTAATTCTTTTGATTAGTAACCGATTTTGGATATCAAGTGCGATAATTCTAAGTGTTTCATTGCTTATTGCTGTTATTGAATATATGAAAGTAAATGTTCGTTATGAAACTATTCTTCCTGCGGACTTAAACTTTTTAAAAAGTAACACTGGTAATGTCGCTTCATTTTTGCCAGATAATGCTCCTATGGTCATTGGTGTTGCTTTAGGCGTTTTTATTTTGCTTTTAGTTACAACTGTTTGCTTACACATATTTGATACAAATCATGGAAAGATTGTGCGATTTAAAGATTGGCGCTATTCTGCTGGCATTCGTGTTGCAATTGCGTTGATTTTAATAGGGAATTTAAGCTGGTATATTGGCGGCGTTGGCACAGTCGACTCTTCAGCTAACGTTTTTTCTAAAATGCTTGGTGACAGTCCTGCTATGTGGGATTCTGTTTATGACGCTCAACGCAATGGTGCTATTGTGGCATTTTTGCGTAATGTAAATCCTAAAATTATGGATAGGCCGGCTGATTACAGTGAAGAAACTATGAAGGCTGTATACAAGCGTTATAACGATGAATCTAAACGTATAAATCGTTCTCGTACAACAAATATGAACGATAATACTTTTATTCTTATTTTGTCTGAATCGTTCTCTGATCCTACTCGTGTTCCTGGTTTGAAGTTGAACAAGAATCCAATACCATTTATTAGCAATTTGAAGAAGCATACGGATAGTGGTTTGATGCTTTCTTCTGGTTACGGTGGCGGTACTGCAAACCTAGAGTACATGTCTTTAACTGGTTTGAGCATGGCTAATTTTGATCCTTCAATGACTAGTCCGTATCAGCAGTTGGTTCCTAATGCTCAATGGTCTCCAACTATTAATCAATATTGGGATGATTCTCGTAATTCTATTAAATCTATAGCTTTCCACCCGTATGAGCCGAGCATGTATTTGCGCGCTACTAATTACAAAAAGTTTGGATTTAGTAAGTTCTACGCATTGCAAGGACCTGATGTTATTGCTCACCGTGATGTGCTAGATAAATCGCCGTATGTTTCTGACGCATCAGCATATAAGAGTGCGTTAGAAAAGATTAAAGAACATAAGCAACCTAGGTTCGTACAAATTGTTACTATGCAAAACCACATGCCTTATAGGGATTGGTATGCGAATAATGAATTCGAAGCGTCTTCTAAAGATGGTGCCGCTGATCTTGGTGATGATGAAAAAACTTCTATTGAAACGTATGCTAAGGGTGTGCAGCACACTGATGAAGCAACGCAAGCGTTTTTGAAGAGTTTAGATAAACTGAATAAGCCTATTACTGTTATGTTTTATGGTGACCATTTGCCAGGAATTTACGGTACTGCAAGTTCGGATGAAAAGAATTCATTGTCTTTGCATTTGACTGATTATTTTATTTGGTCAAATAAAGTTGCTTTGGAGCGTAAAGAGCGTAGTGAGAAAAAATCTTCAAACAAAAATGTAGAGCATTCTAATACAAATAAAGATGTAGAGCGTACTAATAAGTATTCTTCACCTAACTTCTTTATTTCTCAGGCTGCTTTACATATGAACGCTAAAGTTTCTCCGTATCTTGCTTTCTTAACTCGTTTACATGAGCATGTGAGTGCTATGGAGCCTCCTGTTGTAAATACTATTCAAGGCTGGGATAGAATTCCTGAAGGACAATCAATTTATTTGGATAACGATGGTAATCCGATGATTTTGTCTAAGATGGATAAGAAGTCACGTCAACTTCTTCACGACTATCGCTTAATACAATACGATATTACTGCTGGAAAGCATTATTTGCGTAATACTGATTTTATGAAATTACCGCGCTAAAAGTTAGTTTGATAATTAAAATGCCCCTCGTTTGTATTTGATAAATATTATTTTTCAAATAGCGAGGGGCTTATTGATTTGCAGTTTGTTAATGAAAACTATATTTAATTAACAAACTATTTTAAAGCTTTTTCTGCGATATCATGCCTAAAGAACATGTGCGGAAGATTAAGCTTATCTAATATGCTGTAGACGTTGTTTTGAGCGTCTTTTACGTCGTCTCCATGCACTTGTACAAGAGCTACTCTGCCTGAAGAAGTAAGAAGTTTGCCGCTTTCTTCATCGCTTTTTACTCCTGCATAATACACGTGCTGACCTTGATTTTCGTCAACAGGAATTTGAGGAAGAGGAGTTTCAGTAACTAAAGTGCCAGGGTAGCCTTCGCTAGCAATGATCACGCCGAGCGTAACACCGCTATTTTTCCAAGTAAAAGTCGGATTTTTATGCTGCAAAATATTCCATATAGCTTCACCAAAATCTGAAGTAAGGCGAGGAAGTACAACTTCTGTTTCTGGGTCTCCAAAACGAGCATTAAACTCAATAACTTTAGGACCTGTTGCTGTATCAATTAAGCCAGCATAAAGCACGCCGGTAAAAGGCGTACCCTCTTTAGCTAGTCCTTCAACAGTTGGGCGCACAATCTCGTCGATAGCACGCTGAACTGTTTCGTCGCTAATTTGTGGAACAGGGCTATAAGCTCCCATGCCGCCAGTATTTGGTCCTTTGTCTCCGTCGTAAGCGCGCTTGTGATCTTGAGAAATAGGCATAACCCAAAAATCAGTTCCGCTTACAAAACTCATAAGTGAAAACTCTTGGCCTTGCAAAAATTCTTCAATAACGACTTTTGCTCCAGCTTGACCAAAACGATGATCGACGAAAATATCCTCCAAAGCATCAACTGCTGTTTGCTCATCCATAGCAACAGTAACGCCTTTTCCAGCAGCCAAACCGTCCGCTTTAATAACAATTGGAGCACCATGCTCAAGAACGTATGCGCGTGCTGTCTCCAAAGCGTCAAATGTTTTGTAGGAGGCGGTTGGAACGTTGTGACGAGCCATAAGCTTTTTTGCGAAATCTTTAGAGCCTTCAATTTGAGCTGCGGCTTTGTTTGGACCAAAAGCGGCAATTCCATGCGCTTCAAAATCGTCAACAATGCCATTCATAAGCGGAACTTCAGGACCAATGAACGCAAAATCGTAGTTATTGTCTTTAACGAACTTAATAAGAGCGTCATGATCTGATTGACTTATGTTTGCAGTTTGAATGCCATCTGCTGCAATACCAGGATTTCCAGGAGCAACAGTTACTTCTTCAACGCTTTCTCCTTTAAGTAGCGCGTGTGCAATAGCGTGTTCGCGAGCGCCAGAACCAACTACTAAAACTTTCATTTTTAATCCTTTATTGCTTTAAGATTTCGCTGTCTACTGTTTTGCAGCTTTATATTTTGCGGTTTTGCGTTTTTGCGGTTTACAACAACTCAACTGCAGCGTTTTCGCGCTTAGCCATTTTGCCAATAATATAAGCGGTTTCGTTATGCTCTTTTAGTATTCGCATTGCCTCGTTTGCTTTGTTTTCGTCAACTGCCAAAATCATGCCAATACCCATATTAAAAACGTTGAACATTTCAGCGTGAGCAACTTTTCCAGCTTTTTCAAGAACGCCAAAAATAGGTGGAACGCTCCAGCTAGTAGTGTCAATTTTTGCAGCTAAATCATCTGCGTACATGCGCGGAACATTTTCAATAAATCCGCCGCCTGTAATATGAGCAACTCCCTTAATAAGATGTTCTGCAAAAAGTGGCTTTAAAGCTTTTACATAGATTCGAGTAGGTTCAAGAAGAACTTCGCCAAGTGTTTTGCCATTAAGCTCATCTAGTTTGGTGTCAACGCTAAAACCTGCTTCTTCAAACAAAGCTTTGCGAACAAGAGAGAATCCGTTTGAATGAACTCCTGAAGAAGGAAGTCCTATAAGCACGTCGCCGGCAGTAATAGTGGAGCCGTCAACAATATTTGAACGTTCTGCAACGCCTACTGCAAAACCTGCAAGATCGTACTCGTCTTCGTCATACATCCCAGGCATTTCAGCAGTTTCGCCGCCAATTAAACCTGCTTCTGATTGCACGCAACCGTCTGCAACGCCTGAAACTACTTGCTCAAGTATTTCAGGATTGTTTTTTCCGCACGCAATGTAATCGAGGAAGAAAAGCGGCTCGGCACCTTGAGCTGCAATGTCGTTTACGCACATAGCAACGCAATCAATGCCAATAGTGTTATGCTTATTCATCATTTTTGCAATCACAAGCTTGGTTCCAACGCCATCTGTGCCAGAAATCAGCACTGGCTCTTTGTAACCAAGAGACGCCAAATCAAATAAGCCGCCAAATCCGCCAATGCCACCTACAACGCCTGGGCGCTTTGTGCGATTTACATGAGATTTAATACGACGTACTACTTCGTATCCTGCTTCTACGCTTACGCCAGCTTCTTCATATGCATGTGGCATATCGGTTCCTTTCGTAACACTGTTATAAGTATTTTCTTAAGTTTTATTTATAAATTGCAATAAACAATTAAATTATTAAGTTATATAAGATTTTCGTGCGAATATTTACTATGTTTCCTTACTTCTTGCAAATGTTCGCGTTCTTCAGGAGTAAGTGAAGCCAAGAATTCTTCGCCGTAATCGTCTAGTGCAGTAGGGTAGTCGCCATTAAAGTAAGCAACGCACAAACCGCCATAAGGAGCAGGCTTTTTTAATCCAATCGACTCGACTAATCCATCTAAAGACAAAAATGCTAAGGAATCAGCATCGATATATTCGCGAATTTCTTCAACTGAATGCTTTGCTGCAATAAGTTCCTTCGTAGTTTGAATATCGATACCGTAGAAGCAAGGATATTTAAGCGGAGGGGAAGAAATACGCATATGCACTTCTTTAGCGCCAGCTTCTCGAAGCAATTGCACAATGCGCTTAGAAGTAGTTCCGCGAACAATCGAATCGTCAATAACAATAACGCGTTTTCCTGCAACCACACCACGAACAGCAGAAAGTTTCATACGAACGCCTTGCTCGCGTAATTCTTGCGTCGGTTGAATAAAAGTGCGTGCAACATACTGGTTTTTAATCAATCCCATTTCGTTTGGAATTCCGCTTGTTTCAGCGTATCCTGCAGCAGCAGAAAGTGAAGAATTAGGTACTCCAATAACCATATCTGCTTCAACAGGAGATTCTTTAGCCAAACGCGCACCCATACGCTTTCGCACAGAATGAACATTAATACCGTAAATATTAGAATCTGGGCGAGCGAAATAAATAAATTCCATTGAGCATACTGCATGCTGTACATGCTTCGTATATTGCTCAATAGTGTAGCCATCGTCATTAATAACAATGATTTCGCCAGGCTCAATATCGCGAATAAACTCTGCTCGCACAATATCAAGCGCACAAGTTTCAGAAGCGAGCACGTATGCGCCGTTCTTCATACGACCAAGCGAAAGAGGGCGGAAACCATTTGGATCAGTTGCTCCAATTAATGCGTCTTGAGTAAGCAATAAGTAAGCGAAACCGCCATGAACAGTTTGTAAAGCTTCTTTCAGGCGATCCATAAAAGTTGCTTTACTAGAGTGGCGAATCAAATGCATCAATATTTCAGTATCAGAATTTGAGTGGAATATTGAGCCTTTATCTTCTAAGGAATTACGTAGGCTAGTGCAATTTGTCAAATTTCCGTTATGAGCAAGAGCTACGTCTCCATCGTGGAAACGGAATAGGAAAGGCTGAATGTTATCAACGCTTCCAGAACCTGCAGTAGCATATCGCACGTGACCGATAGCCCGGTTTCCAGTAAGACGATCCATAACTTGTTCATTGCTAAATACTTGAGTTAGCAATCCCAATCCGCGATACCCATGCAGTTTGCCATTGTCGTTAGATACAATGCCGGCACCTTCTTGTCCTCGATGCTGTAGCGCATGAAGTCCAAAATATGTCAGCCTAGCTGCATCTTGATGACCCCACACACCAAATACGCCGCATTCTTCGTGAATATCTTCAAGTTCTGCAGACATTCATACCCCCTAATAATCGATGATTGTAATCGTCGAATTTGTAGTTATTTTGATACAAGTTTTGCAACTGTAAACTAAAGCTTATGCAGTGAAATATTCAACGCCAGCTTCAAACAATGGTTGCTCATGGAAATCAGGAATATTGACATACAAGTCACGACCTGCGCGCTCGCAATGTCCCATTTTTCCAAAAACTCGACCGTCTGGGCTTGTAATACCTTCTACTGACATCATTGAGCCATTAGGATTTACGTTTAAGCTCATACTTGGTACGCCATTGCTGTCAACATATTGTGTAGCTATTTGACCATTTTTAATAAGCTTTTCCATAACTTCGTTAGTAGCAATAAAGCGACCTTCTCCGTGAGAAATTGCAACAGTATGCATGTCTCCAACTTGCGTATTTGCTAACCATGGTGAAAGATTTGAAGCAACTCTAGTGCGAACAATCCTACTTTGGTGTCTGCCAATAGTGTTGTAGGTAAGAGTTGGGCAGTTAGAATCCATAGGAACAATATCTCCAAAAGGAACCAAGCCCAGCTTAATAAGCGCTTGGAAGCCATTGCAAATTCCAAGCATTAAACCGTCACGATTATTAAGCAAGTCACGAACTGCGTCTGTTACTGCTGGATTCCTAAAGAATGCTGTAATGAATTTCGCAGAACCGTCCGGCTCATCGCCTCCGGAGAAGCCTCCTGGAATCATTACAATTTGACTCTTTTTAATCTCTTCAACCAATTTCTCAGCTGATTGTGCAATATCTTTTGCACTTAAATTATTAATAATAAGCGTATGAGCGTCTGCTCCAGTTTTTTCAAAAGCAGCTTGAGTATCGTATTCGCAATTATTTCCAGGGAAAACTGGGATAATAACGCGAGGATGCGAAAGCGGCTTTAGTTTTCCTATGTGCATGTGATTTGTAGTAGAAACATTAGTTTTGTTATTAATAGTTTCTACAATCTCGCCAGGCTTTTTATACGGGAAGATTGAGGAAAGTTCGCTTTCCCAAACCTTTTGCAAATCACTTAAATCAATTTCTTCGCTATTTGATGAAGTAATTGCGTAATTTTCAGTTGTTTCGCCAACAATCTCAACGTCAACCAAGCTTGTATTAGCTAAAGATGGAACTTCAGCGTCTTCCTTGAGTTCAACGTAGAAGCTTCCATACGCTGGCTTAAATAAATCATCGTCGCTTAAATTGTTGAATAATTTAAGACCAATATGATTTCCAAGCGTCATTTTGAATAAGCTTTCTGCGCTAGCACCGTAGCCAGGAGTAGATATAGCAAGAGCTTGCTTGTTTTTCGTAATATTTTCTACAATTTCTAGTGCTTTCAGGAAGCTTTCTTTTTCTGGAGTGATTCCGTCGGATTTATACTTTGGAGCAATACGTATAACTTTATGATTTACACCCTTAAATTCAGGTGAAACAGTTAAACGTGCGTCTCCGGTAGAAACAGCAAACGAAATCAAAGTTGGTGGCACATCCAGATTCTCAAAACTGCCGCTCATAGAATCTTTGCCGCCAATAGCACCAACTCCAAAATCAAGCTGTGCACTTAAAGCACCAAGAACTGCTGCAGCTGGCTTTCCCCAACGCTCTGGAATATCGTGAGGCTTGCCAAAATATTCTTGCAAACTCAAGTAAGCACGTTCGCGCGTGAAACCGCTAGCTGCTAGCTTTGCCAATGATTCAACAACAGCAACATAGGCACCAGTGAATTGGTTTTTTTCCATTAAATACGGATTAAAGCCCCAAGCCATTGCGGAAGCTGTGTTTGTTTCGCCAAATACTGGGAATTTAGCAACCATAGCTTGAGCAGGAGTAAGCTGACGGCGACCGCCAAAAGGCATAAGCACAGTAGCAGCGCCAATAGTAGAATCAAATCGTTCAGATAAGCCTTTATTTGAAGCAATATTAATATCCGAAACTAAGTTATGCATGCGCTTTTCTAACGGCAAATTTGACTGATTCTGCCATGGAGTTTCGTAAGATTCTCCACTTTCAATATGCAGTATCTGCTGTTTTGGAGCGCCATTAGAAGCTAAGAATGCTCTGCTTAAGTCAACAATGGTTTTTCCACGCCAAGTCATTCGCATTCGCGCTTCTTCAGTAACAGTCGCTATTATTTCTGCTTCAAGATTTTCTTCACGAGCATACTTCAAAAATTCTTCAGCATCACTTGACGCAACGTCGACAGCCATGCGCTCTTGAGATTCAGAAATAGCAAGCTCAGTGCCATCGAGACCTTCATACTTTTTAGAAACTTTGTCGAGATTAATAGTTAAGCCGTCGGCAATTTCGCCAGTTGCGACAGAAACGCCGCCAGCGCCAAAATCGTTGCAACGCTTAATAAGTTGGCAAGCATCCTTGCGTCGGAAAAGTCGTTGGAGTTTTCGCTCAATAGGAGCATTACCTTTTTGAACTTCAGCTCCGCACTCTTCAATACTTTCAACATCTTGAGCTTTAGAAGCGCCGGTAGCACCACCAATGCCATCTCTGCCAGTGCGTCCACCAAGAAGAATAATCACATCGCCAGGAGCTGGAGTTTCTCTGCGCACATGGTCGGCTGGGGTAGCGGCAACAACCGCACCAACCTCCATACGTTTTGCAACATAACCCGGATGATAAAGTTCATGCACTTCGCCAGTAGCTAAACCAATTTGATTTCCGTAAGAAGAGTATCCTGCGGCGGCAGAAGTTACGATTTTTCGCTGTGGAAGCTTACCGTTTAAAGTCTCGCTAATAGGCGTGCGTGGATCTGCAGCACCAGTTACGCGCATTGCTTGATACACGTAAGAGCGTCCAGAAAGAGGATCGCGGATGCAGCCACCAATGCACGTTGCAGCTCCACCGAAAGGCTCAATCTCTGTAGGATGATTATGTGTTTCGTTTTTAAACAGGAATAGCCAATCTTCGTCGTGACCGTTTACGTCCACTTTAACTTTTACTGTGCAAGCGTTGATTTCTTCTGACTCGTCCAAATTTTTAAGCTCGCCAGTATGCTTTAAGTATTTTGCGCCAATAGTTGCCATATCCATAAGGCAAACAGGCTTATTTTCGCGATTTAGTTCTTTTCGCAAATCAAGATAACGGCTAAATGCTTCTTGAACAGTGTTATCGTCAATAGAAATATCTGTAAGCTCGGTGCCAAAAGTCGTGTGACGGCAGTGGTCGGACCAGTACGTATCAATAACGCGAATTTCTGTAATAGTAGGATTTCTATGTTCTTCACAGAAATACTTCTGGCAGAACTTTGCGTCAGCCAAATCCATTGCCAAACCGCGAGTATTAATAAAGTCTTGTAATCCAGCTTCGTCTAAATCGTTAAATGAGCTAATTACTTCTACATCAGATGGTACAACTGCTTCTCGCTGTAAACTTTTTACCTCATCAAGTGAAGCTTCTCGCGCTTCAACAGGATTAATAACGTAGTGTTTAATATCGTTTAGTGCTTTTTCGTCAAGATCACCTTTTAAAGCGATTACTCTAGCAGTGCGCACTGTTGGACGTTCGCCTTGACTAATAAGTTGAATGCATTCGCTAGCAGATTGCGCACGCTGATCGAATTGACCAGGCAAAAATTCTACAGCAAATACGTGCTCGTCGGTTTCAATAGGCAAGTAATCGTAAGTATTATCAACTGGAGGTTCGCTCAATACTGTTTGCACAGCATTGTCGAATAAATCTTTGCTGATACCTTCAACGTCATAACGGTTAATAATTCTTGCGGAAGTAATCGCGCTTATGCCAAGAATCTCCCTAAGCTCATGTAAAAGCTGTTGCGCTTGAACGTCAAAACCAGTGCGTTTTTCCACATATACGCGAAATACCACGAGAAACCTACCTTGTTGAATGTGCGGTATGAATGCAGTGTTTATTGTTGTATTGGTTTTAAATTATAAATATTAAATTATTCAAAATCACATTAAGAATGCATGTGGCTCGCACCCTTAAAGGTACGAGCCACAACAATCATTATCGTTCTACGCAATCGTCAGGTTTGCGCACAGAAACATCCAAACCTTCGCTTTGAGCTAAAGATGCAAGCCTATCGTGAATTTCTTCATAAGCAGGAATGATGTCGCCTAAATCGCGCCTGAACAAGTCCTTGTCCAAATGACTTACTCCGTTCGTACCAGCATTGCGCTTATCCCAAAGTCTGCAAGTATCAGGAGTTATTTCATCAGCGAGAAGAATATTTCCTTCGGCGTCCACGCCCTCTTCAATCTTGAAGTCGACAAGCTGAACATCAATCTTTGAGAAAATATCCAACAAAGCATTGTTAACAGCATGAGCTTGACGAGTGACTTCTGCTATTTCTTCATCTGTTGCTAATCCAAGAGCCACAACGCCTTCAGGATTAATAAATGGATCACCAAGCTCGTCGGACTTTACGCAGAACTCCAACAATGGCTTCTTTAAAGGTGTTCCTTCTTTAACGTTATAACGTTTTGCAAAAGAACCTGCAGCAGTATTTCGCATAATAATTTCCAGTGGGAACATGCGCATACGCTTTACAAGTTGTTCAGTATCGGAAATTCGTCCGAGGAAGTGGCTTTTTACGCCGCGCGCCTCAAGTAAATGGAATAGTAACGAAGTAATCCGGTTATTTAAACTGCCTTTACCTGCAATCTGAGCTTTCTTCAGACCGTTACCAGCTGTTGCCTGGTTCATGTATTCAACCCATAGCACATTGGTGTCATCGGTAGCATACAGTTTTTTGGCTTTGCCTTCGTACAACTTCTCAAGTTTTTCCATGATATGCCCTCTCTTATGTGCATTCACAGTTGTAGGCGCAAACCAACAATATTTGTAGGTTTACCTGACCTTTGCCAGCACGATTAGCGTAACAATTGTTACCTACAAAATTTCCCTTCGTGCATACTGTAAATTATTATCTTTTTTAACTCCTATGCCTTAATTTTCAATGTATCTAAGCATTTGTTTGTGTAGTTTTTAGCGAAATGGCGACGCGTGTCGCATTTTCTCTAGCTTCTTCTTGCGTTAATCCAGTAGCTAAAGAAACTGCCATGCGTCTGTGACCATGTACAGAAGGCTTAGCAAAAATACGCAAGTTGCATCGATAATTTTCGCCAGATTGCAAAGCTTGAGCAATATTCGTAAAACCAACAGATCCTTCCGCCTTAATAACAATGGCGTGACTTGCTGCAACTTCATTATTTTTCAAAGAAAGCTCAGTATAGTTAGCTGTAACTGGAACTCCCAAAATAGCCAATGCATGCAATGCAAATTCACTGTAATGCTGCGAAATCATAGTTACCATGCCAGTATCGTGTGGGCGAGGTGACAATTCATTAAAAAGCAAAGAGCCATCAGTAAGCACGAATAATTCGACTCCATAAACGCCCCAACCTGCTTCGCCAGCTTCTTGCGCAATATCAGTCAAACCTTCTACAGCGCGCTTTGCAATATCTTTCGCATTAGTGCGGATCGATTCAGGAATATTTGCAGGCTGCCAAGATTCTCTATAGTCTCCGTCTTGCTGACGCTGAGCGATCGGCTCACAAGTAGTAATTCCTGCGCAAGAGCTTATTGTAAGTACTGTAAGCTCATAATCAAGCGGAGCTAAAGCTTCAACAATAACGCGTGAACACTCATTCTCATGACCAGCTGCTGCACGCCTGCCATGCTGAGCTTCATTCCAAGCTGCAAGCAAATTTTCAGAACTACGAACTATTGACTGACCGTGACCAGAAGAGCTCATAACAGGCTTAACTACACAAGGATATCCAACTTTTTTAGCTCCATCCTCTAACTCTTCATAAGATGAAGCGAAACAATACGGTGTAGTAGGCAGTCCTAAATCTTCGTGCGCAATTCTACGCAAGCGCTCGCGATCCATTGCAATCGCGGCAATATCTGAGCTAGGAACGACTTGAATATTCTTTTTAGCAGCATCTTTCAAAACTTCAGTAGCAATAGCTTCAACTTCTGGAATAATAATGTCAGGATTCACATTTGAAATAAGTTCTTGCAATTCTTGTGGATTCGACATATCTAGCACGTGGTATTCGTGAGCTATTTGCATTGCAGGAGCGTTTTTGTAGCTATCGGCAGCGCATACTCGCACGCCTAGTCGCATAAGCTCAATCGCAATTTCCTTGCCAAGCTCGCCAGATCCAAGAAGAAGCGCGGTTGTGTTGTTACTGTTTTCAGTTACGCCAAATATGCGCTGATTTTGCTCAGAAAAACTCATACATCCATTGTTGCATTTGCCATTGTCGAATAATTGATGTTGTTACTACGACGCGCCGAAGTGTGTTGCGCTAGCATAAATCGAGGAAATCGTGTATAGTATCCCTTTGTTGTGTGATTCAATTCGTTTCGCGCACATGGTGGCTATAGCTCAGTCGGTAGAGCATCTGATTGTGGTTCAGAAGGTCGCGCGTTCAAGCCGCGTTAGCCACCCCACTTGAACGGCAGGTAAATATCTGCCGTTTTTTGTTTTTTGGATTGCAATATTTTTGCCTATAACCCGTATATAACCCCGAATTTAGGAATTTTTACGAATATTAAGAAATTTGCAAATTTTACTTGAAATTTTTCATGGGGGGGGGGTATAACAACGTATGTGCTTAGCAGTAGTGCACTACATTATCTTGCGTTTAAGTTTTTGGCGTGAATTAGCCTGCTGATTTTGGGCATGATTATGCTTGCTTGCGTTCGTATCGACGTTTGCTTTGGTGGTTTGTGATATTTCGCGCTCATTTGCTGCTGATAATGCAGTGTTCTGCACCCCGGGCAATGCTTGTTGATTCATAAAACCAACAGGCATGAGTATTCGAGCAGCTTTTAGATTTTTAAGAAATCGAGGCGTTAGAATGTCACGGCTTCACGGCTGTTTCTCTAACCTTATACGTATAACTTGTAGTTTTATGAATCGCCGTCATGCGCTTGATGATGTTAACGGTTCTGTAACTTTACAAAAATCTAAAAGGTGCACTAAAGGGTGCTCTATTGCTAGCGCTTCTAAGTTGTATTACATTCGTCGCGCGGCTCTTGCGTTGATTGTTGCCGTGGCGACTATTCTTGCTGTTCTCGTTGTGCCAGCTAAGCCTGCAAGCGCTGCGCAGGTTATGTGGTCGTATGGTGGCTATGGATATTTTACTGCTAATGGTAATGGTATTGGTAATGCTATTGAAAATATGCATATTGCACCAACACTTACTAAGGATTCTAATGGTACTCATGTGCAGTATGAAATATATTTTAACTATGCTTTTAAGGAGAAGTTAAATCCTCAGCCTAGACAGCGTATTCCAGCACGAGTCACTTTTTACGTAGATCTTCCGAAACAGCTTATTACAGACACTATTAGAGTGAAAAGAGATAGGCGAAATGTTTACGAGAAAAAGTGGAATGACTGGACAAGTCAGAATGATAAAGGCATCCCAGAAACAATGAAAAATTGGGATAAGTATTGGGGCTGGTCTAGAACAATTTCTCGTTGGCATTATGCGTATGGTAGTAACGATTTTAATGGTCAGTGGGAAGATACTGTTGGCAATGGTAATTTTGGCTGTGGATATAATACTGATCCTTCGTCTAAATTTAAGAATTACAGTTTATGCGAAATAAAGAAGTGGCATGACAATGGCGACTTTGGTATAATGCTGCGTTCGTTTGAAAGTGCTAATTCTACGACTTGCTACCGTTGGGTTATTACTGCAGATGTGCCAGATGGTACTGATATTCGTTACATGCCTATTATTGCTGGATATCAGTCTACTAATGCTGAATCTCATGAGCGTGATTATGCAACTTATGGTCCGTATGATCACGATGGTGATGGCATACCAGATAACGTGGAGTGGGATAATAGTACCGATCCAACTAAGCCTGGTGGATTACATTTTGAGGAGTCGGAGGATTCACAGCCTCGTCAAGCTTCTTCCGTAAGAGCTTATACTGATGATGGTCATTGGCATGAGAATGATGGTGATTACTTCGATAATAAGGGTAGTTTTGTTCCTGATTATGGCAGTGACGGTAAAAGAGGTAAGCTGTACAATCATATTCCTAAGAATCTTACTTATTCTATTGATGGTAACGCTTATTTTGATAACAATAAGGGATCCAATGCTCAAGTTACTTTTGATGATCCTAATAGTCCGAAGCCAGAGCCTTTACAACAAGGTCATGCGTGGATTGACAAGTCTACAGGTAAAGTGTATTTTAACCCAGCAGACTCGCATAAGAATCATACAGTTTATATACCGATTAAGGTAACTTATCCTAATCCAAGTAACTACAACTGTAATCATCCTCAGCCTTTTTCAGAGACGGTTGTCGCTAAATTCAAAGTTTGGCCTATGTCTCATTTTTATAAGCCTGTGTATCCAGATTATGATAAAAAACAGGTGCAAGCTGGAAAATCAATTACGTCGGTTCTAGAAAATAAGGGGATTACTAAAGGCGATTTTCCGAAAGGTACTAGGTTTGAGCTTGGTAAGAGTAATAAATATTCTAAACCAGTGCTTTCTTGGTCAAAAATGACTAATGCTAATACTGGTGAGGTAACTTTTACTCCGAGCAAACCTCAAGATCCTAATAATTACGATACTCCTGTAATTGCTCACTATCCTGATGGCTCAAGTAGTACGGATAATGGTCAGGTTTATGCTCACGTTAAAGTAACGCCACTTACTGTAGGCAATAACGACTTAGGTTTTTCTATTGCTGAGGGTGCAGGTATGCACGATTTCGGTAGTAACTATTCCGACCGTATTACTTATGGTTCGTATCATACGGATCATTACACGAATCTTGATAAAGATAAGCAGATAGACAAGAATAGGCTTCTTATACCTGACGCGTGGTCTTCGAATAATAAGTCTCCGATTACATTCCGCGCTATTTGCCACGAAGAAAATAAGGATAATTATACGCTTCTTAAATGGGATGAAGCGAAAAACAGGTCTGTCGGTGAGGTTAACGGATTAAAGTTTACAGCTTTTCATCAATGGAAAATCGCTACGGAAGACGAAGAAAACAAGTGCAGGAATAATAAAAACTGTAATCTTAATGATTTTAAGTACTCGTATTTAACTAAAGATGAGTACAACACGAATACTATGGCTCGTTCTCGCGCGATTATTACTGGAACGCCTAGGAAAAGCGGTAAGTACGAGTGTCGCGTGTTTGCTTTTAACAATGCTGATAGCCTCAAGGGTTTCGATGACATAATTGTCAATGACAATGGTGGAAGTGTTGTTTATAAGAAAATGCTCTTTGCTAATTATGGTACTAAGGGTGAGACTAAGAATTCAAAGGGTAAAGATTGGAATGATCAAACTTTAAAGTTTAGCGTTAAAGCTTCTTACGCTCATAGGAATAATCCTAGTTACGTGCCGTTGAAAGTGAAGGCTGGTGAATATCATGCAAGCCTTACTAACGGTTATAAGAATGTTACTGATGTGCCTACGAGTAAGAAAGGCGCTAATAATGCTACTCATCAGGATGATATAGAAGAAGGCGCGCTTCCAGACGGCACTTGGTTCGAGTTTGATGAAAACCAGTATAAGAAAGATAATCCTGGTTGGTATAAGAAGGATAAGGATCATCCTTATGGAATGTCTTTCTACGATAATGGTCAAGATAATAAGCCTAGCGATGGTGGGAAGACTGGTAAAAACCATGGTACGGGTGATGGTTCTCACTATGGAGTGATGTCTTTTAAGCCGCTTAAGTGGCAGAAGCCTGGCGTGTATAAAATTCCTGTGATCGTACATTATCCGGACGGTTCAAAGTCTACGGATAAAGATGCTGGTAATGGGGATGGCATAAGTAAACCAAATCCAGTGTACGCGCAAGTGACAGTGGATCCAATGGAAGGCGATGATATAAAGCTTCGAGTGCTAAGGTCAGATTCTCCTGACGCGCCTGATATTAGTGATACTGATGGTCAGTTTGGAAGTGGTAGCGGTCTTACCATTATGAGTGGCATGAGTCTTATGTATAGACCGTTTATTGACGCTTGGTCTACAAAAGACGTGTGGAATAGTGGTAATAAAACTGAGAAGAAAATAGGCTTGGAAGTTTTATGCGAAAATGATGACCGTGATTTTGTTTCAAAACTTGCGGGTATGAAAGCAAGTAATCCAATTACATGGAGTCATATTGATACGTACTCCGAGCGTGAGAAATGTAAGAATAATTCTAATTGCAACGCGCAGCATAAATTGTATAGCTATAACGCTAAGGATAATCCGAATAATCCGTTCGATGCTGCTCAACGTACTACTGCTACGCTCGATGGTATTCCAGAAAAAACTGGTGACTATCAGTGCGTTGCTTGGGCTTTGAAACCAGAAGCTAAGAAATCTTTTGATGGTATGAGTAATCATCATGGTGCTAAATATGATTTGTTGAATGAAGTTTACGGTGATCAGTACACCAGGGGTAAAGATTACGAGTTTAAGACTTTCATGATTCACGTTGTGAAACCATTCGCGCTGCCAAAGACCGGCGGATGCGGCTGGAATGCGTCTTTGTGCGTTGTTTCTGCGATGTTGTCTAGTTTGATTGCTGCTGTGTTTGTAATGGATCAAACTAAGCGCGGTCACGAGTTGCTTGGAAGGTGGCGACTCGTATGAAGCTTTTCTACTGGGTGCATGTTTTTAATGTGCGTGTTTTTGATGCAAAATCTCATGGAATTTTGGAGCGTGATATTGCAACATAATATTCCTAAACTTAAAAAATTTACTCATTTATGAGCAAATTGCGTGAATAATTCGAAATTCGGTTAAAACCGATAAACAATTACATACTTACATCAAAATTTCAAAACTTTTAATTGCTGGAAACAGCATTTATGAAAGGAATGAATATGAACAAATTCACTAAACAATGCGTGGCGGCATTCGCCTCGCTCGCAATGGCTGGCACGCTGTGCGTTGCCGGTGCTGTGGTGGCAAACAACGTAGCATTTGCTACTGGTACGACTCAAACAGCTACTGATGCTGATGCACCTTGGAATGCTGCCAATAAAGATAGAAAGGGTTCCATCAAGATTACAAAGTACAAGGATGAAACCGATGAGAAAGGTAATCAGAAGAAGGCAACTCCTGTTAAGGGTGCAAAGTTCAAGGTTTACAAAGTAACCACCTTTGATTTAACAAAATACGATCAGTGGCTTGATGTTGCTGCTAAGGTTCCAACTCTTAATGCTAATCCAAATGATTCTTCTGCTGGTTTAAGCTTTGATAATGGAACTGAAAAACCTACAAATGATAGTGGTGTTGCAAAGTTTGATCAATTGGGTATCGGCTTATACAAAGTTGAAGAAACAAGTGTTCCAGATGGATACGAAAAGCTTCCGCAGCCATTCTTTATGACTATTCCACAAATCACCAGTGGTAAAAAAGGCACAGAATATGATTACAATCCAACTGTCGATCCTAAGAATGCATATACTAAGGATGCTATTAAGAAGACTGTTGACACTACAGGAATGGTTGGTACAAAGGATGATTTGCCATATACCATTTCAACTTCTGTAGTTACAACTAGTGGTACGCCTGTTAAAGATCGTAAGGCTGATGATTATCAGGGCTTTGCTGTGTGGGATGACGCGTTGAAGACTGCTTATGATTCTAGTGCAGCTGTAGTTAAAAGCGTTAAGATTGGGGATACTCCTATTACTAACAGCAATGGTAAAGAAGATAAGTATAAGGTAGCGGTTGCTGCAACGCCTGGTGATAATACTCGTCAGCGTATTACCGTATCGTTTACAGATGCAGGTCTTGGCGAAATTGCTAATGCTCTTAAGACTTCGCCAAATGCAAAGTTAACTGTTGAACTTAAATTCACTCTTAAAGAAGGAGTTGCTGCTGGCGACCTCGTTAACAAGTATGGTTATCAGCCAGGATATAAGAAAGGTACTCCTGACCAGGATAAGCCAAAGCCTGTTAATCCAACTCCAAATCCAGATTCTAAGGTAACTCTTGTCAAATTCCAGATCAAGAAGATAAGCAGTACTGACGGAAAAGCTATTAAGGGCGCTAAGTTTGCTGTGTTTGCAAAGCCAGATGATGCAAACGCATGCGCGGCTGACGCTTCTCGTACTGATGCTAAGTGCAAGAACAAGTCTTCTAAGGGCTTTGCTACTGATGCTGAAACTGCTGATAAGACTGGTTTGACAGCAGCTGGATTTGAAGCAAAAGTTGGACAAAAGTTCTACGTTGTGGAAACTAAAGCTCCAGACAACTATGTTTTGGCTCCAAAAGTTGAAGAAGTTACTATTCCTACGACTTACTTAACAGACGCTAATTATAATAAAGATTCGAAGACGTTTGTTTACTCGTTCAAGGATGTTCCAACGAGCAACAATAGCATCGACCGCTGGTTCAAGCTTCCAAAGACCGGTGCTTACGGCGTGTTTATTTTCGCTATTGCTGGCATTGTTTTGATTGCTGCAAGCGTGTTTATTTACACTCGTAACAATCGCAAAGAAGAAGATAAGCAGCGCGCTTAGTATTCTTCTAACGTAAATATATTATAAAAAACTCAGGGGGTTGGGCGGTATTTGCTTAGCCCCCTGTTTTACTTTTTGGAAGTGGATTTATGAGTTTGACTAAATTTGCAAAAGCTTGCCGCGATAGCTTAGAGAGGCTAGTTCGATTCGCAGGCTTACATATCCTTAAATCCACTAAAAACAAATCTTCTGCAAATGAATCGTCTGCAGACTCAGATTCTGCAAATCCCAAAAAATCTGTTTTTAAATGCGTTATTGAACCAATCATTCTGGCGCTAGCTGCAATTCTATGCTTCACTTACCCAGTGGCATCAACACTGTGGAATAATCACGTGTCTAAACAAATTTCCATAGATTACGACAAAGTAACTTATAATCAAGCCGCTAGCGTGCGACAATCTATTCTAAAAAGTGCGCGAAAATACAATGCGCGCAGAAAAAAAATTTTTACAGCCGATCCGTATGATGGTAGTGACAATTACAAAAAAACAGCAGACTATAAGTCATATATCAAACAACTAGACGAACCAATGGGAATTATGGGAATCATAAAAATCCCAAAAATAGGCGTAAAACTACCGATTTATCATGGTGCTTCGCGCGATGTTCTAGTTCGCGGAGCAGGGCACTTGTATGGCACAGATTTGCCAGTGGGCGGCAAAAACAGGCATACTGTTATCACAGCTCATACTGGTTTGCCTACAGCAACCATGTTTGACGGTTTAATCGATATGAAGCGTGGAGACTACTTCTACATTGATGTACAGGGCTATACAATGCGCTATAGGGTGTTTCGCATTAGCGTGGTCGATCCGCATGATATTAGTTTGTTGCAGCGTGAAAAGGGTCGCGATTTAGCGACGTTGCTTACATGTACGCCGTATGGTGTTAACTCGCATAGATTGCTAGTGACGGGGTATCGCGTGCTGCCGGACCCAGCGCATGCTCCAGAAGATCATCTTCAGTGGCCATTCTGGATGACTATGTTCCTTATAGCATTGATAAGTTGCGCGGTAGTTCTTGCCACAATGATTATTGCTATAGTTCGAAAACGTCGTAATAATAATATTGCGCCGCAAGGAATGCATATTGGCAGTAAATAAAACTCAGCTGCAACCGCTTCATTTAAATAACCTCAGTCTATGGAGTAGACTGGTATGGTTACGCATATGTATGTTGATGATGACATGGCGTACTAAATAGCACATGGTGCAGAAGGAGTATTTATGGCTGGTAAGGCTTCACCTAGTGAACCATTGTGGGAGACAATTCTCCTGTTTGTGCCTAGAACTTTAGGAAAGTTAGTGCGCTCGCTTTTTGGTGTTGGAGAATACGATGAGGCATATCGCAGAGACGGTTTGTGCTTCGTTATGCTTGTTCTTGCGATTTTATTCTGCGCATCAGAATGGTTTAGAGTTAGTGGATTTATTGGAGTAGGTCTCCATTTTGTGTCTTCTAGTTTGCTTGGAATTATGAGCGTTGTTCTGCCTGTATGGTTAAGCGTTGTCGCTTTTAGGTTGATGCGTAACAGTGGAGCTGGCTCTGGTAATCCTCGTGTTATTAGCGGATTTATTATTCTATTGTTATCTGTTTGCTCAATTCTTGATATTTCTTCTGCGCCTCGCGGAAAAGCATTTAATTTAGACACTGTGCAGAAGTCAGGTGGGTTATTAGGTTTTGTACTCGGATCTCCGCTATCGTGGGGTCTTTCTCGTATTTTTGCAATTATTATTTTTGTAGTAGCTGCTATTTTTTCGATATTAATGATTACTCGCCTTCATGTAACTGATATAGCTCAAGGTGTTGCTACTATTTTTGCTAAATATAACAGTAAAAAATCTTCTGAAGATTTAGGAAACTCTGAAGAAGATAATTCTGACAGCAAAACCAATTCTTTGGAATTTGCAGATGGCGTGCCAACTCACAATGAAGAGTCGTCGAAAAATAATAGCGGATCTTCTCAAATGTCTTCTGTGTTGAAACTGTTTAAATCATTCTTTAAGCGTAAAAACAGTAATAATAATGGGGAATTGCTTGACGAATACGCCGGCGATGATGCATTTTCGCATGCTGCTTCTCACGGTAATAGTGTAGATAATCTTGAAAGAGTTGAACCTCGTAAAGCAAGAACTGTGAGCAGCTCTTCCGATAATAATGCTGCAAATAATTCCCAATTTGAAAATGCTGATAATAATTCGAGTCAACTTACACCTAGAAGTGTTTCATCTTCATCAAAGCCTGTTCCTGAAGAAATATTGCCAAAAGCTCCTATGAGTGATTCCTCTTTATCTGCAAGCGATCCATGGTCAAGTATTCCAGCTGAACGTATGGATCAATATCGCAGGGATCAGGAAGATTCAGATAATGAAAATGCTGCAGACGGCGAAAATGGTGCTGGCAATAATAATGAGCCTTCTTTTGATTCTTTCTCTGAACCTTACAAGCTCCCTGATTTGAATCTTTTAGCTCATGGCAAGCCTCATGCTGCGAGAACTCCAGCAAACGATAACGTTATTCGCGCGCTAACTTCTACTTTTGAGCAATTTGACGTCGACGCTCACGTTATTGGATTCCTTAGAGGACCATCTGTTACGCAGTACGAGGTTGAGCTTGGTCCTGGTGTAAAAGTTGAAAAAGTTACGAATTTGCAAAAAAATATTGCATACGCTGTAGCTAGTACGGATGTGCGTATTTTGTCGCCAATTCCAGGAAAGTCTGCTATTGGTATTGAAATTCCAAACGTCGACCGCGAAATTGTGCATTTGGGAGATGTTCTGCGCTCGCAAAAAGCTATGAATGACCCTAATCCTATGCTTACAGGTGTTGGAAAAGATGTTGAAGGTCATTTCGTAACTGCAGCTCTCGATAAAATGCCGCATTTGCTTGTTGCTGGCGCTACTGGTTCTGGTAAGTCGAGTTTCATTAATTCAATGCTTACTTCGATTATTATGAGAGCAACTCCTGAGCAAGTTCGCATGATTATGGTCGATCCTAAGCGCGTGGAGCTTTCTGCTTATGCTGGCATTCCGCATTTGCTTACTCCGATTATTACGGATCCTAAGAAGGCTGCGCAGGCTCTTGAGTGGGTTGTTAAAGAGATGGATGCTCGCTACGATGACTTGCAATTCTTTGGTTTCCGTCATGTTAAAGATTTCAACAAGGCTGTTCGTGAAGGAAAGGTTCACGCACCGGCTGGATCTGAGCGAAAAGTTGCTCCATACCCGTATTTGCTTGTGGTTGTGGACGAGATGGCTGATTTAATGATGGTTGCTAAGAACGATGTTGAAAGTTCTATTCAGCGTATTACTCAGCTTGCTCGAGCTGCAGGAGTGCATTTGGTTCTAGCTACTCAGCGCCCGTCTGTTGACGTTGTAACAGGCTTGATTAAAGCAAATATTCCTTCTCGTTTGGCTTTTGCTACTTCGTCTGCTACTGATTCAAGGGTTATTCTCGATACTGTTGGTGCAGAAACTTTGATTGGTCAAGGCGACGCTTTGTTCCTTCCAATGGGTGCTGCAAAACCTCAACGTGTGCAGGGTTCGTGGGTGAGTGAATCTGAAATCCGCAAGGCTGTGGAGTATGTTCGCACGCAGCGTAAACCAAAGTATCGTGAAGATATTGAGCAAATGGCTCAAAAAGCGGATGCTCAAGCTCAAAGCAAGCTTAAAACTAGCGATATTGGCGACGATATGGACGAGTTGCTCCAGGCTGCTGAGCTTGTTGTCAGCTCGCAATTTGGCTCTACTTCAATGCTTCAGCGTAAGTTGCGCGTTGGCTTTGCAAAGGCAGGTCGATTGATGGATTTGCTTGAATCTCGAGGTGTTGTGGGACCTTCTGAAGGTTCTAAAGCTCGCGAAGTTTTGGTTCAGCCTGAAGATTTGCCAAAAGTTTTGGCTTTTATTCGTGGCGAGTCAGATTCGTTATAAGATATTGTATTGTTGTGTACAACACCAAGTTGTGTGTGCTAGAAGTTTTTACTTTGCAGTAGAATGAAGGTTATGCGTATGAAGAAAAAAGCTAAGTCATCATTTTTTGCTGGCTGGAATTATGCTCCAAATATTGTGACTTATATCCGTATCGTGCTTTCGCTTGTTTTTATTGTTTTATATTTGAAAGCAGGTACGTGGGGTTTTGATTCAGTTTCGTTGCGTTGGGCTGCGTTTGTGCTGTTTGTCGTAGCTGCTTCTACGGATAAGCTCGACGGGTGGATGGCTCGTAAATATCATAAGGTTACAGAATTAGGTAAGTTACTTGATCCAATTGCGGATAAAATTCTTATTCTAGCTGCGCTTATTATTGCTTCTGTTTTCGGCGAAATTTATTGGTGGATAACCATCTTGTTCATGATTCGCGAAATTGCTATTACTCTTGTGCGAATTTATGTTGTTAATGTTCGTGGAAGAGTAATTGCTGCATCCTCTGCAGGAAAGTATAAGACTCTTACGCAGTCGATTGGTATTGCAATGATTATTGCACCTCTTGTTGCAACTCTTCATGCTAATCCATTGCCTTCTTGGATGGTTTCTTACTATGCAGTGGCTTTTGGCTTGCTTGGTATTTCTTTGGGCTTTGCTTTCTATTCTGCAGTTTTGTATGTCTATAGTGCTTTCTTTGAGGGTTCTTCAGATAGCGAATCTCAAGTTGATGATGCAAAAAATGCGGTTCCTTTGCCTCCTGTGAAGTAAATAAAATCAATAAGTAAACTTCTTGTTTGTAGCTTACGGTTTTTCATAGATTATCCCTAAAGGGTTTATGTTGTGGAAAATCGTAAGCTACAATCATATCGAGCGTATTATGAATAATTCTTCAGATTTTAATACAGTTTCTTTAGCCGCGGATCTATTGGAAAAAAGTTTTATTAAAGGAATGCATATTGCTTCAGCAGAGTCGTTAACTGGCGGGCTTTTGGCTGATGCTTTTGTTTCTGTTCCTGGTGCATCACGAGTTTTTTGTGGTTCTGCTGTCACTTATGATATTCATGCTAAATCCAAAATTCTTGGTGTAAATTCTAATCTTTTACAATCTGAAGGCGCGGTTTACCAGGATGTTGCTTTTCAAATGGCGATTGGAGCTGCTCAAATATATCGTGGCAGTGGATGGGTGTATGGGGAAGATTATGAGTGTTGTGCAAATTTTCCTATTATTGGCTTGTCTACAACTGGTGTTGCAGGTCCTGGTCCCGATGGCAATAAACCAGCAGGTTTAGTTTATGTTGGAATATTTTTGCCTAAAGTTAATGATGCTGTGGATTCTGTTAAAGATGCGGCTCATAAAGAACTTGAAGATGGATGCGTGAGTAACGTCTATGATTATGATTTTGCTCAGATCGAGAGTCAAAGCGTAACTAAAATTGCGCAATCAAGTGTTGCTTTTGTTTTTGAATTGAGATTATCTGGCAGTCGTCAGGAAGTTCGCGAATCTACTGTATTTCAGTTGTTGAGAATTACTAATGAGTTGATTGCTTATGTCGAAGATTGTAAGTAGTTGGGTTGTAATCAAGACACGCGCTATCGAACAAATGTTCGCATATATAGTATACTTGTGTTTGTCGAAATGATTTAAGCTGAGTTAGCGTTTAAGTGCTTGGATTAAATGTTTTATCCACATTGCACAAAAATGCTTGTACTTGAATCTAGTATGGAACTAAGGTCGTTCGATACATAACGGCATGCGAAAGGAGTAGCATACATGGCGCAAACGAAAAGTAAAGGCAGTATTAATCGCCTTATTGATGCGGATAAAACAGATCCACGTCGCCAAGCAGCGTTAGAAACTGCTTTAGCCAATGTTGAACGACAATATGGAAAAGGTTCTGCAATGCGCTTAGGTGATAGACCTATGCAAGATGTAGAAGTTATTCCTACTGGTTCATTAGCGTTGGACACTGCTTTGGGGATTGGCGGTGTTCCTAGAGGGCGAATAGTTGAAGTCTACGGTCCTGAGTCTTCTGGTAAAACAACTCTTGCTTTGCATATCGTTGCAAATGCTCAAAAAAATGGTGGGGTAGCGGCATTTATTGATGCTGAGCATGCGTTGGATCCTGTCTATGCGCGAAAGCTTGGAGTAGACACGGATGCTCTTATTGTTTCTCAGCCAGATAACGGTGAGCAGGCATTGGAAATTGCTGATATGCTTATTCGTTCTGGTGCGTTAGATGTTATTGTTGTTGATTCTGTAGCGGCATTAGTTCCTAAAGCTGAAATCGATGGCGATATGGGAGATAGTCATGTGGGCTTACAAGCTCGCTTAATGAGTCAGGCGTTGCGTAAGATGACTGGTGCTCTTTCACAAGCTGGCACTACTGCTATTTTTATTAATCAGCTTCGTGAAAAAATTGGCGTATTCTTTGGTAACCCTGAAACTACCACTGGTGGTAAAGCTTTGAAGTTCTATGCGTCTGTGCGTATGGATATTCGCAGAGTTTCTACTATTAAAGAGGGTGAAGAAGCTGTTGGCAACCGAACGAAAGTTAAGATTGTCAAGAATAAAATGGCTCCGCCTTTCAAAACTGCTGAGTTTGATGTTCTTTACGGAGAAGGTATCTCTACTGAAGGTTCTGTTATCGATATGGGGCTGCAAGCTGAAGTTATTAAGAAATCTGGTTCTTGGTTTACTTATGACGGTGAGCAGCTTGGACAAGGTCGTGAAAACGTCCGTAAGTTCTTGAAAGATAATCCAGCTATTACTGAAGAAATTAGCGAAAAAGTCAAAGCTTCGTTAGGTTTAATGCATCCTGAAGATCAATTCGCTGAAGATTCTGAACTAGATCAATTCGCTGATGATTCTGTAGCTAAAAATTCTGCACAAAAGTCATCCGAATCGAAGTAATAATAAGATTACAGTGTAAAGCGAATGAATATGCCTATTAGTGTAGAGAGTTTTCTTCGCGATCATCCAGTAGAGCGGACTGAAGAAGATGACGAAAGTAATAGCGTAAAGCCACATACTCGCAAAAAAATATCGCATAAATCAGTACTTTTAAGCGCAAAAAATAATACAAAAAACATGCCGTATGTAAAAAACACTAAAGTAAGTGATTTAAGCGACGAACTTTGCAATAGTAGTGAAGATGATTGCAGGGAAGCTGCTTTAAGGCTTTTAGATTATGCTCCTCGCTCTGTGATGGACATGCGCAAAAGGCTTAAAGAAAAAGGCTACACGGAAGTTGCTATTGACGCGGTTATTCATCGTTTGCTTGAATTGCATCTTCTTGATGACAATCAATATGCTCAAATGGTGATTCGCTCTTGCGCTGTGAGGCTTCTTGGTGCTAGAGCTACTCGAATGGAATTGCAGCGTAAAAATGTTGATCCTGCTGCTATTTCACAAAACGTAGCTTCTGCTCAAAACTCTGGAGTATTCACTGAAGCAGCGTGGGAACTCGGTCGCAAAACGGCTTCGCGCACGAGAAATCTTGAGCCTTTAGTCAGAAGACGAAGATTTTTCGCAGCAGCTGCAAGAAAAGGTCATGATTTAAACGTTATTAACGAAGTGTATGCAGCTTTATTCGAAAGTAATAACGAATGAATAGTAAAAGAGGCTGGATTATACAAGTAAACCAGCCTCTTTCGCTTAAAACTTTATGATTATTTTGCGAAATTATGCGCTTGAGCTACAACATACTCAGGCATATCTTCAACATTAATAACATCATTAAAGCGTGGAGTTTTATTTTCAAGATTTCTAAGCATGCTTGGAGCTTTAGTTCCTGTAGCTTTACTAAGAGCGTCCATGCATTTGAAATCATCCATATCTTGCACATGCTCAATATTCAAAGATTCAGCAACAACACGAGGGAATTTATACGGGCTTGCAGTGCTTAGCAATACTCTAGGTGTGCTTTCGTCATGTGGAATATTTTGCATAACGAAGAATCCGCAAGCAGTATGTGGATCGATCACATACTTGTACTTGTTCCAACAGTCATAAATAGCTTCGCGAATTTGATCCTCATTCGCCCAACCGCAGCCAAACAGTGAGCGAATCTTTGCAAGCACATTTTCTGGAATCTCAAAAGCGCCCCATTGAGTCAAGTCATTCATAAGCATTTGTATTAAACGCGTGTCTTTATCGCACATGTAATAAAGCATTCGCTCCAAATTAGAAGAAACCAAAATATCCATAGAAGGAGCAACAGTGTGATGGAATGTGCGCTGACGGTTGTAAGTGCCGCTTACCAAAAAATCAAAAAGCACATTGTTACTATTGCTAGCAACAATGAGATGCTTCACTGGAAGACCAAGCATTTTTGCATAATATCCTGCTAGAATATCGCCAAAATTGCCTGTAGGAACACAAAATTCTACTTCGTCTCCAAGTTTTATAACTTCGCGTTCAATAAGCTGCTTGTATGCTGCAAAATAGTAAACAACTTGTGGCACAAGACGACCAACGTTAATTGAGTTAGCTGAAGACAATACTGTATTCGCATCTTCTTCAATATTTTTGTTGAGCTCATTATTTGTGAAAATCTGTTTAACGCCTGTTTGAGCATCGTCAAAATTACCGCGGACTGCGCAAACTTTCACATTTTCGCCTACCTGAGTAGTCATTTGCAATTCTTGGACGCGGCTAACTTTTCCTTCTGGATAAAAAGTAATCATAGAAGTGCCTGGAACATCAGCAAAACCAGCCAAAGCAGCTTTACCTGTATCTCCAGAAGTTGCAGTTAGAATCATAACGCTTTTTTCAATATCAGATTCGTTCTCGTGTTGAGTTTTAGTGCGAGACATTAATTGTGGCAACATTTGCAAAGCAACGTCTTTAAACGCACAAGTAGGACCATGGAAAAGTTCCATCACAAAATCGCTAGTGTTCCCAAGCTGCTGGAGTGGAGTAATAGCGTTATTAGACCATTGATTGCCGTATGCCAGTTTAATGCAAGAAGAAAGCTCTTCTGAAGTATAATCAGGCAGCAACAGTTGCAAAATATCCTGCGCAATTTCTTGATACGATTTGCCTTGCAATTTAGAAATATCGTAACGCTCGCTACCAAGGCTATCAGCTACAAATAATCCGCCATCTTCAGCAATTCCTTTACGTATTGCCTCTTTTGATGTGCATGTTGGCTTAAGCGAACGAGTGCTATGGAAAATAGTTGTATCTGATGCCATAATAACTCCGTAACCGTCTGTTTATAGAGAATATTTTTTACTTACGTAGATTATTTATGTAAATTATTTACACAACTTATATCAAATTATGGTACCTGAAGCGCTGGGCGAATGGGCGTGTGCTAATCTCATATATATAAATGCTTTTGTTTTACTATTAATTAATTGGCGATTAGGCAAATAATCTATAGGGGGAACGTTGTCTGTTGATGATTTAGTGAATGCTCGTGCTGATTGTGCGCGCAAAGCGTGGCGTAATTTTGCTCATGCAGATACTCGCGCAAAAAATGCGCTTCTCGAAAAAATGGCAGATGCTTTAGAGTTTGCAGCTTCAAATATTGCTGAGGCTAACAAAAAAGATCTTAAAGAAGCTGAAGCTAAGGGAATGGATGCTGGAAAGCTCGATCGGCTTAAATTTGATGAAGAGCGAATCCAAGCTTCTGCAAAAAGCGTGCGAAAAATTGCGCAATTGCAAGATCCTGTAGGTCAAGTAGTTCGCGGATACACTCTTCCTAATGGAATTAAACTTTCGCAAATTCGAGTTTCAATGGGCGTTATGGGAATGATTTACGAAGCTCGTCCAAACGTAACTATTGATGTAGCTGCTTTGTGCATTAAATCTGGAAATGCTGCGATTTTGCGAGGAGGAAGCGCGGCTCTTCATACGAATCAGGCGAGTATTGAAGTTATACAATCGGTTCTTAAAAATTCTAACTTTAGTGCTGATTTGATTCAGGCTGTTGACGATTTAGGAAGAGACGGAGCTACGTCAATGATGCATGCTCACGGTCATATTGATGTGCTTGTGCCTAGAGGTAGTGCAAATCTTATTGCAGCAGTTGTTCAAGAATCTACGGTTCCTGTTATTGAGACTGGAGCTGGAAACGTACATATTTATGTAGATAAAAGCGCTGATATTAAAAAAGCTATACCAATTATTGTTAATGCAAAAACGCAACGAGTAGGCGTGTGTAACGCTGCTGAAAAATTATTAGTGCATAAAGCTGTTGCGCAAGAATTTTTGCCAAAAATCGCTGCTGCTTTAGCTGAGCATAATGTAATTTTGCATGCAGACGATAAATCTTACGATATTTTGCAATCCGCTAATATTCAAGGATTGCAGCTTGAGTGTGCCACTGAGGAAGATTGGAAGCGAGAATATTTGTCGCTGAATATGGGTGTAAAAGTTGTAGATGATTATACTGATGCAGCTTCTCATATTGCGAAATATTCTACTGGCCATACTGAAACCATTATTGCTGAAGATTACTCAACTATTCAAAGTTTTATTGCAAGTGTTGATTCCGCCGTAGTTATGGTAAATGCTTCAACGCGCTTTACAGATGGCGGCGAATTTGGTTTCGGCGCAGAACTTGGTATTTCTACGCAAAAATTACATGCAAGAGGCCCTATGGGTTTGCTTGAAATGACAACAACCAAATGGATCGGCTACGGAGATGGGCAAATAAGAGCATAAAGTGCATAAAGTGAGGTATTGTAAGAATATGGTAAATATGGATGAGAAAACTTCTTGTTTAACTCCTTTAGAAGCGCTTGATATTGCTGCTGAACGTTTGTCCATTGTGCGATATGTTTTTTTGGTGCAAATTGAAGATGGTATTGCTTCTGCATCGCAACGTTCATCGCTTGAGTATGCTGATGCAGTGTTAATGGGCTGGCCAGATTCTGATTCGAATGATGTGACTATTCCTGATGAAACTTCGTTTAATAATGTTCTTAAAAATGTTCGCAATATGGAAAAGAATATTATTAAGTTTAGCGAATTAGAACGTGATCATGATATTGATGGCATGACATCCATGCTTGCTAAAATTTCGGAATCTGTAGCGAAAATTCGTGGTGCGTATCAACCAGATTTCCCTCTTCCAACTTTTGCCGAAATCCAGCGTGTCGTAAAAGATGAGTGGGATGAAGAAATGGGCAATATTAATCCGGATAGCGCAAATGTTGCATCTGGGTTAGTGAATGAAACTCAAGTGGAAGACAAGGAATCTGAAGCGAATGAGTCCTGAAATTTACGAAGATGCAGAACGTCGCATGTCTGACCTATTTCATGGCGCGTTTACTGGTAAAGAAGCGGCTCCTCCTGCGGTTGTGAATTCAGTTCATAAACGTACTTCTACTCGTGGCAATGTGCACGAGCGTCAGCGCATTGGAATTATGGGCGGCACATTCGATCCAATACACAATGGTCACTTGGTTGCTGCTTCAGAAGTTGCTTGGGTTTATGATCTTGACGAAGTTATTTTCGTTCCTACCGGTAGGCCTGTTTTTAAGCTTGATAAAAAAGTTACGAATGCAGAAGATCGTTATTTAATGACTGTTATTGCAACAGCCTCAAATCCAAAGTTCACTGTTTCTAGGGTTGATATTGATCGCCCTGGAGTTACTTATACTATCGATACTTTGCGAGATATACGTGCTCAACATCCTGATGCGGAACTTTTCTTTATTACTGGAGCTGACGCTATTGCTGAAATAATGCAATGGAAAAATGCGCGCGAAATGTGGAATTTGGCTCGATTTGTGGCTGTTACTCGTCCTGGCTATTCGAGGCCAGAAAAGTTAGCAGATTCTAATTCTCCGTTAATGCCTCGCCAAATGCATACGAATGATACTGGTATTGCAGCGAATCGTGACGATATGGTTCATTGTGATTCTACGCATTTGCCGGTTGATATTTTAGAGATTCCAGCATTGTCTATTTCTTCTACTGATGTTCGTCGTCGAGCTGAGCATGGTGAGCCGGTGTGGTATTTAGTTCCAGATGGAGTAGTTCAATACATAGTTAAGCATGGTTTATATCGTGCGTAATTATTGATTTTGTAGGCTTGTCGTTTATCGTCTGTGCAAAAAGTTAGTATTGATTATGTTCATTTCGCGAATTAAAGCGAACTAATGTTTGGAGATATGGTGAGCATCGTCCTTGAAGGAAAGCCAGATAAAAACCTTGTTCTCGTTACCGGTCGCGCACATCCGAAGCTTGCTCGTGATGTAGCTGATCAGCTTGGAATTGATGTACTTGAAACTACGGCATACGATTTTGCTAATGGTGAAATGTATGTTCGCTATACGCAATCTGTGCGTGGTACAGATGTATTCGTTATTCAAAGCCACAGTGATCCTGTTAACAAGTCCATTATGGAACAGTTAATTATGATTGACGCTTTGAAGAGGGCTTCTGCTCGTTCTATTACCGCAGTTTGCCCACTTCTTGGCTATTCTCGTCAAGATAAGAAGCATCGCGGTCGTGAACCTATTTCTTGCCGCTTGATGTTTGACTTGCTAAAGACTGCTGGTGCTGATCGCATTATGAGCGTCGATTTGCATGCGGCTCAGTCTCAAGGATTCTTCGACGGTCCTGTTGATCACTTGATTGCTATGCCAGTTTTGGTTGATTACGTACGTGATCGTTTCCGCGATGATCTTGCTAATGTGACTGTTGTGTCTCCTGATGCTGGTCGTATTCGCGTAGCAGAACAGTGGGCTCAGCGCTTAGGCGGCGGTCCTTTGGCTTTCGTGCACAAAACTCGCGATATCACTTGCCCTAATAAGACGGTTGCAAATCGCGTCGTTGGTGACGTTGCTGGACGCGATTGCGTTATGGTTGACGACTTGATCGATACTGCAGGAACTATTGCAGGAGCTTGCAATGTGTTGAAGGAAGCTGGAGCTAAGTCTGTTACAGTTGTTGCAACTCACGGCGTGCTTTCTGGTCCTGCAGTCGAACGTTTGAAGTCTTGTGGTGCTAGGGAAGTTGTTTTGACTGATACTGTGCCTATTCCAGAAGAGAAGCGTTGGGATGGTTTGACTGTTCTTTCAATTGCTCCGCTTCTTGCAAGCGCTATTAAAGCAGTGTTTGAGGATGGTTCGGTTGCTAAGCTTTTCGACACTTATCCTGAGCATCACGGACAAGGATTCTTATTTGCTTAAGTATTGATTTTGTGCGGTTTGCTTTTCGGCACGCCAATTTGACGTTTTTCGATATTATGGCATAATAGTGACTTGGCGGTTTTTCCGCCGTTCCCTCATGGTGTAATGGCAGCACACGGGTCTTTGGAACCCTTTGTCTTGGTTCGAATCCAGGTGAGGGAGCTTACTTGAAGCGCTACTCGTTGAATCGGGTGGCGTTTTTTGTTTTGAACGCTGCTAATAAGTAATAGAATTACATACAGCGAAATTTATTGAAATAGTATAAGGAGCGTATGCGTGGAAAAGCATGATGTAACTGCGGCAATAATTTTGGCAGCAGGCGATGGGACGCGTATGCGTTCAGAAACTCCAAAAGTACTACATCCATTTGCTGGTAAAACATTTCTCAATCGTGTTATGGATGCCATGAATGGCGTAAATCCTAAAAAACTAGCTGTAGTTGTGCATGCTCAGGCTGAACGCGTAGCTGCTGCTGCTGTTAGCTATAACGAAAATGTGCATATTGTAAATCAGGACGAAACTCCCGGAACCGGCAGAGCAGTGCAATGTGCTATTAAAGATCTTAACGAAATTGCTAAAAACGAAACTGGTGAAGCATTAAAAGGAGCTGTGCTGATTGCCGCAAGCGATATGCCGCTACTTGATACGCAAACTTTGCAGTCTTTAGTTGATTTTCACGATAATAATAACAATGTGGCAACAGTTCTTACAGCAGTATTAGACGATGCAACTGGCTACGGCCGTATTGTGCGCGAAGCAAACGGTGACGTTTTGCGTATTGTTGAGCATAAAGATGCAAATGCTGGAGAGCTTGCTATTCATGAAGTGAACACTTCTGTATATGTATTCGATGCGACTGTATTATGTGACGCGATTGCAGATCTTAACTCTCAAAATGCTCAAGGTGAGTTCTATTTGACTGATGCTTTGGAACATGCTCGAAAGTTTGGTCATGTTGGTGCAATGTCTGCTCCAGATCCGCTTACTGTAGAAGGCGTAAATAATCGTGTGCAATTAGCTGCGCTCGCAAAAGCACATAATAAGCGCGTGTGTGAAAAATGGATGCTTGAAGGTGTAACTATTCTCGACCCTGATACTACTTGGATTGAAGATAGTGTTACGCTCGCACAAGATGTTACTGTGCTTCCTGGGTGCTTCCTTCAAGGTCGTACTACGGTTGCAAGTGGTGCTGTAGTTGGCCCTTACACGACTCTTATTGATGCGCAAATTGATGAGGATGCTGTGGTTGAACGTTCGCGTGTACAGGAATCGCATATTTGTAGAGCTGCAAACATCGGTCCTTGGACGTATTTGCGTGCAGGAAACGTACTTGGTGAGGAAAGTAAGGCAGGAGCTTTCGTAGAAATGAAGAAAGCTCATATTGGAAATGGCACTAAAGTACCTCATTTAAGCTATATTGGCGATGCTGATTTGGGTGAGCATACGAATATTGGCGGCGGTACGATTACTGCAAATTATGACGGAGTGCATAAGAATCATACTACGATTGGTTCTGGTGCTCACGTTGGCGCAGGAAACCTGTTTGTAGCACCGGTTACTGTGGGAGATGATGTTACTACCGGCGCTGGATCGGTGGTACGTCACGATGTTCCGGCTGATTCTATGGTGTACTCGGAAAATACTCAGCACGTTGTAGAGGGCTGGAAGCCAGCTTGGGAACGCTAAAAAGCGTTTGTTGGAGAATTAAGGAGTAGTAACATTATGACAGCTTTAGAAAGCTCAATTAGTGCAATTCGTATTGCTGCCGCTGCTGCAGACCGTTTGAAAGCAACGAACGAGCAGGCTTTTGATGTAAGCGATTTGCTTGGTATTACGGATGCTATGTTAGTTGTTTCTGCTTCAAATGAGCGTCAAGTATTAGCTGTTGCAGAAGAAATCGAAAAAGACTTGTACTTGAAAGACAACAAACGCAAGGCTTTATCTCGTGAAGGCTTGGAATTAGCACAGTGGATTTTGCTTGATTTTGGCGATTTTGTGGTTCATGTAATGCATGAGGAAGCACGAGCATTCTACCGCTTGGAACGCCTGTGGAATGATTGCCCGGCAATCGATTTGCAACTGCCAGAGCATGCTAGCGAAACTGAAGATTCTAGCAAAACTGAAGATTCTAGCAAAACTGAAGATTCTAGCAAAACTGAAGATTCTAGCAAAACTGAATAATAAGAAGAAAGTACGGTACAAACCATGGTTGATTTCGTAGAAAATGTTGCGAGTAACGTAAATAATTCCATTAATAGTGCGCATGAAGGAATTGCTCGTTCTGTTATGCTTATTCGCCACGGTCAAACTCCGTATAATGCACAGTTCCGTTTGCAAGGCATGATTGATATTGCTTTGGATGAGTCTGGAATGGATCAGGTGACTCGCTCTGGAAAAGCTTTGCGCGTGCTTTTTGGTGCTTCTGATTTAGAAGATCCAAAGGACCCGAACAGCGCTGAACACGTGCGCATTACGCCGGAAGAAGCGGACGCGAGTTTTGTGGCGATTGTTTCTCCACTTATTCGTGCTCAACAGACTGCTCATGCTTTTGCAGATAAGATTGGGCTTCATGTGCATGTTGAAAATGGTGTGCGCGAGCGTTTCTTTGGCGAGTGGGAAGGTTTGAATCGTCAGCAGATTAGCGAGCAGTGGCCGGAAGATTTCAAAGCTTGGGTTGAAGGTAAAGGCGGGGAGCTTCGTCATGGTGCTGAAGCTAAGCAGGAAGTAGGAGAGCGCGCTGCTGCTGCAGTAGAAGATTGGACTCGCAAAACTGGCGCAGACCGTGATTTGCTAGTATTTTCGCATGGTTCCTGTCTTTCGCAAACTGTTCATAAGCTGCTTGGATTAGATAAAGTAGATCCTTCTTACAAGACGATTGGCGGCATGGGAAACGGCCGTTGGGCGCGCTTAATTCCAAGTCTTAACGCTGATGGTTCGATTCATTGGCGTTTGGATGCTTATGATCAAGGTCCTGCAGCTGACCCTACAAGCCAGCGTCTTATTCGCATTTGGGGTGCTGCGTAATCTCTCCTTTACCGCTTAATTACCGAAAGCTACCGTTTAGCGATTTTGTAAAGACAGACTATTTACAGTGCCGTATAGTCAAAATTACAAAACAAAAAGCTAACAAACGCTAACAGTAGTGTACGGAAAGGAGGCTTGATGAAAGTAACTATTGCTATCGTTCCGCCTGAGGAAGAGCAGTCAGTTCAGTTGTCAATTCACAATATTGACGATGAGCTTAAGCACATTATCGCTCAGTTACAAAGCATTGACTCCAATGATGCAAATGTAAGAAGTGCTGAAAATAATACTGAAATTAATACTTCAGATAAGTTGAGCAACAATAATCCATTCATATACGGTTATATTAACGATTCGATTATTGTTATGCACGAGCCAGATGTGATTATGATTTGCGTTGAAAATTCGCGCGTAATCATTCACGGTGATAAAGGCGAGTGCGTGTCTTACAAGCGCCTAATGGATTTTGACAATCCGCAATTCGCGTCGTTTGTGCGCATATCTAAATCCGCAATCGTGAACTTGAATCGCATTGTTCGAGTCGATCCAGGATTTGGTGGAAGTATGAGCGTAAAAATGGACGATGGAAGCGTTGAGTGGATTAGTCGCAGATGCTTAGCTGGGTTCAAAAAGCGCTTAGGGATGTAGTTATAGTAATAACGAATGTAGCTAGAATGTAGTCAAATATAAAACTATCAAAATTTTAATACTGATTTTTTTAATACTAGATTTTAATACTTAAAAGGAAGCGATTATTATGGAAAAGCAAGTTGCAACATTAGGTAAAACAATGGTAAAAAACATTGTTACAGGCATTAGCATAGGATGCATTATTTTTACAGTAATGTCTTTTATATCAAGTCTGTTAGCGCATAGTGAGGTTGGAAATAGAATTGCATCTTATGCTGTAGCATCGTTTGTTATAGGCATAGGATATGGAGTGTTCGCTATTTTTTGGTCGAATGAACGCATGTCAAATTTTGCAAAGTTCGTTTTTGCGCTAGTTCCGCCAATTGCTATTCAGTTTATTGTATCGGTGATTGTTGGATGGATTTCGTTCAAAGATGAGCCAGCGGTGATTTGCGGATGGATTGCGTTTACTGTTATTTTACCGATTCCTATTGCTGCAATAATTTATTACTTCGAGAAGAAGAAAGCGAAAGAAATGAATGCTAGACTGCAAGCATTGCGTAAAGAAAGCAAGTAAATTAGTGACAACTAAATAATCAAGTAAAGAATTGAGTGGTGTTCATCTTCGCCGTTGAGGACGAACGCCACTCGATATTGTATGACGCCTACTATAGACGTACTAATTCGGCGTTTTGCGCGACGACCTGCCTGAGCGTTTAAAGCGTAGCGCGCGAAGGCAACTCGGAGCGGAAACTCGCTTAAGTTGGAAGTCCAGTGGACTTCCAACGCGAGTTTCGTAGTGAGCGCGTTACCCGCGCGAGCGTCCGCGCTCAGTGCGAAAAATCTCAAATCTCTACCGCACTAATATCCACACGACTGAATGACGACGCATTAATCTTTTGCAATAGTTTTGCCGGCAGTAGCTCCAGAAGTCAAGTCCTGAATCTCAGTGATTTCCATAACTGGAACTGCAGCTGGCTTCTTCGTACCTTTTTCTTCGGCCACACGTACCTGTTCTTCGTAAATCGCGTCATCAGTGTGAAGAGTTACTGTTCCGCGGAAGCGATAGCCTTTCTTTTCTGCCAAATTAGCAACTGCTACAACCAGCTGGCTGCCGTCTTGCAAGTTCTTATAATGCTGACCTGCAGTGCGCTCGTGGTAGGCAAGGTGGTTGTCGTCGAGTACGAACATAGACATTTTTGGTCCCAAATCAAGCTCGCCATCTTTGCTTACTGTTGCAATCCAAGCCAAATTATTCGCAATAAATTCTTTCATATCTGCGCTAAGAGTTGCCATAATATTCCTTTCCTAACAAGATTGCGTACTTTCTTCGTACGCAATTTATAAGCCTACATTGCTACATTACGCTGATTTAAAAGTGTATACGAGCGTGTAGCGTAAAAAAATTGTAAGTTGTGATATAAATCACCCAATTCTTCAATAGTTTCGTGGGCGAAATTTATACAGCAAAATACTTGATTGCCACTGTTTTCTGGAGCGTATATCGGAAATTTTACGAAAGAACGCCAGAAAGTTGTACTTTTCACGATTTTACGGCTATTCTGTCTATTTTATAAGCTAAAACGCTTTATAAAAGAAAAATTTTAAAGAATCAACTTTTATAGTTGAAGGGGAACATTATGAAGGTGAAATATGAAACAGCTAAATCTATAGCTGAACCGCTTTCGGATAAATCGGGCATGCCTCAAGGCAAAAGTGTTCGTACTGCTCAGATTATGTTGTTGATTTGTGCTGCTATTTGGGGTGGCAGCTATGTTTCTTCAAAATATGCTCTTGAAGTGTTTCCTGTGCAATGGCTTATGGGCGTTCGTATGGTTGGAGCTTGCACAATTATGGCTATTATTTTTTTCGGTACGCTTCGTAAAACTTTTACAAAAAAGCTTATTGTTCCTTCTTTACTAACTGGAATTACGTATTATGCTACTTTAATTTTGCAAACTGAAGGGTTACGTTCAATTGATCCAGGCCGTAGCGCGTTTTTGACAGCAGCATATTGCGTAATTACGCCATTTTCTGCTTGGTTAATCGTCAAGAAAAAGCCAACTCTTTTAGGATTAGTAGCTGCAGTTATGTGCGTTGCTGGAGTAGGTTTTGTGGCATTAAAGCCTGGAATGCTTGTTCTCACATTGTCTTATGGAGATTTCCTTACTTTATTATGTGCTGCAGTTTTTGCTTTTAATCTTACGTTCCTTGCGTATTATTCTCGTAAATATAATCCAGTTACGTTAACTTTTGGGCAATTTGTTGTTTCAGGCGTACTTTTTGTAGCTGGTGCGCTTATTTGTGAGCCTTTGCCAAACTTTAACGCTGCTGATCATTTCTCTATTTTTGCTAATATGTTCTACCTTACAGTGGTAGTAACAGTAGTTGCGCAAATTATGCAAAACTATAGTTTGGTGAATCTTTCTACTGCAAACGCTTCTGTGATTATGTGCACTGAAAGTTTGTTCACGCTTTTATTCTCTACTATTCTTTTTCATGAGCATGTTTCTAACATGGCTTTTGTGGGATTTGCTTTAATATTTGCTGCAATTATTACTGCAAGCTTAGGTGAGCATTATTGTGATAAAAGAGCGAATTGTGAGCTTTCTTATAAAGATAGAGATTTTGAGGTTGCTAAGTCTTAGGCATTTCAGTTTTGTGTAGCTAAGTTTTATGTATATAAGACTTGTGATTTTGTTGTAAGAATGCTCTGGCAATACTGTGCAATTTTTGCGTAGAGTGATACCATCATTGTTGTAATGGTGTTGGTAGTGGAATTTGCATATTTGCCATGCATTTTGGCATTATATTCGCATAAATAGTTAAGGTGCATAAGTGAAGAATTTCTTCAAAGGCATATCGTTTACGCAAGTATTAGCTGGATCGCTCGCTGCAGTGACTTCGTTTTTACTTGCTTCTAAAATTGGTATTGCTGGTTCAGTTATTGGCGTAGCTATTGGTTCTATTGTCTCAGCAGTAGCATCACAGTTGTATCAGAATGTTATTCACGCTTCATCGCGTAAACTTTCGGAAGTAAATCCGAATACTTCTACAGAACAGTCTAATTTTAGTAATGTGTCAGATTCTGGCGTGCGTTCAAATGGTTTAGAGAATGTTGATTCTAAAAGAATTGGAGATGATATTCATATGCAATATTCATCAAATTCGTTGCAATGTAATACTGATCCTTCAGATGACAAAAATATGACTGTTCAAGATGCAAGATCTGGACGCACTGTTAGTTCGCAAGTCCGTAATCCGGAATTAGAAAATACGCGTATTTTGGAATTGTCGAAATTACGTGAACAGCATGAAGAAGACATGGAACTGTCGGAGGGCACAATTCCAGAGCCGGTGCCGTTATCTAAGGTTGTTAGTGGAAACTACGGTTACTCTTCTAGATCTTACCAAAATAGAAACGATCATCGTACAACAATTGTTGTTGCTGTTATAAGTGCTCTTATAGCTGTTATTGTTACTGCAGGTGCTGTTCTTTTGTTTACACAAGGAAAAGGCACAGACAATATTGATAAGCCTGAAGAAATTAGTCATGAGCAGCAGCAAAATCAGCCGCAACCTAAGCAACGTCTTAACACGAATACTAATCAAGACCATAAGAAGTCTCATGATGATTCTGATAGTAAAGATGCTAATGAAGACGAAAATGATGAGCATAGCAATGAAAACGCAGCTGGCTCAACAGGTGGTCATTCTGATAATGATTTAGGTAGTGACACTAACAATGATTCAGGAACGAATTCAGGTGATGCTGCTAGTGGGAATAGTGGATCGGGTGCTGATAGTTCTGATGCAGGTGCTGGATCTGCTGGATCTTCGGGATCTACTGGTTCTTCAAACAATGTAACTTCTCCTGGTAATGGTGATCAATCTGGAAGTGCCAATGGTAACTAATTTTCGAATTGGTTCTTGAATTGGTTTGCCGAATTGGCGACTAAATTGTTAGTAGAATTCGCAGAATTTTTGGAATTTGTAAGTTGAATTCGACACGCCGCATTTGGATAGAGCGGCTATTTGTTGTATTCTATCAAAGGTTCGTTTGAACGGCATAAGTAAAAACGGGGCTATGGCGCAGCTGGTAGCGCATCTCCATGGCATGGAGGGGGTCGGGGGTTCGAATCCCCCTAGCTCCACAAATTTTAAACGTCACTTCTCATGAAGTGGCGTTTTTTGTTATTATTTTTCGATTTTTATGCGCCACGCCGTATTTTTTACTGTTTGTCTGCAAGTCGTACTAATAATGAACACCATCGACCAGAGGTCGCGCTCGACAAGAGTAATAAGCATGAGCTAGGGAAGCGTTAATTGCTTACAAAAGGGGAGAGCGCCGAAGTTTACTGCTTAATCCCAAAAGTAGTGAGCTGGGACTTGGCTTAATATACCAAGGACTGTCGCAGCGAGTCGGCATTCGCTGCGGAGAGCTATCGACACGCTTGCTTTTGCTTGCTTGTTTTGCCTCTGATTGTCATGAAAGGAGGAAAAATGAGTAGCTCATTATCATCTACTGCTGTACAGAATACTCAGCAGAATACTCAGCAAAATAACGATGTCCATAGAGGATTAAAAACCCGCCATATTTCCATGATTGCTTTAGGTGGCAGCATTGGCACCGGCTTATTCGTTGCTAGTGGTGCAACAATCCATATGGCTGGTCCTGGCGGCGCTTTGCTCGCTTATGGTGCGATTGGCATTATGGTCTACTTCCTTATGACTTCCCTTGGTGAAATGGCCACTTTTATGCCTATTAGTGGATCGTTTGCATCGTATTCTGGACGTTTTATTGATCCTGCACTCGGTTTCGCAATGGGCTGGAACTATTGGTTTAATTGGGCTATTACGGTTGCGGTAGACGTTAGTACTGCAGCAATAGTTCTGCAATACTGGTTCCCAACAGTGCCAATATGGATTTTCTCACTGTCGGTTCTTATGCTTATTTTGGTTATCAATGTGCTTACAGTTAAGTGCTTTGGAGAAACTGAGTATTGGCTTTCTATTATTAAAGTGTTGGCAGTAATCGTATTCCTTGTTATCGGTTCGCTTACGATTGTTGGCATTGTTGGCGGCAAAGCGCCATTCTTGCAAAACTTCACTCATAAGGACGCTCCATTTGCAGGCGGTGTTCCTGCAGTGTTGTGTGCTTTCGCTATTGCAGGCTTCTCTTTCCAAGGAACTGAGCTTATTGGTATTACTGCAGGTGAGTCTGCAACTCCAGAAAAGAGTATTCCAAAGGCTGTAAAGCAAGTGTTCTGGCGTATTCTTCTTTTCTACATTCTTGCAATTTTCGTTATTGCTTGCATTATTCCTTATACTGACAAGAACTTACTTGGTTCTGATGTAACTGATATTGCTATTAGCCCATTCACGCTCGTGTTCCAGCGTGCAGGTCTTGCAGCTGCTGCAGCAGTTATGAATGCCGTGATTTTGACTTCTGTTATTTCTGCAGCAAATTCCGGCATGTATGCTTCAACAAGAATGCTTTATTCACTCGCAAAAGAAGATAATGCTCCAAAAGTATTTGGCAAGGTAAGTCTTCGTGGTATTCCTGTTCCTGCGTTGATTGCTACATTTGTAGTTGCTTTATTTACTTTCTTTATGAGTATTTTTGGCGATCAAATATACATGTTCCTGGTTGCTGCAAGTGGTTTGACTGGTTTTATTGCTTGGGCTGGTATTGCTGCAGCTCATTATCGCTTCCGTAAAGCATACTTGGCTCAAGGTCATTCCTTAGATGAATTAGTTTATCGAGCAAAGTGGTATCCGTTTGGTCCTATTGTTGCGTTCTTCTTATGTATTCTTGTTATTGTTGGTCAGGATTTGCATTCATTTGCAACGCTTAACTGGCAGGCTATTGGAATCACGTACATGTCTGTACCGCTATTTATCGTTCTATACATTGGTTACAAGATTAAAAACCATACTCGAGTAATTCCTCTTGAAGAAGTCGATTTAACTCATGTTCGAGTAGCAAAATGAACGAATAGTTTATAAAGTTCAACATCGTTTATGATGTAGAGTTAGATAATGTAAAAGCTCCCAGCGTATATCACTGGGAGCTTTTACATTGAGTCAGATAACAGAGCAATGTTTTATGGTTTTTGTGAACCTGCTATTATGTCCGGGGCTGGTTTTTTATCTGAGGAATCTTGTTCGCCCTTTTTTGCTTTACCATCCGGATCTTTTTGACCATCATTTCCTTTAGGTTTTTCAGCACCAGCTCCGTCTCCGCTGCCTTTTTTGTTCTTATCTTTTTCTTGTTCTTTTTCTTTGTTTTCTTTGTTTTCTTTGTTTTCTTTGTTTTCCTTCTTTTCTTTGTTGTCTTTCTTTTCCTCAGTCTTCTGTTTCTTAGTGTCTTGAGTATTTGTCGTCGGCGCTGGTGTTGGCTTTGGCTTTGGTGGGACAACATTTGAACGCTGAATTACAATTCCAGTCGATTCATTTATCTCTTGCTTCTTTGTTTCTTCGTCTTGTTTGTCTTTGTCTTTGTCTTTATCTTTATCTTTATCTTTTTTGTTATTTTCATCGATTAATGTAACAGCCAACTCGCGCACTTTTTTTGCTTTGACTGCATACCATTCAGAAGCAGCTAAAGCTTCTGCGCTTTGGGAACCAAGTTCTTCAGGAGAGTTTGCTGTGCAAGATACTGCATCAGGAACCTTTTCGCTCATGATTTTAGCAAGTTCTTTTGCGTTATCAGAGTCACCTTTTGTGAGATCTGTTATTACGCTGTTGTGTACTAAACTTTTCCATACGGCATTGGCTTTAGAAACTTGCGCAACTTTTATTTCGCACTGTCTGCGAGCTGCTTTAGTGCGTTCAGTTTGCTTCATGTACCAAAGTGTGCCAACTGTGCCAAGAGCTAAAGCTAGCACAACAATTCCTGCTATGAGAATAATGAGCTTTTTCTTTTGGTTCGTTTCAACATTATCGGAGCTATGTTGATTCATATTTGTCCTCTGTTATCTATTGCTGCTCAACATTAGCGCATTTGAATACGCAACTTGTTTATATAATACGCCAAAATGTTTATGTTAGCCACGCTCATGAGCGCTAAACAATTAAGATTTTGCTTGTGGATGCAAGTCGTAATATTTAACGCAAAAAGCCACTGGAAAACCAGTGGCTTTATGGCTCCTGCGGCTGGGCTTGAACCAGCGACCATTCGATTAACAGTCGAACGCTCTGCCAACTGAGCTACGCAGGAATATCTTGTGCTCAACTAAGCGCTGTGCACAAGACATTTATATTACACGGAATTTTCAAAGATGCAAATATGGCGTGTTTTGGCGTGTCGAAATAGTGATTATAAGCATATGTTTTATCCACAATGCTTTAAAAGCTTATGATTTTCGCAAATTAGCTGCAAAACTTTTATAAAAGTCGTTTTATAAAAATATGGATGGGGAATATATGTGTATTCGCAAAAATTATGGATTATATTACAAAATATCTGCCTGTTTGGGGATTTTTATAATCTCAGTTATTTTATTAGATGCGCTGTTTTTACAACCCGAAATTTCGCAAAATAATCATCATCTTAAATATTATGTTGTAGAATCTGCTGTGACATGTTGCCACAAGTGTGCTCTTTCTAAAGGTGATTATAGTGAAAAAACATGCAAGTCAGCTATGCAATGGCCTGTGAAACCTGCACAAATAGTAAAAGCTTTTAATCCTCCGCCTAAACCTTGGATGGCTGGGCATCGTGGCGTAGATTTAGCTGCAAGCACAGGGACTCCTTTATTTGCGCCTGCAGATGGCGTTATTAGTTTTGCTGGTAAAGTCGCTGGTAAATCAGTTGTGACTATTAGGCATGGTGAACTGACATCCACTTTTGAGCCTGCTGTAACAAAGTTTAGCGTTGGTGTTTTTGTGAAAAAAGGTCAGAATTTTGCACATGTCGAAGGAGATTCGGACCATTGCGGCACAACTTGTGTGCAGTGGGGTTTAAAGCGTAAAAATCGCACATATGTTAATCCTGAAAGAATGACTGTTAAGCGTCGCATTGTGCTTAAGCCTGTGGAATGAGCAAAATAATATATTTATATCGTAGATATTTGTAGATAAATGAACAAAATTGATTACAATCTTGTAGATATTCGCATATGCGAAGGCTTGCAAATCGCGTATAGTAAAGATGTACGTCAATTCAGCAGATAGAGGAGCTAATATGCAAGAATATTCTCGTCCACTTGATGAGTCTATTGATACAGATGTTAATGTTTTCTCACTGCTAGAAGAGCGAGCAGAGCGCAATCCTAATGGTTCTTTGGTTGAATACGTTGGAGCTGACGGCGTTTGGAAGTCATATACTGCTGAAGAATTTAGAGATAAGGTAATAGCTGTTGCTAAAGGCTTTATTGCTAGAGGAGTAATGCCTGGTGACGCTGTGTCAATTATTGCTCACACTTCATGGCAATGGACAGTTCTTGATATGGCTATTATGTCTATAGGCGCATTGACAGTGCCAATTTATGAAACAAGCTCTTCGCTGCAAATACAACATATTGTTCAAGATTCTCAAGTATGTTCAATATTTGTGGAGTCTCCTGAAATGTTGCCAAAAGTAGAGGCTGTTCAGGAAGAATGTCCTACTCTTCACGACGTATATGTAATGAATCGTGGTGCTATCGACGCGTGCATTGAATACGGTAAAGCAGTAACTGATGCTGAATTTTATGAGCGAGTGCACGCTGTTAATGGAAGTGACATAGCAACAATTGTATACACTTCAGGTTCAACTGGTGAGCCAAAAGGAATTGAGCTTACTCATAGCAATTTTGTTTTTATTGCTAAATCAGGTGTTATTTCTATGCCAGATATTGCGTTAAAAGACAGCCCGCGTCTTTTGCTGTTCTTGCCTCTTGCGCACGTTTTTGCTAGGTTTATGCAATTGTTCTGCTTTGCTGGAAATATAACTCTTGGTTTGACGAGTAATTTGAAAACTGTATTGTCTGATTTTCAAACTTTTAAACCAACATTTATTCTTGGTGTTCCACGCATTTTTGAGAAGATTTACAATGCTGCTTCTCAAAAAGCAGGCAGGGGAGTAAAAGGTTTTATTTTTGCTTATGCGTCTAAGGTTGCTCGCGAATGGTCTCGCGCTCAGCAGTCTAGTTCAATGGTTCCTCCAATGCTTGCTCTTAGCCATTCAATATGTAAAAAATTAGTGTATGCTCCACTACTACACGTATTTGGAGGCTCTGTTTCATACGCTATTTCGGGCGGCGCTCCTTTAGATTTGTCGATTGCGCATTTCTTTAATGGCATTGGTTTGCCTCTTCTAGAAGGCTATGGAATGACAGAAACTTGTGCTCCTTCTATGGTGAATCCTACGACAGGTTATCGCATTGGTACCGTTGGTTTGCCTGTAAAGGGTGTATCTGTTGCTATTGCTGACGATGGTGAATTGTGCATTAAGAGTCCTGCAGTATGCAAAGGCTACCATAATAATCCTGAGCTTACCAAACAGCAGATTGTAAATGGCTGGTTGCATACGGGAGATTTTGGGTCTTTAGACGATGACGGTTTTGTGCGTATTACAGGCAGAAAGAAAGATCTTATTATTACTGCTGGCGGTAAGAACTTATCTCCAAATGCGTTAGAAGCTTCATTAATGTCTTCACCTATTATTTCTCAAGCTGTTGTTATTGGAGACAGGAAGCCGTTTGTTTCAGCAATTATTGCGCTCGATTTATCAGAAGTAAATACTTGGCTTTCTTCGCGTGGCGCATGCCCTGTACGTTCTTTAAAAGAGGCTTCACGTAACGGTATTGTGCGAGCAGAAGTTGAGCGTGCTGTTAGCAAAGCAAATGAGCTAGTTTCTAGAGCTGAGTCTATTCGCAAGTTCGAAATAGTTCCAGATGAGTTTACTCAAGCAAACGGTTTGATTACGCCAAGTTTAAAGGCGCGTCGTCAAGTTGTTGTAGAGCGTTATAACGACCTTATCGAACATGTTATTTATGCTCCACGCAAACGTTAGCTGCGTGTAAATTCGTGGAATATAACTTGAAGTTAGCCTGAAGCTACAGATTGCGTTCCACAAATTATATTTCACAACTTGCATCTAAAAATTGTATTTACAAGCCTGCGTCTGCTAATGATACGTAGCCTGGGTCAATTAAACGTGACTTTAGATTTGTTGCGCTTACTGCCACTAGTCGCTCGTTAACAGTAGGGACAGTTTCCCCGTGTTCAATTTTTGTTTGCACTGTAGCGATTTTTTTGTCAAGTTTACCGTTTCTGTTCAAAGAATAACAAGTAGCAGTAAGATCTTGAACAATCTGCTTATGATTTTCTATAGTTGTCATCCATTGCTTTCCGCTCACAATGTTTGGCATAATATTTTTGTACGCGCCATAACCAGTTATTACTGGCCATTTCTTTGCTTCTGATTCTTCTTCCTCATCTTTTTTCTGCTGTTGTTGTAACTCTTTTTCGGTTTTCTTCGCAGAATCTTTTGGAGCAGGAACTGGTCTTTTATTAAGATCTCGTTTCCCTATGAAGTTTCCGATAACGTCCGGCAAATTGAAAGATGGGTTTATATCTGCTGCGCTTCCTTCATAACCGAGATCGTTTAGTGCTTGTACGGCTTGTAAAGCAATTTGATCATCGAGTGCAATAATTCCATCAACGCGATGCCTTGAGTGTGAAAAAAGACTTGTGCTTCTCGTAATTCGTTTTGTTAACTCATTTTTCACAGAGTCAGCTACATCTGCGTCGAAAGCAACATTGGTCCAGTCTTTTTCGCTACTATTCACATTCAATCTTCCAGAAGTGCTTATTAATGTCCCCGAAGCAAAATATGGTCTCAAAACTTTCCAAATGCCAGCGAATGCTTCTTCAGCAAAATCATCATGGAATGCTGTTTCGCTATTTGCATGCGTATTGTTGTTAGAATCATCATCCTCGCTTGCTTCGTCGCTGTTATTTTGTTGATTATTATTGTTTGCATTAATATTTTTTTGATTGTGACATGGCAAAAGAACTTCAATGTAGCGTGGATTTTCTTTAGTTGCACGATCTAGAGCGATTTTTTGTACCAGAGTTGTTGCTTGAATTTCGCCAATGGTTCTTGCGTCAGATAAATGGAACATCACATCAGGTTTGAAACCGCTAACACGTCGTGAGAGCATAACAACGTGTATTCCTGCCTTTTTTGCTAGGCTAAGTGATGATGCCAATCGTTTTTCTGCATTAAGCTCATCTTTGGATGATTGAGAGTTATCGGCATTTTGTAAATTTAAGTCCTGAGTATTTGATTTTTGCGTATTTTCAGAATTAGACGCAGGTAATGTTGCATAATCTCCATAGTTATTATTGCCGTTTTTGTTAGTCCATGGAGCTATAACAATTGTCGTTTTGCTTAATTGTTTTTTGACTTTTGAATTTTCGGAAACAGAATTGTGCTTTTCTGAATTATTCTGTTTTGCATTGTTCAATGAGCTTAGCAAATTTACTACATAATCTTGCACATCGCGGCTTTGTTCTGAAAGGCTAGAAGAAGTTTTAGTAGTAATAGAATTATCGTCAAATCCCTTATCTTTTAACGATTTTATTAATTCTGGGACCAGTATATCCCACGTGCTTAGAGGCTTATTACGTGTTATTGCCAATCCATCTGATGGAGTAAAAACAATAACGTTACCGTGGTTCGCTTGTTCTTTATTTTCAGATTTTAAAGAAGTTTTTGTTGAACTTGCGCACGAGCTAACAACAAAAAGCATCGTAACTAATGCTGTCAGCATAACTAAAGAACGATGCATAGTTCTGTTGCACAAACGAATCATAGTAGTGACCTCTCGTTTCGTGGTCTATCTGTTGCTGTCTATATGTGTTCTACTTGTAACTATCTTCTAACATTGTATATAGCCGTGTGCTAAATACTTACATTGCTATTTTAGTGAGCAAAATTATCTTATAGAACTTTTTATAAGACTTTCGCACATATTACGGTATTCGCTCACGTAGCCTCCACCAAAGAACACGCAATGTCCTGCAATAGGGTAGAGCTGCCAAATAATCATGCGCTGCTCAAAACCTGCTTTAAGTGGATGAACAGACTGATAGCCGTCTAAAATCTGCTTAAAATAGCTGATTCCAAATAAATGAAGCATCGCTAAATCTTCTTCGCGGTGCCCACCATGTGCTGCAGGGTCGATTAGAACAGCTTCAGTGTGTTCGCCGTCTGAACTTTTAGTCCATAACACGTTTCCGCTCCACAAGTCTCCGTGAACTCGAGCAGGCTTATCTTCTGCAGCTTTTCCTAATAAATCAGGCAGCGCATCAATAACTTCGTTTGTAAGATCTAAGTCGCTTTTAGTAAGCTCTCCGCGAGCAATCCCAAGCTCAACCATAGGGCGCAATCGTCCGTCCGCAAGGTAGTCAATAACATTACTCCAAGTGCCAGTTGGCATTTCAACTGGATCACTTAAAGGTCCAAAATAGCATGTGCCATCGTAATCTGCTGGTGCTTCACCAAAATATTTTGCACCGTAATCGTGCATATGAGCGAGCGCTGCACCAAACTCAAATGCAGCAAGTGGTGTTGCTGAGTGAGTGTCAATGCGCTCAATATTAAGGTAACCGTTTCCCCAATCAAATACTTCAGCCACTCTAGGGCCGCCGTATTTGTGAGCTTCAGAAAGCCATTTTAAGCCTTTACCTTCGCATTCAAAGAAACGTTCAGGCGCGTATAATCTACTTTTCTTATATATAGCGTTGTTCATAGAAGCCTTCTTAGCGTAGTAGTGCATACGAAACATGCGCTACATACTTAATAAAATATTTATTAATAAATTAAATTATTCCCAAACTCACTATTTTACTGAAGTATTAGCACAATGAGCGATGCTGCGTTTAATTTGCAATAAGATGAGTACAATACTTACGCCAAGTAGGATGTGTCCGATTCCTGCTAAACCAGTTATGGCAAAATCTATAGATGGACTGAGATGTAGACGTAGTACTTGTGCAATGCCACGAGTAATCATCATTACTGCTGTTAGGTTGAGTCCAATATGATAAGTTATTAAGATTCTCGTAGTTTTTTCGTTACTAAAACTGAAGTTTTTCTCAACTAGTATGAGTAACAGAAAAACAACCATGCCAAGCATAAAGTAGTGTGTGTGAACTACAGCAAGCATACTTTTTGCATGGAAAGCATTAAATTTTGTAAATTCGCGATAAAAGACGCCGCCAATCATGGCGAGGACAGCATACAACAAAGACGTATTAATATAACGTTTCATAACATGATTCATAGTAACTTCCTTACGTAGAGTGATAGTCAAATATTCCTTAGTAATGTTGCTGGTGTTACAAGTGTTTGTAAGCACTATTGCATAGTATGAGTGTTTTTGTAATGCGGACATACAGTTTTAACAAATTGATATCCAAAAAGTAATCCTGCTAAGGCTAATGCGGAGCCTAATCCCGTATAAAACACGGCAATAAAGCGTTCTGGAGCGATATTTGTTGTACGAAGAACAATTCCAAAAGTCATCATAAAAGCCATGATTATAAAAGATTTAACGTCAAAGAATTTAAGGAAAAACTGCTTTTCTTCCACATAGCCGTTAATTCTTTGAGTATGTTTTTTAACGAGTTTTCCAAAAATAAGGAATTGGAATATTGCAAAAACTAATAACGATAAAGCGTAATTTAGTGGCTGCAAATAATTTGGGTATGCCAATAAGCCAATCTTAAGAATATTAGAACCAGCAGCTCCCCAAACTAAGCAAGCAATAAGAAGTAACGTATTTTTTTGTACTTTCAATTCACAACCTCTTTAATATTTATAGTTTTATTGAATTTTACCTAATTTTCTAATCTTTATTTGCTCAAAAAGTTTATTTACTATTGTAATGATTTATTTTGCGAAATAATCATAAAATCTTAATCTTGTGCGCATATTAGGAAAACTTACGTTAAAACCACATATTTTCTTAATAAAATATCAACAAAACTTGTAAAAAGTGTTGCGTAATGACGATATTAGACGCTATAGTCCTAGGGTATGAACGACAACGATCAACAGTATGCAACAGCTGACAACAAAGCTACTATTGCTGAGCCAGCTTTTCGTTACAACGCGCAGCTCGCACAAGATATTGAGCAGCGCTGGCAAAAAACCTGGGATGAACAAGGCACGTTCTGGGCTGCTAATGTTAAAGGCGATTTGAAGGATGGCGAAGGCAAGCTTGCGGACGGTCGTCCTTCTTTCTTTGCAATGGACATGTTCCCGTATCCTTCCGGCAAAGGCTTACACGTTGGACATCCTCTTGGATATTTGGCAACGGATGTTGTAAGCCGTTACCATCGCATGAAGGGTGAGAATGTTCTTCATGCAATGGGTTACGACGCTTTTGGTTTGCCAGCAGAACAGTATGCTGTTCAAACTGGTCAGCATCCGCGCATCACCACTGAGGCAAATATTGCTAATATGCGCAGGCAGTTGCATCGTATGGGCTTGAGTTTTGACGATCGTAGGTCTTTTGCAACGATTGACACAAATTATGTGCGTTGGACGCAATGGATTTTCTCGAAGCTTTATGACGCTTGGTATGACACTAATTTTGTGCGCAAAGACGGCGGAAAGGGTTCTGCTCGTTCGATTGCTGAACTCGTTGATGAGTTTAAGAGCGGCAAGCGCGAAATTCCTGGTTTTGTAGGCAAAAAGTGGGAAGAGCTTAATAAAGTAGAGCAAGCGGATGTATTAAACAATTTCCGCATTGCTTATATTTCTAAATCTCCTGTAAATTGGTGCCCAGGCTTGGGAACTGTGCTTGCAAACGAGGAAGTTACTGCAGAAGGTAAGTCTGAACGCGGAAACTTCCCAGTATTCCAGCGCAACCTTCGCCAGTGGTCCATGCGAATTACCGCTTATGGACACCGCTTGGTGGAAGATTTGAACACTATTGATTGGCCAGAAAAAGTTAAGCTTATGCAGCGAAACTGGATCGGCGAATCTCACGGTGCATCTGTGCACTTTGAGGTGCCATGTGCAGACGGCGAAGCGCGCGATTTGGAAGTGTACACTACTCGTCCAGACACGCTTTTTGGTACAACGTTTGCGGTTGTTTCCGTAGATCACCCAATTCTTGAGCATGTTCCAGAAGCTTGGGGTGCGGACGTTCCAGAAAGCTGGAAGGGCGGTTACGCAAGTCTTAAAGAAGGCTTGGCAGAGTATCAAGCTCAAGCTCGCGCGAAGACTGCTAAAGATCGCACGGAAGATGCAGGAGCAAAAACCGGCTTGTTTACTGGTCTTTACGCAATTAATCCTGTAACTGGAGCAAAACTTCCGCTGTTTGCTGCTGACTACGTGCTTATGGGTTACGGTACAGGCGCAATTATGGCGGTTCCTGGCGGCGACCAGCGCGATTATGATTTCGCAAAAGCATTCGGTTTGCCAGTAATTTACACTGTTGAGCCTTTGCCTGATTCCGAAGAAAAGTTGGCAGATTACGAAGGTAAAGCTCCGTTTGTTTCTCACGACGGAATTGTTATTAATTCAGCAGTAGAACATACGCACAAGCTTGGTGACGCTTTGTCTATTAACGGTTTGCGCGTAGACGAAGCTATTAAAAAGGTGACTACTTGGCTTGAAGCTGCAGGCGTAGGAAAAGGTAGGGTTTCTTACCGACTTCGCGACTGGCTGTTCTCTCGCCAGCGCTACTGGGGTGAGCCATTCCCAATCGTTTATGACGAAGATGGTGTTGCTCACTTAGTGCCAGATAGCGAGCTTCCAATTGCATTGCCGGACGTTCCTGACTATCAGCCAAAAACTTACGCTCCAGACGATGCAAATTCGGAGCCTGAAGCACCTTTGAGCCGAAACGAAGATTGGGTAAAAGTTCAGCTCGACCTTGGCGATGGCGTAAAAACCTACTATCGTGACACCAACACTATGCCGAACTGGGCTGGTTCTTGCTGGTATTACATGCGCTACTTGGATCCAAACGATGCTGAGCATATGGTTGACAGCGATGAATACGACTACTGGATGGGCACAAACCGTCCAGGCAAAGAGCATGTTTCTGGCGGCGTTGACCTTTATGTTGGTGGTGTAGAGCACGCAGTTTTGCACTTGCTTTACTCGCGCTTCTGGCATAAGGCGCTTTACGACTTGGGTTACGTGGATTCTGCTGAACCATTCCACCGCTTGTTTAACCAGGGTATGATTCAGGCTTACGCTTATACGGATGAGCGCGGACAGTACGTTCCTGCTGACGAGGTTGAAGAAGGTGCTTCAAACAGCGCTGGTGAGCCAACCTTTACATGGCATGGCGAGAGCGTGAACCGCGAGTTCGGCAAAATGGGCAAGAGCTTAAAGAATATTGTGACTCCAGACTACATGTACGAGAACTACGGTGCAGATACGTTCCGCTTGTACGAAATGAGCATGGGTCCGCTTTCTGAATCTCGCCCGTGGAATACGCGTAACGTTGTTGGTGGCATGCGATTCTTGCAGCGCTTGTGGCGTAACGTTGTGAACGAAGAAACCGGAGCTTGCGTGGTAACCGACGACGCACTCGACGAGAAGACGTTGAAGGTTCTTAACAACACAATTGCAGAAGTGACTGTGGAAATGGAAGCAATGCGTCCAAATACTGCAATTGCTAAGCTGATTGTGCTTAACAACCACTTGACTTCGCTTCCTCACGTGCCGCGAGCAGCTGTCGAGCCGCTGGTTCTTATGCTGGCTCCAATTGCGCCGCATATTTGCGAAGAAATGTGGAGCAAGCTTGGACACGCAAAGTCGATTGCTCACGCAGATTGGCCTGTTGCGGATTCTCGCTACGTTGGTGAGGATACTGTTACTGCAGTTGTGCAAATAAAGGGCAAGGTTCGAGCAAAGCTTGAAGTTGACCCAAATATTGACGCTTCTGAGCTTGAAAAGCTCGCGCTAGAAGCTGTAGCTGATCGCTTGGGCGGTAAGGCTCCGCGCAAGGTGATTGTGAAGGCTCCTAAGATTGTGTCTATTGTGCCTGACGAGAGCTGAGTCGAAGCTAAAGTCTGCTTAATTAATGCTGTATTGCGCGATTTTTCGTGCTTTACAGCATTTTTTGCTTTTAACCACAGGCGCATATTTTTGTTGCGAAGTGTTATAAGTTGCCCAATAGTTAAGTTAAGAACTTTAAGAGTTGGGGGATTTATGGAAGACTTTGAGCAGAATTTTGGGCAGAATCATGAGCATAATTTTAGGCTTAATAAGCCTGCGTCTGATTTGCCTAGGAGACGAATTGCAACGTCTTTAGAAGAATTTTCTAACAGCAATTTTGATAAAAATTTTAGTGACGACTATTGCGAAAAAGCTTGTAATTCTTTTGATGAAGAAATTATAAGTAGAAAAACTCATCCTAGATTTCACATGAAGCCTGTACATACGCTTGCTTTAATGCTGATACTAGTTGCGGCTCTTTGTGCAAGCTTGACAATGCTTATTTCTCAATCCTTAACATATCAACGAGTTCAGAACGAAAAAGCAGGCGCGTTTGCAATAGAAAACGACGATACTAGTCGCGAAAAGCATTCTTTTAGCGATTTAAAAGGTAACAATAAAAATGATGATGAAGAAAAAAGTGTAAGTAATGAACTCGACGAAAACAGCGGAGGTGACGGAAGTAAAGGCAACAGAGGAAGTAAAGGTGATAGTAACGACAAAAGCGACGTGAGCAACAAAAGTGACGTGAGCAACAAAAGCGACAGAAGTAATAAAAGTGACAGAAGTAATAAAAGTGACAGAAGCGACAAAAATACTGCTTCTAATCAAAGTAGCACTGGCAGAATCAATATAAACACGGCAACGCTTGATCAACTAGAAACCTTAAAAGGAATCGGTCCCAAAACTGCTGCGCGCATTATCGCTCAGCGTAAAAGAGTTGGTTATTTTCGCAGTTTAGAAGATTTGATGCAAATTAAAGGAATTGGGCCTAAAACCTTGAATAAATTCCGTGGGAATGTTGACGTCAAATAGGTGAATTATGCGAGAAAACGTAGAAAAAGTAGAAAACGTTTCTGGAAGTCGTGACTTTCGTATGATTCCTGTTGCTGCAGCGTGCTGGGCTGGGTGCTTAATTGGAAAATTCTTATGCGATTTTACTATAATTTATTGCATTTCAATAGTTTTATTCAATGCAACTATAGTTTCGATTTTTATATTTTGCAAAAAATTTAAGTTTTTTATATGGCGTAGAACAGTTTTAGTGATAATAAACGCTTTTGTAGCTGCGTTCATGCTTTCGTACATAACTCAATATGTGATATCTGGTGACGTTATTATGCGAGAAATACGCGGCAATAATCCTACTAAAGCACTGTATTCTCGAGGAAATAATGCCGGGTGTGCACATTTTGCAGAATTTACAGTAGTTACTCCTGTGCGCTCGTCTAGAAGTTTTAAAGGAGATTGCCAAGCTAATGTTCAAGTGCATAAGTTTGATGCGCAAAAAAGTTACGTTCAAGCGCGACTGTATGCGTATTCGCCAATATGCAAGCAACTTAGCTATGGTTCTAGCCTAAGCGTTCCTGTTAGCGTGAAAGCTTCGAGATTTGATAGTAGTAAGCCTGAATTGCATGTAGAAAAAACTCAACGAAATTTGCATGTTGTACAAGACTCAGACTTTTGGCACAAAGCCGTTAGTAATTTGTGGAAATCGTTTTATGACGTAACAAATAAGCTCGATATGCAAGGCAGAATGTTGGTTCCTGGAGTAACTGTTGGCATGCTTGGGCAAGAATATGTGCCAGTAGAGGATGCAAGTTCACTTGAGCCTGTCGACGAAACTTATGCGAATATGACACGTCAACATTTTCAACATGCTGGAATCATGCACGTTATGGCAGTTTCAGGCGGACACTTTTTGCTACTTAGTATGATTATTCGCAAGTTTTGCGCACGATTACTGTTGGCTCGTTGGGCTACATCTTTAATACAAATTACGTTGCAAATTGCTTTGGCTGCGATAGTTTACCCTTCTGCATCTGTGCTTCGAGCGTTAATTATGGGAATAATATCCGCTGTTGCGTGGTGTTGCAAACGTCCATACCAGTCAGTTAGTGCTTTAAGTTGGACTGTTATTGGAGTGTTACTAGTAAACCCTTCGTATGCTTGGGATTATGCTTTTGCTCTTTCTTCTGCAGCAACTTTGGGAATTGTTGTTATGGGAGTGCCGATTTCTAAAACGCTTGCAAAATATATGCCATCTTGTGTTGCTTCTGCGCTAGCTATAACGCTTTCTGCACAATTTTGGACTATGCCAGTGCAAATTCTTATGCAACCGGAAGTGTCTTTTATGTCTGTGCCAGCTAATCTAATAGTCGCTCCTCTTATGGATTGGGCAACAGTGTGCGGCTTAATTTCACTAGTTTGTGCGAGCTTTAACGATGGATTATCGCTTATTTTCGCAAGAGCTTCATCAATTGGAACAAGCTTTATGCAAAAGTGCGCGTGTTGGTGCGATGAAGTATCTTTTGGCGTGTTTCCATGGATAAAAGGTGCTGCAGGAGCGTGGGCAATGTTGTGTGCAGAATTTGTGATATTGGCTTTGTTTATGCTAGCTTTGCGAGCTTTTCGCAATAAGTATTATGTTCAAAGAGCTAGCATAATTGGTCAACTGTGGTCTGCTTCGGCAAAGCGAACATTACGAGAAGCAGAGAAAATTTTCGAAGAGTAGCAAACACGCACGCATATTCGAATGCAATATTATGATGGTTAAGAGTTGGTTGGTTTAAGGAGCATTATGGCAGCAAATAATAAGCGCGCGCAACGCGTTATGCCAGTTACGCTGGTAGTTGGAGGTGACGCTTACTTAAACGAGCTAAATGCTCGAAATGTGCGTGAAAAAGTTCAAAAAAGTGCTCCGGATGCTGAAATTATTGAACTTGATGCGTCAACTGCGGATCAGTACGCATTTGACGAAGCTGTAGGTCCTTCGCTTTTCGGTGACGGAACGATTGTAATAATAAATAATTTGCAACAAGCAGACGAGTCTTTAGTGGACGCAATCGAAAATTTCTGCAAACAAACGCAAAATAGTGAAAATAGCGAAAATAATTTTGTAGACTCTTCTGCAACTTGGGTTATTGCGCGTCACGAAGGTGGGCTTAAAGGAAAGTCTATTATTACGCGCCTTACGAAAGCTGGCGCAAACACAATTACAGTGCCGGATCTTAAAAAAGACGATGCCAAGCTCAACTTCGTTATGAGCATATTTGAGCGTCACAATCGAAGCGTTGAGCCTCAAGCAGCACAACGTCTTGTGTCAGTTTTGGGAAGTAAAACAGGGGAGCTTGCAGCATTATGCTCGCAATTATGCTTCGACTATGACGATAATCCAATAACGCTTGATATTGTCGATCGATACTTGATTGCAGATCCGCAAGTTACCGGCTTTTTTGTTGCGGATAAAGCTGTTGCAGGTCATGCAGGTTCTGCTGTGCTTGCAGCAAGAACTGCAATTGCTCAAGGAGTTGACGCCATAGCCTTAATAGGTGCTTTGGCTGCAAAAGTACGCGTAATTGCGCTCGCAATGGCAATTCGCAACGGCACGATTTCTAGTGCTGAAGCGAAAGTAAACCCGTGGGCTCTTAAAATGGCAATGCGTCAGCTTGCTGGATGGAATAGTGCAGGTGTTTCTAAATGTTTGCAATCTTTAGCTTGGGCGGATGAGCAGTGCAAAGGCGGATCTAGTGATGCGAATTATGCGCTTGAAAAATGTATTATGCTCATTGCGTCTCGAGGAAATTAGAAAGCGTAAATTAAGAATCGTAAATAAGAATCGTAAATAAGAAACGTAAATTAAGAACTGCAAATTAGAAAGATTGTGTTAAGTATGAAAGAAGAAACGGTGTCAGAACAGCAAAAAGTGTGTACTGTGCCTACGGATACTGATATGCGCGAGCTTGGTAAAGCTGTGGCAAAACTAGTTAAAGAAGGCGACGTTTTGCTGCTTTCTGGTCCTCTTGGGGCTGGTAAAACAACGTTCGCTCAAGGTTTTGGCGCAGGTCTTTCAATTAGTGAGCCGGTTGTGTCTCCAACTTTTACGATTGCGCGCGAATTGCATGGCACTTTTGCGGATGGTAAGCCGGCGACGCTAATTCACGTTGACGCTTACCGTTTGGGTGGTGAGAATTTTGCTCCGGGGCAAGATACTGTTTCGCGTTTGCTTGACGAGCTTGAATCTTTGGGGCTTGACGAAGCTTTGGAAGAGCCAGGAGACGGCACTGTTGTGCTTATGGAGTGGGGTGAGCAAATGGCAGGAGTGCTTGCTGCTGAGCGCTTAGAAGTTCATATTGCAAGACCTATTGACTCTTCGCAAGTAGACGATTTTACTAGCGATGGCGAGCGAATCGTAACTTTGAAAGCTGTTGGCAAGGATTGGCTTAATCGACTTGCAAAATTGTAATTAGAAATACGCGAGTAAATATCGCAACAAATAAATCAAGTTGTGCTAAGCGAGTAAGCTAGTCTGGTACGTGACTTCGAGGAATGAACATGAGTAATACGCTGATTATTGACACATCATTTGGCTCTACTGTTGGAATTGTGGGCCATGAGCCGATTGTTGAAACCGACTCTCGCACTCACGTGGAGCGTTTACAAGTAAATATTGCAAAAGTTGTGGAGGACGCTGGGCTTAAGCCTTCTGATATTAAATGCGTGGTTGTGGGAGTAGGTCCTGCTCCTTTTACTGGTCTTCGCGCAGGATTAGTTGCAGCAAAAGCGATTGCGTTTGCAAATAATGCTGAAATTTTGGGGTGTGATAGTCTTCTTCCTCAAAGTTTGATGATGCGTTCCGGCGCGTTCGAAGAAGCTCGCAAAAATGGTGTTATTTGCGAGGATTTGCTGCTAAATATTCCGGATTCTGTGGATTCTTGCGATTCTAATATTCGCCACTACGTGCTTTCACTAAATGATGCGCGCCGTCGTCAAGTGTACATGTCCTTGTACGACGACGAAGGAAATGCACTGATAAATATGGATATTGACTATCCGCAAAATGTTGTTGCTCGTGTGAATGAGTATTTAGCAAGCGAAACTAACGAAAATTATTGCGTGGATGTGCTCGGTCACGGTGCTAAAAAGTACGTTGAGGATTGGCGAAATATTGCGCATGTTGGCGTTATTGCAGAAGTTTCTGCGCTTGACTTGGGTGTGCAAGGTTTGCAAATTTTCGAGCAATGCTCTTTGGAATGTGCAAATAAAGATGAGCACGTAAAAGCTGTTGAACCGCTTTATTTGCGCCGTCCGGACGTGTCTGTGCCAAATCCGCTTAAGCATGTGCTTGGCTCTGGCGAAGCGAATAAGGCAAAAGAAAAATAGAAGCGTTTTAACGATTTGAGTAATTATGATTGTTGATATAACGCGTTCTAAATTTCCAGCAGTAGTCGAGAATTGCAATATAGTTCCAAAGTGCGATTTTACTTGCAATGAGTTAGCGCAAAAAATAGCTCCTATTGAAGCCGACTTGTTTGGCAAAGGCTCATGGAATGAGAGCATGATTTCGCAAGAATTGCAAGCTCCTATGCGCGCGTATTACGCTCAAATCGACGAAAATACGCATACGTTATGCGGGTATGCCGGCTACTGGTTTGACGGCGATGACGCGCAAATAATGACAATTGGCATTGCAAAACAATATCAAAGAAAAGGCCTAGCGTCGGAACTTTTATCAACTATGATCAAAACCGCAGAAAAAATTGGTGCTAAGCGCATGTTGCTAGAAGTGCGAGTTGACAATGTTCCTGCGCTCGCGTTGTATGAACGTTTTGGTTTTAAGAAAATGGGTTTGCGGAAACGTTACTATCAGCCGGAAGGCGTGGATGCGTACACAATGTGCGCTGATCTAACCGCAAAAAATAACGGAACTGAGGAATAACGAGGAATAAAGAGGAATAAAATGAGCGAAGCAATCGTATTGGGGATTGAATCAACTTGTGACGAAACTGCCGCAGCTATTGTGCGCGGACGTACTCTGGTGTCGAATGTGGTGGCATCTTCAATGCAGGAGCATGCGCGCTACGGTGGCGTAATTCCAGAAATTGCTTCTCGTGCGCACGCTGAAGCTTTCGTGCCGGTTGTTTCTAAAGCATTGGCAGACGCAAACATGGATTTAAGCGATGTTGACGCGATTGCAGTAAGCGCAGGTCCTGGTCTTGCTGGCTGCTTAGCTGTGGGAGTTTCGGGAGCTAAAGCACTAGCTTGGGCTGCAAATAAGCCGATTTATGGCATTAATCACGTAATTGGGCATATTGCAGTAACGCAATTGCAATTCGGCGATGTGCCGGAAGATGTGCTTGCTTTAATTGTTTCCGGCGGTCACACTTCGCTTCTTCACGTGAACGATATTGCTAGAAGTATTGACGTTGTTGGCACAACTTTGGACGATGCTGCAGGCGAGTGCTTTGACAAAGTTGCGCGTTTGCTTGGATTCCCATACCCGGGTGGCCCTCATATTGATAGGCATGGCAGGCTTGGAAATCCGGATACTTTGAAAGTTCCGCAAGGCTTGACGCAAGGTCGTTCTGGCAAAGAGCATCCGTACGATTTCAGCTTCTCGGGCGTAAAAACTGCTGTTGCTCGTTGGGTTGAAGCGCGTGAGGCTCAGGGTCTTGAAATTCCAGTTGACGACGTGTGTGCTTCTTTGGCTAATTCTGTGGCGGAAGTGCTTTCCAGAAAAGCTATGATGGGCTGCGAGCAGTACGGTTCTAAAACGTTGATGATTGGCGGCGGATTCTCTGCTAACTCGCAGCTTCGTGAGCATTTGCTGGCTTGCGGCGAGGAGCATGGAATTGAAGTGCGTTTGCCAGAGCTCAAGCTTTGCACAGATAACGGTGCGATGGTTGCAATGCTAGGCGTGAATTTGGTAGAAGCAGGAGTTCGTCCTTCTGCTCCTGATTTTGCAATCGATTCTGCAATGCCTCTTACCACTGTGAGCTTATAATAGTAGAAATAATAAAAGTCGTTTTAAAGTTGCGAGGTGTTTAGTGCGTTCAGGTAGTTCGCGTAGCGGAGTGTTACGAGTAGGTGAGAAGATTCAGTTCACTGATCGTAAAGGTAAGCGAATTACTGCACAACTTATTGCAGGCGGATTTACACAAACTGAGCATGGTCTTATTTGTCACGACGATGTGATTGGTCAAAGCGAAGGCGTTGTAATTACTACTGTTAGTGCAAAGCGCGAATCTCAGCAAAATAGCGAAAATCAAGAATCTAAAGACCTTTCAAAATCTGGCAATAAGCCTTGGAAAGCAGCTCGCGCTATTGGCGGATGGGATTATGTAGTTATGCGACCGCGCATGGTTGACTACGTGCTTTCTATGCCTAGAGGCGCGCAAATTATGTATCCGAAAGATATTGCGCAAGTAATCGCTTTAGGAGATATTCGCTCCGGAATGCGCGTTTTGGAGTCGGGTGCTGGTTCTGGTGCTATGAGCTTAAGCCTTTTGGACGCAGTTGGGGAGTGTGGAAAGCTTACTACGATTGAGCTTCGCCCGGATTTTGCGCGCATTGCCGAGTCTAACGCAACTTTGTACTACGGAAAGCGCCCAGAATGGTGGAATTTGCTTACTGGCGATTTTGATTCTGTTGCAAAAACCTTAGATGCGCACAGCGTGGATCGCATTATGCTCGACATGCTTGACCCTTGGAATCGCCTCGAGCAAGCTCATCGAGTTATTGTGCCTGGAGGCGTGCTTGTTGCGTACGTGACGACTACAACGCAAATGTCTCGCATGGCTGAAACTTTGCGAGAAAGTGGCATGTGGACGGAGCCGGAAATTCAAGAAACATTGGAGCGCACTTGGAAAGCGCAAGGTTTGGCGGTTCGTCCGGATCACGCGATGATTGGTCACACTGGATTTTTGATTGTTTCGCGCGCAATGGCAGAAGGTTTTAGCGCTTTGAAGAAGCGTGAGCACGGTACTAAAGATACTGTGAGCGATATTGACGATATGACAGCAGAAGAGCGCGCTGAACAGTTGGAAGACTTGTCTTTGCGTGATATTTCGGATCGTAAATTGCGTAAAGTTTTACGTGATTTAGACGTGCAGCTTGCGCAATTGCCGGAAGATTCGCAGTCGCAAGATCCGCAAGATTCGCAGTCTGCACAACAATCAGCGCTTAATCAAGCTAAGTAGGAGAGCATTATGGCATCACCAATGAAAAAGCTTATGAAGAAAGCACATCATAGTAAGTACGTTTTGTTGCTGATGCGTCATGCGAAGGCTGAGGCGCCTCAAATGGGTGACGACTGGGGTCGTGGCCTTACAGATAAGGGCTTGAAGCAGGCGAAAATTATGGCAAAAGGCTTGGAATCTTTGAAGCTTGTGCCGGATTATATTGTGTGTTCTAGTGCGAATCGCACTGAGCAAACTTTGAAACGCATGTTGAAGCGTTTTGGCGACTCTCCTGTGGTTGAGTCGCGCAAGAGTCTTTACGATGGCGGTATGCAATCTGTTATGGACGAGTTGCAAGCGATTCGAGGCGATGTTCATACGACGATGATTGTTGGGCATGAGCCGACGATGTCTATGGCTGCGCAGTGGCTTTCTTCGCCTGATTCGGATCCGGATGTGCTTGGGGCGATGCGTTTGGGGCTTGCTAATGCGTCTGTTGTGGTGCTTGTGTCTGATCGTCCATTCGCAACTTGCGGCTTGCGCGGTGCCACGGCCCTCGCAATCCTCACCCCCAAATCCTTTGCATAACCACACGAAATTAAGCATATAAATTAAGCTTATAACGACACCCCAAGTTCTTGAATGACCGCATTCAAGCATTTCTTTGCTAGGCTAAAGCGAGTCAAAGAAATTTTTTGGAGGATGTATGTCTGCGGTTTTTACTTCTGTTTCCGGTTTCCCACGTATTGGCGCTAATCGTGAGTTGAAGAAGATTATTGAACGTTACTGGAAGCAGGATGCTTCTTTGGATGAAGTGCGTGAAGTTGCTCAGTCTTTGCGAGCTAAGCATTGGCGTTTGCAAGCTGAAGCTGGGATTGATTTAATTCCAAGTAACGATTTTAGCTACTATGATCAAATGCTCGATACTGCTATTTTGCTGGGTGCTGTGCCTGAGCGTTATCGTAAATTGAATTTTGAGCATGCTGAGGATACGCTTTTTGCTATTGCGCGCGGCTATCAGGGTGAGCGCGGAGATGTGACGGCTTTGCCAATGAAGAAGTGGTTTACTACGAACTACCACTATATTGTTCCGGAAGTTGAGAATCCGGAAGGCTTGCATTTGGCTGGAACTAAGCCTTTTGACGAGTTTTTGGAGGCTCGCGCGCAGGGTTTGGAAACGAAGCCTGTGCTGATTGGCCCGTACACTTTTTTGAAGTTGGCTCGTACTCCTGAAGCGCAGGAGTTGAAAGTAACTGAGTCTGTGATTTCAGCTCTGGCTTTTGCTTATGCGAGTATTGTTAAGCGTTTTGGCGAACTTCACGCAACTTGGCTGCAATTTGATGAGCCTTATTTGGCGCTTGATAAAGAGGAAGGCGATTTGGAGCTTTTTGAAGCTTTGTATAAGCCTTTGCTTGATGCTAGGAGCGCGGAAGTTAAGATTCTTCTTAACACGTATTTTGGCAATATTGCTGACGCTTACGAAACTGTGAATAATCTTGGTTTTGACGGCATTGGCGTTGATTTAGTGGAAGGCAAGGAAGAAAATCTTGCAGCCATTGAGCGTTATGGTGTGAACGAAAAAACTACGCTTTTTGCTGGCGTTGTGAATGGCCGTAATATTTGGCGTAACGATTATGCTGTGAGCCTTGGTTTGGTTGACGCTTTGCGTGAGAATGTTACGGATCGCGTGGCTGTTTCTACTGCTTGCTCGCTTCTTCACGTGCCTTTTAGCACTGCTGGTGAGGATGCTTTGGGTGCGGATGTTTTGCAATATTTTGCTTTTGCTGTTGAAAAGTTGCAAGAGATTCGCGATATTGCAAATCTTGCTGCAGAAAGTGACGAAAGCCGCAAGTCAAGTAACGTTTTGGCTAAAAATCAGGCTTTGTTCGACGGTTCGCGCGTGAAAGCAGATTCTGCTGTTGCTAATCGTCTTGCTAATCTTAAAGATTCTGATTTTGTGCGATTGCCGGAAAGGGCAGAACGTCAGCGTTTGCAAAAGGAAGCTCTTGGCTTACCGGATTTGCCAACGACTACTATTGGATCTTTCCCGCAAACTAAGGATATTCGTAACGCTAGAGCTGCTCTTCGTAAGGGCGAGATTTCGCGCGAAGCTTACGACGAGTTTATGCGCAATCGCATTGCCAAGTGCATTGAGCATCAGGAGCAAATTGGCTTGGATGTGCTTGTTCACGGCGAGTTTGAGCGCAACGACATGGTTGAATATTTTGGCCAGCATTTGCGCGGCTTTAAATTTACGAAAAACGCTTGGGTGCAGTCTTATGGTACTCGCTGCGTGAAGCCTCCAATCGTGTGGTCGGATGTTTCTCGCGAGTCTGCGATTACTGTGGCTTGGAGCGCTTATGCCCAAAGCTGCACGAAGCATATTGTTAAGGGCATGCTTACAGGACCTGTGACGATTCTTAACTGGTCTTGGCCTCGCGAGGATATTACTCACGAGCAGCAGACTCAGCAGTTGGCTCTTGCTATTCGCGATGAAGTGTTGGATTTGGAGCGTGCGGGTATTCGTGTGATTCAGATTGATGAGGCTGCTTTGCGCGAAAAGTTGCCACTTCGCCGCTCTGATTGGCATAAGAAGTATTTGGATTGGGCGATTGCTGCTTTCCGCCTTGTTCATTCTGCAGTTGCTGCGACTACGCAAATTCACACGCATATGTGCTATTCGGAGTTTAATGACATTATTCGCGACATTGATGCTATGGATGCGGATGTGATTTCTTTTGAGGCTTCTCGTGGCGACTTGGTTGTGCTTGACGCTATTCACGACGCGCATTTTGAGACTGAGGCTGGTCCTGGCGTTTACGACATTCATTCTCCGCGCGTTCCTGGTAAGGCGGAGCTTGTGGAGCGTATTCACGAGATTTTGCGTAAGATGCCTGCTCAAAAGCTTTGGATTAACCCGGATTGCGGTCTTAAAACTCGAGGCGACGCTGAAACTTGGCCAAGCTTGGAGAATCTTGTCGCTGCTGCTAAAGAGGTCCGTGCGGAGCTTTCTAATAATCAGCAAAGCAACAAGCAAAGCGGAAATCTAAGCGGCAATGTAAGCAACAATCTAAATAGGGGGTGAGCTATGCCGTATAAACCAAAGTTTTCGCTGGAAGTTTTTCCACCTAAGCGCACATCTCCTATTGGTACGATTTACGATACTTTGGATGGTTTGAAGGGTCTTGACCCGGATTTTATTTCGGTTACTTACGGCACTGGAAAGCTGCAGGATCGTACTGCTACTGCGCGTATTGCTCATACGATTCGCTCCGAATATGGCATTGACGCAGTTGCTCATTTAACAGCTCGCTACCTTGATTATGATGCTGTTGATGAAGCTTTGGAAATGTTTGATAATGCTGGCGTTTCCGGCGTTTTGGCTTTGCGCGGAGACGTGATTGCTGGCCAGGAGGCGGCAGGCGTTTTTGAGCACGCTAGTGACTTGGTTTCCTACATTCGTTCAAAGCGTCCGGATTTGCCTATTTTGGGCGCTTGCTACCCGGAGAAGCATCCGGAGGCGGAAAGTTTGCAGGCGGATATTGAGAATCTTAAGCGCAAGGTTGACGCGGGTGTTACGCATTTAATTTCGCAACTTTTTTACGATAACGAGGATTTTTTGCGCTTCCGTGATTTAGCGCGTGCGGCAGGCATTAATGTGCCGATTGAGGCTGGAGTGATGCCTGTAGCGAATGCTTCGCAAGTTAAGCGCATGACGAGCTTGTGTGCGTCTCGAATTACTTCGCAAGTTTCCGCAATGATGGATCGTTGGGGGAGTAATGCTGATTGCTTGCGTGATGCTGGCAGTATTTTTGCTTCCCAGCAGATTAACGATTTAATTGCAGAAGGCGTGGATGGCATTCACTTGTATACGATGAATCATCCGGGCATTGCTCGAAGGATTTGGGCGAATGTGAAGCCGCTTTTTACGAAAATTGGGTAGGTGGCAGCTTTTTGCGAGTTTTGGTGGATTTCTCTCCTCGCAATTTTGTTTGCAATATTCTTGCGTATCGGCTATGAGTTTTGTAACTGATTTAGTTTTTTGGTTTTGACGAGGCTGGAAAATTTGTGTTTGCGTGCGTCCCGTCCTTCGGGCGCTCTGGCTGCTAAAAGAGTTTAGTGTGTTCGCCTATCTTTAAAGAATGTAGCTTCTCAGTCCTCTTTTAGCACTGAACACAATTTTTCCAGCCTCTCAACACACTAAACTTCAACACAAAACTCATAGACTAGTGCAATTTGTTACGAAAGTGCGTGGTTTACTAAGTGCCACTAAAGTCGCGCAATTAAGCTGCGGTGGGGTGCGTGGTTTGTGTGCTTGGCGTGATGTGTGCAGTAGCAATGATGCTAGTGTTCGCTATGCAATAAGTAATTAACGTCTGCAGAGCACAATTGCAAAGCTTCATGAACGTGCAAGATTCAATCTGTGCGAAAAATCTCAAATCTCTACCACGTGAATATCCACACGACCGAGTGGTAGTGAGTATTGAAATTTAACATAGAGTGTGTAATGTATACAAATACGCAAAAATGTATAAATACATAAAATAATTGCGTTTTATACTAAACATGTGTTTAGAATCACCATTAAAACTGTAATCTAGCTTACATTTGTTATGAAAGTTTTCGCTCCAAAAATCTGCTAAAAACATTGGAATAAAGCCTCTGGGGGGGGGGCTTCATAGGCTATACATTATAACAAATACGTTGCAAAATATTCGTATATTCGGTATTATTGAATGTAAATCTCAATAAAAGAGATCGTGCTTTTGAGAGCTGAGCAGAAGTTTGATATGTACTTCCGTAGTTCAATCAGCGTTTGATTACTGCACAAAGCTCTTCACTAATAAATTCATAAAGACTTGTTCAGAGAGAATCTGGTATTAAGGAGATACGCAATGGCTAATTCAAATTCCGGAAGGCACGCACGCAAGGTTACATTGGATGCTGCAGTAAGCAACGCGATTGCAAAGGCTGTGGATGCACGCAAGGTGGCGGCATTTACAGTTGGAGCCGCTGGCGTGTTGGCTGGTGCGGCGTTTGCTTTTGGAGCAACTCCGGCAATGGCGGCGGAGAATGGTGCTGCAGCTGGTGCGGCTTCGGTTCCTGTGGAAGCTAATAAGAAGCCTGGTGTTGAGGCTGGCAAGAAGGATGATGGTAAAGCTGATGCTGATGCGAAGAAGGATCAGTCCGAAGATAAAGCTGTTGCAGACGAAAATCTTGGTAATAATACTTTAAAGAAGGCTGACAAGACTTTAGGTAAGCAGACTAAGCTCGAACAGAATTTATCTAATGAAAAGAAAGCTTCTACGCAGTCTGTAGTAAAGGCTGATGGTAAGGCTGGTGCTGCTAAGTTTGAGGGTACTAAGGCTGGCGAAAAGCAAGTAGAGCAGAAGAAAATCGTAGAGCAGAAGACTGTGAACACTGAGTCTGTAGATAATAAGGCTACAGATAATACTACTGATACTGATAAGACTGATGTAGCTAGTAGAACCACTGAAAAAACTACTGCAAGGAAGCGTACAAAGCGTGCGGCGGTTGCTGAAAATAAGCAACCTGATACTACTGCGACTGAAAATCAGGATCGCGCTTCTGATGGTGCAGCAAATCAAGATCCTAATAAAATTAAGCCTGATACAACGGATACTACTAATACCAAGATTAATGTTGACGAGAATAACGCTGACACTATGCCGAACGTGTATGGCTGGGGAAGCTCAGACAATACATACAGCGTAGATGGTGAAAAGCATACTGTTACTTTCCATTTCGCAAAGCCAAAAGATGGCAGCAAGATTACCAGTATTGCTATTTTCCCTGCTAAGACGAATGGTTTCAATAATGCAAAAAGTGAGAGAGGTATTGATTTTTACTCGAAAAATTTAGGTAAACATCAACCTCATTCTGGCGAATATGAGTTTACTGCGAATGGTGATGGTTCTGCTGACCTTAAGATGACAACTCTTTTCAGAAATGGCAATATAGGCGGTGCTGAGAAGTATGTAGGCAGTCGTTCTATTTTCGTGTATGTAACTAAAGATGGTAGTAGTACAGAAACTATTGCATATAAAACGAATGTATTTCGTGCTGTAACGCTTGTGCCGCCAAAGACTTCCGGGTCAGTGGTGCTGAAATATAATCAGCCTCTTACGGTAGAAAAGGTTCAAGCAGCAATTACTGAAGCTGGCAATATTGAGACGGCGCGTAGCGATAAGAAGTCGGTAAATAATCAGCTTTCTGGAGCGTTTACGCAAAATATTAACGTAAGGTCTGAAGATGCTTACGACAAGACTACGTTTGAGGCTATTAATAAGGAAACCTCAGCTCAAGGCGCAACAAATAAAACTTATGTAACTGGAGCGAAGACTCTTAACACCTATATGGTTACGGATTTGGGCTTTAAGTCTGAGGCTATTCCGCTTACGGTTGCGCGCTATGATGATCGCATTGACAAGCCGATAGTTGAAGACCCGTCTAATCTTTCGACTGAAGTTAAGGAAGAAATAGCAAAGAAGCTTGCCAAGATTAACGGCGTTACAGCAGATAAGATTTCGTTTGATGGAGATAATGCTGTAATCCATTTTGACGGCGTGGATGAAAAAGATGCTCCTAAGATTGCCTTGCGCGACCTTGTGTTGAAGAAGTTTACCGAAGATCAGATTAAGGTTCCTGCAGAAAGTACCGCAACTGTTATCTACAATCCACTCGCTTACTCTGATGCTGAGATTAAGAGCATTAAGAAGGCTATTTACGAAGCTAATAAAGACAACACAGAGCTTGGACTAAGCGCTACCGACTACGAGAAGCAGATTACGCTTTCGTATCTTACTGGCAATCTTACTGCGGCTGGTCATGCAAATCAGGGCATCTCGAATGGTCAGGCAGAAAATACTATTACCGTTAAGATTAAGACCGATAAAGCGGTTGCTGAGTTTAAGTCTGATGTAAAGGCTGGCAAGCTCACGCGTTTGGCGGATATTCGCAAAGATTACGACGTTTCGTGGAAGAATAATAAAATTGCCGGCCGCGACACCGACGAAGGCCTTTCGTGGAGCGAAGACCACAAGACCATCATTTACCGCTACGACCCAACTAAAGCAGAAGGGTTTGATACAAATAAGATTCTTAATTTGTTGAAAGCTACGCCGAAGGATGGCAACGCTGGTTTGCGCGAGCTTACTGGTGGCGAAGCTCTTGCTCATGAAGGCGATAAAGAAAACGCGCAGAAGTCGCATGTGGGCTACGTGATCGACAAGAACGGCCAACCTACAACTGAGTTGTCGCTCGGCAATATGAGCGGTGCTTATTGGCAATATAGTCAGAATGTTTCTAATTCTGGTGAAAATCTTGGCGATTCTGAATCGAATGCAGGATCGTATTCCTGGGATGAAGAAGCTAAGCCGGTAGTAGTTGCTGCTAAAGGAAACAAGGTATATAAAGCGCGCCTGTTTGTTTTGCCGTATGGATTGACGATGTATAGAAACATTTACATCGAAAATGGCAAAAACCCTGGGAATACGCCTAAGGCGATTAACGTTATCTTTGTGCCGCAGACGAATCATAAGACAAGTGATTTGAAGAAGTCGGTTGAGGATCACAAGACTACCCATGTTGAGGGTAAGGAAGTTCCTACTGATTCTGCATACTACAACGCTTCGGACAAGGTAAAGAGCGACTATGATGATGCGTTGAAGGTTGCTAAACAAACGCTTGAAAAAGTTGGTAACACAGCTGATGCTGATTTAACCGAAGCGCTTAAGGCTGAGGTTGATAACGCAACCATTAAGCTGGAAAAAGCTCGCAAAGCTCTTGATGGTGACGCTACCAAGAAAGAGGAGCTTAAGAAATCCATCGATGAGAACGGTAAAGCTGCAGAAGGTCAGCAAGCTGCTACAGGCACGCAAGCAACAAACCAGTTCAAGAATGTGAGCGATCCTGACTTTAAGAAGTCAGATGGTTCTGCCGACACCGACAGGAACGAAGCTGCTAAGAAAGCAAAGACAGCTTACGATGAAGCACTTCAAGCTGCTGAAGCTGCAAGGGACAACAACAACGCCACGCAAAAAGACGTTGACGCTGCTAAGGCAAAGCTTGATGCTGCGCGTAAGGAGCTTGATAAGTACAGCACCAACAAGGATGAGTTGAATAATGCAATCGCTCAGCATGGTAAGGTAAAGACTGGTGATACGTCTAAGCAAGGCGAGGAGAAGCTCAAGACCGCTGACCCAGCATATCAAAACGCAACTGAAAAAGAGCGTACAGCTTATGATAACGCTGTAAAGAAGGCAAACGATCTTTCAGCTGATCCAACTGCTTCTCAAAAGGAAGTAAACGCTGCAATTACAGCTCTTGAGGCCGCTAAGAAGGCGCTTGATGCCAAGGCAACGAATAAGGCTAAGCTTGCAGCTGCTGTTCAGCAAACATTCGACAACCCTGATCCAGCTGATGAGAGTAAGAGAAGCACCTTCTATAAGAATGCTCTTAATAAGAAGGACAGCGGATCAGATGAGGAAAAAACTAAGGCTGCTGCTGCTATTAAGGCATATGATGATGCTCTGAAGACAGCTAAAGAAGTACTTGCTAGTAAAGATGCCACTCAGAAGCAGGTAGAAGAAGCTGAGCAAGCATTAACTTCTGCTGAAGATGCGCTTCATAAAGATTATGCAACTGATGCTAATGATTTGACGAAGGCTTTGGCGGACAATATTGATGGATATTTGAAGCCAGCATACTTTAATGCTTTTGATAAGGCACAAGCAGGCGATCAGAAAGCTAAGCAAGCGTTTAAGGAATATAACGAAGCGTATCAAAAGGCTAAGGAACTGAAGCGAAAGTTTGCTGAAACCGAAACGTCTAAACAGCCAACTGCGGAAGAAATTACAGCAGCGAAAGAAGCTCTTGAAAAGGCTCGTCAAGTTATTGACACGTATGCGACTGATACGTCTAAGCTGTCGGCGGCATTCTGGAATGATCTAGCTATTCAAAATAGTCCTGCTTATAAGAATGCAAAAGCACTTGCTGAGAAGCAGAATCCTACCGAGGAAGAAAAAACTCAGGTAGAAGCTGCTAAAAAGATAAAGCAAGCGTATGATGATGCGGTTGCTAAGCTGCGCAAAGCATTTGAGAATAAGCTTGATAAGGATAAAGGGACAGATGGAACTGATATTCCTGTCACCAATATTCCTGATGCAAAGGGTGACCTGAACGATAAGGATTATCTCAAGAACATTCAGGCACACGAAAATGGCGAGCCGCTTGATAGAGATGTCACAAAAATTCTGAAGGCAATGAACGACGCATCTGCTCAATTAAACCAGTTTGCGACTAAGACGGATAAGCTGCAGGAATCTATTAACAAAGATTCGGATACTCGCCAAACTCCTGGATATAAGAATGCTTCAGTTCATAATTATTTGAGTGCTGATGGTAATGCTGATTCTGCTAAGAATACTGCTGCTCGTAAAGCTGCAAATGAGTATGGTGAAGCTCTTAACAAGGCTAAGGATTTGCTCAAGAAGTCTAGCGCAACGCAGGAAGAAGTGGACGCGGCGCTTAAGACCTTGGATGAGAAGCGCAATGCTCTTGACATGTACAACACCGACACTGCTAAGCTTGAAACTAGTGTCAAAGCTCACGGCTCTACAGATGGCGCTGCACCTACAGAAGGCACGCAAACTTCTGATGCGTATCGCAACGCTTCTGATCCTCATTTCTTAACAGCTGAAGGCAAGCCTGATACCAAGAAGAATGATGAAGCTAAGAAAGCTAAGAAGGCATACGACAAGGCATTAGTTGAGGCGCAGGAGCTTTTGAAGAAGCATGACGATAAAGATACGCCGCAAGACGCAAAGCCAACGCAAAAAGACATCAACGCCGCGCTTAAGGCTCTGGATGAAGCACGTACCAAGCTTGACACATACAAGACTGATACAACTAAGCTTGAGGCAGAAGCTAATAAGTCTACTGCGGAGCATGCTCCTGTTACTGAAAACGACTTCGAGGACACTCCAGAGTTCAAGAACGCTGATGCTAAGAAGAAGGATGGCGCTGACGGTAAGAAGGTAGACAATGATGATGTGAAAGCGTACAAGGATGCTTTGGCAAAGGCACGCAAGTTGGCGCAAGATAACACATCCAATACGCTCAGCGATCATCCAACTCAGAAACAGATTGATGATGCTCTTGAGGCCTTGAAGCAAGCTAAGCAAGCTATTACCGACGGCTATAAGACAAACGTTGATAAGCTTAAGCAAGCTAAGGAATACGCAGAAGATGTATTCAAGAAGACTCCTGAATACAAGAATGCTGAAGCAATCAAGGCTGACGCTAACAACGCAAAGCATGATCAGGCTGGAAAGGACTTGGGCGATGCTACTAAGCAAACTGGTTTTGAAGGTCAGATTGCTAAGATTGCTGAAAAGCTTAAGGATACTAGCAAGCTTACTCAGCGTGAGGTTGATGCGTTAGTAAAGCAGCTCAATATTGCTCAGAAGAAGATTGCTGACAGCTACAAGACCAACGTTGACAAGCTTAATAACGAGGTCGGTGATAAGGATCAAGACGGCAAGCCTGTAACTCCTAAGTTTGAAGAGTCGATTCCGTACAAGAACGCTCTTGAAAAGAAGAACGCTGGCGACGCTGATGCGACTGCAAAGCTGGAAGCTTACAACGAAAAGCTCAAGGCTGCGCAGGAACTCATCAACAAGGTGAATAATCCTGATCCAAATGTTGAAGCTGATAAACAGCCAACTCAAAAAGAAGTTGATGATGCTCTTAAGGCTTTGCAAGATGCTAAAAAGGCAATCGACGACAGCTTCGGTACTAAGATTGACGATTTGAAGACTGAAGCTGCGAAGTCTACTGCCGATACGACAGATCCTACTGCTAAGCCAACTGCTGGGTCATTTGAGAGTACTACTGAGTATCAGAATGCGCTTGCTAAGAAGACTGATGACGGCAAGGATAATGCTGACGTTACTGCTTATAAAGAAGCGTTGAAGAAAGCTAGGACTTTGCTTGAAAAGTTTGGTGATGACGGTAAACCAAAGCCTGGTGCTAAGGATGTTCCAACTCAGCAAGAAGTTGACGAGGCTCTTAATAATCTGAAGGAAATTAAGGATAAGATTACTAAGAACTACGTCACTAGCCCGCACGACTTGCAAGAAGAAGTTGATAAGTCTAAGGACGGCAAGGACGACACCAGCACCGACGTGTTCGAGAACACTCCAGAGTTCAAGAACGCGACTGCGAAGGGTGATGAAGCTGCCAAGAAGGCACTAGATGCCTACACCGAAAAGCTCAAGGCTGCCAGGAAGCTTCTTGATGCCTTTGATCGCACTACTGGCAAGCCAAAGGGTAAGCTTCCAGACGGCATGGATAAGGCTCCAACCCAGCAGGAACTTGACGCTGCTTTGAAGGATCTTCAGGATGCCAAGAAGAAGATTACTGACGGCTACAAGACTAATAAGTCTGATTTGAACACTGAAGCTGGCAAGGATTCTGACTTCACTAAGACACCTGAGTACGTAAATGCTCAAGCTAAGGGTGATGACGCGTCTAAGCAGGCTCTTGAGGATTACAAGAAGGCTCTTGAGGATGCGAATAAGGTTCTCGGCGATAAGAATGCAACCCAGGCTCAGGTTGATGATGCTTTGAAGAAGCTTCAGGATGCTAAGTCTAAGCTTTCTGATGGTTATAAGACTGATAAGACTGATCTGACTGCTGAAGCTGGTAAGGATTCTGATTTCACTAAGACGCCTGAGTATCAGAATGCTCAAGCTAAGGGTGATAACGCGTCTAAGCAAGCTCTTGACGCCTACAAGAAGGCGCTCGAAGACGCTAACAAGGTTCTCGGCGATAAGAATGCAACCCAGGCTCAGGTAGACGAGGCTTTGAAGAAGCTCCAGAATGCTAAGAAGAAGCTTACTGATTCTAATAAGACTGATAAGTCTAAGCTTCAGACTGAGGCGGATGCTGATGCTAAGTTCCGTGATTCTGTATTCTTTATGATTGGAATGACTGAGGATATTGACGCGTATAACAAGGCTTTGGCTGAGGCTAACAGTGTGCTTGCAGATCCTAACGCTACTCAGGCTCAGGTTGATGAGGCTTTGAGGAAGCTTCAGGCTGCTAAGGATAAGATTAATCACCCGTTTGGTATTGATAGTGGTGTTGGAAGCGGCTCTGGTTCTGGTGTTGGTTCTGGTTCTGCTGCTGGTTTTGAGACTACTGATTCTCAGAGTGCTTCGGTTGATAAGACTGCTTTGCGAGTCGAGGTTAATAATTCTGAAGCGGATTCTTCTGCTGCGTCTAAGGCGAATACTGCTGCTGCTAGAACTTATGTGAGTGCTTTGGCTGAGGCTAAGCGTGTGCTTGCTGATAAGAATGCTACTCAGGCTCAGGTTGATGCCGCTTTGAGGAAGCTTAAGAACGCTAAGGCTGCGTGGCGTAATGCTTCTGGTGCTTCCGGTAATGCTAGTGGTCTTGCTAAGACAGGTGCTGCAACTGGCTTGTTTGCAAGTCTTGCCGCAGTCTTCTCCGGACTTGGTGTTGCAGGCATAGCTTCTCGCCGCCGCAAGCACTCTAACGAGTAGTCTTGCGCCGTAATTAAGCAAATTCCCTCGCAGGTTATCTTCCGATAATCCGCGAGGGATTTTTGTACACCACCACAATGTAAAGTTGCGGTATGGAAAGTGCGAACAGAACAGATAGTACAACTACTGAAACCAACTGCAACGAAAGCAGCACAAACTCTTCCGCACTCACCTCAAGAAGCCTTATTAAAGCGGGCTTTGCTCGCCCGGATGCCGCACGTTGCGCAATGATGGCAATACGCAAAAACTGCAATAAAATATCGTTTGAAACACTACTAAGAAGCGCGCTTACAGTTGAAGATCCAGATTCTGCATTGCTTTCATTGCAAGATTTAAGTGAAGCATACCCCGAAATAATAAATAATATTTCAACTTCAAATTCGCAAATATCTGACTCATTAACAAGCCTAATGCAAGTATTAGGTGCGTCTAACGCGTTGGCAATGCTTATGCGCACAAGGCCTAATCTTATAAAAGCTGCAGCAAATGACCCGAATCATCTTTTTGCAATGACTAGGGAAGAACGCGTAAAAGACTTACTCGAAGCAATACAAGCTTACACTGCAACAGTTGTTTCTTCTGAAAGCAGCGATTCTAACACAATTTACTTAACATCACTCGGCTTTGCACAAGCAGTTTCTGCGCTTCGTGCGCGCTACCGTGAGCATGTTGCTGCAATTATGGCGGCTGATTTAGCGAGCGCTGACCCTGTTGAAGTGCAGCCAGATATTAGCCGTAAGCTTTCCGACGCTGCCGATGCTGTTTTAGAGGCAGCGTTGTCTATTTCGCGAGGACAGGTTACTGGTTCTTCCGCATGCAGATTTGCGATTATTGCTATGGGCAAGCTTGGAGCGCAAGAAATTAACTACGTTTCCGATATCGATTTGATTTATGTTGTGGAGCCTGCGGATTTAAGCAACAAGCAGAACCAGGATGCTGCTTTGCGCGTTGGTGTTTCTATGGCAATGGTTTTGCAAAAAGTATGCCAGTCGGTGGTTATGGGCTCTGTGGAGCCTCCGCTTTGGCAGATTGATACTGCGCTTCGCCCGGAAGGTAAGGATGGTCCTCTTGTTCGTAGGCTTGATTCTCATAGAGAATATTATGAAAAGTGGGCGAGTAGCTGGGAGTTTCAGGCGCTTTTGAAGTCGCGCCCTGCAGCAGGGGATACGGATCTTGGAAAAGCTTATCGCGATATGGTAGAGCCGTTTATTTGGAAGGCTTCTGGTCGTGAGCATTTTGTAGCTGACTGCCAGCATATGCGTCAGCGTGTGGAGTCGCTTATTCCGGCTTCTCAACGCGATTTGGATATGAAACTTGGTAAAGGCGGCTTGCGCGATGTTGAGTTTACTGTGCAAATGCTGCAGCTTGTGCACGGAAGTGAGGATGAGTCGCTTCGAGTAAGGGATACTATTTCCGCTTTGCAAGCGTTGGCTCAAGGTGGCTACGTCTCTAGGTCTCAGGCGGCGCTATTGGCAGAACACTACCGTTTTGAGCGTGTTCTTGAGCATCGTCAGCAAATGTGGAGTATGCATCGCACGCATTTGTTCCCAGATTTGGGTGCGCAAGGAAACGGCGGCTTGGATCGCGCGCGCACAATTTCTACAGAGCAGCTTAACAACAATGAGCAGATTTGCCGACTTGCTCGTGCTGTGCGGCTTCGTCCGGAAGAGTTAGTTGCGCGTTTTGATAAAGCTCGTCGTGAAATTCGGCACTTGCATAAGGATATTTACTACCGTCCGATGCTTCCTATTAACGCTCAAACGGATGCGGATCCTATTGTGCTTTCGCCGGAGGCTGCTCGCGCGCGCTTTGCTTCTATTGGTTTTGCGGATGCTCGCGCAGCACAGTTGCATGTTGAAGCGCTTACAGAGGGGCTTTCTAGGGCTGCTAAAATTCATAGAATTTTGCTTCCGGCAGTGTTGAAGTGGCTTGGCGACGGGCAGAATCCGGATATGGGTTTGCTTGCGTGGCGGCGTCTTGCGGAGCGTTTTGGCGGAAAAAATACGTATCTTGGTTTTTTGCGTGATTCTCCTTCCGCAGCTCAGCGTCTTTGCCACGTTTTGGCGGATTCGCGCTATCTTGGCGACGCTATGATGCAGTCTATGCAGTCTATTACTTGGCTTGGAGACGACGAAGCGTTATCTGCGCGCGATAGGGCAAGTCTTGACATGCAAACTAGTGCAATGGTTGCGCGTTATGCAAGTAATATTGCGGATTTTGCGCAGTCTTTGCGCGCTCTTCGCCGGCAGGAAATTGAGCGAGTAGCTTTAGCTTGGATGTGTGGTCTTATTGATGACGATACTTCTATGCTTGCAATGAGTGACGTGTTTGATGCTATTTTAGATGCGACTTTGCAATGGTCTATGCGTGAAGCTGTGTCAGTCATGAATTTGAATGCTCCTCAAGCTGAAATTGCTATTATTGCTTTAGGTCGCTACGGTGGTAGAGAAGTAAACTTCTGTTCTGATGCAGATATTATGGTAATTTACAAGCCGGTTGGTGAAGTTTGCGATTTAAATGCAGCTCACCGCTTTGCGCAAAAAACTGTAGATATTTTGCGTAATATTTTGCAAGGTCCTCTTACGCTTGAACCAAAAATCATGGTCGATTTGGATTTGCGTCCGGAAGGGAAAGACGGTCCGCTTGTTCGTTCGCTAGAATCTTGCGAAAATTATTATCGTCAGTGGTCTAGTACTTGGGAGCATCAAGCGTTGTTGCGAGCGCGTTTCGCTGCAGGTTCTAAGGAATTGGCGGATGCTTTGCTTGATGGCGTTGTGAACGAATTGCGCTACGCTGCAAATCCTCTTAGTGATTCTCAGCTTGCTGAAATTCGTAAGCTTAAAGCGCGCATGGAAGCGGAGCGTTTGCCTCGAGGTGTGAGTAGGGATAGGCATTTGAAGCTTGGTCGTGGCGGTTTAAGCGATGTTGAGTGGACTGTGCAATTGATGCAATTGCAATATGCTTCAAAGCATGAATCTTTACGAGTAGTTGGAACTATGCAAGCATTGAAAGCATTGCAATCTGAGCATTTTATAAGCGACGAGGATGCTGAAGTTTTAAGCCGCTGCTGGCATATGTGTTCTGCAGTGCGCAACGCAAACTTCTTGTGGTCTGGCTCAATGGCTCGCGCAGATATTATTCCAACTGACTCGTATTCTTTGGGCGGAATCGCAACTTACCTTGGCTATGAGCCGAATCAGGGCCGCGTTTTTGAAAACGATCTTTTAGCAACCATGCGTCAGTGCCGCGAAATCATGTCTCGTCTTTTCTACGCTCGCTAATCATTTCATCTTTAGTCACTTTACATTTATTGTTGCATTATTTGTTTTAAGTTATAATTACAAGACGGGAGGTGATTTTTAATGAAAAATGCAGTAATAAGTAATGATGTAAAAGAAAGAGCTAACTCTTCAGTTTTTTATGCTGATGCTTCTGCAACTATAAGACAAGCAGTCAGTAGTGAAAATTTAGAAGAAAATGACGAATTATTATCTACTGATTTTGCTGCAAAACTTATGCATAGTTATAAGCAGTCAGTTTCTGGTTTAGCACGCCCATATGCGGATGTTTTTGCTGAGTTAGAAAAGGGCTTGTAATGAGTTCTTTTAATATTCTTGTTACTCAAGATGCAGAAAATGATTTAAAAAATATAAGAGACTATATTGCATCTAATATTTCTAAGAAAACTTCCGTAAGAATTATTAATCTTATTAAATCTAGTATTGAAAGACTGTCTCTTTTTCCTCAGTTTGCGCCTGCAGTCAAGTATGAGCCTTGGAATTCACTTGGCGTGCGTCGTATAGTTGTAAAGAATTTTCTTGTTTATTACAGAGTTGTTTTAGAAGAAAATACAGTTTATATTTTGAAGGTTACTTATGGTAGGCGTAATCAACAAACTGTATTGGAACAAATAGATTTATTGGATTGAATGCTTATTAAATGTTGCATAATAAGTTATAGTTGTTCGCCACTCCGTATATAAATTCGTCAACGCTAATCAGTAAAATTACGTAGGTCGCGTGTGGTTGCGACCGTCTTGCCAATTGACGGAAGGTGAGCGGTACTTATTATGACGAACGCAATTTCTAGTTCTTTGCATCAAACTTTTTCTCGCAGCACAATTGCAAATTCTCTAGCTGGCAAAAGTGTTGTTACATTAGACGATATTTCAACTGCGCAAATACGAATGCTCTTAGACAAAGCGCGATACATTGATTCGCACCGTAAAGAAGTGGCTCACACTTGCGATGGCAGAGTGTTGGCCACTCTTTTTTATGAGCCGAGCACGCGCACTCGCTTAAGCTTCGAAACAGCAATGCTGCGTTTAGGTGGAAAGGTAATCGGTTTTGCAGGTGCGCAACTTTCTAGTGCAAGCAAGGGTGAAACTGTAAACGATACTTTGAAAGTCGTGTCTAACTATGTTGATGTTGTTGCAATGCGTCACCCAAAGGAGGGTGCTGCTTTTGTTGCAACGCAAGCTGTGAGCACGCCTATTATTAACGCAGGTGACGGCGGCCACATGCACCCAACTCAAACTCTTGCAGACTTGGCAACTATTCTCGCGCGATTTGGTCGCCTTAATAATCTCACTGTCGGCTTGTGCGGCGACTTAACTTATGGACGCACAGTTCACTCGCTTATTGAAACTTTGTGCCGCTTTGGAAACGTTCATTTTGTGCTGATTAGCCCGGATGAGCTTAAAACTCCGCAGTACGTAATCGACCGCATTAATGACACTCCTTCGTGCACTTACGAAGAAACTCGCGACTTGATGGAAGTTATTGGCAAGCTTGACGTGCTTTACATGACCCGCGTGCAAGAAGAGCGTTTTACGGATCGCGAGCAATACTTGCGACTTCGTGACACGTACATTTTGACTGAAGAAAAATTGCAAAAAGCAAAGTCGCATATGCCTGTGCTGCATCCGCTTCCTCGAATTAACGAGATTTCTGTTGACGTTGATGACGATCCTCGCGCAGCATATTTTGAGCAGGTTAAAAACGGTATGCTTATGCGTATGGCTTTGGAAAGTTCCGTTCTTGGAGACGAGCTTTGCGGCTACGAACCAACTGATTTTGTAAACGTGCCAGAAGACGAATTGCAAGCAGTTGACGCACACGGAATTTCATTAACGGATCCTCGCGTGCACGTAACAGACGTGAATGCGCCTGAAGATCTTACTTGCCCGAATCCTCGTTGCATAACAAACAGCGAACTAACTCTTAAACGTAAGTTCTACAAAGCTGATTCCGTAAGGCAAGAGTATCGTTGCATGTATTGCGACGAAGAAGCAGAAACTAAATAAAAAATTTAATAATATTATTATATAACTGTAAAAATTACGCAAAACCAGGAGTGAAATGAACGAATCAGGCACCTTAACTTTGCGCAATATCTCTGTGTGGGATACTGGCGAACGTATTGATCTTATTGTTGATGGCGTTCGTCAGGATGCCCTTATAGAGCAGAATGCGCGCGTTACTGGCGATATTGACGCAAGTGATTGGGTTGTTGCTCCTGGTTTTGCAGATCCGCATGTGCATTTTAGAGATCCAGGACAAACAGCAAAAGAAACAATGATGACCGGCAGTGAGGCTGCGGCGGCTGGCGGTTATACGCAAGTTTTGATTATGCCAAATACTGTTCCAGCTCTTGACGGCGAGCCTTGGGAAGATGCTCCATTTGATGTAGATAATGTAGTTGACTATTTGCAGCGCTATGGTTGCATTTACGGCGTAAAATTGCCAGTTCGCTACGATTTGAGCGTGTGCGCATCATTGGGGCGTAAAGGCTTAAAACCAAGCAATATTGAGCTTTGGAAAAAGTATGTTGCTGGAATCGACGATGACGAAAAAACTTCTCCTATGAAAAAGCACCCGATTACTGCTATAAGCGACGACGGTGCTGCAGTGCCTGAACCGATTTTGCGAGATGTGTTAGCTATGGCAAAACAAACTGGTTTGCCATTCGTGGAGCATTGTGAGCATCATGATACGGGAGCTGTGAACGAGGGTCCGGTCGCAAAAATGCTTGGTGTTGGTGGAATTCCAGCTTCTACTGAGCTTGCAATTGTTCAGCGAGATATTGATGCTTCCCGCGAAACTGGCGTACATGTGCATTTCCAGCATGTGAGCACTGCTGCTGCGTTTGAAGCTATTCGTAAGGCAAAGAAAGAGGGTTTGCCGATTACGTGCGAAACTGCGCCTCACTATCTAGCTTTGTGTGATGAGGATGTTTTGCGATATGGTGCTATGGCTAAGATGAATCCTCCTCTTCGTTCAAAAGCGGATCGTCAAGCAACGCTCGCTGCTATTGCGGATGGCACAATTGACATGATTGCAACAGATCACGCGCCTCACACTGCGGAAGAAAAGTCAGGAAATTTTGCAAGCACTCCTAACGGAATTATTGGGCTTGAGTGCGCGTATGGCGTGTGCCGCAAAGTTTTGGTTGATGCAGGATATACGGACGATAAGCATTTAATCGAATTAATGGCAGTAAATCCAATGCAATTGATGAGCAGAAGACCTACTGATATTGCGGCTTTGCTTAACGTTTCTTCGCGATGCGCAAACAAGCGAACGCTGCGTTTAAGTATTACTGAACACCCTGAAAACGTTGATTTAGTGCTGATTAATATGCGCGAAAATTGGGCGGTTGACGCAAATTCGTTCCATTCAAAAGCTCGGAACACTCCTTTTGATGGATGGCAACTTACAGGCAGGCCTGTTGCGACGATTATTGGTTCAGAAATTGCTTTCTCGAGAATGTGATTGATTAAATATAAATTTGGAATGGTAGTAAATTATGGACGAACTTATTGAAGCGATTGCAGCCAAGCAAAATCCTAGCGTAGTGGGCTTGGATCCTAAGCCTGGAATTGTTCCTGCCGAAATTATTAGCTCTCTTGCGGACGAAGTTTTGCAAGAAGTAGAAGGCGAGGATGCGCTGCCAACGCTTTTAGCTACAGCTTATTTTGAGTTTAATCGTGCGATTATTGACGCAGTTGCAGATTTTGTGCCGGCTGTAAAGCCGCAAATCGCTATGTACGAGGCGCTTGGTCCTGCAGGTATCGATACTTACGCAATGACCTGCGAATACGCAAAATCGCAAGGATTAGTTGTAATAGGTGACGCAAAGCGCGGAGATATTGGCTCTACAGCTGGTCAGTATGCGGCTCATTTAAGCGGCTTCGCTAATCTTTCTGCATATTTTGAAGACGAAAATGCGACTGATAACGCACTGCCACAATCTCTTAAAAATCTTCTAAAAAGCTCTAAAAATCTTGACGTTTGGCATGAAGATTCGCTTACAGTAAACCCTTATATGGGTTCGGATGGAGTGAAGCCTTTTATCGATGAAGCATTAGCGTACGATAAAAGCATTTTTGTGCTGCTTCGCACTTCGAATCCTTCTAGCAAGGAGCTACAGGAGCTTATTTTGCAAGATGGCAAGCCAGTGTATGAGCATATGGCGGATTTGATTGAGAACTGGGGTGCTTCAAGCATTGGCAAGCACGGTTATTCAAGAGTTGGCGCAGTTGTAGGTGCCACGCATCCGCAGGAGGGCAAGCATTTGCGCGAGATTATGCCGCACACTTTCTTCCTTGTTCCAGGCTATGGCGCTCAAGGCGGTACAGCTCAAGATGTTGCAGGAATGTTTGATGCAAATTCTGAAGGCGCTATTGTAAATTCTTCGCGCGGTATTATTGGTGCTTGGAAAAAGTCTGAAGATTACGCTAAAAATCAAGGTCATATGTCTCTCGATGACATTCTTGATATTGTGCGTGATTCTGCAGCTGTTGCTGCGAAAAATATGCGTGACGACTTGCGAAATGCAGTGTATCGCTAGAATGTATAACTAAAATAAATATAACTAAAAATATAATTAAAATTAAAAATAAAACGCAACGGTACAAAACACATACAAGGGTAGGGGAAACCACATGAGTGATGGCATGTTTATTCCAACGCGAAAAGCCTCTGGAAACGCCATAATTACGTTACGTGAAGACGCTTTTGATTCTTCCGGCTCAAGTTCTGCAGACGAAAGCAATAATGCAAAATATTCGCGCCTTTGGGGGCGCAGAGCTGTAGAAGTACTCAATAATGAGAAGCTAGACGAAGGCGTGTACCGTTTAACTTTGCGAGATTCTGAGATTGCTAAAAAAGCTGCTCCTGCGCAATTTGTGAACTTGTATTCCCCTGATCCAACTGCTATGCTTCCGCGTCCTTTTGGAGTTGCAAGCGTAGAAGGCGATACTTTTACTTTGATTTTTGCTGTGATTGGCAAAGGCACTGCTAAGTTTGCTGAGCTTAAACCAGGAGATAGCATTGACGCTCTTGGACCTTTGGGACTTGGCTTTAATATTTCCAAACCTGCACATTATGTGTTGGTTAGTGGCGGCTTGGGCGTGCCACCTATTTTGTGTGCTGCTCAAGCGCTTTCAAAGCGTGAAGATTCTAGCGTAACGGCAGTGCTTGGCTACCGTAACAAACGTTTTGCAGATGATTTAACGAAAGAATATATTTCAGACGTACACAGTATTACAAATGCTGAAGGAACTGTTATTACACTTCTTGACGAACTTGAAAAAGTTAAGCATTTTGATTTCGACGACGATTTACCAACGGTTATTTTGTCTTGTGGTCCTTTGCCTATGATGAAAGCTGTAGCTCACTGGGCGCATGAAAGAAATATTGAGTGCCAGCTCAGTTTAGAAGCGCGTATGGGTTGCGGATACGGAACTTGCGTTGCTTGCGTTGTTGACACTTTGGAAGGCAGGCTGAAAGTTTGCAACGACGGTCCTGTTTTTGATGCGAATCGTTTGGGTTGGGAGTAAAAAATATGAGTGCTGTAAATAATGCCGAAAATAATTCTGTAAATAACGCAAATTCCGTAACAAATTCCGCTGAAACTTTTGGTTTTGACACTAGCCACGTTTGGAAGCACCCAACTCAAGTCGCAGGCGTTAAGTGGAAAAACATGGTTGGAACTGCTTCTGGAACTTTCCAGCTTGCAGCTTGCCGACGCTTTTACGACGTAAGCCAACTCGGCGCAATTTGTACAAAAGGTGTTTCTCCTGTTCCGTGGGAAGGAAATCCTTCTCCGCGCACTGCAGAATCTCCTTCTGGAATGGTAAACGCAGTTGGATTGCAAAATCCTGGTGTCGACCATTATTTAGTAGACGAGTTGCCGAAACTAAAATCCATGGGAGCACTTGTTATTACTAATGTTGCAGGTCACAGTGACGACGATTATGCGCAAGTTGTTGAAAAGCTTGCAGATTCTGCGGCCGACATGCTTGAAATTAATGTAAGCTGCCCAAACGTGACTCACGGCGGAATGAGCGTTGGTACTGATCCGGTTGCATTGCACCGCTTAATTAAGCGTCTTCGCGCAATGACAAGCAAGCCAATGATTGTAAAAATGACGCCAAATGTGACGGATATCGTTTCGATTTGCAAAGCTGCAGTTGATGCTGGAGCGGATGCTTTAAGCATGATTAACACGCTAGTTGGTTTGCGAATTGATATTCGAACAGGCGAGCCTATTATTGCGAATCGCACGGGCGGTGTTTCCGGCCCTGCAATCTTCCCAATTGGGCTTGGGTTTGTGTGGCGAGTGCGTCAAGCTATGCCAGATATTCCAATTATTGGCATTGGCGGCATTGATTCTGGCGAAAAAGCTTTGGAATACTTGTATGCTGGCGCGAATGCTGTAGAAGTTGGTGCTGCTGCTTTGGTGGATCCTACTGCTCCTATTCGCATTGCTCGCGAGCTTGACGATTTGCTTGATTCTCGTCCAAAGCTTGCGTCTTTACTCGCTGAAGGCAAAACTTGGCGCTGAAATTAAGTATTTAAAAAGTATTTAAAAAGTATTTAGAAAGTATTTAAAATCATTTTAAGAAAGAGAGCTAATTATGGCAGAATTAGACGAACGTTTTACAAAGTTTTTGCTTGATTCAGGTGCGCTTAAATTTGGTGACTTTACGCTGAAATCTGGTCGTCAATCACCTTATTTTATTAACGCTGGTGCTTTTGACGACGGCATGAAAATCGCAAATCTAGGCGCATACTACGCTGAGCGCGTTGTTGCAGCAATCGAAGATGGCAAACTTCCGCAAGATATCGACACTGTTTTCGGACCTGCTTATAAGGGCATTCCGCTGGCAGTTTCTACGGCAATGGCTTTGACGAATAATCATAATATGCCTGTTGGTTTTACTTTCGATCGCAAAGAGCGAAAGGATCATGGCGACGGCGGAATTATGGTTGGAAAACCGTTAAAAGACGGCATGAAAGTTCTGTTAGTTGACGATGTGATGACTGCTGGAACTGCAGTTCGCGAAACTTTGCCAAAGCTTAAAGCGGAAGCAAATGTGCAAGTTGTTGGCTTGATTTTGGCAGTAGACAGAATGGAACGCACGAAAGACAGCGAGCTTTCTGCAGTAAAAGCAGTAGAGCAGGAGTTTGGCTTCCCAGTTTTGCCAATTGCAAACGTGCGCGAAATTTTCGCTGCAGCAAAGCGTTTAGTTAATGCTGACGGTAAGCCAGTTATGGATGAGGAATTAGCTTCGCGTGCTGCAGATTACTTGCGTACGTATGGTGCGTAATTATCCTCTACAATTTCGGAACCAAACGGCCACAACGCAAGTTTTGCCATTTTGAAAGATTGTATGCCAAATGGAATGCCAACAATTGTGCAGCAGCAAATGAATCCTGAAACGATATAGCCTAATGCAAGCATTGGTCCAATGAAAAATACAATCCATAGTATGTTCCAAATTGTGCTAGTGCCGCCTTGGTAAATAACATGTTTTCCAAATGGCGTGAGCGTGAGCTTTGCCATTTTGAATGCTTGAATACCGAATGGTATGCCAATAACGGTTATGCAAAGGAGGAAACTTATAAATAACCAGCTTGCAGCAATGAAAAGACCGCCGAATATCAGCCACACAATATTGCCAAGAAGTTTCATAAAAGTAGTATATAAGTTTTTTAAGTTTTAATGAAGTATGATTTTTGATAAGTGATTTATTGTAAGCGGGTTGTAAAATAATGCGTTGCAATAGATGCATTTGTTTAAAGGAAGAATATGTTCTGCACGCAATGTGGTAATAAAAATGATGATAATAGCAAGTTTTGCAATACTTGCGGAGCGCTTTTAGAAGTTACGTCAACAGTCGAGCCGTCAATCCAAAGTCAACAATACGAATTGCCTACTAACGAAGCGCCTACTACTGTATTTCCTGCGCAGGAAGCTTTATCGGATAATCTAAACGTTTTAGGTTCTCCTATTATGGGTTCTTCGAGTGAACAGCCTTCTATGAATAATTCACCTTACGTACAAGGCGAAGCTCCGGCTAATTATTCTCATTCAGAGGATGATAAGCGCAAGAGGAAAGTAATTATTACTTTAATAACCGCTATTATTGCTTGTGTTTTGGTTATAGGTGCTGGTGCATGGTGGTATGTAAATAGTGCGCGAACAGCTCAATCAAATAATAAAACTGAATTACAATCATCAAAATCAAAGAATAATAAATCTAAGCAGCATGTTCTAACCAATGATGATTTAGATTCAGACGATGAAGATAGTGATACTAGCAGCGATAAGGATAACGCTATTGGTGCGAGTGAAAAGCTCAATACCAAAAAAATCAATAAATTAGTAAGCAATTTTGCTTCAAATAATAGCGTATCTGTAGCGATTTCTGGCAAGAAGGGCATATTGTATGAGTCTTCTAATTCTCGTAAAACATTCCCTGCTGTAGGTTTTTATTTCCCTGTTGTTCTTTATACTAAGGATAATCCACAGCATGATTATGAAGATAAGTGTGAAGATGTTATTAAGGCAATGAGTAATGACTCCGCTAATGAGCTTTTAGATGATCAAGGTGGCATAGACGGATTAGATCAATGGCTGTCAGATAATGGCTATGCAAATACATCTTTTACTCGCAAATATGGTGATGTTGATGCATCGAACGATGGTCACGAAAATCTTACTTCTTCTCATGATGCTGCGATGATGCTTTCAAAAGCTATGCAAAATTCGACTATTGCCAATGCGACGGGTTACGATATTTCTGCTGATGGCGTGAACGTTCCAGACGGCATAGAGGTTATGGCTCATCGTGGTCAAGGAATTAAGAATGTTTATAACTATTTCTTGATTCTTAAGAAGGGCAAGAATAGGATCGGAGTGTCTGTTTTAACAAAAAGTGCAGATAAAGATGACGTTGCTGAATTTGTTTCAAAACTGTTGAATTTGTTGAAAAATAATCTCTAAATATATTAAGTTGACGCTTTGTGGCATAATAAGCAAGGTTTATTTCTTAGCTGCTTAATTTGCAGCCTATTAGCGAAAGAAACGGGTAACTCGTGGCACAGACTACCAATGATATTAAGAATGGATCGGTTTTGAACCTTGATGGTCAGCTTTGGACCGTCGTTAAGTTCCAGCACGTGAAGCCAGGCAAGGGTCCTGCTTTTGTGCGTACCACCATTAAGAACGTGCTCTCGGGCAAGATTGTCGACAAGACTTTTAATGCCGGCATGAAGATGGAGTTCGAGACCGTTGATAACCGCACGTTGCAATATTCATACGAAGATGGCGACAACTTCGTCTTTATGGATATGACCACTTACGACCAGGTTTATATTCCTAAGGTTTTGGTTGGCGAGCAGAGCAAGTATTTGCTTGAAGGCACCGACTGCATCGTAAGCTTCCATGATGGCACTCCTTTGAGCGTTGAGCTTCCAGCTTCCGTGATTTTGACTATTACTCACACTGAGCCAGGCTTGCAAGGCAATCGTTCTAACGCTGGTACTAAGCCTGCAACTGTGGAAACCGGTGCTGAAATCCAGGTTCCACTCTTCGTGGGTGAAGGCGAAAAGGTGAAGGTCGACACTCGTGACGGCTCTTACCTTGGTCGTGAAAACTAAAGAATTAATTATCTAATTAAAATAATTAGTTATCTAATTAAATTAGCTATTTATTTCTCAATAATTTTTATAGAGTGACCCGGTGGCGATTATTCGTTGCTGGGTCGCGTAATTTTTGATACAACTTTATTAAGTAATTTTTATACGTTACACAGAAGGGCGTTACGATGGCACGTTCTACCGCTCGTAAAAGGGCTTTGAATACGCTGTATGAGGCGGATGAGAAGAATCAGCATATTCTTTCTTTGCTTGAGGAGCGAGTTAAGGAGCCTGGCGCTCAAACTCCGCTCCCAGAGTACGCTATTGAGATTGTTCGAGGCGTAGGAGAGCGACGTAACAGAATTGACAAGACGCTAAACCGCTATTCGACTGGCTGGAAAGTTGGCAGAATGGCTGTTATCGATCGCAATATTTTGCGCATTGCAGTTTGGGAAATGCTTCTTAATGATGAGATTCCAGATAAAGTTGCTATTGACGAGGCGATTGCGCTCGCAAAAATGTATAGCGATGACGAAGCTATTGCGTTTATTCACGGCTTACTAAGCGCGATTATGGCAGATAAAGACGCTTGTTTGGCAAAGTTTAATGGCGAATCTTCTCCTGAAGACGCTGCTACGGAAGAGTCTACGGAAGAAGCTGCTGCTGCCGAGTAAGAAGCAATAACTATCGTCGGCGCGTCGCCCGTCCGCCAACCTGAGTAGACTTACCACGAATATCCTAAAGCCATAAGGGGGTTAAGGTGGATTACAGCGACACCTTTGCCGGATTCGGCAGTGATGATGCAGTATTGGTGTTGGAGGATGGTCAGGTTTACGTTGGTAAGCCTTTTGGTGCGCAAGGTTCTACGCGCGCTGAGATTGTGTTCTCCACGGGCATGACTGGTTATCAAGAAACATTAACTGATCCAAGTTATGATCAACAAATCGTAGTTCAAACATTCCCACACATAGGTAATACGGGAATAAATCACGAAGATCCAGAATCTGCCCACATTTGGGTTGCTGGTTACGTAGTTAAGAAGCCAAGCCCAGTAGTTAGCAATTGGCGAGCTGAAGGTTCCTTGGAAGACGATTTACAAAAGCAAGGTATCGTTGGTATTAGTGGTATTGATACTCGAAAGCTGGTACGTCATTTACGCTCGGTAGGCGTTATGCGTGCCGGCATTTTTTCTAATAAGGCCCTGGTTGATCCGTCAACCGGGGCTTTTCGCACCGTCGCTTCTTTCGTTGATGAAATTAAGCAAACTCCTCAAATGCAGGGCTTGCGTTTAACGGATGAAGTCAGTACTAAAGAAACGTACACGATTGAGCCTTGCGGTGATTTTGAAGGAAAAGATCCACTTTACACTGTTGTAGCAGTCGACTTTGGTATTAAATCTATGACTCCTCACCGTTTGGCTGAGTGCGGCTGCCGCGTGCACGTTGTAAGCTCCTCAATAAGCTTCGAATCGCTGCAAGTGCTTAACGCAGACGGCGTATTCTTCTCGAATGGTCCTGGAGACCCTAGCCAAGCAAATCGCGAAGTTGAGCTTTTGCGCAAAGTTTTGGATGCAGGTTACCCGTTCTTTGGTATCTGCTTTGGAAACCAGTTACTTGGTCGCGCGCTCGGCTTTGGAACTTACAAGTTGAAGTTTGGTCACCGCGGTATTAATCAGCCTGTAAAAGACGTTACAACCGGAAAAGTGGAAGTTACGGCTCACAATCACGGCTTTGCTGTGGATGCACCTCTTGACGGTCCTGTGCAATCTCCTTACGAAAACGGACACTTTGGTCGCGTGCTAGTTTCGCATATTGACTTGAACGACAACGTTGTAGAAGGCTTGCAATGCCTTGATATTCCAGCGTTCTCGGTGCAATATCATCCGGAAGCTGCAGCAGGACCGCACGACGCTTCCTATCTATTTGACCGTTTTGTGCAATTGATGCGCGAAAACGCTCGAAAAAGCAAGTAATACTCGAAAAAGCAAGTAAGATTTTAAGATTTACGGAAAGAGAAGTTTACTATGCCAAAACGTACTGATATTAAGTCGGTTATGGTAATTGGTTCCGGTCCGATTGTTATTGGTCAGGCTGCAGAATTTGATTATTCCGGAACGCAGGCTTGCCGAGTTCTTCGCGAAGAAGGTATTCGCGTAATTTTGGTTAATTCCAACCCGGCTACGATTATGACAGATCCGGAGCTTGCGGACGCAACATATATTGAGCCAATTGACACTTCGATTTTGGAGCGAATTATTGCGAAGGAGCGTCCGGATGCGCTTCTTCCAACGCTTGGTGGTCAAACTGCGCTTAATGCTGCAATGGATTTGGGTCGTGCAGGAATCCTAGAAAAATATAACGTTGAGCTTATTGGTGCTTCTTTGGAAGCAATCGACCGCGGAGAAGACCGAGAGCTTTTCAAAAAAGTCGTTGAAAAAGCCGGAGCTGAGTCAGCAAAATCCTTTATTGCTCACTCAATCGAAGAAGTAGACAAAATTGTTGAAACTTTAGGATACCCGGTAGTAGTGCGTCCAAGCTTCACAATGGGCGGCTTGGGCTCTGGTATTGCTCATAACGAAGAAGAGCTTCACCGCATTGCAGGAGCTGGCATTCACTATTCTCCAACAAACGAAGTGCTTATTGAAGAAGGCATTGAAGGCTGGAAAGAGTTTGAGCTTGAACTTATGCGCGACGCAAAAGATAACGTCGTAGTTGTTTGCCCAATCGAAAACGTCGATCCTGTAGGCGTGCACACTGGCGACTCGATTACAGTTGCTCCTTGCTTTACGCTTACAGACCGCGAGTATCAGAAGATGCGCGATATCGGTATTGCTATTATTCGAGGCGTTGGCGTCGATACCGGCGGTTGCAATATTCAGTTTGCAATCAACCCTCAAACTGGTCGCATTATCGTCATCGAAATGAACCCGCGCGTGTCCCGTTCTTCCGCGCTCGCATCTAAAGCAACCGGCTTCCCAATCGCAAAAATCGCAACGAAACTTGCTCTTGGCTACACTTTGGACGAAATTCAAAACGATATTACGCGTTCAACTCCTGCAAGCTTCGAGCCAACAATCGACTACGTTGTAACAAAGATTCCGCGCTTTGCTTTCGAAAAGTTCCCAGGAGCGGATACCACGCTTACAACTTCCATGAAGTCTGTTGGTGAAGCAATGGCTTTGGCTGGAAACTTCCAGGAATCCCTTGGAAAAGCAATGCGCTCAATCGACAAGCGTCACTCATGCTTTAGCTGGGATGGTGAGCGCCCGAGCAAGGAAGAAGTTAATAAGCTTCTTGAAGAAATGCATACTCCAACCGAGCATCGCTACTTGCAAATTCAGCGCGCGCTTTGGGGTGGGGCAACGCCGGAGCAGATTTTTGCAGCAACAAAAATCGACCCTTGGTTTGTAGAGCAGCTGGCTCAAATTAACGAGACTGCGCTCGCAGTTCGTGAAGCTGAAACCTTAACTCCTAAAGTTTTGAAGCGCGCTAAGCTCGCTGGTCTTTCTGACGTGCAGATTGCGCATTTGCGTAATCTTGGCGACGAAGGCGAAAACATGGTTCGTGAGCTTCGTTGGGCTTACGGTTTGCGCCCTGTTTACAAGACTGTTGACACTTGCGCAGCTGAGTTCGACGCAGCAACTCCGTACTACTATTCTTGCTACGCTGACGAAAGCGAGTTGAAGAAGCGCGATCGCGAAGCTGTGATTATCCTTGGCTCTGGTCCAAACAGAATCGGCCAGGGTATTGAGTTTGATTACACTTGTGTTCACGCTGTTCAGGAATTGGGCAAGGATTACGACACCATTATGGTCAATTGCAATCCTGAAACAGTTTCTACAGATTACGACATGTCTGATCGCCTTTACTTTGAGCCTCTTACTTTCGAAGATGTGCTTGAAATTTACGAAGCAGAAAAGAAGCTTGGACCTGTTAAGGGCGTGATTGTGCAGCTTGGTGGTCAAACGCCACTTTCGCTTGCCGCTCGTCTTAAGGCTGCAGGAGTTCCAATTTTGGGAACGACTCCTGAGGCTATTGATTTGGCTGAAAACCGTGAGCTTTTCGGCGAAGTTCTTCGTCAAGAAGGCATGAACGCTCCTCGATACGGCACAGCGTTAAGTCTTGAGGAAGCAAAAGATGCAGCTCACGCAATTGGCTACCCAGTTCTTGTGCGCCCAAGCTACGTGCTCGGCGGTCGTGGCATGGAAATTGTATACGACGACGCTCAACTTGCAAAGTATGTTGATCGCGCATTGGATGAGGCTCGAGCAGACACGGTTGTTTCTGGCCGCTTGCCTTCGCCGCTTTTGATCGATAAGTTCCTTCAGGACGCTATTGAAATCGACGTTGACGCACTTTACGACGGCAACGAGCTTTATATTGGCGGTATTATGGAGCATGTTGAGGAAGCTGGCGTGCACTCTGGTGACGCTGCTTGTACTCTTCCTCCAAGCACGCTTTCGGACGATCAAATTCGACGCCTTCGCGAGGGTACGCTTTCGATTGCTCGCGGCTGCTCAGTTCGCGGTCTTATCAACGTACAGTACGCTTTTATGGCAAACACTTTGTATGTAATTGAAGCAAATCCTCGAGCGTCTCGTACTGTTCCGTTTGCTTCTAAAGCTACTGGCGTTGCTCTTGCTAAAGCTGCTGCTCGAATTATGGCTGGTGAAACCATTGCACAGCAGCGCAAGCGTGGACTTCTTCTCCCGCAAGGCGATGGCGGAGATATTCACCCAGGTCAGCAGGTTGCTATTAAAGCTTCTGTGCTGCCGTTCAAGCGTTTCCGCACTCCTGTTGGTCGCACGGTTGATATTTTGCTTGGACCAGAAATGCGCTCTACTGGCGAAGTTATGGGTTTTGATCGCGACTTCCCTCACGCTTTTGCTAAGAGCCAGCTTGCAGCATACAAGGGCGGTTTGCCTACCAGCGGAAACGTTTTTGTGTCCGTAAGCGATGCAGATAAGCGTCAACTTCCGCTTCTTGCAGTGCGATTAGTGGAGCTTGGTTTTACGATTTGGGCTACTGAAGGTACAGCTTCTGTGCTTCGTCGTTATGGCATTGATTCTGTTATTGTCGATAAGCTTTCTAGTCAGGGCGACACGGCGAAGGATATGCCAAATAGTGAGAAAGCGAACGAAAGAATCGGTAAGAATGTTGTAGAGCTTATCGAAAATGGTAAGATTGACATGGTATTAAATACGCCGAATTCAAGGGGATCGCGCACTGATGGTTATGCCATTCGTGCGGCAGCTGTAGCAGCTGATCTTCCACAATTCACTACTATTACCGAATTTGCACCAGTATTAATGGCTATTGAAGCTGTTAAGAACAACGATTATCAGGTGATGAGTATACAAGAACATGCTCAGCAGCTGTTTGCAATTGAACAGGCAGAAAGTCAAGAAAGTCGGGCTTAATACATGACCGAGAGCATTCGTGATCAAGAAGTGCAGGCGCAACGATCCGATTTTGGTTTGCGTTTGAAGAACGCTATGGCAAAATATGGACCATTGTGTGTTGGAATCGATCCTCATCGCAAAATGCTGCTTAATTGGGGATACAACATGGATGCTCTTGGAGCTGAACTTTTTTCTATGCGAATGCTGCAAGCTATGAATGGTAGGGCAGCGGCAGTTAAATTCCAATCCAGCATGTTTGAGCGCTACGGTTCTAAGGGTTTCGCAGCGCTTGAGCGTGTGCTGTATGCCGCTCGTCAAATGGATATTATTACTATCGTTGACTGCGGCCATGGAGGGTTGTCTACTACTATTTCTGCGCTTGCAGACGCATATTTTAAGCCTGGAGCTCCGCTTCTTGCTGATGCTATTACTTTGCTTCCCTATTATGGCGCACGTTCTATGGGCGGCTTAATTAACGAAGCTCTTAATAACGGTCGCGGTGTTTTTATTGCGTCTCTAACTTCTAATCGCGAAGGCGCAAGTTTGCAAACTGCTATTAGGCAGAGCGGAACTTACCGCGGAACTACTGTAGCTCACGGAATTGCTCAAACAGCTCAAAGTTTTAACAATAAAACTAAAGGAATGGGTTCTGTTGGTTTAATTGTTGGAGCTACTATTGGCGACTGGATGAACGGTGGTGGAATTGACGTAACCAGTTTTACTGGTCCAATTCTTTCTCCTGGTTACGGGTGGCAAGGTGCAGAAGCTGACGATTTAAAGCGTGTTTTTGCTGGTACACATGGTAATGTATTGGTAACTGTTTCGCGTTCGATTGCGTCGCATGGTCCAAATATTGGTGAACTTTCGGCTGCAACTGAACGCATAGCATTGGATATTCGTCAGGCTCTTGTTGATTCAGGCGAATGTGTGTAAACGAGGGGTAAGCAAATGGGTGCCACGGATGAGGCTGCAGTTTCGCAGTCTAGACGTCGATTAATCGTATTAACGGGTCCTACTGCGGCTGGTAAAGGCACAGTAGAAGGCATACTTCGTGAGAAGCATCCTCATATTTGGCTATCTGTTTCTGCTACCACTCGTGCGCCTAGACCTGGTGAATTTAATGGTATTCACTATTGGTTCTTAGATGAAGAAGAATTTGAGCGTCGTAAGCGTAATGGCGAATTCTTGGAAACCGCGCTAGTTCATGGCATGGCTCATTATGGTACCCTTCTTCAGCCTGTTTTGGATCATCTTACGCAAGATATTCCTACTTTGCTGGAAATAGATTTGCAAGGAGCTAGGCGCGTAAAACAAGAGGCTGCTCGTCTTGGATTAGAAGTTGTGTACGTGTTCATTGCGCCTCCGAGCTTTGAAGAGCTTAAGCGTCGTCTTATTGGTCGTGGTACTGAAACTCCTGAGCAGCAAGCAAAACGTTTGGAAACTGCTAAAGTTGAGATTGCTGCAGCTAAAGAGTTCGATGTTGTTATTGTGAATGATAATGCTGAGCGTGCTGCAGATGAACTGTGGAATGTTATTGCAAGCGAATACGACTTATATAAAACTTACGCAATATCCAATCGGTAGCATATAATAAGCCTTTTGGAACTATTGTAGCACCATAGAATTTGGAGAATATTATGGCATTAGGCACTCAGCCAACACCTACTGGTCTTGCGAATCCACCGATTGATGATTTAATGCAACATGCGGATTCCCAGTATGCGCTTGCCTTATTTGCTGCAAAACGAGCACGTCAAATTAATGCTTATTTTACTCAGCTTAATGAAGGTTTGCTTCAAAATGTTGGCCCACTAGTTGAGTATCAAAATCAAGAAAAGCCTTTAGCTATTGCTTTCCGCGAAATTAATGCTGGATTGCTTGAAGAGACTCTTGGTGAGGACGACTTAAGCGAAGGTAATTAATAAGCCTTGCTAATAAACGTCTTTATGGGTATTCGCAGTCGCGTATCATCCGTGCTCAATAAAGCGGATGCACGGCTGCGTTTTTCGCTTTATTTAGCCTATATTTAGCCTTTATCGACTATGAACTTAAGGGGGAAATGTGGAAGAACGTAAATTAATTTCTGCAGAATCTGTAACTGAAGGTCATCCTGACAAGTTATGCGATCAAATTGCTGACGCTATATTGGACGATATGCTTCGTCAGGATTCTCATGCGCATGTTGCTGTAGAGGTTTGTGCTTCCGTTGGTCAGTTCGTGGTTTTTGGTGAAGTGCGTGGTGAAGTTTATAGCGATATTCCGGGAATTGTACGTCAAGTTGTTCGTAATGTTGGCTACACGAGCTCCACAATTGGTCTTGATGCTGATTCTTGTGGTGTTATGGTTTCTTTAACTGAGCAAAGTGCGGAAATCAATCAAGGTGTTGCTAGGTTGGATGCTTCTTGTGAGAGTGCATCTTCTCGTGAGGAGCGCTACGCTGCTCAAGGTGCAGGCGATCAAGGTGTTATGTTTGGTTACGCTAGCGACGAAACAGATACTTTAATGCCTTTGCCGATTTATCTTGCTCATCGTTTAGCTCAAAAGCTTGCTAAAGTTCGTAAAGATGGCACTGTTGCGCATTTGCGTCCGGATGGGAAAACTCAAGTAACGATTGAGTACGATTCCAAAGGCACGCCTAAACGTTTGGATACTGTGCTTATTTCTACTCAGCATGATCCAGAAGTTTCTAGAGACTGGTTACAAGATCAGCTTGTTGAGCATGTTGTTAAGCCTGTGTTGGACGAAGTTCTTGCTCAAAAAGTTGCGCACGATTCGTACCGTATGCTTGTAAACCCTACTGGTTCTTTTGTTTTGGGAGGCCCTGCTGCTGATTCGGGCTTAACTGGTCGAAAAATTATTGTTGACACTTATGGTGGTGCTGCTCATCATGGTGGTGGAGCTTTTTCCGGTAAGGATCCTAGTAAAGTTGACCGTTCTGCAGCTTATGCAGCTCGCTGGGTTGCAAAAAATATTGTGGCAGCTGGTTTAGCTCATAAGGCAGAAGTTCAAGTTGCTTATGCTATTGGTATTGCTGATCCTGTAAGCGTAAACGTAGAAACTTTCGGAACTGAAGCTGACGGTATTACGCGCGCAGATATTGCGCGTGCTGTGCGCGAAGTATTTGATTTGCGTCCGGCTGCGATTATTGACGAGCTTAACTTGCTTCAGCCAATTTATGCTCCAACTGCAGCTTATGGTCATTTTGGTCGTATGGATGTCAAATTCCCTTGGGAAGAAACGAATCGTATTGAGCAATTGAAAGATGCGCTAAAAAAGTAGTTTTATTGATAAATTTTGCTGTAAAATAACAGTAATTATGTGATGTAATTCAAGTAAAACTAAGGGTTATTTATGGCAGAGCAACCTTCGCTAGACGGCTTAGCGCGTAAAACAAGACGTAAGCGCAATGCTGTTTCTCTAGTGCCTGCTAATGAATGCCCTATTGCGCATGTGATGCTTGATGTTCAAGCTTCACATTTAGGTCGTACTTTTGATTACTTGATATCGCAAGATCAAGATGAATCTGCTCAGCCTGGGGCGTTTGTACGCGTTCGTTTTGGAGCACAAAAGCTCACTGGAGTTATTTGGTCTCGTTCTTCGCATGCAGATACCCCTCATGCTGCTTTAAGATTTTTAGAACGAGTGTTTCCTTCAGATGTTTTGCTTTCTAAATCTTTGCGAGACGATATTGACGCCATAGCTAAAGCTTATGGTGGAACTAGCTCAAATATTTTGCGTCTTGCTGTGCCTCAACGCGTAGCTCGTGTTGAGCATGAGGAAGTTTTTGACAACATACGCTTGCAACGCAGAAAACAGTGGCGTGAAAATCTTAAGAAGCGTTTGCAAAACGATAACAATACAAACCCAGGTTACGCTACAACTTCTCGCATGATTTATGATTACGAAAATGCAAATATTTTATACAATGCATTAATCAAAAAATCTATTGACGCAAGTTTTAGTGAAAATAAAGCAGAAAATCAATTAGTCAAGCAAGCAGAAAATAATTCTTCTCAATCTTTTATTGTAGACGCTTTACCAGGTTCTTGCCGGCTTGCACAAGATTTAGCGTGGATGATTGTCACTGCTTTAAGCGCGTGTAAGCAGGCTGTTGTAGTTTTGCCGACGCTAAGAGAAGTCAATGATGTAATGCGCGCGCTAATGGTTTATGGCTTAAAGCCATATAAGCGCGTCAGTGAGAATCATCATGGTTTTTCCGCTGGAAGTTTTGATGGTGATGTCGCTCGACTTTGTGCTGCGGATCCTCCAGCTGACAGATATAGAGCTTGGCGTGCAATCGCGTCCGGAATAGTTCCTTGCGTTCTTGGCACTAGAGCTGCAATGTATGCTCCAGTTGAGGGAGATGCTTTATTTGCGATTGTTGAAGATTGCGCGTACCAATATGCTGATGGCATGATGCCGTATGCTCAAGCGCGTGGCGTTATGCGACTTCGTGCAAAAAGGCATGGCGGCGTATTTGTGTCAATGTCATATTCCAGAAGCGCGCTTAGTCAAAGTGAAGTAGACTGCTATATGTCGAATGCGCAAGATGCGCAAACTACTCAATCTGCGCAAAGTGTGCAAGGTGTGCAAGGTGAGCAAGCTGTTCAAATTGCTGAAATTGCTGAAACTGCTGAAACAATAAGCGGATCTAGTATCCCTGTAAGCGCGAGTAAACTTGCTCGCGAAAAGTTAGTTCCTTGGGTTCGTTGGCTTAATCGTGAAGCTTTACTAAAATTAGCTGACCCAAGCATTGGCGCTCGCATACCGCATAGCGCAGTAAGAGCTATTAACGATGCTCTTTCGGATGGTAAGCCTGTGCTGCTTTCTATTGCGCAAGATGGCGTGACGCAATCGGCTATATGTTCTTCGTGCAAACGTCAAGCGCGTTGTAGACGATGCACCGGGCCTCTTGATGTTGCAAATAGTCAGCAGACAGCACGTTGCTCATGGTGTGGTGCTAGTGCAATAAATTGGTCTTGTTCTAATTGTGGCAGTAGCAATATGCGAGTTATACGAGTTGGCGCTGTTGGCGTTGCAGAAGAATTATCTAAACTATTTCGTAACGTGCCTATTATTATTTCGTCACAACACCAACCGAACGGAATTATCCAGTGCATTGATGAAAAACCTGTAATTGTTGTTGCAACTCCTGGATGTGAGCCTCGCGTACAAACGCAAGACGCAAATTGTAATGGAGAATACGGTGTTGTAGCAATACTTGATACGTGGGTAAGTTTGTACGCTTCAGGGCTTGATTCGCGAATAGATACGCTTAATTCGTGGATGAAAGCTTCTGCTTTATGCGCTCCTAGAGCGCGTGGAGGAAGTGTACTTCTTATTGGTGAAACGTATCCTGTTCTTGCGCGCGCGCTTACATTGTGGGATACGACTCAACTTTCTTGCAATGAGCTTTCAGAAAGAGCTCAAGCAATATTGCCGCCTTGCGTAACTGCAGCATGCGTATGGGGTGCTCGTGATGCGGTTATGCGTGCGCTTGAAAATATTGGTGCAATGCAAGAAAATCTTGGGTGCGAAAGTAGTCAAGATGCTGATTTTTCAGCAATTTCTCCATTATTAGGAATTGTTCCAATGCATCCGCCTGTTACAGACAAATACCAGCATTTTGACGATATTTACGACCGTGTAAAAGCTGTAGTAAGAGTTCCGCTTTATTTAAGACAAGAATTAGTGAACCGATTGCACAAGGAAGTAGCTCGTCACGTAGCAACACGTGCTGCAGGAGAGTTGCGTTTTTGTGTTGATCCAAAAGATTTATTAGCGTACTAACTTACTAATAGGGGAGAGAAAAATGGTAAAAATATATCATTGCGCAGTTTTGGGAGATCCTATTTTGCATTCGCTGTCGCCTGTGCTTCACAACACGGCTTATAAGGCTTTGGGGCTTACGAATTGGCAATATAGTAAGGAAAAAGTAAGCGAAACGGATCTTCACGATTTTATTACGCATCTTGATGATTCTTGGAAAGGCTTAAGCCTTACTATGCCGCTTAAAAAAACCGTAATGAAACTCGGTACACCTTGCGACTACTGGTCGCGCACACTTAACGTGGCAAATACTGCAGTTTTTACTAGCAACCCAGCAGTCGCTTCGCAATCGCAAATAAAGCTATACAACACTGACGTAAGTGGCATATTAATAACATTTATGCAAGCATTACATGAGCGCATATGCGAAGTAAAAAAGGCTGTTATTATTGGCAGTGGCAACACTGCATCCTCTGCACTGGCAGCTTTAATTGAAATTGCGCAAGTGGCAAAGCTTGAGCAAGTGCAAGTTGTTGCTAGAACTGAAGATGACGGTAGTGTAAAAGGCGTTGAACGTTTTAATAATCTTATACAAAAGTATTGCGCTGATTTTCCAAATAAAATAAGCATAGGTCAAAATAATAAAAGCGAAGAAAATGACGCTATGTATGAGCCTGTGCAAGGTATTGAGTTCCCAACAATAAGCGAAGAAGTATTTTCAAAATTTGCAGACTATAGCGCAGAAAAATTGAGCGCAGAAAAATTGTCAGAATGTGATAAATCTCTCATTTTGAGATCTTTAAATTCACTAGAAGCTGTTCGTGCAATCGCAGAAGCAGACATAGTAGTAAGCACAGTTCCAGCGCATGTAGCAGATCCAATTGCGCTTGCGTTGAAAGCATACTGTCAAGATAGTGCGCATAATCAAACGAAATTAGGAACATTGCTTGACGTAGTTTACGATCCTCGCCCAAGCATGCTACTTAGTGTATGGCAACAATATGGTTGCGCTATTGGCGGAGAAGAAATGCTTTTGCAACAAGCTTTAGCACAAGTAAGTCTTATGACGATTGACTACAGGCAATCTAAAGAAAATTTTGAGGATTGTGCTGAGACTGGTTCTGAGCTTGGTTATAAACCTAGTGCTGACAAGGCTAGATATTACGATGACTTAAGTAGTCTCATGCGAAAAGCCTTACAGGAGGCATTATGAGCGATAATACGCAACATACTACGCAAAGTGATACGCAAAGTGATGTGCAACATACTACGCAACGTTCCGCGTCGACTGGCGTGCAACTAGCTGACGGATTTGAAGTTATGCTAATTACCGGCATGAGCGGAGCTGGGCGATCGCACGCTGCTAACGCGTTGGAAGATATGGGATGGTATGTTATCGATAATCTTCCGCCAAAACTGCTCATACCGCTAGTAGATATGATGACTTCATCCGGTTCTAAAGTGCATAAGCTTGCTGCTGTTATTGACGTGCGTTCTAGAGGATATTTCGACGACCTGTTTGCAGTTCTTGCGCATATTGATGACCTTGGTGTAAAAACGCGAATTCTGTTTCTAGATGCTTCAGATGCTGTGCTTATTAAGCGTTATGAGTCTGTGCGCAGACCGCATCCTTTGCAGCGCGGCGGCAGACTTATTGACGGTATTCTAGAAGAGCGAGAGCTGCTCAGTCATTTGAAAGATTGCGCAAATATTATTATCGATACTTCTGCACTTAGTATTCACCAACTTTCTACAAAGCTTTACGAAGGATTGCTTGGAAAAGGCTCTTCTACGGTTTCTGTGCATATTTTCAGTTTTGGATTTAAATACGGCATGCCAATGGACGCTGATTTTGTTGCCGATATGCGATTTTTGCCGAATCCTTTCTGGGTTCCTGGATTAAGGGAGCTTACAGGTAAGGATCAAGCTGTGCAAGATTACGTTTTATCGAATCCTGCGGCAATTGCATTTTTAGATTCTTATGAAAATGCGCTTCTTACAGCTATCGACGGATTCGCTAAAGAAGACAAGCATTACGTGACTATTGCTGTAGGATGTACTGGTGGTCAGCATCGTTCTGTTGCCGTAAGTATTGAGCTTGCTAGACGTTTGAGATTGCACGGTTTGCAAGTTACAGTATCTGCAAGAGAGTTACAGAGAAGATCGTAGTAAGTGAAGAAGTAAAGTAGTGAAGAAGTAAAGTAGCGAAATGCGATTATGAAACTAATCAATTAAAATTAATTAAAAAATTAAATAAAATTGCGTAAATTATATAAAATATAAAAATCTTGTACTAAAAGCATGTAAAGCATGTGCAAAAACCGGTAAAATGTCCAACGTATTCTGTATCACAGAAAGCCGGGCATGTCGTGTGCCACAGCATCATGCAAGTACCCAACAGCACTCATATTTTAAGAAGAACAAAAGTAGGAGGTTGTCCCTTGGCTCTTCTTGACGACGTCAAAAATGAACTCGTTTCAAACAACAATGAGCTCCCGACTGTCATTATGGCTCAAGCTGCAGCAATGATGCGCTTTGCTGGCGGCTTAAGGCCAGTAAATAATCAGGCTGTTATTCGCGCTCAGTTAGATTCTCAGCGTGCAGCTCAGTGGCTTGTTGAGGTATTGAAAACTCATTTCCAGAGGGAAGCAACAATTGCTCAAGTTTCTCGTCAAACTCCTACGGGCACTGTAGTTCGCTATGACGTGGTAGTTGAGCGTGGTGCTGCAGCATTGGCTTTGCAATCTGGTCTTCTTGATCGACGTATGAGAATTGTTGCGGGTCTTGCACCTGAGATTGTTGGTGGAAGTATCGCCCAAATCAAAGCAGCTTGGCGTGGTGCTTTCTTGGCTCACGGTGCTATTTCGGATCCTGGCAAAGCTAGTTATTTGGAAGTTGTTTGCCCAACTCATGAGGCTGCAAATGCTTTGCAAACTATGGCAGCGCGACTTGGCATTAGCGCCAAGGCTCGTCAGGTTCGTAGTTCTGAGCGAGTGACGTTGCGCGATTCTGACGCAATTGAGCGAATGTTGATTTTGATTGGTGCTCCTCGTTCTGCTCGCGAATGGACCGGTAAGCGTTCGGACGGTGAAGCTCGCGGAAAAGCAAACCGTTTGGCTAATTTTGACGATGCGAATATGCGTCGTAGCGCTAAGGCTGCTGCTGAGGCATGCGAAAAGGTTCGTCACGCATTCGATATTTTGGGCGACGATATTCCGGATAATTTGTTAATGGCTGGAAAGCTTCGTCTTGAGCATAGCGACGCAAGTTTGGAAGAGCTTGGTCACTTGGCTGATCCTCCTATTACAAAGGATGCGATTGCAGGGCGAATTCGTAGACTTTTGCAGCTTTCGGCGAAGGTTGAGAAGTCGCGTATGCAGCAGCTTTAATGCTGATTTTGCGTGGTTTGTGTGCGTAACTGTAAAGTTTCTGCCGTTTTTTGGCGTGCAACCGACTTTTTCTTTACATGCGCGTAAAGTTTCTGCCGTTTTTTTTTGTTTTTGGCTGGTGTTTGGCTGGCGGGTTTCTGGAGTGGTTGTGTGAGATAGGAATTACTAGCGCGACGACCTGCTTTCGCGCTCAGAGCGTAGCGCGCGAAAGCAACTCGGAGCGTGAGCTTGTTCAGACGGAAAGTCCAGTGGACTTTCCGTGCAAGCTCAGCCGAATGGCGATTAGCCATGAGGACAGCGCTCCGCTCTTATACCTTATTTGGACTTAGCGGTTGTGTAGTTAAGTTTAGTTTTTTACTTACTTTTTCTGCAAAAATAGTATTCATCAACAAGATTATTACTATCGTTCCGCTTTTATATTGCTCGACCAAGCAATTCCTATCTCCCACTCGTAAATTCACCCACCGTTGTTTTTGGTGTGGTAGTAGGAGTGCCTGGTGTAGTGTGTGCAGCAGCAATGACGCTAGTGTTCTTTGGACAGTAAGAAATCAACGTCCGCAGAGCAATACTGTTAAAGTTCACTAAGCAACAAATAATCGCTGTTAGCAAAGCATTACTGCAAAGCTTCATAAGCAACGTTTGCAAAGCATTACTGCAAAGCTTCAGACGCAACGTTAGCATAGTACTGGTGCAAAGCTGCGTTGTTCATAGGGATTGTTGAAGATGTGCGGTATAATTGCACCCGGCAATGTGTTGATGTTTGAGGCTGATTTTGCGTTTTGTTGAACGAAGTAAGCCGGCACGGTAAGCCAGTATGTAAGTCAAATATGGTAAGCCAATATGGTTTGGAAAGGATACCAATGAAGACACTGAAAGATTTGGGAGATTTGAGTGGTAAGCGCGTATTGGTTCGCGCTGATTTTAACGTTCCTCTCAAGGGTACGACGATTACTGATGATGGTCGTATTCGTGCTGCTTTACCAACCATTAAGGCTTTGCGTGAGCAGGGTGCTAAGGTGATTTTGATGGCTCACCTTGGTCGTCCAAAGGGTCAGGTTGTTCCAGAGCTTTCCTTGGCTCCAGTTGCGCAGCGTTTAGGTGAATTGCTCGGCACAAATGTTGTTTTGACTGCAGACACTTACGGCGAAGATGCTCAAGCTAAGGTAGCTGCCATGAATAATGGCGACGTTGTTTTGCTCGAAAACGTGCGTTTCAACGCTGAAGAAACCAGCAAGGATGCTTCCGAGCGCGCAGCCTACGCTAAGAAGATTGCTTCTCTTGGCGAAGTATTTGTTTCCGACGGCTTTGGTGTTGTGCACCGCGCTCAGGGTTCAAATTACGATGTTGCTGCCGATCTTCCATCAGCTGCAGGCTTGCTTGTTGAGAAGGAAGTTAAGGCACTTTCTCGCGCAACTGAAAACCCAGAGCGTCCTTTGACTGTTGTTCTCGGCGGTTCCAAGGTTTCCGACAAGCTCGGCGTTATTGAGAACTTGCTTTCTAAGGCTGATCGTCTTGTTATTGGCGGCGGTATGGTGTTCACATTCCTCAAGGCTTTGGGCCACGAAGTTGGTACTTCTTTGCTTGAAGAGGATCAACTCGAGAAGGTTAAGGGTTACATTGAAACCGCTAAGAAGAACGGCGTTGAGCTTGTACTTCCAACCGATATTGTTGTGAATGCCGGCTTCCCAGCAGGGGATACTCCAGTTGCTCCAGAAGTAGTTCCAGCAGACGCTATTCCTGCAGACAAGATGGGCTTGGATATTGGTCCTGACTCTCAGAAGCTTTTCCACGACAAGATTGTTGACTCCAAGACTGTTGTTTGGAACGGTCCTATGGGTGTGTTCGAGGTTCCAGAGTTTGCAGCCGGTACTCGCGCTGTAGCCCAGGGCTTGGTCGATGCAACTAAGAACGGCACTTTCACTATCGTCGGTGGTGGCGATTCTGCTTCTGCAGTGCGCAACCTTGGATTCCCTGAAGATGGCTTCTCGCACATTTCTACTGGCGGCGGCGCTTCTCTCGAGTTCTTGGAAGGCAAGACTCTTCCAGGTTTGAGCGTGCTTGAGTAAGTAATATTGCTTGAGTAAGTAATATTTACGCGAGCAAGTATAAACTAAATATTTCCGCTTATGCCGACTTTCGATTTTATGAATTCGCTTTGTAAATCGAGGTCGGCATAACACTAATTTGCGCAATACTATTAATCTCAATCGTAAACTTTTTAAGGGTGATTATGGTTTCCAAAAGAAAGCCGTTAGTCGCTGGTAATTGGAAAATGAATTTCAATCACCGCGAAGCTACGCATTTTATACAAAAATTTGCGTGGCTACTGCGTGACGCGCATTACGACTATCACGATTGTGAAATTGCACTTATGCCTTCTTTTACTTCAATAAGAAGCGTGCAAGTTCTTGTTGAGTCTGACCATTTGCCAATATTGTACGGAGCTCAAGCTGTTTCTGTTACTGCTCAAGGAGCTTTTACTGGTGATGTTTCTGCAGATATGCTTGCAAGTCTTGGATGCTCAATGGTTATTGTTGGTCATTCTGAAAGACGCAAGTATCATCCTGAAGATGATGCAAATATAGTTGATCAAGTTCGAGCTGTTCTTGCCGCAGGAATGCAGCCAATTCTTTGCGTTGGTGAAAGTCTTAAAGAACGTCAACAGGGTGTTGCGCTCGATTTTGCTGTAGGGCAAGTGCATGATGTAACGCGCGATTTGGATGCGAAGCAAGCTAAGCGTTTAATTATTGCGTACGAACCAGTTTGGGCAATTGGTACGGGTATGGTTGCCACTGCTAATTCAGCTCAGGAAGCTGCATTGGCTATTCGTGAAGACTTGCGTGTTACGTTCGGTGACGATGTTGCAGATACTGTCCGTATTCTTTACGGCGGATCTGTAACGTCTTCTAATGCTTCAAGTCTTATCGCGGAGCCAGATGTCGATGGATTCTTAATTGGTGGCGCTTCTCTTGATGCACAAGAACTTGCTAATATTGTGCAACTAACGGCTGCACAAACACGTTTAGAAACTAAATAAGCTTAAGTGGTCAAAGGTTATTATTAGACTTAACCAGGTACTGTAAAACAGGAGGTTGGTTGTGTCCACTGTGAAGATTATTTTGCAGGTGTTGCTTGTGCTCACTAGCATTTTGCTCACATTGTTAATTTTGATGCACAAGGGCAAGGGCGGCGGCCTTTCCGACATGTTCGGCGGCGGTTTAACGAAGAACGCTGGTAGCTCTGGTGTTGCAGAAAAGAACTTAAATCGTTGGACGGTTATTATTGCATTAATTTGGGTTGCTGTGATTGTGGCTTTAAACTTAATGACTAAGTTCTCGCTCATCTGAGTATTCTTTTTGAAAAGCGCATGGTTGTCAGATTGTGCGCTTTTTTGTTTATATGTTTTGTTTGTAAGCTTTGACTGAAAGCTTGCTTCACTGTTTATTTGCCCGTTGTATTCGCCCATTTTATTTATAATAAGTGTTTCCTATGATGCGTTTTTCTCCTTCTTTAGTAATTGCGGATCTTGATGGCACCATGCTTCACGATGCCGATACTTTTGAAGGGCGCTTTTTAAGCAACGAAACTGTGAAAGCAGCTAAGTGTTTGCGCGAAAACGGAATTCCTCTTGCGATTATTACGGCTCGTCCTGTCGGAAGTGCTTTTGATTTTATTCACGATTTAAATGCTCAAGTTTGTGCGTATCTCAATGGTGCGCTCATCGATTTTGATTGCGCTAATAGCACGATTTCGGAGCTTACTTCTCAGCGCGAAATAAGCACGTTATTACGTTTTGGTTTTGATTCTAAGCATGCTTGCGATGTGTGTTTGCGTTTGCTTGATAAAATCCCTACATTACGTCTTGGCGTTGTGATGAATGATGTTCGTTACACTAATTTTGACGTTCGTATGCTTTGGAGCAAACAGGATTTTGTTATTACCGACTTTTCAAATGTGCCGCGCGGAACTGCAGACAAAATAATTATTGTTCCGCGAGATAGCGAGAAAGAGCAGCTTCAGCGCATTCTTCCGGACGATTTTTCTTTGCATATTAGCGAAGACGTTTTGTGGATGCTTACGAATCCTCTTGCAAATAAGGGGCATGCGCTGAACGTTATTTGCAATCGTTTAGGCGTGAAGCCTAGCCGCACAGTTGTTTTTGGCGACGATATTATTGACATCGACATGTTCCGTGCCGGTGGTTATGGGGTAGCGGTGGCGAATAGTAATCCGCGTTTGCTTGCGATTGCGGATGAGATTTGCGCTTCCAACAATGACGACGGTGTTGCCAACTGGCTTCAAAGCGAATTGCTCTAGCGGTTTATTGCAATCATCATAATCGGACGCAAATAGCAGTAAATCGGACGCGTTCTACAAAATACGGACGCGTTTGCAAAATTTACGGACGTTTTCTTGTTTTTTGGACGCAAAACAAGTAGAATCGGACGAAAAGGATGTAAAATCGGACGCAAAAAATATTTTTAAGTTTTAAAATGTCCGATTTTAAATGCAAATATAAATACAAACTTAACTAAAAAACGATATTGCAACAAACCTAACTTACGAAGCGAGACTGCAATGTTCAATATAAATTCACTATCTTCACTAAGAGAGAGTAATCAATTAGAAGCGAAAGCGGCTTCAAACGGTACGCCGAGAAGTATGTGGGAAACGTATTGTGCTTTTGCTAATACGAATGGTGGAACTATCTTGCTGGGTGTAGGCGAAGATGCGCAGCATAATTTACAGCTTGTTGGCGTAAATAACCCTGAACATATGGTAAAAGATATTTGGGATACGCTAAATAATAAGAATAAAATTAGTTCGAATATTCTTATTGAAGAAAATATTTCTATTGAACAGATGGATGATAACAAATCTATTATTCGCATAACCGTTCCAAGAGCAAATCGTTCTGATAAACCGATTTATATTAATGGAAATCCTATAGGCGGTACGTATCGTCGTAATTTCGAAGGCGACTACAAATGTTCGCAAGAAGAGTATCAAGCGATGGTCAGAGACAATGGTTCGAGCGTAAATTCTATGGATCAATCTCCACTGTTGCAACACAGTGTTGACGATTTTGATATGGAGACTGTGCGCTCTTACCGCAATATGCTAAGTGCAGTGCGTCCTCAACATCCTTGGCTTACGCTTGATGCGGATGAATTTCTTATGAGAATCGGAGCGTTAGCAAAGGACGAGTCGAATAAATTGCATCCTACTCGATCGGGTCTTTTAATGTTTGGTCAGGAGTGGTGCATTATTACGGAATTTCCGTACTATTTTCTCGACTACAGAGAAATTACCAATGCTGATAGTAGGTGGAGTCATAGGATTGTCAGCTCGGATGGTTCGTGGAGTGGAAATCTTTATGATTTTTGGAGTATTGTATGGCAGCGTCTTTCTCGTAAAATTGATGTACCATTTTTGCTTAATTCGCAGTCATTACGAGTTGATGATACTCCGTTACATATGGCAGTTAGAGAAGCCCTTGCAAACACGTTGATTCATGCTGATTATTATATGCGAGGTAACACTGTTATTACATATGATGATGCTGTGAGTACTGATGTTGATGGTTCTTCACAATCTTCTATAGAAACAAATAGCGCAAATGATGGTTTTAAGCTTTCTTTTGCAAACCCGGGTTGCTTACGTATGCCTGTAGAAGTGGCTTTAGCTGGAGGTTTTTCTGATTCTCGGAATCCAGCACTGCTTAAAATGTTCGCGCTGATTTCTGTTGTTGAACGTGCTGGAAGCGGATTTGATGCTATGAGAGCTGGTTGTGATTGGGCTGGAATACGCTATCCAATGTTAAGTGAGTCCTTTAATCCAGACCGTACTACTCTTGAATTTTTTGTAAGCGATAAGAATAACTTTGTATCTGGTTCTTCAAAAAACAAAACTGAACTTAATGCTAATTCATTGAATTTAGTGAACGGTACTTATAATTCAGAACTTACTACAAATTCACTTTCGCAAGATTCTAATAACTCGCATAAACGTATGAGCGTTGACGATTGCTATAAAAAGATTATTGAAGCAGTACATAATCATGGAACAATAAAGCGTGAGCAAGTGCAAAATATTCTTAACGTGGGTAGTACCAAGGCTAAGCAATTGTTATCTGATTTAGTTAGTAGAGGAGATATTTCAGTTTGTGGAAAAGGTCGAGCTACTACCTACGTTTTTAACCGCAGTTAAACAAAAACCGCACATGTGTGAATTAATCGCTTATGCACGAAACTCGCGTGCGCCATCGTAACGTTTTAACCAAATCTCGCTGGCAAACTCTTTCTGGCAAGTAATCGCCGTTACTTTCTCAGTTGGTTAATTTGCTTGAGCGCTCCAATTGTGGGGAGTTTTCCTCGCGCTTGGAGTGCTGCGCAAAACAAAACCGCACATGTGTGAATTAATCCACGAACATGTGCGGTTTATGTTTGTTTATTACTGATTAATCAAATCAGGCGTTTACGCGATCAATACCAGACTGCACGTCAGCAATCACGGAATCCCAAGACTTGATGAAGGCGGCAACACCGTCAGCCTCAAGCTTGTCGGTAACGTCCTTGATGTTGATGCCAAGCTCAGCGAGCTTGTTCATAACAGCGTGGCTCTCTTCGTAAGTACCCTTGACGGAAGGAGCGCCGTTGCCATGGTCAGCAAGAGCGTTCAAAGTCTTTTCTGGCATGGTGTTAACAACATGCTCAGCAACCAACTCGTCAACATACTTGCAATCGGAGTAAGCTGCGTTCTTTGTGCCAGTAGAAGCCCAAAGTGGACGCTGCTTCTTAGCGCCCTTGGCCTCAAGCTCAGCCCAACGTGGGTCAGCTGCGAACTTCTTCTCGAAGAGTTCGTAAGCCAAGCGAGCGTTAGCAACAGCAGCCTTGCCTTCAAGAGCCTTAGCTTCAGCAGAGCCGTTAGCTTCGAGGAGCTTGTCAACAGCGGTATCAACGCGGGAGACGAAGAAGGAAGCTACGGAACCAATGTGCTTCAAGTCGTGGCCGTTAGCGGCAGCCTGAGCGATACCTTCGATGAAGGCGTCGATAACTTGCTCGTAGCGCTCGAGGGAGAAGATCAAGGTTACATTCACAGAAATACCCTTAGCAAGGGTAGCGGTGATAGCTGGAAGACCTTCCAAAGTTGCTGGAATCTTGATCATAACGTTTGGACGATCAACCTTTGCCCAAAGCTCTTCAGCCTGCTTCTCAGTGTTAGCAGTATCGTGAGCCAAGCGTGGATCAACTTCGATGGAGACGCGACCGTCAACGAAGTCGGTCTTTTCAGCGATCTCGCGGAAGATATCGGTTGCGTTACGAACGTCGGTGGTGGTCAACTCGCGGATAGCGGTTTCAACGTCGACCTTGCCGAGTTCCTTAAGCTGTGCATCGTATGGGCCAACCTGGCTCAAAGCCTTCTGGAAGATGGATGGGTTGGTGGTAACGCCAACAACATTCTTATTAGCAATCAAATCCTGCAAAGAGCCGGACTCAATGCGGGTACGGGACAAATCGTCCAACCAAATAGAAACGCCGGAATCGCTGGTGCGCTGCGTTGCTTCAGTCATGTTATCTCCTTAACACTGTGCTCCACCAATTGGGGCACGTCGGTAGTTTGGCGTTTTTACAAGAAACAGCGGTTGATGTCGAACCAACGGTAGCTCGGCATCAACACGCCGTCGCTGTTTCTTGCGAAGTGTTTCGTCAGCACTTCTAGTTTTGTGACATATCAATTTTATTTTGATACATCAAGCTTTATTTCGCTTATTTACTTAAGCGCGAGCTTCTTCGATAGAAGCCTTAGCAGCTTCTACTACGTGCTCAGCAGTAATGCCCAAGTCGATCATGTTCTGACCGCCGTCACCCTGTAAGCCGTACTGTTCGATAGAAACAGCCTTGCCGCAATCGCCAAGATACTTGTACCAAGGCAATGCCAAGCCAGCTTCGATGGAAACGCGAGCCTTGACGGACTTTGGCAAGATTTCTTCCTTGTACTCTTCGTCCTGTTCTTCGAACCATTCGAGAGATGGCATGGAAAGAACGCGAGCCTTAATGCCTTCAGTTGCCAAAGTCTTGGCACCAGCAACAGCCCACTGAACTTCGGAACCGGTTGCCATGATGATTACGTCTGGAGTGCCTTCGCAATCAACCAAAACGTAAGCGCCGTGCTTGACGCCTTCGCGAGCCTTTTCAGCAGTCTCAGCGAGGGTTGGAACGCCCTGGCGGGTCAAAATCATGGCAGTTGGGTAGCTGTTCTTCTTCTCGAAGAAGTAACGGTAAGCTTCAGCAGTTTCGTACTCATCTGCAGGGCGTACAACCTCAAGTTGAGGAATAGCGCGGAAAGCAGTCAAGTGTTCGATTGGCTGGTGAGTTGGACCATCTTCGCCCAAAGCTACGGAATCGTGGGTCCAAACGTAGAGGTTTGGAATCTCCATCAAAGCAGCCAAGCGAACTGCTGGGCGCTCGTAGTCAGAGAACTGGAAGAAGGTGCCATTGAATGGGCGAGTGTCAGAACCAAGCAAAATACCGTTGGTAATAGCACCCATTGCGAACTCACGCACACCGAAGTGAAGCTGACGGCCATGCTCGGAAACGTTTGGCCAAGTGCGAGTTGCATCCTCGGATGGACCGAAGGAGTCAGCACCCTTAATGTTGGTGTTGTTGGAGCCGCCCAAATCAGCGGAACCACCCCAAAGTTCTGGCATAACGGCAGCAATTGCGTTAAGAACTGCGCCGGAAGCCTTACGGGTAGCGACCTTAGAACCAACTTCGAAGCCAGCAACCAAGTCGTCAATAGCCTTGTCGAAGCCTTCAGGAAGCTTGCCAGCCTTAATGCGCTCGTAGAGAGCAGCCTTATCTGGGTTGGCGGCAGCCCACTTTGCAAGAGCTTCGTCCCAAGCCTTGTGAGCAGCCAAGCCGCGCTCTGCAACCTTGCGAGCGTGAGCCAAAGCTTCTTCGTCGATTGGGAATTGAACTTCTGGGTCGAAACCGCAAAGTTCCTTCAAGCCCTTCACAGCTTCTTCGCCAAGCTTAGAGCCGTGGGAAGCTTCGTTGTTGGTCTTGCCTGGGGTTGGCCAAGCAATCAAAGTATTAACCTTAATGAAGTGAGGCTTGTCGGTAACTTCCTGAGCCTTTTCAATAGCTGCAGCCAAAGCCTGAACGTCTTCCTTGTAGGAGCCGTCTGGCTGGATGAAGCTAACTTCATCGGTGTACCAACCGTAGGCGCGGTAACGAGCAAGAATATCCTCAGAGAAGGTGAGCTTAGTGTCGCCTTCAATCTGAATATGGTTTGCATCGAAGATTACAGTCAAATTGCCAAGCTTCTGGTTTCCAGCCAAGGAAGCAGCTTCAGAAGAAACGCCTTCCTCAACGTCGCCTTCGCCGCAGATAACCCAAACCTTGTGATCGAATGGGGAAGTGCCGGCTGGAGCTTCTGGATCAAGAAGACCGCGCTCAAAGCGCTGACCATAGGCAAAACCAACAGCAGAGGCAAGACCCTGACCGAGTGGGCCAGTAGTCATTTCGATGCCTGGAGTCAAGCCGTATTCTGGGTGGCCTGGAGTACGCGTGTCTGCACCGCCACGGAAATACTTGAGATCGTCAAGAGTCAAGCCGTATCCAGAGAAGAACAACTGCACGTATTGCGTAAGCGAAGCGTGACCGCCAGAAAGAATAAAACGATCACGGCCAGCCCACTTTGGGTCAGCTGGATCGTGCTTAATGAAATGCTGGTACAATGTGTACGCAATCGGTGCTAATGAAACAGGGGAGCCAGGATGTCCGTGTCCTGCTCGCTCAACAGCATCAGCCGAGAGAACCTTCGCCATCTTTACGGCGCGCTCGTCTAATGCAGACCAGTTGAAATCGGTCATGTGATCTACTTTCCTTCCAATAATCCGGGTTTTTAAGCACAGCTTACGCTGGCTTTTTACCCTCTCATTGCCCTTCAATCCTATCTTTCGCGCGCGACGAATATGTTACAAAGTGTGTCAAAAGTTTGCTTTTATGTTCTGTTGCGTGCTAAGAAATAGACTACTATAGGAATATAGTATTTAGACGTGTTTGTAAGGAGTGGTAATGCAGTCACGACGCATGATGATTTTGCGCGCAGTTGTTGAGGATTATATTCGTTCTCAAGAGCCTGTTGGTTCTGCGGCTCTTGCAAAGCATCATCAGCTTGGTGTGAGTTCAGCTACTATTCGTAACGATATGTCGGCTTTGGAAGAGGAGGGATACCTTGTTCAACCGCACACTTCTGCAGGTCGTATTCCTACTGAAAAAGGCTATCGCTACTTTGTTGACGGTTTGGCTTCTGTTATTCCGCTTTCTGAACCGCAGCGTCGCGCTATACGTAACTTTTTGAGCGGATCTGTCAGTTTACAAGATACTTTGCAACGTTCCGCACGTCTTCTTGCAAGTATTACGGGTCAAGTCGCTCTCGTAGCATCTCCAGCATTGTCTAAGTCAAAAGTAAAAAGAATTGAGATTGTTCAAGTATCGTCTTCTACGCTTTTGGTTGTTGTGATTACAGATGCTGGAGGCGTAGCTCAGCACATGATTCAAGCAACTAATATAAATTCAGATGACTTATTGCATCTAACTAATATGGTTAATGAGTGCTGCATTGGGCTATCCCTTTCATCTGCTTCACAACGCGTTTATGCGCTCGCAAATCACAAAGATTTAGCATCAGCTTTGCAAATTATTAGTCAACTTGCTAACGCTTTAGAAGATATGCATGACGGTGAGCATGCTCACGACTTATACATGGCTGGAGCTTCTCAACTTGCGCATAGACAAAGTATTGTTGATTTTGCTTCACTTTTTGACGCACTCGAAGAACAGGCTGTTATTATGCGACTTATGACTTCTTTAAGTGAGGAAGCAAGCGATTGTGCAAGTGGTGTTAGTGTTGCAATCGGCTCGGAAACGCATACTCCTGGTTTGCTTAACGCTTCTGTTGTAACAAGCGCTTACGGCTACAATGCTGATTCTGACTCTGCTTTTATTGGATCAATTGGTCCTACGCATATGGATTATGCTGCAACGATGACTGCTGTTAAGGCTGTTGCGCGCTACCTTAATTCGTTTATATCCGAAAATTCATAAAAACATGGCTGGTTTATGGCTGGTTATTCGGCTTATGTCTGGCTGTGCCTTATGCAAAAATGATTTTAGAAAAAGGTAAAAGGGGAATTAATTGACTGATTACTACAAAGTTCTAGGCGTTGATCACAATGCTAGCGACGACGAAATTCGCAAAGCCTACCGCAAGATGAGCCGCAAATATCATCCTGATATTGCAGGCGCTGAGTTTGAAGAAAAGTTTAAGGAAGTAAATGCTGCCTATGACGTGCTTTCTAATCCTGAAAAGCGTCGAATGGTAGACATGGGTGTTGATCCTAACGATCCTTCTGCAGGAAGTGCCGGAGCTTCAGGCGCTGGTTTTGCAGACATGGGAATGGGCGACATTTTCAGCCAATTCTTTGGTGGCTCTTTCGGCAATTCGCAAGGACCAATTTCGCGTGTGCAGCCTGGTGACGATGCGTTAGCTGAGGCTCGTATTGATTTGAAAACCGCTATTTTTGGCGGAAACGTTAGCGTACGGTTAACTACTTTTGGTGTTTGTAAGGATTGCTCTGGTTCCGGTTCTGCCGACAATTCCGCTCCAGAACAGTGCTCAGCATGTCACGGTTCCGGCTTCTGTCAAAAAGTTGTGCGCACTATGCTCGGTCAAATGATGTCTTCGATGCCTTGTGAGCATTGCGAAGGTCATGGCACGATTATTAAGAATCTTTGCCAAAACTGCCACGGTCATGGTCGCGTGCGTTCAATTCGTGAAGTTGGCGTGAACGTACCGGCTGGAATTCGTGATGGCAGTCGTTTGCGCTTAGCTTCTCAAGGAAGCGTTGGTGAGTGTGGCGGTCCTGCTGGCGATTTGTACGTTGATATTCATATTCGTGCAGATAAGCAATTTACTCGCAACGAGGATGATTTGCATTGCTGGATTACAGTTCCTATGAGCTGGGCTGTTCTTGGTCGCAGTCTTGAAATCGACACTTTTGATGGTACTCAAAAAATAACTATTCCTGCAGGCTGCCAAAACGAAGACACTATTACTTTGCCAAATCTTGGTGTAACGAAGCTTCGTTCTAAAGATCGCGGAAATATCGTGGTTCATGTGCTAGTGCAAACGCCTTCTAAGTTGAATGATGAAGAGCGTTCTTTGATTGAAAAATTTGCTAAGTTGCATGATAGTTCTGTGAAACAAGTGCAGCAACATTCGTTAAGTGAGCAGTCGAGTGAGCGTAAAGGTTTCTTTAGTAAATTAAAGGAAGCTTTTGCCGGCTGATTTTACGGATTTAATTTACTGCTTTAAACGGATTTAATTTACTGCTTTAATTTAAAATAGTGGGGAAATATGGCATTACCAATATTGTTTGCTGGAACTCCGGAAGTTGCGGTTCCATCTCTTCGCGAGTTAGCTAAAGATAGTGAGCATTTTGATGTTCGCGCTGTTCTTACGCGACCGGACGCTCCGACTGGTCGTGGCAGAAAGCTTGTGCCAAGCCCTGTGAAACAGGCTGCTCTTGAGCTCGGCTTGCCAGTGCTTGAGTCGGATCCTAAAGATGAAAATGTGTTTCTTGAACAGCTTGCGGCAACCGGTGCAAAAGCTGCAGCAGTTGTAGCATACGGTAAGATTTTGCGCCAGAATGTTTTAGACGCGTTGCCACTCGGTTGGTATAATCTTCATTTTTCGCTTCTTCCGCAATGGCGAGGTGCAGCTCCTGTGCAGCGCGCCATTTGGGCTGGAGATGACATTACAGGTGCTACTGTTTTTCGCATTACGCGCGGCATGGATTGCGGGCCTATTTTGGCGCAGTTTACTACAAAAATTGAGCCTCACGAAAATTCTGGCGATCTTCTTGCGCGACTTGCAAACGACGGCGCTCCGCTTCTTGCAGCATCTCTTCGTGGCATGGAAACTGGTGAAATTGTGCCGGTTGATCAAGATCAAACTCCTCAAGAAGTTGCGCAAAAAATCACTGTTGAAGATGCTCACATTGATTTTCATGCGCCAGCTTTTGCTGTTGATCGTCAAATTCGCGCTTGTACGCCGAATCCAGGTGCGTGGTGCGAACTTCACGCGGACGATGAGAATAACGCAGAGCCGATTACTTTGCATGTTTTGCGCGCAGTTCCTGCAGATGCTAACAATCCACATGGTGAGGAATTGATGAAGCTTGATCCTGGAAAATTACTTGCTGGTAAGAAGCAAGTTTGGGTCGGTACTTTAAGCGGCGCACTTGAGCTTTTGGAAGTAAAAGCGCAAGGTAAGAAAGCTATGAAAGCGGCAGACTGGGCGCGCGGAGCCAGGCTTTCGGCAGCAGCTTACTGCGCATAAAATTATGAGTATGAACTTTTCTTCGATGTTGCCAACTTTGTCTAAACCTGGGCTTTTGGTTATGGATGTTGATGCAACGCTTATTGAAGAAGAAGTTATCGATTTGCTCGGTGCAGAAGCTGGATGCGGAGATGAGCTTTCTGAGATTACAGCGCGAGCAATGCGTGGCGAAATTACTTTCGATACTTCCTTGCGTTCGCGCGTGTGTATGCTTCGCGATTTGAATCTTGACGAGTGCAAAAAGCGTATTATTTCTAAAATTCATGTAACTAAAGGCGCGAATGTTTTAATTGACACGCTTCATACACATGGTTGGAAAGTTGGCGCAGTTTCTGGCGGTTTTCACGAGATTTTGGACGAATTTTTGCCGAGTTTGAATATTGATTTTTGGGCGGCTCACCATTTAGAGTCTATTGATGGAAAGCTTACTGGCAACGTACTTGGAAATATTGTTAATGCTAATGCAAAAGTTGAAGCGCTTAGAACTTGGGCAACTAATCTTGGAATTGATCCCGAACAAACTGTGTCAGTGGGGGATGGAGCGAACGATATTTCAATGATTAAATTCGCTGGATTAGGCGTAGCTTTTTGCGCAAAACCAGCAGTTCAAGCGGCCACTTCTTACCGCATTCTTACTCGCGATTTAAGCGTTGTCTTGCGTTTTTTGAATGCGAATTAATAAGAGGATTTCTTGCATTTATAGAACGAAAAGTTGATGAATGTACATAAGCAATGTAAAATAATGAAGCAATGATTAAAGATTAATGATTAAATTTTTTTGTGAAAGTTCTGTATCTTTTAACCACAGAGCTTAAATGTGTTGGTGAATCTTTCTATTAAGTGAGTAAAATAAAGTTAATTTATAGGAGAGAGAGTGTGCATAAATGCGGGAATTTATGCATTTAGGGTAGGGAGTGTAAGTTGAATTTACGAGAAGTTGCGCTTGAAGTTGCGCGTATTTTGGAAGATGTTGGTAAACATGCGTATCAGGATCAATTAAGCCCTCAAGATATGACGTCGATTGCGTTGGGTGATCCTAATAAATCTGAATCTGGTTTTGGTGATAAGCTCGTGCGTTTTATTCAAAATCGTTTGACTTATGTGAATCCTTTCCAAGGTTTTTGGCAAACTAGGCCGGAGCAGTGCAATCCGGGAGACCGTTTTTGGTGTGTTGGAAACGTTGACGGCGCTATTAATTTTAATCGCGATATGGCTGAGTGGACTCTTACGGTTTCGCTTTTTGAGTTTAACGATGAAGGCTCCGCTCGTCCGGTTCTTGGCGTTGTGCACGCTCCTGCGTTGGGATTGACTTATTTGGCTGCAAAGGGTCAGGGTGCTATTCGTATTCGTAGGACTCCGCAAGGAGAGAAGCGCGAGAAGATTACGCCTTCCACAACTTCTACTTTGCAAGGATCTGTGGTTTGTTACGGAATGTCTTATATACCTGGTGAATCTAAGCGCGCACTTGGCGTAGTTGCTTCTGTTGAAGAAGGATGCCCTGCGGATATTAAGCGTATTGGGCCTGCGTCGCTCGACTTGTGCAAGGTGGCAGATGGCACTTATGACGCTTATTTTGAGCCTCACTTGCATTATTGGGATATTCCAGCTGTTTCTGCTGGTGCTGTGGTTGTGGAAGAGGCGCAGTGCCAGATGTGCCAGTGGGATGGAAGCCCTATTCATTGGCGCAAGGAAAATGATGTGGTTGCTTCTAATGGCTTGCTTATTAAAGAGTTAAAGCCGTATCTTAAGTAACTAATAATCTCGTGTGTGTCGTAATTTTTAATAAATATTATGACGTCGTAATATGCAATTCATGTGGGATTCATGCGGTAGTGAAATACAAATTACGAAATTATAGCATAAAACTACTTGCAATGTATGAACATGTGAGTATCATACAACCTGTATGAGTGTCAGTTTGCACATTTTTATGCATATTGAAACGTATTAAGAGAGTATGAAGCGTTGTGTAAATAGCAAATTGGTATGAAACAAAGAAGCGAATGCTAATTTATTGGCTGCCGCATGATTGCATATTACAAATTATGTATAAGCAGAAACATAAAGAAGACACATTATTGAAGTGAGGAATAATGACGAAGAAGATCATGAGTGCAAAGCATCTTGCTGATTTGCAAAAGTCTATGAAAAAATCTAGTAACAGCGTTATTTACGCGCCACTTTCTAAGAGCGTGTGCGCAGCTATGCTCGCAGGTGCTATGGTGATTGGGGGGGGGGTATTCGTTTCTACTCCTTTGCCTGCGTATGCTGACGGCTATGTAAGTGGTGATGGTGCTCGCGTTTATTACGGCTACAAAGCTGACGCTGATTACAGTAAAGAGCGTTTGCTGATTAAAGTAACATATTATAAAACTAAGGCTGACGCGCTTAAAGGTGGAAACGATGGTGTTGATCCGCTTGGTAAGTTTGTGCGCGTTGAATATACTTCTAATAATCCTGAGGATGCCAATAAACAACCAGATAAGTGGGCTTTAAGACCAACTTGGTGGTTTGGTGTGCCAAATGGTTTGAAAGCAGATACGATTTCCCAAATCCGCTTGGTAAGGAATGAGCGAGGAACTCAAGAGGCTTCTAGTCCATCTACTCCTGGCGCTAAAAAGTTGAAAAATGCTTCAAGGCAAGGCTATGTTGTAGCAAGTGACCACACGTATAACAGCATAGATCAGTGGAAACACAGTGTTTCACGCGATTATTACTCTGGTAGCGACAAGACCATCGATGGCAAGGGTTGGCAGCGTATGGTCGGTATTGGTGGTAAATCAGGAGATTACGATAATTCTGGTAATACCAGAGATCAGTGGAATATTTACAAGGATGGTAATGCTAACGGTCTTCAAGGTATTTTTGCTGACTGGGAGTCTGCTGGTCAACGCTACTACGAAATGTCGTATGTAGCAGAAATGACAGATGATGCTTGGAAGCAGCGCGATCAGAAGCCGCTATTGTTTGTTGCAGGCATTTACCGCGGTGTTGGTAATTGGCGTTACGTTGCAGGCAGCACGATGCGTGCACCAAAGATTGCGGATCATTTGGAATTGAAATATCCTAAGCTGACGCCTGTAAAGAATCTTGACTCGCTTGATGATAATGAACAGAAAGCAGTAAAAACTGCTATTAATGATGCTAATAAGAGTAACGATAAAGACCATCCAAATCTGTTTGATCAACTGGTAGCAGAAAACGGCATTAGTGTTGATGCTAAAGGTAATGCGACTATTACTTTTACAGACGGCACTAAGCGTGTTATGCCGGCTAGCTTATTGGTATTAAAGAACGAAACAGATAAAGACAAGTATAAGCCAACGCTTCCAGCTCGTACGCCTGTAGTGAAGTTGTCGAAGCTCACGTCTGATGAAAAGACTGCGGTAACTCAGGCAATTATTAATGCTAATGGTGGTTCTACGCCTAATGCCTTCTTGCAGAATGTGAAGAAAACTAACAACCATTATGAAATTCGCGTTCAAGAAGACGGCAGTGCAAAAGTTACTTATGCTGATGGATCAGAGCTTACTATTCCTTCTACAGATTTGGTGTATCAAGGCGCAACTATCGCCGATTGGGCACCGTATCGCGTTCCAGTTCCTACGGAAGTAGATGACCCATCTAAGTCATTAACTCAAGATCAAAAGACTACTATTGCGTCGGCATTTGATGAAGCAAATAAGAGTTTCCCTGTTTATCAAGCTGCTAAAAAGCATAACAAGAATACGTCTCCTGTAACGTTTGATAACAAAAACAATGCTGTAATTACCTGGGCAGATGGTTCACAAACTACCATTCCTGCTTGGATGTTCTTGAAGAAGAAGCCGACGCAAGCTACAAAGCCTGAGCAAAAGCAAACTACCAAAGAGTTTACGGTTGATTTGCCGGCAACACCTACGGAAGTTAATTTCGATCCATTTGATAAGAATGCAACAGTTGGTCAGGATCAACTTAACAACCTTGAAGCTTCATTGCAAGCTTTAACAGCTAAGGACGCAAGCGATAGTAATAAGATTGTAACTCTTACTTCTGCAAAGATTGATATTGCAACTGGTACGGTAACTTTTAAAGCTAAAGGATATGAAGATAGAAAGTATCCAATCGGCATCTTCTATAAGAAGAAGTCAACTGGAACTGGTACTCAGAATCCTACGCAGCAGACGCCTACGAGCAAGACCGATACTGACACAGATAATCCAAAGAATACGTTTACATATAACGTTAGAAAAATTGAGATTGATGGAGATAAGCCAAATGCTCAAGATGCCATTAAGGCACTAAAGCAGTTTGTAACAGACAATTACGATAATGTATCTGAAGCTGATCTATCTTCTATTAGTGATAGCATTACTGTTAAAAAGACTTGGACTCCAAAAAATGGTACTCACAATATGGGTGCGTATGAAGCTTCAGGTAGTAATTATGGACCAATGAGTTCGTTTAGTATAGTAGGCAATGACTTTGGCATCCAGGTGATTGGCCACCCATGGGCTGACAACGATGATAATGGTGACTGGGATTCCGCTCAGACAATGCCGTTGTTTACCATCAAACCCAGCGATTTGTATGTTAAAAAGGGTAATACTCAGCAGACTCCTACGGATAACACTATTGATCAGCTGAAGGCTCTTGCTAAGCAGCTTTTGGATGAGAAGAAAAATCTTACTAAATCTGACTTTACAAGAGCTGGTTTAGATAAAGATAAAATAACTGATAATGCTATTGATAAAATGAATGATGCCGGAGAGCTTCGTGATCTTATTAAGAAGCTGAGTGAAGCAAAGCATGCTGATCGTATGTACAACTCTGCTGGTGACGTTGTAGTTGATGATCCAAACAAGCTTACTGAAGATGATTTCAAGAAGGCTGTGGAAGCGTTCGTAAAAGCTAACTACGATAAGAGCGACAATTTCCATGCTAATACTGTTACTACAGCTTTGCCTACTGATTTAACTCCAAAGTCTGGCACTATTGATATGGAGATTGCTGACGATAATATTAAGTCAGTTACTTCCAGTAAGACTGGCGATGCCGCTGATTATAAGTCAATGGTATTTAAGGATGCCAAGGGTACTCAGCTTTTCACTGTTGCTATTAGCTACAAGAAGAAGGAAGAAACTCCAAAGCTTAGCGACGATGCTCTTAACGAGATGAAGAAGCAAGCTAAGGAGACTATCGATCATAATCCAAATCTGACTAAGACAGATAAGGATGGTTTTGATAAGCGTATTGATGCAGCAACTACTGCTGAGCAGATTCAAAACATTTTGAAGGAAGCTGCAGAGAAAGCAAATCAGAACTCAACTTCTAATGATCCTAAGATTAAGGGTGAAATAAGCGGCAATCAGAATGGTGCTGACGCTGAGAACCAGCAGAAACTCGATGCTGCTAAAGAAGCTGCTAAGAAAGCAATCGATGCTCTTACTCATTTGTCAACTGAAGAAAAGACGGAGTTTAAGAATAAGCTTAATGGTGTAGATGTTAAGGCTCCTGCAGACGTTCAAAAGATTGTTGATGCTGCAAAGCTAGCAGATGAGCTTAAGGGCGTTAAGGAAGAAGCACAAAAAGAAAAGTTTGTGTTCCTCGATCACGGTAAGGGTGGAAAAGATGATTCGTCTGATCCAAACCACGTTGAGGATGCTGCTCTTAACAGCGTACTTGGCTCTACGCCAGAAGAAGATTCTACGCTTAAGACTTTGGCTGAGAAGTTGCAAGCAAATCCTGCATCTGCATCTGAGATTCGTGATGCTCTCGAAGCTGCAAAGCTACAGAATACAAGTAATGAGCAGAATGCCAGGAATGCTGGTATTGCGAAGCTTGAAACTAAGAAAGCAGAGCTTGTTGCAGCATATAATGCTTTAAGTGCTGATCAACAGACGAAAGCTAAAGATAAGTATAATGCTGCTATTAAAGCTATTGATGATGCTGAATCTGCTGTTAACAAAGCAACTAAGCCTTCTGAAATCAAGAAGGCTGTTGATGGCGTAGATACTTCGCTTAATGCTGCTAAGGAAGATATCAAGAATAATACGCCTAAGCGCGATACTTCTAGTATCACCAACGATCAAGATTCTGCACTTGCCGAAGAGAAGAAAGCTCAGATTGCACGTATTAATGCAAGTAATCTTTCTGCTGCTGACAAGGAAAAAGCTACGAAAGAAATCAATGCTGCAACTAAGCTTGGTGATCCAACCGGTATTGCTAATCGTTACTTGAAAGCTCAAAAGATTGAGGATGCTAAGAAGCAGATTGCTGATCTTAAGTATTTGAACAAGGCTCAAAAGCAGTATTATAAGGATCTTCTTGATAGCACTGATGCCTCTGATCATGCTGACGGCAAGGATGACATCGATGATGCTCTTGAGCAAGCATTGAACCTGAACGGTGTGATGAAGCGTTTGGCTGATCTTGCTACGAGTGCAGATGCGCTTAAGAAGGATGATAAAGATAAAAAGTATTCTTCTGCTGATAAAGATAAGAAGGATGCTTTCGATGCTGCTTTGAATGCTGCAAACACTCAACTGGATAAGGTTGAAGGCGCAGACAGCGACAATATTAACGCTGACGGTGCTAACGCTTTATACAATGATTTGCTTAAAGCTATGCAAGGTCTTGATAATACTGTTAAGGGTGTTGGTTTATACACTGACGACTTGCAAAAAGAATACGATGCTGATGTTGCTTTGAAGGAAAAACCTGTATACAAGAATGCAACTAAGAATGTGAAGGAAGCATTCAATAAGGCTTTTGAAGCTGCAAAGTCTGTTCTTGACAGTGCAACAAAGAATCCAACTCAGCTTGGTGCTACGGCTGCAGATCAGCAGAATGCAATTGGTGCTGCTCTTGCTAACTTAGTGAATACTCGCAAGGCTCTCGACGGTATTGATACAACTGCATTGCAGGCTGAAGTCGACAAAGATAAGCCTTTGGAGGATAAGCCTGTATACAAGAATGCTTCTAAAGATAAGAAAAATGCTTTCGACAAGGCACTTGCAGCGGCTGAAGATGCAATTGCGGATGCTGAAGGCAATAAGAAGTTGGCTGCTGGCGAGGATCCAAAGACTCAAGAACAGAAGCAGAAAGCTGTTAATGATGCGTTGACTGCATTGCAGAATGCTGCTAAGGCTCTTGATGGTAAGGAACAAAAGCCAACCCCGGCTCCTTCTGTTGATAAGAGTGGTTTAAAGGCTCTTGTTGATGCTGCTGGGCAGGTGAAGGATTCTGACGCGTATAAGTATGCTGATGCTAATAAGCAGGGTGCTTATGATAAGGCTATTAGTGATGGTCAAAGCGTGTTAGCTAAGACTGATGCTACAGCTGATGAGGTTGCTAACGCTGTTCATGCTATTAATACTGCTAAGACTGCGTTGGACGGTAAGAAGCCAACCCCAAACCCAACCCCAAACCCAACCCCAAACCCAACCCCAAACCCAACCCCAACTCCAACCCCAACTCCACTGCCGAGCCCAAGCCCGCTGCCAACGCCTGGTGCTGGAACTGGTAATGCTGGAACCGGCAATACAGGAACTGGTGATACTGGTTCTGGTTCTGAAGCTGGTTATGGTGTGAATGATAATGCGCCTACTACTGTGGATAAGGGCGAGCTGAACATTCAGATTCAGGGTGCTGAGTCTGATTCGCAGCCTGGAAATGCTGGTAACGGTAACGCTGGTGCTGGTGCTGGTGCTGGTGCTAATACTGGTAATTCTGCCAACGTAGCTGGTAAAGCTGGTGCTGGCGCAAACTCTGGTAATGCAGGTAACGCTGCTAACACCAATGCTGCCAACGCTAACGCTAATAATGCTAATGGCGCAAATTCTGCTGCTATGAATGCAGCTGTTGAAAATTCGCCGGCAGTTAAGCAGGCAGACGCTCAAGTTTCTAAGGCTCAGGCTGCTCTTGATGCTGCTTTGGCTGAGGCTAAGAAGGTTGCTGCTGATCCTAACGCTACTCAGGCTCAGGTTGATGCTGCGGTTAAGAATCTTTCTGCTGCTCGTAAGGCTTTGGCTGCTGCTAAGGCTCATGCGGCTGATGTTCGTGCTTCTGTGCGTGCTCAGGTGTTGAAGAGTGGTAGTGTTGCTCAGCTTAGTAAGACTGGTAGTGACGTGTCTGTGTTTGGCTTGTTTGCTGCAACTCTTAGTGCTGCTGGTGCTGCGCTTTTCTCGGCTAAGCGTCGTGGTACTTCTCGCCACAGTAATAAGTAGAATATTTGCTAGCTGGTCTGGTTATTGCAGATCAGCTAGTTTTAGAGCTGCTTAATGCTTGTTTAATTGTATTCAGTAAGTTTGCTGAGTATTGGGTTAATTAGCATAATGAAGTTAATGTAAAATGTGCCTCACTTTGCGTCTTTCTTTACTACGCAAAGTGAGGCATTTTTGTATGCGAATATTTTTATCTAACACGAATTGAAACAGTCTTGAAAATATGGGAGAATTACCACATGACTACAGTTATTATGCATACTTCTGAAGGCGATATAAAAATCAATTTGTTTGACAGTAAAGCGCCTGAAACCGTCAAAAATTTTGTTGGCTTAGCTACCGGCGAGCGTGAGTGGCTTGACCCATTCAGTGGAAAACCTTCGCATGAGCCATTTTACGATGGTTTAACTTTCCACCGCATTATTAAGGACTTCATGATTCAGGGTGGCTGCCCACTTGGTAACGGAACTGGCGGTCCTGGATACGAGTTTGACGATGAAATTGACGCATCCTTGAAGTTTGATAAGCCTTATTTGCTCGCTATGGCAAATGCTGGAAAGCGTCGCGGTCGTGACGGTCGTTTGCATGGCACTAACGGTTCGCAGTTCTTCATTACAACTGTGCCAACTCCATGGCTTGATGGTCACCATACAATTTTCGGCGAAGTTGCTGACGATGAATCGAAGGCGGTTGTCGATAAGCTCGAGGCTGTCGCAACTGATCGATCTGATGCTCCTCTTGAGCCTGTAGGTATTATTTCTATTGAAGTTTTGTGATTAAACATTATGTGATTTAATATTCTTTAATACTACAGTTCTCAATTACTAATCCGACATTTTCTATACGCTTGTGTACAGAAAAGGTCGGATTTTTGCTGTAAGGCGGCAGAAACTTTACAAGCGTGCAACGAAAAGGTCGGATTAATAGAATCTAAATGCGAATATAAAGAAAGCGAGTCTTATAGCAAGCGTAATAGCTCACTATAAAACTCGCTTTGGTTTATATCAACCTTCTTCTATTGTTATCCGTTGTAAGTATTGTTATTGAAGCACTTGCAATTCAGTTTTTGCTTCCGTACTTCTGCATTTTATGCTTTCACGCTTTGATACAGCGATGAGCCGGATTCTTGGAACTTTTTGCTCATCTCTTTCATACCATCGGCAATTGCCTGACTGCGTGCTTCTTCAACGAGCTGCTCCTGCTGAGCTGCTCCGCCAAAACGCTTACGAATATTTTGCGAAATAGCCATCGAGCAGAACTTTGGTCCGCACATCGAGCAGAAGTGCGCCATTTTTGCCGGCTCTGCAGGAAGTGTTTCGTCGTGGAAGGCGATTGCGGTATCCGGATCGTAGCTTAAGTTGAACTGATCCAACCAGCGGAACTCAAAGCGAGCCTTACTGATTGCGTTGTCGCGATCCATAGCATGTGGATGGTGCTTAGCAAGATCAGCTGCGTGGCAAGCAATCTTATACGCAATCACGCCTTGCTTCACGTCGTCCTTATTAGGCAATCCCAAATGTTCCTTAGGAGTCACATAGCAAAGCATTGCAGTTCCGTATCGTGCAATCTCCACGCCACCAATTGCGGAAGTAATGTGGTCATAGCCCGGTGCGGTATCCGTAGTCAAAGGACCAAGCGTATAGAATGGAGCATTCTGGCAAATCGCCTTCTCCATCTCAATGTTCATACGCACAGTGTCGAATGGCACGTGACCAGGACCTTCAATCATCACCTGCACGTCATGCTTCCAAGCGATCTTTGTAAGCTCGCCAAGTGTCATAAGCTCGGAAAGCTGAGCCGCATCGTTAGCATCAGCCAAGCTACCTGGACGCAAACCATCGCCCAAAGAGAATGCAACATCGTACTTTGCGAAAATCTCGCATAATTCTTCAAAGTGCGTATACAAGAAGCTCTCTTGATGATGCTGCAAGCACCATTCAGCCATAATTGAGCCACCACGAGAAACAATACCGGTTACGCGGTTTGCAGTAAGCGGCACGTAGCGAAGAAGCACGCCAGCGTGAATAGTCATGTAGTCAACGCCCTGCTCGCACTGCTCAATAACAGTGTCGCGGAAAAGCTCCCAGCTGAGCTTAGAAGCATCATCCTCAACTTTTTCCAAAGCCTGATACATTGGAACTGTTCCAATTGGCACAGGGGAGTTGCGCAAAATCCATTCGCGCGTTGTGTGAATATCGTTACCGGTGGAAAGATCCATAACGGTATCCGCACCCCACTTCGTAGCCCACGTAAGCTTTTCTACTTCTTCGTCAATAGACGACGTAACAGCAGAATTACCCATGTTTGCGTTGAGCTTAGTTAAGAAGCGTGAGCCAATAATCATAGGCTCAGCTTCAGGATGGTTAATATTGCAAGGAATTACAGCGCGTCCTGCTGCAATTTCTTCTCGAACTAGCTCTACATCGCAATTTTCGCGCGTTGCAACGTATTGCATTTCCGGAGTAGTAATTCCGTGACGAGCGTACCACATTTGCGTAATCGGATGATCTGCGCCCTTCATTGGCTTATGCGTGCGACCACGCCATTCTTTAGAAGCTTTGCCTCGCTTAATTGCGCGCTTGCCGTCGTCTTGAAGATTGCGCCTGCGACCCTCATATTCCACAACGTCACCGCGGTCGCGAATCCAGTCAAGTCGAAGCGGAGCCAAGCCTTCCTTCGGATCGCACTTTGGACCTTCAGTATTGTAATCCTTAAAAGGCGGGTTAGGACCTACGCCAGGAGTATCCGAAAGCTTAATTTCCGTATAAGGAACTTCCAAATCGTAAGAACCATATTCATACTCAAAATGAACTGGAGTTGTTTTGCGAATATGAGCTTTATCGCGCTGAGTGCAACCACGAGCTGCAATGTCAACTCGCTGTTGTTTAGCTAATTTCGCAGCATCCTTTGCTTCTTTAGCGTTAATAAAAGTTGGTTTCTTTTCTTGAGTTTCTGAAGATTTTGATTCAGAATTTTCTGCAACTATTACTCGCTTGGCGTAGCCGTGCTTTTCTTCGCCTCGCACAGCTTTCCAATGTTCAACAAACTCACGCATAGTTGATTCTGGTGTTTCTGAAGAATACAGTGCTTCAGAAACGAACCATCCTGCAGCCTTAGTGTGAGCGATTGTATCGATATCGTCGAGCGCAGTTCTTCCGCCAACTAGAACTGGGAAATCACTTGCGGAACAAATCGTATTAATTTTCGCTTCGTCCAGCGTTGTGTGGTTTGCTTCCAATTCGTAAGCGGCAGTAGTGCTTTCGCATCCTTCTTCAGGATTGTGCATTGCTGTTACGCAAATGTAATCAATGCATCCATCTGGCAGTTCGTTTATTACTTTAACTAAGCTTTCGGTTTCAACAGATAAGCCGATTACAGCATCTTCGCCAAGAAGTGCGCGAGCCTCTCTAGGCTCCATGTCGCTTTGTGCTAAATGCACTCCGTCAACTTTGATGCTTTGATTGCGAGCTTGCCAAACGACATCAACACGTTCATCGATAACAAAAGTCACAGAATCGCATTTGTTATTGTCTTCGATGATTTGTGCAATATCGCGTGCAATAGTAGTGATTTCTTTAGCGTTTTCATTGTTGCAATGAAGACGAATAAAAGTCGCTCCAGCGCGCAAAGCATCATCGACAATATCTGTAAGTGGACGATTATTACAAGCTTGTGGGTCTGCAATAAAGCAGGCACTTAGATTAAATTGATTACGCATTGATGCGTACGGATAATTCGATGTCATACTAAAATCGTTGCTCCCTACGTTGTATTAACTAACAGGTTCGAAGGGTTAGGCAAATTAATACCATCTCAGCCTTCTTTCGAAAGCACCCCTGCAAAATGTCGAATTACCAGTAAGTTTACACGATTATGTGCATTTAATTGGTGGTGGGTATGTTGCGAAATTCTTTAGCGTTCGTGATGATTGATTGCGCGTGAAATAAAATCTCCCAGGCTTTGCACAATCTGCACGAGGATAATGCAAAGAATAACAGCCACTGTCATCACATCGTATTGATAGCGCTGGTATCCGTATCGTATTGCAATATCTCCGAGTCCGCCTGCGCCAACTGTTCCAGCCATTGCGGAGAATCCAAAAAGCGTAATAAATGTAAGCGCAGCTCCGCGAATTAGCGAAGGTAAAGCTTCCCACAGCAACACTTTGCAAACAATTTGCAATTTGCTTGCTCCAAAGCTTTGTGCTGCTTCAATTAAGCTTCCGTCAACTTCGGCTAAAGATTGTTCAACTACTCTAGCAACGAATGGTGCAGCTGTAATTACCAGAGGCACAATAGCTCCAGGAACTCCCAAAGAAGTGCCAACTATGAGACGAGTAAAAGGAATTATTGCAACTAATAAAATAATAAACGGCACAGAACGCACGATGTTAACAATCCAGCCTAGAACTGCGTTAATTGGCGCGTTAGGGCAAATACCTTTTTTGTTTGATGTAATGAGAAGTACGCCAACTGGAAGTCCAATAAGGTATGCAAAAAGTGTTGCAACTGATGTCATTACGAGTGTGTCTTGCACGCCTTCAATAAGTAAGTCACCGTAGTCGTTAAAAAATTGTGTAGCAGCTTCTAACATTGTTATTTCACCTCATTAAGCGCACTTGTTTGTGCATCTGTTGCCTCGTTTGCAAGCGTGTTTGTAGTTTTAGCGCGATGATTTTCTTGTTTTTCATCTGCAATAAGAGTTCGCAAAATATCGCTTTGTGGATTTGCAAAAAGTGTATCCGTGTCACCTAATTCCACAATGTGTCCGCCATCAATCATTGCAACTCGGTCGCAAATATTTCGTGCTACAGCCAGCGAATGTGTAATAATAACAAGTGTTACGTTGAGTTCGCGGTTAATTCGGCGCAATAAATCAAGGATTTGCGCAGTAGTTGTGGAGTCCAGTGCGCTTGTTGCTTCATCGCAAAGCATAATCGACGGATTATTTGCCAATGCTCGTGCAATTGCTACGCGCTGCTGCTGTCCGCCTGAAAGTTGGCTAGGGTAGCGGTTTGCAAAATCTTTTAAACCAACTAAGTCAAGCAAGTAGTTTGCGCGTTCTTCTCGTTCCTTTTTTGCAGTGTGATTTAACTCTAATGGGAAAGTGACGTTTCGCAATACTGTACGCTGCTGGAAAAGGCTAAAATTCTGAAAAATCATGCCAATATTAGTGCGTACTTTTGCAAGTTCTTTATCTTTTACTTCGCTAATATCATTTCCGTCAATAATAATTTTGCCAGAAGTTGGTCGCTCAAGCAGATTCATGCAACGAACTAGCGAAGACTTTCCTGCACCAGAAGAACCAAGGATTCCGAATACTTCTCCCGATTCAATAGTCAGATTAATGTCGTGTAATGCTTCATTCGCTTTGCTACCTTTGCCGTAGCTTTTGTGAAGATGTTCGATCTGAATCATGCTTTTCCTTAACAGATTATTGCTTTCTGTGTGAAATATACTTCGTTACTAACTAGAGTTACTAACTAGCGTCATTAACTAGATTATTGACTAGCACGCACATTACGTATATTACACGCTTATAAAATAATGCCGCAAAGCATACACGAAGCATACACATGCGGCATTAGGTGGCTACATTGTGAGTATTATTTAGAAAACAGGAAGCACAGCGCCTTTGTAAGTTTTAGTAATATAGTCGCGCACTTCGCTTGTCTTCAAAGCTTTGAGTAAGGCTTTGATTTTTGCAAACTTTTCAGAGCCCTTCTTTACTACAATAATATTTTCATAAGTTTTAGCCGCAATGCCACCGACTTTTTCTGAAGTAAGTGGGTCTTTAGTTGGGTTAAAACCAGCTTGAATAGCGTAATTGCCATTCATGGCAGCAAGATCCACATCCTTAATGGCAGTAGGAACTGTTGCCGCTTCAAGTTCTTTAAACTTCAAATTCTTAGGATTCTCAGTAATATCTTTTGTAGTAGCGTTAATATCTTTTGGATTCTTCAACTTAATCAATCCAGCATCTTGCAAAAGAAGCAATGCGCGAGCCTCATTAGTAGGATCATTTGGAACTGCAACAGTTGCGCCATTTGCTAATGCTTTAATCGTCTTGGTTTTTCCTGGATACAATCCAAATGGTTCAAAATGAATTCCACCTACTGAAACAAGATGAGTTCCCTTTTCCTTATTGAAGTTGTCAAGATAAGGCAAATGCTGATAGTAGTTTGCGTCAACTTCGCCTTCTTCAGTAGCTGTATTTGGCTGCACGTAGTCAGTAAATTCCTTTACTACTAGCTTGTAGCCTTCTTTTTGCAAGATTGGCTTTACAACCTTATTTAAGATTTCAGAATGCGGAGTAGGCGAAGCAGCAACAGTAATAGTTTTGTCATCCTTCGCTCCTGCTTTTGAGCTACCGCAGCCGCTTAAAGTGAAAGTCGCTAATGCTGCCAGTGCTGTAATTGATGCAATAACTTTAATTTTTCGCATATTTCCTGCTCCTTGTTCGGTGAAATTCGTTTAAAGTTAAATCCCCTTCGCGAGTAACGAATTATCAATATAGGCGAGAAAAATCAATAATTCTATACTTTGCTTATTAGTATTATTTATGACGTGTTAATAATTCGCATACTTGCAGTGTGGAAAGAGAAAAAATAAGTTTTTCAACACGTCGCTTACTTGCAATGAAGCTATCTACTAGACTGTAATGTATGAGTTTTTTGCGATTGGCGTTAGCGCAGATAGATACCTGCGTTGGGAATATTGATAGCAACGTTGAAAAAGTTTTGAAGTATGCTGCGCGCGCAAAGCAGTCGGGTGCTCGCATGGTTGTATTTCCTGAGATGACTTTGACTGGGTATCCTATTGAAGACCTCGCCTTGCGTGCCACGTTCCGCACAGCTGCACAAAAAGCTGCAGACTTGCTTGCATCAAAACTTTCAGAAGAAGGCTTGGGGGAGCTTTACGTAGTAGTTGGAACTGTTGGCTTTGACGAGTCTGCTGGAAAGCCTCGAAACAGGCTTCTCGTATTGCATGAAGGCAAATCTGTGTTGCAATACGACAAGCATTTCTTGCCAAATTATGGTGTTTTTGACGAGTTTCGTATTTTCTCTTCTGGCAATAAGTGTGAGCTGCTGGAAGTAGATGGAATACGTCTAGGTTTTGCTATTTGCGAAGATATTTGGCAAGACGGCGGTCCTGTTGCGCGTTTGGCAAAACTTGGTATCGATGCGCTAATAACTATGAACGGTTCTCCATATGAGGAAGGTAAAACTCATGTGCGTTTGAGTTTGGCTCAAAAGCGCGCTGTTGAAGTCAATGCGCCGGTTGTGTATGTGAACCAGGTCGGTGGTCAAGATGATTTGGTTTTTGACGGTGGAAGTTTTGTTGTTGATTCTGACGGAACTTTGCTTGAACGCTCGGCAATGTTTGCTGAAGATTTGTCGTTTGTTGATTTTGATAACTCGCTGAAAAAGCAGAAAGTTTCAAGCATTGCTTCAAAACTTGACGCAGACGAAGAAGTGTATTGTGCGTGTGTTGTAGGTCTTAGAGATTACATGCGTAAGAATGGTTTTAAGGGTGTGTGCTTAGGACTTTCTGGAGGAATTGATTCTGCTTTAGTAGCTACTATGGCTGCCGATGCTTGCGGCGGAGCAAATGTATATGGTATTTCTATGCCAAGCATGTACTCTTCGGACGGTTCTAAAGACGATGCGCGCGATTTAGCAGAGCGAATTGGCGCTCACTACGATGTGCAACCAATTGAACCGCTTTTTAAAGCTTTCCAATCACAACTTTCCTTAGAAGGAGTTGCTGCAGAAAACTTGCAAGCTCGCGTTCGTGGCGTAATCGTAATGGCATATTCAAATTCGCGCGGTGTTTTGGCGCTCGCAACTGGTAATAAATCGGAGCTTGCTTGCGGATATTCTACTATCTATGGCGATGCGGTAGGAGGGTATGCTCCTATTAAGGATTTGCTTAAGACGCGCGTTTGGGCACTTTCTCGTTGGAGGAATCGCGCTGCGAATGCTGGAGTAGGTATTGGTATGCTGCCAATTGTTGGATATGAGGATTCTCAGAAAGCGAAAGCTCCGCAAGATGGCGTGCTTATTCCTGTTAATTCTATTATTAAGCCTCCGAGTGCAGAGTTGCGTCCAGGGCAAAAGGATTCTGATTCTTTACCTGAGTACGATTTGCTCGATCGCGTTTTAGAGGCTCATATTGAGCTTGCTCATGGTAGAGCAGATTTGCTTGCAGATGGTTTTGACGAGCATACTGTTGACACGGTTATGCGTTTAGTTGATCGCGCAGAATGGAAGCGCAGGCAGTATCCGCTTGGACCAAAAGTAAGCGCTATTGCTTTTGGCAGGGATCGCAGAATGCCTGTTACCACAGCTTTTCGTGAATAAATGTGATATATTTCACTAGATTTTTTGCAAAACTACTCGTGTATGCGTTTACATATGCCCTAACATTGTTATTAGGGCAGCGTGAAGATGCGTTGCGGGTACAAAAGGAGTCTAAACATGACATCAGTTGATGCACCAGTTCTCAGTGAAGAGGATCTTCGTACCGAAGCGTGGAATGGTTTTACTGACGGAAATTGGAAAAAAGACATTGACGTACGCGACTTTATATTAAAGAACTATACGCCATATGAAGGTGACGAAAGCTTCTTGGCAAATGCCACTGAAAAAACGAAGCACATGTGGAAGTATCTCGACGACAACTACTTGGCTGTTGAACGTGAACGTCGTGTTTATGATGTTGAAACTCATATCCCAGCAGGCATTGACGCAATGCCAGCAGGTTATATTGAAAGCCCAGAAGTAGATAACGTAATCGTCGGTTTGCAAACTGATGAGCCTTGCAAGCGCGCTATGATGCCAAACGGCGGTTGGCGCATGGTTGAGCAGGCTATTAAAGAAGCTGGCAAGGAAGTAGATCCTCAAATCAAGAAGATCTTCACCGTCTACCGCAAGACTCATAACGATGGTGTATTTGGCGTTTACACCAAGAATATTAAGATTGCTCGCCACAACAAGATTTTGACCGGTTTGCCAGATGCTTACGGCCGCGGTCGTATTATTGGCGATTATCGTCGTGTGGCTCTTTACGGCGTGAACATGCTTATTGAGTTCAAGAAGCGCGACAAGGATTCGATTCCATACCGTAACGATTTTACCGAGACTGAAATTGAGCATTGGATTCGCTTCCGCGAAGAGCATGACGAGCAGATTAAGGCTTTGAAGCAGCTTATTAACTTGGGTAACGAGTACGGTTTGGATTTGACTCGTCCAGCTAAGACCGCTAAGGAAGCTGTTCAGTGGACTTACATGGGCTATCTTGCTTCTGTTAAGAGCCAGGATGGCGCTGCAATGAGCTTTGGTCGCGTTTCTGCATTTTTTGATTGCTACTTTGAGCGCGATTTGAAGGCAGGTTTAATTAACGAAACCGACGCTCAGGAAATTATTGATGCTCTTGTTATGAAGCTTCGTATTGTGCGCTTCTTGCGTACTAAGGATTACGACGCAATCTTCTCTGGTGATCCTTACTGGGCAACTTGGTCCGATGCAGGCTTCAGCGAGGATGGTCGCACTTTCGTAACCAAGACTTCGTTCCGTTTGCTCAACACTTTGACTCTTGAGCATTTGGGACCTGGTCCTGAGCCAAATATCACTATTTTCTGGGATCCAAAGCTTCCAGAAGCTTATAAGCGTTTCTGCGCACGAATTTCTATCGACACTTCTGCAATCCAGTACGAGTCCGATAAAGACATTCGTGAGCACTGGGGTGACGACGCTGCTATTGCTTGCTGCGTTTCTCCAATGCGCGTCGGTAAGCAAATGCAGTTCTTCGCTGCTCGCGTGAACTCTGCAAAAGCTTTGCTTTACGCAATCAACGGCGGTCGCGATGAAATGACCGGTATGCAGGTTATTGATAAGGGTGTTATTGACCCAATCAAGCCAGAAGCTGACGGTACTCTCGACTACGAGAAAGTTAAGGCTAACTACGAGAAGGCTTTGGAATGGCTTTCCGAAACCTATATTGAGGCTTTGAATATCATCCACTACATGCACGATAAGTACGCTTACGAGTCCATCGAAATGGCTTTGCATGATAGGGAAGTCTATCGTACGCTTGGTTGCGGCATGTCCGGTTTGTCTATTGCTGCAGATTCCTTGGCTGCTTTGAAGTATGCAAAGGTTTACCCAATCTACAACAAGGATGCTAAGACCACTGAAGGCCACGAGTACGAGTACATTGAGGGCGGCGACGACGACTTAATCGTTGGCTACAAGACTGTTGGAGAGTTCCCAATTTACGGTAACGACGACGATCGTGCAGACGACTTAGCTAAGTGGGTTGTGAGCACTGTTATGGGTCAGGTAAAGCGTTTGCCTGTGTACCGTAATGCTGTACCAACTCAGTCCATTTTGACTATTACTTCTAACGTTGAGTATGGCAAGAATACTGGTTCCTTCCCATCCGGTCACAAGAAGGGTACTCCGTACGCTCCAGGCGCAAACCCAGAAAACGGCATGGATTCGCACGGCATGCTTCCTTCGATGTTCTCCGTTGGAAAGATTGATTACGACGATGCTCTTGACGGCATTTCGCTTACGAACACCATTACTCCTGATGGTTTAGGTCGTGACGAAGACGAGCGCATCAGCAACTTGGTTGGCATTTTGGATGCTGGCAACGGTCACGGTTTGTACCACGCAAACATCAACGTGTTGCGTAAGGAACAGCTTGAAGATGCTGTTGAGCACCCAGAAAAGTATCCGCATTTGACGGTTCGAGTTTCCGGCTACGCAGTGAACTTCGTGAAGCTCACTAAGGAGCAGCAGCTCGACGTTATTTCTCGTACATTCCACCAGGGTTCAGTTACTGACTGATTTGGTTGATTAGTAAACACCGCCGGGAGCGAGGCTAGTTTCGCTCCCGGCTTTTGTTAATTGCGTATATTATTTATTATTTATTTATAAATAGTTTGGAGGGCAGTTAGATGGCTGAAAACACAGCGTTTCGTACCACAACTCAGCATATGTTGAAGGAGTCAAAAGAGTATGCTCGCCAAACTTTAATGGGTGGACTTTCCGGCTTTGAATCTCCAATTGGATTAGACAGAAAAGATCGCCTTGTAGCTCTTAAAACTGGCGATATTGGATTTGTGCATTCGTGGGATATTAACACTTCTGTTGATGGTCCTGGTACTCGTATGACAGTGTTTATGAGTGGCTGCCCGCTGCGCTGCCAGTATTGCCAGAATCCTGATACTTGGAAAATGCGCGACGGAAAGCCAGTCTATTTAGATGCGATGATTAAAAAAGTTGACCGTTATCAAAGTCTTTTTAAAGCAACAGGCGGTGGGATCACTTTTTCTGGCGGCGAATCCATGATGCAGCCGGCTTTTGTATCTAGAGTTTTTCGTGCTGCAAAAGAGATGGGCGTTCATACTTGCTTGGACACTTCCGGATTTTTGAATCGCAATTATACGGATGAAATGATTGAAGACATTGATCTTTGCCTTCTTGACGTTAAATCCGGAACTGAAGAAACGTATAAAAAAGTAACTGGCGGCTTACTTCAGCCAACTATTGACTTTGGTCAGCGATTGGCGAAGGCTGGTAAGAAGATTTGGGTGCGTTTTGTGCTCGTTCCAGGTTTGACAGACAGCGAAGAAAATGTTGAAAAAGTTGCTGAGATTTGCGATTCGTTTGGTGATGCTGTTGAGCATATTGACGTGCTTGGCTTCCATCAACTAGGTCGTCCAAAGTGGCATGAGCTTCGAATTCCGTACCCTCTTGAGAATCAAAAAGGACCTTCTAGAGCACTTAAAGAGCGAGTTGTAAACCAGTTCAAAGACCACGGTTTTGTTGTGTACTAGACTGAACCTCGATGCGTTTTAGGCAATTTTTGCGTATTGTATTGTTTTTTTTTTAAAGGATTTTTGTATAATTACACAAACACCCTTTTTAGAGAAAGGATACGCAATGAAGCGCAGAATAGGTTGTTGGATTGCATTAGCTTTTGCATTAGCGTTAGCTATTTTTGCACGGTGTAACGATCAGTTTGGCTTTGGCACAGCGCTTATTATTTTAATTGTTTTGCCGATAATTTTGTTGCCGATAAATATCGTTGCGGCTTTCGGTAAGAAACTTCTTATTGAAGTGCCAATAATATCTATTGCTATAACCATTGCTACAGAACTTGCCACTTTCCCAATAAGAGATTTAGGTTTACATACTGTCTACGTTATCCCAACGGTTTTAGTTTCGGCAGTCGCATTTACTCTTACTAGATTCCTTAAAACTAAGCTTGTTAAACGCATAAATGACGAAATAGCAAACAATAAAACAGATTGATTATTTAATTGATTATTTATTTTTTGAATAGTCGTAGTTGTGTGCGAAAGTTGAAGCCGTGTTAAAAGATGCATAATCTATAACACGGCTTAAATATATCTTGCGCAACATTTTGCAAAAAGTACAGAATAAGTTGCAAAAAACGTAAGAATTTGGCTAAAGCATGCAAATCGGGAGGCGTACTTGAACGAGGAACCAAAGCTTTTAAAAGAGCCTAGAGAAGGAGTTCCAGAAGTCATTGATACGCTTGAAGCATATAAAGATTATTGCAGCTTGTTGGCATCAGGTTCCGGTTCTTTAGCTGCAGATGCTGAGCGAGCTTCCGGTTTTAGATATGGTCATGAAGATTGGCTGATTCAGTTTAAACGCAAAGGTGCAGGAATCGGGTTACTGGATCCAATAGAACTTACAAAACTTGGAGCCGATTGGAACGAATTTAACAAGGCAGTAGGAGATGCGCCTTGGATTATCCACGATTCGATGCAAGATTTGCCAGGATTTTTCGATATTGGTTTGCGTCCTCGTGCTTTATTCGATACCGAGATTGCGGCTAAATTACTTGGTAGAAAGCGCTTTGGTTTAAGCTCTGTAACTGAATATTATTTGGGTTTGACCCTCGCAAAAGAACATTCCGCAGCGGACTGGTCTTATCGTCCACTTCCTAGAGATTGGCGAAATTACGCGGCTTTAGACGTTGAATTACTTATTGAGCTAGAAGAAGTAATGCGCGGTGAGCTAAAAAAGCAAGGTAAACTTTCTTGGGCGGAAGAAGAATTTAAACACTTACTTAGTAAGGGTGCACAAAAGAAAGCTCCGCATCCGCGTCCATGGCTTAAAATATCGCATATAAGTGTGCTTATGCACGATCGTGTTGGTTTAGTTATTGCGAAAGCATTGTGGCAAAGGCGAGATGCTTTAGCGCGTGAATATGATATTGCGCCAACTCTTCTACTTTCTGACGCTGCGATTATTGAAGCTGGTAAGCGTAAACCTAGTAATGCGCGCGCGTTTCGTGCTATTCGTTCTTTGAATGAGCGAGTGCGAGTACACACTGGCAGTGAGCAAGACAAAATGTTCGAGCGTTACGCTCCAATTCAGCGCAAAATTAAACCATCTATTTGGAAAAACGTTATAGAGAATGCTATTTTGCGCGCTAAATCTGGTGAAACAGCTATGGATGATGTGCATCCAGTATTACCGAATGGAGCTATTCAACTTAATTCGCGCGAATCTCGTAAAACGAGCGTACTTAAATCAACAGATACTGACGAGTCACAAGGTTCTAACGATTGTCAGGATTGCCATGATTCGTCAGATTCGCAGTATTTACAGGATATGCAAGATTCCCAAAGCGCTCCTAGATCTATGAAATATTGGCGAGAACATCACCCTAAGCGTTATGAGCGTTTACAAAGAGTAAAAGCTGAGTTAAATCAAATTTCTGAATACACTCATACTCCTGCAGAAATTATTATCAAACCGCAGATTATTCGTAATCTTTGCTGGCATGATGATGCGCAAGATATTGATGTTAAAACATTCCTAAGTGAGCATGGCGCTCGCGAATGGCAAACCCGATTGGTAGCTGAGTCCGTAACTCGCGCTATCATGTAACGGTTGTGCCATACGGCAGAAGCTAGAAAAAACGTAATTTCAGGAGCGCAAGCGTGAAAATCAGCGTCAGGAATCTTGAGCCAACTAAAGTTAAGCTCACCATTACCGCAGATCTCGAAGACTTCAAGCCATTTTTGGAAGAAGCTCGTAAGGAGATTGCTAAGCAAATTAACGTGCCAGGTTTCCGTAAGGGACATGTGCCAGGCAAGATTGTAGATCAGCGCGTCGGTTTCGCAGCTGTTGCCGGCGAAGCCGTAAATTCCGCTGTACCAGAGCTTTATTCTAAGGCTTTGGAAGAAAAGAAGATTCGCCCAATGGATCAGCCAGAATTTGACGTTCAGGAAGTTCCAACGTCGACTGATGCAGATGCAAGTCTTAAGTTTGTAGCAACAGTTGAGCGTCGTCCAGATTTCAAGTTGAACAAGTTCAAGGGCGTTGAGATTGAAGTTGAGAAGCCAAAGGTTTCCGACAAGGATGTCAAGGAGCGCTTGGAAAGCCTCCGTCAGCGTTTTGCTACTTTGGTTGGTGTTGACCGTCCTGCAGCTAAGGGTGATTACACTAACATTGATTTGGAAGCTCGTATCGATGACGAAGTAGTTGATGCGCAAGAGGGCGTAAGCTACGAAATCGGTTCCGGTGTGTTGCTCGACGGTTTGGATGAGGCTTTGGATAGCCTTTCTGCCGGTGAAGAAACCACCTTTGAGGGTACTCTCGAGTTCGGTAAGCATAAGGGCGAGAAGGCTCAGATCAAGGTTAAGGTTAATTCCGTAAAGACTCAGGAATTGCCAGAGCTTGATGATGATTTTGCTCAGGAAGCTTCTGAGTTTGATACTTTGAAGGATTTGAAGGCAGATATTCGCAAGGCTTGCGAGCAGGCTGCTGAAGGTCGTCAGGCAACTAATGCCCGTGACGCATTCCTTGTTAAGCTTCAGGAAGAAGTTGAAATTCCTGTGCCAAAGGGCGTTTTGGACAAGGCTGTTTCAGAGCATTTGAAGGGCATGACCCCTGATCCTGAAAAAGCTACCAAGAAGCAGAAGGACGAAGCTCAGCAGGCTGCTGAGAAGGAACTTCGCGACCAGATGGTTCTTGACGCTTTGGCTGAACAGATGGATGTGACTGTTTCCCAGGCTGACGTCACCAACTTCTTGGTTTCTGTTGCTCAGCAGTACGGCATGGATCCAAACCAGTTCATTAACGCAATCGTTAACAACGGTCAGCTTGGTTCCGCTGTGCAGGAAGTTGCTCGTTCTAAGGGCTTGCTTGCTGGTATGCGTGCTGTAAAGTTCGTTTCCGGCGGAGAAGCTCTTGACTTGAGTGCATTCTTGTCTGAGGATGATGACGAAGACGAAAGCGTGAAGGCTGCTTCTGCTGCTGCAGAAGTTGCTGACGAACTTTCTAAGTAGTATTTTTCAAGCAAGAAAAAAGTTTATACTTTCTCATATTTGCTAAAAACCCAGGGCTTTTGCTCTGGGTTTTTGTGTTGTTGTTATACTTTAAAGAAAGTGAAAAACAAATAAAATGAAAAACAAATAACATAAGGAAGGCTGCTGCTAATGGAAAAACGCAATTTGCAAATGGTAGGCAGTAAAAAACCTGGTAAGTGTTTGAACTATGTTTTTACATGTTTACGATTAAGTCTTATTGCTTTTTTTGTTGCAGTTATGGCTGGAGTTGGTGCAATATTATTAACTCTGTTACTACATGCTGTGCAAAATGTAATGTTCGGATTTTCAGAATCTGCTCTTAAACCTTCGCCAGTTGGATTGCCAGTATTGCATTATGTTGCTGTTGTATTAATTGTGATGTCTGTTGCTGCAATTATTTGGATGTGGTTATGGACAAAATCTTCTAATCGTATTGTCGATATAGCTCATGCTGTTAGTGGCCAATCGATGCCATTTAATACGACGATTATCCATGTATGTTTACAAATTTTTATAGTTGCTTCTGGCGCAAGTTTAGGTAGAGAAGTTGCGCCTCGAGAATTGGCTGCAATGCTTACTCAGAAGTTACTCTGCTTTATTCGAGTCAGTGAATTTCAAGCTCGCGTTTTGGTTGCAAGTGCTGCTGGTGCTGGTTTAGCTGGAGTTTATCGCGCTCCAATAGCGGGTGCGATTATGACACTAGGTTTGGTTGCAATTCCACGTTTTTCTCACGAATCGAAATCTTCTTTAAAGCGTTTGAAATGGTATTGGCTTATACAAAAATTTGGTATTTTTGCTATTGCGTTATGTATAAGTGAAATTGCATCATTGACTACTATTTTTGTGCTTGGGGATGAACCTTACTATTGTTTGCCAAGTCTTAATGACATCCATATTGTCAACACTACTGTGTTGCTGCTTGCAATTATAGTTGGCATTGCTTGCGGTATTGTGGGTATTCTTTTCCATAAGATGATTCGTTGGGCTCGCTCTAAGTGTGCTCACAATTACCAAATCTTATATTTTTTGCCATTAATGGGCTTAGTAACGGGATTAGTTGCATCGTGGAATCCAGCAATTATGGGCAATGGCAGAGCTTTAGCACAATACGCATATAATATTGCAAAAACAAGTATTGCAATTGACAAAAACTCTTTGGTAACTTTGCTTCTACTATTTGTTGCAAAAATAATTTTAACAAGTTGCACTCTTCGAGCTGGCGCAAGTGGTGGTGTGCTTCAGCCGAGTATGTCGTCTGGGGCTTGCGTAGGGCTGATCGTAGGTTTTATAAGTATGAACATTCCAGTTGTTGGTGGCATGCTATCAAGTCAGCTAAAAATATTGATAATAGCTGCTATTTTTGGCGCTGCAAGTCTGTTAACTGCAAGCCGAAAGTCATTGTGGTTTGCGCTTTTTTTGGTAGCGCAATTAGTGAATGCGCCTATGATTATGATTATTCCGATGGCTGTTTCTTGTGCTGTATCTAGAAGCATAGCGATAATACCAAAAATTTTTATGCGCAAATAATGTTTGAATTTTTAGTATGGAAAATACAATATGTGCAAAATAAATGCGCCTATGCTAGTTCAGTATTAGCAAAGGCGCATTTGTTATTAGTAAATATTTTTTAGTTATGTTGGTTATTTTAGTTATTTTTTAATTAATTATTAGAACTGAATTCTTTATCTGCGATAAAAGTTCCATCATCGTTTGAGAAGATGAAATGCACTCGTACTGGTGCAATAATTTTTTCTTTCATATCATCCGATGCTGATTGTGGCATCAAGTTCGAGAGGCTATCGCCGTATGTTTGCATTCCAGTCTTTAACGCTGTAATTTCTAAATCAGATAGGTGCCTTTTGAACTTTGCATTTATATTGAGCTGATCACCTTTAGTGTCAAACGTTATGTTGAATGGTGAGCTGTTAGTGGCATCATTAAATCCATTAGTGAGTTTTTTAGCTTCTTCTGGATGGCAATGTACGTATTCTTCAATATTTGCGCTTTTTGGTGCAGCGCAATTGTAATGCGGTTTAAGATTAGTTGAAATTACGTAGCCACCTACTGCAACTATTGCTACTACTATGACAACAATAAGCCAAATGTATTTTGACTTATGAGCACTTGTATTTGTTGCATTTGGATAAGCGTTTGCAGGATAGTTGTTGACTGGTTGTTGATTATTCTGATATAAGTTTGGTTGGTAACCATTATTTGGATTTACATTATTAGGGTAATTGTTGTTCTGGTATCCGTTATTTGGGTATCCGTTGTTCTGGTACCCATTGTTTCCATAACCATTGTTTGGGTATCCGTTATTTGGATTTACATTATTTGGGTATGTATTATTTTGGTAACCATTATTTGGATACTCGTTATTTGGCATCGGAGCAGGCGAGTAGTTGTTGTCTGGCAATTGGTTAGGATCCATAATTACTCCTTATAATGAATTGATAATCCAATAAAAATATACTCAATAATGCATACTAACGTGAGGTAATAAGTAAAAATTACATCTGTTGATATGAATAAAATTTTAGAAATTTGGCGTAAAACATTCAATTCAAATCATATTCGCAATATTTTCTATGCGGTCATGCGCACAAGGTAGTGTAGAAATAATTACGTGGTAACAAGGAGATATAGTGACTGAGCTTTTTACAGCTTCTCCTGTGATGGAACAGGCTGAAGCGCCTACATCAACTGATTCTATTTTTAATCGGTTGCTAAAAGATCGCATTATTTGGTTGGGATCTGAAGTAAAAGACGAGAATGCCAATGTTATTTGCGCGCAAATGTTAATGCTTGCTGCGGAAGATCCTAAGAAGGATATTTGGTTGTATATTAATTCGCCTGGAGGTTCAATTACTGCTGGTATGGCAATTTACGATACTATGCAATTAATTGAGCCAGATGTTGCAACTATTGCTGTTGGCATGGCTGCATCTATGGGTCAGTTCTTGCTTAGTTCTGGCACTCCTGGTAAGCGTTATATTACCTCACATGCTCGTGTGCTTATGCATCAACCTTCTGGCGGTGTCGGTGGCACTGCTACGGATGTGCGAATTAACGCAGAGCTTATTATGGATATGAAAAAAACGCTTTCTGAATTGACTGCAAAGCAGACTGGTCATACGGTAGAGGAAATTTACCGAGATAACGAATACGATCACTGGTTTACAGCTCAGCAAGCTTTGGAGTATGGTTTCGTAGATAAGATTGTGACCACTCCTGCTTCTATGCGCGGTGAGGAGTAATTATGGCAAGTGAAGAAGCAAAGTTTGTTGCGCGTGCTGAGCGTTTAGCTGGTTTTGGCGGCGTTACTTCTGCTCAGCGCATTACTAATCGTTACGTGTTGCCTCAATTTGGCGAGCAAACTCCATACGGCATGAAAACGCAAGATCCTTACACTAAGCTGTTTGAAGATCGCATTATTTTCATGGGTGTGCAAGTAGATGACACTTCTGCTGACGACATTATGGCTCAGTTGCTTGTTTTAGAAAGCATGGATTCTGATCGCGATGTGATGATGTACATTAATTCACCTGGCGGTTCGATGACTGCTATGACTGCGATTTATGACACAATGCAATACATTAATCCAGATGTTCAAACTGTTTGTTTAGGTCAGGCTGCTTCTGCTGCTGCTATTATTCTTGCTGCTGGAGCTGCTGGTAAGCGCATGATTTTGCCAAATGCTCGTGTGCTTATCCATCAGCCTGCAATGGGTCAAGATTTTGGTAAAGCTACTGAAATTGAGCTTCAAGCTAAGGAAATGTTGCGTTTGCGTTCTTGGTTAGAATCAACTCTTGCAAAGCATACTGGTCAAGATATTGAGCGCATCCGTAAAGATATTGAAGTGGATACTATTTTGACTGCTCCAGAAGCTAAAGCTTATGGAATGGTTGACGAAGTGCTTGAGCGCAGAGCATAATTCAATTTTTACAACTTAGCGAGTATTTATCAATTCTTGCATTTCTTAACAACAAACCCCGGTCGACACGCCGGGGTTTGTGTTTTAGTGCGGATGGTTGTATATTAGTCAAGTTGCCGGAAACAAGGACATGGTTCTTGAGACTGGGGACATGCGCCAGTAGCCCAACGGATTAGAGCATCTGACTACGGATCAGAAGGTTGCAGGTTCGAATCCTGTCTGGCGCACAGACAAAACGCGAAGCTTTTGCTCCGCGTTTTTTTTTTAATTCGAATACAACTCGCTCGGTTTATGCCTCTCAGTTATACTTAAAAGTGCGAATCACATATTTTGCACTATAAAACGTTATAAACGTTATAAATGCATTTAGTGGAGGAAATATTTACAATATGATACGACGCAGTTGGAGAGTAGCACGCAAGATAGCAAATAATGAGCGAATTTCTGGCTTAATTATGCTTGGTTTCGCTCTTACCGGCTTATTGCTTGCAAATATTCCTTTAACCGCGCCAATATTTGAAGCTGTCTCGCATACTCATGTAGGCATTCCGTGGACGAATATACACATGTCGATTGGTCACTGGGTGCAAGACGGCGTGCTTACTATTTTCTTCCTTTCGGTTGGTTTAGATTTAAAACATGAGCTTATTGCTGGTTCGCTTTCTGACCCTCGCGCAGCTGCAATGCCAATGATTTGTGCTGTTGGTGGAATGATTGTGCCTCCTTTGCTGTTTGTTGCTACAGTAACTGTATTTTCTGAATTGCATGCCGGGCAGGAGATTATGCGTCTTACTTCTGGCGCTTTACCTTCGCTTGATATGGTTCGTGACGGGTGGGCAATACCTACAGCAACGGATATAGCTTTCTCTCTTGCTGTTCTTGCTTTATTTGCAAAAACTTTGCCACACGCTTTGCGCGCATTTCTTATGACTCTTGCTACAGTAGACGATTTGCTTGGAATAGCACTTATTGCTGTCTTCTTCTCGTCTCTTAACGCATGGTATTGGTTTGCTGGAGTAATTGCTTGCGGTTTGGTTTGGACTACTTTAGTGCGTTTGAAGCGCGTTCCATGGCCGTTGGTTGCAATAGTAGGAATTATGGCTTGGATTATGATGTATGAAGCTGGCGTGCATCCAACTTTAGCTGGAGTAATGGTGGGTTTGCTAACTCCGGCGCATTTAGTTCATGGTGAAAAAACGCTTCGGGCTGAACGCTATCGTGAAAAAATTCAGCCTGTTTCTGCGTTATTGGCTCTTCCAATTTTCGCTCTTTTCGCTACAGGAGTGCATTTTGAAACATTGACTTGGGAGTTGTTCTTCTCGCCAATTTTGATTGCCATCACTATTGCTCTTGTTGTTGGTAAACCTGTTGGAATTATGGCAACTGCTTGGATATCAAAGCGTGTTCTAGGTTTGAAAGTTCCTGATGGTCTTCGCGTAGTAGACTTAATGCCTACAGCATGTGCGTGTGGAATTGGTTTCACTGTTTCTCTTCTTATTGCCTCGCTTGCGTATTCTGACGCAGATTTGTCCGCTGAAGCACGTTTTGGCGTTCTTGTTGCTTCTATTATTGCTGCAGGAGTTTCTGGCTTCTTACTTTCTATGCAAGCAAAGCATATGGAAGAAGAATTAGATGAAGTTGAAGACTAGTTTTAATTATTATTTTCAATATATTTGAAAGTAAATTTCTAGGAGAAATCATGTTTAATAGTAAAGAAGATTTTTCAGTAGATGTTCCACCTTGGAATAACACGTATCATCGTGGTTCTGTTGTGATGCGCGGTTCTATGATTCCTAAGGAGAGCACTACAGAGACGCTTCTTCGTAACGATAACAATCAGCAGCTTGCTTCTGGAGTTGGTGTAGAAGTAGATAAGAGATGGGATTGGCGTAGCGCGGATCCATGGCGTGCGCTTCGTATTCAAGCTGAGTTTGTTGATGGTTTTGACGCGCTCGCATCGTTAGGTAAAGCTGTTAGTATTTTTGGTTCTGCTCGAATAAAAGAAGATGATCCTGAGTATTCTTTAGCTCGTACTATGGGTTCAGAGCTTGTAAAACGCGGTTTTGCTGTTATTACAGGTGGCGGTCCTGGAATTATGGAAGCTGCAAACCGTGGAGCTGCAGAAGCTGGTGGTACGTCTGTAGGATTGGGGATTGAGCTTCCTCATGAGCAGGGTTTGAATAAGTGGATTAATCTTGGCATGCAATTTCGGTATTTTTTCGTGCGTAAAACAATGTTTATGAAGTATTCTTCTGGAATTATTGTGTGCCCTGGCGGTTTTGGCACGATGGATGAAATGTTTGAAGCTTTGACTTTAGTGCAAACGCATAAAGTTGCGCGCGTGCCTGTTGTTCTTTTCGGTACTTCGTATTGGAATGGTTTGATTGACTGGCTGAAGTCTACAGTAACTCAACGAGGTTTTATTTCTTCACTCGATCCGCACTTGTTTGCTGTTACAGACGACCCAATAGAGGCAGTGCGCATAGCATCTGGAATTGAATAATCTAAGAGTTTTTGCGCTCGTTTACAAGCGTTGTAAGCTGCCAAATTTCTTCGCCAATATCAATTCCGCGAGGGCACTGTCTTGAACATGCTCTAACTGACTGGCATGCGCTAATACCGTCACTGCTGTCTATTAGATCAAGGCGATGCTCTGTTGCGTTGTCTCTGGAATCGTAAATAAAACGAGCCGCGTTAACTAATGCTGCAGGCCCAATAAAGGCTTCTCCGCCTGCATAAATTGGGCAAATTCCTTCGCAAGCACCGCACATAATGCAATTGCTCAAAAGCTCAAATTTTTTAAGTTCCTCAGGATGTTGCAAAAACTCAATAAGCTGGAGTTTCCCTTCAGTATTTCTCGTAGAAACGTTAGATGCCTGCAAATAAGGTTCTAAGCGTTTTATTTGCGAAATCATAGGCGAAATATCGCAAATAAGATCTCGTTGAACTGCAAATCCTGAAAGTGGAGCAAGCTCAATAACACCAAAAGTGCCATTTTGCAAAGTGGTAGTCTCTTTAGATTTTTGCTGTAAAGTTGGCGATTTTGTCGACTGTGAGGAGCTGCTAGTAGTGCCAGTTTTTCTAAAGCCTCGAGATTGCACGCTATTTGTGCTTTCAGGACGTGCGTTCGCACCAATAGTTGCACTGCATAGTAAGGTTGGCATGCCATTTACGTTTGCAGCGTCGGAACCGCAAACGCCGTGACCGCATGAGTAGCGGAAAGCTAAAGTTGGGTCGATTGTGCGTTTAATAGTCAGTAAACAGTCAAGAATAGTGTCAGTAGAATGAACGCGTAAACTGTAATCTTGAACCCAATGCTTACCTTGAATGCGTTTTGGAGAAGATTCGTAAGATTCACCGGATTCACTAGATATTCTGGATTCACTAGATTCGGAAGAATTATTTATGTTATTTTCTGAAGAATCTAGTTTTGCGAAAGGATTACTGCGCTTTCTGCGCGCAAAAGGACTTTCTCTGCGCTTGCGCTCTGTCTGTTTACTGTTTGCATCATCTTCAGATTTATTACATGGAGTAAAGCGTGAAATACGCAAAGTAACAAGCGCAGTGTTATCACCAAGCTCATTACTCATTGCAAACCTCCAATACGTACTGTTCTAGTTTGCCACAATACTTGCACAGAAACATTTTTTAGTACTTGGCGCATCCTCACGTTAGGCTTGAACTATGACTGACGCTTTATTTTTGCTTGATACTGATCACGATAATGCTCCTGTGCTTGCAGAAGGAATCGAAGAAGGGTGGACGATTGCGCTTCCATCTCAAGTAAAACGTCACGCTATATCTGCCATGCGACTATTAGAAGGCGATGCTTTGCAACTTTCTGACGGCAAAGGCTTGCGCATTCATGCAAAGGTGACGGATGTTGAAAATGGCTTAGTTCGTGTAGAAGCGTTTACTAGGGAAGCTCCGCGAATGACTAGACTTGCACTTGTTCAAGCTTTGGCAAAAACAGGGCACGATGAGCAAGCAATTGATATGGCTACGCAAATTGGCGTGGATGAAGTAATCCCTTGGTGCGCGGATCGTTCAATTGCAAAGTGGAAACCTGGTCGCACAGATAAGCGTTGGAGCCAAGTTTTACAGTCTGCCACAGAGCAATCTCGTCGTGCATGGATGCCTGAACTTCAAGAATGTGTTTCGAGCAAGCAAATAGTTGCAATATGTAGGCGTGCGTGCGTTTACGGAAATCTCGTAATCGTATTGCATCAAGACGCAACTGATTGCTGGAATCAAATAGAACAAGCAGTAAATACTCTTAGCGAGCGCTGTTTGGAGGATGGTAAAGAGCGCACTATTTACGTTTTAGTTGGGCCAGAAGGTGGTATTAGTGACGATGAAGTGTCAATGTTTATTGATGCTGGTGCTAAAAGCTGCGTTTTAGGTAGCAATATTCTTCGTGCATCTACTGCAGGACCTGTAGCTCTTTCTCTTCTTTCGCGTGTTTTAGGACGTTACGAATAATCGCATAAATCGTATCTAAAAGTGCTCATAATTGTGTAAAATAATAAGAAGAGTGTCGATTGCTTTTGGCTTAAGGCATTGATTTCATTTAGTAGCAAATAGGGGAGAAACCATGAGTGATATCACTTATAATACTGATGCTGATTGCATTTTTTGTAAAATTGTTGCTGGAGAAATACCGAGCAGCAGAGTTTATGAAGACGATTCGGTAGTTGCTTTTAAAGATATTAATCCTCAAGCAAAAGTGCATGTGCTGATTGTGCCACGCAATCACTATAAGAATGTTGCTGAGCTTGCTAGTAAAGCTCCTGAAACTTTGGCCCATATTGCTGGTGTTGCGCAAAAAATTGCTGATGATGAATTCAACGGTGATTATCGACTCGTATTTAATACTGGTATTGATGCTGGTCAAACAGTGTTTCATGTTCATGCTCATGTATTAACTGGCGAAAAACTTGTAGAAGGTAGCTTGTAAATCGTGACGAAAAGTACTACGCGTTTTGTGCAAATTCCTAGCGAATTAAGCTCGGTTGCAGTTTTAGGTGCTGCAGATGCTGGTTTGCGTGAAGTAGAACATGCTTTTCCAGAAGCAGATATTACTGTGCGAGGCAAAGATGTTCAAATTGTTGCTCGTTCAGCTAGAGCAGATGAAGATGCAGCTAAAGCTGAGTATGCGTTTAGGCGCATGATTGATGCAGCTTACGAACAACCTATGGATGCGTACGAAGTAAGACGCATGCTTGAGCGTGATATTTTGCATAACGATGAACACAATGTGCGTATAAACCGTATCGGTCATGATGGTGGAGTGCTTGGAAATAGTATTATTTCTTCATCCTATGCAATTAATAATTCTGCTTCGCGCGCTGAAAATGAGTTTTCAAGAGATTCAAGTGAGCTGTTGCCTTCTAGCGAAGAAGCGCATCGCCGTGCTATGAGCAGAAGAGCTCGAATGAGTAAAGGCGTGATTACGTTTGCTGGAGGAAATCCTGTTCGCGCAAAAACTGCTGGGCAAACAGCGTACGTGCAAGCAATGGATTGCAATATTGTAACGTTTGGAATTGGTCCTGCTGGTACTGGAAAAACGTATTTAGCAGTTGCTAAAGCTGTTCGTGCATTGGAAGATGGAAGAGTTCGCAGAATTGTTCTTACTCGTCCTGCTGTTGAAGCTGGCGAAAACTTAGGATTCTTGCCTGGCACTTTAAACGATAAAGTTGATCCATATTTGCGCCCACTCTATGATGCGCTTTCTGATATGCTTGGATCTGCACAACTAAAACGCTATCTTGACGAGAATGTTGTTGAAGTTGCTCCTCTTGCTTATATGCGAGGTCGCACATTAAACGATGCTTTTGTTATTCTTGATGAAGCGCAAAATGCGACTGTTCAGCAATTAAAAATGTTCCTAACTCGACTCGGTTTTAATACAACCATGGTGATTACAGGAGATAGCACGCAGGTTGATTTAGCAGTTGTGCGTTCTGGTCTTGTTTCTATTGAGAAGATTTTGGGCGAAGTTAAAGATATTGCTTTTGTGCATTTGCAAGCAGAAGACGTTGTGCGTCATGCTTTGGTTGGTCGTATTGTGGAAGCATACGAAAATTACGATGCAATGCTTGAGCGTAAAAAACGTGAACGTACTAAAGAATCTACTGAGAGGAATAACGGATAAATCATGAGCATTGAAGTCATGAATGAAACAGTGTGGAATATTGACGCTAAAATCTTCTCAGATCTTGGAATGTGGGTTCTTCAACAAATGAAAGTAAGTACGCATTCGGATTTATCGATTACTTTTGTTGATCCAGAGCCAATTGCCTGTTTGCATGAACGTTGGATGAACCTAGAAGGCCCAACGGATGTTATGAGTTTCCCAATGGACGAGCTTACTCCTGGAAGCGATGAAAAAGTTTCTGAAGGAATGCTTGGCGACTTGGTGATTTGCCCATGGGTTGCTCAACAGCAGGCGCTCGCAGCTGGGCATAGTACTATGGAAGAAATGTTGTTGCTAACTATTCACGGTATTCTGCATCTGCTTGGCTACGATCACACTACTCCGGAAGAAGAAAAGCAAATGTTTGGTTTGCAACGTCAACTAATGCTTACTTTTTTCGCTGCTCGATCTGGAGAATTGTACGATGCAACTTTGCCAGAAGGTGCAGTAAACGAGCTTGAGCGTTACGATGTTGAGCATGAAGCGAGTAGCGTCAAAAATAAAAATAAAAAACAGCATTAAAGCGCATTAAGAGCATAATTATGGAATATATTAAGCAAATATTTTCTAGCATATCAGTTCCGCAATTGCCGTTGCATATCTGGATTGGCTTAGCTGCATTGCTTGTGCTGGCAATGCTGCTTGTATGGCTTTCGCTTGCTATGGCTGCTGCAGAAGGGGCAGTGCCTAGAGTTACTCGTGCAAGTTTAAATAATCTTATGATTGAAGCGCAAACGCATGATGATGAAACTAGTGCCATAGTGCGTATGCGTCGAATCGCTAGAATCCATCGTGTAAAAAAACTGATTGCTGACCGTTATACAACTTCTGGAGCATGCGCTTTTGTGCGTGTGCTATGTAACGTTTTAGATGGAGTTTTGTTTGCTTCTTTAGCTGCATTTTTCGGCTCGCCTTTATGGGTAACTCTTATTATTGGTGTTGTTGTTTCAGTAGCTGTAGCTGTGATTTCTATTCTTGTTCGTCCACGTTCAGTTGGTGCGGCTCAACCTGTAGCAAAGTTGATGCGACTTTCTCGCATTGTGTCTATTGCTATTGCGATTAATCCTTTAGTGCATATTGCTAGCGATGTTGACGTCACTTCTAGGAAAAAGCATGTTGATCTTTCAGATGATGAAGCTTTGGAAGATATTCAGCTAGATCAAGCAAAGGCGAGTATTGATCGACTTGTTGAAGCGAATGATTTCGATCCGGAAGTGTCGGAAATGATGCGCAATGTGCTCACGCTTTCAGATACTTTGACTCGCGAAATAATGGTACCTAGAACCGATATGATTTGCGTTAAAAGTGATGAAACGCTGGAAAATTTCCTTAAATTATGCTCTCGTTCAGGATTTTCTCGAGTTCCCGTTATTGGAGATTCTGTAGATGATTTAGTAGGTGTTGCTTATTTGAAGGATGCTGTACGCGCTACTGTGTTTAATCCTGCAGCATCTTCTAGAGCAGTTGAAACAATTAGCCGAGACCCCATGCTTGTTCCTGAGTCGAAGCCGGTTGACGATTTATTCCATGAAATGCAACGAATTCGCCAGCATGTGGCAGTAGTGGTTGACGAATACGGCGGTATTGCAGGCTTGGTTACTATTGAGGATGCTATTGAGCAAATTGTTGGCGAGTTGGAAGATGAGCACGATCGCACTCAGCATGCAGATCCAGAAGAAATACGTGACGGCGTGTGGAAGATGCCTGCTCGAACGTCAATCGCAGATTTGGAAGATATTTTTGAAGTTCATATTGACGAAGACGATGTGGATACTGTGTTTGGTTTGCTTACGAAGTTGATTGGTAATGTGCCGATTGTTGGTTCCAGCGCTGTTACAAGAGGACTAAAATTAACTGCTGTAGATTCAGCTGGTAGGCGAAAGAAAGTATCTACTATTTTAGTAGAACGAGATGCGCAAGTTTTGGAAGAGTCTAAGGATTCTAAGGATAATCAAAATGACATTAGCTCTTCCGAAAAATCTGCTGAAAGCAAACAAACCAATGCTTTGAAGCAAGCTAGTACTATGAAACAAACGAATATGCTGAAATAAAGAACTGGACGGTAAGAATAACGTGAATAATATTAACAACTTTGATGATACTGATGACTTCGACGACGAGATGTTTGCAAATCTAGACGCTTCAACTCGCGCAACGATTTCTACTCCTGATTTTCACGGTTATCGTTCCGGTTTCGTAGCTGTAGTTGGTAGACCAAACGTTGGTAAGTCTACGCTTATGAATGCTCTTATTGGTACGCAAATTGCTATTGCGTCGTCTCGTCCGGAAACTACGCGTAAAGCTATTCGAGGGATTGTTACTACCGATAATGCACAAATGGTGTTGGTTGATACGCCTGGTATTCACCGTCCTCGTACGCTTCTTGGTCAGCGTTTGAATGATATTGTTGACGAGTCACTTTCAGATGTTGACGCGATTGCATTCTTGCTTCCAGCAGACCAGGAGATAGGACCTGGAGATAGGCGAATTCTGAGTCGACTTCGTTCTGATTTTGCTAAAAAAGATGAGAAGGGCAATTGGACTTGGAAAGTTCCGCTTATCGGCATTGTTACGAAAATCGATACGCTTAGTCGCAGTGAATTAGTTGAGCATTTGCTTCAAATTCAGCAGTTTGCTGATTTTACGGATATCGTGCCGGTTAGTGCGTTGGAACGCGACAATGTTGACGAAGTTAAGAATGTTTTGATTCAAAACTTGCCGGAAGGTCCGCAAATGTATCCGGCGGATCAGCTTAGTGAGGAAAGCCCAGAAAGCATGATTTCGGAGCTTATTCGCGGCGCATTTTTGGAAGAGTTGGACGACGAGTTGCCTCATTCATTAGCTGTTGTAGTTGACGATATTGTGTATCCGGGTGGTGGCGAAGATACTCAATACGACGACAATAAAGCGTATGTGCTTGTATCTGTTTATGTTGAGCGTGATTCTCAAAAGCCGATTATTATTGGCCATCGTGCGGAGCATTTAGTGCGCGTAAAGAAGCGTTTGCGCACGGCTGTAAATCGCATTACTGGTACAAAAGCTGTACTTGAATTGCATGTGAAGGTTGCAAAAGGATGGCAGAGCGATCCTAAGAAGCTTGAGCGTTTGGGGTTCTAGTAGAGCATATTTTACTTATTTTGTGACAATCTACTTATAAGTAATAATGGTTTCTGTGGAAGTGATTATGAGAGTAACCTTACTCAAGTTGAAAACACAATTCTTTGCAAATAAGTTGTAATAAAAAGTGACGCAACGGTGAATGCCGCTGCGTCACTTAATTTTTGTTTGTTAATTAGATTTCAGCTTCCTACAGAAGTGTGTCAGGATCAACTACAGGGGTATCCGTAGTGCTAGATGCAGGTAAAGTAGTTGAAGCGTTGGAGCCGTTTAAGTCTCCCAAGCTAGAGTCTCCGATGTTGGTTCCGCCGAAGTCGGTGGTGTTGCCTAAGCCGAAGGTGAAGTCTCCGATGTTGGTTCCGCCGAAGTCGGTGGTGTTGCCTAAGCCGAAGGTGAAGTCTCCGATGTTGGTTCCGCCGAAGTCGGTGGTGTTGCCTAAGCCGAAGGTGAAGTCTCCGATGTTGGTTCCGCCGAAGTCGGTGGTGTTGCCTAAGCCGAAGGTGAAGTCTCCGATGTTGGTTCCGCCGAAGTCGGTGGTGTTGCCTAAGCCGAAGGTGAAGTCTCCGATGTTGGTTCCGCCGAAGTCGGTGGTGTTGCCCAAGCCGAAGTTGAAGTCTCCTAAGCCGAAGTTAGAAGAATTGATATCTCCTACACCAATATTGTAATCGGAATGGCTAAAGCTTGGATATTCTTCTGGAATATTGATATTTGGCATAACATCTGGTGTAACAGTATGATCTACTTCAGGATCTGACGGCACGGTGTGGTCAGGAACTGACGGCACGGTGTGATCAGGAACTGACGGTGTTGGTGTTTGGCTGGAAGATCCACCATTACCATTGATGTACCTGTCAATAAGTTGTTTGTATTGTTCGATTGTGAAAGGAGCGCTTTCTGTTGAAGCATCCCATGCTGCAATGCTACCGTACTCATTACTAATGTTTCCAGTAGTGAATCCCATTGAACCAAGTGAGCCGTTAATGAAGTTCAAATAGTGACCAACTTCGCCTTCTGGAGCCTCTTGTCCACGTGACTTGTATTCGTCGTAAACTTTCTTTTCGTCTGTAATCCACTGCTTCATTGCGCCAGTCATTGTTTCAGGTGTTGTGCCACCGGTGTATGAACCATCGCCGTAATCAGCCCAAGCCAAATTTTCATAAGTATTATAGTGACGAGCATGATCGGTGTGGTTTGCAGAATAGAATGCATCGTTAATTGCATCAGCGGTTAATTGGAGGCTTACGCCCATAGGACTTAATCCTATGCTTTGGCGATAAGCATTAATTGCTTGCATATAAGATATTGCTTTGCTTAAGCGAGAAAGAGAATCTGGGTAAATATCTCCTTTTCCTAAAGTCACCTTTGAGTCGTACCAGCTTGGCTTATTTAATTGTCCGGTCAAAGTTTCGTAAGCTTTGCGAGCATCTTCGCGCTGTGCCGCAGTAAGAGAAGGATCGTTCATTGCAAATCTAAAAAGACCTGCGGCAGTCTTTTCTACACTGCTTTGTGAAGTTGTTGCGCCTTTTGTTAGTGGAGCTGATGCTACATTGTAAGTGACTTTATTGTTAGGAATGAGAACAGTAGGTTGTTTTAAATCAGTTTCGTTTGCATATGCACTATTGGCAGTAACTGCAAACATTGAGATAGAAGCCCCAGTTAAAATTACCGCTACGCTTGCGGCAGTAAGTTTCTTAGAAAAAGTATTTGAATAAACTTTTCTTTCAGATTTTATAGTTTTGTTTTTATTCATAATTGTTCTCTTTCTTGTAGGAAAAATTCCCTTGCACGCATAATTTTAATAAGTATGTGAAACATTTTAAATGTGTATTTTTTATGCAATTTACCCCGCATTTGTAGAGTTAAATATATTAACTTTCCAAATACGGGGTAAATTGTGTGCGTTCAGCTGAGTTAATTTAAACAAACTACTTTTTGCGCGTCGTATACATTTGTGTATTAAGTAAAGTAGTGTAGCGCTTAATAACTCGTGGACGAATAATCTTCATAGACGCAGTCATTAAGCCGTTTTCTTGCGTAAACTCTTCTGGCAAAATAATGAACTTTCGCACAGATTCTGCGCGTGACACGCCTTCATTGGCAAGATCTATAAATTTTTGCACTTCAGCACGAACGACAGCATTATTAGCAGCCTCTTCCATGCTCATAGTAGCGTCAAGACCCTTGAGTTTAAGCCAATTTCGTAAAGTTTCTTCGTCTAAAGTAACAAGTGCAGAAATAAACGGACGCTTATCTCCAAGAACGAGAGCCTGAGACACAAGTTCGCATCTCTTAATCATCTCTTCAATAGGTCCAGGAGCAACATTCTTACCGCCAGCAGTAATAATCAAATCCTTCTTACGTCCGGTAATATAAAGCATGCCATCGTCGTCAATTCGTCCCAAATCGCCTGTTGCGTACCATCCGTCTTTAGTAAATGAAGTTTCTGTTGCTTCATCGTTTTTGTGATACTTATGGAATACGCAAGTGCCTTTAATTTGAACTTCGCCGTCGGATGCGATTCGCAAAGTAAAAGCTGGGAATGCAATGCCAACAGAACCTTCTCGGAATGGAACTCCAATAGGAGTAAACGCGCATGGTGCAGTAGTTTCTGTAAGACCATAACCTTCGTAGACAGGAACTCCTGCTCCGCGGAAGAATGAAAGCAATTCAGGATCTAGAGGAGCTCCACCTGCAACAATCCAGCGTGCGCGACCGCCAAGAGCTTGGCGAAGTGGACGATAAACAAGCGGATCGTAAGCAGTGCGGCGAGCTTTAGTAAGAGCCTTAGCGTCACCAAATTCCTGAACTTCCTTCATATACTGCTGTGCTGTCACAACAGCACCCTGGAAAGCCAAGCCTTTAGCACCGTGACCAGCCTTCTGCGAAGCTGCGTTATAAACCTTCTCAAGAACTCGAGGGACAACAATCATAACCGTAGGTTTTGCAACTTGCAAATCGGAAATCAAAGTAGGAATACCTTGAGCAATATAAATGCGCAACGTACTTGCAACAACAATATAGTTAATTGCTCTTGCAAAAGAGTGTGCTTGAGGAAGGAACAGAAGCACAGAGCCGTCTTTTTCGCTAAGCAAATTCGGCAAGTAAACAGGCAAATTCAACGCTGTAGTGCAATAGTGTTCGTGAGTCATTTCCACACCTTTAGGTGCAGCTGTGGAGCCAGAAGTGTAAACAATAGAGCACAAGTCTGTTTTCTTTACAGAATCAATGCGAGCATCTAGTTCCTCATCGCTAACAGCGTATCCGAAAGCTTGAAGTTCTGCTAAACCGCCTGTTTCAATGCAAATAATGCGTTCCAAACTTGGGCATTCTTCAATAGCTCCATCAGCTTTATCTCGCATGTCAGTTGTTTCAACAATAAGGAAACGCGAGTCGGAATTATTCACAATATTGCGAATTTGCTCAGCTGAATCCGTGTCATAAATAGTTGCAAGAACACCGCCGCAAGCCATAACTGCTGCGTCTGTTACATCCCACTCGTATGATGTTTTGCACATAAAAGCAACAGCGTCGCCTTTGCGCAATCCGTAGTGCATCAAACCTTTTGCGGCATCGCGTACTTCTTGAAGGAACTGATTAGCTGTTTTTGTGACCCACTTATCGTTTTCTTTATAAGTGTAAAGAGGATCGTCGCCCATACGTGCTGCGCGATCTGCGTATAAGTCATAAATGCTTGTGCCATCGTCAAGAGGTGCTGCGCTTTCGGTTTTTGTGGTCAGCAAGCCTGTTTCCGGATCGATAAACGTCGTTGTTGGCATTTGCGCACCCCACTCTTCTACGTGTGGAAGGCGTTGTTTTTGTGAAAGTAAAGTATTTGTGTTTTCTTGATCCGTATTAAGGTAGTCTGGTCCGCCTGCACGGTCATCGCTGACTGGGTGCGCGAAGTTACTGCCAATACGCAATGCTTTACGGGCAAGATTAAACGCTTGCTGTTGGAGTGCATTAAAAACGGACACATTTGCTCCTTCATTATGCCAAACGGCTTGCGGATTAAGCGCACATCATAGTATCATGCTATGCACTTACATACTATTAACTATAATAATCGTTTGTATGCTCAAGTAGCAGTTATATTCGATTTGATTAGTAATAATTTTGTATTTGCTATAAGTCGTAGCCTGTCGTTAGAATAGCAAAGTTGCTTTGGCGAGGGAATATGCCACTAGCTTGTGATTAGTTTGTTGGCAGAGTTCCGTTATCGACTGGGCTGATAGCCTCTTATGGTTTTCGGCGCGTCGGTGCGCCTGAAGCTGGATTAACAAACTAAACTATCCAGACCATAAGGAGACCGATATGGCTACAAAAATTACTCTTGAAGGCGAATTGCGCACTGAGTTTGGTAAGGGTGTTGCTCGTCGTTTGCGCGTAGCTAAGCTGATTCCAGCAAGCCTTTATGCTGGCGGTGCTGAACCAGTGCATGTTACTCTTCCAATGCGCGAGACCACTTTGGCTTTGCGTCACGCTAATGCTTTGTTCACTATTAAGTTTGGCGAGGAATCTCGCATTGCAGTTGTTAAGGATGTTCAGCGTAACCCTGTTAAGCGCATTGTAGAACACATTGACTTCTACGAAGTTAAGGCTGGCGAAAAGATTGACGTTGAAGTTCCAGTCTTCGTTGAAGGCACTCCAAAGGGTGCTGCAGTTGCATTCGTGGATGTCCAGGAGCTCAAGGTTCGCGCAGACGTTGCTAACTTGCCAGAGCGTTTGGTTGTTAACGTTGATGGTTTGACCGACGGTACCAAGGTGTTTGCTAAGGATGTCAAGCTTCCTCAGGGTGTTGAGCTCGATATGGATGGCGAAGAATCCGTGGTGAGCGTCACTGTTCCTGAAGATGCTGCTACAGCCGAAGCTGCTGCTCCAGCTGCTGATGCTGCTGCTGATGCTGCTCCTGCTGCCGCTCCAGCTGCAGAAGAAAAGTAAGTTATAAAATAAGTTAATGTATTTGATTACTAATTAACTTATAATTCATAACTTATAAAATAGTTTAAAATTTTAAGCCGCATAAGTCAGTTCTTATGCGGCTTTTTTCATATAAAATCAACAAATTTGCTAAATAATTTTTATTTTAAAGCATATTTTTTGAAATATTTCTTAAGATATTTTGGCGTGTAAGTTTTGCGAAAAACAAGAATCGTATTAATCTATACGTTAATTGCGGTAAAAGGCAAGTAGAAATAATCCACATAGAAAAGAGACATAATGGCTGATTTAGAAGTAGCTCCAGAGTTTTCTGACGCTTATGAGTCTTATGATCATAGCGATACAGCTCTGTTGAACAAATTGGCTGGCAACTTTGAAGTTCTGCCGAATGATAATCCAGTTTCGGATGCAAAACGCAACGAACTTATTGATAAGCCTGCTTTCGGTCAGATTTTCTCCGACAATATGGTTCATATGTCTTGGACTAAAGGTGAAGGATGGTCTGATCGTCGTGTAGAGCCTTATGGTCCATTGAAAATGGATCCAGGTGCATCTGTGTTGCACTATGCTCAGGAGTGCTTTGAAGGTTTGAAGGCTTATAAGCGCGCCGACGGCTCTATTTGGCTTTTCCGCCCAGATATTAATGCTGCTCGTTTCCAAAATTCTGCTAAGCGTTTGTATTTGCCGGAACTCTCTATTGATGATTTTATTGGATCGGTTGCAGCCTTGGTAAAGCGAGATAAGCAATGGGTTCCGAGCCGTCGAGAGTATACGCTTTACATGCGTCCATTCATGTTTGCTTCCGAGCCGTTCCTCGGTGTGCGCGAAGCTCACGAAGTTGAATACTGTGTTATTGCTTCTCCATCCGGCCCATACTTCAAGGGTGGTTTGAAGCCTGTTAGCATTTGGGTTGAAGATCAGTGGTTCCGCACTGGTCCTGGTGGTACTGGTTTTGCTAAGTGTGGTGGAAATTATGCAGCTTCCTTGCTTGGTGAATACAAGGGTATTGAACATGGTTGTGAGCAAGTGTGCTTCGTTGATGCTGCAACTAAGACATATTTGGAAGAGCTTGGTGGCATGAATATGTTCGCACTCCACAAGGATGGCCATTTGGAAACTCCATCTCTTACTGGCAGCATTCTTCCTGGCGTTACGCGTCGTTCTTTGATTCAGCTTGCTGAGGAAGCAGGACATAAGGTTGTTGAAACCATGATTCCTCTTCAAGGGTTGCTTGACGATATTCGTTCTGGCGAGGTTACTGAAGTCTTTGCTTGCGGTACTGCTGCAATCATTACGCCAATTGGTCGTTTTAAGTCCGATGAATTCGATCTTAAGGTTGCCGATGGTGGCGTTGGTGAGTTAACTCAGGCTTTGCGCGATGAGTTACTTGGCATTCAGCTCGGTGATGTCGAAGATAAGCATAACTGGATGTGGAAAGTTTGCGACTAATTTATATAAGTTAGTTAATATTATCTCATCTAATGTTGCTTATGGCGCGTTGTACTCTATATATTTAGATATCGTATAGAGTACAACGCGTTTGTTTGTTATACACGTAGTGTTTTGGTGAATTTATTTGAAGGGAAATGCTTTGGAAGGTGCGTTAGGGGATAACGTCTTTTTTCTTATAGTTGAGTATGTTGCTATGGGATGTTGTGGCATGGTTGGCGGCATGTGGGCTATTCGTAAGAATTATGATGTTTTTGCGATTATTACTACGTCTTGGATAACTGCATTGGGTGGCGGTATTGTTCGTGATGTGTTGCTTGGAGCATTGCCGCCTGTTGGTATTGCTGATCGTGGTTTTGTTATTACAGGTCTGCTTTCTGGCGTTATTGTGGCTGTTGCTCACCCTGAGATTGATAAATGGCGTTGGCTTATGCTTACGCTTGATGCCTTGGCGTTGGGTCTGTTTGCTGTGAATGGCACAGCAAAAGGTTTGGATTTCCACATGTCTGGTATGGCTTCAGTATTTTTAGGAATGGCAACTGCTTTGGGAGGCGGTTTGATTCGCGACATGATTTTGAACCAAGTTCCTGTTATTGTGCGAGATAAGCATTGGTATGCTTTACCTGCTGCTCTTGGATGTGTATTAACTGTTTTTGTTGTAAAAGCAAAGCATGCAGGTTACTTTGGTTTAACTGTTGAAATATTGCTTGATGTTCTTATTGTTGTTCTTGTTGTTGCAATGCGCTTGTTGTCTGTGAAACTAGATTTAACTTTATTTGGAGCAATGAACCGCACGGAACCTATTAAGGTTAGACGTCCTCGTATTCGTCGTATTAATAATCGTCGTCACCGCTAATATTGCATACGATGATAAAAATAATCCCCAGCACCGATTGGTACTGGGGATTTTCCTTACATGCTGTGTTATGCAGTTATCTGCACAAACTTCACAGAGCGTTAATCGCTACAGCAAGACCAGACTTGCGGTTTGCAGCCTGATTCTTATGAATCACGCCACGACCTGCAGCCTTGTCAAGCTTCTTAGCGGCTACTGCGAAAGCGGCCTGCGCTGCAGCCTTATCACCAGCGGTGATGGCTTCACGAGTAGCACGAATAGCGGTCTTCAAAGCAGACTTTACTGCTACGTTACGCTTATGTGCTTTCTCGTTAGTGAGAACACGCTTTTTCTGCGACTTAATGTTTGCCACTGTTACTCCAAACGACGTTTGCTATATAAGGACATACAAATAGTAAGTGTATCATGCTTATTAGATAACGTTATTCGTTTCTATTGTTCGTTTTGGGATTTCCTCCTCAATGTGGCGCGAGTTTTGGGGGATTTCTCTCCTCGCACGTCCCGTCCTTCGTGCGCTCTGGCTGCTAAAAGAGCTTAGTGTGTTCGTCTTTCTTTAAAGAATGTAGCTTCTCAGTCCTCTTTTAGTGCTCGTAGAGAAATCCCCCAAACTCTGCGTGTTTAATCTTTAATAACCGTGTTAATCGCAGAGATTTTTCGATTTTTCTTCTTCGCTTGGCGAATCAGCAGCCTACGGCTCTGCGCGACGACCTGCCGAAGCGCTTAAAGCGTAGCGCGCGAAGGCAACTCGGAGCGGAAACTCGCTCAGGTTGGAAGTCCAGTGGACTTCCAACGCGAGTTTCGTAGCAAGCGCGTTACCCGCGCGAGCGTCCGCGCTCAGTGCGAAAAATCTCAAATCTCTACCACGTGAATACTTACTTAACTGATAACGACGAATATTAAGTCAAATAAGCTATTAGTTTTTTGCGTAGCGTTATTTTGTATTGTCAAAACTCAATAAGTGCTAAAAATATTGATTTATATTATAAAATAGGGTAGTAGAGTTGGTAAGATTAATTACTTGCGTAGCTTACGCAATTTAATACTATCCGCGTATTTAATAAGGAGATGCTTGCTTTGATTACACCGCATAACCAGCCAGGATTTACGGATCAATCGTTGATACGCAATTTCTGCATTATTGCGCATATAGATCATGGCAAGTCCACTGTAGCAGATCGCATTTTACAACTTTCAGGAATTGTGCCAGAGCGTGAAATGCGAGACCGTTTCTTGGATCGCATGGATATTGAGCAAGAGCGCGGTATTACTATTAAATCGCAGGCTGTTCGCGTTCCTTGGACTTTTGAAGGCAAAGAGTATTCTCTCGGCATGATTGATACTCCTGGACACGTCGATTTTACTTACGAAGTTTCGCGCGCGCTGGCAGCATGCGAAGGTGCGGTGCTGTTGGTAGATGCAACCCAAGGAATTGAAGCGCAAACTCTTTCTAATCTTTATATGGCAATCGACCATAATTTAACGATTATTCCTGTTCTTAACAAAATCGATTTGCCTAGCGCTGAACCAGATAAGCATGCTGAAGAAATAGCTGGTTTAATTGGTTGCAAGCCGGAGGACGTGTTGCGCGTTTCTGGTAAAACCGGCGAAGGTGTTAAAGACTTACTTGATCAAATTGTGCTGGAAGTTCCAGCCCCAAGCGGAAATCCTGATGCTCCTGCTCGCGCTCTTATTTTTGATTCAGTATACGATTCGTATCGCGGAATCGTCACCTATATTCGTATGGTTGATGGCGAACTTAAGTCGCGCGAAAAGTTGCATATGATGGGAATCGGCATGACGCACGATCCTATTGAAATCGGTGTTATTAGCCCAGATATGACTCCAACTAAGGCGCTTGGAGCCGGAGAAGTAGGCTATGTAATTACAGGCGCAAAAGACGTGAGTCAATCTAAAGTCGGCGACACCATTACTAGCGCTATAAATCCTGCATCTGAGCCTTTGGATGGTTATCGCGATCCTAAACCTATGGTTTACGCAGGTCTTTTCCCGATTGATAACGCGCAATTCCCGGATCTTCGAGATGCTCTCGACAAGCTAAAACTTAACGATGCTGCTCTTATTTACGAGCCAGAAACGTCTGTTGCGTTGGGCTTTGGTTTCCGTTGCGGATTCTTAGGTCTTCTTCATATGGAGATTGTTTCCGAGCGTTTAAGCCGCGAGTTTGGCTTGGATCTTATTTCCACTGCTCCTAACGTAACTTATGACGTTACTAGCGAAGATGGTAAAGAGCATCATGTAACGAATCCTAGCGAGTTTCCAGAAGGCAAGATTAAGCGCATTATTGAACCAATGGTTGCTGCCGATATTATTACGCCGAAAGAATTTATTGGTGCTGTAATGGATTTGTGTCAGGAACATCGCGGAGAAATGGGCACAATGGAATATATTAGTGCCGACCGCGTGGAGATGCATTACAGGATTCCTCTTGCAGAAATCGTTTTTGACTTCTTCGATCAGCTTAAAAGTCGCACAAAAGGCTACGCTTCTCTCGACTACCATGAAGACGGCGAGCAGTCTGCGGATCTTGTGAAGGTTGATATTCTTATTCAGGGAGATAAGGTTGACGCTTTTAGCGCAATTGTGCACCGCGATAAGGCTTATTCTTACGGCGTTATGATGACGAAGAAGCTTCGTGGACTTATTCCTCGCCAGCAATTTGAGATCCCAATTCAAGCTGCAATCGGCTCTAGAATTATTGCTCGCGAAACTATTAGCGCACTTCGAAAAGACGTGCTCGCTAAATGCTACGGCGGCGATATTACGCGTAAACGTAAGCTTCTCGAAAAGCAGAAGGCTGGTAAGAAGCGTATGAAGATGCTCGGCCATGTTGAAGTTCCTCAAGAAGCGTTTGTTGCTGCATTAGCTACAGACGAGAGCGCAAACGATCGCGATACTAAAGATAAGATTCGTGCAGCACAAAAGTCCGAGGGATGAGTTTAGAGTTGGATGCTGAATTAAATAAATCAGCTATGCAAACTAAAAGTATGCCTTTTGAAGTGTACGTGCATGTGCCGTTTTGTTTGCGTCGTTGCGGTTATTGCGATTTTAATACGTATACTGCTCGCGATTTAGGAGAGGGAGCAAGTCGCGAAGGGTACGCGGATGTTGCGATTCGTGAAATGCAACTCGTAAAAAAATGGCAGGAATATCACGGGATTTTCGAGCCTAAAGCGCAATCTGTTTTCTTCGGCGGCGGCACTCCAACAGTTCTTAAAGCGCGCGACTTAGTGCGAATTTTGCAAGAAATACGTAACTTGTGGGGATTGAAAACTGGAGCGGAAATAACTACTGAAGCAAATCCGGATACTGCAGATGAAAAGTATATTGAGACGCTTGCAGAAGGTGGATTTACTCGAATATCTTTTGGAATGCAATCGGCTGTTCCGCATGTTCTTAAAACTCTTGACCGTACTCATACTCCAGAAAATGTAACTCGCGGTGTAAACGCAGCAAACGCATGTGGCTTGCGTTCAAGCGTTGACTTGATTTATGGAGCTCCGGGGGAGAGTTTAGACGATTGGCGAAAGTCGGTAGAAATGGCTTTAAGTCTAGGCGTTAACCATATTTCTGCATACGCGCTAACGGTAGAGCCGCGTACAAAAATGGGCCGTCAAATCGCTGCTGGCACTATTCAAGCGCCAAATGATGATGATGAAGCCGCAAAATACGAGTTGGCAGACGAACTTTTTAACTCTGCTGGATTACAATGGTACGAGATTTCTAATTGGGCGCATCCTGGTTTTGAGTCTCGTCATAATCTTGGCTACTGGCGAAATATTGATTGGGCTGGAATTGGTCCTGGAGCGCATTCGCACTACAATGCTGCAAATCACATCAGTAAACAAAGCATGGATGATGACGCTTCTTTAGCTGATTCAAACGAGTTTTACAACTTGCGCGCATGGGATATTTTGCACCCAAAACGATGGGCGCATGCTATAAATCTTGGAAATGTGCCGTGGCAAAACTACGAGTGTATAAATGCTGAAGACGCGCTTATTGAAGAGGTAATGCTTGGGCTTCGCATTAAAGAAGGGCTTGATATTTCGCAATTGTGCGAAAAAATGCGCGAAACTAATAAGGTGTTCGATGATTCGCATTTGCAAAAAGTGTTACGCGAAGTGTGTAAGGAAGATTTGGCAGTGTTGCACGAAAATCGCATTATCGCAACACGCAAAGGTAGGCTGCTCAACGATTTATTAATAGAAAGAATTGTCGACGCGTGTGAAGAAGGTATGACCGTGCTAAAATAGTGCGTATTGTGTCATAAATGCTTGATATAAGAAAATTCAATGTAGAAAGGAACAATCATGGCAAACCGCAAAGAGCGTCGCGCGAAGGAAAGGCAGAGCCGCAAAGGGATTCCTTCTCAATATGATGAAACAAAAGGTCGCGCTCGCGGAGGCATGATTGACGAATACAATTTACAAGAACGCTCTAGAAGACTTCAAGAGAGGGGAACTGGTCCTTGGAAGCCAACGTCTAACGTGACAGCTGAGGAGGAGAGATTGGCTCGCAATGTTAAGCGATCTCAGGTTGGCGATGATACTTGGAATGTTGTTCGTAAAGTTGTTGGAGTGTTTTCCTGGGCTGTGATTTTGCTTTCAGCGCTTGCTTTCTTGGTGATTATGTGGCTTCCTAATCAGCCTATTGTGCTTGTTGTGGTAGTTTCTGTTTTGTTTGCATTAGGCGTGTTTGGCTTGTTCTTTAGCTTTAGTAATTCTAGGCAGAATCCGCGCCTTGACGAGCACGGCACTGCGATTTAGATGTACTTATAAAATAAGAATGTTTTTAATAATTAAGGCGGGCACTTGCTAATAACAACGTGCTCGCCTTAGTTATTTGTGTGCGCTCCGAACTGCTTTCGCGCTTGGAGCGTAGCGCGCGAAAGCAACTCGGAGCGGAAACTCGCTTAAGTTGGAAGTCCAGTGGACTTCCAACGCGAGTTTCGTAAGCGAGCGCTTATTCCTCACGGCTATTGGTAGCCGTTCGGCTGATTTGGCATGTGAAGCACACCGTGCTTCACAATTGAGCCAAATCACGCTTTGAAAGAGCTTGAAATCCTGTTGATTTCAAGCTCGGCCAAAGCGCGCGAGCGCATACTGCGTTACGGTCTCTAGTTGGCGCTCTTCGGACATTCGCGCATTTACACAATAGGATGCTTAATGTAGTAATCTCGCATTGACTTCTTGGAAATTATTTCCTCGCTGCCTTGATTTGCAGATACGCCGATTCTCGCGCGAATCCACGGATCTTCTTTATGTGTTCTTTCGCTGAGCTGATTTCCTGTAAGATTTCCAAGTTTTGCGCACACTTCCTCTATAATCTTCACCTGCTCATATTCTAAAGTTGCGCATCTTTCTGGAAGAGAAATCAGTAGTTCCTCTTTGCGAATTGTGAATCTTCCTCGATGCCTGTTAAATAATTCCAATGAAACTGGACCGTTCGTCCAAGCTTCAAAATCTTCCGGAAATAGCGACAATCCAGTTGTAGCTAAGCTGTGCGCTTGAGAATAATACACAAGCTTTTGCAGCTTCATAGTTGTCATTGGCCCCATAATTTCCAATATTTTTGCCGCTACGTTAATAATACCCATCGCGCACCTCCTTTTTCTCTGCAACAAATTAATAGCGATTTTATGAATGGAAAAAGTGAGCGTCAATTCGATTAAAGAAATGTGGACAACTTTTATTATGCGTAGTTTTTGGCTTGCGTTAATTTTGTGAATCTATAAGCGCGTAGCCATGTCTTACAAGCACAGATTTAAGTTGCGTAAGATAAGCGAGTGAAGCTCTTGAAAGCTTCGTGCGCTCGTTGGTAATCCAGCCAACAAGCATAGTGTCATCACATTCAAGCGGAATAGTGACGATTTTTTCATTGTTTAAATCGCCGTTATCTATTCCAGTGCAAACAGTATAACCATTCAACCCAATAATAAAGTTTAAAATGGTAGCGCGGTCAGAAACGTTGATTTTTTTCGGTGGGCGAGTAGGCCAAACAGCCTCTTCTGCGAAGAAGAAACTTCCTTCTTCTCCCTGTTCGTATTGAATAAACGGGTACGGTTTTAAATCTTCCAAGCTCAAGCTTTTTCGCACTGCAAGCGGATTGTTTCTAGAAAGAAAAACATGCAATTTTGCACGGAAAAGCGGGTGGAACTCCAAATGTTTTTCACGAAGCAGCTTGCCGATTACATCCTTGTTGTAGTCAGAAAGATAAAGAATTCCAAGGTCTGCGCGCATATCGCTTACTTGCTTAATAATATTTTTTGTGCGTGTCTCGCGAATTGAAAACTCGTATTCATCAGAATGAATACTGCGAATCATATCGACGAATGCTTCAACGGCAAACATATAGTGTTGTGTTGCAACGCTGCATAATTGTGGGCGAGGCTTCGTACTTTTGTATCGTTCTTCAAGAAGATCTGCCTGCTCAATTACTTGTCGAGCGTACGTCAAAAATTCCGCTCCATCAGCTGTTAATGCAATTCCTTGAGTGGACCTAGTGAAAATTTCAATGTTAAGTTCTCTTTCAAGCTCTTTTACAGAAGAGCTCAATGCTGGTTGTGAAATATATAGTGCTCGTGCTGCTTCGTTCATTGAACCGCAGTCAACGATTTTTACAATATATTTCAGTTGTAGCAAAGTCATACGAGCTTCTTTCGTGAGCTAAAAGTTACGATAATCATCAAAAATCACATAAATGAACCGCTAACGAATCTAGCAAAAGGTATAGGCATAACTTAATTTTTAGTTGCCATAACCATAGTTTCACATAACCATAGTCTCATACATGATCTTAGTAATATAAGCTAAATATTTAAGCAATATTATTAAAGATTTACTCCTACTGAAGCTAAATCTTTACGCGCTTGCTCTGCAGTTGTAAAGACAAAGCCATACATGCCAACTCTATGAGCTCCATCAATATTTGCTGGCTTGTCGTCGAAGAAAACAGTTGTTTGCGGATTCAATCCAAATCTACTTATAGCAAGTTCAAAAATTTCCGGTTCTGGCTTATGCAAATGCTCAACGCCGGAAATAATAGTTCCTTGTAAAAGAGTAGAAAGTTCTGGGAATTTACGTAAAGCAAGTGGGAAAGTTTCTTTAGACCAATTCGTTAAGCCCCACACGCCGTATCCAGCTTTACGCAGATCATGCAATAAATCAACCATTCCAGGCATCATGCGCGTCAAAACTTGGTCATAATGAGCACAATACCAACGGAAAGCTTCAGCAAGTTCGCTTCCAAAGCGATGTTCGTATTCAGGCATAAGATCTTTCAAAAGCTCGCCGCCATCCATGCGGTCCTCAAATTCATAGAACCCGGCTAAATCGTTCTTTCCAAAGCTTCCATTAGGGCAAATAGTATCAACTAAATTCGGGAATTGCTTTTGCAAACAGTTTCGGCAATTCCATTCGAGTAGAACTTTGCAATAGTCAAACATAACGTCATGGATTTCAATATTTTGTGCGTTAGTCATTTGTTTCTACTCCTTCTATTTTGTTTCATACGTTATTTTACATTTGCGTATTTTGTTTCATGCGTTAATTTTGCACGCTATTGATATTATTCTGCGCGCTACTTTATATTAATAAGAATCCCAAGAACATGCGGTAATGCATTTATAATGTCGCTTGCCACAATTGGATGTTCCAAAGTTAAAGCATGCTTTGATTTCACTATGTCTTGCACTAGTTGAGTGTAATTGTTTCCTCCGCTACTGCGTGATGCAAATACTGCGCAAATTCCGTGGATTACAGCTGCGCTCGCTGCAATAAGTGCGTAATTTTTGTTATTTGCGTTGTTGTTTTCGTTATCTTTTTCGTACTGTGCTAGCAATGCTCCTAAAATTCCTGCTAGCACATCTCCTGAGCCTGCAGTTGCTAGCCAAGATGGAGCGTATTGTGCAATATAAATAGGAGAGTGCAGCGATGATGGTGAAGCAACTGCTGTTGTTGCGCCTTTAACTAACACAGTTGCTCCAGTAAGATCGGCTGCTTTTTGAGCGTAGTGTGTTGGGTTGCTAGATATTTGTTGTGCGCTTACTTCTAAATCGTATCTAGTAAAAAGCGAGCTTAATTCTCTTGCATGAGGTGTGAGAACTACTTTTTCGCAAACTTGTTTTGGTAGTAAGTCTAATGCTCCAGCATCTACGCATATTGGCGGAAGATTGTTATTTAATTGCGTTTCAGCGTTATCGTTTTCGTTTTTGTTGTCGTTTTCGTTGGAGTATTTTGCAAGTATGCTAGCAATGTATTTTCTTTGAGATAAAGCAGTTTCGTCGTTGCAATGGCTTTCGTCTGGTATGCCGCATCCAACTGTTATTGCGTCTATTTTTCCGTTTAATTGTTCAGATGCTACTACCTCAGGCGATGCTTGCAATACTAAGTTTTGTGCGCGAAGAGGACCTGAATAACGAACCATTCCAATATTTGCATGTATTGCAGCGCTTGTACTTAACACTGCTGCTCCGGGATAGTCGTTTGAACCGGTAATTACGCCTAGAACACCTCTTGAATATTTATTATCGCTTGCGTGAGGCGTGCGCAATGGTGTGGAAGCAAGATGAATATCTACTGATATTTCATTAGTTGCAGAGTTTTTATCGTCAGTGCGTGAACTGTCGGGTTTTGCAATGTAATTCATACCATCTGTATTGCCAAACATAGTATTAAGTGTAATTGCTGTTAAGCACATGCAGAGTTGGCTAAACATGTGTATTATTGTCTAAACTTATGTATTGTTACAATTTGTAAACATTTTGAAAATATTTGTAATTTTTTTGTTATTCTGCGTGTCGTGAGTGTTACGGCGTGTCGCTACTAGTTTTGCGTAAAAAATAAACAAAAATGCCTGATTAATAAATTTGTTCAAATGTTATAATCACATTTATTTTTTCGTTGGTATATTAACGTTTTTTAATGCAAGATAAAGCAGAAAGTAGCACGGTCTTTTTTGAAATTTTGCATTATAACAGATGGAAAAGTCGCGAAACGCATTTTTGCAAAAATAATTATATTTTTTCACATTTTTTATTGACCGTCACGCATATTTTTCTTATGCTATAAGCGTTATTGCGAATGATTATTTTTTTCATGAATAGCTTTCATGAGTACCTCTCACAATCAACCCATGCAATAACAGTTAAAGATTCCCGAAAGGAACGAGTGTGAAAACTTCACGAATTTTCGCAACTGCAGCTGCGGTTGCATTATTAGCAACTTCTATGGGTGCTTGCGGCTCTGCAAAAAATGCCGAAAATAAGGCGAAGGGCAATCAAGTAAATGTAGTGGCAACTACAACTCAAATTTGCGATTACGTAACTCAAATCGCTTCAACTGCTGACGCAAAATCTGGATTGAGCCTCAATAAGACTGATTCTCAGGGCAAGAAGTCTGTAATCGGAGCTCCTCAAGACAAAGCAAAGTCAACAATTAATTTGACCTGCTTGCTTGCGCCAAATGCTTCTGCTCATGAGCATGAAATGACTCCAGCTCAATCTAAAGCTCTTTCTAAGGCTGATTTGATGCTCGTTTCTGGTGTAGATCTCGAGCACTTCTTGGATCAAGCTGTGAAAGCTACTGGTTTTAAGGGCACAATGGGTGTAACTTCCGGTATTCTCACTGCTGATGAAATCAAGGATTCAAAGGCTGAGATTGCTAAGGAAAAGGATCTTCCATACAAGGTTGATCGCGGTATCGCTAAGGTGCATGCTGAAAAGTGGCCATTCCCTCCAGAAGAAGGCGAGAAGGAGCCTGAATTCCAGTACGATCCACATATTTGGACCAGCACGAAGAACACGATGATTCAGGTTAAGAATATCGGTTATTTCCTTGGAAAAGCTCTTCCTAAGAGCAAGTCTGTTTTCGATGAGCATGTTGAAAAGTTCGTTAAGTCTTTGACTGATTTGGATGCTTGGGCAACTAAAGCTTTGAATAGTGTGCCACAAAAGCATCGTGTTCTTTTCACTTCTCACGATGCCTTTGGCTACTTCTCTCGTGACTACAATGTGAAGTTCATTGGTGCAGCACTTTCTGATTTCAACAGCCAGCAGGATGCTACTGCAGATCATATTCAGAAAGCTGCAGAAGATGTCAAGAAGTCCGGAGCTGTTGCGATTTTTGCTGAGAATTCTAACAATTCCAAGTCTATCAAGGCTGTTGCTGCAGCAGCAGGAGTAAAGGCTGTTATTGGCGACGACGCACTTTATGGAGATTCGCTTGGACCAGTCGGATCTGCCGGAGAAACTTACATCGGTTCCATTGTTCACAATGTTGAAACATTGGTGAAAGCTTGGAATGGTAATGTTCCTGAACTTCCAGATTCAGTTAAGACTGCATTGAAGAAGTGACATATAAATAACAGTAAAAATAATAGTATCGTAACAGTAACTTTAATAGCGAAAGTTTAATAGCGAAAGCAGGAAGTTACTGTTACGAATACTTATTAATAAACTGAAAAGACTGGAAATATAGTGAATAAGAGCGTCCTTGCAATGAAAAATTGCGACCTGGCATACGGTTATAAAACTGTAGTGACTGGTATTAATGGCAGTGTGCAAGCCGGGGAAGCTTTGGCTTTAATAGGTCCAAATGGTTCTGGAAAAACAACGTTTTTGCAGGCTATTATTGGTATCGTGCGCGTAAGTCGCGGTGAACTGAAAATGCCTAAGGCTTTGTCTATTGGATATGTGCCACAGCAGGTTGATTTGGATTTAACATTCCCTATTACTGCACGGCAAGTTGTTGCAATGGGCTTAAGTAGACAGACAGGTTTTCTTGGATTGCTTAAAAAAGATCAGAAAAAAGCTGTTGAGGATGCTCTTAATCATGTTGGTTTATTAAATCGTGCAGATGTGCGATTTGGTGACCTTTCTGGCGGTCAGCGCCAACGCATTCTTCTTGCGCGCGCTATTGTTGCAAAGCCAACGCTTATTTTGCTCGACGAACCTTTTAATGGTCTTGATGAACCGAATCGCCGAGAACTTCTTAATATTATGAAATCAGCAAAGCAAGAAGGTATTGCTTTTGTTGTGTCTACGCATGATTTAGTTATTGCAGATGCTATTTGTGAAAAAGCGCTACTTTTAGCTGGCAAGCAGATTGCTTTTGGTGCGCTTAAAGAAGTAATGACTAAAGAAAATATTACTCGCGCATATGGTGGAAGCATGCCTGCTGCTTCTGCAGGTCTTACTTTTTCGGAAATTGCGGAAGGCTGATTTTCAATGCTTGCCCAATTAGTTGAGTCATTAAGAGAAGCTCTGGAACCAATTCCAGGTTTTGATTTTATTGCTTCTGCTCCTTATATTTTTCGCCCGTTCTGCTTACTTATAGTTCTGTCTATAGCTAGCGGAATCGTTGGTGTATTCGTGAACTTGAGATGTGCTGAATTTAATGCGGAAGCTATTGTGCATGGCATATTTCCTGGAATTGTTGTAGGCGCTTTGTACGGTGGCATAGATCAAATTATTCCTGGTGCTGCAATTTGTTCAGTATTTTTAGTTGCTGCGTTAGTGTGGGCTTCTCGTTCAGCTCGCATAAATGAATCGATTATCGCAACTGTTTTAACTACTTTCTTTGCTCTTGGTGTAGTAATTTCACTAAAAAAAGGTGATATGTCAGGTCAGCTCGAAGCGTTGATGTTTGGTAGGCTGCTTGATGTCACTGATGAGCGAATGACTCAAGCAATGTGGATTTGCTTGTTTGCAATTATTGTGCTTTTGGCAACTTGGAAACAGCAGATTATTGTTGCTTTCGATCGAGCAAGTGCTCCATTAATGGGAGTGCATACTCTTTTTGTAGATATTGTTCTTAACGTTGGTATTGCTGCGGTTGTTGTTTCTGCATCTTCAGCTGTTGGCGTTCTTCTTGTGATCGGATACCTTATTATTCCAGGAGCTAGTGCTCGTTTAGTGTCTAGAACAGTTGGGCGCATGGTTGCAGTTGGTATTTTTGTTGGTATTGCTGGAGTTGTTCTTGGTATGTACGTTATGAATTTGGAGCTTGATCATCCTATTTCTCCTCAAGCAGCAATTGCATTAAGCATGTGTGCAATGTTCGTAGTTGTGCTTGTTGTGCGCTGGCTGTTCCAAGTTATTTCATCTATAGTTTTTGCGCATAAAACTCATACAAGCGATAGCGATATGCAAGTTTTAGCAAAATCTTATAAAGGTAGGGCATAGATGGTAAGTATTTGGCAAATTATCGCTCTACCTATAGTTGAAGCAATTGTTGTAGGTGCTCTATGCGGTTTTGTTGGCTCTCTTGCTCTTCTTAATCAGCGAATATTCTTTACTGAATCTATTACTCATGCTGCATTTCCTGGAGCAGTATTAGGTGTAGTTTTAACTTCTGCTTATACAATAGATCAAAATATTTTGTCGCTTGGGCTTTTTGTTGGTGCTGCTGTTGCGTGCGTTGTACTTTCCTTAGTAATGTATGCACTTTCGCATCTTAAAGGCATTTCTTCGCAAGCTGCAGCTGGCATTACTTTAACTGTCGGCTTTGCTAGTGGATACTTTTTAAATAAGTGGTTTGCTCCATTGCCATTGCGTATTGAGGGATTTTTAACTGGATCATTGCTTAATTGCACTCCTGCAGACGTGATTTCAGCCTCTGTTGCTTTCTTACTTGTTTTGGGATTATGGGTTTTTAATTCTGCTAATCTTGTGCATTGCTCGTTTGACCCTATTAATTACCGTGCTGCAGGCGGAAGATCAGGTTTTATACAGGGCATGGTTCTTGCTTTGATTATTATTACTGTTTCCGTTATTATTCCAGCAGTTGGTACAGTTGTTTCAGTATCTCTTATTGCTGCTCCTGCTGCAGCATTAAAGGGAAGAATTGCTTCTATAAATAAATTCGTGCTTGCATGCGTAATTACTGCTGTTTCGATTGCTTTAATTGGACTAGCTTTGGCTGTAATACTGAAACTTTCTGCCGGCGGCACTATTGCTATCGTAGCTGGAGCTTTCTTCTTAATAGTCAAGATTAGTGAAAGCATTTTTATAAAAATTAATGATTTTTCATCAAGATTGCATGCAAGGCGAGAAAAAGTAGCCGAAAACGCTATTTAGCAAAAGTTCCTTAAAAGTCGCTCTGTTGTCCTAGAATATCAACGAATTGCGCGTGAAAAATGCGCGCGATTGACGTCGTTTTTTGCGCGTTTTATTTATGTTTTAATCGCGTAAGTTTATCGACGCCACACAAGTCCAGGTCTGCACATTAGTAACGCAAGACCCCGATAGAAAAGGACAATTATGGCTGAAAATACCATCTCCATCACCGTAAACGAGGAACGCAAGGAGGTGGATGCAAGCTTCACTGGCGCCCAACTTTTCGCGGAAGATAAGAATATTATTGCCGTGCGTTTAAATGGCGAGTTGCGTGATTTGTACACGCCTCTTCATGACGGCGATACCGTGGAATCAGTAGCCCTTGATAGTGAAGATGGCATCGCAATCATGCGTCATTCCGCTACTCACGTGATGGCTCAAGCTGTTCAAGAAATTCGACCAGACGCAAAGTTGGGCGTAGGTCCTGTAATTAAAGACGGCTTCTACTATGATTTCGATGTTGATACTCCATTTACGCCAGACGATTTGAAGCAAATCGAAAAGCATATGCAGCGCATTATTAAAGAGTCTCAAAGCTTCCGTCGTCGCGTTGTAACTGAAGATGAAGCGCGCGCTGAAGAAGCAAATCAACCTTATAAGTTGGAGTTGATTGGGGATAAGGAAGCTGCTCTTGATCCGGCTGCTGCTGGCGAAATTAGCAAGCATGAGCTTAGCATGTACGACAATTTGGATCGCGAAGGCAATAAAGTTTGGAGCGATTTGTGCCGTGGACCTCATTTGCCAAACACTCGCTATATTAAGGCTTTTAAGCTTGAGCGTGTTGCTGCAGCTTACTGGCGTGGCTCGGAGCATAATCCTATGCTTCAGCGCATTTACGGAACTGCTTGGCCTAGCAAGGAAGAGCTTAAAGCTTATACAACTCGCATGGAAGAAGCTGCTAAGCGCGATCATCGTAAGCTCGGTCAAGAGATGGATTTGTTCTCATTCCCAGATGAGATTGGTCCAGGCTTAGCAGTGTTCCATCCAAAAGGTGCTGCAATTATTAACGCAATGGAAGATTATTCCCGCGAACAGCATCGCAAGCATCACTACAGCTTCGTACAAACTCCGCACATTACTAAGGGCGGCTTGTATGAGACTTCCGGCCACTTGCAGTGGTACAAGGATGGCATGTATCCTCCAATGAAGCTTGACGAAGAGCGCGACGAAAACGGTAACGTAACTCGCCAAGGTGCTGACTACTACTTGAAGCCAATGAACTGCCCAATGCATAACTTGATCTTCAAGTCTCGCCAGCGTTCTTATCGCGAGCTTCCTTTGCGCTTGTTTGAGTTTGGTACTGTGTATCGCTACGAAAAGTCTGGCGTTGTGCATGGGTTAACTCGTGTTCGTGGCTTGACTCAGGATGATTCGCATATTTACTGCACTCGCGAGCAAATGCGCGATGAGTTGAAGAGCTTGCTTAACTTTGTGCTTGGTCTTCTTAAAGACTTCGGTTTGAACGACTTCTACTTGGAGCTTTCCACTAAGGATGAGCACAAGTTCGTTGGTTCCGACGAGATTTGGGAAGAAGCAACTAATACTTTGGCAGAGGTTGCTAAAGAGTCTGGTTTGGAACTCGTGGACGATCCAGGTGGAGCTGCATTCTACGGCCCGAAGATTTCCGTGCAAGCTCGCGATGCAATCGGCCGCACTTGGCAGGTTTCTACTATTCAGCTCGACTTCAACTTGCCTGAGCGCTTTAAGTTGGAATACATTGCGGCTGACGGTAGCCACCAGCGTCCTGTGATGATTCACCGCGCACTCTTTGGCTCTATTGAGCGTTTCTTCGCTATTTTGCTTGAGCACTATGCAGGCGCATTCCCAGCATGGTTGGCTCCAGTCCAGGTGACTGGCGTTCCTGTTGCAGATGAGTTCGCTCCACACTTGCAAAAGTTGATTAGCGATTTGGAAGAGAATATGGTTCGTTGCGAAATGGACAACTCTGACGATCGCTTCGGCAAGAAGATTCGTAACGCTTCTAAGTCTAAAGTGCCTTTCACTTTGATTGCTGGCGAAGAGGATGTGAACAACAATGCTGTGAGCTTCCGCTTCCGCGATGGCAGCCAATTGAATGGCGTTCCTGTTTCGCAAGCTAAAGAGTGGATTTTGTCCATCATTAAGCAGCGCGTTCAGGTCAATACTGCAGAAGATTTTGAGCGCTACACTAAGTAGCATAAGCTATTTAAGTTATGTAACTTAAATAACGTTACTTAAGCAGCACAGTTTCGCTTGAAAACTAAATTGCAATAAATAAACGAAATAAGCAAAAGCCCACACTTCTTAAAGTTGTGTGGGCTTTTGTGTGTATTACAGCCGATTGACTAATATGGGATTGTTTATTGAACCCAAGTTTTATTTGCTTGATTACGCTAGGAAGGTTGCATTCAATGTTGGAATCATTACGCAGTGGGTTTAAGCGCACTATTTCTCCAATTGCAAAATTGCTAGTCCGATTAGGCATAAGTGCTAACTGTGTAACAATTGTCGGCACAATAGCTGTAGTTATTATTGCTTTTGTTACTGCTTTTACTAAACAGTTTGTTGTTGGCACTATATTTTTAACTATTTTTGTGCTTGCAGACAGTTTAGATGGTTCTGTTGCTGCTTTGACAACAGGCGGCACAAAATTTGGTGCATTTCTTGACTCAACTCTCGATCGCATTGCAGACTGGTCATTATTTTCCTCTGTATGCATTTGTTTGTATGAAGCTCACGAAAAAAATATGTGCACTTGGATTTCAACTTTGAATGGCAATGCAATAAAGTATGTAGGATTATTAAGCTGTTTGGTTGCTCTTATGGCAGCTTTCGTAACTTCATACACTCGCGCTCGCGGTCAGTCAATAAATGTAGATCCTAAAAAAGGTTTAATAACTCGTGCAGATAGAGTTGCCGTGATTCTTGTTGCTATGGGGCTTGTTGGTTTTACAAATCAACTTTTTTGGTTGAGTTTTGCTATGATTCTGCTTGCTGTTGGCGGTATTATTACAGTTTTCCAGCGTATTTTTGAAGTAAAGCATGGGCTTGATATAAAAGATAAATAAAATTTGTCGCGAAAGCGCAATAAAATCGTTTCGTTTGATTAACTGTACGTTTTAGGAGTATCATGTCAGGTCATTCCAAGTGGGCGACTACAAAGCACAAGAAGGCCGCTATCGACGCAAAGCGTGGCAAGCTTTTTGCCAAGCTTATTAAGAACATTGAAATTGCTGCACGTTTGGGTGGTGGCGATCCTGATGGTAACCCTACGCTGTACGATGCCATCGTTAAAGCCAAGAAGGCTTCCATGCCTGCTGACAACATCAAGCGCGCTGTAAAGCGTGGTTCTGGTGAAGAAGCTGGCGGCGCAAACTATGAAGAGATCGTTTACGAAGGTTACGCTCCTGCAGGTGTTGGATTGATTATTGAATGCCTTACTGATAACCGTAATCGTGCTGCTGCTGATGTGCGTTCAACTCTTACTAAGGGCAACGGTTCTTTGGCAACAAGCGGTTCCGTGAGCTTCAACTTCGAACGTAAAGGTTTGATTGAGGTTCCATCCGAAGGCGTTGACTACGATAAGCTTTTCGAAGTTGCAGCTGAAGCTGGAGCTGAAGATGTTGCTGATGATGGCGATGTTTATTCTGTTTACACCAATTCCAGTGATTTGGTAACTGTGCGTAAGGCTTTGCAGGAAGCTGGTTTCGACTATGATTCTGCAGATATCATTATGCATCCAAACAATGAGGTTGAATTAAGCTTCGAAGATGCTCAAAAGGTTTCTCGCTTAATCGATAATCTCGATGACTTGGACGATGTTCAGAATATTTACAGCAACTGGACCGCTTCAGATGAGGTTATGGCTCAGCTTGAGGAAGATGAATAGTCTCCTATGATGATTTTGGGCGTTGACCCCGGGCTTACTCGCTGCGGGGTCGGCGTGATTGAAGCCGGCGTCTCGCGTCGGCTTTCTTTTATTCACGTCGATGTGTTGAGGTCTGAGCCTGATCTTTCGCAAGATTTGCGACTTTTAAAGATTTATAACGGATTAGTTGAAAAAATTGAGCGTTTTTCGCCTGATACTGTGTCTATTGAACGTGTTTTTGCGCAAGAAAATCGAAATACTGTTCTTGGCACTGCACAGGTTGCTGGTATCGCAATGCTTGCTGCAGCTCAGCGCAATATTCCTGTTGCTTTACACACTCCTACTGAAGTTAAACTTGCTGTAGCTGGAAACGGAAAAGCTCAAAAACCTCAAGTAGAGCGCATGGTAGCGCGATTACTTGGTCTTAATGTTTTGCCTACTCCTGCTGATGCTGCCGACGCTTTAGCTCAAGCTATTTGTCATGCTCTTCGTCCTTCTGGTGCTTTGCAAGGTGGCGAGCGCGAGCAGCATCTAACTGCTGCACAGAAACAATGGGCTTTAGCTCAAGCTCAGGCGCGTAAATCTTCTTCTGTCGTTCGAGACATGTAGGATATTAATAGAACAGATGTTCTATTATAATTGTATTTGACTTTATGTGCTTTAAGTTATGAGTTTTTGTTAAGTAGGAGTGAGCTTATGATTGGAATGCTTGTTGGGCAAGTTGCGTCAATTGATGCTCGTTCTGCTCTTATTGTTGTTTCTGGAGTTGGCTACGAGACTTATATGCCTTCTCAAGATTTGTCTTCTTTGCATGAAGGGCAGGAAGTTCGCGTTTATACGTCGCTTCAAGTTTCGCAAGATGCTTTAACTCTTTATGGTTTTACAACTCAAGCTGCTAAACGAATGTTTTTGCAAGTGCAAAAAGTTAGTGGAATTGGTCCTAAAGTTGCTCTTTCTATGCTTTCAACTTTGAATGTTGATCGTCTTTTACAAGCTATTTCTGAGGGAGATGTAACTTCTCTTTCTTCTGCGCCTGGTTTAGGGAAAAAGGGTGCGCAGAAGATTATTTTGGAATTGAAGGGTTCTCTTGATCCTTCAATACTGGCAGATAGTTCTAATGATTCTACTCAATCTAATAAGCAGATTGTTGATTCTAGCGTGCAATGCGTCATAGAGGGTCTTATTTCATTGGGTTGGAGACAAGTTGACGCTCAAAGAGCAGTTGAGCAAGTCTGTGCAGAGAATAATATTTCAACTCCTATATCTGATGCAGATTTGCCTAATGTCTTACGAATGGCATTAGCTTCACTTGATAGAGGTAGGTAATCATGTTTGTAAAGAATCTAGTATTGGGGGAGTTGAAGTGAGTGAAAAGTATGCTTCTGCGCTAAATACTGGTGTTGCTGAAGAATCCTTACGCATGGTTTCTTCAACTCCTTTAGGAAATGAGCAACTCAGTGATGAGGAGCTTCGTCCTCACGCATTAGAAGGTTTTATTGGTCAACCAGTTTTAAAAGCGCAATTGCAACTGTTTTTAGATGCTGCTAAAAAGCGTGATGTTGCGCCTGACCATATGTTATTGGCAGGCCCTCCTGGATTGGGAAAAACTACATTAGCAATGATTGTTGCTAATGAATTGCAAGTTCCTATTCGAATTACTTCAGGTCCTGCTATCCAGCATGCTGGAGATTTAGCTTCTATACTAAGCGCGCTTGATGCAGGTGAAGTGTTGTTTATTGACGAAATTCATCGTTTGCCTCGTGCTGCAGAAGAGTTGCTTTATATTGCTATGGAAGATTTTCGCGTTGACGTTATGGTGGGTAAAGGTCCTGGCGCCTCATCAATACCGTTAACTCTTCCTCGTTTTACCGTAGTGGGAGCTACCACTAGGGAAGGAATGTTGCCTTCTCCATTGCGTGCTCGTTTTGGTTTTACTGCTCATCTTGATTTTTATCCTCACGAAGAGCTTGAAAAACTTATTGAACGATCTGCTAAAGTCTTAGGGATTCGTCTTGTTGATCAAGCTGCTAAAGAGCTATCATTGCGCTCTCGTGGCACTCCTCGTATAGCGAATCGTTTGTTGAGGCGTGTCAGAGATTGGGCTATTGTGCATGATTTGTCAGAAGTAAATCATGAAGCTGTTGTTGAAGCGTTAGCTTTATACCAGATTGATACGCAAGGTCTTGATCGACTTGATATTGCAGTTTTGAAGGCTATGGTTTGTCAGTTTAACGGTGGACCGGTTGGTCTTAATAATTTAGCTGCAATGGTTGGTGAAGAAGCTGAAACTGTTGAAACAGTATGTGAACCATATTTAGTGCGTGAAGGATTCTTAATTCGCACTCCTAAAGGTCGTGTTGCAACTAGTAAAGCTTGGAAACATTTGGGCTTTAAAGAGCCTAGTAATGTCAGTGAGCTAGCTTAAAATAATTGACTTGGACGGCATTTCGACCGTCTTAGGGTTGGATACTTAAGGAGTTTACTTTGCCTCAATTTTTCCAGCAGTATGGCATGCTTATTATTCTCGTTGTAGCAATGGTTTGCATGATGATGTTCCAGACTCGCAATGCTAAGAAGCGTCAAGCTGAAATGCGTTCCTTCCATGAATCTTTGGAGCCAGGCACTGAAATTATTACAATTGGCGGCATTATCGGCAAGATTGTAAGCGTAGATACGCAGTATGAAGAGATTGTTATCGATTCAGAAGGTAGCTTGATGCGAGTATCTTTCCGCGCTGTAAACAGATTGTATGTGCGTCCAGCGTTTATTAGCGATGAAGAGGCAGAAGCTGCACAAGCAGAAGAAGCTAAGCAGGATGATGCAAATAAGTCTGTAAACGAAGATAACAAGCCAGTATCAGAATCTGCAGAATCTGAAAAGTAATAACTTTTATTTCATAAATTTATAATTTAATACTTAAGTCGTGATGTGTGAGTCAGCGCATGTCTCACACATCATGCGAATATGTGACATTCTTTCCATATTCCAATAACAAGTCTTGTGAAGAAAAGAACGTTAGAATTATGACAGCAACGGATATTACAGTGAAAACGTTGAAAACAGTAAGTAACGATGACGCCGCTTATCTTGCTTCTTTGATTCGTACCGTTCCAGGATTCCCAAATCCTAGTATTATATTTCGTGATTTTCTTCCTATATTTTCAAATGCTCGCTCTTCGCGAATTCTTATTGATTCTTTGATTGATGCATTGCCTGTACCGGCTGATTCAATTGATTTGATTGCTGGGCTTGAAGCTCGAGGTTTTCTTTTTGGACCATTGTTGGCATCTCGGTTAGGCAAAGGTTTTCTTGCTATTCGTAAAGCTGGTAAGCTACCTCCTCCAGTTATTACTGAGTCGTACATGCTTGAGTATGGTCAGGCAAGTATTGAAATTGAAAACGACGCTATTAAGCCAGGTCAACGTGTGCTTATTGTTGACGATCTTATTGCAACTGGAGGCACTGCAAAAGCTGCTGCAAATATTGTCAAGCGCGCTCAAGGAATAGTTGCAGGTTTTAGTTTTGTTATTGAACTTACAGGTATTAGTGGAATGAGTGAGTTATGCGATTATCCTTGCAGTAGTTTAATTACTATGCCAGCTTAAAAGTTTATTATTATCGCTTATTATTAAAGTAATATCCTATTTAAAGCAATATATTGGTTTTGCACCTAAAAGAATTGAAAGGAAAAGGCATGGTTGAGAAACTTAAGTCATTCTTAATAAACATGTCTAAAGGTGTAATAACTCCTATTATTGTTATTTTTATTTTTTCTCTTACAATAGGTCTTTTCCTATCTCTCACACTTCTTGTGGTTTCTATCGAAGAGGGAGCAGGCAATCTTTCTGAATCTGCAATGTCTATGACTTGGGCTGTGTTTATGTTTGCTCAAGGCGTAGGTCTTACTTTTGGCAATTGCATTCTTACGATTATTCCTTTAGGTCTTACTTTTCTACTTATTGCAACACTTGTATGTTTAATTCGCCGTATTCGAGGTGGAGATATAGCATATTTTACTGGGCTTGTAGTCTGGGCTGTTATTAATGCGATACTTTCTCAAAATACGCATGTTACTTTACTGGATTCTACTTTTATTGTTGCTTGTAAATCTTCTTGTATTTATTTAATTTCTTTGCTTATAGCGGTTTTTCCAAGCAGCTCATTGTTTATGTCGTTAAAGCAGCGCTACAAGCAAATGTGCCCTGAGTATATTCAAAAAAATATTCGTATTACTAAGCGTACAGCAGTAATTTTATTTGGTTTATACGCTTTCGTTGCGTTAATAACTGTTGTAGTTTGGGCTTGCATAAATTTTGGCTATGTTAATTCATATTTCAATAAATTAGGCATGCAAAATGGTTCTCGTATTCTTACAACTATTGCTTGCTTAGTTTGGCTGCCGAATATTGCTATTTGGGCATTATCTTGGATTTGTGGATCTGGATTTAATATTGGATCTGTTGCACAATTTACTTTAACAGTTTCTCAGCGTAAATCTTTGCCCCCTATTCCGGTTTTTGGAATATTTCCTGATGCTGTTGTTGATGTTATGCATCGCACTGTTTTTTACTCCATAGTTCCAATTTTCTGCTTTATTGTAATGCTTATAACTTTATTGCATAAAAGCGGCTGTGGCTTGCGTTTAAAAAATATTATTGACAAAACCGAGCGTGAGTCTTTTATGTTGAATGCTGTAGAAGCTGCAACTGATAGTGTAGGTGTATCCGCTTTAATTACAATTATGTGGACTGTTGTTTTCTCAATAGCAAATGGTTCATTGGGTGAATGTCGACTTTCTTATATTGGAGTTGACATTATTGAAAGTACTAGGGCTGTTGGTCATCTTACTCTATACGCTTCTGCTGTAGCATGGGTTATTTCGATTTTTAGTATCCTACTTATTTGTGGCGCGCGATATTGCTTTAATCTTATTGCTGCTAGTAAGTCGAATAAACCTGTAAAATCTGCAGAATTAATCGAAAATAAGACTAGTAATAAAAAGAATCAACCTTTGCCTTTGAAAAAAGCTGCTCCTAGGACGGTTTCATCGAAGGCTAAAAGAAAATAATTCCTCACTACTATTTTGGGAAGGAAGGCCGCCGTGCAACAGACACAGAGCAAAGAATCAAACGCAAATGTGCTGATAACCACAGGTGAAAAGCAAATTCGTAGAGTTCTTGTTTCAGTTTTTCATAAAGAGGGACTTGAAATATTAGCTGAAGCATTTAGAAAGGCTGATACTGAAGTAGTTTCAACCGGCTCTACTGCTGCTAAATTGGCGGAACTTGGTGTTTGTGTTACTGAAGTTTCTGACGTTACTGGTTTCCCAGAAAGTCTTGATGGAAGGGTGAAGACTTTAGATCCGCATATTCACGCTGGAATTCTTGCAGATATGAGTAATGCTGATCATGTAAAGCAACTTGAAAAGTTAAACATAAAGCCGTTTGATGCCGTAGTAGTTAATTTGTATCCATTCGTAGACACTGTAATGAGCGGTGCTGATAGTGACGCAATTATTGAGAAAATTGATATTGGTGGACCTTCTATGATTCGTGCTGCAGCAAAGAATCATAAGTCTGTTGCTGTTATTACAGATCCTGCAGATTACCAGCTTTTAGCTAATAGAATCGTTTCAGGTGAAGGCTTTAATTTGCAAGAGCGCGAATATTTGGCTGGTAAAGCATTTGCTCATACAGCAGCTTACGATGCTTCTATATCTGAGTGGACAAGTAAAGCATGGCAGAAGCCTGAAAGTTTGAACACAAATGATGAAGAAGATAATCAAAATGCTGAAGCTGTGAAGCTTCCTGCAAACTACACGCGCACTTGGAATTTAGAGCATACGCTTCGATATGGTGAGAATCCCCATCAGCAAGCAGGATTGTATTTAGATCCTTTGCATAAGGGTGGTTTGGCTCAGGCTGAGCTTCTTGGCGGAAAACCTATGAGCTACAACAATTATGTGGATGCGGATGCTGCTTGGCGTGCAGTTTGGGATTTTGCTCCACAAATTGCGGTTGCTGTTTGCAAGCATAATAATCCTTGCGGCTTGGCAATAGGCACGACTGCAGTAGAAGCGCACGAAAAAGCTCATGCTTGCGATCCTGTAAGTGCTTACGGTGGCGTGATTGCTGCAAACACTACTGTGACTTTGGAAATGGCAGAAAGTGTGCGCCCAATTTTCACAGAGGTTATTGTGGCTCCAGACTATGAGCCTGAAGCTTTGGAATTGCTTCGCACTAAGAAAAAGAATCTTCGCATTTTGAAGGTTGCAACTCCGCCAGTCTTAGATTTGCAAGTTCATCCTATTGACGGTGGTGCTTTAGTTCAGTCTGCAGATAAGATTGATGCAGTTGGTGATAATCCTGAAAACTGGACGCTTGTTTCTGGAGATCCTGCTGATGCTGACACTTTGCGCGACTTGCAATTCGCGTGGCGTTCGCTTCGTTGTGTAAAGTCTAACGCAATTCTACTTGCGCACGACAATGCTACTGTTGGCATTGGAATGGGGCAGGTTAATCGCGTGGATTCATGCCATTTGGCTGTTGAGCGTGCGAATACTTTGGCTGATGGTGCTGAACGTGCTCGCGGAGCTGTTGCGGCTTCGGATGCTTTCTTCCCATTTGCTGACGGTCCGCAAATTTTGATTGAAGCGGGCGTTCGCGCAATCGTGCAGCCTGGTGGCTCTATTCGCGACGAAGAAGTGTTCGAAGCTGCGCGCAAAGCTGGTGTAACGATGTACACTACCGGTACTCGTCACTTCTTCCACTAAAATTGCTTTAGCTAAGATTCATAGACAAATAAATTAATCAATATTATGGATGCAGCGTTTGTGTACTTCAAGCGCTGCATCTTTGTGTTAGTGCCTAAAACAACTCATGTTTTCTTATCGCGGAGCAGGTATGATACAAGTATGACAGATAGTGAGCATCAGACTAGAAGTGCTAAAACGGAGCATCCGTACGTGTCGGAAAAACGTGAGGGTAAGCCTTATGCTGAATGGATTGTAGCAATTATTATTGCACTTTGCGCATTATTGGCATTTATAGGATATGTAAAAGCCGCCACAGTTGTTATTTCTGTGACGGCTGTACTTCTAGGAGTTATGCGCTTAATTATGCGTCAGCGTAGTCCTTGGAAAGTTCGCTCAGTTGGCTTTGATTCTTTCATAAGTATTACGCTCGGCATAGGTTTGCTTATAACATACGCTTCAATTATATTTTTGCTATAATTTTATTTTTAAAGATTGTTCGCAACGTTATTGTCAGATGCGTTTTGAACGTACTCATAGCTCATATCTGGCGCTGCAGGAGCATCTGCTTTTGTGTCTGCAAAATTTTGTATTGGTGCAGGATTTGTTTCATTTGATACAGCAAGTTTTTGTGCTGAGTTTGAAAGAAGCTTTGTTAATAGCAAAACTAGGCTAACAAGCGCTGCAGCAAAAATTGGAGCAATCCAGAATACCCACAATTGACTTAGTGGTTTAACTTCCAAATCATGAGAGTTTGCGAATAATGCGATGCCGGTAGAACGCGCAGGATTCAAACCAGCTCCTGTAATTTGATACGTAATGAAAGCGCCAGCTGCGTATGCAATACCGATGTGTGTTGCATAACCGCATTTAGTATTACCTTCATGGTCTGTGCTGCGCAATGCAGTGGCAACAATCAAAATAACAGCAATAACTTCAACTAATAACGCAGATACTATTCCGAAAGACAAGTTTATTTCTTTTAGTTGACGTGCAGAAAGAGATGCCTTTTCGAATCCGTTTACTATTGAAACAAACCAATACTTTTTGTCAAAACCTGAGCCTTGACCAACTTGTGACGGATCAATGCTTGAATCCTGCTGAGGAATAATAAGAATAAACAATCCTGCAGCTGCAATAGCACCAAGAACTTGGGCAACAATGTAGCATAATCCTGCAGTGTATGAAGTGCGTCCAGTAAGCATCGAAGCAACTGTTACTGCAGGGTTAAGGTGGCCCCCAGAAACTTTAGATGCAATATATGTCGCTGCAGCATAAGCGATACCAGTGCCGGCGGCAATCATTAAAACGTTGATTCCGTACATTACGGTAGTAAGAGAATAAAAAGTGTAAACAACGAACATCGCTAAAGCTGTAGCAATAAATTCAGTACCAATACGAACAATAAGTGGCGCAGCAGTTTTAGTTGTGCTGCACGGTGTATCTGTAGTTTTAATCATAATTTTCCTTAATTTTAGTTGTGCCGCTTTGTTAATGATTGCAACACAATGAAACCTAGGCTATACTATCACGGCTATGCCATACGGTAACATAGGAAGACGTGGTGTTTTTGATTTATTGCAAATTTAATAAATTACCACATAAATTAGTAAATTAATGAGTAATGAATTGCTTATATTGCGTATTCTTAAGTAAATTCTGGCGCAAATATGTATGTAATTCTTTAGGTCACGTTGGGAGAACGATGCCAAACGCATATTCCCGCGCCAATCAGGCGCATTCAGATGACAACAACGCCATTCGACTGCAGAAGCTGCTTGCTGAAGCGGGATTTGGTTCAAGACGCAAGTGTGAAGAGATTATTCTTGACGGGCGTGTTGAAGTAGACGACGAATTGGTTACAACACTTGGTACTCGAGTAGATCCAAAACGTCAAAAAGTGCGCGTTGATGGATCTCGCGTAAAGTTCAACACAAAGCTAGTAACGCTCGCATTGCATAAGCCTAAGCGAGTTCTTAGCGCAATGGACGATCCAAAAGGTCGCTTTACTTTAAGAGATATTGTTGGAGACAAGTACGAGCGAATTTTCCACATGGGACGCTTGGATTACGATTCTGAAGGTCTTATTTTAATGACCAACGATGGCGAGCTAAGCCAGCACGTAATGCACCCAAAGTATGAGGTTGAGAAAACTTATATTGCAACTGTTGAAGGCAAAATCAACGGTATGGTTTGCCGCCGCTTGGTTTCACAAGGTGTAAATCTTGAAGATGGTTGGATTAAGCTCGACCGTTGCGCAATAATCGATCAGAATCACGACACAACCATGGTAAAAGTTGTGTTGCATTCTGGCAGAAATCGTATTGTTCGCAGGATTTTTGGAGCCGTAGGATACCCTGTAAAGCGTCTTGTTCGTACGCAAATTGGCCCTATTAAATTGGGTGACTTAAAAGCTGGATCGTATCGCGTGCTTTCTCAAACAGAAGTGCGCTCGCTTTCTAAGGAGGTTGGCCTGTGATTTGTGTAGCAATTGATGGACCAGCAGGAGTAGGTAAGTCTTCTACTTCTCGTGCTTTAGCGCAATACTATGGTTTTGCGTATTTAGATACGGGTGCAATGTATAGAGCTGCTGCTTGGTGGTGCTTGAAACAAGGTATTGATTTAAGCACGCAACTTGAATTGGATGAAGAAGGAAATCCTGTAAATCCAGCGGATGCTGAACGTTTTAATCAAATTATTGAAGCTGTTGGAGCCTTATTTACTGAAAGTGACGCTGACTTTAGTGTTGATCCTAAGAATCCTGTAGTGACTGTTGAAGGTGAGGATATTAGCGAAGAATTGCGTTCCAGCGAAGTTTCTTCGCATGTGTCTACTGTATCTTCGATTCCTGCAGTTCGCCGTATGCTTATTGCTGCTCAGCGTGCGTATATTGCTTCAGAGTCAGATGAAGATTCTTTCTCTAAAGGTGAGGGAATAGTTGCAGAAGGACGCGATATTACTACTGTTGTTGCTCCTAATGCTCAAGTTCGAGTGCTTCTTACTGCACGCGAAGAAGTGCGTCAAGCTCGCAGAAACAAGCAGAATATTGCGCAAGAAAATTTGCAAAATAATGAATCTAAAAATAATGAATCTGAAGAAGACGATATTCGCGCTCGTGACGCTAAAGATGCTAAAGTTACGCATTTTCTTCAAGCGGCAGACGGTGTTACAACGCTCGATAATTCTGATTTGACTTTTGAGCAGACTCTCGATGCTCTTGTTGAAATGGTTGACGCTGCAATTGAGCAGGATGAGTATGACCGTTATGCGGCTAATCTTGAAGGCTACGATCTTGACGATGAAGATCGTGCGCTTCTTCGAGGCGACGAAGTAAGTCAAGACGATGCAAAAGACTCTAAAGCTGTTGGAGTAATCGCCATTATAGGTCGACCAAACGTTGGAAAATCAACGCTTGTAAATCGTATTTTGGGTCATCGTGTAGCTGTTGTAGAAGATACTCCAGGTGTTACGAGAGATCGCGTAAGCTACGACGCTGAGTGGGCTGGGACCAACTTCAAGCTTGTTGACACTGGCGGCTGGGAAGCAGATGTTGAAGGTATTGATTCTTCTATTGCTCAACAAGCGCAAGTAGCAGTGCGTTTAAGCGATGCTGTGATTTTCCTAGTAGATGGTCAAGTTGGTTTAACAGCTACAGACGAGCGTATTGTTTCAATGCTTCGCGCTGCAGGTAAGCCTATTACTCTGGCAGTTAACAAAGTTGACGACGCTAGAAGCGAGTATTTGACTGCAGAGTTTTGGAAGCTCGGAATGGGTGAGCCTTACGGAATTTCTGCAATGCACGGCAGAGGCGTTGGAGATTTGCTTGATGCAGCGCTCAATTCTTTGAAGAAAGCGAATAAAACTTCAGGATTCTTAACTCCAGAAGGACTTCGCAGAGTTGCTTTAGTAGGTCGTCCAAACGTTGGTAAGTCTTCGCTTTTGAATCATTTAGCTCATGAAGAGCGATCTGTTGTAAACGATTTGGCTGGAACTACTCGTGACCCTGTTGATGAGGTTGTGCGAGTTGACGGCGAGGATTGGCTGTTTATTGACACTGCTGGTATTAAGCGCAGGCAGCACAAGCTTACGGGTGCTGAATACTATTCTTCACTTCGTACGCAAGCTGCGATTGAACGCTCGGAACTTGCTTTGATTCTTTTCGATTCTTCCCAGCCGATTGCAGAGCAGGATTTGAAAGTTATGAGCCAGGCTGTAGACGCTGGTCGCGCAATCGTACTTGTGTTTAACAAATGGGACTTGATGGACGAATTTTCCAGACAGCGCATGGAACGCTTATGGAAAACTGAGTTTGAGCGCGTAACTTGGGCTGAGCGTGTAAATCTTTCCGCAAAAACAGGATGGCATACGAATCGTCTTGCGCGCGCTATGCGAACAGCTTTAGACAGCTGGGATAAGCGCATTCCTACAGGCAAGCTCAACGCTTTCTTAGGTCGTATTCAGTCTGCTCATCCGCATCCTTTGCGAGGCGGAAAACAAGCGAGAATCTTGTTTGCTACGCAAGCTTCTACGCGCCCACCGCGTTTTGTAATATTCACAACTGGCTTCTTAGAGCACGGATACCGTCGCTTTATTGAGCGTTCTCTTCGAGAAGAGTTTGGATTCGAGGGAACTCCTATTCAAATCTCTGTAAAAGTACGAGATAAGAAGAAGCGCAAGTAAAGCGCAAATAAAGCGTGATTAAGTCAAAGTAAGTTAGGGTTAAGTAAAGTAGGAGCGTATATGGCTGGTTTGGGCGAGTTAGCTTTCGATTTGCATCATGCTAGCGAAGATGAGATTTTTCAAGCATTTGTTGATTGGGTTAAAGATAACAAACATGTAGATTTGTGGCCGCATCAAGAAGAATCCGTTATGGATTTGCTTGCAGGAGACCACGTCATTTTAAACACTCCAACAGGTTCTGGAAAGTCGCTTGTCGCGCTCGGTATGCATTTCGCGGCGCTCGCCACCGGCAGACGCTCCTACTATACTGCGCCAATTAAAGCTCTTGTATCCGAAAAATTCTTCGATTTAGTAGCTATTTTTGGGCGTGACAACGTTGGTATGATTACAGGCGACTCGCATATTAATGCGGATGCTCCAATAATCTGCTGCACGGCGGAAATCTTAGCAAATCAAGCTCTGCGTGAAGGCGCAAACGCTGAAGTCGATTGCGTCGCAATGGACGAATTCCACTACTATGGTGATCCAGAGCGCGGATGGGCTTGGCAAGTTCCGCTGCTTACACTTCCAAATACGCAATTCTTACTTATGAGCGCAACTCTTGGAGACGTAACGGATATTGCGGAACGCTTAGAAAAATCAACAAAAAGAAACGTCGATATTATTGCAGACGCTCCAAGACCAATCCCGCTCGAATACGAGTACACAGATAAGCCGCTTGCAACAACTGTAGAACTCTTATTTAACAAGGGTTTAACGCCAATTTACGTAGTTCATTTTTCGCAAGACGCAGCTCTTGAAACAGCGCAAGCGCTCGCAAGTACTGGAGTTTCAAGCAAAGAGCAGCGAGACAAAATTGCTCAAGCCATTAAAGGTACTAAATTTACTACAGGTTTCGGCAAAATTTTGCAAAGGTTACTGCGCACTGGTGTAGGCGTACATCATGCTGGTATGCTTCCGCGCTACCGTAGGCTTGTCGAACAGCTCGCTCAGCTTGGACTTCTACCAGTTATTTGCGGCACAGACACTCTCGGCGTTGGCATTAACGTGCCAATTCACTCGGTTGTGCTTACAGCTCTTACAAAATTTGATGGGAATCGTAGTAGAAAGCTTCGCGCTCGCGAGTTTCACCAAATTGCAGGACGTGCAGGCAGAATGGGATTCGATACTGAGGGCTTAGTAGTTGCAGAGGCTCCAGAGTTCGAGATTGAGAATGCGCGCGCTGTTGCAAAAGCTGGAAATGATCCTAAAAAGCTTAAAAAAGTTAAGCGTAAGAAAGCTCCAGAAGGCTTTGTTGTTTGGGGTGAGCCAACGTTTACTAAGCTTATTGAAAGCGCTCCTGAAACTTTGAATCCTCACATGGTTGTAACGCATTCAATGATTTTGAACGAAGTTACGCAAGGTGGGGATGCTAGAGCGCGCGTTGAAAAACTTATTGAAGATAGTGCACAAAGGCCACAAGATAAAGAAAAATTACTTGAGCGTTGCGACGATATTTTCCAAACTTTGCTCGATACTCAAGTTATTGAATGCAGAGAGCTTTCGGACGGTTCTTGCGATTATGAGCTTGACGTTGCAATGCCTGAAGGCTTTGCTCTGGATCAGCCGCTTTCTCCGTTCTTGCTCGCAGCTTTGGAATTGTTAGATCCCGAGTCTCAAAGCTACGCACTTGACGTAATTTCCATGGTTGAAGCAACTCTGGATGATCCTAAGCCTGTTCTTCGTGCTCAAGAGCGCAAAGAACGCGATGCTGCAATGGCTGGTATGAAGGACGATGGCATTGACTATGAGGAGCGCATGGAACGCTTAGCTGAAGTTAGCTATCCTAAGCCTCTTGAAGACTTACTAGCTCCTGCTTTTGCGCAATATCGCAAGGATGTGCCGTGGGCGAACGACTACTGGATTAAGCCAAAATCTGTGCTTCGAGACATGGTTGAAACAGCATCTGATTTTACTGGGTACATTTCTCGTTATGGCATTGCTAGAAGTGAGGGAACGCTTCTTCGTTACCTTTCGGACGCTTACCGTTCTCTTGCGCGCACTGTGCCTGAAGATATGCTTAACGAAGAATTGCGTGATATTATTTCGTGGCTTCGTCTTGTTGTGCGCTCTATTGATTCAAGTCTTGTTGACGAGTGGGAGAGTGCAGGAGGATCGGATGCTGAAGCTAGCGCTGTAACTACGGCTGCGCCTTCAACTTCTGAGTCTGTAGTTGAGGATCGTCGTGGACTTATTGTGTTGATTAGAAACGCAATGTTCCGCCGTGTGCAGCTTATGGATTTGGAAGATGCGGAATCTTTGGGAGAGCTTGACAAAGCTTGGGGTTACGGCGTTCACGAGTGGAATGATGTGCTTGACGACTATTACGATGAGCACGAGTATGTTGGAATAGATGCTAAGGCTCGAAGTGGCGACTTGTTTATTTTGGATGATTCGCTTGAGAAAAGTGAACATTCGTGGAAAGTTCGGCAGATTATTGACGATTCAGACGGGGATCATAATTGGGCTATTACTGGCGTTGTCGATTTAGATACAACTCAAGATGAAGGCGAAGTTGTGTTCTTCGATTACCAAGTTTCGCACGTGTGATTTTTAAAAATGTGTTAACAGAATACGAAATGCAAGACGCAAAATGCAATCGAACGTTTGTTCTATATGTAGTGTAAGCTGGTATTTATGGAGCAGGATTTATTTGCAGCAAGTAGCGTGCCGAGTGATGTGACTCGTCCGTTGGCAGTGCGTATGCGCCCGAGCAGTATTGAAGACGTGCTAGGGCAGTTGCATGCTCTAAAAGAAGGTTCGCCTTTGCGCAGGCTTGCAAATCCGCAATCTAAAGGTTCTCTTACTGCTCCAAGTTCTGTTGTGTTGTTTGGTCCTCCGGGAGTTGGCAAAACTACGCTCGCTTATATTGTTGCTCGTCAGTCTGGTCGCGTGTTTGAAGAACTTTCTGCTGTAACTTCTGGAGTTAAAGACGTTCGAGCTGTGTTAGATCGAGCACATGAGCGTTTAGTTAGTAATGGTCAAGAAACAGTTTTATTTATTGACGAAGTTCACCGTTTTTCTAAATCTCAGCAGGATGCTTTGCTTCCAAGCGTTGAAAATCGCGACGTAACTTTTATTGGAGCTACTACCGAAAACCCAAGCTTTTCAATTATTAAGCCGCTACTTAGTAGATCAGTAGTTGTTAAACTTGAGTCACTTAGCGTTGAAGATTTGCATACTCTTATAGAACGTGCGCTAACTAGCGAAAATGGTCTTAATAATCAGCTTAAAATCGACGATGACGCAATAGATTCTATTATTCGCTTAAGCGGGGGAGACGCTCGCAAAACTCTCACTATTTTAGAGGCGGCTGCAGGAGCAGTAACAGGAGATGTTGCGTTACAGCATGGCAAAAAGAAGCCTGTAATTACTGCTGATATTGTTTCTAACGTAATGGATACTACTACAGTTCGTTACGACAAAGACGGCGACGATCATTACGATGTGATTTCTGCTTTTATTAAGTCGATGCGCGGAAGTGATGTTGACGCTTCTTTGCATTATTTAGCGCGAATGCTTCGAGCTGGTGAAGACCCGCGTTTTATTGCAAGGCGAATTATGATTGCTGCTGCCGAAGAAGTTGGTATGGCAGCTCCGCAAATTTTGCAAGTAACTGTTGCAGCAGCTCAAGCAGTTGCTTTAATCGGCATGCCAGAAGCGCGTATTATTCTTTCGGAAGCTGTGATTGCTGTAGCAACTGCTCCTAAATCAAATGCAAGCTATAATGCTATAAATCAGGCTCTCAAAGACGTTGATGCTGGAAATATTGGTCAAGTTCCTCTTCATTTGCGTAACGCTCCAACTGCTTTGATGAAAAGTTGGGGAAACCATGACGGGTACAAGTATGCTCACGATTATCCGGGTGCTGTAGCATCCCAACAGTACATGCCAGATGAGCTGGTTGGTTGCGAATACTATCAGCCGTCGAATCGCGGCTACGAGCACGAGATTTCGCAACGTTTATCTCAAATCCGTGCCATTCTTCACGAATCTAACAAATAAATAAGTGCTGTGTTTGTTATTGCATCTTTGTGTTTATCAGACAGTGTAACTAGAATCGTGTGTAGATATTTCACTTAAGAGGGATTTGCTGTGTTAAAAACTCGGTAAGTGTGAGCACAGTTAAGAGAGGGAATTATGGCATTTTGTGAAAATTGTGGAAATAAACTAGAGCAGAATAGTAAGTTTTGTGATTCATGTGGCAATGTTGTTGCAAATTATTCGGATGTTGCGAATGAAAATTATAATGTGCCACCTGTAAAAGAAACTTATACTCAGCCTGGGTATATTGCAAAAAGTAGTAGCGAGAAATCTTTTACTAAATCAAAGCAATTTAAACTACTGATTGCTTCAATTGTTGCTGTAGTACTTGTTATTGCTGCTGCGGTTGCGTTTATGGTATTTTATTTACCTTCACAAAGTAGTCATACTGTTCTTATTCCTAAAGCTAGTGCATTAAAAAGTGCGCCATTGCAAAAAACTGTAGACGATCTACGTAAGCAGGGTGTGAAAGTTATTATTGTTAAAGAGTTTTCTTCTGTTAAACGTGGTGGTTTTGTTCGTTTTACTAATGTTCGTCCTGGTCAACGTGTGCAAAGTTCATCGCATGTTACTGTTATAGAATCTAAAGGTCCTGGAATTCCTAAAAAGGGTGTAGTAGGTCAGCCTCTCGAAAAAGCTAAGAAAATAGCTGAATCTATGGGCGTTCCTGTTGAAACATACAATATTATTTCTACTAATACTGGAAAAGTTATTGCAACTGACCCTATGCCAGGCTTCCCAGTTTCGAGCGGAAGTAGTGATGATGGTGTGATTCGTATTGCTGTTGGAGTTAAAGACAAAGGTATTCCTGCTGACTTGTTCGGCATGGATAAAGACGAAGCAGTAAATAAGTTGCGAGATTTAGGATTGAAAGATGTTTCATTGCACCCGCATTTCTCGTCAGAAAAGAATCTTGGTAGGATTATTTCTTCTAAGCCTGCTTTAGGTACAAAGTTTTCAGGTGGGCATGTTGACTTGTACTACGGTGTTGACGCTTCTGAAACCAAAAATGTGATGACAAAAGAAAGCGATAGCGACGATAAGTCACTCTGGGCAACGAATACCAATCCTGTAATTGGCACTTGGTGTACTAATGATGGTGACTGTATAGATTTTCAGCCATATTATTATCCGCAAAAACATCCAATGTTTACATTTTTGCGGTTACCAAATGACCCTGTATATCCTGAAGACTCTCATTTCTATGAGTATCTAACTTTGGGTAATGGCGCTCATGATCCTGGTGGGGTAATTTTTTATAAGGATAATAATAAAAACAAAGACAGTCAGATGAAGAATCATTTGATTGTTGGAGACACTGGCGCTTTTGAACTTTATCGTGGAATGGGATTGCCATATTGTGGTGAAACAGCTAATGACAATATTGGCAATATGTGTGTTAATGGTAAGTGGGTTGACGCGTTTGAACCTCCTGAAGACATTAAACAATATGGAAGTCCTGATAAAATTCCTGGCTATTGGAAAGACTCTTCGTTTAGAATGCGCGACTTCTTCCTTGTAGTTCCAGTTCATGCAAATCTTAATAAGATTGAATCTTCTGGCTATTTTGAAGGAAAAGGCAATAAAAAGCCAGATACTACAAGACCGTTTATTTTACGCAGAAATCCGAAACTGTATTCTAAAACAACTGTTGATGCTGAGCCTTACAAAGGTGCAATAGAAGATAACCCGTTCGTGCCAACAGTTAAGCACAAGGCTGTTCCGTTTAAGCCTGCTCCAGACGATAGTGTTGCATACTACTTGGTTGAAAAGCCTTTCGACTGGAGTAAGCTTCCTGAACGTGACTAAACTGCATTACATGCATCAAGCGAAGTGATATTCATTTAAAAATGAAATTTATTCGCGCAAATAAAATGCTCCATGATTGCAAAACTACTGAGACAGTTCAACACTCATGGAGCATTTAATCTATGTAATTATGTGTATTTACATACTTCATAGGAACAGAAAGTTTTGCGATGATATATTAATGTATATTACGGAATAATATGCATAGCATCAAAAGCTTCCGGAGTTCCTGAAAGATCTTCATCCCAACAACAATATCTAGAATCTTTAATAGCTATGGTAAATTTATCCCCAGTTTTTGCGTATTTTGAAAAATAAGCATCTAATTTAGAATTATCTTCTTCAGAATTTCCTTGAAGTATTAAACCTCTTGCTACAGAGGAACCTGGAGCTGAAAAACCACTTTCTGTTCCATGAAAATTAGTAACAATAAGAAGACGTTTAGTGAAAATAAATTCATTTTCACTAGATATTGTACCGTCGAAAACCTGATAACCTTTTTCTCGCCATTTCAGCACTTCTGCTTCATGCTGACGCTCTTTAGAAGTTAATTTAGTTATATTAATTAACTTATTAATTTCGCTAAGATCATCAGATTCCAAATAATTTGGCGCAGTTACTTTACCTAACTCATTACTACCTTTAGTTAGATTTGTGTCGATAGGATATTCAACTAAATAAGTTTTTTTAACAAAATCATTATTTTGCAGTTTATATATTGTTTTTTTCCATGGGAAATGAGGATCTTCCGACCAGTTATGGATCTCAGAATAACCGCCATCTGGTACTTTATTTTCAAGGAAAACAATACCATCATGATTTTTGTCAAAAAACATAGTTCCAAAATTAGTGCCATAACTAAGTATGGTTGAGGGAATGACTAACTTTTTCCCATCATATGAAAATAACCGAGCTGATATTGGTCGATCATTTTCACAAGTCTCACCATTTTGTGCTGGCGAACAATTTGGATCTACAACTTTCGCAGCAGTTACAATCAACTCAGGAATTTTGTCATTGTTAACATCCCAAAGCGAATAATAATATTTATCTGCATCACCAAATTTATACTTGCCGTTGAGATTAGTTAGTACGTCTTTATAAGCGCGGCCAGCTTGAGAAAGAATGTCATCTGCATTGCGAGTATGCGGTTTTGTGATAGTGCTTATGGCACTACTGGCAACATGTTGCAGTGAAAAACCGCTATTTTGTGCAGTGTCGACAACAAAGCAAACATACACAACCCATGTTGTAAGCCAGCATATAAGTACAACAGTCGATACGCAATAATACAGAAAATCACTATTCTTTTTCATACCCAGCATCTCTACTTTCGCAAAGTTGCAATTGTTTAATCGTATTTTGGCAAAACCTACGTTTTATGTGTAACTCATTCACCGTAATTGGAAGAAACGTCTTTCATTAAACCTGCCATGAGTGAGCCGTTGTCTATTTTGGAAAGATTATTAGCATTTCCAACAATCATAACGTCACCAGCAGTAGTTGGGAAAATCATTACAGAACATGGGTCGCTAACAATAAAAATATGATTGTCGTCATTCATGTCGAATGGGTTGCCGTTTTTATAAAGAATATTTTCTAATTTTTTATGATTTGCGTCAGAAGAAGGAAACTCATCAAGTACGCATGATGCGGCTTGTTGAAAATTGTCACCAGTTCCAACTTTTATAATCGCATTATCTCCTCCGAGAGCGTAGCTGCGTTTTATTGGTAAATGGCACTTTTCGCTAATAGCGTTAAGATCTGGTTTTATATTAAGTAAGTGACGCAATCCGCTAAAAGAAGGATTGTGCTGAACGCAATAGCACAAACCAGCTAATATAGCGACAACAACAAATCCCCAAAAATAACTTTTAGCTTTACTCATAATAAACCTCCATCTCAGGCATGATACAAAATAAGCATCACTGACTCAGTTTTCGAATCAATCAATCTCTCTTAAGCGAAATTCTTACATGCAATTCTAGCTACATGAGTTGATAAAAAACATGCAAAAATTATGCTGCATCTTTGGTTTGATTACGTAATTTATATAGCTTCTCATAAGCAAAATGGACCTCTCAAATTAGAGAAGCCCATTCGTATACGATTTAAACGGCGTGTTAATCTAAATCATTATTCACGCACAAGCATAATGTGGTCAACGCTGTCTAGCGGAGAGACGCGGAACAACACAAAACGATTGCCAATTACTTGCACGACTTCGGCGCCGAGCTTTTGAGCAAGTGCATCAGCAGCTTCTTTAGCGCTTAATCCGGAACCATCTTGCACAGAGCACTTCATGAGCTCGTGGTACTGCATGGTTTCGTCTGCTTGCTTCACAGCTGCATCAGTAATATCGTTCTTGCCAACGTATAAAAGTGGGCTAAGCGTATTAGCGAGCGCGCGAAGCTGCTTAATCTGCTTTTTTGTCAATGCCATAAGGCGTCCTTTCAAATGCAAGTTTTATAACGCAAATATTACATAAATTACATAGTGCTTAACGGATTATACAGTATATTGCGAATTGTTGTATGTGATAATGCAAATTTATTTATTCCGTATTTATTGCGCTTGCTGCAAAAGGTGAAATATTTTCAAAATTTTTTATTACAAAGGTAGCATTTTGCACACAATAATCGCGCTTACAACACCAAGAGTAACTACTGATAGCAGCACATCTTTTATACGCATTTTCCATGAGTGCAAGTGAGTTCTTTCAGCTCCAGGCGTGTAACAGCGTGCATCTAATGCGAGCGCAAGAGTGTCAGCATGGCGAATTACTCCTGCAAAACCTGGCACTATTAAAGCTGTTATAGCGTGTACTCGTTGCTTAAAAGAACCATCTCGAATGCTACTTCCGCGAGCGATTTGCGCTAGCGCCACAGAGTGCGCTTCTGCACTAAGTGTTGGCAAGAACCGTAGCGCTAGACTCATAATAAGTGCTATTTCTTGCGTTGGTATTCCAATATGTCGAAGTGGTGATAGTAATCGTGTGCAAGATTCGTTAAGCGTTGTCTGACTCATTGTTAGTACTAGAACTGCTCCAATGATAATAACAAGCGAGAATCGTGTTGCAAAAAGTATTGCGTAATTAATTCCATCAGTTGTAATAGGAATAGTTGCAATATTTGCTAGCACTGTACCAGTTCGCACTGCCAGAATGTTAAGTAATCCGGAGAAAACAAATACCGCAATAATCATGTGCAGTGAAGCAATAAGCTTAACAAATGGTATTTTTGCAGCAACAGTTAGAGTAAATGTTACAAAAGCAAGAATAGCTAACTGTATGTAGTTAGTAATACTAAAAGCACTTAGCATAAGAATAAAGCATGATAGCAGCGTCGCGCGTGGGTCAAAAGATTGAAGTAGCGAAGTTGTTTTTGCTTTTGCGGAACTTTCTTTGTTTTTGGTATTTTCAATATTTTTTGCTGTGCTGCATTCTTTATTGCTTGCTTTATTCCTTGTTTTCAATGTTACTAATCTTGCGCCTAAATCTTCTACTTCTTGAAGATTATGCGTAATAAGTATTATGGTTACGCCTTGATTGTGTAGCATTCCAAGAATTTCTCGAATACGTAACGCAGCTTCAAAATCTAATCCAGCTGTTGGCTCATCCAGTACGAGCACGCGTGGCTTGCAAGCTAAAACGCCAGCTATTGCAACAAGACGCTGCTGACCTCCAGAAAGCGCAAAAGGTGATTTTTCAGCCAAATTCTCAAGGCTCAATAAGCGTAGGGTTTCATCCACACGTTCTTTAAGAGCATTGCCTTTCAGCCCAAAATTTTTTGGCCCATACGAAACATCGTTCCGTACTGTATCAGCAAAAAGCTGTTGTTCTGGCAGTTGCATAACGTAGCCAATTGTTTGATGTAGCTTTTGTCGTATTATTTTAGATGTTTTACCTCTAACAGATATACCATGCACTGTTATGTTTCCTGAATTGGCTTTTAACAATCCACACATTGTTTTAACAAGAGTTGATTTACCGCAGCCGTTTTCGCCCATTATTGCAACTGTTTCGCCACTTTTAACAGTGAGTGAATAATCGTCAATAACAGCTGGAGAAGTTTTATCATATTTAACAGTTAGTCCGGAAATTTCTACAGCGATATCTGACTCATTTTCTTTGAATCTGCTATCTGTTAAGTTTTTGTTCTTGCTGATTTTAGTTAAATGATTATTAGCCAACTCAATATTAGAAAGGTAAGTTTTTAAACCATTAAAGCTTACTTCTTTCAGAATGCCATTTTCTAGTAGAAGTATGCGATTTGCTCGTTTGCATTCCTCAAAATTGTGTGTAATTTGAACAATAGTAGTGCCATTTTTATGCAAATTATCGAATAAAGCATCAACGTCTTTGCGTGCGAACGAGTCGAGCATAGAAGTAGGTTCGTCAAGAACAAGCAGTTTAGAATTCATAGCAATAGCGCTTGCTAAAGCTACTCGTTGCTGCTGTCCGCCGCTCATAGTGCTAGGGTCAGCGTAACGCTTATCTTCCATGTGAACAGTTTTTAAAGCTTCACTGATACGCTTATACATTGTTTTTCGAGGGAATTGCAAATTTTCTAGTCCGAAAGCAACATCTTCTTCAGTAATTGTTGTAATAATCTGGTCTTCAGGACTTTGGAAAAGTGCACCAATATATTTTCGTGCTTTTTTATATGATTCAGCACAAGCAGTAGTATTTTCAAAAACTTTTTCACCGCATAATGTAACGTAACCGCTATCTGGTGCCGTTAAACCTGCAATAATTTTTGCCAAGGTTGACTTACCAGAACCGTTTAATCCCACAATTGCCACGCGCTCGCCAGCATTAATTGTAAGACTTAAATTATTAAGCGTCCAAGTTTTTCCATCATCGTAGCTAAAGCAAACATTTCGCAACACTACTTGCGCATTGTTTTCAATCATGTGCTTTTTAGCTTCGTTCATGCTACTACTTGTGCTGATATTATGCATAATTATGCCGCTTAGAATTATTATTTATTTTCGTGTAGTAGGTTGGAAATTGGTTTGTAAATAAGCATAGTTACTACAACGTGAAGTGCAAGTTTAATAATATTAAACGGTAGCAGTGCTGGAATAATAAGAGCCACAACCTGTGAAACAGTCATGTGAGCATAAAGTGGCGTAATAACAAGATTTCCAGCTATTGCAAGAGCAATAGCAATAATTGATCCTGCCAAAAGTCCGATTATTGCGCCTTTTCTGGTATGCATTTTTTTGTAAATCAATGCCGCTGTGACGCTAGCTCCTAAAGATACTAGCACTGCCATAACTGTGCCTAGTGGATTGGTAAATAAGTGCGGTGCGAAACCTAGTATGCTTACTATTGCTGCAGCTGCAGGACCATATGCGAATCCTGCAACTAGGCATACTATTCCTGAAGGATCATATTTTAAATACGACAAGTCTGGAATAAGTGGAAATTCTATGAAACTTACAGCCATTGAAAGTGCCACGAATAGAGCGTATTTTGCTATTTTTTCGCTAGACCAGTTAGAGTTCTTTGCATAAGTTTGGTGATTATTTGTATTAGAAATGCCCATGATGGGTCTCCGTTTCTTTCATCCGGACTGTAACCGTTGGCTTCGGAATTTAACCGAATCAGCAGCTTGTAAGCCGCTCGCGGGCTTCAAAAACGCATGAAATACGTATTTTGTTACCGCCAGTAAGGATTTTCACCTTCCCTGAAACTAACTATTCTTTTGTATCTCATGCTAAGAACATTGTTGTGATAATTGTGTGGCGAGGGTAGGTGCGAGAATACAAGTATGAGCAATACGAGTGCATCAAAAAAAATTACTACTAATAACGCAACTAGCATTGATAAATTAGCTATTGTTGTTGTCACTTATAAGCGTCAAGAGCTTTTGGAGAATTTATTCCATTCGTTTGAATGTTTAAAAGAATGCCCTTGGCGTATTGTCGTTGTTGACAATGAGTGCAGTGACAAAACCGGCGAAATGGTTGCTCGTCTTGAAGCTTCTTTAACTAATCGTTGGGGTAAAGCTCAAAAAGATTGTGAAGGCAATGAACTTCATGTTGTGTATGCTCCTCAAGATGAAAATCTTGGTGGTGCTGGCGGTTTTAGTGCTGGTGTTAAAAAAGCTTATGAACTTGGAGCTAAGTGGTTCTGGGTTATGGATGACGATGTTGAAACAGTGCCTGAATCTATTGAGCGTCTTGCTCCTTGGACTAAGCGTCATGCTGTTGTTCAAGGAAGTCGTTTAGATTATGACGGTGGTAAATTCTACTGGCAGTACGATTTTTTGGTTCCGCTTGGTATTCCAAATCCTATTGCGCCTGCTGCTTTCGGCAGAGCTGGATACAAAGTTATGAATACGATGTGTTTTGAGGGCGGTTTGATTCGTCGAGATATAGTTGAAAAAATCGGCTTCCCGGATTCGCGCTACTTTATTTACTGGGATGATACTACTTACGGGTATCTTGCGAGTAAGGTTACGAATCCTATTGTTGTTCCGGATATTATTCTTCGTCGCACTCGTGATATTCCTAATTGGGATATTGCAGGAGTGCGTCAGCTAAATTCAACATCGGACATGAATCGTTATCATATTATGCGAAATAGAGGCTTTATGGCTCGCTACTTTATGGTTCATGGCGATTTTCGTCCGTTTATGTTTGCGCTTGGAACTGCTTTAACAGCTGCTAAAGAGCTTATTCGTTTGATAGCTGTCGATCGTGAGCATATTATTTCGGGTATTGGTAAATTGTTTACCGGTTGGATTGATTCTCGAAAAATTTTGCACGATCAAGACTGGAAACCTATGCCTTCGTTGAAGTAGAAGTTAGTAAACAGTAAGCGTGTCGTATCAAATATACGATAGAATACTGGTAATTGTCCATACAGCACACATTCAGAGGGGAGTGTTAGTGAAATGATTGACACTGCACAAGCATTTGGCGTCGATATTGGTGGATCCGGTATTAAGGCTGCTCCAGTAAATTTGGAAAAGGGAGAGTTCGCAGAACCTCGATACAAAATTCTCACTCCTGCGGTTTCTACGCCTCAAGCAGTTGCAGATATTGTTCGTCAGCAGCTTGAACATTTTGAAGTACCTGCAGATGTTCCTGTTGGAATTGCATTCCCTGCTCCAATTAAGCCTGGTAAGAAGCTCGATTTTATGGCAAATCTTGACCAGTCTTGGATTGGTGTTGATGTTACTGAAGTCTTTAGCGAGGCTTGTGGTCGTCCTGTAACAGTAGTTAACGATGCCGATGCTGCTGGTTTAGCTGAGCAGCGTTTTGGTGCGGCGAAAGACAAGGATGGCTTGGTTATTGCTACTACTCTTGGCACTGGTATCGGCACGGCTTTGATTTACAACGGTGTGCTTATTCCAAACACTGAGCTTGGTCATATTCAGCTTGAAAAAGGTAAGGGCGATGCTGAAAAGTACGCTGCTTCTTCTGTTCGTGAAAAGTTGGATATGGGCTATAAGAAGTGGGCTAAGCGTTTGACTAAGTACTACGGCCTGATGGAAAAGTATTTCAACCCAGATTTGTTTGTTGTCGGTGGCGGTGTTAGCCGCGTAAGCGAAAAGTTCTTGCCGCATATCGATATTAAAACTCCTATTGTTGTTGCAACATTGCATAATGAGGCTGGAATTATTGGTGCAGCTTACTATGCAATGCAAAAGATGCAGCAAAACTAAAAAATAACTAAATATTATTTGTTATCTATTGAGCTGGGTGAGCAGTTTATACTGCAGCCCAGCTTTTGTTATGCCAAGTGTTAGGGTAGTTTCGTGCGATTTTCTTCTAGAGTAGATGTGAGTGAGCCAAATCCTATTATTTTAGCTCAGAGAAAAGCTATTTTTAATGGTGTAAAGCTTACTAAATTAAACGATTCCAATCCAACGTCTCACGGCTTAGCGCCTAAATGTTTAAGTGGACGTTACACGGCAGACCCTAGGGGTCCTAAGGAAATTCGCGATATTCTTTCAAACTTTATCAATAAGCGAGATAACCGCACTGAAAAGTCTGTTCCATCAAAGCTTAATCCAGATCAGCTTTATGTGCTTTCTTCAACTTCTCAAGCTTACGCATGGCTTATGATGCTTTTATGTGATGCAGGGGATGCCGTTATGGGACCAACTCCTGGATATCCTCTTATAGAGTCTATTGCGCGCTTGCAATGTGTGAATGCAATACCGTATCCTTTGCACTATGATGGTTCTTGGACTATTGATATTGCGCGTGCTAGAGAACTTTTAGAAGATGTGTCTTTGCGTATTAAAGCTCTTGTGCTTATTAATCCAAATAATCCTACAGGCTCATATGTCAAGCCTGAAGAACGTGAAATACTATTGCAATTATGTCGTGATAATGGTGTTGCGATTATTGCAGACGAAGTATTTTATGAATATTCGCTTGAACCTTTTGCTGGAAATGCTCGTCTTGCTGGAGAATCTTCTACTTTAGTTTTTGCGCTTGATGGATTCTCCAAAATGCTTGCTGCTCCTCACGCAAAAGTTGGTTGGATTGAAGTTTCAGGTCCTAAAGATGATGTTTATGAAGCACAAAAAAGGCTTGACGTTATAGCGGATGATTTTTTGCCTATTGGTAATACTGTTTCTGAGCGAATACCAGAATTATTGCAATATGCATCTTCTCAAAGCGCTATTGTACGAAATCGTATTATTAATAATCTGCATACGCTTCGAGAAACGTTGGCATCCACGCCTAAATGCTGTGTTAGCGCGTTGCGTGCGGAGGGCGGATGGAATATTTTATTGCGTGTACCATCTTGCATTGACGATGATGTATTAGCTTTGAGATTGATGAAAGATTATAATTTAGTTTCTCAACCTGGATATTATTTCGATATGCCAGTTAATGGGTATTTAGCATTGTCATTATTGCCAGAGCCGCAACAGTTTATTAGCGGATTGCATGCGCTTCTTCGAACTGTAGATGCATTGTTAGAAGAATAGTAATTATATAAATAATTATTTAAAACAATGTCATCCAACTTCTAAACGCGAACCATAAGTTTGGGTTAAAACGAAGCGTGCTGTCTTCACGTCCTGTAACAAACCAACTGAGTACAGCGATAGCAATAGAAGCAAATAGCAATACTGCTACAAGTAAGCGTATTGTGTAAGCAATAGTTTTTTTATGTAAAGAATTTTCTGATTGCAAAGTGGATGCATATTCTAAAAGCAAGCTAATTCCAATTGCGGCAGCTATAGCAAAAGACCACGCAAAATCAGCAATATATCTCCATCCGATACCAGCTTTTAAGCTGTCAAAAACAATAAGAACAAGCCCAACTATTATAGCTATTACGCTTGTTTGCCAAGCAATATGCGTGCGGCAGCGTTTTTTCATAATAAATACGCATATTATGCCAACTAATGCCAATGGTGAAAGTGTAAACATTCCGCCAATCATAGGCTCTGCATATTGCCAACGGTCAAATGCAATAGGCTGAATACCAATCCAAGGAAAAGTTGGAATAAAACGTAAAGGTAGCGCAATATAGCTGAAAATAGACGGCAAAATATTTTGTGACGGCAAACGCATAGTCGTCATGTCAGTAATAGTTATTTGATACTCATTGCCAAAATTTAACGGTGAGCCAAAGCGCAAAAGATTATAAATGCCAAATGGAATTGCAGTAATTACGCATGGCAGTATCCAAGCTGCAAAATATTTAAAAGGCTTATGCCATGAAGAAACTTGTTTCCAGTTGCGCAAAATATTTGGTAAATCTTTTTCTATATGCGAATAAATTGCAGGAAGTGCAAAAAGAACAGCTATAGAAAAAGTAGGTCTACATCCTAAATTTAATGCGATAAAGAAAGAACCTAAAACAATATTTAGCAAAGAGTGTGTTCTATTAAAACCTAAGTAGCACCACAATCCAAGAGATGTGAAGAAAAGTGAGGCTGCCATAGGTACGGAATAAAATGACGTTCTAAACCACAAATACACTGTATTTGAAGTAATGAAGAATAAAGCAAGAACGATGGATGTCGTTCCTAAAGATACTTTTTTTGAAGTCTGCTCAATAATTCGAATAACCAATAGGGAACCTGCGATAAGAAAACCAATTAAGAATATTATCGTAGCTACTGTTGTTGGAAGCATAGAGCCTTCAGGAGTCCATAGTCTTGAAATAATGCGATAAGGCAAAAATAGCAATATTGCTGGAAGAACTCCGAAGTAGGAATACCAGTGACCTTTGTAGTATGCGTAATCCCAATACATATGTTGTACTGAGTGGTTTAACAAATTATTTCTAGCCGTAGGATCGTAAGGATTTTGCAAGTGTTCTAACTCATTAGGAACAGGAAGATTTAAATGCACTTGACCTTTTAACAATGCGTCTGCAGTGTGAGCATATTGATCAAAATCATATGCATAATTACCGTTTGTGTAAAAATGCATAGGAGTTGCGTTTCGTAAATTCCAAAAAATAGTTATTAAACCAACAGCAATAAATGGAAGAAGAGAAGCAGCAAAGCAGCAACGTTGAATAAGACTATGAGTGTTGAGTTTAATTTTCCAAAGCTTGGACCAAGGATTCCAAAGCGTAACAAAAAATGCAAAAATAGCAAGTATTAATACGCGACCCCATGACCACCTAAAAGGCACTCGAACGTTTGCTCTTGAGTCTTCAATATTCAATATTGATCCTATTGGATGCTGCAGCCACACTCTAACAATGCAAGATTTTCCTACTGCTTGTTTTGGAAGTTTAAGCAAAGATGGGTTTAGAGAAGCAGTGTTTGTGCTTTGAGGTTTGCTTAAGTATTTGTTTGCTTCAACTAAAACATTGATGTTTGAAATAAGATTATTATTTTTGCTTTTCTTTTTAATAATCGCAGGCTCTAAGCGAATATAAGGCGAACTTCCATCGGATGTTACTTCTAAATATGCTTCTGAAGGATCCGTTATAAGAATGCCGCCGGAAGCTAAGCGTCTAATTCCAGAACCTATATCGTTGTGTGCAGAAATGCTATCTGTGCTTCCTGTAACACTACTCCAAAATGGCAGATTTCCAATAGAACATTCAAATAAGGTTATAAGAATTATTACGATGAATGGTATTCGCAAAAAATGTAGCGTACGTTTTATGCAATGTTTGTCAATTTGATTGCTTATACGACTGTTGTCACTATTTGCCGTATTTGGCAAAGTCTTAGACGCGTACGTTGAAATCACTGCTTAACCATTCTATTGCACAATTCAAGTAATTCAGTTCAACATTTTACTCTTCGGCAACTAAATCGAGATATTCGTCATTCCACAAGTCTTCGTCGCCATCAGGCATGAGTAGCACTCGCTCAGGTTGTAAGGCTTGAACTGCACCCTCATCGTGTGTAACAAGAACAATTGCTCCCTCATACTTTGCAATAGCTTTAAGTATTTCATCTCGAGATGCTGGGTCTAAGTTGTTAGTAGGTTCGTCTAGTAGTAGCACATTGGCCTTGGAAGTGACTAGTGTTGCAAGTGCTAGACGCGTTTTTTCGCCACCTGAAAGCACTCTTGCAGGCTTCATTGCGTCGTCGCCGGAAAACAGGAAGCTGCCAAGCATAGAACGTGCTTGCGTGTCATCCAGGTTTGGTGCAACATGCTGAAGGTTTTCCAAAACTGTAGAATCCAAGTCTAATGTATCGTGTTCCTGTGCAAAATAACCGATTTTGCATCCGTGTCCGTATTGAACTTCACCAGTATCTGCTGTTTCTTCTCCTGCCAAAATGCGTAATGTTGTTGTTTTTCCAGCACCGTTATAGCCTAGAATGACAACGCGTGAACCTTTGTCTATAGCAAGATTAATTCCAGCGAAAACAATATTAGAACCATACGCTTTGGAAATATCTTTTGCCATAATTGGAGTTTTTCCGCATGCAGCTGGTTCTGGAAAACGAATATCTGCAACTTTTTCTTGTTTTTGAGCTTCACTTGTTTCGCTTAATAGGCGTTCAGCTCTTCGCATCATGTTTTGAGCAGCAACTGCTTTTGTAGCTTTAGCATGCAAGCGAATGCCTTGTTTCATAAGGCGTTCAGCTTTCTTTTCTGCAACTTCTCGTTCGCGACGACGTCTTTCTTCGTCTACTACGCGCTGATGCAAGTATGCTTTCCAACCCATTGAGTACATGTCTATTTTTGCAAGTTGCGCATCTAAATGCCATACTTTGTTGACTACTTCGTCTAGTAATTCTGTGGAGTGAGAAATTACTAGGAATCCGCCTTCAAATCGTTTAAGATAATTGCGCAACCATATTATTGAGTCTGCGTCTAAGTGGTTTGTAGGCTCATCGAGAATTAATGTATCTGCGTCAGAAAACAGAATTCTAGCAAGTTCTATCCGGCGACGTTGACCACCTGAAAGTGTTCCTAAAGCTTGTTGCATAACTTCTTGTGGAAGTCCCAAGCTTGTTGCCATCGATATTGCTTCAGATTGCACTGAATAACCGCCTGCTTTTTCAAAATCTTGCATTGCTTTGTCGTAGCGGTTCATAGCTTTAGTCATTATGTCTGGATCTGGATCTGTCATTTCTTTTTCCGCTTTGCGAATACGCGAAACGATAGAAGCAATATCTCGAGCACTCATAATGCGATCTATAACACTTTGCTCTGGGTCTGCTGCGTGCGTGTCTTGAGGTAAGTAGCCTAAACCTCCACTAACTCTAACCGAGCCTCCTGCTGGCAGCATGTCTCCTGTAATAACGCGAGTAAGCGTAGTTTTGCCTGCGCCGTTTCTGCCGACTAAACCGATCTTATCTCCCTTTGTGACGTGAAAATCGGTAGGATTTAACAGCGTTCGCGCACCAATCTGAATGGTTAAAGCTTGTGCGTCAATAGGCATAATGTCTGTTCCGTTCCCCAAAATTTAGGCTGTTAGTATTTATTACTTATAAAAGTCATAACCAAACTCACCATTATACTGCTTACTGGTAACGAATACAGCATGTGGTTGATAGTCAAATACTTTACTTTTTCGAACACTTGTTCTATAATTTTCTTGTTAGTAATAAAATTGGGTATTGGTTGGGAATATTCAAGTGATTATGGGGAAGTGTGGAGGTAATTGTGTCAAAACAGGCGAATGAACAAAATGACTCGTTGCAAGAATTGCTTGATAATGCTCCTATGAGCGCTAACAACGGTACTTTTATAGCTGATTTATCTAGTATTCCTTCTGAATGGAAAATAACTATCCAGGGTGCTAGAGAGCATAATCTAAAAAATGTAAGTTTATCGATTCCTAGGAATCGTATGGTTGTTTTTACTGGTCTTTCTGGATCTGGTAAGTCCTCGCTTGCGTTTGATACGCTTTTTGCAGAAGGTCAGCGACGCTATGTTGAGTCGCTTAGTGCTTATGCTCGCCAATTTTTAGGACGTATGGATAAGCCTGATGTTGATTTTATTGAGGGCCTAAGTCCTGCTGTTTCTATTGATCAAAAAACTACGAATCGTAATCCTCGTTCTACTGTTGGAACTATTACAGAAATATATGATTATTTGCGATTATTGTTTGCTAGGATTGGTGTGCCTCACTGTCCTGAATGTGGTCAAATAGTAAGCTCTCAAACTCCTCAGCAAATGACTGATTCGTTGCTTGCTATGCCAGAACGTACGAGGTTACAAATTCTTGCTCCAGTAGTTCGTGGTCGTAAAGGAGAATTTAAAGACACGCTTGAGCTTTTGCGCTCAGATGGTTATGCTCGTGCGATTATTGACGGACAAATGCATGAGCTTTCTGAAGATATTACTCTTACTAAACAGAAGAAACATACAATTGAAGTAGTAGTAGATCGTTTAGTTATTAAAGATGGCATTCGTGTTCGATTAACTGATTCGATTGAAACAGCATTAAAACTATCTAAGGGAGTAGTAATTGCTGATTTTGTTGACGAACCAGAAGACTCACAAACGCGTCGTAAATCATTTTCGGAGCATCGCGCATGCCCAAATAATCATCAATTAGAGCTTGATGAGATTGAGCCTAGAACATTTTCATTCAATGCTCCTTATGGTGCTTGCTCTGAATGTTCTGGCATTGGATACAATCTCGAAATTGATCCTGAACTTGTTATCCCAGACCCAGACAAATCTCTTGCGCAGGGAGCTATTGAGCCGTGGGCAATGAATAAGTCAGCTGGAATGTATTATCAGCACATACTTTCAGGACTTGCTAAAGATTTGCATTTTGATATGAATACTCCGTGGAAGGATCTAGCGGAAGACGTTAAACATGACATCATGTATGGTCATGATTTCACAGTTCAAGTTTCCTACACAAATAGGTGGGGGCGTCAGCGTGAATATTCTACTGGCTTTGAAGGTGTAGTTCGTACGCTTATGCGCAAACATGACGAAACTGATTCTGATCAAATGCGTCAATATTATGAGTCGTATATGCGTGAAGTTCCATGCCAAAAATGTAATGGAAAGCGTTTACGTCCAGAAGTTCTTGCAGTTACAGTATCTAATACTTCCATAGCTGAAGTTTGCGATATGCCAGTAGAGCGAAGTCTAGCATGGGTAAATGCTTTGCATTTGGATGGTTCTCAAGCAGTAATTGCAACAGAAATATTAAAAGAGATTCGTGCTCGACTTGGTTTTTTGAACGATGTGGGTTTAAGCTATCTCACTCTTTCAAGAGCTGCAAAAACTTTGTCTGGTGGAGAGGCTCAACGTATTCGTTTAGCTACTCAAATTGGATCAGGTTTAGTTGGTGTTATGTACGTGCTTGATGAGCCGTCTATTGGATTGCATCAAAGAGATAATGAGCGTTTGATTGCAACATTGCATCATCTGCGAAATCTTGGTAATACGCTTATTGTTGTCGAGCATGATGAAGATACTATTCGTCAGTCCGATTGGCTTGTTGATATTGGTCCAGAAGCTGGCGAGCATGGAGGAGAAGTAGTATATTCAGGTCCGTCTGATGGAATTATTAAAGCTCAGCGTTCAATTACTGGAGATTATATTGCTCACAGACGCTCAATAGATGTGCCAAAACAACGTCGTAGTGTAGACGAAAATCGTATGCTCCATATAATTAATGCCCATGAGCATAATTTAAAAAATATTGATGTAAGCATACCTTTGGGAGTATTCACATGCATAACGGGTGTATCTGGATCTGGTAAATCAACACTTATAAACTCAATTTTATATCCTGTTCTTGCAGACAAACTAAATGGTGCTCGAATTGTTCCAGGAAAGCACAAACGTATTGATGGTATTGAGCTTTGTGACAAAGTAGTGCATGTCGATCAGAATCCTATAGGAAGAACTCCTCGTTCTAATCCAGCAACTTACACTGGTGTTTGGGATAAAATACGTTCATTGTTTGCTCAGACTCCAGAAGCAAAAGTTCGTGGCTATGGTCCTGGTCGCTTCTCGTTTAATGTTAAAGGAGGCAGATGTGAAGCATGCCATGGCGACGGTACTTTAAAAATAGAAATGAACTTTTTGCCTGACGTATACGTAGAGTGTGAAGTTTGTCATGGTAAACGTTATAACCGTGAAACTTTGGAAGTTACATATAACGGAAAGTCTGTTGCAGATGTTCTTAATATGCCTATTTGTGAAGCTGCAATATTTTTCAAAGCATATCCTTCTATTTCTCGATATTTAGATACTTTAGTAAAAGTTGGCTTGGGCTATATTCGTCTTGGTCAAAGCGCAACAACGCTTTCTGGCGGTGAGTCTCAACGAGTAAAGCTTGCTACAGAGCTGCAGAGAAGATCTACTGGTAAAACAGTTTATATTCTTGATGAACCTACTACTGGACTGCATTTTGAAGATGTTAGGAAACTTCTAGCGGTTTTGCAATCTCTTGTAGATAAAGGCAACAGTGTTATTGTAATTGAACATAATCTTGATGTTGTGAAATCTGCAGATTGGATTATTGATTTAGGTCCAGAAGGAGGAGATAAAGGCGGAACCTTAGTTGCAGAAGGTAGTCCTGAGAGCGTAGCGCGTAATGGCGAGAGTTGGACAGGTAAATTCCTTAAGCAAATGTTACATTAAGCGTTCAAAAAAGTTACCGATCTGTAATTTGCTGAACTGAGAAATTTACTCGACAAATCTCATGAATAGTTGCATAAATCTTGTTTAGGAAAGGAGGTGAAAATGAAAGATAATGATCTTAATAAAAATTCTTATAAAGCATATGATTTGCAAGAAGAAAATAGGATGAGAGATAGTGAAAAATGGCGTAAAACGCAAGCAATAATAGATGAACAGTTTTCGAAAGATTCATCATTTGATGATGAAAGAGTAAATGCATTAGGAGCTCCATTGCTTGGTGATACCCGTGATTTATTCCGTCCAGCTTCTCGTGATATTCCAGCGCAACCTGGAGTATACAAGTGGCGTGATGGCGAGGGGCGAGTTATTTACGTTGGAAAAGCAAAAAATTTACGCAATCGTTTAGCGAATTATTTTCAACCTCTTTACCAACTTCATCCTAGAACTCAATCTATGGTTCTTACAGCTCGCAGTTTGGAATGGACTGTTGTAAGCACTGAATTTGAGGCTCTTACACTTGAATATACTTGGATTAAAGCTTTTAATCCTAGGTTTAATGTAGTTTTTCGTGACGATAAAACATATCCTTATGTTGCAGTTTCGCTAGAGGAAACTTTTCCAAGAGTATGGATTACTAGAAATCGTAGTGCGCGGCATGCTAGATATTTTGGTCCGTATGCAAAAGTGTGGCCTCTTCGTCATAGTTTAGATTCTTTACTTAAAACTTTTCCTATTCGCACATGCTCATCCTCTGTTTTTAGCAAAGCTCATAGGACTGGTAGACCTTGCTTATTTGCTTCGATTGGTAAATGTTCAGCTCCTTGTATAGGAAACATAGATCCTAGCGAACATCGCAAGATGGTAGAACATGTAGTTGGCATACTTACAGGCAGTGTTGGAGAGTCTTATATTTCACAAATTAAGAATGAGATGAAAGAAGCAAGTGAAGAGCTAGAATTTGAGCGTGCAGCTAAATTGCGTGACGAAATTGCTGTTTTGAACACTATTTTGCAACAAAATGCAGTTGTGTTTGACAATGATGTAGAAGCAGATGTTTTTGGATTCTGCGGAGATGAGCTTGAAGCGTCAATTCATGTATTTTTTGTCAGAGCTGGAATGATTCGTGGAGAGAAAAATTGGTCGGTAGAACGAAATGAGCATATCAGTGACAGTGATCTTATAGCTGATTTATTAACTCGCGTATACGCAGAATATGAGCAAAATTACACACAAAACCATGAAGATACTATTAGCATTAAGAAAGTTCGCGACGCTGTTAGCTCTACGCAGCAAGCTACTGCAACTGATGTAATATTGCGAGCGCAAGCTACTAAAACTCGTCGTGAACGTCAAGAGAGAACAGGTCGTGAGGATTTACTTGCTCCTATTTCGCCTGTTCCTCGTGAGATTATAGTTCCAATTAAAATTTCTGATGAACGTAAGCAAGAGCTTGAATTGTGGCTTAGCAATATTCGTGGTTCTCAAGTAAGTATTAGAGTTGCAGAGCGCGGAGAAAAACGTGCTCTTATGGATCGTGCAAACGATAATGCTAGTCAGGAATTGAAACGAATAAAATCTAGCCGTATTAACAGCATAGATATGAGAACAGAAGCTATGAATGAAATAGCAAAGGCGCTTGGAATGAGTAAATCTCCTTTGCGAATTGAATGTTATGATATCTCAAATACAGTTGATGGCAGTTATCAAGTTGCTTCTATGGTTGTTTTTGAAGATGGTGTTGCTCGTCCTAGTGAGTACCGTCATTTTGCGGTTCGAGGTGAACATGGTGATGGTAAAATAGATGATTTAAGTGCTGTTTATGAAACATTATTGCGAAGGTTTAAGCATAAAGATGTTTATGCAGAAAATAGGCTTGATGCATCAGATTCATCAGATACATCAGATACATCTGACTCATCTGATATTAATATTTGCGATGCTAACAGTATTTCTAATAAGCATTTTTCAGGTAATTCATTGACTAGTGCGCGGCATTTTGCTTATAAACCTCAATTAATTATTGTCGATGGAGGAAAAGAACAAGCAAAAGCTGCTAAAAGAGCTATGAGAGATGCTGGCGTAAGTGATATTACTGTTTGTGGTTTAGCTAAGAAGCTTGAAGAAGTGTGGCTTCCTGACGAAGATTATCCAATCATTTTTAAGAGAAGCTCAGAAGGATTGTATTTATTGCAGCGTGCTAGAGACGAGTCTCATCGTTTTGCTATTTCGTATCATCGTAAATTGCGAAGAAAAGGTTCATTGCATTCTACTTTTGATGCAATTCCTGGAATTGGAGCAGTGTATCGCAAGCGTTTGCTTGCATCTTTTGGTTCAATAAAATCTTTGAAAAATGCTTCATTAGAAGATTTGCAAAAAGTACCTGGAATTGGCGAGAATAAAGCAAAAGCTATATACAGTGCTTTGCGTAAAAATAATGATAAATAGCTTTTGAATTACTATGAGTCTTACTATGAGTCTTACTATGAGTCGTAACTCGTCAGCATAAGGCACTAGCCTAAGAAGTATGTCTCAGGAAATTGAAATTGGTTTGGGCAAAAAAGCCCGAGTTGCATATTCGCTTGACGATATTGCTATTGTTCCTTCGCGCCGCTCGCGTGATCCTCAAGCTGTATCTACTTCATGGCAAGTAGATGCTTACACGTTTGATATCCCAATTATTGCTGCTCCGATGGATTCTGTTACTAGCCCGGATACTGCGATTGCAATTGGTCAAATGGGTGGTCTTGGAGTTCTTGATCTAGAAGGTTTATGGACTCGATATGAGAATCCAGAACCTTTGTTAAAAGAAATAGCTGAGATGCCGTCAAATATTGCAACACGCCGCATTCAGGAGATTTATACTGAGCCAATCAAACCAGAATTGATTGCAAAGCGTTTGCATACAATCAGAGATGCTGGAGTGACAGTAGCAGGAGCTCTTTCTCCACAACGCACGCAAGAATTATATAACACTGTGCTAGAAGCTGGTGTTGATTTATTTGTGATTCGCGGAACAGCAGTATCTGCGGAACATGTTTCTAAAGATCATGAACCTCTTGATTTAAAGAAGTTTATTTACGATCTCGATGTCCCTGTTATTGTTGGAGGTTGCGCGGATTATACTTCTGCTCTTCATTTGATGAGAACTGGAGCTGCAGGTATTTTAGTCGGATTTGGCGGCGGAGCAGTATCCGCAACAATGAATACTTTAGGTGTGCAAGCACCTATGGCTACTGCCATTGCGGATGTTGCTGAAGCTCGTAGGGATTATATGGATGAATCCGGCGGTCGTTACGTGCAAATTATTGCTGATGGAGGAATGGGTAATTCCGGCAGCTTTATTAAGGCTCTTGCAGTTGGAGCTGACGCAGTTATGCTTGGTACTCCATTAGCTCGCGCAACTGAGGCTCCTGGTCATGGCACTCATTGGGGTGCTGAGGCTCGCCATTCATCACTTCCTCGTGGCATGCGCTCAAATGTTGGCACTGTGGCTCCGTTAGAAAATATTCTTTTCGGTCCAAGTCATGAAGCAGATGGTACTACAAACTTTGTTGGTGCATTGCGCAGAACAATGGCTTCTACAGGTTATGTTGATGTTAAGAGCTTCCAGCGTTGCAACGTAGTATTTAACCCATTCCATCAGGATATTCGTTAGTGTTATAAGTATGATGCTTATTGCATAAAATATGGCGGTTCAGTAATTTGCTCTGAGCCGCCATTTTTGTTTTCAAAATTGTTATATCTATATGAACATTCTATTGATTTATGCATAAATATGATTTTTTAGCTATATTTGCTATTCTTTTAAACCGTAATGTGTATAATTCAACACGCATAAAATCGTTTATTTTCAATAAAAACGACGAATATTTTGTAATTTATCCACATTTTTATTAATTACGCAGTTAGAGAAAAATTACGTTGTAAGCTTTTATCTAAACTCGTTTAGTTTGTAGAAATATAAGCTTAACAAGTTTTAAATAACAACAGTTTTAAATAATTGTTAAAACAGGAGAGAAACATGAAGATAGATTTTGCTGATGCCTATGGCATGGAAGATAACGATTACAGTGATGATGAGCTGAAAGATAAGTCCTCAAAGACTAAGAAAAACAATGACGAGGATCCTCCACATGTTTTCTGTAGACCTCGTATTAGCTTGCCTGTATATGAGGGTGAAGTTAGTGTTGGTTTTTCGCGTGAATGCTTGAAATACCATGTTGGAATGTGTTATTTCGACAGTAGAGATGAGCAGGCTTTTGTTAATTTAGCTTTAAAAACTTGTCAAATTGCTTGCATAGCTGCAGATATTTCGAGAGGTAGGCCTATTTCTCCAGCAATGTCGCAGCTTTTAACAAAAAGTTGTATTACTAAATTAACTAACATGTGGAAACTGATGGATGAGTATTTCACTGATAATAACGATTCGGAAACTCGCTCTGCTGTGCGTAGTTTTCCTGCAGTTCCGAGTTTGTTTAATGGAATGTTAGTCAGCCCGAATCATTTTGAAGGTGTTGTGCGCATTTGTGCAGGACCTGTGAAATACTGGGCGTCGTTATCTTTGGAATTGAAAAATAATCGTTGGATTTGCACGTATGCAGATCTAGGATAAAATCGTCGCTTATAGTAGGTAGCTGAAATAAGACATCTATGATAATGCGTTTGAAGACTTATGTACATATATTCAAATAAATATGAGCCCCTTATTGCTTGATTTGCTGATTTTTCAACAATTTTAGCAATAAAGGGGTTCACTTTTGTAAGATTAAACATTCTACCTTGCACGACTTGTAGAATCTAAGTTTTTTCCCAGTGTTTGTTTGTAAATGACAATATTAAGTATTATTTTTTGTACTTCGTGCAGTCGTGTCGATTCTGTTATCAAGTACAATAAATAATATGCTCCGAGAATTTGCTGTAGAAGCCATTCACCCAACTCAAGACGGTGATACCATTTATTCCTTACTCGCCAATCGTGCTATGCGTAGCCCACAAGACTTGGTTGCTCAATGGCAAGACGATGAAACTCGTCGTTGGCATGATGTTACTTCATCTGAAATGCTCGCGAAAGTTCGTGCAGTAGCTCGAGGCTTAATAGCACTCGGAGTTCAGCATGGCTCCAAAGTTGTTATTTACTCTGCTACATGTTATGAGTGGGGTATTGTCGATTTTGCTTGTGCATGTATTGGTGCTGTAAGCGTTCCTATTTATGAAACAGATTCAGCATTGCAGGCAGCTGACATTATCGATGAAGTTAAGCCAGTTATTGCTTTTGCTGGAGACGATGCGCATGCTCAATGCTTAGAGCGTGTTCGTCAGGATCATAAACATATAACTTTGAAAACCGTATTTAATTTCAAAGCTGGTGGCTTGGAAGCAGTTGTTGATTTTGGTAGATCTATTACTGAGGATGAGCTTAATAAAGCTGTTGATGTTGTTAAGGCAGATGATTTAGCTACTATTGTTTACACCTCTGGCTCGACTGGTAGACCTAAAGGCGCAATGCTTTCAAATCGTAATTTTACGCATATTGTTTTTGCTGGTTACGATGTTCTTAACGATATGTTATGCAAACCAAATCGTTTGCTTTTATTCCTTCCATTGGCGCATTGTTTTGCTCGGTACATTCAATATGTTGCTATTGGTGCTCACGGTGTTATTGGATATGTGCCTAATGCTAAGCATCTTTTGGCTGATTTGCGTAGTTTTAAGCCTACGTATTTACTTGGCGTGCCTAGAGTTTTTGAAAAAGTTTATAATGCTGCGTCACAAAAAGCTGGTGCTGGCATAAAGGGTCGTATCTTTGCTAAAGCTGTAAAGCATTTCATTCAATGGTCTCGCGACAATGTTGAAGGTAAAACTCATTCTCTTGCTGCACGCATGAATCATGCGATGTACATGAAAACAGTTGGTTCTTCTATTCGTTCAGCTTTAGGTCCTAATCTTTCATGGTTAGCTTGCGGTGGAGCTCCAATGGATGCTGATTTGGCTCATTTCTTTAATGGTCTTGATGGTATTACTTTTATTCAAGGGTATGGAATGACTGAAACTGCCGCTCCTTGTGTAGTTAATTTTGAGCATGCAAATCAAGTTGGATCTGTAGGTCGACCTGGTCCTGGTATAGCTATCCGTCTTGCTGACGACGATGAAGTGCTTATTAAAGGTCCTAACGTATTTATGGGATATTTCAATAAGCCTGAGCTTACTGCAGAAGTTATTGACGAAGATGGATGGTTGCATTCAGGCGATCTTGGCTCAATAGATGATGAAGGATTCTTGTCTATTACTGGTCGCAAAAAAGATATTATTATTACTGCCGGTGGCAAGAATATAAGTCCTGCTCCTATGGAAGGTATTATTGCTCAATGCCCATTAGTTTCTCATGCTGTAGTAGTGGGCGATGGTAAGCCATTTGTTTCTGCTTTAATTGAGCTTGATCCAGATATGGTTCGTTCTTGGCTAAAGAATAAGGGTATGGATGTTAACCTTACTATGAGTGAGATTGCTACTAACGAAGCAGTGCGTTCAGTAATTCAGCAATTTATTGACCAAGCTAATAGTACTGTTTCTCGCGCTGAGTCTGTTCGTAAGTTTGTTATTTTGCAAGATGAATTTACTCAAGATGCTGGAACCTTGACTCCAAGTATGAAGATTGTTCGTCCGAAGATTCTTGCTCGCTATGCTGATATTATCGAAACGCAATTGTATGCTCCAAAGCCTAATACTCGTCCTTTGCCAGCAACTGTAAAGATTCTCGATAAAACTACTGAGACTGTTAAGCAAGCACAGGAGACTGTTAAGCAAGCACAGGAAGCTGTAACTCCTCGAGTACGTCAAGCTATCGATCAAGCTGCGAATCATTTGAAGCGTTTTGGTGAAGAATCTTCATCAGATTCCTCTTCGACATCGCATAGTGATCATAATGAACATGTCGAGTAAAAAGCTTACATATTTGTAGTTGTTTTTTCGTTATTCCTACTTACATAAAAGAAAGAGTAATCGAGTGTCTATTAGAAAAATTCGTATTGTTCCGGATCCCGTATTGCGAACTCCTTGTGATGAGATTCGTGAAATTACGCCAGCTGTGAAACATTTAGTTGATGATTTATTGGAAACGGTAAATGATCCAGGTAGAGCTGGATTGTCTGCTAATCAGATTGGTGTAAGTTTTAGAGCTTTTTCTTACAATATAAATGGTCGAATTGGCTATATTCTAAATCCAGTAATTGAAGAGCTAAAAGGTGAACAGTACGACGACGAGGGTTGCCTTTCTGTTCCGGGATTATGGTACAAAACTAGGCGTGCAAATTATGCTAGAGCTCGTGGAATTGATTTAGATGGTAAGACTGTAGTGCTTGAAGGTGAAGGTCTTATGGCTAGAATGATTCAGCATGAGTGTGATCATTTAGATGGTCATATTTATTTGGATAGGCTTGAAAAGGATGTGCGCCGTCAAGCGTTGCGTGAGTTGCGCAATAATATGCGTAGCTAAGTTTTAGTTTTTATGCGTTATGTGTAAATAATTTTTTAAAAGTTATCGGCATTTTTGTTGCTTTTATAGCTACAAGGATGCCGATTTTTGGTATTGAGTATCTGATATAATCACTCTCTGCGTGTCCATTTTGAGCATGAGTATTGCCGCGTTATATGATTGCTCGCTTTTTATTGTCTACACGGATTCGCAAATACGCGCCATGTACGCGTCCGTTCGTGTCGGTCAGCTTGGATTTAGGCATGTGTCAGCCAGGTTGCATGCGAACAGACATGGCCAGGAAATAACCGACAAGAAAGGTATATAGATATGGCACAGATTACCATGAGCGAAATGCTGAAGGCTGGTTTGCACTTCGGTCATCAGACTCGTCGCTGGAACCCAAAGATGAAGCAGTTCATTCTTACCCAGCGCAATGGTATTCATATCATCAATTTGTTCAAGTCTCTCGACATGATCGACAAGGCTTATGACTTCATCAAGCAGACTGTTGCTCACAATGGCACTGTTCTCTTCGTGGGCACTAAGAAGCAGGCTCAGGAAGCTGTACAGAATCAGGCAACTCGCGTAAACATGCCTTATGTTTGCGAGCGTTGGCTTGGCGGTATGTTGACCAATTTCCAGACTGTTTCTACTCGCGTAAAGCGCTTGAAGGAACTTGAGGAAATGGACTTCAGCGATGTTCGTGGATCCGGCTTGACTAAGAAGGAACTTTTGCTTCTCGAGCGCGAGAAGGACAAGCTTTCCAAGCAGCTCGGTGGTATTCGCAACATGAACCGCACTCCATCCGCCATGTTCGTTGTTGATATTAACAAGGAAGCTTTGGCTGTTGAAGAAGCCCATAAGCTCGGTATTCCAGTTGTGGCAATTGTTGATACTAACACTGATCCTGAGGCTGTTGAGTATCCAATTCCTGCTAACGACGATGCTATTCGTGGCATTGAGTTATTGACCAGCTTGATGGCTGATGCTGTAGCTGAAGGCTTGCTTGAGCATGCCGGTAAGGGCGCTAAGTCTGAAGGTAATGATGCTCAGCCAATGGCAGCTTGGGAGAAGGAATTGCTCACCAAGGAAGGCGAAGCTGAAGCTGAGCCTGCCAAGGAAGAAAATACTGAGGCAAACGCCTGATAAGCTAATTTGCAACCAGATTCTTATCTAGAAGCTGCAAAATCCAATTGATTTTGCTTTTTGCAGCTTTTAAGAATCATATTGATACGAGGAGAACAAAATGGCAGCAATTACTGCAGCGTTGATTAAGCAGGTGCGTGAAGAAACCGGCGCCGGCATGATGGACGTTAAAAAGGCTCTTACTGAAGCTGAAGGCGACGTTGCCCGCGCTAAGGAAATCATCCGCGCTAAGGGTATTCAGGCAGCTGGTAAGCGTGAAGGTCGTAAGGCTCAGGAAGGTACCATCGCTTCTAAGGTTGTTAAGTCTGCTGAAGGCGAAACTGGTTACGCAGTTGAGTTGAATTCTGAAACTGACTTTGTGGCAAAGACACCAAAGTTTGTGGAATTCTCAAACACTGTTCTTGACCATGCTGTTGAAGCTAATGCTTCTACTGCTGAAGAAGTACTTGCAGCACCAGCTGATAGCGCAACTGTTAAGGAATCTGTTGAAGAAGCAGCAGCTTTGTTTGGCGAGCACGTCAAGGTTGGTCAGGTTGCTAAGGTAAGCGGTCCACACGTTGAGATTTATGCTCACAAGAAGTCTGTGGAATTGCCTCCAAGCATCGTTTCCATGATTGCTACTGACGAGGCTGGTGCAAAGGTTGCTCACGAAGCTGCTTTGCAGATTTCCGCTATGGGTGCGCAGTGGCTTCGCCGCGAAGATGTTCCAGAAGAAGTTTTGGAATCTGAGCGTCGCGTTGCAACCGAGAAGTCCTTGGCTGAAGGCAAGCCAGAGAAGATTGTTCCAAAGATTGTTGAAGGACGTATGAACGCTTTCTTCAAGGAAACTGTACTTCTCGAGCAGGCATACGTTAAGGATCCATCCAAGAGCGTTGGTGACTTGTTCAAGGAAGTTGGCGGCACCGCTCTTGCCTTTGCTCGCGTTGAGGTTGGCAAAGGTGCTGCTGAATAAGCACTAATTATATAAGAATTTATTTTTGTTCTTGTATATAGGGTTGCGTGCACAAGTTGTGCGCAACCCATTTTTTATATTCATTTTCCAGCTTAACGTGCGTTTTGAGTGTCGTTATTGATAGATAAACTGACAAAGATATACCTCATTCGCCGTTATGACTGGAGGAATCTGTATGGCTATTGCACAAACGGATGAAGGAAAGTCCCGTAGGGTTTTATTAAAGCTTTCTGGAGAAGCATTCGGTGGTGGCGCTGTTGGTATTGATACTAATGTTATTCGTAGGATTGCTGGCGAAATAGTAGCTGCAGTGAATCAAGGCGTTCAGGTTGCTATTGTTGTCGGCGGCGGTAACTTCTTTAGGGGAGCAGAACTGCAGCAAGCAGGTATTGATCGTAGCCGTGGCGATTATATGGGTATGTTGGGCACTGTAATGAACTGCTTGGCTCTTCAGGATTTTCTTGAGCAAGCAGGGCAAGCAACTCGCGTACAAACTGCTATTACAATGGGTCAGGTTGCAGAACCTTATATTCCGTTGAAAGCAATTCGTCACCTTGAAAAGGGTCGTGTGGTTATTTTTGGTGCTGGTGCCGGAATGCCATATTTTTCTACTGATACTGTTTCTATTCAACGTTCATTGGAAATTCATTGCGATGAAGTTCTTATGGGCAAGAATGGTGTGGATGGCGTATATAGTGCTGATCCTCGTAAAGATTCTACTGCTCGTAAGTTCTTAACACTAAACTACAATCGCGCTATCGTTGATGGTTTAGCTGTTATGGATGCGTCTGCGCTTTCTATGGCTCGCGATAATAATCAAAAAATTCGTGTGTTTGGTCTTGAGGGCGAAGGTAACGTAACTAGTGCTCTTGTTGGAGAATCTATTGGCACATTAGTGTCTAATGCAGAGCCAACATTTGCTTAAATATTATAAAGGAGAACACATGTCAGCAATAATTGATCAAGCCCGTGAACAGATGAATAAGTCTGTTGAAGCTACTAAAGAGAATTTTATGGGTATTCGCACCGGTCGTGCTAATCCTGCTTTGCTAAACGGAATTATGGTTGATTATTATGGTGCTCCAACTCCAATTAAAGCTGTTGCATCTATTGGTGTTCCAGAGCCTAGAACTCTTTCAGTTACGCCTTTTGACGCTTCTCAAGCGAATGCTGTTGAAAAGGCTATTCGCGATTCTGATTTAGGTGTAAGCCCTAATCGTGATGGCAATGTTATTCGTGTTACTATGCCAGAGCTCACGGAAGAGCGTCGCAAGGAATACGTCAAGCTTGCTAAGAATAAAGCAGAAGAAGGCAAAGTTGCAGTTCGCAATATTCGTCGCAAAGCTAAGGAATCTATTGACAAGTCTGTTAAAGATGGTGAACTTGGCGAAGATGAAGGCGATCGTTTACAAAAAGAGCTTGATAAAGTAACTAAGCAAGTTACTGATTCTTTAGACGTTTTGCTTGAAGGTAAGCAAAAAGAAATTATGGAAGTCTGAGATTTTTGTAGTTTCAAACTGAATGGGTGCCGTATGAGTCAAATAAAACAGCATAATTTTGCCAATGAAGTCAGTAAAGCAAATGCTGAAAAAACTGCATCAGAAGTAGGATTGTCTTTTGACAAAGCAGATACTGCTACACATGGCACCCATGAAACTTTAAGTGATATTAATCGTCGCACGGGCAGGAATATGCCTCAAGCAATTGCTACTGCCGCAATACTAGTTGTAGCAATTGTTTCTTGCTTAATTATTAGCATTGATGTCTTTATAGTGCTTATGGCCATTTTTATGGTTCTGGCATTGTGGGAATTACATGTTGATTTTGCAACTCTCGGTTTGCGTATTCCTTTCGTAACGTTATCAATATGTTCGCTTGTAACTATTTTTGCAACATACTATGCAAAATGGCATGCTGTTGCTATGGCTAGTGGAATTACTGCATCTTTGCTTCTTACAGTAATTTGTGCGACTCTTAGCAGTACTATTTCAGATAGAACGATGCAAGCTGTAGAAAAAAAGCTCGATGGTTCTAACCGCTCATCATACGAACATACTTTATTTACGAATACGTCTGTTTCGCTATTCGTGGTGTTGTACATTCCACTTTTAGCTTCTTGCATTGTATTAGCTCTTACAAATACAAAATACGCAGTTGCTCACGCTATGCTTTTGGTATTTTTACCTGCATTAAGTGACACTGGCGGATTATTTGCTGGTGCATGGTTGGGCAAACATAAGCTTTCTCCGCGAATCTCTCCTAAGAAGTCTGTAGAAGGCTTAATAGGCTCAATGCTTTTTGCAATTATAGGAGCATATGCAATTATTGCAGGTTTTTATGGTTCCTCTTGGTTCAATTTCTGGTGGATGCCATTAGTCATGGGTATTTCTTCTGGAATCATTGGCACATTCGGTGACTTGTGTGCTTCTATGCTTAAAAGAGATATTGGTATTAAAGACATGGGGCATTTGCTAAAAGGTCATGGTGGTGTTCTTGACCGAGTAGATTCTATTTTGCTGTGCGGTCCTGTGCTGCTTGTGCTTTTGCAACTTGCTCATTTCTGAATTTATCTGTCGCAATCGTGGGCTTAGACTAATATCGACGCCATGACAGTCTGTTTTATCCCGTCGCCAAGTATTTCGCAATTTTCTCTTGGCTTTGTAAACATAAAGTTTTACGCTCTTAGTATTCTTGCCGGTATTTTGGTTGCAATGTGGATTACTACGCGTCGATGGAAGCGTCTTGGAGGAGATTTTAACCAGATACTTGATCTTGTTTTAGTCAGTCTTCCTGCTGGAATAATTGGCGCGCGTTTGTATCACGTTATTACAACTCCAGAAAAGTTTTTTGGCTCTAATGGTGATTTTTTAGAAATATTTAGAATTTGGAATGGTGGTCTAGGAATTTGGGGCGGCATATTCTTAGGCGCATTGGCTGCTTGTGTGTTATGCAAGTATCGTAAATATCCTATTGGATTACTAGCTGATTGTGCAGCTCCTGCAGTGCTTATTGCTCAAGGTATAGGAAGATTGGGGAATTGGTTTAATCAAGAACTTTACGGAGCTCCTACTAACTTGCCATGGGGTTTGAAGTTAAATTATGATACCACACAAGCAATAGGTCATAGTGAAAGATGTTATGATGGGTTAACGTGCCCAGAAGGCACATTATTTCATCCAACATTTTTGTACGAGATGATTTGGAATTTCATCGGTGCTGCATTGCTTATTTATTTTGGCAAAGTTATAGCTAAGAAGTTAAAAGCCGGTTCCGTATTCGCACTTTATGTTATGTGGTACACAATCGGACGAGTATGGATTGAGGCATTGCGAATTGATTTTTCACATGTTTTCTTAGGTGTTCGCATTAATGTTTGGGTTTCTATTATCGTATTTATTTGTGCAACTATTGTTTTTGCTTTGCTGCAAAAGAGTGCTAGTACTCGTGATTCTCTTGTTGAACGACTTATAGATATAACTTCAGATGAAAGAGAACGTGAGTCTCAGAATACTTCTAGTAAATAAGTTTCAAGTATTTGAAAAAACAATTTTAAAAATTTTGTTTTTATAAAACTAGTCGCTTGCATTTTCTAGAATAGTACACATGAATATACAAATAGCACCTAGCATTCTTTCCGCAGATTTTTGCAATCTTGAGCGTGACCTTGATGCAATATCTAATGCGGATCTTGTTCATGTCGATGTAATGGATCATCACTTTGTACCTAATTTGACTTTGGGTGAACCAATTGTTAAGCGAATTTGTGAGGTTACTAAACTTCCAGTTGACGTACATTTGATGATTGAGGATCCAGATCGTTGGGCTCCAGAATACGCTAAGCTTGGAGCTGCTTCTGTGAGTTTCCATATGGGTGCTACTCATGCTCCAGTGAGATTAGCTCGTCAGCTTCGCGATATGGGTTGTAAAGCTTGCTTTGCTGTGCGCCCTGCGGAACCAGTTGAACCTATTTTCGATATTCTTGATGAATTCGATATGGTTCTTATTATGACTGTTGAGCCTGGTTTCGGTGGACAGAAGTTCTTAGCTAATCAAATGAATAAGGTTCGCCGTTTACGTGACGAAATTACTCGTCGCGGATTGCAGACTCATATTCAGGTCGATGGAGGAGTTAGTCCTTCAACTGCAGCAATAGTTGCTGAAGCTGGTGCTGATGTGCTTGTTGCAGGTTCTGCAGTTTATGGAGCAGAAAGTCCTAAAGAGGCGATTGAAGCTATTCGTAATACTGCAAAAGCTGCTTGGCACGAATAAATATTAGATGTATGTTGGGGACATGAAATATGTCCCCAACATATTAAGTATTGCACAACAAGCGAGTTTTTTTGATGCGAATATATGCTGATTAATTGAGTGATTTCGTATGAGGAAGATATTATGACTAAGTTCGTTATTAATCAGGAATATAGTCCTGAAGCAATGAATCGAGTTTTGACAATACCTAATCTAATCAGTTTTTTGCGCATATGTTCAATTCCTTATATTGCTTGGCTTATTACACAGCATCAGATGACTTTTGCTCTTATTGTTTTAGCAATATCTGCGTTTTCTGATTGTCTTGATGGTTATATTGCTCGTACTTTGAATCAAGTTAGTAAGTTGGGTCAAATCCTTGATCCTATAGCTGATCGTCTATTGATTTTTTGCAGTACGTTAGCTTTAGCTGTTGCAATGATTATCCCTTGGTGGGCACTTTTATTAGTAGTATTGCGTGATGTTATTATGGCTGTACTTGTAATAGTACTTGCGCAAAGAGATTATGGTCCTTTGCCTGTTAACTTTGTAGGTAAAGCTGGTACAGCGCTTCTTATGCTTTCGATCGTTTCTTTAATGATTGTTTATGCTGTAGCTACTGAGTCTATGTTCCTGCTTTATGCTGCTGCACTTGCATGTGGAGTGTGGGGTATTGCTCTATATTGGTATGCTGGCTTGCTTTACTATATGCAAGCTTATTTGTTACTTGCTAAGTCAAGAAAAAACTAAATAAGGCGTGTACGCACATATGACTAAGCAAGATGAATTTGTTAGTTTAAAAGATAGTATCAAAGATTTAGATGTAAAACATACGTCTCATAAAAGCACTATGCCAATGTCTTTTGCTGCTCCTGATGGAATGTTGTTAACTAGGCGTAGAGCATTATTCTCGCACTCATTTACTGGTATTTCAACGCATCATGTTGTAATGTCTCCTAGTGGTTTTGCTCACAATCATGATCGTAGACGTTATATTGACGATTATGCTTTGCGTCTTATTGATGATTTAACTAATCGTCCGGTTGATCCAATGTTTATGGATGCAAGATTAAGTAAACAACCTGTTAAACCGTTTAATCTGTGGTTCACTAGAGCTATAGTATTTTTATTGTGTGTTTCTATCGGTACTGTTGGGAGTCAGTTTGTTCGTAAGTTACACACTGATCCTAGAAAAGCAATACGTTCTTCATTAGCTAATGAGTTGTCAGGTTATACGTCTCGTTTCGATAAGCTTGTAGAAGAAGTAACGTTATTGAGAAATAACGTAGATCATGAGTCGCAAAAAATTACTACGCCTGAAGAGGATGAAGTTAGTAAATCAGATGATATGGTTAATGGCACTCATGCTGTAGAAGGTTCTGGGATTACTGTAACTATTGCTAATCCTATTTCTGCTTCGAGCGATGTGAATAGCGGTTCTTTGCCTCGCGAGAGTAATGGCGCAAGAATGCGATTAGTTACAGATCGCGATATTCAACAATTTGTATCATTATTGTGGAAAGCAGGCGCTGAAGCTATTTCTGTTAATGGGCATAGACTTGGAGCACAAACTTCTATTCGTGTTGCTGGCCAAACTATTCTTATTGGAGTTAATCAAACTCAAAGTCCATATGTTATTGAAGTTATTGGCGATTCTGATGATTTAATTAAACAGTGTAATGATATGAAACGCATGAAATGGTACGCATCTTTAGCTAATGCAGGCATTAATCCACAGGTTTCACCTTCGAGAGTTATACGACTCAGCGCAGCAAACACAGGCGATATCAGTTTTGCCAACGAGAGAATTAGGAGATAAGCATGGCAGCGATTTTTGGATTAATTTTGGGAGTATTAATTGGAGTTGTTGTTCATCCAGATATTCCTATTGTCATTCAGCCTTATTTACCTATTATGGTCGTTGCAGCACTAGATGCGTTGCTTGGTGCTGCACGTGCATATTTTGAAAGAAACTTTTCGGATAAAGTTTTTGTTATTTCATTCTTCTCAAACGTTATAGCAGCTACGTTGCTTGTTTTACTTGGAAATCAGCTTGGTGTAGGTGCACAATTACAAACTGCAGTTATTGTTGTTTTAGGAATTCGTATTTTCTCTAACGTTTCTGCAATTCGTCGTTTCATCTTCAGGAGTTAGCATATGGTTTCAATGTTTTCTCATTCTCCACAAGGTGATGATATTCTTCATAAAATGCGTCGTCAAAAAGCGCATGATCGTGAAAGTGATGAAACTCAAACTGGATCTTTCCCAGCAGTTCATCGTAAAGTAAAATCTTCACTAAGTGGTCATGTGACGCGGGCGCGTATATTTACGGGCTTTTTAATGATGTTGCTCTGCGCTTTATTAGGTTTTGCGTACATGATTCAAGTTAATCGTAGTAACTCACTTTTGTATGAAACAATGAGTGAAGAGGAGTTGACGCGTCTTATTACAGAAACTCATTCTCAAATTCAGAGTTTGGAAAGCCGAAAAAGTGAATTAACAGGTCAGCTTAATTCGTTGCGTGAAGCAGTAGATAAACAAGATGAAGCTCGTCGCATTGCTCAGCAGAATGCTCAAGCAAATGGTCTTATTTCTGGACGTCTGCCGGCAGTAGGTAAAGGTATTGTAGTTCACATTACCGCAGGTGAAAAAGAGAATATTGATGCCGCTACGATGTTTCAGCTAATAGAGGAATTGCGAAATGCTGGCGTAGAAGTTATGTCTATTAACGGTGTGAGAATAGTTACTTCAAGCTATATTTCACAAACTAAGCATGGTCTTATATGTGACAATATTATGATTGATCCTCCTTATATTGTGAAAGCAATTGGTGACCCTCAGAATTTGCAAAATGCTGTTAATATTGCAGGCGGTGTTGGGTCGCGTTTAAAAATTAAATTTGGTTCTTCTGTAATGGTTTCAGTGCCTGATGAGGTAGAAATTACTTCGACACGCGAACCAAAACAGTACGAATATGCAAAACCAGTCGAGTAACAAGGTAGAATAGCAAGTATGACTGAACCGATTCCTACAGCTGGCGAAACCACTATTATTGGTATGCCAGCTATTCATATTCCAATGAATACAACTTCAGATCGTCCTATGCAGCAGGATGATTTTGATACTATAGCGAAACTACGTCCTGGTACTGCGTTGTTGATTTCAACTAGGGGAGCAGTGTCTGGTTCTCGCTATCTTCTCGATGAAGACTTAGTAACAGTTGGGCGCGATTCGCATGCTGATATTTTGTTAGATGATTCTACTGTTTCGCGTGCTCATGCAGTGTTTAAGCGCCATAATGGCGTGTTTAGCATTTCAGATTCTGGAAGTCTAAATGGTACGTATGTAAATCGTGAACGTGTTGATGAATCAGTGCTGCATAATGGCGATGAAATTATGATTGGCAAATTCAGACTGGTATTTTTCGCACATGACGCAGTCACAGTCCGATAATGTGATTAACGCAGTACAGGGGGAGCTTTTTAATTTTTCTCTGTCTGCTGATCACGCTTCAGGATACCGTGGTAGTGTCGCTATGAAGGTTGCCGGTATTACTTACCGGCAACTCGATTATTGGGCTCGTAAAAGCATTATAGAGCCTTCAATTCATGCATCTAGCGGTTCTGGTTCTCGTCGTTTGTATTCTTTTAAGGATATTGCGATTATGGCTGTAGCTAAAAGGCTGCTTGATGCTGGCGTTAATTTAGTTAATGTTACTACGGCTATTATTTTTCTTAATCGATACTCAGAAGAGCGTTTGAGAAATATGACTATTATTTGTGATGGTCAATCTGTTCAAGAGTGCGATGAGAATCAAGATAATATGCGTAGTATGCTTGCTTCTGGTTTAGCAGTATTTGCTATTGCTGTTGGCCGCATTGTTTCTAGAGTTGAAGAGGACTTATCTTCTGAAAATTCTGTTGATGCTACGCAAGTTGAAGAAAAAAGTAGTAAGTCTACTCGCAAATCTTATTCAAAACCTACTTCTCATACATCTTCAAACTCATGGAGTCTTGTTCAGGAAACGTGGGGATAATGGCATGTTTGTAGTTGTTATTATCGCTGTTATTTGCTGGTTTGCTTCAGTATCATTGTTTTTCTATAGTTTATTTGCTTGCGTGCGTTTTTTAGTAAAATTTCGAAAAAATGCTTATTTGAAGGCAAATAGTATTAGCAATAGTAATAAGAGAAATTCTATTGGTTTAATGCCTTGGAGTATTGTTATTACGCATTGTTGTGGGCTTCCTTGCGCAATGCTTGCGTACATGCTTTTACATATTGTTCGCGATTTTGGATTTGTTCGCGATGATTATTGGTTATTAATGAGATCAACGCTGATTACGTCATATGTGATTATTATCGCGCTTATTTTTGTCAATATTTTTGCAATGCTATTTTGTGCGTACCGAAGTTGCAAGTCTTAGATTATTTAGTAAGAAGTATCGTAGGGATATTATTTGATAGTAGTTGAGATTTTGTTGGTTGTGTTTGATTATTTATCTCTAATTTGACATAACGTACATTATCGGATAAATATCAAGTAAATCTAGTCAAATAATAAGCTCAACCGACAGAAACTGTGCATGTATGTAAAGAAAAAGCCGTTTTCCCGCCAAAAAACGACCGAAACTTTACGAGGGTGTAAAGAAAAAGCCGTTACGACAAAAATTCTGATTAGATTAAGCGAAATATTCGCAAATTGCAGTGCTTAATTCGCTTACGTTATCAATAATTCTGTAAGATCCGTGTGCTTCAAGCTCGCCAGGCTCAGCATAGCCCCAAGCGCATCCCAAGCAATCCAAGCCGCAATCTTTTGCTCCGTCGGCATCAGTCCAGCGGTCTCCAACCATCAAAGCTCTGTCGCCTTTTTCTGGATTGTAATCAATCTCATCAAAAACATAACGAATAACTTGAGTTTTGCTAATGCGCGACATATCTTTGCTAGCGCCATAAATTCCGTCAAGATACTTCGTTAAACCAAAATAATCGCAAATAGGCTTTACTTGATATTCTGGCTTGCAAGATGCGGTTGCTAAATAATATCCAGCTTCACGAAGTTTTGTGAGTTGCTCAAGTATTCCATCGTATACTTTGTTAAGTAGGCATCCTGGAATCTTTTTACCAGGATTATTTGGATCATCAAAAGTTGCTACTTCAGAATAATACTTGCGATACGTAGCAAGTCCCTTTGCTAGCAGCGATTCAGGCACATTATTGCGTTGAAGAGATTCTAAAATTGAAGGACCTATAAAACGATGCATTTCAGCATCGTCCGGAATAGACTGTTTCAATTCTTTCAATGCAAGCTTTGCGCAAGTAATAATACCAGCATCTGACTTTGTTAATGTGCCATCAAGATCAAGCAGAATAATGCGACGACTAGTGCATCCTGAAGTCACCGAGAATTCACTCATAGTCAGGAATCCAGCCCTCATGATGCATTTTTAGACGTTTGTCTAGTAAAGTTTTTAATTCTTCTTCACTACGACGTTCAAGCAGCATATCCCAATGCGTTCTAGAAGGCTTGTTGAAATCATCATCTGGACGATCATCGTCGCCTTCGCGATGTGCAATCGTGCCGCAGCGGCATTCCCACTCTTCAGGAATTTCTGCGCCTTGAGCAAAAGGAAGAATCGTGCGATGTCCCTTTGGGCACACATACACAACATCATTTCGTGCCGCGAAATCTACATTATCGTCAGATTCTAATGATTTCGCACCAATGCTCATACCGCGTAAACTGCGTTCTGCCATAGTATCTCCTTGTGTAGTACTTTATAAAATTACCGAATTGCACGGACTATATATATAAAAACGATTTATATATACAAAATACATGCGTTTTATTTGTATATGCTCATACTTATACATCTGAGTATGCAACAACTCCACGGTTTAATAGTTTTGCAGCTTCATAAGCGCACGAAGAAAGATTTTTATCTACGCCATCTATAGATTGTAAATATTCTCCTGCTGCGAAAAGTTGAGTAAGTAAATCAATAAGACGTTTAGCTTGACGCACGAAATCTCCTCCAGTGCTGTCAGTATTGCGCAAAATTTCAGCTAGATCAGCACCATTAGCCCAATCATACATAATATCTACAGCACCAAATTCAAGCGGTCTTAACGCTGGCAAATGAGCGTCTGCGCATAATGCGCTAGTACGCATAAATAATTCTTTCATTCGCAATACTGTATTAAATATCGCGCCATCCTTGCCGCCTGGATATCGTCTAGGTTCTCCCCCTGCAGGTCCTCTAGATTCATAAACTAATGCAGACAAGCACGATAATAATTCAAGTGGTGAAAGATTATTAAAAATTCCTTCGCAAATAGCTTCAGCAAATACAATGTCTAGTTCGTTATACAACCTTCTTAACAATTGACCGCGCTCAGTAAGGTGCAAAATTTGGTTTTGTGAAGAATCTTCAGATTGTAAATAATCCAAACTGTACAATACGTCACAAATATGGTCAAAAGTTCTAGCAACAGAACCAGTACGAGATTCGTAGCGTTCACGTACTTGATCAAGTTCCTTATGTTCTCTAATCCAATGGTAGCCCCAACGCAAATGTTGTTGAATATCTGCACAACCTGCACACGGATGCGTTCGCTCAGCTTCTTTAAGATTTGCAATAACATCATCCAGCGCTTTAAACGCTGCTGTGCGTTCTGCATCTGTGTGGAATAAAGTATGTTTCAGTTTACGGCGTTGATCGTGTTGAGCTTCTTTAAGCTTCATACGTAATTGTAAGAATTCAGCAAAATCCCCATGTTCGCAGTGGAATGCTTCTTCATAGCCTTTAAGAGCTGTTTCAAGTTCGTTCATGCGATTATGTAAACGTTCAGCAGAAGCATTAGCTTCCCATTGAGCAAAAGAACGATCTAGTGTTGTTCGAGCAGTATCTGCATCGCTTGAGTTCAGCAAATTAACTGCCATATTAAACGTAGGAACGAAGCTGGAATGTAGTGGGTATACGCGTTTACTAGAAAGCGCTGCAGCCTGTTGAGGAACAAAATCAGCATGATCTACAAGAATTGCGTAACCAATATCGTCAATTCCACGTCTTCCAGCACGACCTGTAAGTTGCGTAAATTCTCCAGGTGTAAGAGGTACATGCCCAGTACCGTCAAATTTTACTAGCTTTTCTACAACAACGCTTCGAGCTGGCATATTTAAGCCTAAAGCAAGTGTTTCTGTTGCAAAAACAACTTTAATAAGTCCGCGTTCAAATAGCGTTTCAACAATGTGACGGAATAACGCAATCATACCGGCATGATGTGCTGCAAATCCTTGTTCGAGAGCAAAACGAAAACGCTCAAAGCTTAAAGCGTGTAAATCTTCTTTAGAAAGTTGATTTGCAACCATGCTGTCGACAATTTTACGTATTTCGTACATTTCTTCATCAGATGTAAGTATTAATCCTGCGTTTAAACATTGTTGAACAGCTTGATCGCATCCGGAACGAGAGAATATAAAATAAATTCCTGGCAGCATTCCTAGGTAATCTAATTCGTCAATAACAGCCCAGCGGCGAGGAGTATGTCGTTTCGCGCATTTATCTAACTGTGCAACTCCCCCGTTAATACTGTGCTTCTTACCTTTTCTGTAACGGTATTTGCTATCGCTGTAAGATTCTTTACGGCGACGAGCGCGGTATTCAAATTCATTAAGTTTCCTAGTCAATGCAGGGTTAACGCGCTTAGTTACGTTCCCATTATTGTCATGGTCGTATAAATCGAGTAACTCAGGCTCAGTTACAGAATCCTCTTGAATAACAACATGTCTTTCTAAAGGCACAGGTCTGTGTTCGTCGACAACCAAATGAGTTTCTCCACGCACTGATTCTAGCCATGCAGAAAAATCTTCAACATTTGAAACAGTTGCAGACAACCCAATAATTTTCACTGATTTCGGAAGGTGAATAATAACTTCTTCCCACACAGCTCCGCGGAATTTATCTGCAAGATAATGAATTTCGTCAAGAACGACAAAACCTAAAGATTGCAACGTAATCGAATGCTCGTAAAGCATATTTCTTAAAACTTCAGTAGTCATTACAACAATGTCTGCTTCAGGATTTACAGAAGTATCTCCAGTTAATAACCCTACTCTGTCTGAGCCGTACAGTTCGCAGAAATCGTGATATTTTTGATTACTTAAAGCTTTAATAGGCGTTGTGTAAAAAGCTTTTACATTGCGATTTTGCGCAAGAAATACAGCAAAATCCGCAACAACAGTTTTACCAGCTCCAGTAGGAGCAGCAACTAAAACATTATTGCCATTTTCTAGTGCATCAATAGCATCAAGTTGAAAATCATCAAGTTCAAAAGACAAAGAACGCTCAAATTTAGATGCCATTGAACGCTCGTGCTTCATTGTATTTTTAAAAGCTGCGAAACGTTGTGAAGGAGATAATACTACATCATTCTCATTGCAGTCAGTTGGATTGCTTGATTTATTTTTGCAGTCTTTTTTATGTGATAAATGAGACATAAAAAGTATTAGTCGCTTTCTTATATGCTATAGCTGAATGTCTTCTTCGCGAAGAGATTTTTTATCCCAATGCTGCCATATTTTACGGTGATTTTCGCGAATTTTTTGATGACGCTCAATAACTCTTGCGTGCGTTCGCTCATATCGATTCGTTGCATCTTTAATAGGAAGTGTAAATAATGGATCTCGAGGATTTTCATTATCTTCTTTATTTGGTTCATGCAAACGTTCAAATCTAGAAGAAACGTCTTCGGAAATGCCAAAGCAGACCCTAGCTATTTTTATTGCGCTTAAAACGACAATAACAACTCCTAGCGCTACCATGATCAGCATAAAAACTGTTATGAGTAGCCAAATCCACCAAGGCATTGTTATTCCTCTGTATTCGCATTATCAGCGTGATTAACGCTTAATTCACGTTGAGCGCGAGCAATAATCATACTGCGCAATGTTTCAGGAGCAACAGCTGTAATATGACGTGCGTGAGCAATGCAAAAAGCAACGAACCATGAATCAGAAGAAACAGTAAGATGGACTTTTACTCCGCTGCCACAAGTTTCCATAGTGGCTCCAGAAAGATTCTTCAAAAAGTTCAATTCTGTTTCGTCGGTAATGAAGCAAGTTTCAGTTCCGTTATCAAAGCACCATTTACGAAGTTCACTAACTGGCACATCTGGAATTTCAACTTGAGATACAGGCTCTACAACTTCTGCACGTTCAATACGTGCTACGCGAAGAACTTGCCAAATGCGAGGCAATCCATTCGCTTTATTAATTGTCGTATCTTTAGCAACAAATTCACGTTTATCTTCTGGTGTTTGCTGCTCTACATCAGTCCACACTGCAACATAGTAAACGCCTTCATCAACGTAAATCTTCGACGGTGCAACAATCTTGCGGCGAATACGTCCTGCCCCGTCAGTGTATTCCATATCTAGCAAAGATCCAGAGTTAATAGCACTGCGAACAATAGAACAATTTCGAGGCTCAATTTCGTAACCTGTTAAACTCAGCCATGGAGTTTGACCAGGAAGAACATGACGGCGAAGACGTTTATACAAGGATTCAGCTTGTGTGCGCTGCTCAATAGGCAAAAGCAAGGAATGTGCCAAATAATTAGCAGACGCAGTAAGCATGCTCAAATATTGCTGCGAAATTCCAGCAAGTCTTTCCAATCCTAGAGAATTAGTAGCAGAAACAATTCCCTCGTTCTCAAGAAGAGTCCAATCTATATCAAAGAATTGGCTTCCGGCCATTTCCCCATCGTCAGAAACAGTAGTAAGAGTATTTATATCCTTGTGAAGAATTGTAACAAATCGACGAAGTTCATCATCGCTTTTTGGTCTACCAATAAAACGCTCAGCAAGCTCGTCTAATGGGAATTCCTCTCCAAGATGAGCAGACAAGAAAAGCATCAATCGAAGCCTACGATCTACTTCACTTCCAGTTTGGAATGAAGAGCCTTTTTTGGTATGCGATTTATCAGTGTCGCTATTTTGTTCTTCAATATTTTGCGCTTCTTGTATAGCATCTTCTTCATCTTTTTGCTCATTTTCGTCACATTGAGCAAAATTAACTGCTGCGTGCAAACGGCGATGGAAAGCATCAACTGCTTCTTGAGGGCTTACTACGCTAGATCCAGGATGTTCTAGCACAAACATCGCTAAGTCGTCAGCATCAGTATAAGCAACGTTTAAATGTTCACCATCGACATCCACAGTTGCGGCAAATCTGCGAGAATCAATAACTTTTACCAATGAATCAGGTAGCATTTGTGTTCCAAGACCAGGTGCGATTGAATCCAAGCCTAAGCCAGGAATAGGAGTTTGTGGAACTCTAGGAGCAGTGCGAGAAGTGCGCTGTTGCTCGTGTTGACCTGAATCAAGAGAAGAAATAGACATTGAACGAGCAAGATAATTTGCTGCAGCTAAAACTGGTAATTCAGATTGGTCGAAACGTAAACGTACGCGAGGTTCATCGCCTAATTGCAAACGATAAGACGCAAAGTCTTGACCTTCGGACTTTGAAGAATATTCTGGCTGCCTAGATTCGATTGCAATACCCATAGCAGCAAGCTTTGCGCGATCTCGCTGGAATTGTTTTGCGAATGCTGCTTTAGCTGCTTGATCTGCAAGCTCACCGTACGAATCTGCATATGCCTTTACGCGCTGTGCAATTTGACGCGAAGTCAGCCATTGCGGGAATGCGGAAGACAATACAGCGAGTACATCTAACTCGTGTTTGCCCCATTTGTCGGAAAAACGTCGCCTTCCGTTGCTTCCTTCTACCATTAGTCCTCACGTATCATGTTTGTATCAATTTACTTATGCGCCTTGCATACAAGCGACTACGAAATGCAGCAAAACTTGTGTTGCAATACTGCGCACACCTTTTCTATTTTAATGGTGTTTTGCGGTACGTGTGGACATTTTTTAAAAAACTTCTAATAATTATGTATTTTTTATTCACACGAACATCAACAACGTTGAAAATACGCCATTTTTTCGCGACACGCCATATAACTTTTTTATAGATAATTTTATTTACTATCAATAAAAATCGCATATTTGCAAGAAATCTGCTTTAAACCCAAGAGTCTGGTTCAATTCCTTGCGGTCCCACGAATTCTCCGTTCGGCACATAACTTGGTTCTCCTGTATCTTCTAAAACAGCGTCAGCAAACATTGAAACTTGATTTCCAAATGTCCAATCCCCTCTAATAGTTACTGATTTTGCAGCAGCTAAAGCTGGAACAGAATATGGGAATCTTTCGTTGAAATCATTGATGTTTTTGTAATAACGTGGATCCAAATCAATATCAGGAAATATATAGTTACCATCTTCCATTTCATATGAATCAGTAAGATGGAATCTATCTGATCGCATAATAAATAAGTCATTGGTTGTTTTAACAGGCAAGAAACGCATGCGATCAACTTCTACGCAAATTGCGTCATCAAAAAGTGAAGCTATTGCGCCCATTGCTGTTTCTAATTGCACTACTGGTGTGCTGCTTTCGTCAGTTGGGTCAACAGTTTTGTGATTAAAAATAACAGGCAAAGGCAAAATTCCTTTGTGCTCTTTTAACTTTTTTTCTAGAGCATCTACACGAACCCAAATATTATTTGTGTTGAAGTATGGATGTTTTTTAATGCTTTGTGCGCTTCTACGATCCTCAGGATGAACCTGTGTCATTTCTCGTAGTATTAGTCTTCCTGTTTGCGCGTCCCTAACAATGTGACCGCCCTTACGATCTGCTTGCGTTCGCTTCGCAACCTCAATCATGATAGGTGCGCCAGTATTTTCAAAATGTTGAGCAAGAGTGCGCGACGGTCTAGCACCTAAATTGTCAGAATTTGAAATAAACAAATACTCAATTCCATTTTCTTTAAGAGTATGCAATAAATCAGATTCCCACAGAGTTGAAAAAATATCGCCGTGACCTGGAGGGCACCATTCAAGAGATCGATCTTCCTTGTGAGAAACCGGTTCTCCAGTTTCCTCTACTAATTTTGGTTCTTGATGTTGAATAATTTCTACAGGAATATTGTCTTGCACAAACTTGCGATTGCGTTTTAGTACTTGCAAAGTATCATGAGACGTGCGGAAAGAATTCATGAAAATAAGCGGAAGATTAACTCCTAATCGTTGACGAGCTGTAAGAACTTGTCCAATAATAATATCAATAAAGCGCATTTGGCGAGCTTTATGCCTACGAACTGGTAGTAAAGATTTTGCGCAAGACAAGCCCATAGATGTTCCCAAACCGCCATTTAATTTAATAAAAGCAGTTTTTGCGAATGCGTTAACAGCTTTGTCGTGATCAATAGTTTCGTAAATTTCGTGGAAAGTTGGAACGCTTTTAATAGGCTCAACCGTGCTCTCGCGAATAAACTCCGCAGGCTTATCCCCTGATTTATCTAAATTCCAAGCATTATATAAGTGTTTAAATTGTTCAATAGCAATTTCGCTCATGCCTTGTTCGCGCATCTTTGCAGCGGACAACTCAAACGCGTCATCCATGTAAAAGCCTCCTCGTATGCATGTGACCTTAATAGTTTAGCGATTTGTGCGTCGCTGCGCAAATATTGCTTTTAACGGTTATTTTGAAATACTATTATGATTCTACCAAAGTTAGAAATTGCAAGATAGAAAATAATAAGCGCAGCCAATAATAAATACTGACTGCGCTTATGAGAAATTTGCTACTAAACACCACTAAATATGAAATTTAGTTATTTTCTGCATTGTTGTCATCATTTTCTTCCGGTTCATCTCCAGTTTTTAGATGATGCTCGTCATAGCCTTGCAAGTAACGAGTGTGACGCCAATGGTGAATAGAAGCGTTTGTACCGCGATGATGTACGTGATACTTACGTGGAGTACCACCATAAGGAAGCTCTTTAACTTCGCTAGCAACTGCTATTTGGTTCACATTAGAAGGATCCATAATAGCAATTGGAGCAACAGGCTCTGGTTCTGTTGGAGCGGCAGTTCGATTCTTCAAGTGCGATGGCAACCATTGTGCAAACCAAGACAATGCCAAGCAAATAAGGAAATATATTACTGCTGCAACGCTTAATGTTTGCAAAATATTAAAGTACATTGATCCGAGTCGACGCGATTCCTGAAGCAAATCAGTGTACATAATAATTGAACCAAGTGCAGTATCCTTCAAAACAACTACAAGCTGAGTTACTGCTGCAGGCATCATAGCAATAATTGCTTGAGGCATTTCAATTTGTGTCAATGATTGGTATTCGCTCAATCCTAATGCAAGCGAAGCTTCTCTTTGACCGTTTGGCAAGTTGCCAACACCAGATCTAACAAGTTCTGCAACAACAGAACCGTTATACATAATCAGTGCCAAAACAACAGCCCAGTATGATGATTCTTTCATACCAGAAAGTGCGAATGCTCTCCACAAGAAAATCATAAGCATCAATACTGGTACTGCACGGCAAAATTCTACTACTATTGCGGAAATACTACGAATAATAAAATTAGGTAGTAAACGGCAAAGTCCGAAGAATAAGCCAAATACAATAGAACCAACTACTGCAAGTAACGATGCCTTTAGTGTCATCCATAATCCAGGAAGATAAAAATCAACCCAGGCTTCAGATTCGAGTGCAGGATTCCAAAGTGTCCAAGAAAGTTGGTTTTCTCCCTCTGGAGGATTGCTCAAACGAACGAGAATAGCAATAATGCAAATAACAAAAATGCAACCGGCAATAATATTAGCTATGCGAATTTTCTTAAGAGCTTTTGGACCTGGAGCATCAAATAATAATGATTGTTCACGTTGTTTAGCCATTGTTATCACCTTCTCACAGCAAGTTTATTTGACAAATAAGTAGTCAAAATGCCGATAGGAATGATGAGCATAATGTATCCGCAAGCGAAAATTAAGAAGATTGGCACAATCAAATCTGCATGTTTCTCAATCATTTCGCTCATCATTGTTGAAGTCTCTGTGGCAACTGATGCTGCAGCAGCAACTGTAGAATTCTTAAGCAAAGCAATAAATGTATTACCTAATGGTGCTACTGAACCGCAGAAAGTTTGTGGAAGAATTACTTGTGTTGCAGATTGGAAGAAATTTAATCCAAGAGCGCGGCAAGCTTCTGCTTGGCCAACAGGCACGGTATTAAGACCAGATCTCAAAGATTCGCAAACAAATGCTGCAGTATAAAGCGACAATCCAGCAATTGCCAGCCAGAAGAAATTCACTTCAAAAATTGAGGAGAATCCTATCTTAAGCTGAGCGTAAACGCCTAAAACCATAAAAACCATAATGATGGTAAGTGGCATGTTTTTAAACAATTCAACATAAACTGTAGCAATCATGCGTAATGATGAAACAGGGCAAATGCGCATAGTAACAAGAATTACGCCAATAATTGATGAAAAAAGTACACTCCATAAAGTTATTTCAATATTAACCAAGAATGCTCCTGGAATATTGTAGGAGGTAAATAGCTGCATAAAATCTTGCATATTACTTCTCTCCTTCTTGAGGAATTGGCGGATTATACTTTGCGTTTGGCTTAAAGCCAGTGCCTCGTAAATTGTCGTCTAGAGCTCTTTTCCATGATCCGTTACGAATCATGTCTTTTAAGGCTGCGTTAATTTTCTTAGCTAAGCCTGTATTTCCTTTTTTAATGCCAATTCCGTAATATTCTGCGGTAAATGGCTTGTTTACAAGCTTTAAACGACCTCGAGAAGCGGTTGCTAAACCAGCAAGAATAATGTCGTCGGTAGTTACAGCATCTACAATTCCTGAGAATAATGCAGTTGCACATTCTGCATAACCAGGCTGTTGCATAAGCTGTACCTTTGAAGAGTAACGCTCCTTAATAGCAATTGCAGATGTTGAGCCTGAAACTGAGCATAAACGCTTTCCGTCCAAATCATTTGGACCGCTTACTTTATGCTCATCTTTTCGAACTAGTAAATCCTGGCCAGCAATAAAATATGGTCCTGCAAATGTCACCATTTTTTTACGAGCATCAGTAATGGAATATGTTGCAACAATCATATCGACATCACCGTTTTGAAGCATTGTTTCACGCTGCTTAGATGGTGATTCTTTCCACACAATCTGATCTTCTGAATAGCCGAGCTTTTTGGCAACATACTTAGCAACATCAACGTCGAATCCAACGTAAGTTCCTGATTTTTTGAAACCCAAACCAGGCTGATCGAATTTAATACCGATGCGTATGACTTTTTTACCATCGCTACGATCGCACGCTGTAAGTGGCATAACGCAACATATGGTACAAAGCATCGCTAGTATCGCACGAAAAATGCGATTTTGTAATATTTTCATATCTTTTCCCTTCATAAGAACTGTTTTAAAGTTTCAGAATTTTACTGAAAGATAAAACAAAAAGCAGATTAATGCGTAAGAATCTTGGAAAGGAAATCTTTTGCACGATCAGTTTTTGGATGTTCAAAGAATTCTTCAGGAGTGCCTTGTTCAAGAATTTGACCATCTGCCATAAATACAATTCTGTCAGCTGCCTTGCGTGCAAATCCCATTTCGTGGGTAACACAAATCATAGTCATGCCTTCTTTTGCAAGTTCAACCATGACATCAAGAACTTCATTAACCATTTCCGGATCTAGTGCAGATGTAGGTTCATCAAAAAGCATAACTTTTGGCTGCATAGCAAGAGCTCGAGCAATTGCAACACGCTGCTGCTGACCGCCGGAAAGTTGTGAAGGCATTTTATTTGCTTGATTATCAACTCCGACTCGAGTGAGCAATTCCATAGCAAGAGATTCAGCACTTTGCTGATCCATATGGCGCACTTTCATCGGAGCAAGAATAACATTTTCCAAAATAGTCTTGTTAGCGAAAAGATTAAAGGACTGGAATACCATACCAACTTCTGCTCGCAAAGCTGCAAGTTCTTTTCCTTCTTGAGGAAGTGGCTCACCGTCAATACGTATGTCACCTGAATCAATAGTTTCGAGACGGTTAATTGTGCGACACATTGTCGATTTACCAGAACCAGATGGACCGATAATAACTAGTACTTCGCCTTTGTTAACAGTCAGATTGATGTCTTTAAGCACATGAAGTTTTCCGTAATGCTTTTCGACATGACTTAGTTCTACGAGGGGATTTGCCGCTTTTTGCACTGAAATAGTGCGATTAGTCATATCCTCGGCGTTTGGATTTGACTTTGATACTTGCTTATCCATAACAAGAAGTTTAGCTAACCTGTGTTACGGCTATTTATCACTATCGTTACGTTTTGTAACTCTTACGTTACAAAAAAGCCGTTAATTGTAATCATAAAATCAACAATCAACGGCTTATCAATAACACTTTTTACAAGTATTTCTATTTACTCGTTTTCTTCTGGATCGTAATCAACGCCAGTTTCAGCACGCTGCTCGTCAGAAATCGGAGCAGGAGCGCCGGTTAGAGGATCCCTACCGCCGCCAGCCTTAGGGAATGCAATTACGTCGCGGATTGAGCTTGCGCCTGCCAAAATTGCAGCAGTACGATCCCAACCCAAAGCAATACCAGCGTGAGGTGGAGCACCATACTTGAAAGCTTCAAGCAAGAAGCCGAACTTTTCGTCAGCTTCAGCCTTATCGATTCCAAGAACGTTAAGCACACGATCTTGAATATCGTCGCGGTGAATACGAACGGATCCGCCGCCCATTTCGTTACCGTTGCACACGATATCGTAAGAATCGCTCATAGCGTGCTCTGGATCTTTATCAAACTTATCGATCCAATCAGCAGATGGCATTGTGAATGGATGGTGCATAGAAGTCCACTTTGAGTGACCAACAGCAACGTCGTCATCATCTGGATCATCAGTGCGCTTGAACAGTGGGAAGTCAACAACCCAAGTGAAAGCAAACTCATCTGGGTGAAGCAATCCTGCGCGGCTAGCAAGCTCTACACGAACAGCACCGAGCAAAAGCTGCGAAGACTCGCGGGAGCCTGCTGCGAAGAACACTGCATCGCCATCTTCTGCTCCAACAGCTTCCTTAAGACCTGCGCGCTCTTCTTCACTAAGATTCTTAGCAACAGGACCCTTTAACTCGCCATCTTCACCAAACACAACGTAAGCCAATCCCTTAGCTCCACGCTGCTTAGCCCAATCCTGCCAAGCGTCAAACTGACGGCGAGGAGTTGCAGCACCGCCCTTAAAGAGCACAGCGCCAACGTATGAAGCTTGGAACACGCGGAATGGAGTGTTCTTAAAGTAGTCAGTCAACTCAATAAGTGGGTTTCCAAAACGCAAATCAGGCTTATCGGAACCATACTTATCCATTGCTTCCTGCCAAGTAATACGAGGCAAAGGAAGAGTAATCTCGTGACCAGCTTCCTTCCAAATAGCAGCAATAACGCGCTCTGCCATAGCCATAACATCTTCCTGGCTTGCAAAGCTCATTTCCATATCAAGCTGAGTGAACTCAGGCTGACGATCTGCACGGAAGTCTTCGTCGCGATAGCAACGAGCAAGCTGATAGTAGCGCTCGACGCCAGAAACCATGAGCAACTGCTTTAGAAGCTGAGGAGACTGTGGAAGTGCGTACCAAGAGCCTGGAACCAATCGTGCTGGAACAACGAAGTCGCGAGCACCTTCAGGAGTTGACTTAATGAAAGTTGGTGTTTCAACTTCAGTAAAGTTCATGTCTTCCAAAGCATGGCGGGCAGCCTTAGCCATATCAGAGCGAAGCTTCAAATTGCGCTGCATAGATGGGCGACGCAAATCAAGGTAACGATACTTCAAACGAACATCTTCGCTTGGAAGCTTGTTCTCGGACTCGTTTTCCAAAGCCGTTGAAACCTGGAATGGCAAAGCGTCTGACTTTGCGAGAATAGTAACAGTTTCTGCAACAATCTCAATTTTACCGGTTGCTAAATGATCGTTTTCGTTGCCATCTGGACGCAAGCGAACTTCGCCGGTCACTTGTACAACGAATTCACTACGCAATGGTCGTGCAGTTTCTTCATCGTAAATAACAACTTGCACTAAGCCTGTGTTATCACGGACATCAACAAAGGCGACTCCACCATGATCACGGCGACGATCAACCCAACCAGCGATGGTTACTTTTTGCCCGACTAATTCTTCAGTCACTTCAACGGCATGATGTGTGCGATACGCCGTCTGGCTCATAAGTCCACTTCCTCTACAATCTAATTGATATATTCATTTGTTTCTATTGACATGATTTTGCGCACAATATTCAAGCAAATTTGCAAGAACATTATTTAGCGCAAGAAACTGTCTGCCGGGCATAAACAGTATCCGGTTGCCAAGACGTGGCATCCGCGGTTTCCTGTTCGCCAGTAATAATATTTTTTACTTCATCGTGAGATGACTCTGATTCAGTGCTATCAGCAGGGAACCACACATAAGGAATGCCGAGCTTGTCAGCATATTTTATTTGCTTACCAAGCTTTGCTGCGCTAGGAGCAACATCTGCTGCAATGCCTCGATCTCGTAAAGTTTTAGCAATAGCATTGCATGCAGGACGATCTTCTTCATTCCACACTGCAACAAGTACTGCAGCAGGAGAAACTCGAGAAACAGTAGCTCCTGCAGTGTGAAGCATATAAGAAAGCAGTCGAGACATGCCAATTGAAAGTCCTACGCCTGGATACTTCTTCTTGCCCTGTGAAACTAAATTATCGTAACGTCCACCAGAGCAAATTGAACCAAGAGATGCTGCATTATCAAGGAAAGTTTCGTAAACAGAACCAGTATAGTAGTCAAGTCCACGAGCAATCTTCAAATCAGCAACAACAGCGCCTGGGCGAATACGTGCTGCCTCGTCTACAATCATTGCAAGAGTTTCAACACCTTGAGAAGCTAAAACATAAGACTCGTTATCATCACTTCGAGAAATATTATGCTTATCGCATAATTCGTCGAAACGAGACTTCAACTCATCTCCTGTTTCGGCAGTAAGTTCAGCTAATTCTAAGCATGCATCAGCTTGAGAAGCCGTAGCTCCGCATTCTTTTACCAAAAGCTTGGATACTTCTTCAGCGCCAATTTTGTCTAGCTTATCGATTTCTCGAAGAACTCCCTCGATATCGCTTAATCCAATACCGCGATAAAAACCTTCAGAAAGCTTTCGATTGTTAGCATGAACAGTTGCCTTAGGAAGACCGAACTTACGTAAACGCTCAAGAGCTTCAACCATGACAAGTGGAAGTTCAACTTCGTAGTGTGAAGGTAATTCGCCATTTCCTACGACATCGATATCTGCTTGAACAAACTCACGGAAACGACCTTCTTGTGGACGCTCCCCTCGCCAAACTTTTTGCATTTGCCAGCGCTTAAATGGGAACGTCAAATCACCAGTATGCTCAACGACGTAACGGCTGAGTGGAACTGTTAAATCGAAATGTAAGCCAATGCGTTCTTCTACAGGAGTGTCGGATTCGTGACCAACTTCTTGTAAACGCGACAATAAATAAATTTCTTTACTGGTTTCGCCTTTTTTTAATAAGCTTGAACCCTGTTCTACTGCACGTGTTTCAATTCCAATAAAACCGTTGAGTTCAAACACTTCTCTTAGTGTGTCAATTACTTGCTGTTCAACAGCGCGTTCACTAGGAAGCCATTCAGGGAAACCCGATATTGATGAGCCTTGTACCATGTCCACTATAATAGGTGGTGTTGCGGAAAAATCATGGCTTACCGTCATACTTATTCGTAACAATGTTACCGTGCATCTGCTGTAAGGAGTCGTCCCGTGACCGAACAGACTAAACCTGAAGAAACTACTAAAACTACTACCGCGCCAAAGCCGGTTGCTCCATCTCCAGCAAGCTTCGCGCATAAGACTCGTGTTGTTGCTCAAGCACCAACCATTTCTTATAGTGAAGAGGATATTAAAGCCGCAAAAACCTTTGGCCGTGTTGATGAAAATGGCACTGTTTACGTTACTGAAAACGGTGCTGAGCGTGAGGTTGGTCAATACTCCACTGGCACTCCTGAAGAAGCGTTGACTTTCTATATTCACCGTTATCTTGATTTGAAGATTAAGCTTGATCTTTTTGCTAAGCGCTTAGAAGCTTCCAATGTAAAAGCAAAAGAAATTGACGAAACGCTTAATACTTTGAAAGCTGAATTGGAAAATCCTGCTGCCGTAGGCGATATTGCTGCTTTACGTGCGCGACACGCCGAATTGACTGCAAAAGGTAATGAAAAGAAGGAAGCAATCGCTAAAGCTCGAAAAGAAGCTCTGGAAAAAGCTTTGAAAGAGCGTACAAATATTGTAGAACGTGCAGAATTGTTAGTAGCGCAAATGAATGAATCTACTAATTGGCGTGAATTAAACGATAAGCTACGTGCTTTATTTGACGAATGGCAGGAGCATCAGCGTACTACTATTCACTTGAATAAGTCTGATGCCGATGCTTTGTGGCAGCGTTTTTCAAAGGCTCGTTCTGCATTCTCTCAGGCTCGCAATTCTTGGGTTAAAGAACGTGAGCACGTGCGTAATACTGCTAAGCAGCTTAAGGAAGCTATTATTGCAGAAGCTGAAAGCTTAAAAGATTCAAAAGATTGGCGTGAAACTTCTATGAAGTTCAATGCTTTGATGGATCGTTGGAAGAAAGCTGGCAATGCTGGCCGCCAGCACGATGATGCTTTGTGGGCTAAGTTCCGCGAAGCTGCTGATGCTTTCTATCATGCTCGTCAAAATGACCGTGAAAAGGTTAATGCTGGAGAACACGAAAATCTTGCTAAGAAGGAAGCTTTGCTCGTAAAAGCAGAGGCTTTGTTGCCAGTAGAAAATGAAGAAGCTGCTAAGAAAGCTCGTAAGGCTTTGTCTCAGATTCAGGAAGAATGGGATGCTATTGGTTTCGTTCCTCGTGAAGATATGCGTCGTATTGAGTCTCGCTTAAACGACGTTGATAAAAAGATTAAGGCTGTTGAAGAAGCTGCTTGGCGTGAGGCTGATCCTGAAGCTAACGCTCGTAAGTCCAGTTTTGCTTTACAGTTGGAAGCACAACTAGAAGAGCTTAACGCTGCTATTGCTAAGGAAACCGATAATAAGCGTAAAGCTAAGTTGGAAGCTGAAAAGGCTACTAAAGAGCAGTGGTTGAACGCTGTTAAATAATTAGTTTTATAACTAACTAAAAGTATGGGGTCGCTTGATTTTAAGCAACCCCATACTTATTTTTTCGGCTGTATTTTAAGCTTTATTTGCTTTAAGAGTTTTTTATTAAAGATTTAGCTAAATGAATAAAAGTATTAGCTAAATTAGAATCTGCCAATTTTCCATCTTCGGTTAGAACAGCAGGTCTCCCTGCTTCACCAGTTTCTCTAAGCGCAGGATCTAAAGGAAGTTGAGCTAAAAGAGGCACATTAGTGTCAAGAGCGTTACAAAGTTGTTCGCTTACTCTCCTTCCTCCTCCTGAACCAAATAATTCTAAGCGCTCGCCGTTATTTTCAAACCAGCTCATGTTCTCAACAACTCCGCGAACTTTTACAGGAATTTGCAAAGCCATAAGACCTGACCTAACTGCTACATCTGATGCGCTAGGCTGTGGAGTTGTTACTACAACAAGCTCTACGTTTGGTAAGGATTGCGCTACAGCTAATGCCATATCTCCTGTGCCTGGAGCTAAATCAAGAAGTAAAACATCAGGGTTGCCCCACCAAACATCTGAAAGAAACTGCTCTAAAGAACGTTGTAATCGTGGTCCTCTCCACAAAATAGCACGATCAGTTCCAGCAAACATTCCAATAGAAATAAGCTTTACTCCCCAAGCAACTACAGGCATAAGCATTCCGTTTAAATTTGTTGGTTGAGAATTAACTCCAAACATTCGCGGTAAAGAAAAGCCGTAAATATCGGCGTCAATAGCTGCAGTATCGTAACCTAATGCTGCAAAAGTTGCAGCTAAATTAGCAGTTATAGAAGATTTTCCAACTCCGCCTTTCCCAGAAGCTATAGCAAAAATTCTCGTGCGAGTGCCAGCTTTATTAAATGGATTTTCTTTGCGTTCAGCTTTTAAATCTGCAACCAACTTTTCTAATTTAGTTTTACTCATTGCAGTGGCGTTAACGTGCGGTATGAGTATTGCTTGAGGATATTTAGATATAGCTTCTTGAACTCGTCCTGTAATTACTTCTGCAAGAGGGCAATTTGGCACAGTAAGTTCAAGATTTATTTCTACATCATAAGCAAACTTTGTTGTATCAATGGTTTCAGCTTTTTCTATCACATGCACTCCGGTTACCATATTTAATTCGGTAACAGAGCGACCTAATTCTGGATCAATAACGCTACCCAGCAAATCGTAAACTTGTTTTTCGAGTTCACTTGTATTCATGCGTTATGATTCCTCAGCAATGAGATTTGGCATAGTATTATTTGCAATTTGTAGTATTTCTTCTAAGTTCCCAGTTTTTAAAAGAGTATTAAACTGTTGTTCGTTAAGCATAGGGATGCCAAGTTCTTGCGCTTTAGTTGCCTTGGATCCTGCATTTTCGCCTAGAATAACGCAATATGTGTTCTTGCTTACTGATCCTGATGTTTTGCCGCCTCTTGAGACTATAGCTTCTTTTGCGCTGTCTCTTGTAAATCCTTGCAAAGATCCTGTAACAACTATTGTTTTACCTACTAATGTTTGAGCGAAAGATGATGCTTCAACTTTCCCTACTACACCTGCTTCTTGCCACGATTTTAATACTTCAAATTGCCAATTAGTAGGATCTTTAGCTTGTTGGAACCAGTTGTATACTGCTTGCGCAATTTCAGGACCAACTCCATCAATTTGTGTAAGTTCTTCAATAGATGCTTTGGAAATATTGTCTAAAGATCCAAAATTTGCCGCTATAAGACGTGCAGTTGGTGGACCTAGTCTACGAATAGATAAAGCAACCAAAACTCGCCACAGTGCTGCATTTTTGCCTTTTTGAGCTATTTCTTCAAGCATACTACGAGTAGTTTCAGAAGGTCTTGTATACCATGGCACATTTATTGTTTCTTTAGCGTTGTCGCTAGTTTTAGCATTTCTAGTAATGCGCTTATTTTTCCAAAGTACCACTTTAGCGTCAATTGGAACTTGGAATTTAGGATATTGAGGATCCCATTGTTCGTTTGGTGAAGTAGTTTTTTCGGGAGTTCCTTCTGCTTCGTAATTTGTAGATAACTTTGCTTCGATTGTGCGAGTCCAAAATGCTCTAACTTGATGCCAAAGACCAGATCCGCCTATTTTGCGTGTACGCTTTTTAAAGCTACCGTCTTTACTAACTTCTTTCCACTCTTCAACAAGAGGAATTTCTTTCCAAACCATTACATTTTGCAAATCGTCGGCAGTAATACTAAATAATCCAGCTTCATTTCTAAGTACTGGAGTTTGTGGTTCAGGTAGCGTTAAATCTGGTGACGGTATATATGGTTGTTGAGTTGCGCCTCGCTGAATTATAATTTTATCCATATCTGGGCAGTAAACTTCTGCAGTTGTAGGCCTGCAATCCTCAGGATTTGTAAGAGCTAGCGCAGCGTTATCGCCCAAATTTTCAATATCAAAAGCTTGTCTGGAAGCCAAGTGAATTATTCGTTCTGTAAGTTGAGCTGGGCAGTTTTCTACATTTGGGCAACGAATGTCTTTATCTCCCTCTTTTGCAGGAGCTAGCTTAGTTCCACAAGATGGGCAGTATTCTGGCATAACAAACTTTCTAAGTTCACTTTCTCGCCCTTCCCTAGCTTTAAGTACCGGTCCGACTAATTCTGGAATAACATCCCCAGCTTTACGAACTACGACAGTATCGCCAATTAGCACACCTTTATGTTCAACTTCGTAAGTATTATGAAGAGTTGTGCGAGAAATTGTCGATCCTGCTACAGTAACAGGTTCAAGAACAGCTACAGGAGTTACTCTTCCAGTTCTTCCAACCTGGACAATAATATCCTTCAAGTAAGTATTAACTTCTTCAGGAGGATACTTGTATGCAATAGCCCATCGTGGAGCTCTAGAAGTAGCTCCTAGTTGATGCTGTAATGCTCTGTCATCAACTTTTACAACTATGCCGTCTAAAGCGTGCAAAATATTTGCTCTATGCTTTCCGTAATAGTCAATCATTTCTTCTATTTCAGAAAAATTTGTGACTTTTCTTGTGTACGGAGAAACAGGTATTCCCCACTGTTGATAGAGCTTATATGCGTCAGACTGATTAAATTTTGTTTCACTATTGTTATGGCTTGTATTTTCTTTCCAACGAAGCTCACCTAGTCCGTGTGCAAAAAAGCTTAATCGACGCGTGGCTGTAATTCGTGGGTCTTTTTGGCGCAAAGAGCCAGCTGCAGCGTTACGAGGGTTTGCAAAAGCAACTCGTCCAGCATTTTCTTGTTCATCATTTAATTTTCTAAAGTCTTCCCATTTCATAAAAACTTCGCCACGAATTTCCACGAACTCAGGAATATCGTCAGGATTGTCAGAATGAAGCTGTGTTGGTATTGCTTCAATCGTTCTTACGTTTAATGTAATATCTTCGCCAGTTACGCCGTCGCCTCTAGTAAGACCTTGTTCAAGAGTACCGTTGCGATAAATAAGATTTAAAGCAAGACCATCAATTTTTACTTCGCAAGTCATAGGAAGAGGTTTAGACTCATCCCATTGTAAATCGCGAATTACGCTGTTATACCAATCGTGTAATTCTTCAATTGAAAATACATCATCCAAACTCATCATTCGAGACGGATGCTTTACAGAAGTAAAATCGTTAGAAAAAGTTCCACCTACGCGATGTGTTGGGGATTGAGGAGTATCTAAAGTTGGGAAGGCAGCTTCTAAAGCGCTTAGCGCTCGCATTCTTGCATCATATGCTGCGTCTGAACTAGTCGGAGAATCTTCTACGTAATAAGCAATTTGATCAGATTGTGCCCAAGCTGCCAATTTTGCCCAAAGTTTCGCAGCTTGCTCTATAGTAAGCGTCGCTGGCTGCAAGTTTCCAAGAGCCAACGCATCAGTGTCTGTTGGCTGAAGTTGAGCAATCCACGTATCTGTTTTTTGCGTATTTTCATGAGTCTCATTTTGCTCGTCAAAATCGTCAAAAAGAGTCCATTGTGCGTTTTTTGACTCGATATCATCGTGAGCCATACTCATGAAACCCCCTTCAAATCAGCTGTTGCTTTATATAGATTATGTCACTTACCATTTACGCATTTAATGAACGTAAGAACTGTGATTGTACTGCACCTTCACAATCGTCATTCAGTGACATTCGAATATGCGCTACGCACAAAGTTCTTGCAATTACAAACATTCCATCGTCAACAGTTAGCTTTGCGGCTTTTCCAATAATATGATTTGCTTCAATATTAGGCCAGACAGGAATATCGTCACTCATAAAGCAATGTCTAACATCATCCATACTAGTAGGAGCTTTATAACACTGCGAGCGCATTCGTGATAATAATTCTTCTAGTTCCATTTGTAGCGGTTCTATTCTTCCTGGAGCTAAATAGTCTGCCATTCGGTAAGCGCTTGCTGCCAGAGTGAACTTGTCTTGCATCCAAGCTGCATAAGCTAATCTATAGTATGCGAATGCTGCGTCGTCTTTGTCTAATGCGACTCGAAGTGCGTTTAGACATGCTGCTACTGTTGACGTCCAATCTTCTTGTTGCGATAATGCTGCTGCAAGTCGCAAATGCGATAATGCGTATGTTGGAGCGTATGAAACCATTGTGTTTAAATGTTTTAACGCCGCATCATATTGATGTAGTTGTGAGAGCAAATCTGCTAATTCCATGTGGGCGTAGAATAATCCGTCTGGAATAAGTAGTGTTTGCTCGTCTGGTGTTGCGAATAAGCGGTTGTACACTACTCGTTCTGCATATGAATTAAAGTAACGTGGCACAGCATTATCTATTGTGAACATGGTGTCAAATTTTGCAATATTGTTCTCATAAGATTCTAATGCTTGTTTAATGTCGCCCTCTATGAGTTGTTCTTGGGCGTGTATGCGCATATCTCTTATATTTTGAGATGCTTTGAAATGAAGTTCCGGTATTGTAGTTTCGTCAATAAGTGAACGAGTTACTATATCTGCTTGGTTGTTAAGCTCTGGGTCGCCAATTTGTTCGATGATATTCATTGCTTCACGAGCTTTTTCAGCTGTTGTTAGCAATGGTTGTGAAGCAATATGATGAAAATCGGCGACTGCTTGCTGTAGCAAGTCTTCTCGTTGTATAGAAAGACCTTTAGCATGTTCTGTTCCGAGTATTTCTTCTTGTTCTTCGTTAAATAGTGTGTCTGAAAACTCTGGCTCTTCCTGTGCGCCGTTAGGCGAGAAGCAAGTGTCATGCAAATCGAATGATGGTTCTACAGTGTTAAACTTGCAATTTTCGTTTAAGCTTATACGCGCGTTAGATTTTTTGTAGAATTCTATAGGATTTTGTAATCCGTGCGAGCGAATATGTTTTACGAAATTGTCACGTTCGAAAGTGACGGTCATTAAAGTTCGCACTTCTGGCGGTTCGCTAAATGCTGCTAAAGGATTTGTGTTATTTGTGTTGTTTGCGTTGTTTTCATTGTTTCCGACTTCCATCGCGCTTGTTAAATCATCACTATGCTCATCTACTAATGATTGCGCAGCTTCTACAACATCAGCAAACGGTAGGTGTTGCAAATCTTGCAACTTAGAAGGGTCACCATGAATGTCTCCATCTTTTGGCTCACCTTTTTCGTGCGTACTATTGTTATCAATTCTATTTAGTGCTCTTAGCGTACGATTTAGTAGATTGCTAATAGCGCTATCTTGTGCAGCAACCATTTCTTCTAAACCTATAGAGTCAAGTCTAATAGAAACTTGCTGTATTTTATCGCTAATACCAAAAGCGAGAGTTGCAAGCATAATTCCAATTCTCAAATTGTAATTTACTGAAATATTGGACTTTTCGCTATCGCTATACTCATGCCACTTATTTTTATGAGTATCGTAGATACTTCTTGGCATTAGTGATGATCCTGTTGCTGTAAAAGCTAATGCAACTTTCCCATCTCCTAAATTAGAGCGAAAATCTGCATCAAAACGGAACGGTAAATACAAGCTACGAATAAGTTCAGCTAAAGATTGGCGATACAACCACTCTCCTGCTTCAGTCTGTTTTAAATACGATGCAGACTGTTGGCACTTGCGAGCTTTGCGCCATAAATGCATTAATGGGCGAATACAGTCATCTTGCGTAGGATCTCCGAAACTTTGCATTCCTAAATCTTCGCTAGCAATAAAAGCTGGATCTTCAATAAATGAGTTATCGATAGCACAAATGCGCTCGCAAGTAATATTATCTTCTAAACTTTTACCACCTTGCGATGCGTTTGCTTGAATGCATTGATAAATTGCTTGTAGTCTGTTTAATGCACCTTCAATGCGCAACACTTTCAAAGCTGCAGAAGGCTCTAATGAATCATCCCAAATCAAGTAATGTGCTGAAGTTTTCTGTGCAGGTTGTAAGTGTAATCTTTCCGCTGCATGGACTGCTTCTAGACTGTGAGTTTGCTCTAATGCTCCAACGTCGCGCATGACGCGTTCGTAGTATTCTTCCAAACCGGAAACTCTAAAACCTTCTTTGCGCGCAGTTTTAATATCGGAAACGCTTCTTCTTATTGCGCCAAGAGGAGCTTCTGTATGCAAGCGGTGTAATACGTGAAAATATCCAAAACCAACTAATGATTGGTGTAAATCTGGCACAAAAAAAGTCGCAAAAAATACTGTAGCAATAGCGTCTTCATATGAAAGATTGCATCTAAAATCGTCACTCAACGATACGCGTGTGCCTTCGATAGTATATTTTTTATGCTTTCCATTGTTTAAGCAGATCCATGAAGCAACTTGATGTAAGCCATCATCTAAAGAAACTTGCATAACAACATCGCCATAGACAAAAGGCTTATCGTTAATGTTTTGTTTTGCGTATGAGCTTGAAGTATTCTTATTTACTTTCTTTTTTCGTAAATTTTTAAATACGTTTTGTAGTTGTTTTGTAAAGTTATGTGATGCTTGTATTTGCTTAGATCCATAGAATCTAGTTTTGTTATATAGATTAAAAGACCCTTGCTCAATAAATGACAATTGTGGTATGCGCTCAATTGCTTCTACAGGAGTTACTTTATCTCCTGTGTAAACTCTCCCATCTTTGTCTGCGATTGCAAGTTGACGAAAATGTTTTCCATCATCTTTGCATAAACCTAGCGCAATTCCAAATAGTTTCCCAGGGATTTTAAACCAAGCTAGTTGGGTATTTGGTGGAAGTCCTGGAAAATCACGAAAAATACGGTGTTTAGAAAAAGTAGGAATGGAAGTAATTTCGCCTTGTTGCCATAAGGAATCAATAGCGTCTGACATGATTGACATACGATCTTCTTTAGAGTGTGTCTGCTCGGTAGATTGCACGTCTTCAGCCATAATCCCCATTCCTTCAAGTCGTTGACATAATGCAAGTTGCGTTCGTAAGCATTCAGCATTTAATCTTATGCGCTGACTGCACTCGTCACATCATAGTTCAGTATATAAGTAGTATATAGGAAACGCATGTTCGATGTGTGAATGTTGCAGAATTGTGGATATTTTATTTTCAAATGGAGCGGACAACGGGACTCGAACCCGCGGTCTCAACCTTGGCAAGGTTGCGCTTTACCAACTAAGCTATGTCCGCAAACAAGTGAATACCTTATATCATTTTCATAAAAAGTGCAAATTAGGTATGTCGCAAGCCTTACAAGTACTGGCTGCACTTGTAAGGCTTACTTGTTTCAGATTTTTAGTGTTTTAAGTTGAAGACTTATTTTATTTGTTTGCTTACTTGCTTTCGTCATCGCGTTTTGGTGAAGATGGAGTAGCGCCTTTTTCAAGTACTCGACCTGGGCCTGCAAGATAAGCTGCGCGGCCTGCTTCAATGCCAAGCTTGAATGCTTTAGCCATAAGCACGATATCTTTTGCGGTAGCAACTCCAGTATTTGCCATTACAGCTGCAGCACCCATTTCCATTGCTTCAGCAGCCTGGCTTGGAACGCCAATGCCAGCATCGACAATAACAGGAAGATCGATTTCGTCGATAATAAGCTGAATAAACTTCTTAGTTTCAAGACCCTTGTTAGAGCCAATCAAAGAGCCGAGAGGCATAATTGCAGCAGCTCCAGCGTCGCGCATTGCCTTAGCAAAGTACAAATCTGGATACATGTAAGGAAGAACAGTAAAGCCTTCGTCAGCCAAAATCTTTGTTGCTTGCAAAGTAGCTTCATTGTTTGGCAACAAATACTTGCGATCAGGAATAATCTCAAGCTTGATGAAGTTTCCGCAACCCATTTCGCGAGCAATATGTGCAGTGTTAACTGCTTCCTCTACAGTTACGCATCCGCTAGTATTAGGCAAAATGGTAACGCCTTCTGGAATATGCTTTAAAATTCCTGCAGCTTTCTCGCTATAGCGAATTGCTACAGTAATCATTTCAGCTTTAGCACTATTTACTGCGGCATCAATAAGCTCCTCAGAATACTTTCCAGAACCCAAAATGTATCGAGAAGTAAACTTCTTACCACCTAATTCTAAATAATCTTCATTCTCCATAATTTCCTCCATTTTTTATCCATTTCAACGCTTCTAACGCTTCTAAACTTGCGATAATCGAAACATAAGGCAAATACAAGCCTTCTTCAGGAGAAGACTTAAAATCACCTACTAAGCACACGTTTGAAAGATGCTTAATTTTTACGTTCTTAATATCTCCTAGTCCAGATAAGCCAGAAGCGGTAATAACATATTTGTTAGGATGATTCATGAAATAGTCAAGAACCATTGCTTTCGATTCGCGATTGTCGAATGCTTCAATAAACAAGTCGGAGCGCTCAGCAATCTCATCTAACGATTCCGGCGTAACTTTTTGTACGAAAGCTTCTACTTCAACGTACGGCAAAGTTTCATTAAGCCGTGCTTTAGTAGCAGATACTTTGTGTTGTCCAATTTCGTTAATCGTATAATTTTGACGGTTTAAATTCGAATACTCGATACTGTCAAAATCGTAAATGTACAACTTTTTTACGCCGGCTCGCGCAAGCATCAACGCGATATTTGATCCCAAACCGCCGCAGCCAAGTATTGAAACTGATTGTTGAGCAAACAAATCATTATCTTCCTTTAGCTGACGTTTAAGAACTTTTGCGCGAATATCGTCACTTTCCATTCATCCTCCTCCCATAATGCTAAATACTTCAATTTTTGCGTTATCTTTAATTATGAAAGTTTCAAAATCTTTGCGTTTTACTAATTCACCATCAACTTCTATTGCAACAAAAGTACTGTCGTAGCCTTCGCGCTTAAGTAGTTCAAGTAAATTCTCGTTCTCAACATAATCCACAGTATCGTGATTAAGTTTCAGCACACTTACCTCCTTTCTGTAGAATATGCTTTAAGTTTTAAATATTACGTTTAAAGATTCTACCTAATCCTTAGCTGGATGAAGAATAAACTTGCCCTTGAAGCCTTTGCAAACGCCATTTTCTTGGCTGTAAATTTCTTCGCCGCGAAGCAAAGTTCTTACCACCTGGCAGCCAATAGTGCGACCAACGTATGGGCTGAACTTGTTTCGATACTCAAGGTCTTCAGCTTTAAGAACATAAGGAGCGTTTGGCTTAATGAATGCAAGATCTGCGTCATAACCCAAACGTATGCTGCCTTTTCCTTTCAAATCGAAGCGTTTTGCAGAATTGCTAGAATTCAATGCCACAAATTGAGTTAATGACATTCCGCGCTTTTGCACAGCTTCATCAAAGAACACATCAACATCGTTTTGAACGCTACCAATACCACCCCAAGCTGTGAAAGCATCATCAGTTTGCTTCAAACTCAAAGGAGCTGGCGAATGGTCGGAAACAATGAAGTTAATAGAACCGTCAAAAACCTTTTCCCACAAGCCATTCTGGTTTTCCTTGTCACGAATTGGCGGAGTGCACTTAGCGATATTTCCAATTTCGTCAAGCTCAGAAGTGTCGAAATACAGGTAATGGTTGCAAGTTTCGCAGCTTACGTCTACGCCATTCTTACGAGCGTCAGCAACAGCTTGAGCGCCTTCCGGTGAAGAAACATGAACAATATGAATTCTGCATCCAGTTTCTTTAGCAAAAAGACAAGCGCGTTCAATCGCTTCAACTTCGGTGAAAACAGGTCTGGTTGCTACGAACTCAGAAAGCTTTCTAGCTCCCATTTGATGAGCTTTCTTTCCAAGCTGGTCTGTAATAGGAGCGTTTTCGCAATGCATAATCAAAATTTTGCCGGTTTTTGCAATCTGCTGCATACCGGTGTAGAGGGAATAATCGTCGCAATTATACAAATCAACTTGCAAATCCTTGTCGCCAGTAGTTCCAAGGAATGCCTTGTAATTAACGACACCCTGCTTATCTTGCTCGCATATTCCGCCATTGAGGTTTTGTGGTTCCAAGCCACCAGTTTGACCAACATCAACCTTGAGCTTTCCGTCGGCTTCTTTAAGCACTGCTTCAAATGACTTTCCATCAGTAGTAGCAGGAATCTGATTGCAAGGCATTTGCAGCATTGTAGTAATACCGCCTTTTGCGCCGGCAGAAGTTGCTGTTACAAAACCTTCCCAATCGTCGCGAACGCCGCCGCCTGGAGCGTTAATATGAACATGAGAATCAACTTTTCCAGGAACAACTATTAAATCAGTTGCGTCAATAGTTTTATCGGCTGTAAAGTTGCTTCCAAAAGCGGCAAACTTGCCGTCTTTAATTGCTATATCGGCTTTAGTTGCTTCATTATCGAATACAACCAAACCGTTTGTGATTACTACATCGTAGTTCATATTATTTCCTTTCTTTAGCCATTGTTGGCTGAAAAACTTTTGATAGTAATATTTGACACACGAAGCCTACAGCGCATCCCACAATCCATGAGATTTGAGTAAGCGGTGAAAGTAGAGGAATTATCTGCCCGGAAAGAGCAAATAAAAGCCCAAGTATCGTAGAAGTATAAGATATCCAGTTAGTTCCAGAATAGGCAGATTTTGACGAGCTATTTGTATCGTAATAAATTTGATCAAGATCAATATGCGTGCGCTTTACTACGTAATAGTCGGCAAGTAGAACACCTGCAATAGGGCCTAAAAGCATGCCAATAAGATTCAAAAAGCCTGTAATATTAGCCATAAACTTCCACGGCATTAACACAGTGCTTACAAGAGCTGCAATAACTACGCCACGCTTATAATTTACAAATCGCGGAGCTAAAGCAGTTAGCTGGTATGCTGCAGGAACAATATTGCCAGTAGCATTTGTGCAAACTGTAGTAAGTAGAAGCAACCCAGTAGCTATTGCAATTGCAGGAAGATTATCCCACTTGTTTATGATAACAAGAACATCTGTAATGGTTTCATGGTAAAAAAGCGATCCGCCCACTAAAATAACTACGCTTGTAAAAGCAAAAAGCGCGTAACTTAGCAAGAAGCTAGCAATTTGACCTTTTAGTTGAGCCATAGTTGACTTTGCGTTTTGCGTAAAATCAGCAATAGAAACGGCAGGAGCAGCCCAAACGCCCAGTACAGAATTTACAACCATCATCATGAAAAGCCCAAGACCGTAATTAGTTGGCGCTTGAACAGTAGCATGATATTGCATGATTGCAGATAATCCACCAGCACAGCTAATAGCCCATACGCTCATGCAACCAAAAACAACGTAAATAAGTGGGCTTAATACTACAGTTAGCTTATTAAGAGTCTTTCCTCCGCCTAAACCAATCGCCAAATTAAGCAACCAAAATATTGCGAAGGAAATAATAATAGGTATGTGCGAACCTACAAATGGTATTTTGTTTCCAAACGTAAGAAACTCAGGGCAAATTTTGCCAACTAGAATCTCTAAAGCTTTCGCACCTATATATGTTTGAATTCCATACCAGCATATTGCAGCAACTACTCCCCTGAGGAATCCTGGTAGTTGAGCGCCTGCTTTTCCGTATGTTGCGCGCAAATGCATAGAAAACGGTATGCCGTATTTGGAACCTACAACACCGTTAGCAACCATGACAATTGCTGTAAGAATTGCGCCAAGCATGATACCAATCATTACGTAAATTGGAGAGTATCCCATTAAAAGGAACGCGCCAACTGCAGCATAATTAGGAATATTGTGTACAGACTGCATCCACAAAGTGCAAAAATTAAGAGCACTCATTGTGCGTTTTTCTTGCGGCTTTGGCAGTAAATCTTCATTAGTGTAGCCGCGCTCGCGGTAACATTCCAAGTTTTTACTAGCTACTGGCTCATCTTGTAGCAGTTTACTAATTTGCATGCGCACCTCCTTACTTTTCTTGTTTGTAATTTGATTCTTTTTTGTGTTTTGAGTTTTTTGAAAGTAATAATCGCAACTTTGCTCAAAAATAAAAAAAGATACGAAAGGATTTCGTACCCGTGGTGGTGCGCCCCTTCGTATCAGCCTCTTATTCGTGAATAAGCGTTGTACTCTCATTCGATATTCACTTTTCTTCGCTGCGATTAATTAAGCAGTGAAGTTTGCATCGTATATGCCTTTTGCGTCCTTCCTAGATTTCTATTTATTTGGTTTTCGTTATCTTTTTAGTTGGTTTTTAGTTAGTCCTCATAAGCCAAACTATGCAGAGCATCTCGTAAAAGCTTTACTCCGTGAACAGCGTCTTGTGGATCTGTGTACTCTTCTGGAGCGTGACTAATACCATCTTTGAAGGAACGAAAATCATTCCGGATTTTACAAACGGAGCAAAAATTTGCGTATCTTGACCAGCACCTGAATGCATGACTCTGTACGCATAACCTTGCTTATTAGCTTGATCTTTCAAAAGATTAATAATATCGTCGCTAAGTGGTGTAGGATCGTCAGACATCCACTTATCGATCTGCGCTGTAATGCCATAAGACTTGGCAGTTTCGTGAATATCCTCGTCGAGTTCCTGCAAGAATTTATCAAGAAAAGCTTTATCTGTATGACGGCAGTTCATTGAAAAAGTAACTTCTCCAGGAACAATATTTACTTGATTTGGAACTACGCTGATTCTACCGAAAGTAAGCACCAGTGGGTCGCCTGCTTGCTTAGCTTTGTCAAGATTTTTGGCGATTATATGAGACATGCAATCTACTGCATCGTGCCTGTAGGACATCATTGTTGTGCCAGCGTGATTTTGTACGCCTTTAAGATGAATATCCCAACGATGCTGACCAGCAATGCTAGTGATAATACCTAAATCTTCGTGATTGCTGTAAAGCGTTGGTCCCTGCTCAATGTGTAGCTCAATCCAGGCTTCAAGATTTGCGAACTTAGGTTGAGTTGTTTGATAATTGAACCCAGCTTCACGCATTGCTGTTTCGAAAGGAACACCTTCGCTGTCGCAAATATTTTCTACGTCCTCTTTTTGGGCTAGTCCGAAGAAATTCTTTGAACCCCAGAATACGTATGGGAAACGTGAGCCTTCCTCTTCTGCTAAGCAGATAATGCGAAGACTTTTCTTTGGCTTTCCATATCTAGTAAGTAAATTCTTAATTGCTAAATAGGCTGCAACTATTCCAAGTTGGCCGTCAAAACGACCTCCTCTTGAAACTGTGTCAATATGCGATCCACAAGCTATTATGCTTTCTGGTTTTTCGCATCCTTCAACAGTTGCAATTAGGTTTCCAACTTGGTCGAATTCTACAGTCATACCGAGTTTTTCAAATCGTTGACGAAGAGCAAAAAGAGCCTGTTTCCAAGATTTTGTGTAAAGAGGTCGAGTAACTCCTTGTTCTCCTGGTTTTTCTGTGAATCCTGCAAGCCAGCTTATGGCCGATTCTATAGTTTCAGCACTTATGCTGCTATCAATCATGTGCAGTATTCCTCCTCACTTGTGCAAGTTTTCCCAAAAGTGACATTCAGGCGGATATTTTTTGGTTTTGGTGTTTGGTTTTTAGTTTTTAATTGTTTTTTAAATCTTTTTTTTTAATTGTTTAGTTGATACTCGTGTAATTGCTACTACTTTGTGGCAACGCAAGATGTCACGAAAATCGTGACAGAAAGAAATCACTTATTGTAATTGCTCCCTACGCATGTCTTAACAAAACAGGTTCAAAGGGTGTTTCTCAACTGTTTCCAGTACCCCTGCAATTTTCACTTGTACTCGGACGAGTATAGCACGATATTAAATGAACTCAAAATGAACATTAGTATGTGTGTTTCTGTGAAGAAATGATTGGTTGCTTGCTTGGCTGGTCGGTTGGTTGGTTGATTGATTGACTGACTGCTATGAGATATTGCTTCTATTTGTGGTTGCATGTGTGTTTGGCTGCGAAAAATTTTCATATGTAAGTTAGGAAATAAAAAATAGCCAGATAACAAAAAACGCAGTGCTTCTACACTGCGAACATATTGTGGGTGATATAGGAATCGAACCTATGACCCCTTCCGTGTGAAGGAAGTGCGCTAGCCGCTGCGCCAATCACCCAAAATTTTTTAATTATGCGTGAAAGGCAATCCTTTCGAGTGGGCGATACAAGGTTCGAACTTGTGACCCCTTCCGTGTCAGGGAAGTGCGCTACCACTGCGCCAACCGCCCGGTTGTGTATTAAGCTAACCCGCTTAATCGAGGTGGGTACGAGAGTCGAACTCATCTATACGGCTTTGCAGGCCGCTGCCTAACCGCTTGGCTAACCCACCGTAAGGTCGAATAACTCATCGGACCTAGAGCGGACAACGGGACTCGAACCCGCGGTCTCAACCTTGGCAAGGTTGCGCTTTACCAACTAAGCTATGTCCGCAATGCAACTTTACTGAACAATGTCAGCGCCGAAGCACGAGTAACTACTATACCCGAAATATTCTCAAATGCAAGCCCTCGCCTATTTTGGCGTGTCGCTGGTGCTCTCAAGCTGGTTGTAAGTGAGCTTGGAATTGCATAGTGCATTTCAAGCTCTTTCAAAGTGAGAGTGTATGTAGTTCTTTGTGAGAGTGTAGGTACGAGGCATGTGGCGTTGAGGCGGTGATGCATTCATGATATTTTGTGTTTACACTTAATAATATTAGCGCTTTGTGTTAATATTATTAAGACGGCTAAAAAAGAAAGGAGCTGAAAGATGGATATACTCACAATTATTACGTCACTTATAAAATATTCGCAATTGTTGGCGTCATAATTACTTCAATAGCCGCGCTATATGCCATAAAGAAAGGCAAGTAGCGGATTGCATGGAGCGTAGCTAGCATCTGCGCTCTGTGCTTTCCTTTAGTATATCATCGAAAATGTAGAAATGAAATTTTTTAATAGAAACCCTTATGGTGTTGTTAGTTTACTGTGTGCAGTATGTAGCGTTTTGCTTGCATTGCATCTTCCTTTGCTTGCGATGCTTATGAGTTTGAATGCTGGCATTTTTGGCTATATAGCGGGGCGTAGTAAGAAAGGGTAGAAAATGGGTAAAGTGTATCTGACTGCTCTTGATGTGGCTCGTTTGCTTTCTGTTGGTCGTCCTACGATTCGCCAGTATTTGGTGATTAGTAGGAAAAAGCAGAAAGCAGGCACGCTCACAATCGCGGATTTTCCGCTACCCGACGCGCTAGCTGGCATTGTGCAAGAAGCGCCATTGTGGAATTATGAGACGATCCGCGCGTATGCTGCTAACCGTTCTCGTAGTCCTATCGTTTTGCCTGATAGTGCGTCTGACGCGGCGGAGCTTATCCGCTGCCGTGTGGCTGATGGCACTGCTAGGCGGTGAGCAAGAAGAGTCATGGTGTTATGTTGGGGTTATAGGTCAAAAAACGGGGGTTCCAACCACTCATATTGGCTAGAACCCCTAGCCTCAATCTTTCCACACGATTATGAGTAGAGCAAGAGTATTAGGCATTATTTCAGCTATCTGCGCTATTACCGCGGTAACAAACGTTATTTTACAAGTGCCATTCGCTGGCATCGGGTTCACTCTAGCAGCTGGCATCGCTGGCTTATCCGCTGGCTTAACAGGCAGTAGCAAAGAAAAATAAAAGGAGCTTACCATGTTAGACGAGAACGGACAAACAGTACTCGTATCACTACATGACATTGCGCGGCTTCTTGGTGTTAGCTACGAGTCTATGCGCCAGTATTTAGTGCGCTCTAGGCGCGCCGCCTTAGAAGGTCAAAACGCGAGTGAGTCACGTGGTCTAATACCACTACCAACACACTCGGTTGGCGTACTAACCACAAAGCCCGCGTGGGATTATGATACGATCCGCAATTGGGCAGCACGCCGCCCACATCGCCCCGTAGAGCTGCCAACATCATGGCAAGAGTTAAAAGAGACTGTTGATAAAGCAGCTAAAACTGAGTCAAGCAAGCAATAGTAAAAAGTAAGGGGTAGGCAAGTTTTTTATTTGCCTACCCTCTTTAAAAAGATTAGCGCGCGCGGTATGATGCGCCGCGATGCGTTTTAACTGCCGCGTGTGCGGCGGCTATCATGTCCGCCACGAGACTACTACAACCACACTTGCCGCACGTGTAGGTTCTATCCCGCGTATGCGGGAAAGACTATAGTGGATTGTGAGTCCTGGACACTTCGATTGTTCGGGACTCTTTATTTACTTATTGCGTTTCAAGGATTACCACTGCGTATTAGGGAAAGACTAGTACCCCCGGTGAGAGGGCACTTTATTGAAAGGATTACCCCGCATATGCAGGGAAAGACTCATATGATAGAATCGAAGTAAAAGCTAGGGCTCCTCTTACCCTTTAATCTCGTAATGAGTTGGTTTGAGGGTATGACTAGCTTTCGTATATTCCAACTGTTTTATAGTCTTTAATGATTCATATGTTATAGCCAAAAGTAAAGGAGCCTGCACAACATCTAAGGTGAGTAAATCAACCGACGGCATGAAGCCGACTTTCAACGCAGGAAGACTCCTTCTTGCGATAGTATCAACTATCGCTTTATTACACAACTTTGTTGTCATATAAGATTTTATTTTGCGAGATTGTATTCATTAAGTAGTTCTGAGAGCTTAGTTAATCCTGCTTGGCGCTCGCGAACGTCAAGAGATTCGGCCAAATCTGCAGCGCACACTGCGATTGGCATAAAGGATATTGCTGATGATTCTTGTGTGCCTTCAGTAATGTGTGAAGACACATTTTGGCAAATAAAATCGAAAACCTCAGAATCTTCGATAACGCGGAGTCTAACATTAATTATTGAACTATCTGCGCCATCTTCGCTCTTTTTAAGATGAAACTTATTTATTAAATCCCCTAAATTGTTGCTGCTTACGTATCCTTCTATTTCGTCAGTTTGCGTAAGTTGGAATTGTGTGTGCATATTTCCGGTTGCAGCTGAAAGTATTAAGTGCTTTGAAAGTTCTACCAAACGCGATTTTCTACACCAATACTTCATTGTTTTTGCGCGATTTCTGGAACGATTAACTAGCTCTTGTGGAGTAATTGAGCGCAAATATGCTTCTATACGATACTTCTGCTGTCTATTTATCCACGAAACTTCACAATCGCTAAGCATAAATAATGCAGCAAAAGCTAATGACGGAGCATATGCCCTACCGCTTTTAGAGCTTTGTTGTTTATAACGATTTACGGAATCAAGTGAAATTAAAATCTTCCTACTTCCAAATGCGTATGTTGTTAGTAAACGATTAGAGCATAATGCGCTAACTCTTTGAGTGCTAACTGCTAGCTTGGCTGCAGCTTCCTCACGCGTAAGAAGAGTATCATTCACAAAAATAGACATAACGCAAGTGTATCAAAATTGTTGCGCTAAGGAAACAGTTTTGATACGTGCTGAGTAGTTTTGTAAAAATACTCAGTTTAATTATAAAAACTTAATAAAAAATAAACACACTAATTTTTAACTTAAAAATTAAAATTCAATGAAAAAATAAAATCAAACAACATAAAAGTTACCTCTAAAAAATAAGAGATTGATTGATAGTTACATTTCTTGTCTAAATTTGAAACCTTTGTAGTTGCTCTTGGAAAGATTGAAGGTTATATAAATAAAGATTGCAAAATACGTATTGCATATATTAAGTAGATAAAATGAGCTGCGCGCTGCTATATATTAATATTTCACCAATTTGACCACTTCCTATGAGATATCAAGCGATAGCGCAGGATTATAGAAATTCTAACACACACTTGTTTCTGTTAAATATGAGGGTTTTTAGAAATTTTATCTCAATTCACGTTTCTAGTAATCTCATGTGTAGAGTCAGGGTCGTCCTCATAATGCCATTGTATTTTGATAGATTCTAAATTACCCCACGCAACTCGTGTAATCGATAATTGAAAAGAATCTCCATTATTTACACATATTGGCATACTTCTGTCAATTTTAAGTAACCAGGATGCGCTTTCAGGAATTGCCTCAATTGATGTAATTATTGAATTATGCCCAGACGTATTTTTTATTAGATTTTTTGTTGGGCTACTTCGGATAATTTCACTCCAAGGTGCTGGAGCTAAACGTCTTTGTAAATCTAGGGCTTGTCGTGCTATTTTGTTTGCTTCTTCTGATTTATCATTAGCTATGTGAGCTTCGCGTGCTGATTTCCAAGCGAAGAAAATAGCAATTAAAGCAACTATTACTGAAGTAGAAGAAATGATTAATTCTGGAGACATAATATACACGCAGACCTTTCACTATAATTTTGATACTAAATCGTTTAGTACTTTGTCGAATTCAGACATTCTGTTTTCTTGATTAAAGAATGGAAGACCTATAATCTTGTATCCTCTTCCTAAAATATCGTTAATCTTGTAGTTGTTCTCAATCTGCCCTAAGAATTTTTCTTTCCACTCATCTTCAAATAAAAGTTGACTACCTTTAGGCTCAACATATGCTTGATATGTTTTTAACATCCTCATACTCTTTCTCACGAATAAAGAGTATGAAATCAGGCTCAAAACGTTCACCTGAATCAAACGAATAAATTGAAAAATCTTTGGCATGTAAACTATATTAAATGCCTAAAGCTCTTTCCAAAAGATAATATTCATAATCCAGTAATATTCTTCTTAAAACTTTAATATTTTGTTTCAGAAATGATATTACTTCTGTGTCGTCATTTATTTCATTGCATTGGTTAAAGTGATTTTCTATTTTTTTAATAGCAGATGATGGAACTCCAAAGTCTATCAAAAATCTGAATTTTTCACCTATATTTTCATTCTCTAAAAGAGCATTGAATGCACTATAGTCACCATATTCATTATTGCAATTATTCTCAAAAGTATATTTTTGAATAGACTCTACTACTGAAAGCAATTTTGGAATTTTATAGTTAGCATCATTTCTAACAAACTTCAGAACATCTTCTATAGCTTTTTCATGAGGATCTTTAATTGATTTTTTTGTCTTTAAAAAATTCTCTCTTTTAAGAATTATTTCTTTTAACGATTTGTTGACAATGTTTAATGACATTATAGCTTTGGATTGCGCAAATTTTTCATTATCCTTATTATCTAAATATTTGTATGCTAAATAAAGAGTCTTCCATAAATCATTGTACGACGGAATTCCAGTCCACTTTAAATAAGACAAATTATCAACATTTGCTTTAATATAATTATATAAATTCTTCTGTCCCTCAACAGAAATTATATTTTTTCTAATTATTTTCTGTAGATCTACTGGCATGTTTGAAGTCAATAGCTTTTTTCTATTTTTATTTTCAACGTATTCGTCAGGTATACTGAATAATATCTCATCTGATATGTTATATTGATCAACAAAAGGAACATCAATTGAAAATTCTTCATGCTGCAATTCTTCATTAAATAAATAAACATCTCCAGTGTAGTACTTTCCCATTCTACCTGCTCTACCTTTAATATTAGAAAAGTCAAAAAAATCAATACGACTATTTCCTTTATTTTGGCTATATATTAAAATATTTTTTGCAATAGTGTTCACACCTTCTATTAATGACGCGGTTGCAAACATAATTGAAAGGATTCCCTTATTAAACATTTCAATTTCGGAAGAAACTATATGTCTAGGCAAAGCTCCATTGTGAGCTCCTATTCCATTCTCCATAAGTTTTTTAAGATTCCATTCAGTAGATATATTTTCATCAATCCATTCAAATATTGGCAATCTACTATTACAAAAATTAGTAGGTTTTAAATAAGCTATGTATTCATTAGCTAATTTATAGGCTTCATTTGGTGATTTTACATACACTATACTTGGTTTTTTTAATTTTTCAAGTAATTTAAATAGTTCACGCTTTTTTTGATTACCTTTCAAAGGTCTATTATTTTTACGAACTTCCTTTATATTGGTATTAACTAATGAATAATCCGTTTTAAAAAATTCAACATTATATTTTTCAATAAATTTGTCTGAAAGCGAATTTACGCAAGGAGTCAAAAACAAAGCTTGAGGCTTGTGTTCCATAATCTTCATTATAGAAATATTTAGAGCATCTATTCTATCGTCATTTCTCAAACTGCTAACTTTATAGAATTCATCAACAACAAAAAAATCAATTTTTGGTAAACTTGTATAGTCAAGGACTCTTTCCGCAGTTAATATAAATATATTATTTTCTGCCGCTTTTTGATTTGTGCTTATAACAATGTTGTAATAGTCTCGGTATTTGCTCATGTTTTTTCTTGTTTCGTCAATTAGAGCAAGTGTAGGTTGAATTATTAAAATATTTTTATATTGTTTTCTAGCAACAAATTCTTCAATAAGAAGACTTTTGCCAAAACTTGTTGGAGCACTAACTGCAATATTTTTCTTTAAACTAACTGCTATTTCAATTTCTTTTTGCTTTTCATGAAAATATACGCCATTTAAAAAATCTGATTTGAAAAAAGCACTACGAATGCTAGATTGTAAAGATTGATTATAACTTTTAACACTTTTGATTTTATCAATGTAGTAAGGATAAAACCCAGCTCTTTCAATCAAATCCAGCCAAATAGGTTTGATGTCGTCATTGACTTGTTCCCAATTTTCTAATATATTTATCAGAAAAGTTCTTGCTTTAGACGTATCTATAACCGAGGTACAATATTTAGCACACTCCCAATTATATTCAAAATCTTTTAAAAAATTAACATTAAATTCAACATCATTATTACTCATATTTGTTGGCCTCCTTTTAATTTTTGATGAAGAGAAGATACGAATTCTCTCTTATTATCCAAAGGAAATGCTAACAAATAAACATTAAGATGTTCCTTCCATTTGTGCTTACTCAACGATTTATCCATTCTATCATATAATTTGTTAACTTCTTCTTTTAATGTTTCTTTGAAATTAACTTCATTGAAGTGAACTAAGCTGTTACTTTCAAATGCAGCAAACAGACAAATGTTAATATTTGCTAATTTTTCAAGATTTTTCGTACGATAATCCAACAGTTTTAAAATATAATCATCGCATGCAGTTTTAGAGTCACATATTCTATTTGTTATAATTTGGAATTCATCTTCTAGAAAATTAACATTACAATGACTCATTACATCTTTTACGAGTTCATCAATTGCTGTAGTTGGATTTCTATATAGCTTAGATTCTCCCAACCATATAATTTTTTTATCAGTGTCTACATGTACTGCATCAAAACCATGTGCGACACCGTTAATACTGTCTTTAAAATATATTTTAGAAATTAATGAATCTGCACCAAAATACTCATGTAAGATATGATATAGTAGTAATTCGCCAAATTCACCTCTTTTGATATATTTATCTTCTGTAGATTTAGAATCTAAATATTCTCTACTAGCTTCTTGGATTTCTTTAATAGAATATATTTTCTTCAAAGCCTCTCTTACAGTTGGAACCAATCCTATTGTATCTTTTTTCATATTCATTACGTCTGTTCCAAAGGCAAAAGCAGGTATATCGTTAAATAACTCATCATAAAATTTATCTTTTGACTGGCAATAGCCACTATCAAGTAAATCAAAACTTATATAGTAAATATGTAATTCATCATTAATTTTTATATTCTCTGAATAAATATGACTCATTTCTTCTCCTTTCTTTTAGTTTTTATTTAATATGAATTCTAATAATTTATAACTTCTCTAACGATTATATTCAACATGCTATAAATAATTATTCAAATATAATTTTGTTTCAATATTCTCATCAATAAGTTTTTTAAAATCTTGCTTACCTTTTACATTCGCCCACTGTTTGTCTAAATCTTGTGGAAGCGAGGTTTTTACTTCCCAGTATTTGTCAGCAATTCGTTTTTCAATACTTTGCTTTTCTTCCTCTGCATCTTTTAAATTGTTTTTGCAGTTTTCTAATTTTACAGATTCTTTCTTAATTTCATTCGACAATCGTTCTATTTCTTGTTTAGCAGCAACTTCTTCCTGACCAATAGTAAAAACACCAGGTATTGTTGTACCACTCAAAAAATTTTTTCTAACAAAATTGCGATTATAAACGTATACCTTGGTATTAGAACGCTCATCCCATGTTGTATCATCGGAATTCTCATCGGTTTTATCTTTAATAAACTGACTAATTGTAGTCTTCCCTGATCCATTAGATCCAAATATAAAACATATTGGCTGTATTTTGTCCAATTTCGACATTTCAGAATCTCTATTAAATGGAACATGTTGGTAAATATTTACATCTGTAATCATCTGCAGCCCTAGTGTTTAATAGTCCTTTTTCTTGTGTGCTGTGCGATAAGTGTATAGAAGACGATCTGCGCAAGCATCAAGTAAATGGATTAGTTTGCTTTTATTTTCCATGGCATACCTCGTACTATTCCATACGCTGTACTTTTTCTTCAATAAAGGCAATCTCTTCATCATTAAGACCATACTTGCGGTAAAGTTGCCGATCGATATCATCAATGGATTTTGACCAGTCTATGTCGGACGAGCTAGTGAAATCCTGTATTGGAACATTAGACCAAGTTTCCGTATGGTTATGTTGTGTAATCTTTAGCGTACCAAGCATAGTACGAGCAAACCTGCTTTTGATATATTTATACGCTGCATTAGCTTCTTCATAGCAATCAAAAGTACCAATGGTAATAAATGATTGCGTGACACCAATTAGGGGTTCACCAATTAGAGGTGTACTTAATATTTCACCAATCGCGCCTGTTCCATTTGACGCAGGTACGATAACTTTATAGTAATCAAGATTTTTGTGTTCTTCTAAATAATTACGATTAATCCATTTATATTCTCTCTTGTTTTTTATCAAACCTAAAATTTGTACATCATTTTCCGTTTGCTGACTATCAGTAAAAACGGACAGCTGTGAAAAGATTGGCGTTGTTAAACGCTTTTCTTTGCCATTACTTCCTATAATATTTTTAAATTCTGGATGATCTTGATAAAGCTTTTTTAAATTAAATTTATTCTGAAGTACAACGCTCTTATCCAACCCAACAAAGTCTTTTGATTTCTTTACTTTGTGAAGAATAATATTCAATTCAGGGAACGCGCTAAATGTATCAATTGCACCAAACGATGCTGTCTTGTTTCGCTCTGTTATAGCTAACCCACCTTTAATATCCACATCTGGAAATGTATCTGTTGATTTAGCAATATACTTGCTAACCTTAAGATGCTTATCATTAAGCATCTTAAGATTCCAGGATTTATCTGTCTTTCCAGCGTTAAATAAAAATCTTGCTGGAGTAATAAGACAAACTAAATAGGACAAGTAATGAGACAAATCCATAAACATTGGGTAAATAGGTTTATCGCTAGTATCTTTTGAATTTTCCTGATACGGCGGATTTCCTACGATTGCTCCAAATTCCACTTTTTCACCCCCTTGAATGTTATCTTGTAATGTAATCTCATCAAAATCTTTCTTCTGACTGAGAAGTTCAATTATTCGATTATAGTCCACCTCCTCGTTATTTGTTTTAATATCGAGAAGGTCGTAGCTTGTAAAGTTCTTAGCAATACAAGCAGTATTTAGTCCAAGTATTTCGTAGAAACGTCTTGTGAACTCATATGCAACGCTTGAAGTAGGAATAGCGTAGATGCTGTTTCTTATTTCTTCAAGCGTAAAGCCTAATGCCTGTAAACGTTTTGCGAGTGCTACTGTATATTCGCCTGCTTTTGATGCAATATCAAGTAATTTTTTACCTGATTTAATGATGTTGCGCAATTGGTCTTCGGAGAGCATCTCCACCATTTCATCTGCCACTTTTATGGGAGTTATGATTTCAGAAGCAGACATACGGCTAAATTTGGCAAGTGAAGTTACAGCACGCTCAAGGGGCTTTAAGTTTTCGTCAGTGGCAAGTGTAGATATATTTTGGATTTTATAATCTAATGCACTGAGCTTAAAAGCATTGAGTGAATTTCGCAAAACCTCGATATCATACGTATTGATACCTAGATTTTGAGCAATTCTATTATTTTTACCGTGATGCAATGTTTCTAAAATGTCGTCCAGTGACCTTACTGATTCTGGGCAAAGGAACGAGAAGAAGAGGATGCGCTGATAATACGTGCGTATCTTGTTTTCTAAGTCTTTGATTTCTTTATCATCTGTTATAGCTGTGAGAGGTGACTGTCTCTGTGGCTCTGCGTCATCATTATAATCATCCAGCGCGTCATCTGCGTCATCATTGACATCAAAATCCTGCCCATCTGTTTCACTTGCATGGGCTTCCAGAGTTAAGCCTGCCTTAGATCCAAATGGATTTTGTGCTTCAATTACATCCCGCATATGCTTGTTATTTAGGATTGAGAGATCTATCGGTAAATCCATTACCTCGTCGGTAATTGAACGAGAATTGTTGTAGTGGCTAACCTCTTTTAAGATATCAGTAGCTTGCACCTGTTCTAAGCGATTATGATTCATTGTAATAACTGGCGATATAAGAAGCTCGTCAGCAATACGCTTGTCAAGCAATGAATTACCATTCTTTTCAGTGTTGGCATTGTAAATTAAAGATTTTTGCTCCTGCATAGTAAAAAGACGATGTGGGTCAAAATCTACCAGCAGAGTTTGCGGTTTTAGGCACTCTTTTATAACTTTTGTGCCGTCACTTAATTCACGAACATATTGGTTTTGTAAGCGAAATATTGCTTGATCGTATTCTTGCGGACTCGCTGTATCTTTTAGATAAATCATAGTGTCCCATTGCTCAACAGTTGAGCCAGTAAGCATTCTATTTACTGTTAAAGTGAGCGTCTTTTTACCTTCTGATTCAAGTTTTGCAATACGATTTTTAATATCTGTTGGCGCGTGGAAGTAGTGTTGTGATTCTACGCCTGAAATATTTAAAATCTCATACTCGCCGAGATTCTTAAATTCTAAAGCATGATCTGAAATTAGCTTTTCCATTGCATCGCAAGAAGCACAATATGGCAAAACCATTACAATATGCCTGCACATTTGACCTTGCTTAATTTTATCGTAGTCTAAAAATCCTAAAAGTTTTGAGTCACTAGAAGTACCATCGATAATTTTTAGAAGGTCAAAAACTTCATCTTCATGTACAAATTTTTGATGCGCATTTGTTTTTGTGTCTTTTCTAATGGATTGCGGCTTAAAGAGAGCAGATAAAGCAAGACTTACACCATGCTTTTTCAGCTCATTCATTTTTTCTATAGCCCGCTTACTTGGGTGAAAAGCAAAACGAATCATTTGGGGAAAACCAAAATAAGGGTTGTCCCATTCCTCAACATCATCCTTATCTAAGTTTTCAGCATCCCAAGCTTCCTGTTCATGAGCGATATCTGTAAATTGAACAAAAGAAATAATATCTTCTGGCTCAAATTCTGAACCCATTAATATGCGATAAGGTGTTCCGGAGAGGTGCAACCGCACTTTAGCCTTTAATTCCTTGATTTGCTTATTGGCATCTTCCAGATCTATTTGGTCATCTTCCTGCTTATCAAGAAACTTAATATTGTCTTTTAGGTCTTTTTTCTCGTCTGTTTGCACATTGCGCAAAATCTCGCCATAACTTTGAGCACGGGCACCAAAATGTGTTTCATCAACAATTAATAAGTCAATTTTATTTTCAAAGACTTGTGCATGCTTTGCCTTAATCTCAGTACCTTGCAAGTCTTGTAATGTTAGGAAAATAACTGCCGTTTCATCTTTGGCATGAATATCTGAAATTGCGTTATCGTTCTCTAATAATTCTTTTGAAGTTAAAAAGTTGTAGCCTTCAAAATTGCCGGGTTGTTCTACGTTCTTCTTCCATTCTTCACGAACGTCTGCTTTAGCAGAAACAATAAGCACAGTCTTTGCATTTATGGCTTTGGCGCATGCAAGTGATGTGAATGATTTGCCAAATCGCATAACAGCATACATTAAAAGATTTGTACGCCCCAAGTTCACTGCTTTTATAAAATTATCAACCGCTTCTTGTTGATTCGGGCGTAGTGTCCACTTTGCACCTCGTTCATAGTGTACTGTAACAGCCAAGCGCTCATTGGAATCATAGTAGGCATATTTATCACTATGTTCACTATATTTTTCACAAATATCGTTTATGGCTTCATCAATGTCAGAAGGAGTAGCATCTTTAAAAAATTCACGGCTATAGTATAGATCCTTTTTTGGTAAATCTTGTGGTTTTAATCGTTCTTTGCCAAGAGATACTTCTAAGTAATGATGAACAGCGTGGTCACGAAAATAGACATCGTCAGTCACTGTTGCTGTATGTTCATATTCTTTCTTCAAATCTGGGAACTTGTGCTCCCATTCCTTTAATCGAATGCTGACAGGACGATAGGTATCTCCAACTTTTAGATAGTTGGGAATTGTGCCTGTTTGGAAAGCATAAATGTGAGGTGTAACTCTTCCAAAAATAATATTATCTAGCAATTCAAGATTGTCTACTTGCTTCATTGTTTTTCTCCTGTAAAAGTAAGTCATTAAATGTGTTGGTTTTATTAGTGCGCCAATCTTTTATTTGGCAGGATGTTGAAGTTTGAGAGTCTATATTTTTTTCAGTTTCTTCAAAATCAAATAAAGTTGGCTGAGTATTTGCATGTATCTCACTACAATAAGGCGGATATCCTGTAAGTCCATCCATTTGCCAGATGTTCCAAGAAATAATAGTTGCTATGCTTAAAAGCTCTGATTCTGTAGGTTTTCTATTAAGTGAATCACGCATATAATCAACATATGTTGCAAGAAGGTTTTCTCTTGCTAGAAGCAGGCTATCTCCTTGATATTCAAAACCATATATAGATTCAAATGCACGTTTAGACCACTTGAGCCAATCTATTTCATCACTAGTGTTCTCTTTAACTACTCTAAGCTTGCGATCCAAAAGTCCGATACGTTGCTTAAGTGGAATTATTTCGCCAGTTGTTGCATCATATCTGCTAACTAAATAAGGAGCCTCTCCACATGTTATTTCCATTCGACGTTCATCTACATACGCCATCCAATTTTTTGAGCGATTATCTGAAAACTCAATTTTTTCTGTGGTAGAAGTCCAACTTTTGTCATTAGTACGATTAAAAACATTAGATCTACCAAACCATGCTTCATCAACAATATTATTTTGTTCATTGCAAATCCAAGATGGGGTAAATACCTCAGCCTTATTTTTAGTTCGGGATGTTTGCAATTCGCGAGATTTTGATGTTCTAGGTGCAATCAACCCTGCATATTTACCAGTAATTGAAGCAATGGTTATTTCGGAATGCGCTTGATGAATATGACCATAATTTTTATAATCGTTAGTTGCCCAGCAAATATTGCGTTTTGTTGTATGATCTAACAATAAAGCAGAGAAAACCTTAGGATATTTCTCATACAATGTTTGTTCATCAACATTTTGCTCAAAAGCATAATCAAGAATTGATTTACTCATTTACTCATTTCCTTAAAATCAACCACCGTTTCAATAAGTCTTCAATTTTTAGTCAAACGAGGCAAATAATTTTGTTGATATATTATATAATCAAGCTCTTTTCCCCTTAAACTTAGTAATCAAATTACTGCCGCAATGACTCTCTTCTTAAATTATATTTTACATACAGTTATCTTGTATCGATATAATCTGCTTATAATTCTTATTCTTCCCCCTATAAATTACATATAAATATCACATATCCCTACTCGGTATGAGAAAAATAATCAGATAAATATATTTTTATTATATTTAAAAATTATGGCTGCAACAACATAGTCATAAAATTTGTAAAAACGTCAAAATTTGTATACGCTTATATGTACGACAAGCTCACTTCACTATAGGAAGTGTTATTGATGGATTAATTAGCTTTTTAAAGACTATAAGGTACAATGAAAATGTAATTGCGGTGTGCGTTTGCGGACACACACCTGTGGGAGCTGACATAGTTTCGGCTCCCTCTTTTATTTTGAGTAGTTGAATAGTAATAGCTAATATCTAGAAATAGTGATAAACTCCCTGATGACAGCAGCCCCCTAAGCCTACTAACAGTGCTCAAATCTGGGAGTTCTTTTTTGATAAGCGTCTCTGCAATTTAAGCATTGGGTTTATAGGCCAAAAAGTGTGTAAAGCCAATCTGGTGAATATTATTGGGGGCATAAGCCAAGATCTAAACACCGTTAAATTCTCAGTCAACTATCTGAGAAAGTAACAGTGTTTGACGATTGCTACGTACTACTTTCTGAATCAACCAGCTTAAAGCCGCAGCGCGCTAAACTTTTTAGGATAGCCTTCGCTAAGTACGCAAAACCGCCTAAAGTACGCAAAACACCTAAACCAACAACGGAAAGCTATAATCTGAATAGTGATTAAACTTTTGCTTTCAATTGCTTGCGTATGCTTGCAACTATTTTGTAAAATGAGTGAAGAAAGGACGCAAACACAATGACAAATACGAATGCTGTATATGCAAGAATCGATACAAATCTTAAAGAAAACGCTGAAAGCATATTGAACCAGCTTGGAATAACACCATCTTCAGCAATCCAAATGCTTTATAGTCAAATCGTTTTACAAAAAGGCATGCCATTTGAACTTCGTCTGCCGACTAATACGCAAGAAAAACCGCTTGCTTTAGGCAACTTAACAAGAGATGAGTTGGATAAGGAATTGCAAAAAGGCATCAACTCACTTTCGACTGGCAAATCTTATAGTGCAGATGAAGTAGACCAATTCTTCGCTAAGGAATACGGCGTATGAGCACAACCTATAGCGTCATTTATTCTCCACAAGCGTTCCTTGATCTCACTGGGCTATACGAATACATTCGCTTTAATTTACAAGTTCCTAAAACAGCTGAAAAACAAGTCAACCGCATTAAGCATGCTATACGTTCTCTTGAGACTATGCCTATGCGATATACGCTTGTAGAGTGGGAGCCGTGGCATTCTATGGGAATACGCAGGGTTCACATAGATAACTACACAGCTTTTTACCTCGTAGATGAAGATAAATGTAGCGTAATGGTTGTTCGTATCTTTTATGCAGGCAGAAACATTGAAAATATTATCAACAACAAATAATGGAAATTCGACAATATGTGACATATCTTTCTAAAAGTCCAATGTAACGTTTTATATGGTCAAAATCATGACTTGGTGCCAATGAACTTTTTTGATCCGACCTACATGCCTCAAGATTTGCGCAAAGCTCATGACGAGCTAGATAGAATAGTAGACGTTGCTTTTGGTGCTACAAAGCCTTGCTCCAATAATGACGAGCGTTTGGAAATTCTCTTCAAATCCTATATTCGCATGACTCAAGAATGAATTTAAGTTAAATAAGTAGAAAAGCCCGACGAGATTTACGCGCCGGGCTTTTAGTGTATTCAGTTAGTTATTGCGTAGATTACTTATTCTTTGCTGCTATCTTCTTTAGCAGTAATATCTTCTTTATCTGCGCTATATTCCTTTTCGCTATCTTCAGACTTATTTTCCTCAGATTTGTTCTCTTCAGTAGCAACAACAGCAGTTGTGTCTATTGTCTCAAACTTTTCGCCTTTAATTGTGAACTCCCCCAGCAATCCTTCGCCTTCAGCATCCACCTTAATGTGTTCGCCGTCAGAAAGTTCACCAAGCAAAATCTTTTCAGAAATAGTATCCTCAATATCTCGCTGAATTACGCGACGCAACGGACGCGCACCGAGCAAAGGATCGAAGCCTTTCTGTGCAAGCAAATTCTTAGCGGCATCCGTAATTTCTAGAGACATGTGACGGTCAAACAGCCTGTCGTTAAGCAACTTCACGTCCATGTCAACAATTTTACGAACTTCTGGCTCTGTAAGCTGACGGAACACAATAGTGTCGTCCAAACGGTTTAAGAACTCTGGACGGAAATGACGCTTAAGCTCAGAATTAACCTGATCTTTCATGCGCTGATACGTGGAATCAGCGTTATTTCCAAGTGTAAAGCCAGTGTTTGCAGCCTTCGCAATATCGCGAGTACCAAGATTGGTGGTAAGAATAATAATCGTATTCTTAAAGTCCACTTTTCTACCCTGACCGTCTGTTAAGTGACCGTCATCGAGTACTTGCAAAAGCGTGTTGAAAATATCTGGATGAGCTTTTTCAATCTCGTCGAAAAGCACCACGGAGAATGGCTTTCTGCGAACTTTTTCAGTAAGCTCGCCGCCTTCTTCATATCCAACATATCCAGGAGGAGCACCGAAAAGCCTAGACGCGGCGTACTTTTCTGCAAACTCTGACATGTCAACTCTAATTAAGGCATTATCGTCATCAAACAAGAAGTTTGCGAGTGCCTTGGCAAGCTCAGTTTTACCAACTCCAGTAGGACCGGCAAAAATAAACGAGCCAGAAGGACGTTTAGGATCCTTCAAACCAACTCGAGCACGACGAATCGAGCGAGCTAAAGCAGACACAGCTTCATCTTGACCAACAATACGCTTGTGAAGTTCAGATTCCATTTGAAGAAGCTTCTGCGATTCCGCTTGAGTAAGCTTTACTACAGGAATGCCTGTAGTGCTTGAAACAACGGAAGCGATCATGTCTTCGTCAACAACCATCTTGACGTTAGACTCGCCTTCGCGCCAAGCCTTTTCCTTCTCTGCAGCTTCATTCTCAAGCTTTTCTTGATCGTCGCGAAGATTGGCAGCTTCTTCAAAATCTTGCTGCTTGATTGCTTCATCTTTCTTTTCGGAAATCTTAGCAATCTTATGGTTTAATTCTTTGAGCTCAGGTGGCTGAGTCAAGCGCTTAATACGCAAGCGCGCACCAGCTTCATCAATAAGATCAATAGCCTTATCTGGAAGGTGACGATCTTGAATGTAACGATCAGAAAGCTCAGCAGAAGACTGTAAAGCTCCATCGGTAATAGTTACATGATGGTGATTTTCGTAGCGAGAACGCAATCCCTTAAGAATCTCAATAGTTTCAGCAATTGTAGGTTCTGGAACTTGAATCGGCTGGAAACGACGCTCCAAAGCAGCATCTTTTTCAATATACTTGCGATACTCGTCAGTAGTAGTAGCACCAATTGTCTGTAGCTCTCCACGCGCAAGCATTGGTTTAAGCATATCGGATGCGCCAAGAGCTCCATCAGCAGAACCTGCTCCAACAATAGTGTGAATTTCATCAATAAAAAGCACAATATCGCCGCGTGTTTTAATTTCTTTAAGCACTTTCTTCAAGCGCTCTTCGAAATCGCCACGATAGCGAGATCCTGCAATCATTGAACCTAAGTCTAGCGAATAAACTTGCTTATTTTTTAACGTTTCAGGCACATCGCCTTCAACGATTTTCTGTGCGAGACCTTCTACAACTGCAGTCTTACCAACTCCAGGCTCGCCAATAAGCACAGGATTATTCTTCGTGCGTCGGCTAAGTACAACCATAACGCGTTCAATTTCTTCAGAACGACCTATAACAGGATCGAGCTTTCCTTCTTGAGCTTCAAATGTTAAATTGCGTCCAAATTGATCAAGAAGAGCAGAGCCAGATTGATTTCGCTTATCTTGCACACTTCCAGCATTAGCTAACTCGCCCTTCTCGCTACCGTTAGGAGCATTATCTCCACGAATTAAATCAACAGTAGTGCTTCGCAAGTCTCCAAGATCAACTTCCATCTTTATAAGTACTTGCGTGCCAACTCCTTCGCCTTCGCGTATAAGCCCTAGCAAAATATGCTCAGTACCAATATAACTGTGACCAAGCTGAAGAGCTTCACGCAAACTCAGTTCAAGCACTTGCTTAGCGTGAGGCGTAAAAGGAATATGACCAGCAGGCGAAACAGTGCCTTTGCCGATCATCTCTTCAACCTGTTTGCGAGTGCCTTCTAGGTCTACGCCTTTTGAGCTTAACGCTTTCGCGGCAATGCCCTCACCTTCGCGAATAAGCCCGAGCAAAATATGCTCAGTACCAATATAATTGTGCTGAAGTGAGCGAGCCTCTTCCTGAGCTAGCACAATCACGCGTCGTGCGCGATCAGTGAACCGTTCAAACATAACTGCCTTCCGTTCTTTTCTTTCATTCCATGGTAACGAGTCGCCATGACGCGAAGCGTCGTATATACTTACTCATTCGTACAGCATTCCATAGCATCACAATAGTCATGCATGATGAACCTAAATATTCATGTTTTCGTTTCTGCATAATTACTTATGCTGTCTGCGAGATTTTCTTTTATATAATCGCATTGATGCGGATGCTGTAGTTTTTGAAGTGTCTTCAGATTCTTGTGGCTCTTCCACTTTTCCTGTTAACGGTATTTCTTCTGTAACAGAATTTTCGTCTACTAAGTTTACTTCTGAAGAATCAGGATAATCTGTATCTTTTGGGATTTTTTAGATTTTTCAGATTCATTAGCTACAGTCTCTTCAATTTTTTCAGTTTGATTTTCAACTTCAATTTCGCGATTTTTATCATCATTATTTTCATATGATTTTTCGTCAATAGTTGAATTGTCAATTAAATCAGGTTCAGATAAATTATTTTGTTCATCTTTATCTGTTGATGCTTCTTTTTTGTTGCGCAATTTTGAATCTAATTTTCTGTGCTTACGACGATGCATCTTACTGTCTTCAATTGCTTCCTCAATAAGCTCAACGTCTGCTCGCTCATCTCGTGGAGCTTGTTGCAAAATATCAATATGATAATCGTCGTATGCAGGCTCAGATTGAATCCAAAGCTGCGATGGCTCAGGTGGTTCAATGTCAGAATGCTCACCACAAGCATGATCAAGCGAGACAACTCGCCCATCGTCTGGGCTCCACATGTTTGCGCATACGCCAAACATAGAGCCTAAACTTCCAGCTAGAGGAATGAGGAATCCGCATGATGAACATGCTTTGCCATCGGCAATTTTTGTAGATAACGACTTTGGACCATGTTGACCTGCGTACCAGCGTTTAGCTGTTTGCGAAATTGCTTCCGCAGTCATTACTCGTCTGCGAGACAGTCTTAGCGTTGAAACAGCTTCTTCAAGATCTTCATCAAAATCATTATTTGCATCGCAAGATTCTTGATTTTGATTAATATCTTTTTCTGCGTTTGCGTTTGTGTCTGCATCTTCTTCGCTAGTATTAGCTTCAGTATTATCTTCAGCCTCAGTATTAGCTTTAGCGTCATCTTCAGTTTTAGACTCAGAATTATCATCTGAATTTGCTGATTCTATATTCTTTTCAGAATTACTATCATCAATATTATTTACTTGACGGAAGCCATCTTCTAGTCGAGAATCGTCTTCAGATGTGCCAATAGAATCCATTACAGAAAGATCACTTGGTTTCAATCGGTCTTTCCATGGAATCCATGGTGGTGGAAGCAAAGAATCTTCAGTAGGAACAAGCGTTGATTCATTCACAGTCCAACGTTGCGTTTCCTCATCATGATACAACGTAACTGACCACTGCCAGCCTTCATATCCAACTAAATTGCTTACGAAACGAAAGTCTGTAACTCCGTCACCAAGCTCTGTAGAAGATACAAAATCACCTACTGCACCAGTACGTTCTGAAGTTTCCACAGCTATACTTCTAGCTAGTTCTTGTGGATCCATCACTTCATCAGTCATAAATAATATTCCAGACACTATTCCTGAACGTCAAAATTATCTGCCACTGCACGCAACAATGTAGCAAGTTTTTTGCTTTCAGCAGTTGATGGATAATGACGTCGACGCAAACCATTACCAGCAGAATCAAGAAGTTTAATAAGATCTTCTACAATAGCCGCCATATCTTCGGCTTTAGGACGAGTAGCCTTGACAAGCGACGGTGCTGTTGCAATAACATTCAAACCCATCGCCTGTGGTCCTTTGCGACCTTCAATTACAGAAAACTCAACTCGTGTACCCTTGTGTAAAGTTTTTACAGTAACTGGCAATGCTGCTGCTGGCAGGAAAACATCCTTACCATCATCTCCAACAATAAAGCCGTACCCCTTCTGCGTATCGTACCAACGCACGCGCCCATTGGGCATAACACACCTCGCTCCAAATAATTCTCATTTCGCACGCTGAAGTGCACAAGGCATAAAACATCAGCATATGCGATAGGTCTATAGATAGTGTACCAAATATTATTATTACTTGTTTCCTTATTACATTGTAGCGCATACACGCGGGCAATAAAATTTTTTTAACCTACGCAAGTGTTACTCATGCCAATATTTTAATCGCTAACAAGTTTAGAAGGATCTTCAATTTCATTAACTGGCAGCACTACAGTAAGAGTTAAGCCATGAGGTTTAACATCTATCGGCTCAGACCCATCCATAGTGTCATCAAGATTAGTTTTAGAATCGGTCGATGCTTCTGATGGAGAAGATATAGTTGCGCAAATAAAACCATGATGTGCTTTTACTACAGATTGCGCAATTGCCATACCCAAGCCAGTTCCACCTTTTTCTCTAGCTCTTGATGGGTCAGCAATATAGAAACGCTCGAAAATTCTAGATAAAGATTCTTCTGGAACTCCAGGACCATGGTCAACAACTCGAATTACAGCATACTTATGACCAGTATCAGTAGATTGGCTAACTTCCGCTGCCTCCAAAAACTCCTTCAGTGATTCTTTTACAGAAGGTAATTTAGATAATTCATTTGGAGTTATAGATGCCTTCATAACTCCTACTGCAATTTCTACAGGAGAATCAACAGGGGTGTATCTATGAATATTTCCTACGATATTTGTCATTACTTGGCGTAATCTAGCACCATCGCCAAGTAACATAACACTTGGAAGTTTTCCAGCATGGAATTGGAGCTTACGCTCAAAATTGCAATTTGTGCAATTCATAAGCTTCCACTCATCCGAAATAGTCAAATAGCCTTGCTGAACGGATCTAGCAGGATCAAGAGCATGTAAATCATTAGCTGCGTCAGAAAGTATTGGAGACAAGCTAACTTGCTGTGAAATATTAATTCCACGACCTTCATCAAAACGCGCCAAAGAAAGTAAATCTTCTACTAGCTCAGTCATTCTTTCGCTAGAAGCTTTAATGTGAGCAATAGAGTCATCTGCTCTCTCCTGCTCTCCTGGCATGTTGCGCCACATTGTATACAATTCAGCGTATCCATGAATTGCAGCCAATGGAGTACGTAATTCATGACTTGCATCTGAAACGAATCGCTTCATTTTTTCTGTCATATCTTCTTGCTCATTAAATCCTCTTTCAATACGAGCGAGCATAGAGTTAAGAGAAGCTGCTAAAGATCCAACCTCAGTATTTTCAGGAGCAGATGGAACTCGTTTGCTTAAATCTCCAGAAGCAATTTTTGAAGCTGTTTTTTCAATTCGTTTTAACGGTCTTAAAGCTGATTGAATAATAATTGCTGCAAATACTGCTCCAAACAAAATAACTGCAATACTTACCATTATGCAGTAACGAGTAAGTGTGCTAACGGTGTCAATTTGATCGCTAAGAGATAAAGCAATATAGACGTAACCGCTAACGCTTAACTCTGAGTTATAGTTATTCTTTTGACCCCACGTTAATACTAAAACTCTCCATGGTGATTTTGCAGCTTTTTTAGTGATTGCATCGACTTTATTGGTATTTCCCCTGACGATTGCAGGTGCTGTGTAAGGTTTGTGAGTAACAATTTTTTTACTATCAAAACCGTCTGCAGGAAGTTTAGGAACCGAAACAATCGATCCTTTAATTTTTGGTATTAACGGAGTAGAAATAATCTTATTATGCGTATCCCTAACTTGCATAAAGTAATTATTCGGACCTACTGAAGATTGATTTGAGTTTTTCATGCGCAATGAATCAACATTGTCATAAACAAATTGCGCTTGACCGGCTAATTGTGCATCAGTTTTTTCTAGCAAATAATTTCCTACGAGCTGCTGGATCGATAGTGATATGCAAAAAGCAGCTACAGTTAAAATAGCGAGAGTACATGCAACTAAGCGCGTACTCAGTGGTATTGTATTTATGCGACGACGTAGCCAACAGGTTTTACGAGGTTTTTTATCTCTTTTGTCATTTTCGCTTAGCACTATCGCAACACTTTTTCCAGCAGTGCTAACATCTGAATCATCTTTAGAGTTATTATTCGTACTGTTGCTAATAGTTGATTCAGCATTATCGTAGTTATTATTACTAGATTGCATGATCAGGCTTGACCTGCCTTAGGTTCTCGAATCATATAACCGATGCCACGTTTAGTTTCAATAAGAGGAACTACTTTTTGCGGCTTTCCTGAATCGTCAGTAATTTCAATGCCATCAATCTTCTTTCTTAAATAAGAAATATAAGATTCAACTATCGCTGCGTCTCCGCCCCAATCGTACTGCCATACATGATTCAAAATCTGGCTTTTTGACAGAACTCGACCTTCATTGTCCATAAGATAATGAAGTAGTTTGTATTCAGTTGGGCTAAGTTCGATTGGCATACCGCATCGAGTTACATCATGAGAATCTTCATTAATCTCAAGATCCGCAACTTTTATAATATGAGTTTCTTCATCAGGTTCTTGTGTTCTGCGAAGAATTGCTCGTATTCTTGCCACTACTTCTTCCAAGCTGAATGGCTTTGTAACGTAGTCATCTCCACCAACAGTTAGACCCATAATTTTATCTTGTGTATCGTCTCTTGCAGTTAGGAACAATACGGGAACTTTAATTCCATTTTGACGAATACGCCTCGTAACAGTAAAACCATCAATATCTGGGAGCATAACATCCATAACGATAAGATTCGGATTTACTCGTTCAATTACTTCAACAGCTTCTGAGCCGGATGCGGCAGTTTCTACTTCAAACCCAGCAAAATGCAAAGATGCTACCAAAAGTTCACGGATTGATGGCTCGTCATCGACCACGACAATAGATGCTTCAACGTTCTTACTCATATTGATTAGCATCACTTATCAAGCTGAATGTTTCCTGAATAATTGCTGAAAATAAAACAAGTTATCGAATATTTTTTGTCTACCTGTGACGAGCGTGCCTTCTACGAGCTTTTCTAACACCAGCAAGTATTTGACGTTGTATGCGATTCTTTCTAAACAGAATAATCGCGACTATTGAGAATAATGCCAACAATATTAATAGCATAATAATTGTAGAAATAAGACTTGCAGAAGAAGTTGTTGACGTACGTTTTGCACGCATTATTTGTTTCATCATCATTATTGCAGATTGATCCCAATGCGTTCCAGTTGTGCTTACTAATGGCTTATAAGCTGCATCGGATAACGAGTCTACAGTATTTTTATTTTTGAGCCATTCATCGGAATTAGGTGAAACAGCTACAACTAATCTTCCATCATGAGTTGCTAGTGCAAGCAGCACAGTATTTTTAGCTGGAAGCGTACTAATCAACAAATCACTAGCCCATTTTGATGGATTTTTTGTATTTCCAAAAGTAGACAAATATAAGAGCCTAACATTTACTCCTGTACGCTTTTTTGTTGTCTCAATCATGTCAGCAACTTTACTGACAGAATCCCCAAGCAAATTTTCTGTGTCTGTTATTGAGTCTGTTGCAACTATTCCAGAATTTTGCTCATTACTTTCAGCATATGCATTAATTGTATTTACTCCATTTAAAGGTGAAAATATGAGCGAATTTATTGGAAGAGTTGGAAGAATAAAAGAAAAACTAAATAAAAATGCCATTAATAAAAGCAATACGCGTTTAGCTAAAAATAGTTTTGAGCGAGGAAGCTGGTAGTTAAAATTTGCAACGCGCGTGCAAGATAAGCTTTTAACCACATTGGCGCATAAATCTTTTTCGTACTTTTTTGATGGCATATATTCATAATAGCGTGACATCACACAAGTAAAAGTACCATTATAAAAATCTTTGCTTAATTTATGTGAAATGTTTCGCAAAAATAATTTATAAAGAAGCGTTTATTTAGACGCAAAACAAATGGAGGGGAAATATGGCACAATTTCGAGTTGATTCAGAGCAAATTCAGCAGGCTGCGGCAGCCGTTGGAACCTCGGTTAGTGCAATTAGAGATGCAGTCAACGGGATGTATGCCAATTTACAGCAATTACAAAGCGTGTGGACTGGATTGGCGGCTACACGATTTGCGTCGACCGCTCAGCAATGGCGAGCAGCGCAACAACAAATGGAACAATCGCTAGAAGCAATTCAGCAAGCTATGCAACATGCATCAGGAGTGTATCTTGATGCTGAAACGCAAGCTACTTCGTTATTTGGGATGAGCTGATTAATGTGATGAAAAAGTAAATGGCGACACGCTTACATTGAGCATGTCGCCATTTACTTAAACTATTAAGTTTTAGACTTTTGAGCCACTTTTATTTTTTTATTTAGTAGCCCATGTCGGCACCAGCTTGTGGTGCAGCAGCTGCCTTCTCAGGCTTGTTGGCAACAACAGCTTCAGTAGTTAAGAACAAACCAGCAATAGAAGCTGCATTCTGTAGAGCAGAACGAGTTACCTTAACTGGGTCAGTAACGCCGGCAGCCATCAAATCTTCGTAAGTGTTAGTTGCAGCATTGAAGCCTTCGCCTTCTGGAAGTTCGCGTACCTTGTTGAGAACGACGTCTCCAGAAACACCAGAGTTTTGAGCGATCTGCTTGATTGGAGCTTCTACAGCACGGAACACAATTGCAGCACCTGTAGCTTCTTCACCCTTAAGCTCTGTGATAGCTGGTGTCTTTTCAATCTTCGCAGCAGCCTGAACCAAAGCTACGCCACCGCCTGGAAGCAAACCTTCCTCAATGGCAGCCTTAGCATTACGAACTGCATCTTCAATGCGATGCTTGCGTTCCTTAGCTTCGACTTCAGTAGCAGCGCCAACCTTAATAACAGCAACGCCACCAGCGAGCTTAGCAAGACGCTCTTGCAACTTTTCGCGATCGTAATCAGAATCAGTGTTCTCAATTTCGGCGCGAATCTGAGCTACGCGAGCATCAACATCTTCCTTTGAGCCAGCACCGGAAACGATAGTTGTTTCATCCTTAGAAACAATCACCTTAGCTGCATGACCGAAAACAGAAGCATCGATTGAATCAAGCTTCAAACCAAGATCGTCGGACACAACCTGTGCACCGGTCAAAATAGCCATATCCTGGAGCATAGCCTTACGACGATCGCCGAATCCTGGAGCTTTAACAGCAACAGTATTGAAAGTTCCACGAATCTTGTTCAAAACAAGCGTTGGCAATGCTTCACCATCAACATCTTCAGCAATAATAAGCAATGGCTTACCAGACTTCATAACAAGCTCAGCGATGTGGACGATATCCTGCTGGCTTGAAACCTTGCCAGAAGTGAGCAAAATGTATGGATCTTCAAGAACAGCAGTTTGATCGTCAGCGTTAGTGACGAAGTAAGGGGAAATATAACCCTTATCAAAGCGCATACCTTCAGTGAAGTCCAAGTCAAGACCAAACTTGTTGTTGTCTTCAACTGTGACAACACCATCCTGACCGACTTTATCCAAAGCTTCAGCGATCTTTTCGCCAACTTCAGGATCAGCTGCAGAAATCGTAGCAGTAGCAGCAATCTGTTCCTTGGTCTCAACATCCTTTGCAGAAGCAAGCAATTCCTTAACGATTGCTTCAGCAGCCTTTTCAATGCCGCGACGAAGAGCAATTGGGTTGCTTCCTGCAACAACGTTCTTCAAACCTTCATGCACCAAAGACTGTGCCAAAACAGTAGCAGTTGTGGTTCCGTCGCCTGCAACGTCATCAGTCTTCTTAGCTACTTCTTTAACAAGTTCGGCGCCAATACGCTCGTATGGATCTTCAAGATCAATTTCCTTAGCAATAGAAACACCATCGTTAGTAATGGTTGGAGCGCCGTAGGCTTTGTCAAGCACAACGTTTCGACCCTTTGGACCAAGTGTAACCTTAACAGTGTCTGCAAGCTTATCAAGACCTGCGAGCATACCCTGACGGGCGTCCTCTTCATAGGCAATAATCTTTGCCATTATTCCTCCACATACGTTATTTATGGACTTTTCACTGCAATCTTGAGTAATAAGCCGTCAGCTGCTTATTATCACTCTCAAGGCTTGAGTGCTAATTTGAAGATTAGCACTCTATGTACCCGAGTGCCAACTTTTTTGGCGTTTATACACAAAAACCGGTTGGAAATAATTCTAACCGGTTATTTTTATGCGAAAAATATTACTTGCAAAGCACAACTACAATCGGAGAAACGATTTCTTTTTCGTTTTCGACAGCGCTAATACCTAAAGTCTTTGCAATATCTTCAGCTGCAGCTTTTTGGGAATCGTCTTTATACCAAACAACAGATTCGCTTGGGACTTTACCAGTTGGATTTCCAGCTGTCACATTTGCGTATCCTGCTTGCTTTAACTTATCTGCGCCAGCAGCAGCATGACCGCTTATCTTGGTTGCGTTAAGAACTTTCACAGCAACTGATTTGTCCAGTGAAGTTTGTGCTTTAGAATCATTTGCTGAATTATCTTTAGAGTCATCAGCATCTTTCTTATCTGATTTATTTTCTTCAGATTTATTATTATCGTCGTCATCATCTTCGTCTTCAGAAGATTTATCTTCGTCGCTTTTAGCAGACTTTTTGTTTTCAGAAGGCTTAGTAGGAGATGCTGATTGAGATGATTGTTGCTGATGGTTCCAAGGCAACGGAAGATGTGAGATTTCACCAGAAGCAATAGCCCAAACCAAAACGCCAACAACCGCCGCAATGATTAATGCAACAAAATAAGGAAGTATTACGGCATACCACGCAGGATTTCCACGATGAACTCCAACTGGTCCCTCTGGTGGCTCATCAAAAGCATCAGGCGTATACGACACGTTCTGATTATTTCGCGCCATAATTGCACTCCTTATAAAAGATCATTTAAACAACAATGAATCTATATTATCCAATGCTTAGCACAAAGCACAAATTTAGAAAATTTGATTAATTTCCTTTTATGGTATGCCTTGACATACAGTAGCAATATGAATCCTCAAAATATTAAACCTTTAAACGAGCTAATGGATCCTGATTGGGCTGAAGCATTAAAGCCAGTTGAGCCACAAATACGCGCAATGGGAGTATTTTTGCGAGAGCAGATAGAAAGCGGACATCATATTCTTCCTGCTAGCCACAATATTTTGCGTGCTTTTTCTATTCCACTAAAAAGCATTAAAGTTTTAATTGTTGGCCAGGATCCATATCCAACGCCGGGCCATCCAGTAGGCTTAAGTTTTTGCACAGCTGCAAAAGTGCGCCCACTGCCAAAAAGTCTCATAAACATTTATAAAGAATTAGTAAACGATTTAGGCGTAGAAACTCCAAAGAGTGGAGATCTAACACCGTGGACCAGGCAGGGTGTGATGCTTCTTAACCGATGTTTAACTGTTGAGGCTGGTAAGGCAAATAGCCACCAAGGAAAAGGTTGGGAGCCTGTAACCGATGCAGCTATTCGAGCATTAAACAATAGAACTGATTGCAATGGTAATCCATTGCCGCTTGTAGCTATTTTATGGGGTCGTAATGCGCAAAGTTTGGCTCCTTTGCTGACGAATGCAACTCTTATTACATCAGCGCACCCAAGCCCTCTTTCTGCAATGCGAGGATTCTTTGGATCGCATCCATTTTCAAGAGCTAATCAGGCCTTAATTAATATGGGAGTTTCGCCGATTAATTGGTCCCTAGATTCTCAAGAAATCTAATTGTCTTAAATATTGCAAATTATCTTATAAAGACAATAAAAATGCCATTTTTGAACATGTCAGTACTGCATATCGGTTAAAATGTCTCTTATGGCATTATTTCCACCGCAACCACAGAAGAAACCGTTAACCGATAAAACTTCAATTGCTTCTAAGCTTGGCATTGGATCAGCTGTACCTCAGCCGTCTGCTGTTTCTAATACAAGTGCGCAAGTTACTGCAACTATTTCGAGTGATGACATACGTCGTTGCCAACAAATTGCAAATATTTTGCGCGCACGTTTTGCACAAACCTTAGTCGGTCAAGACGCTTTACGAGAGTCTCTTATCCTTACTCTTATTGCAGGCGGACACATTCTTATTGAATCAGTACCAGGTCTCGCAAAAACTACTGCTGCTCAAACTCTTGCAACAGCTATGTCAGGTAGTTTCCGTCGTGTGCAGTGTACTCCGGATTTAATGCCAGCAGATTTAGTTGGTACTCAAGTTTTTGATTTTGCTTCCCAACGTTTTACTACGCAAATTGGTCCTATCCATGCAAATGTTATTTTGTTGGATGAGATTAATCGTTCAAACGCAAAAACTCAATCTGCAATGCTTGAAGCTATGGCAGAAGGAGCAACAACTATTGGAGGCGAAAGAATTCCTCTGCCTCAACCATTTATGGTTATTGCTACGCAAAATCCAATTGAGGAAGAAGGAACATTTAATCTTCCAGAAGCCCAGATGGATCGTTTTATGGTAAAAGCAGTTATGGCTTACCCTAATCCTGACGAGGAAGTTCGTATGCTGCAATTACTTACTCAACGAGGATCGGATGTCGTTGATCCTTCAAAGCTAAATACTCAACGCATAAGTTTGCAAGATGTTGTTTTTATGCGTACTGCAGCGCGTCACATACACGTTTCTGAAGCAGTTATGAAGTATGTAGTTGATCTTGTTGCCACTTCTCGCGGTGAAGGTACGCATCCACTTCCTACGATTAATTCATTGGTTCGTATGGGAGCTAGCCCTCGTGCATCAATTGCACTTATTCGTATTGCTCAAGCTCACGCTTTACTTTCTGGACGCGATTATGTGATACCTGAAGATATTAAATTGTTTGCGCATGAAGTGTTAAGGCATCGCATACTTTTAACTTTTGAAGCTTTAGCTGATTCTATTACTACAGATCAAGTAATTGATGCATTAGTTAAGACGGTTCCTGTGCCATGATGCGTACGAAGCGGTTAGTATTATCTGAACCTGCTAAAGCCGTGCGTCGCAAAATTGAGCTTTTGGATCAGCGAATTGATTTGCCTATTGCGCGTAAAGCTTTAGGCTTATTAGAGGGAGACCATCCTTCGCACAGGCGTTTTGGCACAGGTGATGTTATTGACATACACGCATGGCAGCCAGGAGATGAAGCTCGCATGATGAACTGGTCTGCGAGCGCTCGAACTGGACAGCCTATGGTGTCTTCTAGAGAGCGTACTTCGTCTTCTCATACTTGGATTGCTTTAGATACAAGCATAAATATGAATGGAGCTTGTGTTTCTGGAGAATCTCTGTATGAAGTTGCGTCTAATTCTGCATGCTTTTTTGCGTCTTTGAGTTTAAAACGTCATGATGCTGTTTCGTTGTTGTGTGCAGATGGAAAAAATGTTATCAATGTTCATGCTGCTAGCAACTTTTCTGATTTTGAGCGAAATCTAGATTATACGTTGCTTAATACTCGTAAAAATACCAGAGATATTGATGCGTTGCTTACTTCGCTACTAAAAAATATTGACAATAATGGTCTGGTAGTTTTAATAACTGATGAGTATGCATTACAAGCTCATAACGCTGAATCTTTGCGCAAAATTACGCAAAACCATAAGCTTGTTGTTATTGTTATTTCTCCTATTAATCCTTTTGATTCTGCAATTGATTTGCAAATATTTGATGGAATTACTTTACGTAAAGTACCAGCGTTTTTGAAAAAAGAATCAAATAAAAATGAAGTTGAAGCTCGTAGAAATATTAGAATAAACGCTTTATACGATATGCTGCTTGGTGTTCAATCTTCAATAATTCATGGTTCTTCAAGTGAAGAAGTTTTCCATATTTCTGCGCAAAAAGTGAGCCGTACAAATTATCTTGCTGACTCATTTAGCAAGGAGGTTGAATAGAATGAGCCTGGAAGATATTCAAAAGCCTTTACATGATGAAACGCTTTTTTTAATACTACTTTCTGCATCGCTTGTTGTTATCTTTATTGCTTTTGCGGTTTTATATTTTTCTTTTAAAAAGCCAAAGAAATTAGCTGAAAGTAGCAATTCTACAGAAGCAGTTCACGTTCATAATGTAAACAAACAAGCTTGGCGTAAAGATATTGATGCGATTGTTGAGAAGTATCATAACAATGAACTTACTAAAGATCAGGCTTGTGCAAAATTGGCGTCTATTGCTAGATCTTATATTTCGAAGATGAGCGGTGAAGATATTCAAACTCACACTTTGGGAGAATTGGCTTCTTTGCGTTTGAAATGGCGCAATAAAAAAGGTGCTGATATGTTACGCCAAACAATATCTGCTTTGTATCCTCCAGAATTTGCTGATCGCAAAGCAAACGAGCAAGCGCGAAATACTACTGTTGAGCAGGCTGCTGAATGGGTTTTAGTATTGCTTGAAGGCTGGCAAACGAAGGACAAACGTTGATGAGTAATAATGTTTGGGAATACATATGGCCATGGAGATGGCAATGGCCGCTGCTTTTTGTTGCAGGTGTTGTTGTTTCTGTAGCAATTTTTGCTGTCTTACTAATTTTAGATTCCATTCGTAGCAATATTTTAAAAAAGAAGTATAAGAGTCAAACTAGTAATATTACGCGAAAATTCTATACTTTTACTTTTGACAATGATCTACAAGGAACTACTACTAGTCATTCATGGTATATGTGGCGAATGTTTAGAAGGTTTGCTACGGCTGCATTGGTAGTATCTTTGTGCAGTGCGCTTGCTGTTGCTTCCAGGCCAGCACGAGTGTTTAATGCGAACGAGCAAGTTAGTTCTAGAGACATTGTTTTATGCTTAGACGTTTCAGGTTCTGCTCTACCATATGATCGCGAAGTGATTCAAGCGTATCTTAATTTTATTGAGCATTTTCAGGGTGAACGCATTGGATTGAGCATTTTTAACTCCACATCTAGGACAGTTTTTCCACTGACTGACGACTATCGATTGGCTAAAAAACAATTGCAATATGCTGCAAATTTGCTTGGCGGAGTTCAATCGCAAAGTCGCATTAATCGTTTACAACAACGTCAATATCAAGAAATTTCTGACTGGCTTGAAGGAACTCAAAATCGCAAAAACGCAACATCGCTTATTGGAGACGGTTTAGTTAGTTGCGCAGCAATGCTTCCAGGTTTTATTTATGGTTCTGCTCATAATAACCATAAAATACAAAGCCGTTTTAATAGAAGTTCTTCTATTGTTCTTGCTACAGATAATGTTGTTTCTGGAAAACAAACTTACTCATTAAAGCAAGCTTTAGATTTAACAAAGCAGGCTAAAATTACTGTCGATGGGTTATATTCTGGCGCAAAACAGAATGAGAATGATGACACTACATTAGAAATGAAACGGCTTATTGAATCTCATGGTGGAATTTTCCTGTCTCAACGCAATTCTGATTCCGTTATTAATTTAGTAAAAGAAATTGAAAAAAGACATACAGCAATTCCTCAAGGCGCTGCTCAGTCTGCATTTAGTGACGATCCTGGTCTTTGGGTTTTGTTTACTGTGTTTAGCGTTGTGATTTGGCTAGCTATTGCAAAGAGGATGAAGCGATGACAACAACACTATTTTCTGCTACTACCCTACTGTTTGCACATGCTAAAACTGAAGCTTCTGACACTTCTCAAGCAGGTCAGTTGGTTTTTTCTCCATCATATGGTTGGATTATTGCGATTATTGCAATATTGGTTTTGTTGGCAGCAATGTTTTTTGAAATTGTGCCTATACGCAGGAAACCTGAATCAAGTGATGAAACTTTTTGCATGAGATTAAGACGTATTGGCATATGTATAATGCTAATAATTTGCGTGCTATCTCCAAGTATTATGCGTTCAACTTTACAAAGAGCAGTAAATGCAACAAACGTGATTATTGCTCTAGATATAACAGGTTCAATGAGAGCAAAAGACGCTGATTATGCAAAAAATAGTAAGATTGAGCGTATTGAAGCAGCAAGGAATATTATTCATCAAATAACAAAATCCTATGCTAACTCAAGTTTTGCTGCTATTTCTTTTGGTGCTTCTACGTCTGTTGATGTCCCATTGACGCCTGATGCTAGAGCAGTTGACAATTGGATAAATACTCTACGAACTGAGCCAACTAGCGTAGCTACTGGAACTAGTCTTGACGAACCTATAGATCAAACTTTGCTTACTGCAAAAGCTATACATGATGCTCATCCAGATGACACAACAGTTTTGTATGTTATAAGCGACGGTGAGGAAACAACTCAACGGAAGCGCCGCACATTTTCATCGCTCAGAGCTTATATTACTAACGCATTTGTTATTGGAATAGGCTCATCTAAAGGAGCTAAAATACCTTTGGAAAAAACACAGCTGCAACTTGACGACTACAGCGAAAACAATACCTCTAATCAATGGGTTATTGATCCTGCTACGGGCAATCCTGGCATTTCAAAGCTTGATGAAAAGAACTTACGAAATATTGCCGATGAGCTTAGCGGCAAGTATATGCACTCATCTTTAAATGTAACATTTGGAGACGAAGCAAAACCAATTCTTTCACACCAATGGAGAATGAACGAGACAGCAAAGCCTCGTTTGAGACCTGAACCAATTATTTGGCCGTTTGCAATATTTGCGTCGATACTTTTAATTTGGGAATTAATGTCGTGGTTTATAACTTCAAGGAAATTAGTATGAAGCACATGTCTAGTCGCACAATTATTCGCATTGTTACATTCTTGTTCTTGATTATTGCGATATTAATAGCGTATTTTGCTATCGTAAATTGGAGAGCACAATACGCATATAATGCTGCTACTGATAGCCTTATTTCTAACATAAAATCTTCCAAGAGTATCGATAGCGACAAGAATGTGCTTTTAACTCAGCAACAGCAAACTGATGCTCAATTTGATGATGCTAAATCTCAAGAAATGATGCTGCTTCCTCAACTTCGAAATAGTATTGACAAAAATGCTGAATTATCACGAAAGTTAACAGAAAAATTAAAGCAGAATCAAAACAATACTAATAAGCAACAGAAACCGAAAAAGCATAACAATCATTTTAAAAACGATAATTCTGACAATTCTTCTAAAGATAAAAAGCAGTCAGATTCGTCTAAGCCTCAGTTGGACAATACTCAGCGCAATAAAGTTGAAAACTTGCTAAAACAGAACGATCATGTGGATTCTAAATATTCACAGGATCAAGAAGACCAGCAAGGTTTAGAAAAGACAGAAAAACGTACTAAAACTGATGAAAGCAGCAATAAGCCTTGGTAATTAAATCTTCAAGATTGGTTATAAGCGAAGCAATAAGCATTGAATAACCTTTTAACCACATTGAATATTTTTTAGTGACTTTTTATTAATGAACGTGTGTAATAACGATTATGCACACATATTACGAATGGCAATGGCTTATACAACGCACTCAAGAGTGCGCTCGCTGCGTTATAGCAGAATCCGCAGCGACTGAATTAGAAGATTGGCAAGGGCTTGCAGCCGAACATTTTCGTCATAGTATGAAAAATATTTCCGCACAAGCGTATGCGTTATATAACATTCGCGGAGGAATATAGTATGTCTTGGAAAGTTAAGTCCTCTGTTGTAGGTGGAATGACGATTAGCGTTGCTGATAGAGAAGCGTATATTAGTTTTTCCAGAAAACTCAACAATATTGCTAAAGAATTGCTTACGCTAAAAAATTTATGGCTTAATGCAGCGATGGTTATTGCCGGTCAAAATTATGGTATACAAAAAGAATCAGGAGCATATATTCATGATTCTTCGCAATCATTTTTAACTGAAAGCATATGTCATGAGTATGCTCATAAATGTTATTTAATGTCTCAAAATTTAGAAAATCTTGCTTTTCTTATTGTAAGAGCAAATAATTTATATGAAGATGCAGAATTTCGTGCAAAAGACGAGTTAGACAATAAAATTTCTTTCTTGGCTCTTGCAAACCCTATTTTTGCTTTACACGTTTTATTGTCCGCAAGTCTTGCTGTCAAACAAGATGATAAAAATCATTCAGGTTTCCAATATCTTGCTAAATGGTCCTACGCAACTAAGAGTATGCAACAAGGAATTATTCGAGGTTTATCGCAGCACCTTATTTTAAATCCTATTACAAGTTTGCCAATATTTATTGCCGGAAATGCGAAAGGCCCCATAAATAAAAAAGAGCGTGAAACCTCACTAAACTTTTTATCCAATGCTCAAAAATATTTATCACAAGCTATTCCATTTATTTCTAGTGCTCTTAGCTTCGTAAGCGCGCCTATTAATGATCGAAAGCAAGGTAATAATTTACTTCTCACTAAAGTAAATGAGACGTGGAGAAAACCTGGATCTGTTCTTGCTAGACCTGGACGTAATCTGCTTGAAACTTTAGAAAATTTAACGGAACTTGGAAGCGGAAATTTGGGCGTTAGGCCACCACTTGTTAATCCAGATGCTGCTACTATTGCAATTCAACGTTTTAAGCGCAGCGATGGCAGTTCGTCATGGTTAGTAATAATTCCAGGAACTGACGGTAAAGCACACTCTCCTTTTGGTTGGGCACAAAACGCAGAAGTAATGAGTCATAGTTCTTTAATGAGAAAACAAGCTGATAGCACTCGAATGGTTGTAGAAGCTATGAAACGTTCTGGAATTAAACCTAACGAGCCTGTTGCTTTAGTAGGCCATTCTCAGGGAGGCATTGTTGCAGCAAGCATTGCAAGCGATTACTCTAAACAGTACAACATACAGCATGTTGTTACTGCTGGATCTCCTATTGCAAATCATCCAATTCCTAAGAAGACTTGGGTTACTAGTATTGAGATGGACGATGAGATTGTACCTTCTTTAGATGGCAAGGAGAATCCTCGTAGAAATAATTGGGTGACTATTCATGGGCATGCAATTCATGTTAAAGAATCTAAGCGTTCTTTACCTCCTGGAGTCACGCGTTTTTCTGGCAAACAATATTCGATTAAAAAATTCGATAATGACGGAATATTCGTTAATGATGTTCCAGAAGAAGGAACTTTAACTCATGATTTGCATTACCATACTGCAGCTTATGAAGATGCTCTTCAACTCGGATCTAAAAGTGTGCGCGAGCAAGATCGACATTTTCAGAATACTATTAATGGCAAATTGCAAAGTACTACATTGTGGCAAGGAGTAATGAAAAAATAAAATAATTAAATTCTTATTGAGTAAAATTAAGCTAATTCGCAGCATGATGTAACCTTAAACTATGAAGCTTACCGATATTTCTCCTGCAATAGCTCTGACTCCTCTCGATGGACGTTATCATAATCAAACATCCGCACTCGTTGAATATTTAAGCGAACCTGCGTTAAATCGCGAGCGCATGCGTGTAGAAGTTGAGTGGATGATTCTTCTCGCAAATGGTTATGAAGCTAATCAATTCCAGCCAATTGTTAAGGGTGTTAATCCTTTAACTGATGAAGAATGCTCATATTTGCGTTCTATTCCTGAAAATTTTGATGCTGAAGGAATTGCTCGTCATGCTGCGCATGAGGCTATTACTCATCACGATGTTAAAGCTGTTGAATACTACATTGACGATGCGTTAGACGAAGCAGAGAATAAGCTTGGTCATGCTACTGAGCTTTCAAATTTAAAAACTTTAGTGCATTTTTCATGCACAAGTGAAGATATTAATAATCTTTCTATTGCGCGTTGCGTAAAGCAAGCTGTTTTAAACGTTTATCGTCCGAATTTAGAAGCGATAGTTGATTATTTAGTTAAGAATGCTAACGAATATAGAGATTTATCTATGCTTTCGTTAACTCATGGCCAGCCTGCTACTCCAACTACTTTGGGTAAGGAATTGGCAGTGTTTGCATATCGTTTGCGTCGTCAACTTCGTCATCTTGATAATCAAGAGTATTTAGGAAAGTTGAATGGTGCTACAGGAACTTTTGGAGCTCATTTAGCTGCTTTCCCAGAAGTTGATTGGATTAGCGTATCTCAAGAGTTTGTTGAAAATAGAATGGGTCTTCAATGGAATCCATTAACAACTCAAATTGAAAGCCACGATTGGCAAGCTGAACTTTATAGCACTGTAAGTCACATAAACCATATTTTGCATAATCTTGCAGTTGATGTATGGATGTATATTTCTAGGGGTATTTTTGTGCAAGTTCCTGTAAAGGGAGCTACAGGATCTTCTACTATGCCTCATAAGGTTAACCCTATTCGTTTTGAGAACGCTGAAGCTAATCTTGAGATTTCTTGCTCACTGTTTGACACATTATGTGCAACTCTTACTGAAAGCCGCTGGCAGCGTGATCTTACAGACTCTACTACTCAAAGGAATGTTGGCTCAGCTTTCGGTTATGCTCTTCTTGCTTTGAATAATCTTTTAGGCGGTTTGAAGTCTATTCATCCTAATAAAGAATTTATGGCAAAAGAATTAGACGAAAATTGGGAAGTTCTTGGAGAGCCAATTCAAACAGCAATGCGTGCTGAAGAAATTGCTGGCGTACCTGGTATGGAACAACCATATGAGCAAGTAAAAGAATTAATGCGCGGTCACCATATTTCACAAAGTGACGTAGAAGAATTCATTAAATCTCGTAGCTTTGATGCCAATACTGCAGCTCGTTTGCAAGCAATGACACCAGAATCTTACACTGGATTTGCTTCACGATTGGTGGACTTTATTGATTAAGTAGACGGTAAAGCGATGCAATCTAGCATAAATCCAAATCTTGTTATTGAAGATACTCAGCCTAGCTTAGTACGTAGTTGGGCTGATTTGTTGTATGCAATATCATCAGTTGTAATTGGCGTTTTTACTTTGTTGTCGTCAATGTGTTTGTCAGCAACGGCTGATGCTATGAAGATTGATGCACGAAGTGCTACTCAAATTATAGGGTTATCTTTTAATAATCTTTCATTTGTTCTGATACAGCAAGGTCTTACTCTCATTGTTGTTGCAGAAGTTATTGCACACATGGTTTCTGACAGGCGTTGGATTGATACCGCTATTTCTGTTATTACACTGTTTATAAGTTATGGTTCAGTATGGCTGTTATCTATTGCGATATTTTCTACACACAATATAGCTTTGATTGAATCTTTACAAATGCAGTCCAATAACACTTGGGCTGATTTGCTTCCAGACATGTATGCTGTTCTAGTTGCTTTTCTTACAGTTAGTGGTCCTAGACGCGAATATAAGCATGTAATGTGGGGCTGGAATGCTTTATTCATTGTTACAGCAATACTTCTATTTTCATCTTGGGACTCCTACTCCGCTGTTCTTGTATCATGCTGCTTAGGAAGAGCAATTGGTACGCTTATTCGTTTCGCAAAAGGCACACGCAGTAAGGGTGCTTGGGGTGACGATATTGTTCTTGCTTTAAAAAATATTGGCATAGATAATCTTACTCAATTAACTCGTAGAACTCAGCAAGCTGATCATACTGGAGTTCTTCGTTCAAGTCTTGATGACGATTTAATTGAAAATTCAAGATTGTATGATGCAACAGACATTCACGGCATACGTTATGTAATTTCAGTATTAGATAATCAAGTTCATTTACCAGGTTATTTAAATCAATTATGGCAGTGGGTGCGTTTAGTAGATATACCGACTCGTAGAGATCGTTCTGCTAGGCATTCTGTTCATCACCATCTTTCTATGCTTCTTGTTTTACGAAATATGCATTTACCAACAGCGAATGTTTATGGAGTAAGCGACAGTGATAAATCTTCAATAATGGTTTTTCACGCTTCTAACGCTCTGCTGCCTTGTAATTTGAACACTTTAACTATTGATGATGCAGCAAAATTAATGCGTTATGTCGATGCGGCTAATACTCGCGGTATTACGCATAGACGCATCACTCCTGAAACTATTGCTAGGCTTGAAGATGGAACCCCAGTTATTGCAGGTTGGCAAAATGGCGATGTTGCCAGCGACGATACAAATATTGCACTTGATAAAGTTCAGCTTTTAACGCTTATTGCATCTTGCACAGATATTGACACCGCTCTTAAAGCTGCTATTAACACATGGGGTGTAGAAAAGTTATCTGCACTATTGCCTTTTATGCAAAAAGCCGCTATTCCTGCTTCTACGAGATCTTTGCCATCTTGGAATAAAAAAGTTTTCCAAAATCTTTGCAATAAGCTAAGTGAAACAGTTGCTTTAAGCACAGATGAAGAAGAATATGATACTGTGCGTTTAGCTCGTTTCAATATACGTTTCTTTGTTAGCTTAGTTCTTTCGATTGTTGCTGTTGCTGTTATTGCTACACAGTGGCATCCGCAGGAAATATTTGCTGCCTTGCGTCACGCAGATAATGTAATGGTATTTATGTGCTTTGCTTGCAGCATGTTTGCTTGGATTGGATCTGCAATTACTCTCGGCTCATTCATGGATGATCAAAAACCTTCTGCACATGTTTTGTTTGCATCTCAAGCAGCTTCTGGTTTCACAGCAGTTTCTATGCCTGCTGGTGTTGGTCCTGCATTTGTAAATATGCAATTATTAAAGAAAAACGGGTACACCCCAGCTCAAGCTACAGCAATTACTAGTGCAGTATGGCTTATTCAAGCATTAATGACAACTTTGGTATTACTTTCTATAGGCGTTTTCACTGGTAAAAATGTGCTTTCTGGAATGATTCCTACTCATATGCTCATTACTTTCATTGGAATAATCACTCTTATAGTTTGTGTTTTAATGGTTATCCCGTCCGCTCGTAAAACAATTCGCAAACATTATTTGCCAATATTATCTGATTACGGTCGTCAAATTAAGGAACTTATTTCACATCCTATGCAACTTATTGCGGGCTCTTTCGGTGCTATTGTGCTTGTTTCATGCATTGGATTGGGTTATTGGATTTCTTTACTTGCATTTGGATATTACGCAAATCCTTGGGAAACAATCTTACTATTCTTACTTGCTAACGCTGCTGGATCGGCAGTGCCTACACCAGGCGGCTTGGGTGCTGTCGAAGCTTCTCTTACTTTCGCTTTTACATCTGTAGGTGTTCCTCCAACAGTTGCTTTGTCTGCCACCCTTCTGTATAGACTTATGTTCTACTGGTTAAGAATTCCGTTAGGCGCGTTTGCAATGAAGTGGCTTAGCAATAATGAGCTTATATAAGTGAGATTTACAAACATTTGTGTATTTTTATTAGCAAATATCGTATCTGATTTAATACGAGTATGTTTTAAATAAAAAATAACAAAAAATAAATAAAAATATTAAGAAAAAATGCAAAAATGGCTACATTTGTAGGGAAAATGTACTAGTATCTAGTATGAACGTGACCTTTGAAGAGAAGGTCCCCTGACACAAAGGATGCTGCATGGCATACAACAAGTCTGATCTCGTTTCTAAGATCGCACAGAAGTCCAACCTGACCAAGGCACAGGCCGAAGCCGCCGTCAACGCATTCCAGGATGTGTTCGTTGAGGCTTTACAGTCCGGTGAAGGTTTGAAGCTTACTGGTCTGTTCTCCGCAGAACGCGTAAAGCGTGCTGAGCGCACTGGCCGCAACCCGCGTACCGGTGAAACAATCAAGATTCCAGCTTCTTACGGTGTACGTATTTCTGCTGGCTCCTTGTTGAAGAAGGCTGTCACTGCCTGAAATTAAGCGTTTTTCGTATTTATTACATTAAACAAATACTATTTGCGCAAAAACGAAGATGGGCACTCCAAAGCTGGGGTGCCCATCTTTTATAAATCTCCTCGTTCCATTTTTCGCAAACGCGGCTCTGCGCTATCTTTTGCTCCCGTAATGCGGTAAACGTCAAAAACGCCTTCAATTTTACGGATAGCAGCAAGTAGAGTTGCTAAGTGCTGAGGATCTGCCATTTCAAAGGTAAATTGACTTGTTGCAACACGGTCATCGCCTGTAGCAATAGTTCCGGAAAGAATATTTACTCCATGATCTGAAAGAACGCGAGTAACATCCGAAAGAAGATGTTGTCGATCCAATGCTTCAACTTGGACCTTAACCAAGAACAAGCCTTTATCGCTAGTCCATTGAACAGGAATAACGCGCTCTGATTGAGTTTTTTGCAAATCGAGCATGTTCTGGCAGTCAGTCCTATGCACAGACACACCTTGGTTTCGTGTTATAAAACCAATAATCATATCTCCTGGAACTGGCATGCAACATTTTGCAAGCTTTACCCAAACGTCTCCAACACCCTTAACTGATACTCCCAAAGCGCCGTTAGACTTATGGCTGCGCTCAACATGACGTAAAGGCAATGCTTCTTGTTCTACTTCTTCTGCAACTTCATCAGCGCCCGCATCTTTTACTAAACGCGAAATAACATTCTGTGTAGAAACTTGGCCTTCGCCAATAGCCGCATATAAAGACTCAACATTAGTAGGCAAATTCAATTCATCAGCAACGCCAATTAATGCCTGCTGCGTCATCAAAGTAGTTAAAGGCAAGTTACGTTTACGCATAGCGCGAGTTAGCTCATCCTTGCCCTCTTCAATCGCCTCAGAGCGGCGTTCCTTGCTAAACCATTGACGTATTTTATTTCGAGCACGAGGAGATTTTACAAAACTCAGCCAATCGCGTGATGGTCCAGCTGTATCCGACTTTGAAGTAAGTACCTCTACAGTGTCACCGTTTGAAAGCTTCGTATCAAGAGGAACTAAACGTCCATTTACACGAGCACCCATCATGCGATGACCAACTTCAGTATGCACAGAATATGCAAAATCAACAGGAGTTGCATCCTGCGGAAGCGCAACAATACTCCCCTTTGGAGTAAAAACATAAACTTCAGAAGCACCAAGATCTTGCTTTAATGAACCTAAGAATTCATCTGAATCTGGAGTCTCACTAGTCCAATCAGCAAGCTGTTGAATCCACTTAAGATTATCTGCTTCGCTAAGCTCTTTTTTGTCATCAATATTATTTTCGCGTTTTAAATCATCATTATCAGGCTTACTTAAAGCGCGACCAGCCTGACCATTAGCTTTGTACTTCCAATGCGCTGCGATACCAAATTCAGCACGCCTATGCATATCCCATGTGCGTATTTGAATCTCTACTGGCTTTCCACCAGGGCCTACAACTGTAGTATGCAAGCTTTGATACATATTCAACTTTGGAGTTGCAATGTAATCCTTAAAACGTCCTGGAACAGGGCTCCATCGAGCATGCACTGCACCTAATGCTGCATAACAGTCACGAATAGAATCGACTATTATTCTCACGCCAACTAAATCGTAAATATTAGCAAAATCATGACCTCGAACGATCATCTTTTGGTAAATAGAGAAATAATCTTTTGGTCGACCTTTTACTGATGCTTTAACGTGTTGTTCTGCAAGATCTGCATTAATTTCTTCAAGAATTTGTCGTAAATAAACTTCGCGCTGACCTGCTCTACGAGCAACTAAAACAACAATTTCATTATAAATTTTTGGATACAGTACTTTAAAACTCAGCTCTTCAAGTTCAGTTTTAATTGCATTCATACCTAAACGGTTAGCAAGAGGCGCATATACGTCAAGAGTTTCTCTTGCTTTTTTATGTGAACTTGATGGCTTAACATACCTCCAAGTGCGAGCATTGTGCAAACGATCCGCAAGCTTTACTACAAGCACTCGCACATCGCGGCTCATTGCAACAACCATCTTACGAATAGTTTCTGCTTGAGCACTTTCGCCATATTCCATGTTGGATATTTTTGTAACACCATCTACAAGACCTGCTACAGTATCGCCAAATTCAGCTCGACATTCTTCTAGCGTGTAATCTGTATCTTCTACAGTGTCGTGTAATAATCCTGAAGCAACAACAATTGGTCCCATTCCAAGATCTGCAAGAATTTGAGCTACAGCAAGAGGATGAATAATGTATGGCTCACCAGATTTGCGTCTTTGACCTGTATGCTGCTTTACAGCACGATCATAAGCTCTATGAAGAATGCTCATATCCTCATTAGGATGATGCCATTGGCACATGCTCAATATTGGCAATAATGGATTTCGAGAATCTTCGCTGATTTCACATCCGAGCCTATTGGATCCTTTTACATCCTCTTGAAGTTCACCCATTTGGCACCTCCTGGTACTTTTACTATCCTACCTGCAATTCGCTCAATACACTACAAAAACAAAAAATACATACAATAAATCCGACTCAGTTTTAAAAACCGGTCGGATATTTATAAAAAGATTATTGTACGCCAGTGGAGCCAAAACCTTTATCAGAGCGATCAGATTCAGGTAATTTAGATGCGGGAATAAATTGTGCTTCTACATAACGTTGTATAACCATTTGAGCGATACGATCACCTTTATGGAATTGCACTGTGTTCTCAGGATCTAAATTAATAAGAGGAACCTTAATTTCACCACGATACCCGGCATCAACTGTTCCAGGTGCATTTAGCACAGTCACACCCTGTTTTGCTGCTAAACCAGAACGAGGATGCACTAAAGCAACATAACCTGCAGGTAAAGCTATAGCAACTCCAGTAGGAACAAGCGCTCTCTGGAAAGGACGCAAGGTAAAATCTTGGGTAGTTCTTAAATCGGCACCTGCATCACCTGCATGCGCGTAGCAAAGCGGCTGTAATGTAGATGTTTCATCATCGAGATACTTAATTAATACCTCAACCTGTTCGGGGCCAGTATAGGTCTCGTCATATGCCATTTAAGCTGCGCACTCCTTGCAAATAGGCTGACCATCAGCATTAGTTTCAGCTAACTGGCTGCGATGCTTAACTAAGAAGCATTCAGAACAAATAAATTCATCGCCTTGCATAGGGATAACAGTTACGGATGCATCTTCGTTACTTAAATCAGCACCTGGCAACTCGTAGTCTTCAGCAATAGCATTTTCATCATCGTCAATATCGCTGCTTGAATTTTGAGAACCTTTACTCAAAGCTTCCAACGACTCTTCGTCCTCATCTTTGCTACGAGGAGAATCATAATCCTGTGCCATTATGGTCCTTTCGTTTTTAAAGCTACTTACGCGCATAGCATACACGAATGCTACCCCGTATATTACACATTTTTTATTTTAAATAAAATGGTAAAGAATGCAGTGTATGGACTAAAGTATATAAATAGTATTGTTAAAAGCGAAGAAAGTGGTGCATAATGCTTGAAAATCCGCCAAAAGAGGCGAGTTTCGACCATATTGACGCAGACGGTAATTTGATTTTCATTTGTGAAAACACGCCGTTACGTATTCAAGTGGACGACACGCTGGAACGCGCCATCGCTGGTTCACATAAAATTACGAGTAAAAACAGCGATGAACAGAACTCAGCAAACGCTGGCGCAAATTCTATGCAATCTAATGCAACATTGCCTATTTCGCAAATTCAGGCATTGATTCGCGCAGGAGTTGCACCTTCACATGTAGCACAAAGATACAACGTTAGTGAAGCACAAGTTAGGCGTTTTTCTGCAGGCGTTGAAACCGAAAAGCAGTATGCAATTGAGCAGTTCCTTCTAGTACCTGCTCCTAAACAAAGCAATATGCGCACTATTGCAGATTTAATTGAAAGAACGTTAGCTAAAGCACATATTGGCATGGAAACAGTGCAATGGAAAGCAACGCGCAGAGGATTAGAGCCATGGCGAATTACTGCTACTTTCAAAACTGCTAGTCGCACTATTAAAGCTGAGTGGACATGGAACATGCATGACAACTCTGTTACATGCGCGAACCCTTCGTCTAGATTATTGCTTGGTGAAGATGTTAATGCAGCGGATACTTCTAAACAGTCTCCATATGGTGGAGCTTATAGAGACACTGTAAGCATTAATTTCCCATTCAACACTGAAGAGCTTCCAGGAAATTCTATTCGTTCTGCCAGAATCGAACGAGCTGTTTCTCAATGGGAACTTAGAAACAGTGACAAACTTGCAGATGCACAAGCCCAATCTTCCTTCGAAAATCAGGACAATAATTCTGACATACAGCAAGTATTAGAAAAAGGCTATTCTAAGCGTTCTACTAAAACAAATACGCAATTTATTAAAGAAGATAATTCTCAGCAGCCTTCGCTAATACAACCGGATGCTGAATTTATTAATAGAAACGAAACGAATAGCAAAATCGTCAATGAGTCTAATGAAGCACAAAAATCATTGGCTGCAAAAGTTCAAAATGCTGAAAAAGCAGATATTGTTAATACGAATTTGCAAAAAAATGCTGCTGAAAGTAATCAAAATTCTGCTAAAAATAATCAAGAAATTAATGCTAATGGTCAAGAAAAATCATCTTCTGAGCACAATAAACGTAAAGCTGGAAGAGCAGCAGTACCAAGCTGGGATGAAATATTATTTGGTGAAAGCTAAATAAGAAGTTTAAAAATAAATTTTTCGCTTATTGACAATATGTGTGACACTCTTAGTAAAATTTGAGTGTCACACATTTTATTTGCTAAGTTGTGATTTATAAAAACATTTTCAATACTAGAAGCAAAAACTCACTAATTACACTAAATCTATGAGGCACGGAATATCCATTTCCATGTGAGTCATTGATCCATGAACGCTAGGTAAACTCATAGCTTTATCAGATTGAATGCGAGAATCAACAATTGTGTAAGCTCCACAAGCTTGCACAATAACATCGCCAATAACAGCCTCTGCCCTGTTGTTTACTAAACCAAAAAGACCATCGTCAATGGCTTGTTTTTTACTGCGTACAATTGCATTAGTTCCAAAATATTCACGCCAACGGTAAATAATATCTTCAGGATTTGCGTCACTGTTAGCATACAACATTACAGAACGAGGTTCACCACCAACCATCGATATGCCTTTTATCAGCTTATCATGCTTAGCAATATCAACTCGCTTATTTGGATCAGATTTAATCATCCCATGATCTGCAGTAATAACAATTAATGTTCCAGGAGCACAATTTGCTCGCAAAAGACGCAACTGCTCGTCAATTTGCTCAAAAACAGAAACCCACTGCTGAGAATCCCAACCATAATTATGACCGGTTTTATCAGCGTCACGTAAATACATATAAGTTAAACCTGGAGTTTTACTGCTATTAGCAGCCTTAAGAATGCGAGCTCTAGGAGTTCCAGCAGTAATATAATTTGCTCCACGAAAAGCAGCTTTGGTAAGAGGAGTATTTTCAAACTTTGGTAATCCCACGCTATCTGCACGGACTCCATTAGAAACTAAACTTTCAAATATAGTTGGCTCTTGCTGCAAAACTAGCGGATCAGGCGCATCATTAAATTGAATAAGCTGCGCAAGTTTACCAGTTTGAGAATTCTTTTGCGTGTAACCGGTCATACAAGTAAGACCCGGACATGTGCCTGTTCCAAAAGTAGCCATTGCAGCAACAGTTGTGCTTGGGACACACGTGCTAATTGGTCTTTGATTTATTGATTCTTTAAGCAAGGATCGTAAGTAAGGAGCGTGACCTTTGCGCATAAGAATATTCCAGTATCCTAAACCATCTATTAGCACTACAATTGCAGAATTAGATTTAGGAAAACCAAGGCTTTCTCGTAAAGCGTGTGGATCGTTATGAATAGCTGTTTTAACAGGAGCGTCTATTGCATCACTTAAAGCTGGAAGAACCGAAGATATATGTAACGCTCCACCAAGATTTTTTTCATTAAAATCATAAGAAAAATTTTCATTAACTGCGAAATTAGAAAAATCACCGTACTTAACATTTCCAACGAATTGTAAAAGATCATTTTCAGACGGTATTTCAGCACTCATACTTACTATTGAACCACTTATATTGCATTGGACAAAACGCGAATAACAAATATTTATATAAATAACTAATCAAATTGCTGAAAAATTCAGTAAAAACATGCTGTTTGTGCATATAAATTGGTAAGATTGATAGCCGTAATGTCATTCAAGGAGTTCTAAATATGCCCTCACGCCATCACTCAACACAGCAAGCTTTCGACCCAAGAAAAGTTAAAGAGCATATTGTTGAAACACCATTGAACGAAGAAATGAGCAAATCCTTCCTGGAATATGCTTATTCAGTTATTTATGCTCGAGCTTTACCGGACGCACGAGACGGAATGAAACCAGTGCAGCGACGCATTGTGTATCAAATGGGCAATATGAATTTGAGTCCTGATCATGCTTATATGAAATCAGCGCGCGTTGTTGGTGAAGTAATGGGTAAACTTCATCCTCACGGTGATTCTGCAATCTATGAGGCAATGGTTCGCTTAGCTCAACCATTTTCCCTACGCTTGCCACTTGTTGACGGACACGGTAATTTTGGTTCTCTTGACGACGGTCCAGCAGCTTCTCGATACACCGAAGCGCGTTTAGCTCCTGCATCACTAGGTATGAACGCGGATATCAACGAAGACACAGTTGATTTCGTACCAAATTACGACAATAAACTAAAAGAACCTACTGTGCTTCCTGCAGCTATTCCAAATCTTTTAGTAAATGGCGCTTCTGGAATTGCTGTAGGCATGGCAACTAATATGGCAACGCATAATCTAGGCGAAGTAGTTGCTGCAGCAAAATATGTTATGAAACATCCTGACGCAACCCTAGATGATCTTATGAAACTAGTTCCAGGACCTGACTGGCCTAGCGGAGGAATTATCATCGGTCGAAGTGGCATTCGCGAAGCTTACGCAACAGGTCGCGGAGCATTCACTACAAGATCTACAACACATATAGAAAATATTACTGCTCGCAAAAAAGCTATTATTGTTACAGAACTTCCGTTTATGGTTGGACCAGAACGCGTTTTGGAAAGAATTTCTCAAGGAGTTAAATCAAGAAAATTAGACGGTATTTCAGGTGCTATTGATTTAACAGATCGACATAACGGAACTCGTATTGTTATTGAGATTAAGACAGGCTTTGATCCTAACGCTGTGCTTGCTCAACTTTTTAAGCACACTCCTTTGCAAGAGAGCTTTACTATTAACAATGTTGCACTTGTTGACGGCAGACCTCACACAATGGGCTTGAGAGAGCTATTAGACGTTTGGATTTCTCACCGCAGAACAGTAGTACGCAGACGCAGTGAATTTAGGCGCAAAAAAGCTCAAGAACGCTTACATTTGGTTGACGGCTTACTTCTTGCACTTCTTGATATTGATGAAGTAATTCAGGTTATTCGTTCATCTGAAGATGCAGATAGTGCAAAAACTAAGTTAATTAAAGTATTCGATCTTGATGAAATTCAAGCACAGTATATTCTTGACTTACGTCTTCGCAGACTTACTAAAATGAGCCGAATAGAGCTCGAAGCTGAACGCGACGATTTGCTCAAAAAAATTGAAGAGCTAAATCAAATATTAAGTTCTGAAGCGAAACTCGACAACGTCGTAATAGCAGATATGGATACTGCAGTTAAACAATGGGATACTCCACGCAGAACAATTTTGCTTGACGAAAATGAAGATGGTAGTTTTACTCCAGTAGCCTCCAGCATAAATAAAAACAGTGAGGATATTGCGATTAAAGCTGTGCAATCAGCAAATAAAATTACTTCAACTCAAGCAGATTTGGCTGCAGCAGCTAATGCAGCTCGTAAAACTGGAGAAGCTGACGCATCTTCTGTTGCAATGCAATTAAGTGACGAGCCTTGTGCAGTAGCATTAAGTACTTCAGGGTTAATTGCCAGAACAAGCATTGCAGTGTTAGAACATTGGAATTCGCACAACAACAACGTATTTAACACTCCTTGTAAAACAATGTTTGAAACAACAACGCGTTCAACTTGTGCTCTTGTTACTTCATCTGGTCGACTAGTTCTAGCTCATGTTGCAGATTTGCCACAACTTAACTATGAAGAAGGAAAACCTGCGCTGCTCAGCCATGGAGTAAAAGCACAAGAATTGCTAACTTCCACACAAAGCACGGATCCAGTAAGAGGAGAACGCGTAGTTTCAGCAATAGCATTTGATGCCTCACAAAACGCTACTCCACTTGCAATCGGCACACGAAACGGTGTAGTTAAAAGATGGAATTTTGAAGCTCCAACTACCATGGATTCATGGAGCATAATTGACTTAAAAGACGACGACACCGTTATTGCTGCAGCCCCAGCGGAAGACAACGACAGACTTGTGTTCATTAGTAGTGATTCTTCATTACTTACTTTTGACGCTAAACAAGTTAGGCCACAAGGACGTACAGCAGGCGGAATGGCAGGTATTCGTTTAGCAGAAGGCGCTAAAGTTGCAACCTTCGCAGTAGTGCCAGAAAAATCAATAGAGTGGCATTACGAAGAAGGCGAAAATGGTTTATTCTCCGCTTCTGGAACAGTAGTGTTCACCGTTGCTGGAGACAGTGAAGCTCTTCCTGGAACCGAAAACGGTTCTGCAAAGATTACTCCATTTGACATGTACCCAACAAAAGGTCGCGCAACTGGTGGCGTGCGCTCGCAAAGATTCCTTAAAGGTCAAGATACGTTGATACACGCGTACGTTGGATACTATCCATTGCAAGCCGTTACAGAAGGCGGAAGCAATGTTGAGCTACCTAAACCAGATATGCGTAGGGATGCTTCTGGAACTGAGCTTGTTTCCCCAATTGCACATATTGGATAGCATTACGAACAATTTTTAGAAAATTATTAGTGATTAGTCACCAATAAGAAAATAGATAATATAAAACTAAAGCTATTAAAAATTAGGTAAATTTTTTAAAGAGAAAGGGAAAATATGTCATTTTGCACTCATTGCGGCATTAGCATGGTAGACGATGCAAAGTTTTGCGAACAATGCGGTACGCCTAACGAAAATTACGAAGATAAAACTAAAGAACAAGAAATAAATCAAGTAGAGCAACAAACACATACACAAGAGTTGCAAAAAGAACCTAATAAAGGTAATAAAAATCATAAGAAAAAAGGTGCATTCATATCAATTATTTGCGCAATAATCGTTCTAGCTATAGTTGCAGCCATTGGAACAATTTATTACATGACGAGAGTACAGACAAATTCAGGTATGGCTACAGTGCCAGTAATTAAAGATACAAATGCTCAAGCTGCTGCAACGAATTTACGCTCAAAAGGTTTTAAAGTACAAATTGTTAGGGAACTTAATAAACGCAAAAAAGGTTCCTTCATTTCATTAAAAGGCATTAAACCAGGTAGTAAAGTTAATCATTCCACAAAAATAACAGTTGTGGAATCTCTTGGTCCAGGTATGCCAAAAAACGTTATTGGGAAAACTGTAGACGAAATTACTGACGAAGTAAAAGCAATGGGCTTAAAAGTAGAAGTTCATAAAGTTCCTGCAACAGTAAAGCCTGGAACCATTATTTCAACTTATCCTATGCCCGGAGAAGCTTTTAATGCAGCTTACGAAGGTGACAATATGCATATTGCTATTGCTAGTAAATGCAACAAAAAAGTAGTACCTGCAGACTTGTTAGGAAAAGATATAGACAGCGCAAAACAAATACTGGAAAAAGTTGGAATAACGAAATACGAATTAAAACCACGATTTTCTTCTCGTAATTATATTGATAAAATTGTGGGCTCCTACCCTGCATTGGGTGAAGAAAATTTGAAAGAAGTAAAAAAGGTTACTCTATACTACGGTGTTGATGCAAGTGAAACAAAAGAAGTACTAACTAAAAAAGAGCATCTGGACGGAATAAATAATGCTGATGTCCGCGTAACAAAAGGCCTTTCTCCAATTGCAGGAGTTTGGTGTAATAAAGGCGGCGAATGCTTATACTTCAATGAAATGCCATCGTTTGTTGAAGGTGAATCTACAGTTGTGTTAGGGACACGCGTTGGCGATCTCATGAATGATGGAGCTAAGCCTATTATGATAAGTGATGAAAATTATCTTAGCATGAATAACTATTCGCAAGATATATCTGGATCTATTCTATACGATAAAAAATTACCTATGAATGATATGATGAAAAATCATTTACTTTCCGGCGATACTGGCGCAGTAGAATTCTACAAAGGATTAGATTTGCCATCTTGCGGAAACAATATATTTTCCCCATCACCAGGTGTAAGAGTTTGTGAACATGGTAAAGATATAAACGCAGAAAACAGCCCTGAAAAATTTGATGATCAAGGAATGTATAAAGGTTCTAACAAAGATGCTAATACAGGATTAACCTACAAAATGCATGATTTCTTTGTACTTGTTCCTGTAAATACAAAATTTGATGAACTTGAAAAGAGCGGATACTTTAAAGGCAAAGGGAAAAATAAGCCTGATTTTAGCCGACCATTCATTATGCGAAGAGATCCAAAGCTGTACGATAAAACACAAGTAGCTATTCCTGATGGAGTTACTGGACCCGATTATCCAACTAGCCCGTTTGTGCCAACGAAAAAGAACAAGCCAGTGCCTTTCGCGCCAGCTCCAGACGACGACAATGTTTATTACAAGATTGAAGAACCTTTAAATTGGTTAAGGTTCGATATTATAAAAACCTTGTAGTTAAAATTTGACGTTGTAAAGCAAATAATATTAGCACTTAAAAAAACGCTTAATCATTTGCTTATCAATAAATTAAGCCCTTCTAGTTGTAGTATTTCAACTTTTTAAGGGCTTAATTTTATTATAAGAGATTATTATGCATAAACGCGCATCAGACGCACATGCATAAAAGTCATTACAGCGAGAAGAATAAGCAAATAAGCTGGAAGCAACATCATGGAAACATTCTGTGCAACTATTCCAAAAATCGCAGGTATTACCATAGAGCCGATGTATGCGCTTGCCATTTGCATGCCAACAATTGCTTGAGACTTATCAGCACCAAAATAATGCGGAGTTGAATGAATGATGCATGGATAAACAGGAGCGCAACCAAGTCCAATAATAATGAATCCTGTAACAAGCTCAATATGATTCGGCAAAGGCAGCAGCAACACCAGAATGCCCATAAGCATTACGCACTGCCCAATACGAATCATGGTTGCATCGTTAAAACGCATAGTAAGAAATCCGCTTACAAAACGACCAACCGTAATACCAACATAGAACAGGCTTGCCCAACCAGCTGCAACAATGCGGCTAACTCCTCCATGCAAAACCATGTAACTACTAGCCCACAAGCCTGCAGTTTGTTCCAACGCACAATAGCAAAAGAACATAATAAGTATATTTTTAGCTCCTGGAATGCGCAAAATTCCCGCATAAGATACCTTTTCAAAAGATTTTGTTTTTGACTCAACGATCTTATTCAATTCATTCTTTTTATTGTTTTTCCACAACGGCAAACTCATGAGCAGCACAAGTGTTAAAGCAATCTGCATAACGGCAATATACTGGTATCCAGCAGTCCATCTTTGACCATGCGAAAGCGCAAAACCCATAATATAAGGACCTGTAGAAGCACCAATTCCCCACATGCAGTGAAGCCAGCTCATATGCCAACTCTCATAGTGCACTGCAACGTAGTTATTAAGAGCCGCATCCACTCCTCCAGCACCTAAACCGTAGGGTATAGCTAGAAAAATAAGCACAAGATAATTCGGAGCAAAAGAAAAACCTAGTAGCGCTAAAGCTGTTAGAGCAACTGAAATAAGCGTAACTTTCCCAGGGCCAAATTTGCACGTAAGTTTGTTCGAAAGTAATGCAGAGATAATTGTTCCTGCAGAAATAACCATTGATATTCCGCCAGCACAAGAAATTTGCGCACCAATATCGTGACTCATCGTAGGCCACGCAGCTCCTAAAAGAGCATCCGGCAAACCCAAACTAATAAAAGCAAGATAAATAACAACAAGAAGAAGGTTAATCATAAAATTCCCAAACATTAGTACTTCATATTTCTAACGCAAACACGCCTTCATAAAGCAATATAAAGGAATATAAATATACAAGGCGACATAAAGCAACGCAAACAACATGCCGACATCAGGTATCGATTTTGGAACGATCAAAGTCATCAGCGTTATCAACAATAAACTGCTTGCGCGGAGGAACATCATCACCCATCAGCAAATCGAATACTTCGCTCGCTTGCTGAGCATCTTCCATACGAATCCTTCGAAGCATACGGGTTCTAGGGTCCATAGTAGTGTCTGCAAGCTGATCCGCATCCATCTCGCCCAAGCCCTTATAGCGCTGAATATCGCTGTTAAAATCAATGCCCTTAGCTTGCAAATCATCAAGCTTTCCAGCCAATTCGTCGTCTGAATAAGTATAAATATACTCACCCTTTCGCTTTCCAGCGAGCGCAATTCTGTGAAGAGGCGGCACTGCAGCATAAACATGACCGTGCTCAATAAGCGGACGCATATAACGATAGAACAGCGTCAGCAGCAAAATACGAATGTGCGCGCCGTCAACATCAGCATCAGTCATCATAACAATCTTGTTATAACGCGCTTGCGAAATATCAAAACTTGCGCCCGATCCCGCTCCAACAACCTGAATAATTGCAGCACACTCTTTGTTTGAAAGCATTTGTGCAAGACTTGCCTTTTGCACGTTCAAAATCTTACCGCGAATTGGAAGAAGCGCTTGGAAAGCAGAGTTCCTAGCAGCTTTTGCAGTGCCAAGTGCAGAATCACCCTCGACGATGAAAAGTTCTGCAACATCGTCGTTTCCAGGCTGGCAATCAGAAAGTTTTGGTGGCATTGAAGCAGACTCAAGCGCATTCTTTCTGCGCGTAACTTCCTTAGTTTTACGCGCCTGAATACGCGCATGCATTTCGGAAACGATTTTTTCCAAAACCCTAGCAGACTGCTCTTTGAATCCTCGCTTAGATCCAGTAATCATTTCGCCAAATTGAGCATCAGTCATTTTAGTAACGATTGGCTTAACTTGTGCGGTTCCAAGAACATCCTTAGTTTGACCTTGGAATTGAGGCTCAGCAATGCGGACAGTTACGACTGCTACCAATCCTGCTGTAATGTCGTCTCGCTCAATTTTCGTATTCGAATCTTTAAGATTTACTTTTAATTTGCGTGCGTTGTCTTCAACAGCTTTACGAATTTGCTTGGTCAATCCTTGCAAGAATCCGTCAACGTGCATACCTCCGCCAGGAGTTTCAACAACGTTTACGAAACTAATAATCGTTGAATCGTAGCCGTTTACCCAACGCATTGCAATGTCAACGCCGCACTTACGCGTTACTTGTTGAGCATGCAAATCTCCAGCAGAATCAACAGCTTGCGTTTCTTCTACATATGTATCTTCGCCAGAAATACGCCAAATATCCGATACTGCTTCACCTTTTGAAAGAAAATCAACGAAATCTTTGACGCCACCATTATGCAAAAATTCAACTACTCGAGGATGATGCTTATTTTGCATTGAGTTAGCAGACTCAGCATTTGCAACAGATTGTGCAACTGATTCTTCAGATTCAGCATCTTCATTCGCGATATTTTCAGTCTCATCTTCAGAATCATCTTCATCTTCTAATGTTGTTTCAGATTCTAATTCTTCAAATTCAGGCACAGAGTCATCGCTATTATCAGACTGGTTTTCAAGAAGATTATCTTCTGCAGCATTATCTTCTATAACATTGTCTTCTGGAGAATCAATTTCTTCAATATTTGCAGATTCACCTTCAGGCACATGCTCGTCAATAACAGTAATTTTTAAGCCTGGAACCAGGAAACTTGTTTGACGCACGCGAGCAATAAGCTGCTCATAGCTGAAATGCGCAGTTGAGTTAAAAATTTCTGGATCCGCCCAGTAGCGTACACGAGTGCCGGTAGTTTTTGGCGAAACAGTGCCAATAATTTCAAGCTCAGTAGGCTTATTTTTTCGCGTGCGCTTAAACGGAGAAGCAGGAGATGGATGCTCTGGATCTGCATCACTATAAACTCCAGGATGTCCCTGATGGAACGCCATATGATGCGTTTTACCGTCTCTATCAACTTCGACATCCAAACGCAAACTCAAAGCGTTTACAACAGAAGAGCCAACGCCATGTAAACCGCCTGCAGCATTATAAGAAGCGTTGCCAAACTTTGCTCCAGCATGAAGCTTAGTTAAAACAACTTCAACGCCTGTAAGTTTTGTTTTAGGCTCAACGTCTACTGGAATACCACGACCGTTATCTGCAACTTCAATAGATCCATCGTCGTGAAGAGTAACAATAATATGATCGCAAGCTCCAGCTAAAGCTTCGTCAACTGCGTTGTCAATAATCTCCCAAAGGCAATGCATTAAACCTTGACTGTCTGTAGTGCCAATATACATGCCTGGACGCTTACGAACTGCGTCTAAGCCTTCAAGCACAGTCAAGCTATCAGCATCATATTGCTCTTTATGAGAGACCACTTCTACCCCTTGCACTTATTAAACGTACAACCGATTATTTTAAGCAATAAGTGTCGTACTATCGCAAAAGCAACAATACGACACTTTGTAATATAACTTCACACAATCACTGATCTAAGAAGTCACGCAAAGTTTGCGATCTAGAAGGATGACGCAGCTTAGACATTGTTTTAGACTCAATTTGACGAATACGTTCACGAGTAACACCATAAACGCGACCAATATCGTCTAAAGTCTTTGGTTGACCATCTTCCAAGCCATAGCGCATCTTAATAACTCCAGCCTCTCTAGGGGCCAAAGTTTCCAAAACTTGCCTAAACTGTTCTTGAAGAAGCGAGAATGCAACAGCATCAGACGGTGCGATTGCGTCAGTATCTTCAATCAAATCGCCAAACTCAGAATCGCCATCCTCACCCAAAGGAGTGTGCAAAGAAATCGGTTCACGACCGTACTTTTGTACTTCCTGAACCTTTTCTACTGGCATATCTAGTTCGCGAGCAAGCTCATCTGGTGTAGGTTCACGACCTAAATCTTGAAGCATTTGACGCTGAACCCTAGAAAGCTTATTAATAACTTCAACCATATGCACTGGAACTCGAATAGTACGAGCCTGATCTGCCATAGCACGAGTAATAGCCTGGCGAATCCACCAAGTTGCGTAAGTTGAGAACTTAAAGCCCTTCTTCCAGTCAAACTTTTCAACTGCACGAATCAAACCAAGGTTACCTTCCTGAATCAAATCAAGGAAAAGCATGCCTCTACCCGTATAACGCTTAGCAAGAGAAACAACAAGACGCAAGTTTGCTTCAAGAAGATGATCTTTAGCTTTCTTACCATCTGCTGCAGCCCACTTAAGCTCACGCTTACGCTTAAACTCCATTTGATCAATTTGAGTATCAAGCAAATGCTGAGCATACAATCCAGCTTCAATACGCTCCGACAAATCAACTTCTTGCTCAGCGTTAAGCAAGCTCACGCGACCTATCTGCTTTAAATAATCCTTAACAGGATCTGCAGTAGCGCCTGTAGCAATTACACGACGCTTAGGATTACCAGACGGAGTTAGATTATCATCATCGTCATCGTCTCGTACAACAAATGCGCCTTTTGCTTGTGGCACTTGCGGAGCATCATGCTTAATTTCGTCGTGATCATCAATTTCATCAAGATCTTCAGACTCTTCATCATCAAGATCATCTGCAACGTCAATATCGCTTAAATCGTCAACATCAGATATATCTTCTGGCTGGATATCGTCTAAATCATCAAGATTCAAATGTTCATCATCAACATCAAGATGTGGATCGTCATCTAAAGGATCGTCAATAGATAATTGATCTTGAGATTCAATGTCTACGCTATCCTCGGTTTCGTCATGTTCAGCATCAGACAATACTGATTCAGTATCAATCTTGTTGTCTTCAGTTTTCTTTGAGCGAGAACTGCGCGTCTTGCTATCAGCTGACGAAGTTCGAGTACTGGTTTTACGCGCAGCGCTAGCCTTGCGAGTTTTTACAGGCTTAGTATCATCTTGCATTTCGTCGCTGTCGACCGTTGATCCAACTTCACTCGTCAAACTGTTCCTCCTGTATTATCCCCTTGTAACGCATATAGGCATAGTTCATGCAAGGGCAAGTTTTACCTTAAGTAGTAAACCATTTAAGCAAGACGATTATTCCCCAACTAATTTTTGCGGCGTGGCGAATTATTCAATCCATGCTGGCTCAAGACCATTTTCGAATGCTCCACAAACTATTTTTGCCATAGAACAATCAGGATCAATTCGCAATGCACAATCACAATAATACTTTACTTCTCCGAGCCTAAACCACCAGCTGATATAAGCTAACAAAGCGTAAACTTGCACAGATAACTTTGGAATGCTTCTAGTAATAATAGCCATAGATTTTAAAATTTTGCACGCGAAAATAGCTCTCTTTATATCAGGCTTATTATTTGTTTGAGTGAATTTTGCTTCTAAACAATGCCGCAAATTACGAGATACTTCAGGAGTGTGAGGGCACCAAGCAAATTCCGACAAAGTTTTTTCGTCATACCATTCTTGATTTTCATCCAGAATAGAAATAAGCATTGCATCACGAACATTAATATTATGCAACATTGCTATTGGCAGGTTTACTAGATCATATCCAAAAATTTTTTCATCGTAAGCAAACATGTTGTACCATCGCATAAGCGCTCTGCTTGCAATATCTCTAATAGCGTATTGCTTGCCATTTCGATCAACATTTTCTATAAAAGCTTCCGAAACTGCAGGAACCCAATATTCTAATCCTTTAATCCATTGCGCACTGTCACTACAGTTGTTGTAAATATATTCCTTAGAAAAAGTCATAAAAAAGCTGCACTCTTTGGAAGGATATATATTCCCATTAATATCTGAAATTTCTCTTCCAGCAAAACTTTCAAAATCTTCTGAACCTGCAAAATCTAAACAACCATTAAAAGAATTAGCGCTTTCGCCATAAATTTGCATAAGACTTTGCATATCAAAGTCATCCATACAATTATGCGATATCTTCGTTTTCAAATCATCCTCTACAATTTCCATGCATACTCCCCCTCATTTTTTACATGATTTTTTACATGATTTTTTATTTTGATAATCAAACTATGCAATAGCATTTTTTGATATATTGAAGTTTCTCAAGATATAAGTCAGCATTCAATAAAAAATTATTTCTGCGGTGAAAAGCTTATTAAAGCATAATAATAACTGCGTTTTGTAATGTTCAGCCCTGTGGATAACTTTCATAATATGAGCACATTTATAGGCAACAATTACAGTCTTAACGATATTGAATCTAGAATTGCTTTTTTAATTTCTCAGCAATTTAATACGGAACTAGAAAATAATCTTTCATCCACATGTGCGCAAACATTACAGCAAGTAATAAAGCAAGCTATTGTTTCAAGCGAAGGCGGAAAACGTCTTAGAGCTCTTCTTACGATTTCAGCATTTTACGCTGCATCAAAAGAAAACAATATTCAAAAGATCCATGAACAGTCTGTATTTGACATAGCTTGTGCTCTAGAAGTATTTCAAACAGCTGCATTAGTTCATGATGATATTATTGACGAATCTTATTTGAGACGTGGAAAGCCTAGTGCGTATTGTGCATTAAGTAAAGCTTGCAATAATAAGCATATTGGCACAGGCTTAGGTTTAATGCTGGGAGATCTACTTGCCACAGAAAGTTTCGATATTGCAAGAAATTGTGCGAAGAATTTTACTTATGGCGAGGAATTGTTAGCAGCATTTGCATCTATGCAAAGAAATGTTGGTATTGGTCAAGTATTGGATTTGTCAATAGAAATGATGCAACTAGATAATCCAATGCAACTTGCTGAATCATCTTTGAATGTTTTTAGATGGAAAACAGCCAGTTACACTACAGTTGCTCCATTAACTCTCGGCTTTCTTGCAGCAAACATGCAACCAAGCGAAGCATACAATCTTGCTAATTCTATTGGCGATTCGTTAGGTGTTGCTTTCCAAATTGCTGACGATTTGCTTGATATTGTTTCAGATAGCAAGATTACAGGTAAACCTATTGGCGGTGATATTAGAGAAGGCAAGCGTGCAGTTCTTCTTGCAGACGCTTTGCAATACGGAACCGATAGTGAAAGAGAAATACTATTAAAAGCTTACACGAGTAGTACTCGAAGTGAAGATGATGTAAATAAAATAATACAGATTTACTATGATTCTGGTGCTATTGAAAAATCAAAAAAGCGAATTGAGAATCTGTGGAATGATTCACAACAAGCAATCGAATCGAGTACATTGAGCGATAGTGGAAAAGCTATCTTGCATGAAATCAGCAAACGATTTATACCTGAAGCATGGCGTAATGTACAATAATATTTAGTAAATAACGCTCGAAATTAGCCTTCTTTACTATCTTGCTTGTACACTCGTAAGTAGTAAAAATGGTTTTACGCGTATAAGGATTGTGACAATGGATGAAGCTACGCAGGCGCAGCCAGGTATGCGCATTGAAAATCGCTATCGCATTGTGCGCAAAATAGCTCAGGGTGGCATGGCTACTGTTTATCAAGCAGAAGATGAACGCCTTGATAGACCTGTAGCAATTAAAATCATGCACACTCAACTTGCTCAAGGGGTACATCGCCAGCAATTTATTGCTAGATTCCGCAGAGAAGCAACTTCTGCTGCAGCAATTGCAAATCCACATATTGTACAAGTGTATGATACAGGCGAATATGACGGGCTCGATTATCTTGTAATGGAATATGTTCATGGCGTTAATTTGCGCTATGAAATGAATATGCAAGGCACATTCAGTGTGCGAGATACGCTGCGTTTACTTGCAGAAACTTTGGATGGTCTCGCTTCTGCACACAACGCTGGAGTTGTGCATAGAGATATTAAGCCGGAAAATATTTTAATTAACGATCGAGGTCATGTTCAGATTACTGATTTCGGTTTAGCTAGAGCAATTTCGCAAGCAACATTATCTTCTACAGGATTGCTTCTTGGCACAGCAGCTTATCTTGCTCCTGAACTTATTGAGCATAATCTTGCAACTCCTCAAGGTGATTTGTATTCAGCAGGCATGATGGCTTGGGAAATGCTTGCAGGAAGAGTGCCTTTTACTGCAGATAATCCTGTTACGCTTGTTTTTAAGCATGTGCATGAAAACACTCCTTCAATTGCTACAGCTTGCCCTGGAATTAGCGAAAAAGTTGCACAATTCATAGCAAACTTAACTGCTCGCGACATGAACGAACGTCCTAAAGATGCAAGTGATGCATTAGCAAAATTGCGTGCACTTTCTACACAATTAAACCCTGAAGATTGGCAATACAAAGCAGAAGAACCACAAGAATTTTCAGAAGAAACAGACCTTTCTCCTATCAACAATTTGCGTGTTGCACCTGAAGCAAATTATTCGGATAAATTGAATCCTAATAATAATTCAGATGCTACACAAGCAATAAATACTTCAGGCTCTGACTTTTCTGCTAATTCAAACTCTTTATTGCAAAATGCTACAGACGAAACTGTTGCAATACCTAGAGATAATTCTGTAAGTGGACTCGATTCACGCACAAATAATGATTTAAATAATTCTGAAGTCAATAATGTAGCAATAGATAATTCACTAGCGAAGCCCGACGGTGCTTTCGATACGAATAATCTTCAAAAAACACAAGCTATGCAATGGCATGCTGCTAATGCAGAAGATGCGTCATACAATTCGCAGGATAATCCTTTAGAAGAATTTGACGATAGCAATATGCCAACAATTGCTATTAGCTCTGGCAATTTTAACAACAACTTAAATGCAACAAAACCATTTGGCATGTCGAATAAAGCGAAAAACTTAGCAAACAAGCCTAATCGCTCTTCTAAAAAGCGTGTTTTCCTTATTGCAGGTTTAAGCACAGCTGGAGTATTGACAATTGCTGCTATCGGTGGTTTTTGGTATTTCTTAGGTCCTGGCAGTTATTGGACGCTGCCTAAGCCTGATGATCTTCAATGCAAAAATTATGCATCTTGCAAAATAACTGATGTAAATTGGCAACAATATGAGCACACACTTAAAATTGCTGGAATTCCTTACAAAGTTTCAAAAGATTATAGTGATGATGTGCCAGAAGGAAAAGTAGTTTCAACAAATCCTGATGTCGTCGGCAGCCATATTCAAAAGCACAATAATAGCACTCTTAATGTTGTTATTTCGCGTGGAATTCGTAAGTCTACAATCCCAGATGATATTACAGATCCAAAAACCTACAATGGCAAAAATCCTTTGAAAACATTGCGTAAAGCAGGCTTTACTAACATTGTTCACGATAAGTCAGGAGACACGTATTCTATAGATATACCATCTGGCAGCTTAATTGATATTAACCCTAAACCTGGCACACGCATGAACCATAACGAAGAAGTAAGTGTTTTACTTTCTAAGGGACCTAAGCCTGTGCAAATGCCAGATATTGTTGGGAAAGCAAAGAGTGAAGCTGACTTAGCTTTAACCGACGCTAAGCTGGATGTAAAGTACGAAGAAGAAAATAGCGATACTGTAGCAAAGGGTAAGATTATCAGCGCTTCTGTTGAAGCTGGTTCTGACTTACATTGGGGCGATAGCGTTAAAGTTGTTGTTTCAAAAGGTCCAAAAACTGTTACATTGCCAAACGTTTGCGGAAAGAGCAGTGATGAAGCTAGAAGGATTATTGAAAGTCTAGGGCTTAAAGTTCGTATTTCTGCTCCACTTGGTGATTTAATGCACGTAGTGCGCTTCCAATCCCCTGGAGCTGGAAGCGAAGTGCCATTGAAGGATTCTAATGGAAATCCTTCTATCATTACTCTTACAGTAATATAAGCGTGTCTTAAGTATTATAAAAGCGGCGGAAGCTAAATAACTTTCGCCGCTTAAATATTTGAATATAAATAAAATTTAAATATCTAATAACGCTAACTTAATAGCATTAGGATCAGCATTATATTATTTATTTTCGTTACTTTCTTCACGTTTTTGGCGCATACGTTCTTTTACGGTTTGAGCATATTCATCAACGTATTCTTGACCACTCATTTGCTGAATAGATTTAGTCACTTTATCTGTAATTTCGCGTAAACGCTCGTGAGTAATCTCGCTTTCGTCACGAACACGCTCTACTTGAATAGGCTCGCCATAAATCGCCTTAGTCTTGCCTTTTGCTGGAATAACTTGACCATGCACTTGTAATTCTCTAGTTCCAATAATTGCAACAGGTATAATCGGGCAACCTGTTTCAAGAGCAAGACGTGCAGCACCAGTATGACCACGATATAAACGACCATCTGGGCTTCTTGTGCCTTCAATATGAATGCCAAAAAGCTGACCTTTTTCTAATATTTCACGAGCATGATTCAAAGCACCAAGCGATTTTGCTCCTCCAGAACGATCTACAGGGAAAACGCCCACAGAAGTAAACCACCACTTCTTGAAACGACCCTTTAAACCTTTGCCTTCAAAATATTCTGCTTTACCCATAAAGTGAATCATACGAGGACAAGTCAATGGCAGAAGCGCGTCATCAATAACAGCAAGATGATTTGCAGCAATAATAGCTCCACCTTTTTTAGGAACATTTTTAACACCTTGCGCTGATGGATGAATCCTCATGCGGGCAATACCCCCAAGTCCCTTCACGAAGAACCAGTACAACATACCATATCCTTTCTTGCAAGTCCAATTTCGAACATTTTAAGCATAGAATCAGGAAGACTTGCTACAGTATAGTTCATGACTTCTTCTAAGAATACCAACGACCCTCGCCGTGACGACGAGTTAATGTCAGAATCGTTAAAGAATAATCAAAAACAAAACAACGGAGATTTTGATGACGAATGGTCATCTTTTGTTGCAGAACATTCTGACGACATGAACGATATTGCTAATTCACGTAGCGCAAAAAGTTTTGAAAAGCACGCTCAGAAAGAAGAAAAAAAGAAAGAGCGCAACACTATAGCAAGCGACAATAATTCTAAAAATCAAAAAAGTGTAATAAAAAATAAATTTAACTTAAAAAATCTAAGTAGCCATAAATCTTATATTATTCCTACTAGAATGCAAGATTCTCACACAATCATAACTGCTAAAGGTCCTCGTGATAATACTCGCACAAGTTGGCTTGATTTAGATAATACTATGGAAGCATATGGCGATGATTTTGTGCCTCCAAATCCACAATTTTATAACGTATCTTTAGTTAATGTAGTTTTGTGGATTCTATTTGTTATAGGTGTATTCGGTGTTATTGTAAGTGCTTTTATTCCTGCTATAGCGAACGTTGCTGGCATTATATGCGGCTTATTAATGCTACTTAGTGGAGCAGGATTACTTATGAATCGCAAAAAACCTGATCCTTATAAGGAAGATTACAGCGATTATGGAGATGGCGCTCGAATATAGCTAGTAATCAATCGAATATAATAAAGGCGGCATGATTTTGATCACACCGCCTTTTATTTATTTACTTTAGTAAGCTTTCAAGTTACTCAGCTTCATTTTCAGCTTCGTTTTGACCATGGCAAAGCTTGTACTTACGACCAGAACCGCATGGGCACTCGTCATTCTTATTTGTTCCTGGGAACGTACGTCCATCAGACCATGGAGTCTTCCATTCTTCATTCTTTGGTCGCATGCTCAATGGAACATCTCCCTCAGCATGGCTCAAAGGTGCAGGACCGACAATACCAGCAGCTTGATCTTCAGCATCTACCTCAGATGAAGCTTGTGCAACATCTTCATCAAGCTCATCGTCAGAAGAAATATCTTCAGTAGAAGCAATCTGATTGATATCAATATGGAATAGAAGCTGAATGCTTTCTTCCTTAATTGCCTCAATCATTGAATTGTACATCTGGTAGCCTTCACGCTGGTATTCAACAAGAGGATCACGCTGACCCATACCACGCAGACCAATACCATCCTTCAAATAATCCATCTCATAAAGATGTTCACGCCACTTGCGATCGAGAACAGAAAGAACAACGCGACGTTCAATTTGACGAAGTGGATCAGCACCGAGACGATCTTCGACGAGAGAGTAAACCTTTACTACACTGTCGACGATCAAATCACGCAAAGCAGAAACAGCTTTTTCGCCCTTGAGATTGATAATCGTTTCACGTACCTGATCCCAATCAAGAAGTACAGGCATTACAGAGTTAAGAGCATCTTTTAAGCCGTCCAAATCCCAATTCTTTGGCTTATCAGAACCGTTCATTGCGCCACGCACATAGCTTTCTACGGTGTCACTGATGAACTTCAAGATGTCCTCGTGAATATCTTCACCCTTAAGAACCATCTGACGCTCTGCATAAATCACAGTACGCTGCTTATTCATAACATCGTCATACTTCAAAACGTTCTTACGCATTTCAAAGTTACGAGCTTCAACAGTCTTCTGTGCGGTGCGTACACCGTTAGAAACGTACTTAGACTCAATTGGTTCGCCTTCTGGCAATCCCTTAGCCATAACACGAGCAACAAGCTGAGTGTTGAACAGACGCATCAAATCATCTTCCAAGCTCAAGTAGAAGCGAGATTCGCCAGGATCGCCCTGACGACCAGATCGACCTCGAAGCTGGTTATCAATACGACGAGATTCGTGACGCTCAGTGCCAAGAACATACAAGCCACCAAGCTTCTTAACTTCTTCATGCTCGTCTTTAACTTGCTCTTTAACTTCAGCTAAAACGCCTGGCCAACGCTTCTCATATTCTTCAGGAGTATCGTCTGGAGAATAACCATCAGCCTTCAACTTTGCATCAGCCAAGAATTCAACATTGCCACCAAGCATAATATCAGTACCACGACCTGCCATGTTAGTAGCAACAGTTACAGCACCCTTACGACCAGCAACAGCAACAACAGCAGCTTCCTTAGCATTCTGCTTAGCATTCAAAACCTGGTGAGGAATGCGAGCAACGTCAAGGAGTGAAGAAAGAATCTCAGAAGATTCAACAGAAGCTGTACCAAGCAACACAGGCTGTCCTTTAGCATGGCGTTCAGCAACATCGCGCACGATAGCAGTAAGCTTTTCTTTCTTTGTGCGGAAGATCAAATCGTCCTTATCTTTACGAATTACTGGACGATTGGAAGGAATTGGAAGAACACCAAGCTTGTAAGTTCCCATGAACTCTGCAGCTTCAGTCTCAGCAGTACCAGTCATACCAGCAAGCTTGTCGTACATGCGGAAATAGTTTTGCAAAGTAATAGTAGCAAAAGTCTGATTTTCTGCCTTAACTTCCACATTTTCTTTAGCTTCAATTGCTTGATGCAAGCCCTCGCTATAACGACGACCTGGAAGAACACGACCAGTATGCTCATCGACAATCAAAACTTCGCCGTTGGTGACAACATAGTCACGATCTAGAAGGAAAAGCTCCTTAGCTTTCAAAGCGTTATTCAAATAACCAATAAGAGCTGTATTGCTTGGCTCATAAAGGTTATCGATGCCCAAATAATCCTCAATTTTTGCAATGCCAGGATCAAGAATACCTGCGGTTTTTTTCTTTTCGTCAATCTCGTAATCAACATCGCGAGTAAGCTTCAAAACAAGTTTTGCAAATTCACGATACCAATGAGTTACATCACCTTCAGCAGGACCTGAAATAATAAGTGGCGTACGAGCTTCATCGATAAGAATGGAATCAACCTCATCGACAATTGCATAGTGATGACCGCGTTGCACAAGTTCGCTCTTTTCCCACGCCATATTATCGCGCAAGTAATCGAAGCCAAACTCATTATTTGTACCGTAAGTAATATCAGCATTGTATTGCTTACGACGCTCAGGTGGCTGCTGGTCGGTAATAATGCAGCCAACGCTCATGCCAAGGAATCTATAAATACGACCCATAAGTTCGCTTTGATAGCTAGCAAGGTAATCGTTGACTGTGACAACGTGCACGCCTTTGCCTTCCAAAGCATTCAGATAGCTTGGCAAAGTAGCGACCAACGTTTTACCTTCACCAGTTTTCATTTCTGCAATATTGCCCCAATGCAATGCAGCACCACCCATAAGCTGCACATCGAAATGACGCTGGCCAAGCGTACGCTTTGAAACCTCTCGCACAGTAGCGAAGGCTTCAGGCATCAAATCATCAAGCTTTGCACCATTGTCTAAACGCTGCTTGAATTTAGCAGTTTGACCCTTCAATTCTTCATCGGAAAGCGCGGAAATTTCATCTTCCAACGCATTCACAGCCTTGGCTACGTTCTCAAGGCGCTTCAATTGACGGCCTTCACCCATACGCAAGGCTTTATCGACGATATCTACCACGTTTTGCTCCCTTAGGTCATGTCTATGACGACGGCCTAGCCAACATAGACGTAAACTGTGCCTATATTACGCGACGGCTACGATTTTTGTAAGTTAGCGAGTCTGATTTCTACATAAAAATGCCCGCCCAACATTGTGCTAGACGGGCACGCGCACTTATTCGCGCACTTTAGACATGTTTTTAACCATTACTTTTGCTTAGCAACATTTTCAGGTGTATCAATTTCAAACACGCCATAGCTCCAACCATGTCTGCGATATACTACAGATGGTCTCATAGTTTCTTTGTTTACAAACAGGAAGAAATCATGTCCAATAAGCTCCATCTCATACAAAGCCTCATCTATGCTCATAGGCTCTGCAATATGTAGCTTACGACGAATCACAATAGGAGTGTCGCCAACACTTACTTCCACAGATTCACCAGGACCTAAATCGGAAGCAACAGCAGCATCTGCGCTATTAACCTCATTTTCTTCTGGCTCTTCAACGGTAGTTTCAATCTCAGGCTCTACAGCACCCATATCTACAGGAGTCATTTCCGTATATCCACGGCGATGATCCTTACGACGATCGCGAGTACGACGCAAACGAAGCGTCAACTTATCAAGCGCCATATCTAATGCGCTAAATTGATCAGTGCTAGAAGCTTCTGCGCGAATCACAGTGCTTCCTGCAACAACAGTGATTTCAACTCGCTTTGCTGTGTCAGCCTGCCTTGGATTGCCTTCATGAGTCAACACGATTTGCACGCGCTGCGCATCAGGCGCAATGGCGGTCACACGATTCATCTTACTTTCTACAACGTCACGGAACCTTTGATTAATCTGCGTATGACGACCAGTAATGACGATTTCCATGCGAAACCTCCCCATATAGACTCGAACCTTAAGCTCGATTTGTACAACCCGACTGCCACGATGCCGTCGGTTCTTCTATTATATCTGCTAAATCCATACAAACCTAGCAATTTATTAAATTAAAATAAAAAAATTAACGTTTATTACGGAATTTCTTATAAAATAACGAATTTTTTACGATATTAATATTATCTGCTATAATTAGGAAGGTTGAGGTTTCACGATGGCCGCGGTCACAATGTTCATTCGGAGTGGCTGAGGAACTTCCGGGCTCCACAGAGCACAATGGCGGATAACGTCCGCCCAGGGCGACCTGAGAGATAGCGCAACAGAGAATAGACCGCCTGAACGTTTCGTTCGGGTAAGGGTGAAACGGCGGTGTAAGAGACCACCGGGCTTCTGGTAACAGTAAGCCGCATGGCAAGCCTCATTGGGAGCAAGGTCAAGCAGAAGACGCTTTAGAGCTGCTCGCTCAAGTCTTCGGGTAGACTGCTAGAGTTTGGCGGTAACGTCAAATCGAGATGGATGGTCATCCGCATGCACTTGTGCATGCGACAAAACCCGGGGTATGTGAAACCTCATCAACTCAACCAAATAGCATATTTTCAACTTATATCGCTGATTTTTGGAGCGAAAGAAAAATCAGAAAATACTGCTAAACACTTATTAAACGACGAATCTAAATCAATTTTTACGTTTGAATTATCAACTACCCCGCATGTTTGCATACCAGCTTGCTGAGCTGAACATAAAGCTGTAGCAGAATCTTCAAAAACTATGCATTCAGCTGGATCTGCTTTAAGTTGATTAGCAATATCGGTATAAGTTTTAGGACTATGCTTACCTTTTTCAGATAAATCTTCTCCAAAATGAAGAAAATCAAAACAATCAAAAATACCAACTCTTTTTAAAGCTGGAATACACAAGCGTTTAGAAAGAGTTGTGACAAGAAAAAGCTTTACACCATTAGAATGCAAATAATGCACATATTCATACGCGCCTTTTCTTAGCGGAAGATGATTAGCATAAGCGTCAAAAGCCATATCTGACCACTCCTTCATCAAAGCTTCAGGAGAATCAGTGAACCCGTAATTTTTAATAACATATTCTGCAATTTGTCTAGGATTCATTGTTGCAGTTGTACTAGCAAAGATTGAGGGAACGCTCATACCACGTTTCGCAAAACTTACTCGATCAATATCGTCCCAAACGCTTAAAGAATCAAGTAATGTGCCGTCAAAATCAAAAATCGCTGCAACAATAGACGAATTATTTTGTAAATCCATCAATGATCTTCCTACTTGCATTCAATAGTTCACGAGCATGTTCTAGTGAAGTTTTTGATTCACTTCCATCAAGCATCCTAGCAATCTCTTGCTCACGCAACAAATCATTAAGCTCAATAACAGAAGTATTTGCAACTTTAGCAAAAGAGCTATTCTCGCTATTATCGCCATTTTCAACAAGATTTTTTTGTACTGCAAATTGTGCATCTGCAAAAGAAGCAACCTGAGCTAAATGAGTAACAACAATAACTTGAGCATGTTTAGAAAGTTGAGCCAAACGTTTACCTAGCTCTACTGCCGCAACACCACCAACACCAGAATCTACTTCGTCGAAAATAAATGTCATATTATCTTCGTCGCAATCTGTCAACTTCGCAACAACAAGCTCAATTGCAAGCATAAGCCTACTTAATTCACCGCCAGAAGCACTTTTGCTCATAGGCAAATCTGAAGAAGCAGGAAATGGTCGGAACAAAAACTCTACATCATCACATCCGTTAGCATCAAGCGGAATAGAACCAGATAAATCTTCGCAACGCTTATTTACAGTGATAATTAATTGAGCACCTGGCATAGCCAAAGAGTTTAATTCTTCACTAACTAAAGTACCAAAATCATGAGCTGCATTTAAACGAGTTTTATATAATTCTTCAGCAAGTTTAAGAGCATCATCATATCGTTGAGCACATTTAGCACGCGCTTTGACAATAGCTTCAGGAGAATCATCTAAATCTTCAAGTTCAAACTGAGCTTTTTCGGACCAATCAAGTACATCATCTAATGTTGGCCCCCACCTACGAGTTAAATCAGTAAGATCATGAATACGAGAATTTAAATCATCTAAATCTTTTTCGCTTACATCGATATCCAACTGTTGAGCAAGCTGCATTACGATATCGTCAAGTTGAGCATGAATATCGTCAAGTTGACTTGCAATAGAATTGAAAGAATCATCTACACGAATATTTCGTAATGCTTGAGAAGCTTTATCTACAAGAAAACAAGCATCTTCAGATGATTCTGAAGCACCATAATCTATTTGACTGGAATCAAGGGATGCGAGCGCAATGCTCACTGCTTTGACAATTTGAGCAGAATTCTCAATTCTTTCTCTTTTTGCACGCAATTCTTTATCTTCATTAGGGAGAGGATTCACATCTCGTATTCGCGCTAATGATTCTCTAAGGTAATCTGCACGTTGGCGTGAAGAAGACGCTTGATTTTCTAGTCGATTACATGTTTCTTTAGCATCTTTCCATGCTTGATACGCACATGCGTATTGCTTAAGTAATTCACTATTTTTAGATACAGTATCAAGCAATTCGCGCTGTTTTGTATTTGTTGCTATGCGTAATTGGTCACTTTGTCCATGAATCACTATCAATCGAGAGCATACTTGTTCAAGAACTGTTTTTGGTACTGCGAAACCAGAAATTGTTGCTCTTGAACGACCTTCTTGTGGTACTGTTCTAGAAACATACATGTCTGATTTATTTTCGTCATTTTCTGAAGGCTCTAATTCAATACCGGATTTGCCAACAGCATCTACTAATTCACTTGTTTTAGGAATACTAAATATTCCTTGAACCCATGCTTCTTTAGCATTTGGAGAAATCCTTGCAACTTCTGCTTTCGATCCAGAAATAAGCTTGATAGCACTTAAAAGCATTGACTTTCCAGCACCTGTTTCGCCCGTAATAGCTGTCATGTGAGACGAAGGAGTAATAAGCGCATGTGAAATTGGCCCAAGATTACGTATTTCTAACTCTTCAAGCACGCTGTACCTCGTTTTATAAATGCTATATTTAATATTATTTTCTACTTAAATAATTCATTTTAAAGAATTATTATTGTGCTCACGCCATCCAACTATTGGCAAATCAAATTTTGTAACTAAACGCTTCGTAAAAGGAGCGCCAGAAAGTCTAGCTAACAATAGCTCATCTTTTGATTGACGAACTTGAATCCTTGATCCTTGAGGTAGCGCACGCTGTCTTCTACCGTCGCAACAAATCCAACCGCCAGAAGACGATTCATTAAGAATGTCAATAGTAAAAGTAGAACCGGCACCAATAATTAGAGGACGCGCAAAAAGAGCATGAGCAGCTAATGGCACTAATTGCAATGCTTCTACATTTGGCCACATAATTGATCCACCTGCTGAAAATGCGTAAGCTGTAGAACCAGTAGGAGTTGAAACTATTACACCATCGCAACCAAAAGATGACATTTCAACATCGTCTACTCGTATTGAAAGTTCTACCATTCGACCTCTGTCTTCACGATCAAGAGTTATATCGTTCAACGCCCAATCACTTAAAGGCTCGCTTTCGCCAGGAAGCCACACATCTACATGAGCTTCCATTCTCCTGTCAATAGTGTAATCCTTGTTTGCAATCCTACGAATAGCATCATTAATTTGAAAACTTTCAAATTCTGCCAAAAAACCAACATGACCAAGATTTATGCCGATAATTGGAACAGTAGTACAATGCACTAACTCAGCAGCCTGAAGCATGGTGCCATCTCCCCCAAGCACCACAACTATTTCCGTATTTTCGTCAACTATACGAGTAGTTTTTTTAGCAAAATCAGACACAGAAGCACTGTTGAATACGTCAACAACAAATCCAGCTTTAATAAGTTGAGTCTTGACTTGATTTACCACATCACTGTGAACATCGATTCTAGCGTGAGTAACTACAAGAGCACGACGAGCCGACGAAGCGGAATTAGTATCGAAATGTTCCTGCATATACAGCCCCTTCGTACTGTTTAAACACAACTACTACTATTGTAATTGTTAGGATACATATTGAAAAATGCTAAACATTCAATGATTAACTTATTTCTCGTAACGCGCATAAAGAAGATACTCCGTATTGCCATGTGTTCCTTCAATAGGAGATTCGCAAGAGGAGATAACCTTTAGACCGTTTTGATTTGCACAACTTTTTATTGTTTCTAAAGCTTTAATTCTTAAAGTTTCGTCAGTTACTATTCCACCTTTTCCAAGGTTTCCTTTTCCTACTTCAAATTGCGGCTTAACTAAAAGCACAATATCTGCATGCAATTGAGCTATTCTAGAAATTACTGGAATAACAAGCGTTAGAGAAATAAAAGAAACGTCCGAAACTATAAGATTTGGCTTATATGGCAAGTTCTCTTCGTACACATCTCGAATATTTACACCGCTCATTTCAATTACATGTGAATTGTTAGCTATTTTTGGATGCAATTGACCATGACCAACATCTAAAGCTATTACAGAATTAACTCCTCTTTGCAAAAGAACGTCGCAAAAACCGCCCGTTGATGCACCTATATCTAGAGCTTTAGTTGATTTGGAAGTAGTTAAACCATTTTTAGAAAACGCTTCGAAAGCACCTTCTAACTTAAGCGCTCCGCGAGAAACGTATCTAATACAAGATTGCGTATTTTTTGATTCATCGATTGTTATTGCATGTGAATCGTTTACTAAAAATGAGGATTTTGTAATATTTTGATTGTCAACATTCACTACGCCAGCACGAATTAAACGCTGAGCAGTTGTCCTACTTTCTGCTAAACCACGCTTAACCAAAGCGCAATCTAAACGTTGTGAAATATTGCTATTTGAAAGTTTACTTAAATCCTCATTTACAGTCATAAGGAAAACTCCGGAAGAGTGTAATTTTCCATATTTTCACCGCAATCTTGCAAGCTCCATGCCAGCGCACAAGCAGCTCTCAAAGCATTGCAATCGTTGGTGTTATTAACTTCAATAATATTATTATTCACAACTCTTGCTATAGCATCTTCACAAGTAAAAGTAGTACCGTTAACTCGTTCAGGAGCGTTATGAGATTCGTTTAATCCTCGCAAGTCTTTAGAAACAAAACTTGGACGCAAATGTTTTGGCGCAAGCATAAGCATGCGAGGATCTGTAACTCCAGTAAGAACAAGTAATGAAGCATAGCCTCCTCTTGTTCCAGCCTCAATATCAGTATCTAAACGATCTCCAACTGCTAATGAATGCTCAATACTAATTACAGGATTCCCATACTCGTCTTTTTCAGTGTATTCTTCACATTCAGAATCATCATGCTTAGCATTAGCAGCAACCAAAAACCTTGCTTCATCATACATTGCAGATTCTGGTTTTCCAGCAGACGAAATAGGCTCTACACCCGTAGCATTAATAACAGCTTGAATCATGGAACCGCATCCAGGAGCAATACCATGCTCTCTTGGAATAGTTAAGTCGCGGTTAGTAACGAAATATTTTGCACCATGCTCAACAGCGAAAGAAACTTCCGCCATTTCTTGCCATGTCATTTGAGGATACCAGCCTTGAATAACAGCTTTAGGATTATCTTCGCACGAATCTACGAGTTGTAATCCTACGCGTTGCACTTCTTGACGCAAATGTTCAGCGCCGAGAACAAGAACTTTAGATCCTTTCTCAACATTGCGAGCTACCATTCTTGCTGCAACAACAGAAGACGTTATAATCTGCCATGGTTCTACTTTTAAGCCAAAACTTTCCAGTTGTTTTGCAACAACAGACTGGAAACGCGAAGAATTATTAGTTGTGTATTCAATTGCCATTCCATTTTTTTGCGCAAACAAAATGGAATCAGACGCATATTCAACAGCATTTCCACCACGATATACAACACCATCTAAATCAAGCAGTGCTAAACGAAATGCATCGCTTAACGGACGATTACATGAAGAAAAATTCTTTTTCGTTTCAACTTGCATACTATACCTCATTTAAGTTTGCTAAACACTGCACTTAATTTAGATTCAAATCTTATTAAGCCTATTTTATAAATATCAACTCTTAAAGCAGCAAGTGCCCGGCTTACTTAAAAGCAGCCGGGCGCAAATATTCAAATGTTACGAACTACTCTTCGTCAGCGTGAACAGCACTCATCTCGATAGTATCCGTATTATCCGCATTCTCAGAGTTACTTGTTTCTTCTGACTCTTCAGAATCTTCTAAATCTTCAGAATCTTCAGTTGCTTCAGATTCCTCATCAGATTCTTCATCAGTATCTTCATCAGGAGCAAATTGAGCATCATCTTCACTCATGCCAATTTCATCCATCATGTCATCATTCAAATGCTCTAAATCATAGTCGATAACAATATCATCAGGATTTATATCTTCGTCATCAACATCAGCATACTGTTGCTCAAGCTTATCAAGCAAAGACTCTAATTCAATTGCTTCGTCACTACGACCGGCTTCTTCCAAGAAGTATTGTTCTGCTTGAACTGCACGCATACGATACTCCCCAGGAAGACCCTTTGAACGACCCATTGCATGAACCAATTCAATAGCCTTATCAGCATGACCAGTATCAGCCAAAACGCCTGCATAAACGAGGAACATTTCGGCTTTTACTTCTCCTCTTAAGGTTTTCGCTTCATCTGACATGCAAATTTCTAAAGCCTTGTCTAGATTGCCCATACCGCGCTCGCAATCGGCAATAAATGGCAAATAATCAAGGTAACCATTCATTCGCATTGCAGTGCGGAATTCCTTAGAAGCAAGCTTGTAATCACCCTGACGATAGGTCACAAAAGCTAAAGTTTCGCGAGCAAAATCAATACGAGATGCTTGCTTAGCAGCCCACTTTGCATGTTCTAATGCAAGTTCAGGATTTTCTTCTTGTAAAGTATAAGCTGCAAGAATATGAAGACCAATATTTTCAGCATGCTCCTTTGAAAGACCGCGCAAACGCTCGCGATCTTCTTTAGAAAGCATTGCCCATTCCAAACCTTTTGGCATCTTAGGCTCACCAGGGCGACGTGCTGTATAAGGATTTTGAGATGGATAAGAAACAGTTCCGTCAGAATTGCGGCGTGGACCATCTTCAAAGCGGAAGTTACTACGCGAATTTGCGCGACGATCATCTCTGCGATCGTCACGACGATCAAAACGACGCTCATTATCTCTGCGCTCATCGCGACGATCGTCTCTGCGGTCATCACGGAAGCCACCCTTAGAGCCTTTATGGAAATCTTTATGGAAATCGCCATTGCGATGGTTCTCACGACGATTATCCCTGCGATCGTCACGATGGTTAAAACGACGATCACCATCAAACTTCTTGTAGCGTGGGTTGCCACCTTCGTCACCAGAATGTTCAAAATCTCTAGAGCGGCGGTCATCGCGACGATCATCTATACGATCAAAATGACGGTTACGATCAAAGCGACGATCATTATCGCGATTCTCTGAGCGGAATCCGTCCTTCTTAAAACCATTCTTCTTAAAACCACCGCGACGGTCATCTTTACGATCGTCATGACGGTTGAAACGACGATTACCATCACGCTTTACGCCAGAGTGGAAGCTCTCTTCACGATCATCATCATTACGGCGGAAACCACCCTTCTTAAAACCGCCTTTATGGAAACCATCCTTATGGAAACCACCGCGACGCTCGCTACTTTTACCACCATTGCGATGACCAAATCCACCACGTTCACCAAAAGATTTCTTACCACTCCGCGAGTGTTCGCGTTCTTCGCCCATTCTGGCATACCTCTCATCTATGTGCAATTTTATTACAAAATCACATTTTAATTATATTCATAAAACAACTAAACATCTGCTGTAAGCAAGCTATAGCATACATCAAGCAGCAAGCTTACAACAGATGTATTTTTTAATAAATCACAAACATTTATTAAGCGCGCTCTACGGCACCGATAGCTTTCTTGCCGCGGCGAAGCAAAGCGAAACGACCGTGCAAGAAAGAGCCCTCACTTAACACATCGTCGACACCACTTACACGTTCATTATTTAGATACAAACCGCCTGCTTCAATAGCACGACGAGCTTCGGAAACAGTGCGGAACAGACCAGCGGCAACTGCAGCCTCAACAACACGATCTGCAACTTTAGCCTTAGCGAAATCTAAACTACCGTCTTCAGCCTTAACCTTAACGCCATCTAAAGCAGCTTCAAGAGTCTGCTCATCAATATTGCAAAGATCACCACGTCCGAACAAAGCGGAAGAAGCTTCAATAGCCTGGCTCGTTAAATCTTCACCGTGAACGAAACTTGTAACTTCCCACGCAAGCACGCGCTGAGCTTCACGACTTCCAGGATCATCCTGAATTTGCTGAGCTAAACGCTCAATTTCATCTTTTGGCAAGAAAGTGAACACCTTAAGCAACTTAACAACTTCATCATCAGGCTGATTGAACCAGAACTGGTAGAAGCGATAAGGGCTAAGCATAGAAGGATCAAGCCACATGGCGTTACCTTCTGACTTGCCAAACTTACGACCTTGATTATCTGTAATAATTGGGCTAGTAAACACGTTTACTGATGCGCCGCGAACCTTACGAATCAAATCCATGCCGGAAGTGAGATTACCCCACTGATCCGAACCGCCAAGTTGCAAAGTTACGTTGTAATTATCAAACAAGTACAAGAAGTCATTGCCTTGCAAAACTTGATAACTAAACTCAGCAAAAGAAATACCTTCATCAGAATTTAAGCGGCGAGCCACAATATCCTTAGAAAGCATTGTGCCAACACGGAAATTCTTACCAACATCACGCAAGAAGTCGATAGCAGACATCTTAGAAACCCAGTCGTAATTGCTGACAAAACGAACAGGATTTTCACCATCAAGAGGCAAAATTCTGCCAATCTGCTTACGCAAGCGTTCAGCCCAGCCAGCCACAATATCCTTAGAATTAAGAGTGCGTTCTCCGCTTTGACGAGGGTCACCAATCAAACCAGTGGCACCACCAACTAAAGCAATAGGATGATGACCTGCAGCCTGCAAGTGACGCATATTAATAAGCTGCACAAGATTACCAATATGCAATGAAGCAGCAGTAGGATCGTAACCGCAATAATACGTTAATGGTTCTCCGTCAAGCGCTTGAGCAAGTTGCTGCTCATCAGTAGATTGTGAAATTAATCCACGCCACTTAAGCTCTTCAAACAAAGAAGCAAAACCTGCTTCCTTGTAGTTCCTGACCTGAGCCATTCGTATCTCCTTAATACAGAATACCGATAAATATCGGGCGCTTTGCGCGTCCACAAGCCTTTCAATTTTTGCAGCACATGACGACACGCATAATAAAAAGTGCCAAATATCATAAAGTACGATACTTGGCACTATAACGTGACAGCTAATAATCTAATTTTTAAAATTATTTTATAGGCGAGATATAAGCAGAACCATCGCTTTTTGAATTTGCAAATTTATAATAATTATCCATTGCGTTTTCAGCCTCTAAAATTTGCTCTTTAACTCGCACGAAGGCTGTACCGCCACGACCGCATCTGGCAGACACAGATCCAGCACTAGTCAATATTGTTCTAATATTCGCAATTTCTGCGCTATCAACAAAACCGTTTAGAATATTTGAAAAATCATCATCTCTTAAATCAGCAAGATCTCCCCCAATTCCCTCAGCTCGCTTTACACACAAACCAGACAAAGTATGAGCATTACGGAATGGAACACCCTTTTTTACAAGCCATTCTGCAATATCTGTAGCAAGAGCGAAACCAGTAGAAGACTGTTCATAAAGTCTATTTAAATCAAATTTCATAGTTTCTACCATTCCAGCAAAAGCTGGAAGAAGCACTTCTAAAGTGTCAATTTGATCAAAAACAGCTTCTTTATCTTCTTGCAAATCGCGAGCATAAGCAGTAGGAAGACCTTTAAGAGTTGCCATTAAACCAGTTAAATCGCCTATTAATCTACCAGCTTTACCGCGAGCAAGTTCCGCAATATCTGGATTCTTTTTTTGAGGCATAATCGATGAACCAGTTGAATAAGCATCATCTAAACGAACAAATGCAAATTCTTGAGTATTCCAAATAATAATTTCTTCACTTAATCGTGATATATCAACGCCAACCATTGCGGCGATGAATGAAAATTCTGCGACTAAGTCTCTACTTGCAGTTGCGTCTATAGAATTAGCGCAAACTTTAGAAAAACCAAGCTCTTTAGCTACTTCTTCTGGATTAAGACCAAGAGTATTGCCTGCCAAAGCTCCTGCTCCATAAGGGCTTTCATCTGCACGCGAATCCCAATCTATGAAGCGATTTACATCTCGTAAAAGCGGCCAAACATGTGCCATTAACTGATGCGCAAGCAAAATTGGTTGAGCGTGTTGCATGTGAGTGCGACCCGGCATCACTGCGTCTTTTGCATTTTTTGATTGATTCAGCAACGCTTGGCAAACTGACAACAATAATGATGCAATAACGCGCGCATGCCTACGCAAAAACATACGTATTAAAGCTGCAATTTGATCATTCCTAGATCGACCTGCACGAAGCTTTCCACCAAGCTCATTTCCAGCAATTTCAAGTAAACCGCGCTCTAATGCTGTAGCTTCATCTTCATCTTCCTCAATGGGTGCGAAAGTTCCGTCATCTACACGCTTTTGCAATTCATCTAATGCACAAGATAAATCAGCATACTCTTTTTCGTTAAGAAGACCTGCACGATGCAACACATGCGCATGAGCTCTAGAACCAGCAATATCATCATCCGCTAATCGCCAATCAAATTGTGTGGACTTGCTTAGTTTCGCTAGCTCTGCTGAAGGGCCTGAACTAAATCGTCCACCCCACAATGCAATAGGGTGATTAGTATTATTAGTTTCATTATTTTCTAGTTCTGCGGCTGCTGCTTTTGTTGCATCGTGCATAGTTTATTACCTTTATATCTTTTTTATATATATCGTATTAGTTGTTGTTTGCAACGCGCATATCTCTTGCTGCTGCAACCTTGCTAGACAATCCGTAGATTTCAATGAATCCATTGGAAGCACGCTGATCAAATGTATCCGAAGAATCATACGTAGCTAAATTAAAGTCATACAATGATTCCTCAGAACGGCGTCCAGTAACTACAGCTTTGCCAGCATACATAGTCATTCGAATTTCTCCAGAAACATGCTCTTGAGTTTCATTAATAAATGCGTTAAGAGAACGCACAACTGGAGAGAACCACTGACCGTCATAGACAAATTCAGCCCACTTTTTATCAAGAGCACGCTTTAACCTGTGCTGTTCACGCTCCAGGCAGCAATTTTCAAGCTCTTGGTGTGCAACAATTAAAGCTTGAGCACCTGGAACTTCGTACAATTCACGAGATTTAATTCCTACAAGACGATCTTCAATAATATCGATTCGTCCAATTCCTTGCGCTCCAGCTCTTGCATTCATTTCTTCAATTGCTTGCAAAGGCGTTACACTATGACCGTCAATTGCGACTGGAACACCTTTTTCAAAAGTAATTGTAACTTCATCCGGTTCTTGAGATTCAAGAGGATTTTGCGTATAAGAATAGCACTCTTCAGTCGGAGCATTCCATGGATCTTCTAGGAAACCGGTTTCAATTGCACGACCCCACACGTTTTGGTCAATCGAATATGGGCTTTTCTTGCTTTGTTCAATTGGAAGCTTGTGCTCGTTAGCGAACTCTATTTCAACATCACGAGTAAGTGACAAGTCTCGAATTGGGCTAATAGCTTTTAATTCTGGATCCAAAGATTGGATTGCAACTTCAAAACGAACTTGATCGTTTCCTTTGCCAGTGCAACCATGAGCAATTGTGTCTGCATCAAATTGATGAGCTGCATTAACTAAGTGGCGAGTAATCAAAGGCCTAGAAAGAGCAGAAACCAATGGATACACGTCTTCATACATTGCGTTAGCTTTTAATGCAAGCATGCAATAATTATCTGCGAATTCTTCGCGAGCATCGACAACATATGCTTCAACTGCACCACAAGCCAAAGCACGATTTTTAATTACTTCAAGCGCTTCACCGCCTTGACCAACGTTTAGCGACACAGCTACAACGTCTTGACCTGTTTGCTCTTTAAGGTATGGAATTGCTACCGAAGTATCGAGGCCACCTGAATACGCCAAGACAATACGTTTTTTATTAGTCATTGTGACCTCCCAGGTCATGTATTGAATAAATAAACAATAAAGAGCATATTATACATATAAAATAAAATCAACAGACGCGCCAAAAAATTATTATATTTTTATAATCTTCGGAGAATTATTACAAAATACAAAAAATATATCGATTATAGTTATGCATATAAAAACGCGTGCAGCTCAACAATGCACTGCACGCGTATAAATCTTCTCTTCTACTGCGAAATTATTTTTTAATACAACTCTTATTTAAATAAACACAATACTTCTTAATAGATTATTTAACGAGAAGCTACTGAAAGCATCCAATTTGCTCGATTTTCAGCTTCTTCATTTGAAACGCAAACCATAATAACTGTATCATCTCCAGCAACTGATCCTAAAATACCTTTCAAAGGCTGACGATCTATAACACTTGCAACGTATTGTGCAGCGCCTGATGGAGTGTGAATAACAACAATATTATTTGCATGTCCAACTTCAGTGACAAGACCTGCTAAAGTGCGAGCAACTTGCTGATCAATTCGCACAGTATCCATAGCATGACGATTGCTAGTACCATCGCCAAGCACATACGCAATCCTACCATCCGTCAATCGAATTTTAACTGCATTTAACTCATCTAAATCTCGGCTCAAAGTAGCTTGAGTAACATTAAAACCATGACGCGCCAACACTTTAGCGAGTTGAGATTGAGAAGTAATCACTTCTGCCAGTAACGCTTGTTCAATAGCGTTTAAACGCGCTGCTTTTGTTGCAGGACGTTGCTGTTTTATTGACACTTCGTTATTTGATTCTGCATCCGTTTCTGGATTCATCATAGTTTTATCAAAACCTTTCATAAACATATTTTCAATTAAATATATACGAATATGTGTATACATATCTACATGCATAAAAAATTATTTATGTGTTCTTCGTCACACATATCTATTATGCATGAAAACGCTAGATTCTCATTAAAAAATGAATGTTACTTTACATAAAAAGAAAAAAGAGTCAATAATGCAATAAATGCGATTATGCATACTATTATTAGAACGTATGCACAATCGCATTAATTAAAATATATTATATTTTACACTCGCAAAGTTGCGTGCAAGACTTCAGCAGCATCCGTAATCTTCTTACGAACTTCTTCCATCTCTTCGCCAGAAAGTGTTCTATCATTTGCTCGGAACGTTACAGAATAAGCAAGAGAACGCAAACCTTCTCCAAGCTGCTCACCCTCATACACATCGAACAACTCAACAGATTCAAGCAAATCTCCAGCAGACTTTTCAATAGCAGACTGCAATTCATTCGCCTTCAACTCAATTGGTGCAGTGAAAGCAAAATCTTGCTTTACAGGAGGGAAAGTCGAAATTGGTTTAGCTTGAACAGGCTTCATAAGCATATTCTTAAACAATTCAGTTAAATCAAGCTCGAATGCTGCAGAATGCTTAGGCAAATCTAGCGCTTCACAAACATGCGGATGCAATTCGCCAACAATACCGAGATTGACGCTTGAACCATCTTCAGCAAGAACACAAACTTGAGCACTACGACCAGGATGCCAAGAAGATGGAGCATCTTGAGCTTTAAACTGTTCGAGAATGAACTTAACACCAATTCTCTTACCAACTCGCTGGAGTGCTTCAACAGCATCGCTCCAATCGACATCTCTATGAGTACCAAGCCAACCAGTTTCTTCAGCATGACCAGTTAGCAAAGCAGCAACATGCAAAGGTTGTTCCGGTAATCCAGCATCCAGCGCAGCAAGTTCAGCATTAGAAGGTCTAACAGAACCAGGTAATGCAGGAATTGCAGGAGCATTTGGATCGCTAAAGTACACATGACCAAGCTCATACATGGAAATATCTGTTAAACCACGATGAAGATTGCGTCGAACAGTGCCAGCCAAAGTCATCAAAACAGAACGACGAAGCCAAGGTCTGTCTCCAGCCAAAGGATTAGCAATACGAACACTTACTTCAGCAACTTCGTCCACATTTTGGCGGAAAGCCTTAATATCTTCTTCACCAACAAATGGATAACTTAAAGATTCAACAAAACCAGTTTCTGCTAACTCATAAGCAATAGCTCGCCTAGTTTGCTGTTGCGTGGTTAAACCGGTTCGACCAGTAACAGGAACTGCAGGAACCTTAACAGGAATCTCATCATATCCAATAAGTCGAGCGATTTCTTCTACTAGATCGCAAGGCTCATTCAAATCAGGACGCCAAGTTGGAGGAAGAACGGAGAAGGATCCATTGCCACCACCAGCAACAGAGCAACCAATATCGGTAAGAATATCGCTAATGCGATTCAAATCAACTTCCAAACCAGCAACTCGCTGCACTTCATTAGCTTTAAACACAATCACATTTCGCGACTGAGTATTATTAACATCACACGGCGATGTAGATGGCTTAGCTCCACCAAACTGTTCCAAAAGATTCGCAGCCATTTGCGCAGCTGCTGGCTGCAATTGAGTATCAACGCCACGCTCAAAACGACGAGAAGCCTCAGACGGAATCTTATGTCGTCTAGCAGTACGAGCAATTGAAACGGGATCAAAGTGCGCTGCCTCAATCAAAATATTTTTCGTTTCACTCGTTACTTCGCCGTACATGCCTCCCATAACACCTGCTAAGCCAAGCACGCGTGAACCGTGGTTTCCATGAGGAGAATCGCAAATAACTAAATCCTCAACATGCAATTCATGATCTTTGCCATCCAAAGTCGTAAGATGTTCGCCCTCATGTGCACGGCGAACTACAATTGGACCTTCAATTTTGTCCAAATCATAAGCATGAAGAGGTTGACCCAAATCAAGCATGACATAATTAGTGATATCAACAGCAAGAGAGATGCTGCGCATACCTGCACGCGTTAAACGACGCTGCATCCAACGTGGGCTTGCACAAGTGGAGTCAAAACCATGTACAGCACGCGCATAATATCGATCACAACCAGGTACACCATGAATTGGATTAGTATCTTCAATGCTCACGTCAATATCTGAAGTCTTGTGACCTTCATCATTAATTTGCGATACCTGCTCATTCAACTTTGAAACAGGATCCGTATAAACAGCACCAGTTGAATGATGATATTCGCGAGCAACACCACGATAAGAGAAAGCATAACCACGATCAGGCGTTATATTAATCTCCAAAATCGGCTTATTAAGATGCAACAACTCCATTACATCATCGCCAGGCTTCAACTCATCATATTCAGCCTTAGAAAAGCCATATTCACGCAACAAAATAATGCCATTGTGGCTATCTCCCAAACCAAGCTCACGCTCTGAAGCACACATACCGTCAGAAATATGACCGTAAGTCTTGCGCGGCTCAATCTTAAAATCTCCAGGCAGAACAGCACCAGGAAGAGTTACAACAACCTTTTCACCAGCAGCCATATTAGGAGCACCGCAAATAATGCCACGAGGAACTTTTTTACCGTTTTCGTCAACATCGTTGTATTTATCTCCGACATCAACATGGCACCAATTAATAGTTTTGCCATTTTTCTGCGGTTCAGGAGTTGCGTCAACTACGTAACCGACAACAATTGGACCGGTAACTTGAGAAGTGTGAATCTCTTCTTCCTCTAAACCAACACGAACTAAATCTTTAGCAAGCTGTTCGTATGTTAAACCTTCTGGCACTTCAACATGATCTTTAAGCCAGTCAATATCTACCATTGGCATGAGTTTTACTCCCCCATCACAAACTGTTCACTGAAGCGCTTATCGCCTTCAACCAAATCATGCATATCGTTAATGTCATGTCGAAGTAGCAAAGTTCGCTCCAAACCTACTCCGAAAGCAAAACCAGTATAAACTTCTGGATCTAAACCAGCAGATTTAAGGACATTAGGATTCACCATTCCGCATCCGCCCCATTCAATCCAGCCTGGACCGCCCTTTTTATCCGGGAACCAAAGATCCAGCTCAGCACTAGGCTCAGTAAATGGGAAGTAGCTTGGTCGCAAACGGCTCTTTGCATCTGGACCAAACATAGCAACAGCCAAACGATCGAGAACACCCTTTAAATCAGCCATTGTTAAATGCTTATCCACAGCCAAAGCTTCACATTGATGGAAAACTGGAGTATGCGTTGCATCCAGTTCATCAGTGCGGAACACTCTACCAGGAGAAGCAATATACAGAGGAACTCCACGCTCAATTAACGCACGTACTTGATCAGAAGAAGTTTGCGTGCGCAAAACCATATTTGAACCAACAAAGCCTGCGGCATCCTTAGCTTGATTTCCTTGAACGTAGAAAGTATCTTGCATTTGACGCGCAGGATGATCCGGTCCAAAGTTCAATGCATCGAAATCAAACCATTCAGTTTCAACTTCTGGACCCGCAGAAATCTGCCAACCCATAGACACAAAGAAGTCTTCAAAATCTTCAATAATACGAGCAATAGGATGACGAGCACCTAAAGGCTTACGATTAATTGGAAGAGTCATATCTACAGTCTCTGCAGAAAGCATGTTAGCTTCTTCAACGGCTTTAATTCGCTCTGTAGCTTCTGCAAAAGCTCGACCAAAATCAGCTCGCAAAGTTGACATTACCTTGCCAACTTCCTTCTTTTGATCTGCAGGCAAAGAACCAATTGCTTTGCTTGCAACAGTCATCACTGACTGTGCGCCAGCATACTTAGTTTTAACAGCCTTCAGTTCTTCCATAGTTTGAGCAGCTGTAACGCTAGCAATACCTTCTTTTACTGCTTTAGTTACAGCTTTAATATCGAATGGCTTATTATCGGTCACAGCACCCTTCCTATCTGTGTTATACGTATTCATTGTTTATATACGATATTGCAAAATATTGCCCAAAGCTATATTTTTCGCTCATGACTCGACATAGCCAAGCCCATAAGCATTACTGCTGCACTTGTTGCAAGGTTCATTGATTCTGCTTTTCCATATATTGGAATTATTGAAATATCATCAACCTGTTGCAATACTTCTTTAGGTAAGCCTCTAGCTTCATTGCCAAATAAAATAGCCAAAGAACTGCTAATAACCTCGGAATTGACTAAAATTTTTGGAAATGGCACAGGTTTAATCTTGTCAGTTCCGTAAATATCAGCTGCAATAATTCGAATATTTGATTTTGCAGCGCATTCGAACCAGTCTTGAACGCTTAATTGCACTACAGGAAGATGAAATAGTGAACCTGCAGTCGAACGCACAAGCTTAGAATTCCAACGACTTACGCAATCATCAACAAAAACAACAGCATCGCATCCAGCAACATCTGCAACGCGAATAATAGCACCAGCATTGCCAGGATCTCTTACCTGCCAGCAAGCTGCAATACGAAGAGGCTTAAAATCGTTTTTTGATTTTACTTGTGCTGATTGTTGCAAATTTTTAAACTCACTAAAATAGATATCATCTAAAGATTTCGAATTAGCAACCGCAACAATTCCCTGTGAATCAGCACTAATTTTTTGCATAATACTCGGTTCAACAGGATGAACATAACAAGATCGAGATAAAGCTTCTTTAACTATTTCCCGCAAAGAAGAAAATTGTGAACTTTCCTTTTCATTACCTTCACAAGCATCTTTAGTAACATAAATATCACATAACGAATCTGTGGCATAACGTACAGCTTCGCGCACACTTTGCGGACCTTCAACTAAAAAACGCTGCAAATCATGCGACTTTGCGCGACCTAAAGAAACGAGTCTGCGCACGCGCTCACTGTGAGTATTATCAATTAGTTCTTTTAACGGCATAAATATAACTTTACTTCAAAAACGATTACGACACAGGAAATACACATTCACATATTTATGCAAACCTGCCACATTCATTGCAACAAAACTTGTAAATAAGCAAAACCTTATAAACTCTATTCATGATGCTCTGAAGCACTGGAAGTTGTATAGCCTTTAGGCTCAAGTTGAAAAGTAGTGTGAGACACAGAAACAGGAAAATGTTCGCGTAAGCAGTCCTGAAGCTGAGAAAGCACATGAGAGCATTGAGACATTGTCATATTAGGATCCACAACGACATGTGCCATAAAAATCGGCATACCAGTAGAGACAGTACTAGCGTGCAAATCATGAACTGCAAGAACATGAGGAACATGCTCTAGATGTTCACGAACTTTGTTTAAATCAAGACCTTCAGGAGTCTGCTCAAGAAGAACCTTAACAGCATTCTTAAGAAGCTTTAGCGCACGTGGAATCATAAGAAGCGCAATAATACCGCCAGCTAAAGCATCAAAACCTGCCCAACCTGTGCTCATCATTACAATAGCTGAAACTACGACTGCAACAGATCCAAGAGCATCGTTCATAACCTCAAGAAAAGCAGCACGCATATTCATATTGTCTTGCGATTGAGACATAAGAATTACAAGAGAGCCTAAATTCGCAGCTAAGCCAAGAATACCAAAGAATAGAAGCTGATTTACATCATGAATGCCTTGATGACCACTACCAAAAAGACGCATTCCAGCTTCAACAAGAGCATACACTCCTACAAGCAGTAAAATAAGAGCTCCCGCAGCAGCTGTAATAACCTCAAGACGCGCCCAGCCCCACGTACGCTTACTATTTGGACGACGACGCATAAGAATTGCAGTAACTGTTGAAGCTGCAAGAACTGAAATGTCTGTAAGCATATGACCTGCGTCTATAAGCAGCGACAAAGAATTAGTTAGAAAAGAACCAATTACCTCAGCAAAAAACACAGTTGCAGTAAGAGAAAGCGTAAGAAGCAAACGATGCTGATGTGCATGACTTGCGTGAATTGCGGCTGCTTGGGAAGCTGCGTTGGCGTTATTGTAATGAGTATCGAAAGAGTTGACATTTGCATTCACACTGCTTGAGCGTGAACCAGTGCCGTTAGTTTGAATTACATCGTTATGATTATGCACTTTCCAGCCTCCTAAAATATTAAAATATTTGGGCGATATCGTTTCTCAATATCATTCGCATTTTGCCGTATACGCAATGAACCCCAGCCTAAGCCGGGGTTCACTATTATCAATTACTTTGTCTATGACTATGTAATCACAAGCTGTCAACATGCATAAACATTGTACAAAACATGTTACAAAGTAATGCTATTTCTCTGCTTTTAGCACTCTTTCACACAGGTAGTACAATACAGAGGATCCAAGCAAAGCAAGTGCAGAGAGAATGAATAAGTAGAAACCAATGCCATAACTTACAGATCCAAGCATCGAGAATCCGCCAAACTGCGATTTGAGGGAAGATATCTTGCCATTAATATGGAAAAACTCAAAAATCATAAATACGGCAGCAACACCGCCAACAATCATCATTATTTTTGACTTATTCATAAAAGCAAAAACTAAAGCAACAATAGCAATAATTATATAGAAAATTCCATCGCCAGGAGTGTTATTATTGTTTACAAAATTAAACGACTTGGAGAGACCAAAGCAATTTACAGTGATAAGTGGCAAGAATGGAGCAATAATTGCAACAACAGAAGCTGCCATATAAGCAATCAAAGAGTACTTATGTAAAAGCTCAGGATCTGAATCTTCAATTACTGAATCTATTGTCTCATTAAAATTCTTAAAGCCATCTTTAACAGAATTTAAAGTATCGTTTGCTGGCTGCTGAGTATTTTGAACAGTCTGCTGCACATTTGGGTTTCCTAAGCGATTTCCGCAATTAGCACATACTTGACTATTTGCGTCGTTCTCTTTACCGCAAAAATTACAAAGCATAATTCACCTTCTACTTCAGTTGTTAAGCAATACAACTATTGCATTGCAAATTCGCAACAATTATAACAATCGAACTGACTATAAGACAAATACGGGATTGTCAATCGCAAATATGCTAAGTAAAGTGCAAATGTGGGTTATAGGCCAAAAAGTATTTTTAAAACCTAAGTCTCGTTAAAATATCGAAAGAAATGCTGCAGTTAAGTTAAAGAGGAAGCTGCACCACACCAAAAACCAGCCCTTGAAGGTCAATGATTACGGGTGTCAAACTTCCGTAAAGAATATATCAGGTATAAAACAAACGTAAAAAATATTACTTATTAGACAAACCTTTATCGTCATTGCTGTTTGCTTGACTCGACTTAGAATGAGGCTTATTTAAAAAATCTCTCAAGAACGATAATGCCGGCAAAGCCAATGGAACCCATGACCATTGGCTTTTTGTATAAAGAAACGCAATAAACGAAATAATTAAACAGAGAATGAATAAAATAGCACCAATCCACTGACCACGTAATGCTGTTTTAATCTCTAAATCAACAAGCCTATCCTGCCTAATCGACTCATCAACAGTACTAGCATCATTCCAATCACAAAGCTTCTGCTGTACTTCTGCAGGATATTGACGGAAACTCTTAGGATCTGGCAACATGCCACTCCACTGAACACTTCCCAAAAATAGCTGACTGTTAATCAATGAATCAATGTTAGATTCACCGGAATTTACAGCGAGCGAATCTTTTCCTGCTCCTTCTGATAAATCAGAGACTGAAGAATCCTTGCTCGCATTTGACGCTGCAAACGCTCTTGGGACATTTTCATTGACTCCTGACGCATCTGTTCTACACTCTTTGCCGGATAAATGCTCGGAAACATTTGAAGGCTGTTCATTATCATTAACCCCATTATTCACTACTCCTCCTTACAAACCAAATTATATTTAAATTAGCTACTATATTTGCATTCCTAATTAATATACTACCTTAACTTTATTCTAAACTCACGGAGTATTATAAATAGAATGAATATCTATTACTCTGCACAATCACAAAAGCGCATGCACACAAAAACAACTCATAAAGCATTACTACTAAATTGATATAGCATCAGAATATATAGTTACTACCGCAATAACCATTGCACGAATTGAGCAAAAAGACAAGACAGAGTGTAACAAACAATACAGCTAACATAAAATGGGCATAAGATTTGAGATTCCAGTCATCAGATTTCTTATTACTACTAGGTGGCAACCTGTGAACCCTAAATGGCAGATACCCTGTTAAACATTTTCTGAATCAATTTTTTCACTTATCAATACATTAAGCTTACGTTTTTATCAACTTTATTTTGAACGTGTGATGTAGCTTTGCAATCCTTAAGTAGGGATTATCTGAAGTATTTAAAATACCAGCAAGATAGGGTACTTGAGTTGATTGAAATGAGTTCCGCAAGAGCGGTGAATACTACAAGTAGTTATTAAAAAGCTAAGCGGGTTGCTTCTATTTTAAGAATACTCATCAGCTTAGCTTTACACACTTTTTTGCCTATAACCCCACTTTTTTGCCTATAACCCCACTTTTTTGCCTATAACCCCTATAACCCCTAATTTGAAAACTAATAAATAAAAACGGGGAAGCTGGAAGCTTCCCCTGCAGTGATAATTATCAAATCTGCTGAGCAATCAAACTGGATAACAAGTCCAGTCTTATTGAGAATTAGCATTTACAATATATCATCTTTAGGAAATAGAAAACAAGTGATTTTTTAAGTTTGGTTAGAAGATTTAAAAAAGTTAACATATCTATATAATCAATGAATAGTACAGTTGAACATATTATTAATTTCCATATTCACGTGTTTTAGAAAAAATACCTTACTGAGTGCATGTATGTAGCTTTTACATAAACAATATCCATATATTCATAATGGGAAGATTACTAAGATAGCGTTCCAATTATGTTTTTATAATAAGCAAATTATTTATGCGTTATATGCACACAATCATTCTCGTTATTTCAACTTACCAAATGTGTACGCATTCAGAAAAGTTTCGCGAATTGCGGGTTATATGCCAAAAAATGTGTAAGAAATCATGTCTCACGTATTGCACAAGCGTTTTGCGGTAATCGAATCTGTTTTCTGCACATTCACCACCAGAGCCAAAAGTGTGTAAAAATAAGCTCATAACCCTTATGGCAGTAGGGCTCGCAGTATATCGAATGTGGGTTATTTCTTATGCTAAGCGGCGTTCGAAGCATGTATTAGCTGAGTATTTAACAATAAATCGTCAAACGCTGTTACTAACGCAGATTAGCTACTGCACCAGTAACATATAACCCCGCTTATTCGTTATTAACGCAGTCTACGTGCTGCGCGAGTAACATATGACCGTTGTTTTCTCAGTTTGTTAGCTGAGTTTTTAATGCTGTTTAGATTATGGATTACACATAATATTCATCAGCTTAGCTTCACGCACTTTTTGGCATATAAGCCGATATGCTCGCAGTCTCGTGCTTATCTGTGGAATTGAACCAGTTAAAATTTCTGATAAAACATCAAATAACCGAGCGCAAGCCAATCCTCGACTAACACTCTGCCGTAAACGACAGCTGCGAGGGACTTGCGCACGACGTTAATAATAACTTATTTTATGCAGCAATCACAATGATAAAAATGTGAAGTACTCCTCAGACTAATGTTCCAGTCTTGAAAGCTGGTTGCCGAGGGCCTCACATTTGTAACATTGAATTTTATGCATTACGCATAAAATAAGAAGACCAATCATTCCCCCAAACCAACTCTATTAGAAAGAGATTAAGGGTAAGAGGAGCCCTAGCTTCCATAAAAAGTAATATCAGATAATCTAAATATCAATAATTAAAATACATACATATAAGTAAGGAAAACATATACGATGCATCTTACTGCATACAATAAGATAGATAATACTAGAGTAGTCAAAGGCTAATGGACATGATGAAAATTTGTTATGACATGGTTGAGAAACTCCGTCCATATGCAGAACCTAACATGGATAAGCTCTCTAAAGAAGCAGCCAATAGTGCTATTAGAGCAGGCGAACCGTCTATTGCAATTGATTATTATTTAGTAGAAGCATGGATGCACAAGAGCGCACCTAAAGAGTTGCTAATCGAAGCTTATAATTTGCTAGACCCTTATGAATGTGGTGATGACTACGACGATATAGCAGACGATTTAGGTGTACCTCGTAAAGTTCATTCACCAGATGAATAAGTTTGAGTCTCACCGGGGATACGTTTTTAGAATTAGCTCTTACCCCTCTTGATATACTTGGCGCTAGTCGCACTATTAGCTTTACCAGGTTGAGAATTAGCTCTTACCCCTCTTGATATACTTGAGGCACAACTCTTTCTGAGCCTTATCAAGTTGAGAATTAGCTCTTACCCCTCTTGATATACTTGTTCACCAGCGTTGATAAGCCACTGCCCAGTTGAGAATTAGCTCTTACCCCTCTTGATATACTTGTAGGTGACGAAAAGTCAAGGAAAGGAGAGTTGAGAATTAGCTCTTACCCCTCTTGATATACTTGTTATAAGCTCAAGAGGGGCAAGATTTCAATCTTTTTAGGCATTTTTTCATTCAAAAAAGTGTAGCAATTTCAGGAGTTTCAGACGAAATATCCTGATGCAAATTAGTATATCTCAGCGCAGAAGACCATTGATGGTCACTAATATGCAGTATTCTAACTTGACCAAATGGTGGTAAATTCTCTTTTATTGCTTTTACGGTTGAGCGATTACCAGATTGAGTTGGAGTGTAACGAACATACACAGAAAACTGCACCATTGCATATCCCATGTCTAACAACAAATTTCTAAAATCAGTAGCGGCTTTCCTTTGAATTTTTGTAGCTACAGGTAAATCAAACATTACTAGACACCACATTCCGCCACTATCCTCATCAATTTTCATAATCCTCCCTTGTATTCTGGAACCAAGAAATCTTTTGACTGTTTTTCCACATACATTCCATAAGCCTGTGCAATATCATTAAGAGCACTAGGTATAGTTGGCCCAACTCCGTTAAATTGCTTATTCACACTTTCAATAAGATACTTCTTAACTGACTTACTATCTGGCGTATCATCAACAGCTAATTGAGCTACGGCAAAATCTACAGCAGGCCTAAATGGCTCTATAATATCGTCAGCTAAACAGAAATAGTTAGACCTATTATGATGATTCATACCTAATACAGGATTAAGCCCTGCAGAAATTACAGCCTTTATGGAGAAACCCCTCAGTATCGTATAAGCATAATTAAGAGCAGCATTACGTCCAACATTACAACCTGGCACTCTGTGAAAATCTTCTTCAGAGGAAAATATACGTTTCCAATATTCTCTTGCAGCTTGACCTTCTCTATTGGTACTATCGCCAGAATGTACCTCATTTGCAATACCACGTAGCATTCCGCCTCCTTCAATGTTCAACGCATCAAGACATGCAGCCTGTCCACGAATCTTTGATCTAACAACATTAGCCCATGCAGCTTTTCTTCTAGGAATAGATAACGAAGCTTGAGCTAACTGTCTAGTAACAATACGAGTAGGAACATCACTCCAAGAATGCATTGCACAAACAGGAACTCCTTGCCAATTGCATACCATCACACATGTTCCATATGCAGCGCATTGATGCAATAACCCAGGTGAACATCCACAATGCAATCCAATTAGTAAAACCGCAGTTTCAGCAAGAGGAATCTCTACAATCTCGCTAGTAACACGATTGTTCACCACTAATCTTCCACGAACATAAGTAAGACTACCGTCTAAAGACGTACAATCAACAACTCGCCAAGCACTCTGCATGATGCACCATCCATAATTTATTTTGAATCATTACACCATTTCCAAGAAACCGGCATACCGGAAAGCGATTTCCAACGAATTTCACCAAAACCATTTCGGCGAATTGTTACAGGCTTACATGATGCAAGTGAATTAACAGCAACAATCCAGCCCTTTTCACCTAAGACTTTAGCTGCATCTTCTAAATAATTACCATCGCTTACATATCCGCTAGTAATTAATTTATCAAATCCTTCTTTAGATAACATGGATGGTCGAAGCTTAATCTTGGTTGATTCTGGTATACCATCTATAACCCAATGCGAATAAGCAACAGAATCAATGCCCAATTCCTTAAGAAACTGTATGAACTTCCCAGCAACAGTATCGCTCTTTATAAACGCAGGATCTATTACAAGTTCATCACCAACGAGCAAATATCCAATATATTCAGCTCTATTATCACGAATTGCTTTCAATAATGTGCCATCTGCATAACGCATTGATACAGAATAATACGGCAATTCACAAGTAAATAAATCCTCATCGCGGAATTTATTTAAATCAGATTGGAAGACACGGATTATGCCATAGGCAATTTCTTTCTTTGATTTTCTATATCTATAAAGACGAGCATGATGAATGCTATTACCAATATCAGCAGATCCACCTCTAACTGCAATCTGAGCGGATTTACCATTGAAGAAAGTTATTTCATCATTTGCAGTAAGCGTTTTATTATTCACTCGTAACACTCTAGATTGCGAAGATGGTATACCATCTTTAATGGTATAGTCAGGCTGATTAACTAAAGCGCAATACAGTGCAGGAGTAGAGGCACGAAGTATATCATCAGAACTAATTGCGTCTGAAACATGCAAACTCCGTAACTTGTTAATACTATCATCATGAACAGCTGAATTTTCATATCTCATACGAACTTGCCGAACCACAGGAATACGATTTTCTGTCATAGATGCATTAAGCAATTCAAGTAACTTTTGCATATTTCTATGCCACGATTCGTAACTAGGATACATAGCATCGTGTTCAGATGGATAATCACGCCAATCTAACTCACCATAATCTGGATGTCCCAATATTCTTTGTGTTTCACGAAGATTATTTTTTATATATAATGCTTGTGAAACATTGGACGTTATCATGGCAATAACAGCCGCATCCACAGCATGGTGTCTTCGATCGAAGCGTGTTTTATGCTTTGCATCAAAGAACTGCAATTTACCATCAATTCCAGATAATTTACGGCTCATAGCAGTAATCGAACCAGCGTATACGCCAACACTTGTTCCAAGGTTAGAATCTGTATTGGAAATCACTGCATCTGTTGCATAGGTATTGCCAATATAATATTCAGAATTGTAATACCAATCAATTCTATGATGTAGCTCATTAGCCATCCACGCAACTGATTCTATTGAACGATTATCAAATGGTTCGTCTTCTTCAGTCTGAGAAAGTCTAGCAATAACAGATTTCTCAAATTTTAATTTTGATGCTTTATTACCATACAATTTACTAGGAAATATAAAATGCTTCACTCTTTTATTTGCATTATTAACGGTAATATTATGTTCAACACAATATTGTGACTTACACCAAATTGCGAACGGAATATTGCTTTTATTACGATTACAAAGTACGCAAACTGCAGCTAAATTCACACGAGTATTGGTAGACCCAACTCCCTTACGAGGAACTATATGATCCATTTCACAAGTTTTGAACGTTATAGGATTCCCACAATACAAGCACTGTCCATTTTGTCTTTGCACCGCTTCATAACGTCGAATATCTGCATCTGAAATAGTTAAAGCATTAATTCCAAGTTCTTTGGAAAGCTCCATTCTTAAGTTGTTCCTAAATTTGGTTCTTCCATTAATATTCTCCGTGTAATCTTTGCTCATTTTCGCCGATTTAAAACCAGAACGAACATGTTCAATATTCACCCGCATTGGCGAACCCCAGCGATTTGTTGCATTAACAATGAAACGATTTACAATTTTTAAAACACGATCTACAGAAGGATTACCTATAGGAGAAGAAATAGGTTCAGCTGAAGGCCTCCAATTATCATTGAGATTAAAAAGATGCTTACGAGCTTCAAACAAGTCATCATCAGTATTTAACATTTGCTGAGATAACTTATTTAAAGTATCAATACTGTAAGCAGCACGTCCACTAGGCAAACTTATATTATCTAATATTTCAAATTCATTATCTGCTAGATCTTCTATAAACGCAGAAGCAGCTGTATCACTTTTTGATTCAAAATCACACGAGTTACTGATTAAATCAATAAAAGCCTCATGCTCATCTGAATCATCTGTGTGCTCATTCCACCAAGGCTTCAATTTTTCCTTAACAAACTTATCCCTAGAAGAATTGCCAGTTTCTGAGAAGATTGCAATTTCGCTATCTAATCTAGGCGGCTGAAGAGTAATAGATTCACCATCACCTGTCTGCTTACCAATGCCTCGCAAATCACTACGTTTTATATGCAGCAATTCTGAAACGTCATTCCAACTATACTCATTAGGAATAAATGCTTCCTTTTCAGTAGTAGATATAAAAGTTGTTGTCAACAATTTATACACTTGCTGTTTTTCTTCGCAAGTTAATTTTCTCTCAATAGAATTTTCACGAATGCGAAGATTTGAAATAGAAGAAATAATTCTATAACGCTGAAATGCTAGAGACGCTTTCGACGCACGACGACCAATATTAGTAATAGCATCTTTGCCTACTAATTTAGTAGCAAAGCCTTTAGGAGATTTGGACTCAAATACACAATTTAATAATTTTGTAGCATCTGTATCATCAACGGATTGCATCTCAAAAATCTTGCGTAGTTCAAGCATACAATCACTTTGGATAAACTTACCGGGTAGAATTGGATTATAAATTTTATTATCTTTTTTGATACGAACACGAATCCTAGGAGAAGACATGCCTTTTTTAGACATTATGTAATCACAAACTATCTGCCCTATGGTACAACCGTAATTAGCAACACCAGGAGCTAAACGGTTTACAGTATCTATAAACTGATCATAAAACTTGGAGTATTCTTTGGCCTGCATCATTGATCTAACAGATTGATACGGATTACGCCATCCTCTATGCCTGGCAATATGACGAATAGCTACACTCAACATTATCTTTCGTTTTTTATCGTCACTTATATACGCATCAGCAAGTTCACCTCGAATATACCAAGGTTCGAATGAATCTTTAGACTCTAAACAAGAATTATCTACAATTGGATAGCCTAATGATTCTAACAAAGAATCCAATTTACTTAATCTCTTGCGTCTAGTTCTATTCAAACGTCTTGCACGCCTTGCAACACCAGAAACTTTCTTGCGAGTATCCGAAGTTTTTCTACCTGTCGGATCAATTCCAGAATCATGTATGAAACTTAAAGCTTTTAGAATTCTTATAGGACAACCATTATCGTCCAATTGTATTGCAGCCAAACCAGTTGAATTAAGACCGACATCAATACCTATAGCATAAGTTACATTCTTCATGAAATAATTTTACATCAAAATCCTATACTCGTATAAAAATTACATAATCTCAGAAGAAAAACCAATTTATAAAAACAGAATCTTATGTATGTATTGCGCTACGGTTGTCTCAATATAGCCGCTTTACAAACACAACACAATTCATCGAATAATACGTTTTAATCTCATGCACATTTTCTGACACTAACCCATCAATCTTACTGAACTGTCATAGACTACCCAAAAAACTCAAAAAGCAAAAGCGCCACACAGCTAAAAACTGTGCAGCGCCTCGTTTGTGCCTCCGGTGGGACTCGGACCCACAAGCCCGTAAGGGCGTCAGATTTTAAGTCTGATGCGTATGCCAATTCCGCCACAGAGGCAGCAATCACTTATTATGCCATACATTTAAGCAAAGAACAAGCTCAGCGTGTGGCGAAATCACAAACACATATTCTCAGTATCCGTCAGAAACTGCAAACACGCGCACTCATCAACCGTCAGAAACCGCAAACACACGCACTCAGCGTGTGGCAAGTAATTTCCTTCCCAAATCAATCGTGATTCCGTCAAGCAAACCATGCTCACTTGCAACAAACGTATCCAAAACCCCACCGTGATCCTCATACGCAGCTTTTGCTAATCTCTCCAACACTCGGCTCCAAATCACTGCTCCACCGCCAACAACATCCACACGCCCTGGGTGAATCGTCGCATACGTGCGCCTGCAGTCCTTAGGCATACGCAAAAATCGATTATTAACAGCATAAGCCTGCTCTAATCCAATACGCACACCATCGACAGCAGTATGATCATAATGCTGCAATCCCATAGTCAAAGCAGCCATAGTTGTCACAGTTCCAGAAACGCCAATAATAGTGCGAGCTCGTCCTGCAGGAACAACTTTGAAAGCATCATCAATATGCTTGTCAATATCTTCAATCGCAGCTTGAATTTCCTCTTCAGTCGGAGGATCAGTATGCAAATGCCTTTCCGTCATTCTAACGGAACCAACATTCATGGAGTATGCTGCAGAAACCTTGTGCGCTGGCAAGCAGTCACCATCCCCTCCAAGCACTAACTCAGTAGAGCCTCCACCTAAATCAACTACGAGATACGGTGGCTGCAACTCATCGCGAGACACAACGCTTGTTGCTCCAAGGAAGCTAAGAGCCGCTTCTTCGGTACCACTAATAACTTCAGGGCGAACACCAAGCTCATCAATCATCATTTGTTCAAAAATCTCACGATTTTCAGCATCTCGTGTAGCTGAGGTTGCCACAAAACGAATCGCATCAACTGGATGTTCTTTCAAAACTTGCGCAAATTCGTGCGCAGCCTCCCTCACTCGCTTCAAAGCGTCATCTGCGAAACGATGAGTTTCGTCAATTCCCTGACCGAGTCTAACGACGCGAAGCATACGAGGAACAATATCTTTCATTCCATGCTCAGAAACTTGCGCAATTTTTAGTCGAATAGAATTTGTACCGCAGTCAATTGCAGCAACCTGTACTGTTTTTTCTGCGCAAGTAGTCGTTTCACTTTTTACGGCTTCACCCTCTGCAGTTTTAGCCGTTTCGTCTTCCACAACAACTTCCGTTTCAGTAGCATATGCATCATCGCTCCACGGAGTAGTACAGCGGCACACGTTAGGATCAAACTCATCTTTAATGCGCTCTAATACCATGTCACCAATCGGATTTACACCTTTGCCCATTACCAATGTTTGCGCAAGCAAAGCGTGCAAGCATTTAACACGAACTGGCATTCCACCAGCGCTCATCTGACTAATATGCTCTTCACTATCCCCCAAAGACACAGCTAATTCATGACGGAATTCCAAATAATACTTATGTGCACGCTCATATTGTTTCTTTAGATCTTCGTCCGATTGTAATAGCTCGTTATATTCTCGCATAATACCGTCTGCTTCTACGCGAGACACCGCTTTTACAGCTTCAGGACTGGTAAGGTAGCATGTAGTTGGGAATGGAGTGCCATCTTCTAAGCATGGTCTAGTAATAACAGCAAGAGGCCTACCACAAACGCAACGCGCACCAACGGCTACCATTCCTCTAGGGAATCTTCCAAGTTGCTTTTCAACAATTGCACGCTCAGCATCACTCGCAGGTGTAGTAAATAAAGGTTTTACAGCTTCTTTTGGAATATAATTCTTATTACTGTTCTGCATTTTATCTGAACTTTCTTGGCTGTTAGCCATGCGTTTCTACTCCTGTTAAAGCTGTTTTACAAATAAATAATTCTTTACTTTATCAGTTTATATGTTATAAGGATGGCACAGTATCTGGTTTGTCTGCTTTATGTATTGCATACATTAAGTCACTATACCAAGGCAAGACTGAATGAGTCTTAGTTTCGCTATTTTCTTGAGCAAATTCATTCGGAACTTTTCCAGTTACTGCCTCAGGATGCTCTACACGAACAGCCTGCTCACCAGGAAAAATAAAGCCGAGACGATCTCTAGCTTGAGCGGTAACGTATGCTTTGTCTTTCCATCGGTCAATATTATTATCCAACGTACGCTTTTGTTCACGTAAATCACTTTCTTCACGCTGAAGTGCATGAAGCTCCGACAAGCTTAACGCATAATTTCTAACTGTTGAAATGCATTCAATTGAACCAACGGTAACTACAAAAACCATAAATAAAAACACGAGCGGTCCTGAAAGTAGTCGACGCTGTTGCAATGGTGATACTACATCCTCACCTAATGCCGTTTTACGACGCTTTTTCATAACCATACTCTCTAAATTACTTGATGTATTCGACGTGAAAACATCATGTATTCCGCTAATATCTTACGTGCTTTAGATGCAAAATGCTGTTGTGCCACATTTACAGTCACGCTACATTTACAGTAGCTCACATTTATTCGTTATTAAAATTAAAAAAACTGACGAACAAAACTGCAAAAAAATATTCAAATTTTTCTACTTAAACCAGTAATTTCTATTAATAACATCGATCATTTCAACTAATTGCTTTGTTTCTGCAATATCATGAGCACGTATTACACGTCCACCAGCCATAAACATCGCTGTTTCTGCAACTAAAGTAACTGGCAAACGATCTTCTTTATCTAAATTAAAAAGCTTCTTACCAAAGCCTTTTCTAGAAATCGCAACCAATATTGGTCGACCAAAACGATGCAATTGATTAATATTGCGCATCATTGCATAATCTTGTTCACCATCAGCAACCTTTGCATAGCCAATTCCTTGATCAAGAATGATCCTATTTAAGTCAACTCCTCCATCAACAAGCATTTTTAAATTATCACTAAAGAATTGACACATAACCTTTGTTAAATTGTCATATTCTGTATCTCTATTGCTATGCATTGTTACTAATCCAACGTTAGAATCTGCCATAAGCTTTACTTTTTCTGGAGAATCAAACGCACGAACATCATTTATAATATCTACGCCAGCTTCAATTGCAGCTTCCATTACAGGTAACTTGTAAGTGTCTACTGCTACAGCAATTTGAGGATAATTTTTGTGAATATACTTAATAGCAGGTATAACGCGCCTTATTTCCTCTTCTGGAGTAATTTCTAAATAACCGCCAGGTTTTGTAGTTTGACCGCCTACTTCTATAACATCAGCACCAGCTTCAACTATTTCTTTAATATGGCTATTTACTTCGTCCTCACTTTGGTACTTGCCGCCATCATAGAATGAGTCAGGAGTAATATTCAAAATCGCGTAAACTATAGGCTTGTCAAGTGTATCAAAGCAGAATCGCCCTGCATTCCACACAATTGCTTTTTGCTTTAATAGCGAGCGCAAACTTGCAAGTAATTCTTGATCTTCATACCATGCTTTTTCGCATTCTTGCATAAAAGGTTTAAGAGCAATAAGCGGCAAAATGAAGTCAATAGAAGACTCGGAAACTTTGATAGCTGTATCAAAATGATCGAGAAAATCAGCTACTTTGCTTAAATCGTTTTCGCTAATATTTTCCCACGTGCATAAAATTTTTTGATTTACACAAAGATCCTGCAGTAACGCTATATCTGCAATACTTTTAGAAGATGCATTCTCCAAATTGCTTTCAATAATTCGCATTTGTATTCTTTCTTTCTAAAACCTCATATTTAAAAACTAAATTTATATTCCAAACTAATTAAAAACTTCACTACTTTCAATAATATTAATCCAATTAGTGTCGCTAGTTTTATTAAGCTTATCTTGGATGAGCTCATGATAATTTGCATCGTCTGTGCTTATTTCAAGCAAAGGAACTAATACAAATCTGCGATTATCTCTTTCTTTATGCGGAATCGTAAGATTTTCACTTTTTATAGTTTGACCACCAAAATCAATAATGTCTAAATCGATTGTTCGAGGACCCCAACGAACTATGCGCTTTCTGTGAAGACGCTGTTCAATATCATGAATAAAATCAAGCAGTTCAAAAGCTGTTAAATCAGTGTCCAAACGTAAAGCAATGTTATAAAAACTGTCTTGCACTACGTCACCAACTGGTTCAGTTTCATACACTGAAGAAACGATAATATTGCTTATATGCGAATTTTGCTTCAATAGCGAAACAGCTTGACGCAAATTAAGTAATCTATCACCTATATTGCTTCCAACACTTATGTATGCACTAGAAATCATATTTCCACCCCCCAAAAAAAATAATTCAATTTATAGTTAAAAGTATATATCATGAACAGTTAGGACTAGCCAACTTTATAAATTCAAATAATAAATAAGCTAATATCAAAAATTTTTATAACAAAAATGTCGCTGTAAATTCAACACTCTTTAGGAGCAATTAAATCTACAACGACATTTTTCAATACGCTTTTGTCTAAAGTCTGTAAAAATATTTTAGATTCAAAAGTAGTATTTTTTAGTTATTTTATTTTTGACTTATCTATTTTGCTTGAGCTTTACTCAAAATTGTATCTGCAGAATGCTGCAACTTTTGCAACTCTTCTTCAGTCAAGTCAAGTTGGCACTGCTTCACAATACCTTCGCGACCAACGATTGCTGGGTAAGAAAGATAAGAATGGTATTCCTCTCGATAGTTCGAAACAGGCATTTGCTCCTTTGAATCCGAAAGAACAGCATGGACCAGACGAACTGCAGCAGCAGCAATACCGTAATTTGTATACTTCTTTCCGTAGAACACAGTGAAGCCGCCTTGACGAGTTTCTTCATCGACAGCATCTAAATCAATGTTCTTTTCTTTTGCAAACTCAACAATCGGCTGCTCAAGAACCTTAACTGTGGACCATGCAACGAACTGTGAATCACCATGTTCACCCAAGCTATAGCCCTTCACGGCTTTTGGATGCACTCCGAAGAATTTACCAACAGCGCGATGAAGACGTGCAGAATCAAGCAATGTTCCAGTGCCAATAACTTTTTCATAAGGGAGACCGGTTGTTTCTTTATAAAGCTGGCAAATAGCGTCGCAAGGATTCGTAATATCAATTAGAACACCATGGAAGCCAGAAGCTTTAATCTTTGCGCCAACTTCTTCAACTTGAACACGATTATGTTTAAGTTCTGCGAAACGATCAGGATTTGGGACGTCTAAAAGCTTAATATTGCCCATAGCGCTTACGATAACTTCAACATCTTTCAAAGCATCGTAATCATTGACAGTAATGTTTACATTAAAAGGCAAATTGTCCATTGAATCCTCAAAATCCAATGCATCAGCCTTAACCTTAGCTTCATTCTTGTCATATAAGTACAGCTCGTCGGCGTAACCACCAACAACAAGCTGATGAGCAACAGCTGCGCCAACATTTCCCATACCAATAACTGCTACTTTTCGCATAATGAAACATCTCCTTCTGTTTCGATTTTCTCACAAAAATATCACCATTATGCGGAGAATGAAAGTAAATTTAAGAAAAATTTTTTGCGTGTTGTGATTTTTTCAAAAATATTTAATAAAAAACGGTCAGCCGTAAACACGACTGACCGTTAAAACTCAAAGACTCAAGAAGCCACTAAGTTACTTAAAACTAAAAGTTACTTCATATACTTCTTGCAAGCCTTGAATGCGCTGTAACCAGCATACTGAGCGGTAGAACCAAGCTCTTCCTCAATCTCAAGCAAGCGGTTGTACTTAGCAATACGCTCGCCACGAGCAGGAGCACCAGTCTTGATTTGGCCGGTGTTCTTAGCAACGGCAAGATCAGAAATGGTGGTATCTGGGGTTTCACCAGAACGATGGGAAACCATAGAAGTGAAGCCGTTCTTAGTTGCAAGCTCAATAGCGTCGAGGGTCTCGGTAACGGAACCAATCTGGTTCAACTTCACGAGCAAGGAGTTAGCTGCACCAAGCTCAATACCCTTAGCCAAACGCTTTGGATTGGTGACGAGCAAGTCATCGCCAACGAACTGCAAACGATCACCAAGACGCTTGGTGATTTCTGCCCAATCATCCCAGCCTTCTTCCTGGAATGGATCTTCGATGGAAACGATTGGATACTCGTTAATGAGCTTCTCGTAGTAATCGAGCATGTAAGCAGATTCGCGCTCTTCGCCATCGAAACGATACTTACCAGTTTCCTTGTTGTAGAACTCAGAAGAAGCAACGTCAAGAGAAATACCAATCTGCTTGCCTGGCTCATAGCCAGCGGCTTCGATTGCATCCATGATGTACTTCAAGGAATCCTCGTTGGACTTCATCTTTGGAGCGAAGCCACCTTCGTCACCAAGACCAGTAGCCAAACCTTCCTTCTTCAAAACATTCTTCAAGGTGTGATAAACCTCAACACCAGCGCGCAAAGCATCGCTGTAGGTTGCGAAACCGTAAGGAGAAATCATGTACTCCTGAATATCGGTTGCGAAATCAGCGTGAGCACCACCGTTCATGATGTTCATGTTTGGAACTGGAAGAATGTGACCATTGGTGCCGCCAATGTAGCGGTACAACGGAAGCTGAGCAGACTCAGCAGCAGCGTAGAGAGCAGCGAGGGAAACGCCGAGAATTGCGTTAGCACCAAGCTTGCCCTTGTTCGGCGTGCCATCAAGCTCAATCATCGTCTCATCAAGAGCGCGCTGATCGGTGGCATCCATGCCAATAACCTTAGGTGCGATTACCTCGTTGACAGCCTTAACAGCTTCCAACGTGCCCTTGCCTTGATAACGGGACTTGTCGCCATCGCGACGTTCCCAAGCTTCAGCCTCACCAGTAGAAGCACCAGAAGGCACTAAACCAATACCCTGAGCGCCATCTTCGGTCTCCAAATAAACCTGAACAGTAGGATTTCCACGAGAATCCAAAATTTCGCGTGCATATACGCTTTCAATAGCTGCCACAACTACTCCTTTATACCTATGGGTTGTGATGACTCTTCCAAGATTAGTGCGTTTTATGGACGTTATATTGAGTACCAGCGTATTTATGCCGTGAACGTTCACAATATTTTGATTTAATTCGAGTCATATGAGCCAATTGTATATTTTTAAGCAATATCGTTTATAAATATCGATTTCAAATATACATGTCCATACCCTTGGGAGATAATGACCACAGACACGGGGTGCGCAACTACATCGTGCCAAACAACAATACATACAGTGTTGCGCTGAGAATACACTCGTTGAACCTGATATAGCTAAAACTATCGAAGGGATTGTCGCATGACTTACAGTTCGCCTAATAAAGCGAAAAACATATTGAAGATTGCATTTAAAGCGGTATCTTCGTGTAAAGTGTGGATTTCAACCATCCTCATTTTGGTTTTGTGGTTTTTTACAACTCTTTCTCCAATCGAAGACCGTTCTTTGCCATCCCCATATGAAGTAATACAAGCTTTTATTGATTTAAACAACGAAGGCATATTGTTAAAATCCTTAGGAATAAGTATTTTACGAGTTCTTTTAGGACTTTTGTTAGGAATTATTTTTGCTGTTCCTGCAGGCATACTTGCGGGAGGCAGTAAGCTTGGCAATATTGTAGTTGATAAACCAAGCCACATGTTGAGGTCAATTCCATTCCCGGCTTTAGCTCCAATATTAATAATTTTCCTCGGAATAGATGAAACGATGAAAATAGCGCTTATAGCTGTTGGCGTTTTTGGACCTATGTACGTTAATATTCGCGACGGAGTGCGTAATATTGATCCGAAACTTCTCGAATTAGCGCAGGTTTATCACGTTAAAAAATCTACTATTTTTATATCTATTTTGCTTCGCGGTACACTTCCAAGTTTTATGACAGGTTTGCGATTTGCAATATCTGTAGCATGGGTTGCATTAGTGACTTGCGAAACAGTTAATTCTTCTATTGGAATTGGATACATTCTTTCAAGAGCGCAAGAATTCTTTAGGCCAGATCAAATGATGGCATGCGTTATTATGTACGCAATTGCAGGTCTTGGATCTGAGCTTACTGCAAACATATTAGAGTATCTTCTTATACCTGAGCGCAGATTAGATAGAAAATCACGCCAATAATCTAGTAATATCAACATTTTTCTAAAGTTAACTACTTTTTAAAATGCATTAAATTGCTTTTTAAGAATTAGTCAATACTTAGAATCAACAACCAAATAATAACAACCGAACAACAGATAAATAAAACAACAAACAAAAGGAACTATATATCATGGCTAATTTAAAAATGCGATTTTCTAAAAAGAGCATTATTGCATTAATCTGCGCTGTTTGCGCAACAGTATCTCTCGCAGCTTGCGGAAGCTCACAAAAATCATCAAGCGCTTCTTCAAAAGAAGACGCTGGAACTATGAGAGTCGCTTATCTTTCTACAGCAAATTATCTAACTACTTTGAAAAATGAGAAATTCCTTCAAGACGAATTTGGCAAATCTAAAGTAGTTTACACTGGTCCTTACACTCCAGTTGATGGTCTTACTGCTGTTATGAGCGGAAATGCAGATGCTACAACTACTGGAACCGGACGCTTCATTGATTTGATTGCTGAAGGACAACCATGGGTAGCTTTTGCGCTCGAATATTACAATGGTGATTCTCAAGGAATCGTTGCATCCGCAAAAAGCGGCGTAAAAACACTAAAAGACTTATACGGAAAGAAAGTTGCTATTATTCATAACGGTGACACTGGCGACTACATGCTTCACCGCGCATTTGATAAAAGCGGTTTAGACGTTTCTAAAGTTAACAAAGTTGAGATGAGCCCTAAGAACTTCCAGGCAGCATTTACTTCTGGACAGATTGATGCAATTTCCTCATTCGATCAGAATCTTGCTGCAGCAATGACAACTCCAGGCGCAAAATTGCTTGTAAATGCTAAAAAGTACGGCAATATGAATGTTACTATTCACATTGTTTCTAAGAGCTTTGCCCAAAAGCATCCAGATCTTGTTAAGAAGATGTACAAGGCACTTGTTCGCGAAGCAGAAAAGTCTCATAAAGAAAACAATGTTATTGGAAACGCTTACAAGCAGCTCGGAGCAAGCGAAACCATTATTAAGCAAATTGAAAAGTTTGACAATCCAACTATTCGTCCAATCGATGAAAAAGGTTTGAAAATGATGGAAACTCAGGCTAAAGAATACGTGAAATATGGTTTAATTAAGCAAGCTCCAAAGAATTTGAAAGATTCTGTAATGGATTGCACGAAGTAAATTAATCCATATATCTATAAAACACATATCAGTAAAAACAAAAAATTAAATATCAAAATAAAATAATATATAACTGATTAATCAAAATTAAAACAAAGTTATATAACATGCTTGTATAACAAAGTTATATAAATATTATATAAACATGATTTAGAGCAACGCAGTAGGAGTAAATATGAACACTCAAATAGAAGAAAACTATGAGACTAAAGATAACTCTTACTGCGTTACTCTAGAACATATTGGCGTGACTTTTAAAAATAACGCTAAAATATTGCGAGATATAAATCTAAATATTAAAAAAGGTGAATTTGTATCTCTAATCGGACGCTCAGGATGCGGAAAAACCACTCTTCTTAAAGTTATTTCAGGATTAATCAAACCTGATTCTGGAACAATAAACGTCACACAACATCAAGCAATAGGTTTCCAAGACGCAAGATTAATACCATGGATAACAGTAAGTAAGAACGTAGTTTTCGGCATGCAAGGAAACAAATCAGAACTAAAATCTATTGCAGAAAAAGCTCTTAACGATATGCAACTTAATAATTGCGGGTCAAAATGGCCATCAGAACTTTCAGGTGGTCAAGCACAACGAGTCTCATTAGCTAGAGCTTTAGTTCATAATCCTGAATTACTACTTTTAGACGAGCCTTTCGGCGCATTAGATGCTTTAACTCGTTTAGACATGCAAGATTTGCTTGATAATCTAAGACAGAAACATGGCTGGACCACAATAATGGTCACGCATGATATTTCTGAAGCAGTAAGACTTTCTGACAGAATTCTTATGATTAAAGACGGAATCATTGAGAAAAACTGGAATATTGATCGAAGCCAACTTGATGCACAAAAGCGTCCAAATAATCACGTTGAAATAGAAGACGAGCTTAGAGAAGCGTTACAGTAAGAACGCGAAAAAAATAATTGATAAAGGCGACTGCAAAATAGCGGCCGCCTTTATTTATAAAATAAACACAAGAAAATTTACCAAGCGACGTCATCAAGAAGCTGACGCACCCAGGAGATTATTTCATGCTCACTCATTGAACCAGACCCGAGTGAAGATTCAAAAGGAGCTGGAACAATAAGCATATGGGTAAGAGGACGATACTGTAATCCTCTATAAATACGCTTCAAACGCATCATCACAGACTCTTTTGGATCGACGCCAACAACTCGCACTGATTTTCCTTGAGAGCTGATTTGCGTAATACCAATCTCGCGTGCTTTAAAGCGCAAACGAGCAACATCACACAAAGACTCAAACTCTTCAGGCGGATTACCAAAGCGATCAAGAAGCTCATCGTGAAGTTCTTGCAAATCACTATTATCCTTAGCAGCAGCAAGCTTCCGGTACGCTTCCAAACGAAGCTTGTCAGAAGCAATATAATCAACTGGAAGAGAAGCTTCAACAGGAAGATCAATAGTTACACAAACAGGCTCAACTCTTTCAGGTTCCTTATATTTTTCAACAGCTTCAGAAACCATACGAACATACAAATCAAATCCAACACCCTCAATGTGGCCACTTTGCTCATCTCCAAGCAAATTTCCAGTTCCGCGCAATTCCAAATCTTTCATCGCAACATCAAAACCAGAACCAAGTGCAGTATGCTGAGCAATTGTTGAGAGTCTATCGTGAGATTGTTGCGTCATAGGCTTTGAAGGATCATACAAGAAGTAAGCGTAAGCACGCTCATGACCTCTACCTACTCTACCACGCAACTGATGCAACTGGCTTAAACCGAATCTATCTGCGTGGTCGACAATAAGTGTATTCGCATTAGAAATATCAAGACCTGTTTCAATAATCGTTGTACAAACAAGCACATCAATATCTCTATGCCAAAAATCACGAATAACAGCATCGAGCTGCTTCTCGCCCATTTTTCCATGAGCAATAGCAACACGGACATCTGGCACAAGCTCCTGAATCTTACTTGCAACAGAACTAATATCTTCAACACGATTATGGACGTAAAAAACTTGACCGCCACGTAACAATTCACGCTTAATGCACGCAGCAACTTGAGAATTATCATACGCACCAACGTATGTAAGCACTGGAAGCCTATCTTCTGGAGGAGTTGCGAGAGTAGACATTTCACGAATACCAGTTACAGCCATTTCAAGAGTTCTAGGAATTGGCGTTGCCGAAAGACTTAATACGTCAACGTTTGTGCGCAAAGCTTTGAGCGTTTCCTTATGTTCCACACCAAAACGCTGCTCTTCGTCAATAATAACCAAACCTAAATCTTTGAACTTTATACTAGGATTCAAAAGCTTATGCGTTCCAATAACAACGTCAATGCTTCCATCTTGCAATCCAGCTAAAGTTTCTTCAATCTCTTTAGAAGTTTGGAATCTACTCATTGCAGCAACTTTTACAGGAAAGCCTTCAAATCGATTTGTAAAAGTCTCGTAATGCTGTTGAACAAGCAAAGTCGTTGGAACTAAAACAACAACTTGCTTAGAATCTTGCACAGCTTTGAAAGCTGCACGTAACGCAATTTCAGTTTTACCAAAACCAACATCTCCACAAATTAAGCGATCCATTGGTATTGGCTTTTCCATATCTGCTTTTACTTCGTCAATAGTTGTAAGCTGATCAGCAGTTTCTTGATAAGGAAATGCGTCTTCCAACTCTTTTTGCCAAGGAGTATCTTTACTAAACGCAAATCCGCGAGATTGCTGCCTTGCTGAATAAAGTTTAATAAGATTTTCAGCAATTTCATGAACATGCTTTTTAGCTTTTGCTTTAGTTTGAGCCCAGTCAGAACCTCCAAGTTTGTTAAGCTTTGGTATTTCGGCACCAATATATTTACTCACTAAATCAAGCTGATCTGTTGGAATAAACAGCTTATCGTTAGGAGCATTACGTTTGCTAGGAGCATATTCAATTACTAAATATTCGCGAGTTGCACTACCACCCGAAACAGCAATATTACGTTGTTTCATACCAACAAAACGTCCAATACCATGCTGTTCGTGCACAACGAAATCACCAGGTTTTAGTTCCATTAGGTCGATTGCTTTGCGCCTGCGTTTTGGAGTTTTTAGTTGAGCTGATGCAGAAGATTTACCTGTCAGATCACGCTCTGTAAGAAGCGCGATACGCGCAACATTATCAATGAAGCCATCCGAAATACTTGAGCGCACTGTAGTAAATTCATGTACACCAGTCGCATATATAGCGCGTCTCAAGCGTGCAAGAGTACCAGAAGCCGCAGCTGTAATAGTTACAGCAAAACCATTGTCGACAAGAGAAGTGATACCACCAGAAACTTTCGATTCATCTCCTCGAAACTCTTGTGGCGCCGATGCTGGCAACGCAATATTTCCATAAATTTGATTGTCAACACCAAAAGATGTTAATTTCCATACGTCATGATTAGACAATTCTAACGATGAAATCGTTTCATCAAAATCCAAGAAATTAGCTTGATCGAATGTTATTGGAGCTCCAGAACCGTGTCCAGAAGCAGCAACATGCCAACTAGCCGCTAAGAATTCGTTAGCTGTAGCAGTTACGTCATCTGCAGCTCTACGGCATTTTTCGGGATCAGATAGAATAATAACAGATTCCTTTGGAAGCATATTTTGCACTGATTCCATGCGATCCACTAGTGCAGGCAACAAAGACTCCATACCTTCTACAGGTATAGAATTTGCGATTGATTCAAGCATATCGTCAGCATTTGGAATTGCGCCAATAAGAGAACGCGCGCGCTTGCAAATTTTTTCTGTAATCTGAAGCTCACGGCAAGGCGTAGCCCAAATGCTTGAAATATTATTGCCATAAGTACGCTGATCAGAAGCATGAAATTGCTTTATAGTATCAATTTCATCACCAAAAAATTCAATTCTCACAGGATGCGTCATTGTTGGCGCAAAAACGTCAATAATTCCACCACGAACAGCAAACTCTCCACGTTCCATCACCAAATCAACACGAGTATATGCGTTTTCTACCAAACGTTTCACAGCATATTCAAGAGTTAATTCTTTTCCGCACTCAAACAACAGAGGATCTATATCACCAATGCCTTCAACTACAGGCTGAATAAGCGATCGCACAGGCATAACCAACACGCGAATCGGACCAAAAAGTGATGCGTTATTTTCAGGATGACAAAGCCTACGAAACACTGCAATCCTGCTAGCAACAGTATCTGCCCTAGGCGAAAGCCTTTCATGAGGTAACGTTTCCCAAGCTTCTAATTTAGCAACGTCTTGAGCATCACCATCGTACCAATCACGCACAGACGCAATAAAATCTTCAGCATCTCTACTCGATGGAACAATAACAACAACTGGCTTTTTCTTAGCTAATGCAGCAACAATAGCAGAACGAATTCCAATAGGAGAAGAAATTGTTAAATCTTCACTTATTGAATCTAAATCTTTACGATTTTTATTTGCACTTTCGCAACAATAATCAGATATCGCATCAAGATCATATTCAGATAAAGCTTTAAAAAGTGAATCCTTAGTTGATAAATCATTAAGAATATCTCTCAAGCTTATTACTGAAATATCATCAGTATTATCATTCTTGTTGTTTCTGGTATTAGACCTGCTATCAGCGGCCATTAAACTTCTCCTGCGTTGCTGCTAATCCATGGAAAATAATACTCTCTGCAGCATCAGCACCATCTGCTAAAAAGTTTGGAAGATCAGATTTTTGAGCTGCAGCAAAACCTCCAAGAACCCAATTGACTGTATTATCGTGCGCGTGAGCACCACGCTGCGCATGACCAACACCCATTCTCACTCGAGAATATTGAGGAGTACCAAGAGAGCGATCGATAGAACGAATACCGTTATGTCCTCCAGCAGAGCCTCCTGCTTTTACTTTAATGCGCCCAAAATCTAAATCCATATCATCGTGAATTATCACAATATGATCCGGTTCTATTTGATAATAGGAGCTTATAGAAGATATTGCAGCACCAGAATCGTTCATAAAAGTCAACGGTTTAGCAAGGAAAAACTTTGCTACGCGACCATCAAGATTCATAACACCTTTGCCAAGTTTAGCTAAACCTTTGTGATCCGAAAGAGATACTGACCAACGTTGTACCAAAACGTCTGCAACCATAAAACCCATGTTGTGTCGAGTACCCTCATATTTTGTACCAGGATTTCCCAAGCCAGCAATAAGCCAAAAATCCGATGCCATGGCAGACCACTCCCCATTCAAATATTTAGCAAAACAACAAAACGGGCGCATCGATTGTAGCTGAACGTAAAATTACAACTACTCGATACGCCCTTATATACTTCAGCCTATTCTATCAAGACTCAAGTCATTATGTTATTTATTTCAAAAATTCGTCAGTAGACAATTCTTTTGCTTGCGGAGTTTTATGAGTTACTTTGCCTTTAGAATCAGTGTAAGCACCTTCCTTACTTAAGAAGTTAAAGTAAGCTTGAGCGCCTTTAACATCAGTAGTTCCGAACACAAATTTTCCGCTCTTAATATCCGCGCGATTGCCCCAATATTGACCGTCAACAATCATCTTCATGCTACGCTTAACAAACTTTATGTCAAGATTAGCATCTTTTGCTTCTTTCACAAGAATTTCAGAAGCCTCATCAGGATGTTCATAAGCATATTCATATCCGCGCTTTGCAACTTTAACAAATGCTCGAACAAGCTTAGGGTCTTTAGCTACAGTACGCTTATTTGCAATTATTCCAATAGTATCTGGCTGACCTGGCACACCGTAGTCGCCCTCCATGAAGCAGCGAAGCTTTGGTCCAAACATTTCAGACTGCACGCCTTCCCAAGTGCCGTAGAAGCCACCAAAATCAGCTTTTCCAGATTCAAGAGTTCTAAAAGTTGAAGTTCCAACAGTAACTTTGTCGAACTTACCTTGACCGCCATCGTGTTGAATCATCCTACGAATTACAGCATCACCTTCAGCTGAACCAAAAGTTGCAAAAGTACGACCATCAAAATCTTTTGGAGAATGAATCTTATTATTCGAAGCAAGTGAACACCAAATAGCACTTGGCTTTTGCTGAACTTGCATAACTTGCTCAAGATTTGCTCCCTTTGTTGAAAAATCAGCAGCATTTGTCAAAGTACTAAGAGCAAAATCAGCAACACCACTATCAACTGCGTGTTCCGAACCAGTCTGAGCAACAGCAAGTATATTGACATCTAATCCGGCATCTTTAAACCATCCTTTATGCTTAGCAACATAAATACCAATATGATTAGTATCCGGTGCCCAAAATAGCATAAACGACACTTTACGAAGATTTGCATTCTTACTACTACTTGCAGATCCACATGCCGAGAAAGAAAATACGCAGCACGCAGAAAGAATAAACGCAAGAGTACGCTTTACAATACGCATATTCATGAGTTCCCTACTTTGTTTCTTGTACCGTTCTTCTGGGAAAGTGACACGAACTCGGCAGAAAACGGTAACAAAGGGCCTAGCCCGCGCCGTTCAATGCCCCTGAGCAGATTCAATCTGCTACAGTTTGCCACACATTGACTCACGAAACATTTAGATTATGCACGATTAAATAGACAAATAAAAATCATATACACTATTAGATTCACAGAAGTTGTGCGCTTCTAATAGAATGTACATGCTATTTGTAGTCTTAAATAATTCGGTTGGGGCAGCAATCGAAGTCATTTAAAGAAAGGGATCGAGTTTTCATGGCGCAATCGCGTTTTAAACGTATGCTAATTAAATATCTGCCAACTGTATTTTCTGTAATAGTTTTACTTGTTTTTTGGCAGTATGCATGCGAATATTATAAAATTTCGGAAAATTTGATTCCAACACCATCTTCAATTGCTCAATCAACAGCTGACGCTTTGCCAACTCTATTACCTGCAGCATTAATTACAACACAAGAAACAGTTATCGGTTTTTCTATTGCAATAGTAGTTGGAATTCTATTAGGTGTTATTTTCCATGTTTGTAAGCTTGTTAAATCTGCTTTATTCCCGCTTTTATGCGCAGCGCAAACTATGCCATTAATTTCTATTGCGCCAATTTTTTTGATTTGGTTTGGTTTTGAAATATCGGGGAAAATTGTAATAGTAATGGTTTTCAGCATGTTCCCTATTGCTGTGCAAACTATACGAGGTCTTGACGCCGTTCCAAGTTTTTATACAGATGTTGCTTTAACTTGTGGAGCAAGTAGAACTTGGACTTTGTGGCATGTTAAATTAAGGGTTGCAGCTCGCCAAATTTTTGGTGGCATACGCATTAGTGCAGCTTATGTTTTTGGAACTGCTTCAACTGCAGAATATTTGGGAGCCAAAGATGGGCTAGGAATTTGGCTTCAATTCGCTTATAACTCATTTAGAACACCACTTATTTTTTCTGCAACAATAGTAATAATAATTCTTACTGCGCTTCTTATGTGCATTGTTAACGTTTGTGAAAGAATTATGATTGGTTCAGCAGACGAAGATGATGATCTAGATAACCAATTGTGAATTGCATTAAAACAGCGCATGTGAGCTACAAAAGTGACGAAAATAACGCAACATTCGCTACTTTTGTAACTCACAAACTGAGATATTAATGAAAACTTACTACTTACCTGATTCTTCTTTCATTGCTTCATTAATAGCATCGCTCAGCTCTTTTTGCGCCTTTCCGTAAGCTTCCCAGTTTCCGGATCGCATAGCAGAATCAGAATCTTTTAACGCTTGAGCTGCACGTTTAAGTGCTTCTTTAGCTTTTTGACTCATAGAATGAGATTTTTCTGAATTCTTAGACTCACTTTCCTTAGAGCTACCTTCTTTAGAATCAGCATCCTTAGATTCATTACTTTCAGCAGCATTGTTTGAAGAAGAATTATTAGAAGCATCACCAGCCAAAGCACCCGAGTTTCCGCCAAATACTTGATTAAGTGCTTCATCTAACGTATCTGCAAATCCAACTTGATCTCCAAACGCAACTAACACCTTCTTAAGCAAAGGATAGCTAGTAGAACCGCTAGATTGCACATAAACAGGCTCTACATAAACCAGTCCTCCACCAAGAGGTAATGTAATCAAATTGCCACGTTTAACTTTAGTAGAACCGGATTCAAGCAAATTCAATTCTTTAGAAACATTTGCATTAGCGTTGAAATTATTCTGAGCTTGGCCAGGTCCTGGAACATTAGATATCTTGGGTAATTCTTGCAAACGAATCTTACCGTAATTTGAACCAATCTTTCCAGGAGTATCCCCCGCATCTGAATCAACAGACAAGAAACCAGTCAATATTTCACGCGTACTTTTACCAGCTGGAATATAAGTAGAGACAAGCGAAAATACTGGTTTCTTTGCGTCTCCAGTTTGCAAAGTCAAATAGTATGGAGGTTGCAAAATATCTTCTTTTTGTGCTTTTTGAGATTCAGTTGGATCAACAGGAATCTGCCAGAAGTCTTCTCCAGAGAAGAATTGACTTGCGGTATCGACGTGATACTTTGCTAATAAGTGACGTTGAACTTTAAACAAGCTTTCTGGGTAACGCAAATGCTTCATCAAATCACCAGAAATCTTAGAAATGTCATGATAGTGACCTGGGAAAATTGATCTCCAAGCCTTGATTACAGGGTCTTTCGTATCCCACACATACAAATCAACAGAACCATCATAAGCATCAACTGTAGCTTTCACAGAATTACGGATGTAGTTTGCGCGTTGATTAGTCAATCCTTTAATAGAATGAGAAGTTGTTGTTGTGGAATCTTGAGTTACCTTACCAAAATCAGTCATCTGAGAATAAGGGTAAGAATCAGAAGTAGTATAGCCATCAACAATCCACTTAACGCGACCATCTACTGCTGCAGGATAAACTCGACCATCCAAAGTTAAGTAAGGAGCAACCTTAGACACGCGTGTCTTAGGATCACGATCATACAAAATTTGAGATTCAGAAGTCACACGATCAGAGAAAAGAATCTGATCAGACCCAAACCTAATTGCATGCAAAAGTTTAGAGAAGAAATTGCCTAAACTTGGACCACCATTGCCATTAAAAGTAGTTAATGCACCTTGAGAACCAGTCGGATAATCAAACTCCCATGGAGCTGTACCCTTTGGAGATCCAACGATAGAATACTCAGGAGCATTCGGAGAGAAATAAATACGTGGTTCATACTTTTGTGACTTAGTAAGTTTGCCTTGAGCAGGAATACCGTACTCCATGAATTGCGGCTGACCATCTGTAGTTACTTTATTTCCGTAGGCTGCAACAATTCCGTAGCCATGCGTATAAACTGTATGATCATTAACCCAGTTTCGATTATCGTTTCCAGCTAAATCGAGTTCACGTGCAGCGATAACTGTATCTTGACTTACACCGTCAATATCGTATTTATCAACTGAAAGCGTATCTGCGAAAGTGTAGTATTGCTTCGATTGCTGCAATTGGCGGAAAGTTGGAGACGTAACTTGTGGATCTAACAAACGAATTTGCGCAGTTGACTCTGCTTCTTTTGATAATGCACCTGATTTACCTTTAGAAGTAGCGTTATACGATTCTTTCTTTACATTATTTAGACCGTAAGCAAACTTTGTAGCATCGATATTACGCTGAATATAAGTAGCTTCCAATTCCTGAGCATTAGGAGCAACTTTAAATCGCTGCACAAGTGCCGGCCAGGCAAAAGATATAACAATTGAGCAAACAATCATAAAAGCTAAAGCAATAGTCGGAGTTTTCCAAGCTTTTACAGCAGTTTTAAAACGCACTGAAATTGGTGCTTCTACAGATAAAGCGTGAGATTTCATAAACCAAAATGCAATAACAGAACCAACTAACACTGTAATTACTGCCATAACTATGCTTCCAGGAACTCCAGCATTCATATCCGTGTATGAACCGCCAGTAATACGAGGACCGTCAAGAGTTACAACAGCAAACATGTCTAAAATTTGCTGAGCTGCCCACGTCAAAATCACAAGCATAAACCATACAGAAATTTGTCTACGTGCTCGTTTTGTAATACTTAATATGCCTTTACCGTCGATAGGCATACTAAAACGAATTGCTCCCATAAGAACATGCGTAATAATAGAGAAAACAAGGGATATTACCAATAAGAGCACAAATGCGCTTATAAATAACCTTAATCCTGGTAGTACGAATACATAAAACCCATTGTCAATTCCAAATTGCGGATCCTTAATGCCAAAAGGTTGGGCGTTAAACATTAACAAAATTTGCGCCCAATGATTGTAGAATTTAAATCCAAATACCGCGCCTACAATCAATGAAAAAATTCCTGCAACATGCAAAGCAAGCTTTGAACTAATTCCCTGCTTTAAATCAATAACATTGCCTTTAATTCGAATATAAGTTCCATCTGCATTGCTTGGACGCGCTTTTATTGCCAAAGCTGCAGACAAGTAGCCAAAAGCAGACATTAATATTGCATAAAGCACCCAAACGCCTACTTTTGCTGCAAGTTGAATCCAAATAACGCTTTCAAAGCCTAGCTGTGAATACCACATGCAATCAGTTATGAACCTTGCGAGAGCAAATATTGCAGCTATAGCAAGCACAACGATTAACACTACTATCGCAAGAATCCACCGCCATCTTCTTGAGCCGCCAATAAATTTACCTACATTAAACTCTAATCTCATAGAACGCTTATGCTCCTTATTTTCAGTGCTCTTATAATCGCTTTTATTGATATTATTACTTTCGCTATTTTTTGGAAAATCGCCTTTGTTCTCTAGTTTTTTCTTAGCTTCTAATAAATCACTAAAGAGGTCACCAAGGTCACCATCATCACTATAATAGTCTGCCCAATCTTCTATTTTTTTTGTAAACTTTGAAAAAGTCTTACCTTTGTTTTCACTATTAGAATCGTCTTTAGCATCCTCTTTAGAATCGTCTTTAGCAACAACATCATTACTTTTATTATCTTCATCAATGCTTTCTACAATTACATCTTGCTCAATAGAATCAGTAGAATCGTTATCTTGTTGGCGCTTTTTCTTTCCGTCGCTTGTATAATCGGCACGCTTATGCGTCTTAGTATTTTTAGGTTTTTTAGCCATATACACGCCAAAAGCAGCCCATGCAACGCCAATAATTATTTCTATGATGAGTTTCAACATAAAGTTAATAGTACTATATTAATTATTCCCACTCTACATATTATGTAATCAAAACTAATTACAAAAAGCGCGCCCGCAAATTAATGCAAGCGCGCTTAAAGCGATTAAATTAAATCAAATTGGAGCATTTAAGCTAGGCAACATCAGGATCATCTTTAGCGATCGTACCAGTAAGCTTTCCAATAGCCTTCAATAAGTGATATACAACCAACACCACAACGGTTCCGATTGCAATACCGTTGAACTGAATGCCAGAAATAGCAAACTGGAAGTTAGCAATACCAATAATCATAACGATTGCAGCAATCATAATATTCACTGGCTTATCGAAGTTCACTTTGTTTTCTACCCAGATTCTTACGCCAATCATGCCAATCATGCCGTAAAGCAAAGTGGTCACGCCACCGAGAACACCAGCTGGAATTGAGTTTACAACAGCACCAAACTTTGGGCAAAGGCTCAGGATGAATGCAAAAGCTGCAGCACACCAATAAGCTGCAGTAGAATAGACCTTTGTTGCGGCCATAACACCGATATTTTCGCCGTACGTAGTAGTACCACAGCCACCGAATAAACCAGCAATAGCTGTACCAAAACCATCTGCAAATAATGCAGTTCCAATCTTAGAGTCATAGTCGCGACCAGTCATTTGAGCTACAGACTTTACGTGACCAACATTTTCTGCGATAAGAACAAGTACTACCGGCAAGAACATAAGTAGAACAGAGAAATCAACTTGTGGAGTGTGGAATTTAGGAAAACCAATCCAAGAAGCTTCTTCAATCTTTTTAAAATCGACTTGACCTTGGAAGCATGCATAAGCGTAACCAACGAGAACACCTAAAAGAATATTTAAACGACCAAGAAGACCGCGAAATACTACAGCAATAAGCATTACAGCAACTAATGTCACAAGAGCCGTATCTGGAGCTTTCTGGAAATTAGTCCAAACTGCAGGTCCTAAATTAAAACCAATAATTGCAACGATTGCACCGTTTACAACAGGCGGCATAATAATGTCAATCCACTTAGCTCCTGCAAAATGTACAAGCACACCTATAAGAGCAAGAAGTAAACCTGTGCACATAATGCCAAAGCTTGCAACTGCAATACCTTTATGAGCTGTTGTTACAGCCATAACAGGTGCTATAAGACCAAAAGAGCTTCCCAGATAACTAGGAAGCTTATTTGCGTTAATAAGTAAGAACAGTGCTGTAGAAATAGCAGTGAACATCAATGTTGTTGATGGATCAAAGCCTGTAAGAATAGGCACCAAGAACGTAGCACCAAACATTGCAATAACATGCTGAGCACCAATTCCAGCAGTACGAGTCCAAGTCAAACGCTCGTCTGGCTCTACAACTTCACCAGGCTTTAACGTTTTGCCATTACCGTGAAGCTGCCACGTGAATAATGAATTCATTTCTTCTCCTTGCAAAAACAAGCTATGCAAAATGTTGTGTAAACAAGTGTCGCTAAAAAACAAGCACTCATTGAGCGCTGGGATGGCAGCTTCTGGGAGGTCCATTGCACCACCGACCCATATGCCAAAGGGACATTCTAATGTTGCAAAACGAAAGTGTCGAGCATAAGAAAAAAATTACAGTTTTGTTTTTTATTTTTGTTGGAATATCAAGCAAAGTCGGCGTGTTGAAAAGAATGCAATGAACACCAACTAAAGTTGATACTTACTAACTTATGTTTATAAAATAATTAAAGTTAGGCAAAGTTAAACAATCGCAAAATTAGTAAACACATATTCAAGCAAGTAATTTTTGTAAATATTCTTGCAAAACTAATGCGTGATTTACTTTTGGATTTTTTGCAGCATACAACAAAGTTATAGTTTGATACTTACTAAACAAATCCATAATCACACCAACAGCTTCATGATTTGAATCAAGTTCTTCAACATAACGATGTGAAAATTCTTCAAAATGCTCCGGATCATGATTAAACCACTTACGTAACTGCGAAGTAGGAGCAATATCTTTAAGCCATTTATCAATATGAGCATATTCTTTGCTTATACCACGCGGCCAAAGTCTATCAACCAAGACTCTCACACCATCATCTTCACTAACCGTTTCATACACACGCTTAATCTTCACAGTGCACTTGTTCATAAAATCTCCTTTATACGTTTACTATAATCGCAGCTTTATTTATTTTTTCAAGGAATTATTTACTAGCAAAAGATATATGCGATATAAATTGAGTTATTATGTTCGATTATGTGATTTTCTGTCGGCGTGTCGCGTTTATTTGCAGCAAAATTATATAAAATTTGCTTAATTTTTTAATTTATGTTCGTTTTTGTCCGATTATGGGAGAATACTTGGCTAAATGGTTAATTTCTTTGATACATGGAAAAAGAAAATCTGCACCATCGATATGGCTCTTATTGCTGTATTGACACTTCTAGCTTCCTTCATTGGTAGCTGGCTTAAGCAGTACCCAGGTTTCCAATTACTTGGTGCTCTTATTATTGCGTTGCTTGTTGGCATGGCTCTGCAGCTGCCATTGCACGTGTACAAAATGAATAATGATTCAAGGCGAGCAGGCGTTAAAAGCGCTGCTGGTTTGATTGCAAACAAACTTCTTCGCCTAGGTATTATTCTCCTCGGATTTAAGCTGAATTTGCATGATTTGTTTACCAAGGGCATTAAATGCTTGCCTATTGCAGCTGTGTTAGTTGCAATAATGGTTTGCGTAACTTATAACATTGCTAAACTCTTGAAGGTAAATCCTCAGCTTGCAATGCTTACAGCAGGAGGCACAAGTATTTGTGGAGCTGCTGCAGTTATGGGTCTTTCTGGCTCAATGCCAGTTCTTCCAGAAGAGGAAGATGAGAAAGAACAGAACGAAGTTATGGCTGTTGCAACAGTTGCAATTATGGGCACTATTTACGCTCTTGCTGAAATCTTCATCCTGCCTAACTTTGGCATGACTAAGCAGCAGCTTGGCATTACAGCAGGTGCATCACTTCACGAAATCGCACATGCCGTTGCAGCTGGCGGAGCATTCGATAGTATCGATGTTGCAACAATCATGAAGCTTTCACGAGTTCTTATGCTCGTTCCAGCCTCCATCTTTATTGCAATTTGGTGGAATGCTCGTCATAGCAAAGTTGAAAATGGCGGAAAGCATAAGATTAGCTTCCCATGGTTTATGCTTGGCTTCATTGCAGCATCCGTTATTGGAACTTATGTTCCTTTCATAACAGCTCACGCATCAACTCTTGTAGAAGCAGGATACGTTTTCCTTGGCATGGCTATGGCTGCACTTGGAATTAACGTAAACTTCCGAGCTATTTTTAAGCAAGGTCGCGCAGCATTTGCAGCAAGCTTCCTAGCTTCTATTGTTTTAGTTGCTTTGGCTTATGCAGCTGCAGTACTGTTCTTCTAAATACAACATTACAAAATAGTTTTGCTTAACAAATGAGGGTCTTCGTTTGAAGATCCTCATTTTATATTCTCGATAATTTATTTTCGTGTATTCTTGAAAAATCTATCCAATATGCACAGCCGTTCCATCAGGAATATTTTTATAAAACCATTTGGCATCCGCAACGCTTAAACGCACACAACCATGCGATGCAGGCTTTCCAAGCTTCATGCCTTCTGACGGAATATATTCTCCAAAATTATAATTCGTCGGCACAGAATGGAATAAATATTGCGATCCAATAAAAGCAACCCAGTAATCCGCTCCAACTTTTTCATCTTGATTAAAGAAATGATCACCACGACCATTAATTTGATAATTACCATGAGGAGTCGAGTCTTTTATTCCAGAACTCATAACCATTGAATACACAGTTTTCCCATGAGCAATAATATAAACACGCTGTTTTTTCAAATTTACATTCACATGCAAATCCGAAACCTTTATTCCTGTAAGATTAGGATAGGCTCCACCAGTAGGATATTTCCAAAAATTAGGTTTAAGTAAAGACTTATTTTCTAGATAATTTTTGCAATATTTTTTAATAAAAGATTTATCATTACCGTTCAGTTTGCTTATTTTGCAATCAATTTTTTCACGCTCACTCAAATTAATTTTTTTTAACTGAGCACTATGCCTTAAAGAAGCAGAAACAACATTAGAAGTTTCAAAACCAACAAAGCAGAAGAACGGAATCAATAATGTAGCCAATAAAGCTGATGCAACACAACGAGCAAAATTAGAACTACGCTTCCACCATTTGCAAAATCTTGCAACAATGCGAACACACTTGCGTATATCGCTCACAAAGTTACGAATAAATTGCATAACATCTCCATTGTAAAAGCAAAAACGTCGCTCCCCCTAGTTTAACAGCAAACCGAGGAGAGCAACGCTTAAAAAAAAAATAAATCTTTTATTTATTATGATATTAAAATCACTCGTAACATAAAAATCATAAATTTTTTTGAACGAACATGAAAATAATCATACATTAAATTTGAATTCGACAATATCACCGTCTTGCATCACATAGTCGCGACCTTCAAGACGAAGCTTTCCTTCTTCCTTAATTTTTGCCATAGAACCGTCAGCCGCAACGAAATCATCGTAAGATACGATTTCTGCTTTAATGAATCCGCGCTCAAAATCAGTGTGAATCACACCAGCAGCTTGAGGAGCAGTCCAACCTTTATGAATCTGCCAAGCGTGAACTTCCTTAACACCAGCAGTTAAATAGGTTTGAAGACCTAAAATATCGAATCCTACGCGAGCAAGCTGATCCAAACCAGATTCCTTCAAACCAGCATCTTCGAGCATCTCACGAGCATCTGCTTCGTCGAGCTCAGTAAGTTCGGACTCAAATTGAGCATTCAAGAAGATTGCTTTTGCAGGAGCTACAGATGCAGAAAGCTTAGACTTCAAATCTTCATCAGCCAACTCCGAATCATCTACATTAAACACGTAAATAAACGGCTTAGCAGTTAGCAAGTGCAAATCATACACATCGTTTTTATCAATAAGCTTTTCGTTATGAGCCTGGTCAATAGTTTTGCCAGATTCAAGAATTTCCTTAGCTTTATTTACAGCGTCTACGTATTCCTGCGTAACTTTCTTACCACGCAAATCTTTTTCAAGCTTTGGCAAAGCATTATCAATAGTTTGCATATCGGCAAGAATAAGCTCAGTATTAATCGTGTCAATATCGTCAGCAGGATCTACTTTTCCGTTAACATGCACAATATCATCATCATTAAATGCGCGCACAACTTCGCAAATAGCGTCTGCTTCGCGAATATTAGCAAGGAACTTATTGCCCAAGCCTTCGCCCTCGGAAGCACCCTTAACAATACCTGCAATATCAACAAAAGTAACTGTTGCTGGAACAATCTTTTCAGTATTAACTAATTTAGCTAAAACTGGAAGACGACGATCCGGAAGCGGAACAATACCAGTATTAGGCTCAATAGTTGCAAACGGATAATTCTCCGCCAAAACGTTGTTGCGGGTTAAAGCATTAAACATAGTGGACTTACCAACGTTTGGCAATCCAACGATTCCAATAGTTAAAGACATATTTACCTAGTTTAGACCAGCGCCGGGAAAGCCGACACAACTTGATTTTATTTACTATTTATTTTCAATAGCATCAACTGCAGCAATCACATCTCCCCTAAATCCGCGAGATTCTAGCTCAGCAACGCCACGAATAGTGGTTCCTCCAGGAGAGCACACTGCATCTTTCATAGCACCAGGATGCGTGCGCGAATCCATGTATAACGCACCTACTCCTTCAATCATTTTTGCAGCCAAACGGTAAGCACAATCACGTTGCAAACCATACTTCACACCAGCATCACTCAATGCTTCCATGTACATTGCTGTAAAAGCTGGAGCGCAGCTAGAAATACACATTGCAATATTCATATGATCACTAGTCACTCGCTCTACCAAAGAAATTGGCTCAAATAAAGCATTAAACATTGAAAGTTGACTATCAGTAAGCGTATGAGTAGTTTCAGCTAAAGTCACACCTTGGCCTACAGAAATAGGAGTATTAGGAATAATGCACTGAACATGAGCTTCCTTGCCAAGTAGTTCCATGTAACGCTCAAGCGTCCAACCGGCTGCAACGGAAATAACAGCAATACCTCGTTCATTAATAATTTCACAAATTGGCTTAAGTACTTCAGCAACCTGATATGGCTTTACAGCAATAATAATCGCATCACTTGCTTCACATACTTCTTGAGCAGTGTGCATAGCGCGAGCGCCAATCAGCGAAGTATTACGCTCGAGTTTTTCAAAATTATGCGCGCAAGCAACAATATTTTCACCTTGTAATACGCCAGCATTCAGCGCACCTTTAGCGATTGCTTGTGCCATGTTGCCATAACCTATAAAACCAACAGTTTCAGATACACAAGTACTCATACACGACCCCCTTTAGCGCATTGATAAAACAATAGCGCACTCATTACTAAGCAAACAGATGTATAGCATAGCAAAGAGTGCACTATAATCATTGCGCATATTAAAATTATTACCTTTATATATGGCTTATCTCTTATAAATTCCCTCTAAATCACCACGATTCAGCGCCTCATCAAACAAATGACGGAAAACAATGTCTCCATGCAAACCATCATGCTCAAACTCGTTCGTTGTCCAATAGTGGGAGTTGGCAATACGAGAAAGAGTGTCAAGCTGAAGACCAGAATCGACATACATGTCATCAAAATACACTGCTGATTGCAATGGAACTTCGTTATTAGCAAGTTGATCTTGATCGTAAATTTTGCCAAACTGCTTATCTTTCATCAAGCAGTCAACAGCTGGAAGGAATGGTTGCAAAGCTTTCTCTTGATCGTACATCCAAGGAAACATTGCTTCACCTGTAAACATAATAGGGCGAGCAGAACCAGAAAACTCTGGCATAGTTTCTCGAACCTGCTGAGCAGCCCACAAAATTGGGTGTTCCAATTCACCATCAGCATAAATAAATTCTTGTAATGGCCAATAAAGTGGACTAGAAGCTGTAGAATCCATGACACCATACACAAAATCGTCACTTAAACTACCTGCAGAAGCTCCTCCGCCGTGCTTAAATGCTTTCAAGGAACCATCACCATCTGCAAACGCAGAGTCAATTAACCAATGCACTCGTTCAAAACTTGGTTTCATTCCAAATGAAGAACCCAACATTTGGAATCGCTCAACCGTAAGTTTTTCACCGTTCGGAAGCACAACATCACCCTGTGCAATACGATCTGCAATAGCTGCAGCACGAGCAACATCTTGCGGATAGCGCTCATAGAATTGCTCAGTTTTACGCGCCATACGAGGAAAAGTATGCTCATAGACTTCACGCGCATTTGCTGGAACGTGAGGAATACCTCCTGTTGTAAAGCTTGCAATTAATCCTTGAGGGAATAGTGATAGATATGTAAGAGTCAAGAAGCCACCATAGCTTTGACCAAGTGAAACCCATGGCTTAGCATCGAATTCAGTAAGTCGCAGATGTTCAAAATCGCGAATAATAGAGTCAGCCAAGAAACGCTTTAAATACCAGGCTTGTCGCTCAACGCTTACACCGTCATCTGCCATGCGCTTCATAGTTGAAGCGTCTACTCTTGAAGAACGCCCAACACCACGCTGATCCGGCAAGACTACGCGAAAATGTTTAATAGCTTCTTGAATCCAGCCATCACTAGAAGGCGAAAGCGGTCGTGGACACTGCCCACCAGGACCTCCTTGCAAAAATACTAATAAAGGCAAATTATCATGTACATGCTCAGGAGCACAAACTACTCTACAGAACAATCGGATTGTTTCGCCTTTAATAGCTCCACCAGGAGTGTTTCCTTCCCAATCAAGCGGCACGTCAATTGCACGTTCTTCGATATGCAATCCCGGAACATAATAGCTTGTAAGTAACGCCATTTCGCACTCCCTTTCTGTACTCTTGCATGCTACATGCAATGTCAATTACACATTCTTATATAAATCATACTCAAGTTCGATTGTTCTATAAAGTGCTATGCACTAGCCTAGTAATTATGAAAGTACCTAATATGTTTCAAAGTGTTATACAGTCCTTACGAAAAGAGCTCACATTAAACGACATATTATGGGGTATTATTCCACTTATTCTTTTTATACTTTCAAACAATAGATATAGTATAAGCTATGTTGACGGTTTACTGACTCAGGGTTCGCTGGTTACAGTAGCGCTTACAAATATCGTTGTTGCACTACTACTTTCAGTAAGAAAGATATGGCCTGAACAGGCGGCTATTATTTTTATTGTTATTTGCATTGTGCAAGTAATATTTGGTCCAGCTCAACTTTTCGCTGATTTCTTTGGTTTCGTGCTGCTTGTTAACGCTATTGCGCGCGGAAACCCAACGCATACGAAAGTTTTTGTTATTACAGCTTACATAACAACCATATTATCTTGCGCATTAATATCGTGGAATGTTGTAATGGGACCAATATATGGCAATAATCATTCGAAATCTAGTTATACCTGCAGTGTACGAAATATAAATAGCAGTAATATAAAAAATTGCGTTTCAAATATACTTAATTTTGCGATTCCTTCCATAATTTTTGCGATTATTATTACCACTATTACGGTTATTATTGGCTACTGGCAGCGCACTCATGTGCATACTATTCAACTTTTGCAAGAACACAATAACGCTATTCGCGCGTACCGCCGAAAAGCTCAACACATTGCTGTTACTGCAGAGCGAGCAAGAATTGCTAGAGATATGCACGATATTGTTGCTCATACGCTTTCTATTATTATTGTGCAAGCAGATGGCGGCCGTTATGCCGCAACACAAAATATTTCGCTCGCTAAAAAAACAATGCATATTATTAAAAATGAAGCTGAGCGCGCCGTTCACGACATGCGTAGGCTGCTAGAAGCTTTAACTGATGCACCTTCTAACGACACAAATTTGAATCACGTGCCATCACTTATTGAGCAAGCGCGAATTGCTTCACCAAATAATATTTTTTGGCATACTGTTGATGGCATAAATTCTTCTCATAAACTCAACAAAGCTGCACAAACTGTAGCATATAGAATTATTCAAGAAGCACTTACTAATATTCGCAAGCATGCAGGCGAATGCGTTAAAGTAAACATTCATGAAGAATGGAACAACCAAGGTTTAAAACTAAAAATTACAAATGAAATACACAAAATCGAAGTTAACCAAACGCAAAATAGCAATGCGCAGCATAAAAACGGTTATGGCTTAATTGGCATGAAAGAACGCATTGAAAATCTTCACGGAACGCTTAATTACGGGAAACTAAACGATGGAACGTTTAGTATTGTTGCTTTTATTCCATATTCTTACAGCACAGACCCGTCAAATACTACTGCTTCTGTATTAAATAGTATTCCTAACGTTACTTATAAGAATGCAAAAATTAATAATCAATCAGTAGCGCAAACAAAACCGGCAAATGCAAATGTTCCAACCTCATCAAAAGTTTTTCCAGAAGTAAATGCTTCAAAAAATAAGATTGAGAAAGTATCACAATGGTTTGAACAACATTGGCTTATTGGAGACATTATTTATGCAGCGCCTTGGATTGTTCTGATGCTTTTTGTACCAACTTATGATTTTATTCTTGGAGATGGAATGTCTTCACAATATTTCGACTCACTTTCGTTAGAAATATTTTATAGAGTATTTACTCTTGCAACCATGGTGCCGTTTATGTTCCGTAGAAAATCTCCAACAACATGCGCAATTGTTGCCGCAATATTTTCTGCAATACAGCTAATATTCTTACCTAATATTTTGTTTGCTAACTTATTCATTCCAAGCATTATTTATGCTGCGGTTCTATACGGCAAAAAGCGCGCATGGCAATGGATTAGCGCAATAGTACTTTTAGAATCTGCTATTTTTGCACTAAAAATTGGCATCGCATCAAGAAATATTCCAAAAAATGCAACTCCAATACAATTCTTTACATCGAATATAGACACGACTAATTTTTATATCATTATGCAAATGGCATCCGTAGGATTAGTTTTTGGTTTCGCAGTTGCGTTAATTTGTTTTACAGTTATTGCGTTTGCTTATTACCGAAGAAACGATGACAATAATTTATTGCTTCTAAAAACACGCAGAACAGAACTCGAGCAAGAACAAAAACAGCTAGAAGTACTTGCAGCAAACGCAGAAAGGCAGCGACTTAGCTCAAATATTCAGCAAAAAGTTGCTGTTACACTGCATAAAGTAATCGATGCCGCAAATAACGGAATTGATATGCTAAATAAATACGAAAAAGCAAATAACAATACAGAAAATCGAAAGTCATCAGACCCAGAGCAATCACAGGGACAAAGTGAAGAAATTAGTAAAGCTTTCAAAAATATTGGAGATGAAGGTCGCTCAGCACTAAAATATATGCGAAAATTGCTTGGAATTTTGCGAGAAACAGGATCAAGCGTTAATTCAGCAAATAATGGTGCGAATGTAACTGAAATTGCAGTTCGCCCTGCTCCCTCGCTCGATGAGCAAATTCAACACAGTGCATTAAATAAGCAAGAATAAGTTGATACTATAGAAAATATGGAAAACAATGGAGTAATTCGCGTTACAATAGCAGACGATCAGGAGCTTGTTCGTGCAGGATTTGCTATGGTAATTAACTCGCAGCAAGATATGCAAGTTGTTGCTCAAGCAGCGAATGGAAAACAAATAGTAGAGATTACAGAAAGAGATCATCCAGACATTATTCTTATGGACGTTCGCATGCCTGTAATGGACGGATTGGAAGCAACTCGCAAGATTCTGCAGCAAAAAACTAACGAAAATACTAAAATTATTATTCTGACAACTTTTGATTTAGACGAATATGTTATGGCTGCAATTCATGCTGGCGCTTCCGGGTTCCTTTTGAAAGATACTGAACCTGAAACTTTGCTTAATTCAATACGAACAGTGTATCAAGGAAACGCAATTATTGCTCCGACTGCTACGAAGCGTTTGATTGAAACTATGATTCAGCAAAGCAAAGTAGCAACAAATACTACAGAAAACAGTGCTGCGAATTATACCGCACAAGCAAGTTACGATGTACAGGCAAGTTCGACTGCGCAAACAAATCCGGATGTACAAGAAACGCAAAGCTGCACATACGAAAATTCTGCTATTCCAGAACTTACTGATAGAGAACGCGAAGTTCTTGTTGAAATTGCTCACGGACTTTCAAATCAGGAAATTGCTGACAAACTATTTATTAGCTTGCCCACAGTAAAAACGCATGTTGCGCATATTTTAGGAAAAATCGATGCTAGAGACCGCGTTCAAGCTGTAGTTTTCGCTTACGAAAATGGCTTAGTTAAGCCGTAAAAAATATAAAATTGCGGCTGTTTATGCATAGACACAAATAGCCGCAATTTAGATTATCAACGTACCTAGTAGCCTTTTAATTTATGCTCTTGGAAGGCGACGGTGACGCATAACAGTCACGCCGGCAGCAGCAGCTCCAGAAATAGTTAATGCACCCAAAACGCCTAGCATTATAGTGCTAAGCATATTACCAGAAGACTTGTTTTCGCCTGCAACTTTAGCTTGAGCTTGTGGCTTATTGCTTTCAACAGGAGTCTTTTCTTCAACTTCCTCAACATCACCCTTGTTATTTTCAGGCTTCGTAGAGTTTTCTTCTGAAACCTGTGATTCGGTTGACTTGTTTGTTTTTGAAGTATTGTCTGTCGGAGTCACAGGCGAAGAAGAAGTATTAGCAGCAGCTGGAGCATGAGATTCGGCTGCAGAAGAAACCTTTTTAACTATTTCAACAACCGGAACTACTACTTTCTGAGTATTTGCATCAGAAGGCTTGGAGCTTGGCACTGCTGGAACCGCAGAAGCTGCAGGAACAACATGAGTTGAATTATTTTCAACTTGAACTGCTGGAACCGCAGGGGTTGCAGGAGCAGCAGGTGCCGACGGAACAGTAGGAACAGTAGGAACTGGTACTGTTGGAGCCGCAGAAGCTGGCGGCACAACCGGAGAATTAACAGATGGCACTGGAACCTTAGCTTTAGGAACCTCAGAAGCAGCATTTGATTGTGTATCGGATTCGGCAGGAGCAGCTACTTTCGGAGCAGATGCTACTGGAGGTGCAGGGACTGGAGCAGCATGCTCTTGAGATTCATTATCTTTTTTAGAATCAGAAGGTGCTGGAGCAGTAGGACCAGTCTGTTTTCCTGATTCTTTTGCCTCATTATTACCAGCAGAACTGTTACCACTTTGCTGATCTTTTTGATCTTTTTCCTTCTTCAATTGAGCTTTAAGAATAGTAACTTTAGCTTTAGCTTCCTCAAGATTCTTTTCTGCGTCCTTTAAAGAATCCTCAGCTTGCTTCTTTAAATCACTTTTCGCAGTTCTCTCCTGAATCTGATTGTTCTTAAATGTTTTAGCGCCTTCAAAGCCATTTCTTAATGACTTAATTTTTTCATCTAGTTTCTTTTTGTCGTCAACTAACTTATAGTTCTCAATAATATTATTAAGAAGCTTTGTTTCAGACTCTGCTTTCTTTACTTCAGAATCTTTACTGTTGGAAGCTTCAAGCTTACTAGCTACATCTTTTTTAGACTCATCAATTTGATCTTTAATTTTTTGAAGATCTTCACTTACTTTTTCAAATTCTTGCTTTGCATTCTGGAAAAGAACTTCTAATTCTTTCACAGTTTTTTCTTTAGCAGCAACAAGTTTCTTATTTTCTTCAACTTTTTTGCTAAGTGAAGTTTGATCATTAGAGACTTTTCTAAACTGCTCCGCTATAGAATAAATATTATCACCATCGTTTGGATCAACTTTTTCTAATGCGGATTCCAATTCACCGATTTTTGTATCATACTCTTTAATTTGAGCAGAATCACTTGCAATAGATTCATTAAGATTATCTACTTCTTTGTGAAGATCTGAAATCTGTGATTCATATTGTTTTATATTAGCTGCAGCTCTTTCTTTTGTTTGACTTTTTTCTTCTTCGTCACTTTGCAAAGCATCAAGAGCTAATTTTGCATGATCATATTGCTCTTTTAAAAGTTCATATGCGGCTTTTAATCCAATAAGCTCGTTATCCTTTTCTTCTTTGGATTTTTCAAATTCTGCAATTTTTACTTTTGCGGCTTCGGAATCCATTTTCAATGCATTTTCAGCTTCTAAAAGTTCCTTTTCCTTATCTTTCTCAACGTTTTCAAATCCTTTTTCAGTTTCAGAGATTTTACTTAAAAGATCGTCAAATTCTGCAACTTTTTTCTTATACTCTTCAATTTGAGCTTCTAATTGCTGAACCTGCTCTTCAGCTTTTTCAATTGCTTCTTCAGTAGATGCTTTTGCAGTCACCTCTGTTTGAGCTTGCGTATTTTGTACATCCTCAACAGCTTCTTGCGCCCATGCTGGCATTGGGCCTTGCAGGAACAAAACAAATCCTGCGATTGCTGCGGCAGATTTTTTCTTGACCGTTACCATATTTGTTACTCCTTGCTCGTAGCGGCCTTCATGTCTAACTTATGTCAGCAGTCATCCTTGAGCATAACAAAGGAATAAATACATTTTCAACGCTATTTATTCGGAATATTTCCGATAAAACTTGTCATAATGAATAATAATCGTATTATTTTTGAAGACCATTAATAAAAAATGCCAATTATGCACATAATATTATATAATTCGAATAGTTATACACAATAATTTTTAAAAAATAATAACAATATTACAAATTTTTTCAGAGTGTCGAAAAAGCCTAAGAAAAAGATAATGCCGATAAGTAAAATTTACATACCGGCATTATCTCTATTTTTTCTGCAACTTAACTTCTACAGACTATCTTTTCACATATGTTCTTACGAAATTTAGTCCTCCGCGAGCGCAACTACTGGCGAAGACTTTACTGCTCTACGAGCTGGAAGAACGCTGGAAAGAAGCGCTGCAAGCAAAGCGATTAGAGCAAGAACCGCGTAAATAGTCCAATCAATTACAAACGGAACTTTGCCAATTGCGCTAAACACCATGTAGGATCCAATCCACCCAAACGCTGTTCCAACAATCAAGCCAGAAACGGTGCTTGTTAAGGAAATCAACGTTGCTTCCAACGCAAGAGATCTTCTAACCTGTCCTCTTGTCATGCCGATTGCTCGCAAAGTTGCAGATTCTTTGGTTCGCTCAATAACAGACAAGCTTAATGTGTTTGCAACACCTATTAAAGCAATCACAACAGCTACTGCTATTAAGCCAACAAGCAACATCATCATTACGTCGATAGCACTTTCCCACTGCGCTCGCTGGAACACGCTTCCACCAGCCATAACCTCCGCATAGCTAGATGTAATATTTCTAATATTCTTAACAATATCTACAAGATTAGCTTTGCTAGAGTCTACCGAAATAAGCAGAATATGCGTTGTAGGCTTAAGGTAGTTATTGAAGTAAGATTTGCTCACAAAAGCAGTATTCCTTGAATATATATTGACATTCCTATACTTCTTAAACTGAACTTGCTTTACAGTAATGCTCTTATCGTTATTACTCGGGTCTGTATTCATTCCGGTAAATGGCGTAATATCATCACTGTCTGTTTCACCAGAACTGTACTTTTCTACATAAGCTTGTAGATTAAGGTTTCCTTTTTTAAGTTCAAAGGGTTCTCCCCCTTCTTCGTTAAACTTAGGCAAAAGCACAGAATCTTTGTTTATATTAACGCCATCAAGATCAGTGTGCATTACATTTTTAAGTTGATTTACATTATCAACTCCAGCTGCCATAGCATACTCAGTTTTGCCCTTAGCGTTCTTAAAAGTCATAGGAACTGCAGGAAGCAACTCAGTATGCTTTATTCCACTAATCTTTGAAATGTCGGCAGCTAAAGATTCATCAACATTCTTGCCTTGAATAATAATGTCAACACTGTAATGGTCATCAACAACACCTTTAAGAGTTGCTTTACCACAAATTGCGCCCGTTACTACTGTAGAAACAAGCGTTACTCCAATAAGCAAAGCTGTTCCAGTTGCTGCAACTCTTCTAGGATTTCTTTGCACGTTTGCATTAGCAACTTTAGACGCGGGCCCACAAAGCGCCATAATTGCTCCAGTTGCCTTCATAGCAAACGGCATCCAGAATGTTGCTGTAATAATAATGCCAATAAAAACAAGCGCACAACCAAACATTGCTCCAAGCAAAGTCATCCAAGAGTCAGAACCAGCAGTAGGCGACTTACCCGCAATCATGCTTGCCAAAGAAGTAGCACTTAAAGCCGTAGCTAAAATACCTACAACAATAAACAGAACGCCAAAAACAGCGCGAATAATGCTTGCACGCTTATCTTTAATCAAATCCATTGGTCGCAGCGCTTCCATAGGCGTTACTTTTGTAGCAGATCGAGCAGCACTCATAGATGCAAGAACTGTTACAATCGTACCAATTGCTATTGGCCACACAATTGCCGGAAGTGAAACAATCAAAGGAATCTTAGATAACGGTCCAGAATTAATATTCACGTTACTAATTGCGCCCATAAATCCTATTGCGCAAAGCACGCCAACAGCCGCAGAAATAACTCCAAGTATTGCGGCTTCAAGCAAAACTGCTGCATAAAGCTGGTGCGATTGTGCGCCGATTACGCGCAAAAGTGCAAGAGTGCGTCTGCGTTGAGCAACCAAAACTTGAAATGTGTTTGCTATAACAAGCGAAGAAATAAGCAACGCTAGGATACCAAAAGATAGCAAGAACATGGTTACAAAATTAGTGCCGTTAGACACATTTCGAACAGCTCTTACGCCAACTTCATGCCTAGACATAAGAGAGAATCTCGAAGGAAGCAAAGAGTTAATCTTAGGAGATAAATCGTTTATTTTAGATTCATCAATACTCATGTACACTTTGCTTTGCACAACTTCATTGTCAAAATTCTTAAGATTGTTGAGTTTTGCACAAAAATCATTCGTTACTCCACCAAGATACGTGCCGCGATTTGAAACTGGTATTTGAGAATGTTCTCCATCGTCTACAAGACCAACCACACGAACATCGTACGATTTTTCTTTATCTCCGCCAGTGTCATCTACTTTAACCAAAGTTATAGTATCGCCAATGTTTGCATGTATTGATTTTGCAATACTTTTAATAAGCGTAATTTCGCCTATTTTTTGCGGATCTCTACCTTCTGTTGATTTATAAACAGGAAGATTTCCATACAAACCACTAGACCAAGCAATACTTGTAACTGATTTATCACCTTTTTCCACTCTTACAAGCGCAGTCGCATCGTCACTACGAATACCGTTGATACCAGGCATCTTCGATATTTTGTCTAAATGAAGGTCTTTGTAATGAATTTCACTACTCGGAGAGCTGTTAGGATTTTTAAATGAGATTGCATAATTTGCGCTACCGAATTCATTTGTTGCGTTACGAACCATCAAGTCATCAACGCTGTTTGCAAAAAGCAAAGTAGCGCTCATAAACATGCTGCCTATAAGAATTGCAATTCCAGAGGCGATTAGCATGCGCACGCTTTTACGCATAAGTTTTAGTGCGATTTTCCACATTCTAACTTCACCACCTTTTATTGCAATTGAGCAGGCTGATTATTAACGCCAGCCTCGCTGCGTTCCATAAGCATCTTGCTCATTCCTTCTGCAGTAGGATTTTGCACGTCTTCAACGATTTGACCATCTGCAAACACGATTGCTCGATCCGCATAAGACGCTGCAACAGCGTCGTGAGTAACCATAATCACAGTTTGACCAAGTTCCGTTACAGACTTCTTCAAAAAATGCAAAACTTCTGAGCTGGAAGCAGAGTCAAGATTACCGGTAGGCTCATCCGCAAAAACTACGGAAGGCTTAGAGATTAAAGCTCGAGCAATTGCAACGCGTTGTCGCTGACCGCCAGAAAGCTCAGCAGGCCTATGCTTTAAGCGATCTTGCAAGCCAAGAGTTAAAACCAAAGTATTAAACCATTGCTTATCTGGCTTTTTGCCTGCCAAAGTAAGAGGCATAAGAATATTTTGCTCAGCACTAAACATTGGAAGAAGATTAAAACTTTGGAAAATGAACCCAACCATTTCGCGTCGCATAAGCGTAAGCTGTTTATCGCTCATTCCTGTAATATCTAGGCCATCTACCAAAACTTTTCCAGAATTAACGCTGTCAAGACCAGCCAAAGAATGCATTAAAGTTGACTTTCCAGAGCCAGACGGGCCCATAATCGCAGTGAACTTGCCGCGCTCAAAGCTAACACTAACGTCTCGCAAAGCGTGAACAATGCCTGCACCCTTGCCAAAATCTTTAACAACATGCAAAGCTGCAACTGCCGTCTCACCAATCAAGTTTTGGTTAAAATCTGCTCTAAAATCTAAAGCATTTTCTTGCTCGTATGAGCTTGTTTCGTACGGACTGTTCATAACTGCTCCTTTTCTTAAAAAGTAGTAATCGCATAGTTATCTACTGCTAATACTTAAATTTACGTGAAAAGACTGCTGGTTACTATCGTGCGTAAGGCGGAAATTATTGAGAAAAAATTAGCATCTCATCCTAAAGTATGATGCGTAAATTTACATAATGTATAAAAAATCGGAGCACATACAAATACGAATGCGCTCCGAATAAAATGGTAATGGATCTTCAGGAATATTTTTAATTAATAATTTTTTACTTTGCTTTCTCTTTTCTATTTAAGCAAGTCCTGCTTTACGAACAGCGTCAAATCCGCGCTGCAAATCGGCAAGAATATCGTCAATATGTTCAGTTCCAATAGACAAACGAATAGTACCTTCATGAATGCCCTGATCTTCCAACTCTTCAGAAGTTTCCTGAGAGTGCGTAGTAGATGCAGGATGGATAACCAATGACTTTACGTCAGCAACATTTGCAAGCAATGAGAAAAGCTGTAAATTGTCAATAAATACGCGAGCTGCATCCCTTCCACCTTTAATATCAAACGTAAAAATAGAGCCTCCACCATTCGGGAAGTAACGCTTATAAAGCTCGTGATCAGAACGACCTTCAATAGAAGGATGACTTACAGATTCAACCTCTGGCACAGTTTGCAAATATTGAACAACCTTCAACGCATTCTCAACGTGACGCTCAACACGCAAACTCAAAGTTTCCGTGCCTTGCAAAAGCAAGAACGCTGCAAACGGGCTAATGCAAGCGCCAGTATCGCGCAAAATAATCGCACGAATACGAGTCACAAAAGCCACAGAACCTAAAGCTTCATAGAAGTTCAAACCATGATAGCTAGGGTCAGCTTCAGTAAGAGTTGGGAATTTTCCAGGGACTTTAGCCCAATCAAAATTGCCGCCTTCAACAATAATGCCACCAAGAGTTGTGCCATGGCCGCCAATAAACTTCGTAGCAGACTCAACTACAATATCTGCACCATGCTCAAGCGGACGGAACAAGTATGCAGTTGCAAAAGTGTTGTCAACAAAAACAGGAAGATTGTGGCGATGCGCAATCTCGGAAATAGCCTCAAAATCAGGCAAATCAGCATTAGGATTACCAAAAGTTTCAAAGTACACGAGCTTCGTATTCGGCTGAATTGCATCCTCGAAGTTCTGAGGATTCTTAGGATCCACAAAAGTAGTTGTTACACCATCTCGAGGAAGAGTATGACGAAGAAGGTTATAAGTTCCACCATACACATTCTTTGAAGACACAATGTGATCGCCCTGCTGAGTGATGTTACGAATAGCATAGTCTACAGCTGCCGCACCAGAAGCAACAGCCAAAGCTGCAGTTCCACCTTCAAGAGCTGCAATTCTACGCTCAAAAACATCTTGAGTAGAATTCGTCAAACGGCCATAAATATTTCCAGCGTCACGCAAATCAAAACGAGCAGCGGCATGATCAAAATCGTGGAACACGTAGCTCGTCGTTTGATAAATAGGAACTGCACGAGAATCAGTTGCCGGATCCGCCTGCTCTTGACCAACATGCAACTGCAAGGTTTCAAAATGATACTTTCCTTGCGTTTCTTCAATATCGCTCATAATACCCCTCCAGTTTTGCGACTTTTTAAACAGTAGATTAGCTTGCTTCAGCTTACTTTGCGCATCCGCTTACTTTTCCGTTTTCTGTTTACATATTTATTTAAGTGATAACGACAATATGCCACTATGGTTCATTCGTACATACCTGAGGTTATCAAAATTAGCTATAACGAATTAACAGTTTGCAAAAAATAGCGAAATCTGTTTTAGAAAAATACAGAAAATATACTGAATTTCTAATACAACACGCCGTATGCAGCTTTTATCCACAATGCTTAAAAAATCTGGATTACTGCTCAATAAGCACAGAAAATAGCAGCATGATTACACAAAAACACATTATTGACGATGAAATTATCTCGCTTGACGAGATTGACGACGCTGAGACTGCTCAAGTATTTTTGCAAGAAAAACTTGAACAAGTGTCCAACGAGCTTCAAGATGATTCTCTTGAAAGTAAAGAGTTGGGAAAACTGGGAGAAACATACGCAGCTTTGCGACTCATACAAAAAGGGTGGCACGTTATTGACCGAAACTGGCATTGCCGTAATGGAGAGCTAGATTTGGTGATGATTACTCCAGAACAAAAATTGGTATTCGTGGAAGTAAAAACTCGAAGAAGCGTACGTTGTGGCACTCCACTTGAAGCAATTACTCAAGAAAAACGTAGCAAATTACGTACAACTGGCATGAAATGGCTGGAAGAATTCGGAAGCGACATACCTCATTACCGTATTCGATTTGACGCTGTATCTATTCTTATTATTAACAAATACACTTATCCAGATTCTGCATATGAATTGCAATCTTTGGAAGAAATTGAAGATAATTCATCAATCCAATTCAAGCATGTTCAAGGAGCATTCTAATGCATATTGGAAACGCAACATCAATAGGACTTATTGGTCTTAAAGCTTTTACTATTCATCTGCAAGCTTTTATATCTGGAAATATGCCAAACTTTTCTATTATCGGCTTACCTGACACTTCATTAAGCGAAGCAAGAGAGCGCGTTAAATCAGCTCATTTTGCGTTGCATTGCAAATGGCCTGAAGGAAGGGTAACAGTAAACTTATCACCTGCTTCAATGCCAAAAAGCGGAGCATCATACGATTTAGCTATCGCGGCAAGCATACTAAGCGCAGAAAAGTATATTCCACTTACAGAATTAGAAAATACAGTTATTTTAGGAGAACTAAATCTTGACGGGACAGTATTACCTATTCAAGGCATTCTTCCTATTGCACTTTACTCAAAAAAGATGCATTTTAAACGAATGCTTATTCCGCAAGAAAATCTTGCCGAAGCGCAACTTGTAGATGGAATTGAATCTATTGGAATACACCATATTTTAGATTTAGTGACGCAATTGCATGGCAGTTTGAGCGAAGAATCACTCAAGCTTATTGAAGAAGACCCTGCGTATAAACATATGCAAGTCCTTGAACGAAATGGAAATTATAACAATGGAGAAGAAGATTATAATTCGTCAATTCACGAAGAAAGCACTTCTCCACTACAAATTGAACCAAAATATGAAATTGGAGATATGTCTGAAGTAATAGGGCAAGAACATACAAAATGGGCTCTACAAGTTGCTGCAGCTGGAGGGCATCACGTAATGATGATTGGGCCTCCAGGATCTGGGAAAACCATGCTAGCTTCACGAATACCAAGCATTATGTGTCCACTTAACGAACAAGAACAGCTTGAGGTTGCTTCAATTCGTTCACTTTGTGGAACACTACCCTATTACGGAATTAGCAATATTCCACCATTTGAAGCACCTCACCATACTGCTTCAGCAGCTTCTCTTATCGGAGGAGGAACAGGAGTTGCAAAACCTGGGATTATTACTAGAGCACATTGCGGAGTGCTGTTTATGGATGAAGCTCCAGAGTTTTCTCCTAGAGTATTGCAAACCCTAAGAGAACCATTGGAATCAGGGCATATTGCTATTTCTCGTTCAAAAGGGACAACTCTTTATCCAGCTAAATTCCAGCTTGTTATTGCTGCAAATCCTTGTCCTTGCGGATACGCATACGGAAATGGAGAACGATGTACTTGCAAAGAGCGCGAAAGAGCACGATATTTTTCACGCCTTTCAGGTCCAATTCTTGACCGTATTGATATTCAAATGGATGTGCCTCCGGTAGAACGAATTATTATTTCAAACCATCATCAAAACAATGTACAAAACACAGTTAAAAACACGTATCTAAATAGCAAAACAATGCGAGATAACGTAATAGAAGCTCGTAAAATTGCTCGAGACCGTTTTATAAAACAAGGTTGGGATTGCAACGCACAAGCATCTGGAACGTGGCTTAGAAAATACACTTCACAGCAAGCTGTAGGACTTATCAACCGTGCATTAGAAAAGCATCAACTGAGTTTGCGCGGAGCAGATAGAGCATTGCGACTCGCGTGGACGCTTGCTGATCTTTCTGGACACACTTCACCAGACATGACAGACATTGCACAAGCTATCAGTTTAAGGACACGAATATGAATACTAAGAACATAAACAACACGGATAACACTGAAGAAACCATTAGTGTACCTAGCGATTTTTCTTCACCAGACGAAGAAACAATATCTCGTGCAATACTTACATTCTGCCTTGAAGGAGCGGATGCAATTATGTACACGCTACTATTGGGATCTAAAAGCGCTAAAGAAATTGTTTCAATATTAAAAACAATTGTGAAAAATTATACGAAACAACAATCAACAGGCTCAGCTCAACAAATGCAACTTCCAATTATTAGTGAAGTAGCAGATCAAGAAAACGATGCCAATTCTAAAACTTTTAGTTCAAGAAAACGTAACAAAAATCAAGAATTAGTATCTACAATGTTAAGTTTCATAAAAAACCATAAAGAACTTACACTCTTAGAAAATTATTTCAAGAAGGGCTTAACAGCGTGGGGTTATCACAACAATAATGCGCCTAAGTCTTTAGAAGTGTTACACAATTCTATTTCAAAATGGTGCGTTCGATTATTGCATTTACCAACATGGAATAATGAATCACTATGTCAATGGTTCACTTCTGGCGGAAAGCAATGGATTATTGCACCACACAGCAAATATTGGCCGAAACAATTACAAGATTTGGCTTTTCAGAGTCATTTCTCACCACCTTTATGCTTGTGGGGTGTAGGGAATCCACAAGCATTAACACAATGTCATAATCCACTTGCTATTGTTGGCTCACGCTCTTGCACAGACTACGGAAGAGAACTTGCATATCAATTTGCTTATGATTGCGCTTCGAAAGGCCATACTGTTATTTCTGGTGGAGCGTACGGAATTGATGCAGCAGCACATTGGGGCGCATTAGATGCACAAGATGTAGATGAAAATAAGCCTACAGGAAAAACCATTGCTGTATTTGCTGGAGGATTAAATCATATGGGACCCAGATGCAATTATCAGCTTTTTGAACAAATTATTGCAAAAGGCGGAGCGTGTATTAGCGAACTATGCCCAGATACAACACCTGTAGGCCACAGATTTTTATTACGAAATAGAATTATTGCAGCTCTAGCATCAAAAATTATAGTTGCTCAAGCAAGATTACAATCCGGAGCGCTAAATACTGCAACATGGGCAACTGATTTAAATCGCGAACTATACGCTATACCAGGAGATATCAATCAGCCTAATAACGCAGGATGCAACAAGCTAATACACGATTCACAAGCTATAATATTGTGTTCAACTCAAGATATAGATATTCTGTTTCCTCAATCTCATCATTACTTTGCTTATTCTCAACCTAAACCAGAAAAATTAAGTATAGACTATAAAAATTATGACAATACGCAAAAACTAATTATCGGCGCAATTACAACATGCAAACGCAAACGTGAACTTGCAAATGTTGACAGAATATACGAAATAATAAAAGCTTCTTACAAAGAAAAACAATTAGATTACATACCATCTATTGCTGAAATTTCTGGGAAAATTGCATTGCTAGAATTGGAAGGAATTATTGTACAAAATAAAGAAAATTTAACATTATCACAGCAAAAAGTAGCGTAAAATAACGCGCCCAATACAAGATATGTGAGAAAATAAAAGTATGCAATCAAGCGAATACTACGATGTTATTATTGTTGGCGCTGGAGCTGCAGGATTATCTGCAGCACTAGGATTAATTAAATCCGAAGAATACGCATGTATGAGAAAAGAAGGAAAAACACCATCAATTTTAGTGATTTCTAAAGTGCCAGCATTGCGTTCACACACGGGTTCTGCTGAAGGAGGTATAGCAGCAAGCCTTGGAAATGTTGAACAAGACAAATGGCAATGGCATTATTATGACACAGTTCATGGCGGAGATTGGCTAAGCGATCAAGATGCAGCAAAGCTACTTGCAAAAGAAGCGCCGAAAACAGTTATTCAGCTTGAACATGATGGCGTAGCATTTTCTCGAACGCAAAATGGGTATATTAATCAACGCCGTTTTGGTGGGCATACTGCTAATTTTGGAAAGAATCCAATTGAACGTGCGGCTTTTGCTGCAGATCGTATTGGCCACCAAATTTTGCATAGCTTATGGCAACAATGTGTTTCCGAGAATATTGTATTTGCTGAAGATTGTTACGTAACAGATGTTGCTATAAACGATCAAACTATGAGCGTTGAAGGAATTGTTGCATTTGATTTATCTGCAGGAAACTTGCGAGCAATAAGGTCTAGATTCTTACTTTTAGCTACAGGCGGATCGGGAAGATTATTTGCAACAACATCCAATTCGTGGGATTTAACAGGCGACGGCATGGCCTTAGCTTTAAAAGCAGGATTACAACTTGAAGACTGCGAGTTCATCCAATTCCACCCTACTGGACTAGCTCATACTGGTATTCTGCTTTCAGAAGCAGCAAGAGCTGAAGGCGGCGTGCTTAGGAACTCAAATGGCGAAGCTTTTATGAAAAAGTACGATGAAGTACATGCAGATTTAGCTCCAAGAGATGTTGTTTCTCGTGCAATTGCCAAAGAAATTCGCGAAGGAAGAGGTGTAAACGATTCAACAACTACGCAACAAAGCAATTCGCATAACGATTGTGTTTGGCTAGATATGACACATATCAGCCGAGAAAATATGTTGGAATACTTGCCACAAGTTACAGAAACTATTGAAAAATATGCTCATCTTGACCCAACTTGCGATTTAGTCCCAATTCGCCCTACAGCTCACTACACAATGGGCGGAATACCGATAACTTTGGATGGAAAAGTATATAGATGGCAAAATAACAACCAAAATATTGTTTATGGTTTATATGCTGCCGGAGAATGCTCATGCGTAGGAGTGCACGGAGCTAATCGATTAGGAGGAAACTCCTTGCTTGACGCATGCCTTTTTGGAAATCGTTCGGGAGCAACAATAGCAAAAGAATTGAAAAACTTAAACAAGGATGATGAAACTAACAGTAACGAAATCAATGAAACGAACGAAACGAACAAAACCAATAAAACTATCTCAAGTAATGTTGCACTACAAGTCTTATATAAACAAAGAAATAATGAACTTAATCAGCTTATGGAAACGAGTGCGAAGCAAGTTACAGATTTTACAGACAACAGTTATAACGACGAATCTTCACAAATAGAAGAAGATAATCCTTATAAATTATTTGCAGATTTAGGAAAAATCATGGAAAACGCTGTTGCAATATCATGCGACGAACAATCAATTAAGAAAGCACTCAATGACATACAAGAATTTATAGATCCTAAAATTCAGTCATTACACATTCATAGCGATAATTTAGTTTTTAACCAAGAAATTACTGCAATATGGGAAATAAAGAACATGTCACTACTTGCAAAAGCAGTATTACAATCTTCACTTGCTAGACATGAATCTAGAGGTGCTTTCTTTAGAAGAGACTATCCAAAACATGATATTTCTTCATTGCCACAACACTCGTTCATTGACTTTGATGGAAACTTGGCAAAAAAGCCAGTGAATGTTATTGATTTTAAACAAGATAGTAAAGGAGATTTTTATACTGAAAATAGCATAATTTAAAACTATTATTACTATTTTCATATATAAATATTTTGAAAATTCGTAATTTTTTCAACACGCCGAAGCGAAGAAGAAAAAAAGATGTTATAGTCTTATCTGTTGTCTAAAACACCTGTCCGGGTGGCGGAATGGTAGACGCGCTAGCTTGAGGTGCTAGTGCCTATTTGTTACAGGCGTGCGGGTTCAACTCCCGCTCCGGACACGAAAAAACCTTGCTGGAAAGCCAGCAAGGTTTTATTGTTTTCTAACGCAAAAAGGTGTTAGCTAAGAAGATCATCTTAGCTAGCCCTAAAAAATTTAATTAAGCAGCATTTGAATGCAAATGGAAACGAATCTCGCCAGAATTTGGCGTATAAACAGCTGCACCAAAAGCAATAATCGTGCCAAACTTATCTTTTACAGTAGAATAAGCTGCAATTACAGAAGTTCCAACTTCAACATTCAGTACTGCCGCAAGCCGGTCACACAGCTCTTCTACATGCACAGACACCTCATTTTCTACAAGCTGAACAGCGTACGCTTTGAACAAAAAATCAGCTAACGAATCATCTGAAAAATCATGCGTCAAAATTTTAGGAAAACGCGAAGCAGACAAATAAATCACACTATAACGCGATAAAACATCGTCAACATAGCGCAAGCGTTTCAAACATATCAACTCATCTTCTGGATCAAGACCTAAACGAGCAGCAGCATCTTCATCGTGAATAACATCTTTTTCAATAACTTTTATTCTAACTTTTGCATCATTAGAATAAGCCTGCTCATAAAATCCTTGCGCGCGATCAGAAATCACTTCCTGATTATAAGTATGAATAATTGAAGAAGCTCGAAATGTTCCCCTACCCTGCTCACGAACAAGTAATCCTTCAGTAATAAGATTATCAACTGCATGCCTCAAAGTGATACGACTCACATTGTACTGTTTGCACAATTCAATTTCAGGAGGTAATTGTTCGTTAGCTTCCATAGAATCAATACGAGCGCGTAGATTATCTCGCACAGCAATATATTTAGGCACACCGTCGACCATTATCACTCTCCCCTAACTAAGCGCTAGCATGAAAAAGCCGCTGATACTAGTTTGTGTAAAACACAGCATAGTAACAACGGCTCATGCAAAACTAATAACTCTGTTATCCTATCAGCCCTAACATAAAATGTACAAACAAATAGGAAAATGAGTAAAAAGAATTTAATCTATGTCTACACAATTATTTAATTGTATTTTTATTTTCTTTACTTATTTTATTTCTTCAACTTTTTCAAAATTATTAGAATCGCGTTTATTCATCAATATCGAAACAGAATAGAACAATATTAGTGCAATAAGTATTACAGAAATTAGAACAGTACGACCACCGACAATATTTACGTGACCAAGTATTACACCAAATACGCCATAATCTGCATCAGAATATGTAGAATTTGCACTTCCTAAATTGCCAAGCACTGGCAAAAGGAACAACGGAAGGAAAGTAATGAAAAGGCCATTAATAAATGATGCAGTCAAGCAACCACGTATTCCACCTTGACCATTACCAAATACTCCTGCAGCACCACCAGCCATAAAATGCGCAACAATTCCAGGAATAATAATTGTCGTTCCCAAAATCGCCATAAACGTCATTCCAAGCAAGCCGCCAAAGAAACTAGCCAAGAAGCCAATAAGAACAGCATTAGGAGCAAAGCCAAAAGTCATTGGTGCATCTAAAGCAGGACGAGCATTTTTAACAAGCTTTTCCGATATTCCCTTAAAAGCTGGAACAATTTCGTCAAGAACAATCTGCACGCCTGCAAGAATAATATAAACACCTGCAGCAAAAGTTGCAGCCTTCAACATAACGAAAACAATGGAGTTTTGACCATTAGATAAATGTGTTTCGACATACGAAGATCCAGCAAAAAGTGCCACTACGATATAAATAACAGCCATAGAAAGCGTGATAAGAACTGTTGTATCACGCAAGAATCCCAATGCTGCTGGGAATTTAATATCCTCAGTTGACTTAGAAGGACGCTTTTTTGAAGCAGTAATCTTTGCAATTAACGCACCTAAAGCAACACCAGTACCAGCAGGATGTCCTAAAGCAACATCATCTTTGCCTGAAGCTTTTTTCATAAACGGCTGCACCAGTGCTGGAGAAATTGTCGTAAACAATCCTTGAGCAATTGAACCCCATAAAAGGACTTCCCACATGCTAAAACCAGCAACATTAAATATAACAGCAAGCATACTTGCCATATAGAAAGCTACGTGACCCGTTAAATAGATAAATTTAAAACGAGAAGTAATAGAAAGAATAATATTAACAATCATTCCAAAGAAGAAAATAAGCGCAGATTCAGAGCCATACTTCAATAAAACAGTTCCAATAATTGCTTCATTATTCGGCACTACGCCTTGCACATGAAATGCGTATTGAAACATTTTGCCAAATGGATTCAACGCTTCAGTAATAACTCCAGAACCAGCTGCTAAAACAAGAAAACCAACAAGGGTACGGATTGATCCTTGCAAAATATCCGAGAATTTCTTTCTTTGCACTGCAAGCCCAATAAAAGAAATAAGCGCAACTATAACAGATGGCTGTCTGAAAATATCGAGCAGTACTGACAGAATGCCGTCCACGTAACTCTCCTTACCATATTAATCGATATAGTTTGAGCGGCTTACGCAATTATTGGCGGCAAAAATATCTTACAAACTTCGCAAACGATACCGTAGGCGAAACTATTCGAAATACACGATTAGTTTCGTAGCACAGTAAAACTACACATACAAAATTCACGGTTCCGCAATGAAGCAAAGTAGTAAGAGCTACTACGAGCAGCAGTTTTTACACCCAGCCAACAACTACTGTTACAGCTCATACTGTTGTTTCATGTAAAATTCATTATATCGTAAACATTATAAACAATTAAAAACAACAGTATTTACTACTAAAATATTCATTAAATATCGATAAAATTCGAAAATTTACCTGTTTTTAGAAAATTCGACACACCAATATACAGAAAAAAGCACTCCATTTTCACGAAGTGCTTTATAAAAATCAGTAATTATTACAGTTTTTAATGAAAATAAACATATGTTTTACTGTATAAACATATGTTTATATTTCAGTCAATAATTCTCATCAAAAACTGTCACTCCCACTCAATCGTGGCAGGCGGCTTAGACGTTACATCAAGCACTACACGATTAATTTGACGGCATTCATTCGTGATTCGAGTAGAAATATTTGCCAACACATCGTAAGGCACACGAGACCAATCAGCTGTCATAGCATCTTCAGAGCTCACAGGACGCAAAACAATTGGAGAACCATATGTACGCTCATCACCTTGAACACCAACAGAATGAACATCAGCAAGCAAAACGACTGGGCATTGCCAAATGTCGCGATCCAATCCAGCTTTAGAAAGCTCTTCGCGTGCAATAGCATCTGCTTCACGAAGAACAGCTAAGCGTTCGCGTGTAATCTCGCCCACGATACGAATACCTAAACCAGGTCCTGGGAATGGCTGACGCCAAACAATTTCATCTGGAAGTCCAAGCTCAGTTCCAATAGCACGAACTTCATCCTTAAACAAAGTACGCAAAGGTTCAATAAGCTTAAACTTCAAATCTTTTGGCAAACCTCCAACATTGTGATGAGATTTGATGTTTGCAGCACCATCACCGCCACCGGATTCAACTACATCCGGGTAAAGCGTGCCTTGCACAAGGAACTTAACTTCTGCTCCAGATTTTCCAGCTTCTTCGATAACTTGACGCTGAGCTTTTTCAAAAGTGCGTATAAACTTTTCGCCAATAATCTTGCGCTTGCGCTCCGGCTCACTCACGCCTTTAAGTGCGTTCAAAAAGTCATCTTCTGCATCAACTGCAATAAGTTTAATGCCTGTTGCTTCAACAAAATCATGCTTAACCTGCTCAACTTCGCCTTTACGAAGCAAACCGTGGTCAACAAAAACGCAAGTAAGCTGATTGCCAATTGCTTTATGTACCAATGCTGCAGCAACAGCAGAATCTACGCCGCCAGAAAGACCACAAATAACTTGCGCGTCGCCAACTTCTTCACGAATCTTAGCAACTTGATCCTCAATAATATTAGAAGGATTCCAATTATTATCTAGTCCTGCACACTTATGTAAGAATGTAGATATAAGTTCCTGACCCAATGGAGTGTGTTTAACTTCTGGATGCCATTGCACACCGTAGAGTTTGCGACTTTCGTCTTGCATTGCTGCAACTGGAGCACCTTCTGTGTGAGCCAAAACCGTAAAACCTTCTGGAGCACGCTTAACAGCAACACCGTGACTCATCCAAGTATTCTGCGCAGATGGGGATCCGGAAAGTAAACCTTCAGAATCATCAATAGTTGCAGCAGTCTTGCCATACTCACCAAGTGCAGCTTTATCGACATCGCCACCAAGCTCATGAGCCATTACCTGGAAGCCATAGCAAATACCAAGAACCGGTACACCTGCTTCAAAAATCTTTGGATCAATGTCAGGAGCACCTGGTTCATAAACAGAAGCAGGACCGCCTGAAAGAATAATAGCTTGAGGATCCTTAGCAAGCATTTCGTCAACTGGCATAGAGTGAGGAACAAGTTCTGAATACACATTTGCTTCGCGCACTCGACGAGCAATAAGCTGAGCATATTGAGCGCCAAAATCAACGACAAGCACTGGTCCTTTTGCCATGATTCTCCTTATATATAAGTTCTAACACGATTCAACTTATAATAGTGAAACTTTGCGACGTTACGTAATTACAAAACGCCGAAAATTAAACACAAAAGTTACACGTACAGTCTAACACTGCAAATAACGTTGGTAGATTTTTGTGCGAAACGCTTAACTATAAAGTATAAAATGAACATTAAATATAACATAATCTATACAAATGGCTCATTTTTTACGCACATAATCACACATTTTTTCAACACAAATGCACGAAGAAGTAACCAAACGAACAAAAGTCAGACGCTGGCACTATACTGAAACGGATGGAAAAAGAGCTGTAATACATTTGTTTTCCAGTCTCTATAACCAAATGGTAATGATCAAATTGCACTGAAAAGTGCTTGAGTACAGGAGTACACATGACGAGTCCTGTTATTGGCACACCTTGGAAGAAGCTAAACGCTCCAGTTTCCGAGGCAGCTATCGAAGGCGTAGACAAGTACTGGCGCGTTGCCAACTATCTTGCAATCGGCCAAATTTATCTTCGCAGCAACCCTCTAATGAAGGAGCCGTTCACTCGCGAAGACGTTAAGCATCGTCTGGTGGGCCACTGGGGCACCACTCCAGGTCTTAACTTCCTTATCGGCCACATTAATCGTTTTATCGCTGATCACCAGCAGAACACCGTGATTATCATGGGTCCAGGCCACGGCGGTCCAGCTGGTACTGCTCAGTCTTACCTCGACGGTACTTACACTGAGTACTATCCAAAGATTACTAAGGACGAAGCTGGTTTGCAGAAGTTCTTCCGTCAGTTCTCTTACCCAGGCGGTATTCCTTCTCACTTCGCTCCTGAAACCCCAGGTTCCATCCACGAAGGTGGCGAGCTTGGTTACGCACTTTCTCACGCTTACGGCGCTGTTATGAACAACCCAAGCTTGTTCGTTCCAGCAATCGTTGGCGATGGTGAAGCTGAGACCGGTCCTTTGGCTACCGGTTGGCAGTCCAACAAGCTTGTGAACCCACGTACCGATGGTATCGTGCTTCCAATCTTGCACTTGAACGGCTATAAGATCGCTAACCCAACAATTCTTTCCCGTATTTCCGATGAGGAGCTTCATGAGTTCTTCCACGGCATGGGTTATGAACCATACGAGTTCGTTGCTGGCTTCGACGATGAGGATCATATGTCCATCCACCGTCGCTTTGCTGACATGTTCGAAACTATCTTCGATGAAATTTGCGATATTAAGGCTGAGGCTCAGACTAACGATGTAACTCGTCCTTACTACCCAATGATTATCTTCCGCACTCCAAAGGGTTGGACCTGCCCGAAGTTCATCGATGGCAAGAAGACCGAAGGTTCTTGGCGTGCACACCAGGTGCCACTGGCATCTGCTCGCGATACCGAAGCTCACTTCGAGGTTTTGAAGAACTGGATGAAGTCCTACAAGCCTGAAGAGCTCTTCGATGAAAAGGGCGCTGTGAAGGAAGACGTTCTTTCCTTCATGCCAAAGGGCGAACTCCGCATTGGTGAAAATCCAAACGCCAACGGTGGTCGTATTCGTGAAGATTTGAAGCTTCCAAAGCTTGAGGATTACGAAGTCAAGGAAGTTAAGGAATTCGGTCACGGCTGGGGTCAGCTCGAAGCTACCCGTCGTCTTGGCGTTTACACTCGTGACATCATCAAGAACAACCCAGATTCCTTCCGTATCTTCGGACCAGATGAGACTGCTTCCAACCGTTTGCAGGCTGCTTACGAAGTAACCAACAAGCAGTGGGATGCTGGCTATCTCTCCGGCTTAGTCGATGAGCACATGGCTGTTACCGGTCAGGTCACCGAGCAGCTTTCCGAGCATCAGATGGAAGGCTTCCTCGAAGGTTACTTGCTCACCGGTCGTCACGGCATCTGGAGCTCCTACGAGTCCTTCGTACACGTTATCGACTCCATGTTGAACCAGCACGCAAAGTGGCTTGAGGCTACCGTTCGTGAGATCCCATGGCGTAAGCCAATCTCCTCTGTGAACTTGTTGGTGTCCTCTCACGTATGGCGTCAGGATCACAACGGCTTCTCGCACCAGGATCCAGGCGTAACCTCCGTGCTCTTGAACAAGACCTTCAACAACGATCACGTAATCGGCATTTACTTCCCAGTAGATTCCAACATGTTGCTTGCTGTTGCTGAAAAGGCTTACAAGTCCACCAACATGATTAATGCTATCTTCGCTGGTAAGCAGCCAGCTGCTACTTGGTTGACTCTCGACGAAGCTCGCGAAGAGCTCGAGAAGGGTGCTGCTGAGTGGAAGTGGGCTTCCAACGCTAAGAACAATGACGAAGTTCAGGTTGTTCTCGCTGGTGTTGGCGATGTTCCACAGCAGGAATTGATGGCAGCTGCCGACAAGTTGAACAAGCTTGGCGTTAAGTTCAAGGTTGTTAACGTTGTTGACTTGCTCAAGTTGCAGTCCGCTAAGGAAAACAACGAAGCTTTGACTGACGAAGAGTTCACTGAGCTCTTCACTGCTGACAAGCCAGTCCTCTTCGCTTATCACTCCTATGCACATGACGTTCGCGGCTTGATTTATGATCGTCCAAACCACGATAACTTCAACGTTCATGGCTACAAGGAGCAGGGCTCCACCACAACGCCATACGATATGGTTCGTGTGAACGACATGGATCGTTACGAGCTTACCGCTGAAGCATTGCGCATGGTTGACGCCGCTAAGTATGCCGACGAAATCAAGAAGCTCGAGGACTTCCGCCTCGAAGCCTTCCAGTATGCAGTCGACAAGGGTCTTGATCACCCAGACTACACCGATTGGGTATGGCCAGGCGTTAAGACCGATAAGCCAGGCGCTGTCACCGCTACCGCTGCAACCGCAGGCGATAACGAGTAGTTTTAAGCTGATAAAGCTAAAATTGGTTAGCTAAAACATTTCGGGAGTCAATCGAAAGATTGGCTCCCGTTTTGTGTATTAAAACAAACAATGCAATAAAACTAGTTATATGCAAAATAAATTACATTTATAATTAATATTTTGTGCGTGTACAACATAGATAAGCCGTACAATAGAAAAAGTTTGTTTATATTGCAAAATGCAAAACTTACATTAACAATATAAACCTAGCAGTAACACGAAGTATCAAAGGAGAACGCATCGTGTCGCATATTAATGTAACAATTATCGGCAACGAAGATATGTACGGCAGAAATGCTGTTGCATTCGGAATAACACATATTCTGTCTAATAACTACAGCACTACTGTTTTTCGTCCATGCGCTCAACCAAATGACACTTTTACTAAACAACTTTTGGGTATCACAAATACTTCAACGAAATTAGAGCAAGTTATTGCAACAACTCCAGAAATAGTTAGAACAAATAAAGACACAGTGCGAGGAGATATCGTTGCGCGCTATAACGAATTGTTGCAATCCACCTCTGCTCAAGCTTCTATTATTGTTTCTAGTGACGCAAACCCAGCATATGATCCAGAACTGTTTTCTTTCGACGCAACTGTTGCAGCTGACTTGGCATCACCTGTTTTTCTCACAGTTTCAGCTCAAGGCAGAAACTCACAACAAATTTTACAAACTATAGATTCTGCAAATGCTTGCGTTCTTAAATCATGCACACAAGTTTTAGGAGTATTTGTTACAAACTGCGATCCAGAACTTGGAGCTGAGTTAATGCGTGACTATAGCTCTAGGAATTATGCAAACTCAAACGACGAAGCATCCCGAGTAAGCCAAACTCCATTATGGGTTTTGCCACCAATAGATGAAGAAACTAAAAATTCTTCATTAGAAACATTCGTAAATTGCGTTCGAGAAAATGATGTTCTTAATGCTCTCCACCAACCATTTAAAGTTCCAACTACACCTTATGCTTTCCAATACAGTTTATTAGGGAAAGCAAAAGAAAATAAGAAAACTATAGTTCTTCCGGAAGGAGAAGAAGATCGTATTCTTAAAGCAGCAAACTATTTGCTAGAACGTGATATTGTAAATCTAATTATCATTGGAGAACGCGAATCTATTCTTGCTCGAGCAGAAGAACTAAATCTCAATTCTCTTTGCAAAGCTAGTTTCCAATCTATGCACGATGAAGCAATGCTAAGCCATATGATTACAAAACTTTGCGAATTAAGAGCAAAGAAAGGAATGACAGAAAAGCAAGCGCGTGAACAATTAACAGATGCAAGCTACTTCGGCACCATGCTAGTAGTACTAGGTCAAGCAGACGGTCTTGTTTCTGGTTCAGTTAATTCAACCGCTAACACTGTACGTCCTGCTCTTCAAGTTATCAAAACTAAGCCTGGTTCTAAGCTGGTTTCTGGAGCATTCCTTATGTGCTTCAAAGATCACGTATCTGTATTTGCAGATTGTGCAATCAACCCAAATCCTAGTGCAGAACAGCTTGCTGATATTGCTATTCAGTCTGCACACACTGCAGAGACTTTCGGACTCAACCCTAAAGTTGGAATGCTATCCTATTCAACGCTTGGTTCAGGAAAAGGGCCAGATGTTGATACTGTAGAGGAAGCAACACGCATTGCGAAAGAAAAAGCACCTGATTTAGCAATTGTTGGATCTATACAGTTTGATGCAGCATGGTCTCCTACAGTTGCTGCAGCAAAAGCAAAAAATAATAGTATTGCTGGTCATGTGAATGTATTTGTATTCCCTGATTTATGCGCAGGAAATATCGCTTATAAAGCCGTGCAACGCTCTAGCGGAGCACTGGCTGTTGGTCCAATTTTGCAAGGATTAAATAAGCCTGTAAATGATTTGTCTAGAGGAGCTTTAGTACAAGATATTATTAATACCGTTGCTTTAACCGCGTTAGAAGCACAATCAGAATAAACATAATAAAGCTCCTAAAACAGCATCACAGTGCGTACGTAACCTTGAGGTATTGCATTGCACTCAATATCTTTAAGTTTGTAGGAACTTAACGCTAAACTAGAGCGTGGCAATTTATAAGCCTTATCAATACTTATGGAGGATGCCCACATGGCAAAAACCGTTCTTGTTATCAATTCTGGTTCCAGTTCGATTAAGTATCAACTCGTTGACTTGGAAAGCGGTGAAGGCATCGCTTCCGGCATCGTTGAGAAGATTGGCGAGCCAGTTGACGGCCACTACAAGCACGTATTCAATGGCGAAAAGCATGAGTTCAATGAGCCAGTTCACGATCACGAGCAGGGCTTGAAACGCGTACTTGGATTCTTCGAAGAATATGGTCCAAAGCTTTCAGAGTCTGGCATTGTTGCTGTCGGTCACCGCGTTGTTCAGGGTGGCTTAACATTCCCTAAGCCTGCATTAGTCAATGAAAAGACAATCAATAAGGTTAAGGATTTGGCAGTTTTGGCTCCACTTCACAACGGTCCAGAAGCTGTTGGCGCTGAAGTCATGACTGAACTTTTGCCAGATGTTCCACAAATTATGGTATTCGATTCTTCATTCTTCCATGATTTGCCACAGGTTGCAGCAACTTATGCTTTGAACAAGGAAATCGCAGATCGCTATCATATTCGTCGTTATGGTGCTCACGGCACTTCTCACGAATACATTGGCTCTGTTGTTCCAAGCGTTGTCGGTAAGCCTGCAGAAGGTTTGAAGCAGATTGTTTTGCACATTGGTAACGGTGCTTCTGCTTCTGCTCAGATTTCTGGAAAACCAGTCGAAACTTCTATGGGCTTAACCCCACTCGAAGGCTTGATGATGGGCGGTCGCACTGGCGATATTGACCCAGCTGTAGTATTCCACCTTATTCGCAACGCTCACATGAACGTGGACGAACTTGACACTCTCTTCAACAAGCGTTCAGGCATGATGGGTATGACTGGTCATGGCGATTTGCGTGATATTCACAAGCTCATCGCAGAAGGCGATGAAAACGCTAAGCTCGCTCTCGGCGTATACGTGCACCGCATTGTTGGTTATATTGGCAACTATACTGCTCAAATGGGCGGCGTTGATGTCATTACCTTCACAGCTGGTGTCGGCGAAAACGACGAAATTGTGCGCGCTCGCGTATGCGAAAAGCTTGAGCCATTCGGCGTTAAGCTCGATAAGGAAAAGAATTTGGTTCGTTCTAAGGAGCCACGCGTTATTTCCACTCCAGACAGCTCTGTGATTATTGCTGTGATTCCAACGAACGAAGAGTTGGCTATTGCGCGCAAGGCTGCAACCATTGCTGAAGCTGGTGAAGATAGCTACGGCAACAAGTTTGAGCACTAAATTGTTTGCGCTTAACGGCGTAGAACAAAATAAATAAATATGAATAATCCCGGGTCAAAAAGGCTCGGGATTATTTATTATTCAAGCATTCTATGCCACATTCCTGGAAAATCAGGAATCGTTTTGCGAGTAGTAGAAATATTTTTGATTCTTATATTTTCTATGCGTAATCCAAGCATTGCAGCAAAAGTTGCCATTCTGTGATCCGCATAAGTTTCCATTACTTCCCCATGCATATGATTACTTGGCTCAATACGAATGCCATCTTCGAGCTCTTTAGCACCAATCCCAACTCGATTCAATTCATTAACTAAAGCTTGCAAACGATTCGTTTCATGCCCTCTCAAATGCGCGATACCATGAAGTTCACTCGGACCGTCCGCAAAAGCAAGAATAGCTGCAATACTAGGAGCAATCTCTCCTGCTGCACTCAAATCAAGATACGGAATTGCTTTAATCGAACCATCGCTTTCCACATGCATTATTCCAGCGTCATCGCTTGTTTTTTCAAAACTAACTTTTGCGCACATTTTCTCTAATATTCCAGGAAGCAATCCTCCAGGTTGAGTTGAAGAAAACGGCCAATTAGGTATACTGACACTTCCTCCAGCAATCAATGATGCTCCTAAAAATGGCGCAGCATTAGAAAGATCAGGCTCTATAGTAACAGTATCAGATAAAGCTATTTTGCTCTCTTTAACATGCCACATTGCGTTGCTAGTCATATTTACAACCCCACCCGCTTTGCAAATATCGTCCATAGTCATGCGAATATGCGGCATACTTGGCAATGTGTCACCAATATGTTTAAGACTTAAGCCTCCAGGTATACGTGAACCAATTAGAAGCATCGCAGAAATAAATTGTGATGATGAAGAAGAATCAATTTGCACGATTTTTTCAGAAAAATTATTTATTTTAAATTCGACTGAAGGTGGCGTAATAGTAAAAGGTAAGAAACCCTCTTCTCCTTGATACTCTACGCGAGCACCAAGCTGCTCTAAACCGTCAAGAACTGGCTTCATAGGACGCGCATAAGCTTGCTTATCGCCATCAAATCGCACAGCTTTATTTGCAAATAAAGCTAAAGCTGCAACGAAACGCATTACAGTTCCAGCTAAACCACAATACACTTCAGCATTATCTGGAATCCTAAAAACTCCGTCTTCTGGAGGAATTACACGAAGCTTAGTTCCATCTTCATTTAATGACTCACATCTAACGCCAAATGTAGATAAAGCGCTAATCATAAGCTCCGTGTCGCGCGAGCGCAATAATCCTTGTAAAACTACTGGTTTTGTGCCCAAAGCTGCCAAAATTAAATAACGATTCGACAAAGATTTACTTCCAGGAACCTCAATATAAGCTTTTAATTGATGATTAGCATACGGCGCTTTCCAAAAAGTAGTGCAATCTGCAATATCGTTAATACCACTCATACTATGAATACTATCGATTGACATGTACTGTTAAATAAGAATAAAAAGCAAAAATACGCATATTTCATTAGATATAAAAAGTCGGGGTGACAGGATTCGAACCTGCGACATCCTGCTCCCAAAGCAGGCGCGCTACCAAACTGCGCTACACCCCGAGGCTTTTGAACTGATTACCAGTTCCAAGCACAATCAATTACAATAGCGCACTTTGCAGACAAATGCAAATTACGACACACGTATTATGAAAATTTTTTCTTCATTACAAAATTCGACTAACAAAACTCATTACTAGCCACCAAACGATACAATAGAATTAGTTTAAAGAAAAAGGGGCTAAGTATGGGACGCTTCCAGCGAACAGAGGCAATGGGGTTAATATCATTCATAGTTTGTGCAGCTTGTGGAATGATTATTATGAGAATGTATATGGCAACAATGCCAGCATTTTGGCAAATTAGCCAGCGATTATTCCTTACAGCTTCAACTATTGTGTCTTTGTGCAGCGTAGGCGCTTTTATTGTTGGATACTTGCGTACAAATAAAAAAGTTATCAGCCATCACTTAATTCGAGTAGCTAAGCACGCGTTTGAAATAACAGCGCTTTCTACGATTTACGGCGCAACGATGTTTCTTATGTCTTTTGCTTTGCTATCTATTATTAATAGCATTATTGGCAGAGCGGCAATGAACAGCTATTTACCAGTATTATGCTCAGCTTTATCTGGAATAGTTGGATACGCAACTCTTATTCAAGCTGAACTTCTTGAAGCTAAAACTGTGGCTTCCCTCCTGCCATTATTCGTTATTTCTGGAGCTGCAACTGCAGGTCTTACGACAGATGATCCGTACTGGTATAACAATAATTTCTCTCAACTTGGAGACCGCACAACATTTGCAGCTAGTATGTTTAATGCAACACTTGTTTTGTCAGGAATTTGCATTATCATAACGAGCTACTTTGCTATTACTGAATTCGTTGCAACACAGCACGAAATGCTACAACACAATAACCAAAAACTGATTAAACACTTCAAGATGCGCACAACTGTTATGGCAGCTTTGCTGATTCTTGGAGGAATATCGTTTATTGGAATAGGAACTTTTAGATACACGCCACATCCTTTCTTACATGATTTATGTGCTCGAGGAGTGACAGGATTAATTTGCACAATGCTTGTTTGCCTTCCATGGCTTGCTCCTAGGCTTTCTCGCACATTCTATATTGCTTCCGATTTAGCGGTTATTCTTACTGCGTGGGCAGGAAATCAGTGGGTACATGGAAATAATACTCTTACAAATGTTGAAGCATTATCATGTCTGCTATTTCTTGGATGGATTATTGTATTTTCACGACAAGTTGCGGCTATGCAAAGCGATCGTCTTCAATCAAAAATAAATCAAGCTTTAATATTAAATAGAAGCTCAAAAGCACAAATAGAATAAGAACAAAAGATAAATTAAACTAACAAAAGCAGCGTAGAAACTTAAATTTCTGCGCTGCTTTTAGTTTTTACAGGTCACGAACTTCTTTACGAATAAAGCATAATACTCAACATTCTGGCTTATGCTCGCTCATAAGAAGCAAGAAACTACGAGATTGTGCGACAATATTAAATCCTGCTTCATATAACAATTCCGGACCCTTTGGATTATATGTGTCCACAATCAACTTCCACTTCTCACCATAACGTTTATCTGGCAAAGTAAAAGTAATAGGTTCATAATGCGCATTAAAAATAAGAATAAAGTCATTATCAACCATTCTCGTTCCATACCAGTCAGTTTCTGGAATATCCGAACCATTCAAATAAATCATCACAGATAAAGCATGAGTATTTGACCAGTCCTCCATATCCATAACAGTACCGTTATGGTCAAGCCATTCAACTTGTGGAATATCGCTTACATCATCTCCAGCAGAACGACCCGTAAAGAAACGACGACGATGCAACACAGGGTGCTTCAAACGCAGGTGAATAAGCTTAGAAACGAAATCGAACATATCTCGCTGAGTTTCGTTATAATCCCAACTTATCCACGAAATAGCGTTATCTTGGCAATAAGCATTGTTATTACCATTTTGCGTGCGCATGACTTCATCACCAGCGCATATCATAGGAATGCCCTGGCTCATCAAAAGAGTTGAGAACAAATTGCGTATTTGACGTTCACGCAATTCGTTAACATCGTGAATATTAGTAGGTCCTTCAACACCGCAATTCCACGAACGATTGTCGTTTGCACCATCACAATTGCCTTCTTTATTAGCTTCATTATGCTTTTCGTTATAGCTAACTAAATCATTCATAGTGAAGCCATCGTGAGCTGTAATAAAGTTCACGGAAGCTACAGGCTTTCGTCCATTTTGCTCATACAAATCTGAGCTACCCATAAGCCTGCTAGCAAATTCAGGTAATGTAGATGGTTGTGAGCGCCAAAAGTCGCGAACACAATCGCGATATCTTCCATTCCACTCAGACCAACTTGGAGGGAATCCACCAACTTGATATCCACCAACACCAATATCCCAAGGCTCAGCAATAAGCTTCACACTTGAAATAATGGGATCCTGCTCAATAATGTCAAAGAATGCAGAAAGTTTATCTACCTCTTGGAACTGACGCGCAAGAGTTGCTGCTAAATCGAAACGGAAGCCATCGACATGCATTTCAGTTACCCAATAACGCAAACTATCTGTGATTAACCGCAACGCTTTTGGAGAACGCATAAGTAAGGAATTACCAGTACCAGTAGTGTCAAAATAATGACGCTGATCATTATCTACAAGACGATAATATGCGCGATTATCAATACCACGGAAACTCAAAGTAGGACCACGGTCATTGCCCTCAGCAGTGTGATTGTAGACAACGTCTAGAATCACTTCCATGCCTGCAGCATGATATGCCTTAACCATTGACTTAAATTCGTTAACTTGCTCTCCGCGCTGACCAGAACTGGAATAAGAATTTTGAGGAGCGAAGAAACCAATAGTGTTGTATCCCCAGTAGTTACTTAATCCTTTATTTTGCAAGAAAGAATCGTTTACAAACTGATGGATAGGCATCAATTCTATTGCAGTAACACCAAGCTTCCTTAAATAAGAAATAACGCTTGGATGTGCAAGTCCAGCATAAGTGCCTCTAATATCTGGAGGAACACGTTTATCAAGATTAGTCATTCCACGAACATGAGCTTCGTAAATAACAGAATCATGATACGGAATCATAGGGTGCTGATCATTACCCCAATCAAAATACGGGTTAATAACTGCAGCCTTCATCGTATGATCCGCAGAATCCAAAGTATTCATTGCTGAAATATCATCTGGATTATCAAACCAATACGAGAAAAGACTCTCATCACCGTCTATATTTCCTTCAATCGCCTTGGCATATGGGTCAAGCAACAACTTATGAGGATTGCACCATAAACCATGAGAAGGATCATAGGGTCCGTGAACACGATAACCATAACGCTGACCAGGCTGTATGCCTGAAACATAGTTATGCCACACGTATGAGTTCTGCTCAGTCATATCGATACGTGTTTCATTATCATGCTCATCAAATAAACATAATTCAACGCGCTTTGCAACTTCGGAAAACAGCGCAAAATTCACGCCAGCGCCATCATAGTTTGCGCCAAGCGGATACATGGAACCTGGTCGTATATGCATAATATAAGTATCTCATATATTCGAGTAGTTTTCACGTCATGTTGACGTTATTTAAAAAAGCTTGAATTTTAAATGAAAGCCTCAATTAATAACGTAATTCCATGGATCGCAAGCTTCACCTAACCAAGCAACTTCTGGACGCTCTCCATACATTTCTTCTACGCAGTCAGCAATATCATTAATCGCATAAGTAAACCACAATGACTCAATAGCACTATGAGAAGTGTTAATAATCATAGGATATGTGTGTTGAATGTAATCTTCACCAGAAGAAAGACGCAGTTTCGATTCATATTTAGCTCGCTCAATTGCGTCAAGTGCAGGATGATGACGCAAATCGCTTGTAACATATACGTCAACTTTTTCCTTGCGAACTTCATCTAACAAGCTTTCCCCAGAACCAGGCAAAACAGCTACTGTACTAACTTTCGCATCAAGATTTCCAGCAACTTGAACACCAACTTTTGTATGAGGAAGAACGTTAAAAACATTTTGCGCAAAATCACGCAATGATATTGGCACATCCAAAACACCAATTCTGCCTAAGCCAATGTTACGTCCAGCAGAATCGATCTGTTTAGAAACAACAATTGGACGCAAATTATGAAGACCAAAATACTCTGCCGCAGCATGAGCAACTCCACGCCACGCGACATCCGCATTAGTGTGGCCAACCCATAGCGCACAATTATTACTAATTAAACGCTGTACAATTTCGCCACGAACAGTTTCGTTTGAAACTCCATGCACAGCTTTGAAAAATAGCGGATGATGAGTCACTAATAGGTTGGCACCCATTGATAACGCTCGATCAACTGCGCTAATCGTAGGATCACTGACACATACGATTCGCTGAATTTGGGAATTCAAGTCTCCAACAATAAGACCAGGCTCATCCCACTCTTCAGCAAAGCTCAATGGGTACAATGTTTCTATAGCTTCAATTACTTTGCTTAATCTAATCATTTCTTCTACCTTTAAGTAGTGTTAATGCGCTGCTAGTTGCCAATCTACACCAACTCCAGTAGAAACATTAAGAGGAACATCTAGATGCACAGCATTTTCCATAGCTTTACGCACAATATTTTCTACCTGCTCTTGCTCACCATGTGAAATTTCTAAAATCAATTCATCATGTATTTGCAATATTACTCGGCTACGAACTTTTGCTTCACGCAATCCCAAATCAACACGAAGCATAGCAAGTTTCATAATATCTGCGGCAGTACCTTGTATTGGAGCGTTAAGAGCTCCGCGCTCAGCAGCTTCACGAGATGCACGATTATTGGAAGAAAGCTGCGGGAAGTACCTACGTCGACCAAACATAGTTTCTGTATATCCAAGTTCTTTTGCCTTTGACACAAGAGATTCCAGATAGTCATGAACATTGCCAAAAGTATCAAAATACTTATTCTTCAACATTTCAGCTTCAGCCGGACTAATAGAAAGCTGTTTGGCTAGTCCATAAGTACTCAATCCATATGCTAATCCATAGCTCATAGCTTTTACATGAGAACGTTGATCCGGCGTTACTTGTTCAACAGGAATCTTATAAACTAAGCTCGCAACATATTTATGAAAATCTGCGCCGGAACGGAATGCTTCAATAAGAGTTTTATCATGAGATGCATGAGCCATAATACGAAGCTCAACTTGTGAATAATCACAACTCATTAAATATTCAAATTCTTCTCCTGGAATAAAAGCAGCACGAATCTCACGACCAGCAGCATTCCTATTAGGAATATTCTGGAGATTAGGATCAGCAGAACTTAAACGACCAGTTGCCGCAATAGTCTGCTCAAAAGTTGTATGGATGCGCCTATCATCATAATGAGCCGCATCAATTAAACTTTGCACAATCTGCTTCAATTTATTAGTTTCGCGATGTTTAAGTAAGGCGCCCAAGAATTGACTTGCAGGCTCTTCGGGATCGAGTTTAACGTACATAGCTTGCAAAGCTTCGGCATTAGTCGTGTACGAGCCATTCTTTGTGCGACGAGTAGGTTTAAGACCAAAATGCTCAAAAAGTATTTGCTGCAACTGCTTAGGACTTTGTAAATTAACAGAACTACCTGCAACTTTCCAAGCCATATTTTGCGCGAACTCAGCATCTGCAGAAAATTGCTTAAGCATACCACTTAAACGTTGCATATCAACTGCAGCACCGACGTCTTCCATGCCACGCAAAACTCGCGAAATAGGCATTTCCAAATCAGTCATCAAACCAGTTTGTTTTCTATCATCAAGTGTTGAAGCAAAATGAAGAGCCAAAAGACGAATAAGAAGCGCAGTTCTTAAGAATTTAGCTTCACGCGCTTGAGTTTGCTTTTCATTATTTTCTTCTTCACTGGCTGGCGTTTCATCGTCAATAAGAAGATCGAGCTCACCCTGCTTAGCTTCATTTTCACCCAAATTATCTTCATCTGACTGAATATCTAAATAATGTTCAGCCATATTTTCTAAAGTTTCAGCTCGAAAATCAGGCTCCAATAAATATGATGCCAATCGAGTATCAAGAAGTGGAGTGCCAAATGAATTATTCGAATCGAATAATTTTAGCGATTTTAGCAATCCCAAATGCTTTTTATAATCATGCAATACTGTTATTGAAGAATTTTTTTGCAAGAACTTTCGCAACATCTCGAGCAAAGCTCGATCTGCCGATTGCAAATCAGACGCGTACAATAACACAGCTTTATGAGCAACAAGAATTATTAAAGAATCTGCAGTCAACTCAAAATGATGTTTTGAATTCTTCTTGCACTCATGAGCGTATATTACAACTTCTTGATTTTTCAGTATAGGTTCGGCACATTTACGAGAATTATTTATAATTTTTTCGGAACTTAATTCTTCAAAATTCTCTTCTTCGGAACTTAGTTGGTCGAAAGTATCTTCAGTATTTTTTGAATCTTTCTTTATTTCTGTATAAAGTAAAGAAGAAACGGAATTCTCCCAATTAATAAAGTCTTCTACAGTTTTAACATGATGCAAGTCAATGCTTGCTAGCATTTCTTGAAAATTTTCTGCGTCAATATTTGATTGATCACCTTGAACTAGCTCATCGTTATTAGCATTACCTTCATACGTAGACGAAAACATTATACGCATATTATTTTCAATAGATTGTTGCGTACCGTTGCTAAAAGTTTTGAGAATCTTTCTCTTTTTTAATTCGCCAAATTCAAGTTGAGACAGCAAGATTCCTAATTTTGCAGCATCAACATCACCAAAGCACAAATCATCTACAGTTACGCCTAAATCCAAATCGCAAACTAAAGCATTAACTTTACGGTTTAAACGAACTTGATCAATATTTTCTCTTAAAGCTTCTCCCTTTTTACCGCTAATCTCATTCGAATGTTCAATAATATTTTCTAGGCTGCCGAATTGATTAATCCATTTAGCAGCGTACCCATCTCCAACACCTGGAACTCCTGGGATATTATCTGCAGTTTCTCCTCTTAACGCTGCTAGATCAGGATATTGCTTAGGCGTAACATGATATTTTTCAAAAACAGCATCCTTATCCATTTCTTTTAAATCTTTAAAATGCTGTCCTGGATACAAAACAGTAATATTGTCATCTATAAGTTGGAATGCATCACGATCGCCAGAAAGTACCAAAGTTCTATAACCGGCATTCGCTCCCATTGTTGCAAGGGTGCCGATAACATCATCACCTTCATAACCTGGTTTCTCAATATAAGTGATACCAAGAGCTTTAAGCATCTGTTGAATAATAGGAAGCTGCGAAAGAAGCTCCTGCGGAGCAGCATCACGAGTACCTTTATATTGAGGAAGCATAGTATTTCTAAAAGTTCCACCTTTAACGTCAAAAGCAATAGCTAAGCGGTCAGGCTTCTCTTTTTTTACAACCTGCGAAAGCATAGTAATAAATCCCCAAATGGAATTTGTTGCTTGCCCAGAGCGAGTAGAAAAATTATCTGCAGATATTGCAAAAAAAGCACGGAACGCAAGAGAATGGCCATCGACAACCAACAACGTTCCTTTCTCATTCTTAAGTTCCGAAGAATGTTCTTCAACGATGTCGGTATTCACTGTTGACTACTCACCCACGTTCCGTAATTACTAATAAATAACTATGCAGTTATATAAAAATGAATAAATATAACCCTACTAATTTTCAGATGAAGATTCTGCTTTATCATCGCTATACTTTGCAATAATAGCCATTGCAAGACGCTTCTTAGGGATACGCTGATCCATAGAAGTTTTTTGAATCCAGCGGAAAGCACCCTGTTCAGAGAATCCAGCCTTATCCATAAGAAGACCTTTAGCACGATCTACAAGCTTACGTTCTTCTAAAGTATCTTCAGCTTTCTTCAACTTTTCTTCTGTTTTCTTCAACTGATCTTCAGCATCGTGTAACTTGTTTTCTGCACGTTCAACACTATCTAATAAATCGTTGATCTCGCTAAAGCGACCCATAGCAACTTCCAAAGCAGGAAGAAGTTTAGATTCTTCATACGGTTTAGTAACGTACGCCATCGCTCCAGCACCAGTTGCTTGTTTTACTAAATCTGACTGTGAAAAAGCAGTGAGCATTACTACAGGAGCAATATTCTCATCACAGATTGTTGCAGCGGCGGTAATGCCATCCATAACAGGCATCTTAACATCCATGCATACAACATCTGGATGATTTTCACGCGTCAACTCAATAGCTTCTTGACCGTTAGCAGCCTGACCTACAACTTGATATCCGTTATCTTCAAGCATTGCCACTAAATCCATACGATTAACTGATTCATCTTCTGCAACTACCACAGTACGAATATGATTGTTTTTCTTTTCTTTAGATTCTCGCTGAGCAGCTTCATCATCTGCAGCTTTGCGCAGCTCATCATCAGTAAGTACCTCAAGCATCGCTGGCTCTGTCCCTTCATTTTCATCCATACCTGGCATATTCAAAACCTCACTTCATTGCCACACATTCACAGGGCAACATCACCATGCATCTTTAACATGGCGCTCACGCAACGGCACACTCACAAACACTAGTGGAAATTGCGCATCATAACACAATTTGCAAGTCATTAAAATACCGCACGCGCACCATGTTCGTGTCAATTAATAATATCATAAGAATTGCAAGACGCGCGAACAAGCACATACAATTAGCACTATTTTGCTTATTTTATATAATCGCAGATAATAATACAGCCAGCGCACCAAGTATTGCCTGAGCAACGCACATAGGAAAAGCGTTCTTGTAATCACCTATAAGCACACATTTAGTAAACTTATAAGCTTTAATTGCAATGACTAACAATAAGAGCCACTGAAAAGCAGCAAAAAATAAATGCCATGAAGTATTGCATACAATCGCACTAAAACTGAGGAAAACTTCAACACTATAAAAGCGCCATATTGATGGCACTGCAGAAGGTAACACAATAATCAAAATAGAATATGCGATCAATAGAACAGCAGAAACAATGCTCATAGCAGCGCATAAACGCCTACCATTGCGCTCACCAATTCTAACCATAGCAGTTATTTTTCCATGCTCTTTATCGCTTTTAATATCTCGAAGATTGTTTACCATCATTAAGCAAGCCGAATAAGCACCAGGAATGCAAGATATTAGCAAACAAGCCAAAATCCTTTGCCCGCCATTAATAAATATACTAGTTTCTGGAATACCAATTCCATATGTAATTGCGCATAACGAACCAATAAAAGGAACAGGACCGAAAAATACAAACGCACTTACTTCTCCCCAACCTTTATAACCGTAAGGATGTTTACCCCCGGCATAAAACCAGGCTGCAGCAAAGCACGCAATTCCAAGTAAAATAAACCAATATATTCCAGTTCGCAAAACAATAATCAAACCAAAAATACAAGAAATAAAAGCAGAAATTATTACAGCTTTAAGCACAGATTTCGGGGAAATTCCAGCATTTGCAAGGCGCCAAGATACATCGCATAAAGGCTTTGAATTATTGCTACTTAAAGCACGCAAACTACGATTCTCATCCAAGCCATTCAATCCGTCACAATAATCATTGGCATAATTGACGGCGATTTGCATAAACGCAGCAACCATGCAGCACAAGAAAAATTGTATAAAACATTGCTCTAGATGCATAATTGGTTCTTCAAAATACGAAAATCGCATCATTCTAAATGAAACCGCAAACGCCATAACAACAGGAACTAAGCCTATTGGAAGCGTGTAAATTCTTGCACCCTTAAGCCAAATTTTTACACTTTTCATCAAAAGCCTCATAAATTATTTATGATTTATTTATTTATGATTTACACAAATATTTTACACTAAATTTGGCAAAAAGATTGAAGTGCATATTGGTAAAGCAATAATAAGTGCAGAAATAACTAAAGACAAGAATCCACGCCATCCGAATGGGTATTTGTAATACGAAGACTTGCGTGTACGCAAATAAAAGCCGCGCTCTTCCGCTGCTAGCGCAGAACTATCTGCTTTACGCACTGAAGAAACCAAAAGAGGCACAATAAGAGGCATCATAAGTTTTAATTTTTTAAATGGATTTTTACTATCGTATTCAACTCCGCGAGCCATTTGAGCTTCTGTGATTTGAGACATTTCTTGCGCAAAAATAGGCACAAAACGAACCGCAGTAGTTATAGTAAAAGCATAACAATATGGAATATGCAAATATTGGACTACAGCATTTGCAAGATCGTTTAATTTAGTTACTGTTAGCACTGTAACAAGAGGAAAAGCAAAACAGAACAAACGCAAAGAAGCTTTCGCTCCAATATCAATACCTCTTAACGTAAACCATAGAAAAATATAGTTCCCACTTTGAGCAATAACAGTTTGTAGCAAAAACATTACGCAAGAAATTATTAGCATAGCTTTAATAAGGCCAAATAATGTTTTAACAACATGAGTAAAAGCCATGCCAACAAAAATAATAACAGCTAGCGCAATAAGTACAGAATACTGTTTAGCAATAAATACGCTTATTACAATACTCGCAGCAAGAATTAGCTTCGCAATAGGGTTTGTGCGGTGAAGGAATGTGTTGCCTGATTGATATGTTAATAGTCTCGTTTTCATAAATATCAGATGCCTTTATTTTACTTCTAACTATTCTGCTGATTATGCTGCTTATTCTGACTAAGTTTTGCGATTTTACCAAAACGCAACGCTTCAACTAATTCTTTTCGCGTATACAATCCATAGCATTGCTTAAAACCGTTAGAAACCAAACCTTGGCAAACAGCACACAATAATGGTGGATATAAAGAAGCAGCTGAACAGACGTCTGGTTTTTCAAAAACATCATGCGCTGAACCATCAATAATAAGCTTTCCATCATTAATCGTTATAAGTCTAGTTGCATAATCAAGCACAACTTCCATATCATGACAAACCATAATCACGCAACAACCGTGAGCTCGCAACTCCTCAACCACTTGCATAATTCTCACGCATTCATGGTAATCAAGCCCACAAGTTGGTTCATCGAGAACAAGTATTTTAGGACGCGTTACGACAGTTGCAGCCAATGCCACCATTTGTCTCTGCCCTCTAGAAAGCATGAATGGGCTGTCAGTAGGATTTAAGTCAAGTTTCTCAATAATTTCCATTGCATGCGTTTTCGCCTGACTAGAATCTTCACCAATTAAAATACAGCTCAACTCTACTTCTTCAAGAACAGTCTCTTTACATAATTGATGATCAGGATTTTGGAATAATGTCGCAACATATTTTGCTATTTGACTAATTCGCAATGGCTTGGTGTCGATACCATCAATTGTTACACTACCTTCAGTAGGTCTTAGTAAACCGTTAATAATTTTTGTAATAGTAGTTTTTCCGGCACCGTTTTTACCAATTAGTGCGATCAATTCACCAGCATAAGCATCAAATGAAATATCTTTTAGAGCCTTGACATCATTTGCATAAGCAAAACTCACATGATCTATTGAAAGGCATGGCTTATCAGTATTATTAACTGCATTGTTAGCTCTTTTAGAATCTTCTTTATTAAGTTCTAAATCAGCTTCTGCATCATGCGCGTAATCGCTATTAGAAAGTTTAGAATAATCAGAATGCAAAGTTTTAACAATAGTATTTACAGTTTCTTCAACGCCAACACTAAGAGGTGCTGGATCGCAAATTTGTTCATCTTGTAATTGTTTAAGCAATCGCGTAGTACGTGGATAATTAATACCTACTTTACGAAGTAACTCTATATCTTTAAGAGCTTCGCAAACAGGAGCATCGAGAACAAGCTCACCTTTAGAAAGCACTATAAGACGCTTGCAATATTCACTTAATAAAGCTACTTTTTGCTCAATCACTACAATAGTAATACCAAAGTTTTTATTCAAATCACTTAAAACGTCGAAAATCATACGTGAAGAAACTGGATCCAGCGCACAAGTAGGCTCATCTAAAACCATCACTTTAGGCCTTAAAGCCAAAATAGCAGCTATTGCGACCTTCTGCTTTTGACCTCCAGATAGCGTGTCTAAATCACGATTCCGCAAATTGCTAATACCAACAGTTTCTAGTGCATTTGCTATACGCTCAGGAATTTCATCGTGCGAAACTCCGAAGTTTTCTAAGCCAAAAAGCAACTCATCTTCAACGTTTGCAGCAACCATTTGCGCATCAATATCTTGAATAACAGAGCCAATTAAACAAGCAATATTAGTGAGCTCAAGAGTAGTAGTGTCATGACCAGCAATTCTGACAGTTCCGAAAAACTTTCCCGAATAATGGTGAGGAATTGCTCCAGAAAAAAGTGAAGCAAGAGTTGTTTTACCAGACCCAGAAGGTCCAATAATTCCAACGAATTCACCTTGATGAATACTAAGGTTTACTTTATGAAGAGCATAGTTGCAATTATCTTCATTGTCTTTTTTATCTTTATTTGCAACACTTTCATCACTATGAGTATCGTAACGAAAAGATACATTGCTTAATTCAAGCAATGGCACTTCTTTTACTGATTCATCACTTTTTTTCATAGGCTCTTTACACGGTTCGGCAGAATCAACTAAATGATTATCTGCAACATATTTTTCTTGCTGAGACATAACATTCCTAACTCTAACACACCGAGCAAACGCTAAAAAATTAATAACACAAAAACACAAGTTGACATCAATCATATTAGACTGATGCCAACTTGCTTTTATACCTTTATATTTATACTTCTATGACTTTATACATTTATACGCATTAAACACATTCGTTAATAATGATGTATAACGTGCAATTAAACATGCAATCATAAGAATTTCTTAGTTACATTATTTATTATTTGTGCAATACAAGTCGCAATGGAGTATAAAGAATTTCAACAATAATCGCATTAAATGCAGCAGTACCAAAAATAATTGGCATCATTACGATTACCATGTTTGGAGAATGAAGAATAAAGTAAGCAGCAATAGAAGCGAAAATGCAACCAGAAATTACTGTTGTAACAAAAGTTGCAATAAATGGGAAAACACTTACTTTACGAGCAGCATCCTTTGGGAAGAGATGGACATATCCAATTAAAATAGCTGTCATAATAATTGCAGCAGGAATGTCACACGCATATTCAAGGAATGGAATCGAAGTATTAAGTTGGATTAATGTTGCAGCAAGAGCTCCAATAATAGCTCCTTGATAAATCTTTGGACGAACCAACAAAATCGCCAAGCAGAATGAAGCAATAACAAACTCAGGCTGGATATTTCCAATAGAAAGAGGCTTGGCAACAGTAAAATCAAGAATGCATCCTGCTGCAAATAGAACTGCAACCAGCACTAACGAAGTAATATTTAGTGCATGATTCTTAACTTTCGCATTTTTCATCATTACCGACGCAACATCAGCAGTTGCATTTGCGACGCCGCTAGTAGCTTCCATAACTTTTTCATTAGTTTCATTAGCCATGATTTCTCTCCTTGTTTAAGCTTCATATTATTTGAATACAAAGCTATCGAATATTTTGTTGTGATTTGTGATTTGTGATTTGTGATTTGGTTATTTTTGAAATTTAAGGCTTGTATACAAAAAGACCCCCGGGGCTTACCCGGAGGTCTTTTACAAGCTTTTATACGCAGCTTCTAAAACTTCAGAGTAAACTCACGCCAAAAAGAAGACTGCCACCACCACATACGTGCAGCATTAAGAGTATCGAAAGATTCAGCATTCATGTTCATGTTAAGCATGATGTCTGCCTCCTTAACTCATTAATACTAACTGTGGTTCACGCACAAACCCCAACCGAAGTATTCGATATTTGTTTGTGTTGGAAATGATGCTAACACCATAAAAGTACAAATGCAAACATTTTTTCAAAAATATTCTCCTAATGAAATAATTATTACAAAAATATTTATAAATTTATTATTCGTAAATCCTTATTTTGCAAAGAAAATCTCGTTTTAAATAAAGAAACTCCCGAAATAATGTAAAAGAAAAAATTTACTTAAATAAATGCAACACGCTGATTCATTTAGTTATTTTAGAATTTTTTACATTTTGACTCTTTAATTGCTGAGCAATTTGCAATTTTACTGCAATAATTCGCTTTACAGACTCATCAATTCGAGACTCAGGTATATTACCTTGACGAACTGCATTAACAACAGAATAATACGCTTGACGCAAATTTGCAGGAGAAAGTAATATATCGATGCCTGCTTTAATTCCTGTAATTGCAGCAACTCCAGGAGAATAGCGCAACGATATTGCGCCCATTCCTAAAGAGTCAGAAATAAGAATACCTTTATAACCAAGCTTTTTACGAGCTAAACCAGTAACAATTTTCTCAGACATGCTAGCAGGAATATCATCACCTGTAATCTTCGGATACGACACGTGACTGACCATAATAAACTTAACACCAGTGTCTACAGCATCTTTGAATGGTACTAAATCTATTTTTCTTAACGCAAGTGGAGTTTGGTTCGAAACAGTAACGCCTTTGTGAGAATCCTCAAAAGTTGAGCCATGACCAGGAAAATGCTTATACGTGGCAAAAACGTGATGCTCTTGCAAACCGTCAGTAAACGCATCTGTCATATTTGCAACTAGCGAAGCATTAGAGCCGAATGAACGCTTGATCATCAGGTTATTATCCGGATTAGTAATCACATCAGCAACTGGAGCAAAATCAACATTAAAACCTAAATTCGAAAGATAATTACCAATGTAAGCACCAGTTTTATAAGCTTTGCGAGTTTTCTTAGTCGCTCCAATATCCCTCATATTAGGCGAGGAATTAACACCCATTTGAGGATTTGAGCTAACTCGCGCAACAGTGCCACCTTCTTCATCAACAGCTACTAAAGCAGGCAGTGACACTCTAGATTCGCTTATTGATTGCAACCCAGAAATCATTTGCTGAGTTTGATTAGGATTCTGAATATTCTCCCTGCTATACATTATTCCGCCAACAGGTATGGAATTAAACGACTGCTGCATTTGCGAGCCAGAAGATACCACAGTCCCGTATGTTCCAGCTAATTCTTCAGGCTTAACTATGAACATTTGAGCAACTTTATCTTCAAGAGACATCTTTGATAGCACATTTTTAACAACACTGCTATTAGGGTCAATCCCCCGTCTTGCTTGCCTTTTACGTGCTTGCTTTAGTGCTTCAAGTTTTTTAGCCACATCCGCAGGGTTAACTGTTTTCTTACTAACATAAGTTTTAGAAGAAACATTAAAAAAATGCGAGCGCATAACAGATACTGCAGCAAACATAGATATTGTAAGTAAAACAATAGCTATAATAGCCACTAAAATAGCAGCAAAACGCTTTCTTGGAACAACACTTGCAATTTGATTATGATGCTGAGCACTACGATATTGCATAGTGCGACCATCTACATAATGCGGACTGCTTTGTAGTTTACGTGTCCTTTGCTTTCGCATAACGAGTTTCCTCTAATTCGCTAAAAATGAACCAAAAAGTAGTAGCGTAATACTAATGCCTATTTATCTCACAAACATAGCCAGTTTTACCGCTAAAGGTTTTACGCAATGTAGGAGTCGTAAATAAATCATCGCGCTGATCATTCCAAGACCACTCATCATTTAAACGCCAAAGCATAAGATAGAACTCAGGCTCTCCATCTTTATCGTTTCGACTTGGTTCTCCTGGCAACCAGTTTTCATACTTTACTTTTTCACCAGTAACCCAGTGCGCAAATACGTCACCATTCTCACGTTGCGAAGTATAACCGCCAATCCACACATACTTAACGCCTTCCTTTTTCGCCATATTGATTACCTTTTTCTCTTTACTCTTACTGGTAAGAGTTACTAAGTAACCACCATCTTGCATGCATGCACTATTAGCTTCAGTCCACTTCACATCGCCCTTATGTAGCACGAAGCGAGTTGCACCCTTCTTATAATTCTTCTTCTTAATTGGCTTAAACGACAAATCATCACCAATACCACCAGACTGATGATTCTTGGAATCTGCAACCAATGCAGAAACCACTCGATCAGCATACGCATTCGAAGAAGAATCAGAATCATATTCTAAACAATAAACATTATCTTGATTGACTCGAATTCTATTCATTACCTCTTGCATATCTGAAATTGAATTCATATCCCAGAAGTAACCATTCGTTTCATTCGCAATATTTTGCAGAGTACTTGAATCAGCTTCACTAGTACCAATCAAATATACAGGAATACCTTTTTCTTTAGCTAAAGAAATAACCTCATCAGCAGTATGAGTACTCTCATTATCTTGACCATCAGTAAACGCAATTACGCAATTAAAGCCAGGATGATTAGAAGCATTAGTAATTCCGGTATAAAGTGCGTCATACAAAGCTGTCATGCCGTAAGGAGTCATATTATCAATGCCTGTAAGCAATCGATCTTTATCGTTAGTATACGTTGCCATATACATTAAGTAACTATCGAAAGATATAAGCTCTCCTGTATCGCCAACCTTATAATTAAGATTGCGCACAAAATCACTCATAGTACGTTTCATCGTATCTATAGAATCTTCCATAGATCCAGATTTATCAAGCAGAATTTCGTAATTAACACCTTGTTTATCTTTAATGCGCTCAACTTTATGGATAAGTCTTTCAGCTTCTCTGCCACCACCAATCTTCTCACGAATTGCAGCAGTAGGAGAATCAATTTCCAAAGCTTTTCCACTACTATCAGTAAGCGAAAAGTACAGTTTTACATGAGGATATTTAGATACGTCAGAGTCAACAATTTTCAACTTATAATCCGCGTATTTATTGGATTTCATAATTTCTTTTCGCAAAGTTTCGTAAGGAATTTGTTTTGGTCTCATATAATCCCAAATGCAATACCCGAAAATACTTGAAAGAATAACAGCAATCATAACAATAATAGCTATAATAATATTCCTTCGCTTCGCATCATTTTCAGCAGCAACTTGCGCATACCCGTATTGTTGTTGATACGGGTATTGTGTATTTGCTTCAGGGCGATAATACTGATTAGGAATGTTGCTGGTATAAAATACTTGCGTTTGCGCTTCAGGATGAGGCTGCTCTGCTTGCTGAGACTGAGTATTATTTGCTGAAGAAGTAATTTCTGCACCACACTGCGTGCAGAACCTCGTATTATCTTTTAAAATAGCTCCGCAATTAACGCAGTACATGATTTTCTTCTTTCTCTTCCTTATTAGTAAAACATTCACATACAGTTATAAAAAACCAAACTATCTATTAATTCTATACCCTGCTTCAAACACAAAGCCGAGGATATCGCAACAAATGCAATTATCCTCGGCTTTTATAATGAGCGAACTTATTAGTTCATTTATTTACTAATAAAACCTCACGAATTCCTATAGCGCTTGTGACTCTTAATACGAAGTAGCAATACGCTCGCAGCAGCAATAAGTATTGAGCATACAGCAGTAACTACGAATATATTACTGCCTGTCGCACTTAAACTATGAAGCTGTTGCGAAACTGCATTGTTTGTTACTGTGATATCTGTCCAAGCAACTTGATTACCTTTCTCGTCAACCAAAACAACCGTATGCTTTCCGATGTATCCAGCTGGGAATTGAGCATCAAACTGAGGCTTGCCATTAACCATGCGAACAGTCACAAACTTTGAACCATCAGCACCCTTAAGCAAACGAGGAGACGAGTAAATGTACGCGTATGCATAAACTACTCCATCGCGCTGCAAACGCTCGATGAACTCGCTGTTTACAAGATTAATTCTTACACTGTTAACAACACCTGCAGTTGCAACGTTATTGTTACCAACGCTAAGAGTTCCCTTTAATTCTGGATTAAGCTGCTGAACAGTTTCAGGAGCGGTAGGAGCTGGAGCAGCTGATGCTGGCTTAGCCGGTGCAGAATGCTCAGACTTAGCTGGCGCAGACTGTTCAGACTTTGCAGGTGCAGAATGCTCAGACTTAGCCGACTCAGTCTGTTCAGACTTTGCTGGTGCAGAATGCTCAGACTGGGCTGGCGCAGACTGTTCAGACTTTGCTGGTGCAGAATGCTCAGCTGGAGTTTCAGTCTTAGACTGATCCGGATTAGTCTGACCTGGCTTAGTCTGACCTGGCTTAGTCTGACCTGGCTTAGTCTGATCCGGCTTCGCTGGAGTTTCATGCTCAGATGGCTGAGGCTGAGGAGTCGGCGCCGGAGACGGTGTTGGTGCAGGCTGAGGCGTTGGCGCCGGAGCAGGATTCACAGGACCAGGAGTTGGAGTTGGAACTGGCGCTGGTTGCGGACCAGGCTGCGGCTGAGGTCCAGGAGCTGGTGGCTGAGGTGTTGGCACTACAGGACCAGGCTGAGGATTAACAGGACCAGGACCAGGCTTAGGAGTTGGAGTCTTTTCTGCATTAAGCAACACAGCAGTCGAAAGAGCAGCAACCTTATATGTTCCGTCGGCAGAAACATTAGCCTCTTGAGCTTGAGCAGCGTCATTAACTTTGCCATTAGCAACAAGAGCAGAATACTTTCCTGCTGGAATCTTTACTTGAGTTTCAGCATTATTAGCATTGAACACTACAACGTATTGCTTATCTGCATCTTTAAGCGTGTAAGCAATTACACCATCAGGAGTGCCATCAATCATCTTCATGTTCTTGTTAATTGTTGCATAATCAAAATCACGAAGAGATTTAATGCTCTTGCGTAACTTCAACAATCCCTTGAAATAGTTCACGGAATCAGACTTTTCTGTTGCACGATTCCAATCAAGAGCATTGTCTTTATCTCCAGAATTGTAGCTATTAGCGTTACCGTTCTTAGTTCGCAAGAACTCCTGACCAAGTTGAATGAATGGCATGCCACGAGAAAGCAAAATCATTGAATTTGCAAGCTTTACTCGCTTCAATCGTACGTCTTCAGTGTCATGAGTAGCAGAAACCTTTAGCTTATCGTACAACGACAAGTTATCGTGAGCTTCAACATATTGAACAATTTGACCTGCATCAGCAAAGTGCGTTTCAGCATTACCATTCCAACACTTGATAGTACTCTTACCATCTGCAGTCTTACTGCCTGTACCAAATTGGCAACCGAGCAAATTATGCTCAAGCAAAGCCTTGGTGTCTTTACTAGTATTGCCATTGACAAAACCAGTAGACGCATCACCAAACACAGAACCCTTCGTAGAATCACGGAAGGAATCGTTAAAGAACGCTACACCTGGAATCTTATAAGCATTTGGCTGAATAGTAGACTCGCTCTTAGGAAGCAGTTTATTCATATCCCAGCCTTCGCCGAGCACAATAATTGAAGGATCAATCTTATTAAGCTCAGCACGCACTTCCTGCATAGTCTTCAGGTCAATTAAGCCCATCAAATCAAATCGGAAGCCGTCAAGGTTGTAATGCGTAGCCCAATACTTCACAGAATCCAAAATATACTTGCGCATCATTTGACGCTCAGAAGCAGTATCGTTACCGCATCCAGAATTACCATTCAGAGCGCCATCCTTATAACGGAAGTAATATCCAGGAACTGTCTTGTTAAACGAATGCTTTTGCACATCATGAACATGGTTGTAAACAACATCCATAATCACACGCAAACCAGCCTTATGAAGGCCAGCAATCATTTGTTTAGCTTCCTTAACTCGCGTTGTTGGATTAGCAGGATTCGTAGAGTAAGACCCCTCAGGAACATTGTAATTTTGCGGATCATAACCCCAGTTTTGAGCTCCTGGCTGACCGTAACCCAAGTTACCTGCTTCATTCACAGAACCAAAATCATACATTGGCATGATTTGTACGTGAGTGACACCAAGCGACTTCAAATAATCAAAGCCAGAAATATTATGCTTATCTGTGGTCTTAGTACCTTCTTCTATTACTCCAAGATACTTACCACGATGAGAATCGCTAATACCAGAGTTTGGATCGATTGAGAAGTCACGAACATCCATTTCTGCAATTGTTGCGTCACTTGGATTCGTAAACTTTGGCATACGCTTTCCAGCGTTACCAGCGTCTTTATCTGCTAATACAACAGAACGCTCACCATTTACTACTGCAGCTTTAGCATAAGGATCAGCAGAAACATTCACTGTGCCATCAGCAAAATGAACTTCATATGCGTAAGCCGTATTAGCTTTGTCGCCATCAAGCTTTACAGACCATACGCCATGATTTTCTGCTTTCATAACTGTTTCTTTATCTTTTTCAGCTTTTTCAGCAGTTGACTTATAAGTAATCAACTTTACTTCAGTTGCTGTTGGAGCCCAAAGCTTGAAAGTAGTTGAAGAAGCAGAATACACAGCACCTAAATCATCGCCAGTATAAGCGTATTTCTTATCGAATTCATCGGTACGAATTACGCTAGCACCAGTTTTCGAGGAAGCAGAAAGCTTAATACCTGTAGCTAATCCCTTAATACTCAACTCATACTTATGCTTAATATTAAGGTCATTCTTGGTTTCGATAGTAATCTCTGAACCATTAGCTTTAGCAGAAGCAATTTCAACTTTCTTGCTAGGATTTTCACTAGTATCCAAAAGTGTTACGTCAGAGTCTTTTACAGAAGACACATCTCCAGATACTTTTACAGCTAACTTCTTTAAACCAGCAATATCAGCAGACATCACGTGAGCTGTAAGTTGTGGCATAGTAGCGTTTAAATACACTGTCATGTCATCTTGCATTAACCAGACTTCAGCACTACCCTTGTTTGGATCACTTGGATCTATCTTAATAGCATTGTTTGGAATACTGCGATCGCTAGGATCTTGCTGATTCCAAGCGTCAATTGGCGTAGATTTTCTAACTTTGAAACCAACACTGTCAATACCACCATCATTCTTAGCAGTAAAGGTTGCAACTTTGCCGTAATCGTCATGCGAAGTGAAGTAACGAGCAGATCCATTAGTTCCGTCGTTCCAAGTCCACATGTTCCAGCCTTCATAATCGCCAGCATTCCTGCGATAATGAACTGTTACCTTTAATTCTTTTGGCTTACTCTTAAGGTTGTCTGGAGCAGTGAACTGTGTAGTATCCGATCCGCCTGTTACCCAAGCTTCAGCAAGACCACTTGCACAGTTTTCAATAGCACGATCGCCACCGTCTTTACTCCAACCTTTTGTAGTAGTAATAAAGGAAAGTGACTTGTTTTCAAAAGCACCATCAACTTTAGTTTCAAAAACTTTGCCGAATTTATCAGTGCCATTAAACTTATACCAAGCTCCAGGTAAATCTTTACCATCCTTGTCTTTGCCCCACAACCAAATGCCAATATTGCGAGTATCACCCGCTTTTTGTGCATAGTGGATGCGAACAGTGGTCTTTGGATTATACGCTACTGGGCAAGGATTTACTCCAACGCTACCCTTGTGATCTTGAGCTAAATACGAATCAGTGTGAGCTGGAATCTTAAAGTTATTATTATATCCTTCGTGATACCAGTAGTTTTCACCATTATTAAACACTGCTTCATAAGCTTTACCATTGGTTCTAATTGTCTTCTTATACCAACCGTCGCAAGCCTTCTTCATCTCATCGCCAGGAGCCTGAGTCCAGCTTGAGCCTATGCCGTAATGAACATATACTTTTTTACCGTTAAACTTTTCGTCTGGCTTAAAGTAAATAGTTGTTGTAGGATCTTCTGGCATGCCTGCATCAGGCTTTTCTTCACCATATTTAGGATCAGATGGGTCTGTAGCAGTGCCAGCCGGATGTGTAGCTTTTGTTGCATTAACATGTAAAACTACTGCTTCGCGAGCGCCAATCTTGGTTTTAACTTCACCTTTTGCAACTTTAACAGTCTTAGAGCAGTCACCTGCAGCGTACACATTGCAATACTCACCATCAGGCAAATCAGTTTTATAAGAAACTTCTTTTTCGTCAAGCGAATTGTTTATTGCTAAGAAGCCCTTCTTTTCACGGCTAAAAGCAACGTTATTGTCTCCATCATCCTGCCAATTCGTAACTTTCGCACCTTGCACAGCATTGTAGAATCCAATCATTCCACGAATAGAAGTCCAACGCTGAGTGCACTGCCAATTGGAATCCTTACCACAAGTCACATCCGAAACAGAAATATCAGTTGCACCAGGAGCGCCATCATCATTCTTATCGAACTTGTATCCGGAATACACGTTTGGAGTGCCGTATGGCCACGCGAGCATGAACGCGTTTGCTAAAGCGTAACGACGACCATCCTTATACGTAAGCACGCTGTTACCGCGCTCTGTATCCCAATTCGTAACAAAAATAGCAGCTTTATCGCTCTTAACCATTCCGTCTTGAATTTTGTTCAGAGGCTTGCTTGCCTTAATCAGCGAGCCTTTGAAGTTTTGCTTAAGCTGGTAAGAGTAGCCAAACTCGTTAACTTCGCCTTCATTCAAATGTGCAGACGGCTGAATTTGTGCAGCTTCTGAAGAGTTGCCAATAGTCTCTTGCATCCACCAGATGTCATTAATCTTTTTGCTATCTTCAACACTTTCGTTGTATTGCTTTATAGCAGAAGCTTTAATGCCCCTCATATCTTCTGGCGAAATATGCTTAACTGCATCCACACGGAAACCAGCAACGCCAAGCTTCAACAAATCTGCAAAATACTTACCTAAAACTTGCTGAACATGCTGACTACCAGTATTCAAATCAAGTAAGCCTACAAGCCTGTGAGTCCAAACTTCTTCAGCATTCGTATAATCTTTAATATTTTCAGCACTTTGATGGAAATCGTCTTTAGTGTATCCAGCATCTTCAAAAGTCTGAGTAGACACATCATACTTACTTCCACCAACACCGACTTTATCTTTATTATCAGCGCCAGCCATGTGATTAATAACAGCATCAGCAATGATTCCAACATTTGCCGCTTTGCAAGTTTGAATCATCTGCTTAAACTCAGCTTCAGTGCCAAGTTTAGAATTTAATTTATAGCTAACAGGCTGGTAAGAAGTCCACCAGGCTTTACCTTTAATATGATCCTGCGGTGGAGACACCTGCACATACTTCACACCTTCAGGACCATAAGTTTTAGTGCACTCTTGAGCAATACTCTTCCAATTTTGCTGAAAAGCAGTAACAATAACACCTTTACCTTTAAGAGTTACATTCGAAGAAGTTTCTTTGCTATTGCTAGACTCCCCGCTAGTCACAGCGTTTGCACTACTCGTAACAGCAAAACCAGTTACAAGCATTGCAACAGACGCAACAACAGCAACCATCTTCGATGCAAAGTGTCGACGATGACTCATCAGTATCCTTTCCTCCATTGGTATCAACACGCTTCTTCCTTGGGCGCATTAATAGCCTCAATGCACAAACGATGGCTAGCACTACTATGTTGCCAGCCATCGTCATAAGCGTGCATTATCAGCGGAGAAAATTATAACATCTACATACTGACAATATTGCAATAACTATACGGAAACTGTAATAATGTCAATACAAATTTATTTCCAAATCGTCTTTTACTTCGCATCTTTCTTATTAGAATCAGCCTTATTCTTGCACAGAATCAGAGCTAACTCAATCAATAGCACAGCGAAAACAATTACGATCATTAACAAAGTACTAAACGTGGAAGTACTTCCAAAATGCTCTACAGCCTTAACATGCAAAGCAATAGCAGAATTAGCTGGAATAGTTGTCTCTACTTTCCCACCATTTACAGTAACTGTGCTAGAGCATTTACGTGAAGCATATACGTTACAATACTCACCGTCAGGCAAATCAGTTTTATAACTCACATTTTTAGGCTTATCAGTATTGTTAATCGCCAAGAATCCCTTGTTTCCGCGGCTAAAAGCAATGTTATTATCGTTGTCATCCTGCCATTGAGTTACTTTCGTGCCCTTAACAGCATTGTAGAATCCAATCATTCCACGAATAGAAGTCCAACGCTGAGTGCATTGCCACTGAGAATTCTTTCCGCACTTTACATCTGGAATGTTCGTATCAGTTGCACCAGGAGCACCGTCATCGCGCTGAGTGAACTTATATCCAGAATAAATATTTGGTGTTCCATACGGATAAGCAAGCATAAAAGCATTAGCTAACTCGTACTTTGCCCCATCCTTATAAGTGAGAACTCGAGTCGAATTGTCACGCTCAGTATCCCAGTTAGTCACAAAAATAGCTGCTTTCTTATTAGGAATAAGCTGATCTGTAATATGAGACAAATTCTCAATTGAGCCATAGAAATAATTACGCAAGCGATACGAGTATTCAAACTCATCTACTTCACCTGTACCAACATATTGATCTGGCTGAATTTTAGGATCTTGTTCAGGAAAACCAATTGTTTCTTGCATCCACCAAATATTTTCAGGCTTCATTCCAGCAGCTTTAGCAGCAGCTTCTTTTATGCCTTTCACATCTTCAGGACACATATGTTTTGTGGCATCAACTCTAAAGCCCGCAACACCCATTTTCAGCAATTTTGCAAAATAGTTACCAAGAATTTTTTGTACATGAGGCTTAGAAGTATCCAAATCAAGCAAACCAACTAAACGATAATTCCAAACGACTTGCGCATCTTTATATGTGTAAATATCTTTATCTATTTGGTGAAAATCATCTTTTGTGTAACCAGCATCCGGATAGCTTTGATTTGCCGCATCATACTTACTACCGCCAACACCTACAGTATCTTTATTACTATCACCGGTTGTGTGATTAATTACAGCATCAACAACAATTCCAACACCAGCTGCCCTGCAAGTAGTAATCATATTTTTAAACTCGTCTTCAGTGCCAAGCTTTGAATTTAGATTGTAACTAACTGGCTGATAAGAAGTCCACCACGCTTTACCTTTAATATGATCCTGCGGCGGCGAAACCTGTACATAACTCACACCCTCAGGACCATAAGTTCGCTTACACTCTTTTGCAATACTTTTCCAATTTTGCTGAAAAGCAGTAACAATCACACCTTTTGACGGAAGACCGTCTGTTGATTTAGTTGAAGCAAATGCCGAAGAGTTTGGAACAATAGCAAAAATACACATTAATACTGTTGCTACAGCAGCAATTGCAGTAATTGCAGTAAAAGAGCACATTACATTGCGCTTGTAATTATTGATTAATTCGCAAGCATAATTACTTCTTTTACGCTCACTTACTTGCAATCGTGCACTGTGGATCATCGTTGTTCCTTTCACATCACGTACAGCACTTTCATTGTGCGAGAATACTTTTATTATTATACGCTTATTGTTTATGTACGAGACATTAAAATATAAAATAAAAACGTCGCCTAGCAAGCTAAGCGACGTCGTGCACGTGCCCCCGGTGAGACTCGAACTCACACTGCACAGATTTTGAGGCTGTTTCCTCTACCAATTGGGATACAGGGGCATTTTTAATTTTCCGCATTTTTTTGCGACTTGTTGACTATAGCACACTTTAAGCCACATGCAAATAGTTAAAGCGTTTTGCGCGTGTCGCAAATCAACAATATTGATCATACATAACATAATGCGCGCAAACTGCAAAACAGCTAGCGCGCATTATGCAAACTATACTACTGCGCAAATGCACTTAAACTAGAAGAACTAGCGTATTAGTACAAGAAACGCAGAATCAAGCAATTAGTCGCAAGCACCGACGGTGTGAACGTAGATGGAGTCAGTGCGACCAGCCTGGCGTTCACCCTGAGCAGTGCTCAAGATAACAATCTGATCACCATCGGAAACCTTACCGGCTTCGCGAAGAACCTTGTCAGTGAAGATCATCAAATCGTGACGATTCATGTCATGGTAATCTTCATCAATCAAGAAGCCTTCAGTACCCCAGCTCAAAGCCAACCAACGATAAGTGTGCTCATTGTTAGTCAAGCCGTAGATTGGAGCGGTTGGGCGTTCACGAGAAATGCGATGAACTGTGCGACCAGTCTGAGTGTAGGCAACAATAGCCTTAGCATTAAGCTTATCTGCCAAATCAACAGCTGCAGAAGAAACTGCACCGGTGCTAGACATGTCAAGCTCAACAGCAGGAATGCGATCATAGCCGTGCTCAGTAGCATACTGAGAAATACGAGACATAGTCTTAACGGTAACATCTGGATACTTGCCAACAGCAGTTTCGTTAGAAGTCATTGTTGCGTCAGCACCGTCGAGAACAGCGTTAGCACAGTCAGAAGCTTCTGCACGGGTTGGAACTGGAGAGTTAACCATTGTGCCAAGAACTTCAGTAGCAACGATAACTGGCTTTGCATAGCGACGAGAAAGCTCAATGCAGCGCTTGGTGACAAGTGGAACCTCTTCGAGAGGCATTTCCACAGCCATATCACCACGTGCAACCATAATGCCATCGAAGGTCTTAACAATCTCTTCCAAGTTTTCAACAGCCTGTGGCTTTTCAATCTTGGCGACGATTGGAATGCGACGACCTTCTTCGTCCATGATTTCGTGAGCGCGATCAATATCGGTAGCGAAACGCACGAAGGACATAGCAATAATGTCAGCACCAGTGCGAATAGCCCAACGAAGATCAGCCTCATCCTTTTCAGTCAAAGCTGGGAGGGAAACTGCAACGCCTGGGAGGTTAATGCCCTTGTGGCTGGAAACTGGACCAGCAACAATAACCTTAGTGTGAACGTCGTTGCCTTCTACCTTAGTTACCTCAAGGCGAACCTTACCATCATCGATAAGAATTGGGTCGCCTGCGTGGCAATCTCCTGGCAAGCCCTTAAAGGTTGTAGAAGTACGGTGCTCGTCACCTTCAACATCATCAGTAGTGATGATGAACTCCTGACCTTCTTCCAAATAAACCTTATCTTCGCCTTCAGCGTTCTTCTTGAACCATCCGCAGCGAATCTTTGGACCTTGCAAATCAACAAGAGCAGCAACATTGCGGCCAGTGGACTTGGAAGCTGCACGAACGTTGTTGTAAACGCGCAAATGATCTTCAGGAGTGCCGTGAGAACGGTTCAAACGAGCAACATCCATACCGGCTTCAACAAGCTTGGTAATACCTTCCAAGGATTCGGTAGCTGGACCAATAGTATCAACGATTTTGGCTTTACGCATAATGCCTACCTATTTTCTATTTCTGTTTATTTTTTTATGGGCGATTTAATGATAAAACCATAAAACGCCCAATTCCGCTTTCCAGTGTATCAACGTATTGTGACCGCTTATTGTATTTATTCGGCGTTTTGTGAACGCTCACAAAAAATACTCAAGGAATATCTATTTACTACGATTAAACACGACTAGATACGCTCTCTTATTAATCGCGTTTAGCTTGCGATTAGCCGCGATTAGCGCACTATATAGCTAACACTAGCTAGCGCAAATGCCTAGCATGCTTACGATTTATACCAGCCAGACTACTTTGCAACCTGCTTATTCTGCACAAGCTCAGCCTAAAGCAGCCACACACTAAACCTTTTATCAACAAAAGCTGTAGATTTAAAATGTGTTTTTATTTCTTAAATAATTCTGAATGCGTACCAAGCCTGTATAACATCAAAACAAGAATTTCATTTTTAATTTCATAAACTAAAAGCCAATCGGGTTCAATATGACATTCTCTTGTTCCGCTATATTTTCCAGTCAGACCGTGATCACAATATTTAGCTTCTAGTACACCACCGTTAGCTAAAACATCAATTACTTTTAAAAGATTATCCGTATTTTTATTTTGCTTCTTAGCTAATTTAAGGTCTTTTTTGAATTGATTCGTGAATTTTACTTCATATTTCATAAATCAAGAGCCACCTTAAGATCTCCCATATTCCGATAACCCTTTACACTAGGATCAGACGCAATCCGTCTACCTTCCTCAATAGCAGCAATCGTTGTATCATTTGGAACCTCTAATTTAAGAGAAAATGGAATCCCGTTCTCACGAATAGTTGTTCGCAAAAACATGTTAATCGCTGTTGTCATATTGAGCCCGAGTTCTGAAAAAATCTTATCAGCTTGTTCTTTAATTCCCTTATCTGTTCTAATATTTAAATTCGTAGTAGTCATATACGACACCTCCATCTTCTTTTACTATACGCAAACATTCGTTTACATTCAACATATTGTCATTGCATTGTATATAACTTAAACTGACTAAAGTAATCCAATAATCTTTAATTCACATGATTGAATAAATTAAACTCTCTTACTAATTAAGTAGTTTTAAGCCCAAAATTACATCATGTTAGAAAAATCAATAAATATTTTGACATACGCGTCAAATATTTTCACTAGATAAAAGTAATCAATTGCACGAACATTTTTGATTTGCAACGCTCATCAATTTGCAATGCTCATTTATTAGCATCACTTATCAGCCGCATCTATTTGCCGCAACTCTTTCTTTAGATCGCGTATTTCGTCGCGCAATCGCGCTGCAAGCTCGAATTGCAACTGCTCAGCAGCAACATGCATTTGATCGCTCAAATTTTTAATCAGCGACATAATATCGTCTTGCGGCAGCTCAGAAATATTCGCCATACGCTTTTCTTTGCTTTGCCGCCCAAGATTTGGCTCTTTTGGCACTCCATAATGCGAGTTCCCAGCCTTATTAGCATTTCTGTAACCGCCTGCTAGCAAAGTTTGCGTATCAACATCCTCTTTAGCGAGCATGTCGTTAACATCGCTAATCTTCTTTCGCAAAGGCTTAGGATCAATTCCATGAGCTTTGTTATACGCAATTTGCTTTTCACGGCGGCGCTCTGTCTCGCTAATCGCCTTGCTCATAGCATCCGTAACAGTATCCGCATACATAAGAACAGTTCCAGAAACGTTACGAGCAGCACGACCAATCGTCTGAATAAGCGAACGGTAAGATCTTAAGAAACCTTCCTTATCTGCATCCAAAATCGCTACAAGCGAAACTTCCGGCAAATCCAAACCCTCACGAAGCAAATTAATGCCAACAATCACATCAATTTTGCCTTCGCGAAGCTCACGCAAAAGCTCCACTCTGCGCAAAGTATCAACATCAGAATGCAAGTACTCAACTTTAATACCAAGCTCCAAAAAGTAATCAGTTAAGTCTTCCGCCATTTTCTTTGTAAGCGTAGTAACAAGCACGCGCTCATCTTTTGCTACTCGCTCCTTGATTTCCGCAAGCAAATCGTCAACCTGGCCTTCAACAGGGCGAACCTCAATCTTAGGATCAAGCAACCCAGTTGGGCGAATAATTTGCTCAACTACGCCATCTGAAAGCCCCAGCTCATAATCTCCAGGCGTTGCAGAAAGATACACAGTTTGACCAATGTGCTCCAAAAATTCTTTCCACTTTAACGGGCGGTTATCCATTGCAGAAGGAAGCCTAAAACCATGCTCCACAAGCGTTCTTTTGCGCGAAGCATCACCTTCATACATAGCTCCAATTTGCGGCACTGTTACATGCGACTCGTCTAAAACTAGCAAAAAGTCATCTGGGAAAAAGTCAAGCAAAGTATGCGGAGGTGTGCCTGCATCGCGTCCGTCAAAATGCCTAGAATAATTTTCCACTCCTGGGCACACACCAACCTGACGCAGCATCTCCAAATCGTACGTAGTTCGCATTTCCAAACGCTGAGCTTCCAGCAATTTGTTCTGCTTTTTAAGCTGAGCTACTCTCTCGTCGCGCTCTTTTTCAATCGCCTCTAACGCGCGCTCCATGCGCTCTGGTCCTGCAATGTAGTGAGATGCTGGGAAAATATGAACGCTACTCTCCTGGCGAATTACTTCTCCTGTAAGAGGATGCAACATGGTAATTCTGTCGATTTCATCACCGAAGAACTCAATTCGCACAGCTAATTCTTCGTAAACTGGAATAATCTCAACCGTATCTCCGCGCACTCTAAAAGTTCCGCGCGTAAAAGCAATATCGTTGCGCTTGTATTGCATGCTCACAAATTGGCGTAATAAATCATCTCGCTCAAGCTGCTCGCCAACGCTTAACATAAGCATTCGTTCGGCATACTCCTCTGGAGTACCAAGTCCATAAATGCAAGAAACAGTAGCCACAACAACGCAATCCCGTCGAGTAAGCAAATTCGCTGTAGCAGCATGACGAAGCCGCTCAACATCGTCGTTAATATTCGAATCTTTTTCAATATACGTGTCTGTTTGCGGAATGTACGCTTCTGGCTGATAGTAATCGTAATAAGACACAAAATAGCTCACAGCATTATCTGGCATAAGCTCGCGAAATTCCGCGCAAAGCTGAGCTGCCAAAGTTTTATTCGGCTCAATAATAAGTGTCGGTCGTTGCAAACGCTCAATAAGCCAAGCGGTTGTAGCAGTTTTACCAGTTCCAGTAGCACCCATTAAAACAACGTCGTTTTCTCCGTTTTCAATGCGATTCGCTAACTCTTCGATTGCTTGCGGCTGGTCACCCGAAGGCGCATACGGCGCTTTTACTACAAAAGGCTTGTTTGTGCGCTGAATTTTATTCGACATAATCTTTTACTTCCCCAGTTTCGCAATTTCAGCACTTTTATTGTTTATTTCGCGCAACCATGATTTCAACGTATCGTCAACACTGTTAAGCATAGATTCCATTGGTTTAGTGGAATCAACTACAAAATCCGCCATATCTTTTCGAACTTTACTTGGAAGTTGACTATTTATGCGCGCTAAAGCCTGACTCTCAGTCATGTTCCGCTCGCTTATCATTCGCTTAACGCGAATTTCTTGAGGCGCTTCAACAGTAATAATATGATCAAAACTAAATGGAATGCTGTCGATTACTTGCGCAAGAAGTGGAATGTCGTGCACAATAACCGAGCTTACGCTGCTTACCTCATTGCGATTTTCTTTAGCATTGCAATTTTCCTTAGAAATTTTACTAATATACTCGCTTTCTAAAAGCTTTGCGCAATCATAAATAGCAGGATGAATTATAGACTCAATCTTACTTAATGCTTGCTTACGTTCATAGCCATCTCCAAAAATATGCTCTGCAATAAACGCACGATTTAAAGAACCATCATTCTTAACAGCATTTTCCCCAAAAATACCTACTATTTGTTGCAATACTGCGCTTCCCGGTTCCACTACTTTACGCGCTAAAACATCGTAATCAATAACAAACGCACCAAGCAAACGCAAATGGTTTACTACAGTAGATTTTCCGGCTGCAATTCCGCCTGTTACCGCAATCCGCATTATTGTCATATATAAATTATAAGTAATGCCCCAGTAAATAATTACCAGGGCATTGTTATTAAAAGAAAACAAATGGTTAATCTTGTAATTCTGCACCATCAGCATCTTTATGCCACTTAGTCCCAGGCTTTGAGCAAAGAATGCAAATTCCTTCAACACATGACCATATAATCGAAATACCTGCAAGCAAACCAATAGAAAGAACAGAAATCAACAATTGGGCAATAGCCTTGCCTTTAAAACCAAGGTAGAAATTGTGAATCCCTAAACCACCTACAAAAATCGCTAAAAGACCGGCAGCAAGCTTATGTCGAGAACTTACTAAAGTAGCATTATTCGCTGAATTATTCCCATCGTATGAAGGGAACTGAGCATTCTTCTGATTGTTATCAAATGTACTCATAATTTTCACCAATCCTTTTAATAACTTAATTAATGCTTTAACAAAATCATATAATCGTGCTTCTTAAAAGAAAATTTGTTGTACTCACATTTAATTACAGAATATAAATTATAAAATCAGAGTATTTAGAGCACATTGTGATAATCGCAATGAACAAAATGCCCTGATGATTACTCACCAGGGCATTTCGTTCATACGCTTTTAGTAGAAAACTACTTCTTTTCGCTTAAAAGCTGTTCGCGCAAAGCTGCGAGCTGATCAGAATCAGCTAAAGCACCTTCACTAGTTGTTTCAGAAGAATAGTTGGAAGCAACTTCTTCCTTCTTTTCTTCCTTAGCTGGCTTCTTTTCAGCTTCTTCTTGCTGACCGTCAGCAGCAGCAGATTCTGCTGCAGCTGCAAGTTCCTTAGCAGCGAAAGCCTTGTGCTCTTCCCAAAGCTCGTGAGCTGCAGCATACTGAGCTTCCCACTCTTCGCGCTGCTGCTCGTAACCAGCCATCCACTCGTTAGTGTTTGGATCGAAGCCTTCTGGGTACTTGTAGTTGCCTTCAGCATCGTACTCAGCTGGCATACCGTAAAGAGCTGGATCGAAATCTTCAGAATTTGGATCAACAGCCTCATTAGCCTGCTTCAAGGAGAGGGAAATACGACGGCGATCAAGATCAACATCAATAACCTTGACGAATACGTCTTCATTTGCCTTAACAACAGTTTCTGGATTCTCTACATGACGGTTTGCAAGCTCAGAAATGTGAACCAAGCCCTCAATGCCATCTTCAACGGAGATAAACACGCCGAACTGAACGATCTTGGTGACCTTACCCTTAACAACCTGTCCAGGAACATGAGTGCGAGCGAAGCGCTGCCATGGATCTTCCTGAGTTGCCTTAAGGGAAAGGGAAATACGTTCGCGATCGAGATCAACGTCGAGAACCTCAACGGTAACCTTATCGCCAACCTTAACAACCTCAGATGGGTGATCGATATGCTTCCAAGAAAGCTCAGAAACGTGAATGAGACCGTCAACACCGCCGAGATCAACGAATGCACCGAAGTTTACGATAGAAGACACAACGCCTTCACGAATCTGACCCTTCTTAAGCTGCGAGAGGAAGGTCTCACGAACTTCAGACTGAGTTTCCTCGAGGAACTGACGACGAGAAAGCACAACATTGTTGCGGTTCTTATCGAGCTCAAGAATCTTAGCCTTAATCTTCTGACCAATGTATGGAGAAAGATCGCGAACGCGACGCATTTCAACCAAGGATGCTGGTAAGAAGCCACGCAAACCGATATCTACGATCAAGCCGCCCTTAACAGCCTCAATAACGGTACCTTCAACGATGCCGTCTGCATCCTTAATCTTCTCGATGTCACCCCAAGCACGCTCATACTGTGCACGCTTCTTGGAGAGAATAAGACGTCCTTCCTTGTCTTCCTTAGTGACAACAAGGGCTTCAATGGTGTCGCCAACCTCGACAACATCATCTGGATCAACGTCTTTTTTGATGGAAAGTTCACGGGAAGGAATTACACCTTCAGTCTTGTAGCCGATGTCCAGCAATACTTCGTCGTGATCAATCTTTACGACGGTACCTTCAACTAAATCACCATCATCAAAATTCTTGATGGTTGAATCGACTGCCTTGATGAAGTCTTCTTCGGTGCCAATATCATTAATCGCAACCTTGGCGACTTCGTTATTATTCTCTGCCATTAGTTATTAGTGGTTTCTTCTTGGGGTGGATATTACTCGATATTTAATTATGTATTTACGTTACGCATGTATGCCATGCACACGCTTTGTCGATTTTATATACAGGCATAGCCAAAATTTACGTTTTACTTCGGGCGTGTCGCATTTTATTTGCAATTAACTGCTCGCTCAGCCATATCTACAACATTCGCCAGCAACATAGCTCGAGTCATCGGACCTACTCCACCAGGATTCGGAGAATACGCTCCAGCAATTTCGCGACAAGCTGAATCAACATCACCTTTTACGCGGTATCTACCAGCTTCTTCATCAAAAACACGAGATACGCCTACATCAACAAGAACAGCACCAGGTTTAATATCTTCTGGCTTAACAAAACCAGCACAACCCATTGCGGCAATTATTACATCAGAACGACGCATAATCTCCTGCACATTCCGAGTATGTGTATGGCACAACGTAACAGTTGCATCTACTCCCCTGCGGGTTAAAAGAAGACCAATAGTACGTCCAACCGTAATGCCACGACCAAGCACACAAACTTCCTTACCAGAAAGTTCAATACCGTACTCATCAAGCAAAGCTAAAATTCCACGCGGCGTGCACGGCAAAGGTGTTGTAATATTACCGGAAATATGCGTAACAAGTTCACCCAAATTATACGGATGCATTCCATCACAATCTTTTGCAGGATTAATAGAAGAAATAACTTTTTGAACATCAATTCCTTTTGGCAATGGCAGTTGCACAATAAATCCAGTACAAAGAGGGTCATTATTTAATTTCTGTAAAGCAGCAAGAATCTCATCTTCACTAGCATCTTCTGGCAGATCGCAACGAATAGAATTAATCCCCACTTCTTCGCAATCACGATGCTTACCAGCAACATATTTCAACGAACCAGGATCACTACCTACAAGCAACGTACCCAAACCTGGATTAATGCCTTTTTTATGTAAAATAGCAACGCGCGCTGCCAAATCTTTTTTAATTTTACTAGCTAAAGCTTTACCATCTAACACAATAGCCATAAAAAATTTCCTCCCAACTCGCACAATTCGTAAGGATAGGCTATCGTGAAGTATAGAAGATATGGGTCGACTAACAATTTTGCGTGCGCCGACGCACCATTATCACGGGAGGAGTCACAGTGATGCGTACCGTTCTTTGTGCAGTAAAGAAGTTTGGAAAAACTGCCATAACATGCCTTATTGCTTCTGCAGTAATACTTGGATTTGCAGCTTGTGGAAAAACTGAGGAAAAACCAAAAGAAAAACCAAAAGCTGCAACAAATATTTCTGTTGTATCCACTGTTGACACCTGGGGTAGCTTAGCTCAAGAGATCGGTGGCTCTGACGTCAAAGTTGAATCAGTTATGACTGGCTCAGATACAGACATATCGTCGTTTAAACCTAGCTCAAAAGATTTAAAAAATATGCAGAATGCACAAGTATTAGTTACAAATGGTGCAGGCTACGATGATTGGGCAAACAAAGTACACCCAGCTAAAGCTGAAGTGCTTAGTGCAGCAGGTACTGTAGGAGCACTTAACGGAGACAATCCATATCTTTGGTTTTCTCACGATGCTAGGGACGCAATGGCATCTGCCATGGCTGACACCTTCTCCAAAGTTTTGCCATCAAAAAAACAAGCTTTTTCTAAGCGACTAGCACAATGGCAGGAAAAGGAAAAGAAATTAACCACCTACTTAAGTGATTTCTCTAAAGAAAATGGTAATGCAAAGTATGCTTCTACATCTCCTATTCTTTTCTGGCTAATGTCTGATGCCAATTTGAAAGATAGCTCACCTAAAGAATATGCTGACGCACTAAATAACAATAATGAACCAGAACATTCAAGCGTTGAGGAGTTTCAGAAGCTTATTGAAGGTCGCAAAATCGATGTGTTGATTAGCGATAGCCAACAAGGAAACGATGTTCTAAATTTGCTAAACGGAATCGCAGGACGCAGCTATACGTCCACAGTGCGAGTAAGCGAACTTATGCCAAAATACGCAGATCAGCTTGATAAATGGATTATGAAGATTTGTGACGACCTACATAATGCTGTAAAAGCAACAAAGGATATGCGTAAAGACATTGATGACAAAGAGCCTCAAAAAAAGCCAATCACTGAGAAGCCACACATAGCAAAGAATACCGATCCTAAAAATTCTAACCAAGGTCAACAAGATCCAGGTAAGTAAATTTAGGTGAATAATCTATTAACATAAAAAATCCTTGCATTTTATAAATGCAAGGATTTTTTATTATCTGTTTTAAGCAAGAACAAAAGCAAAACATACAATAAATACGTAATAAGCAAATATATAAGCAAAAGCCCTTCTAACTCGCCGATATACCAACGTCTAGAAGGGCTTAAAATAATATGAACAATTAATATCTATTTATTTTGCATAACGCAAATCACTTTTTCTTAGATTTCTTATTACGCTCTTCTAACAGCGCTAAAGTTCGCGATGCAGGCTCTTCTGGAGCTACAGTATGGTGATTTTCATCGCCTTTTTGAGGCTCCTTGTATCCAAGATTCACATCTAAAAGTCGCTCCGCCTCAATCTCATCAATCTTTTCAGACAAAGCAATTTCGGAAATTAAAATACTGCGAGCGCGAGCAAGCATTCGCTTTTCTCCTGCAGACAAACCATGCTCATCAACATCTCGCTGAGATAAATCACGAACTACTTCAGCAATATTGTTAACATCGCCAGTAGCAATCTTCTCTACATTAAGCTTGTAGCGTCTAGACCAATTCATTTCTTTTTCAACTATTGGAGTACGCAAAATCTCAAAAACTTTTGCAACTTCTTGCGCTCCAACAATGTCTCGCACGCCAACTTTTTTAACATTATCGACAGGTACGTTAATTTCTAAACCATCAGATGATAACACTACCAATCGTAAATATTGACGAGTTACACCTTTTACGGTGCGCTCACTAATTTCTTCAACACGAGCCGCACCATGACGAGGATAGACGACCATATCGCCGACTTGATATTCCACAGAACCCTCCGTATGCACAGAAAAACTCATAACAGTTTCCCATAAGGTCACGACTTGAAAAAATTTTCATATTTTTTTCACAATAGCGCGAAACACACGCGACTTACAGCAATAAAGCATGTATGATAGTCAGCATGAGTACAGTTACTAACATCAATGAAGATGCAGTCGCAGTCCCAGTCCGACAGGACGTATTAGCTGCGGTGAGCAATGCAGAATATTACAATCCACATGAGGTTCTCGGAGGTCACCTTGGAACTGGCAAAGGTGCCGACACTGTAACCGTCCGCGTATTGCGCCCTATGGCAAAGAGAGTTGTTATTCTTACTAAGAACGGTGAATACGAAGCTAAACACGAATATAACGGCATCTTTACAGCTGTTATTCCTGCAGTAAAGCACACAAAAACAAAGTCTTGGTCTGTTCCTAGTTATCGCGTTTACACTGTGGAAATAGACGGTTCTGAATCCACAGATGACGATCCTTATCGTTATTTGCCTCAAGTTGGCGAACTTGACATGTACTTATTTGGAGAAGGTCGTCATGAACGTCTTTGGGAAGCATTAGGCGCACATGTCAAAACAATAACAGATTCATGGGGGCTTATATCTCCTGAAACTGGAAAGATGGTAAAGAAAGTTACTGGTACTGCTTTCTCAGTGTGGGCACCAAATGCTCGTGCAGTACGCGTAGTTGGTAACTTTAATTACTGGAATGGTCGTCGCCACGCTATGCGCTCGCTCGGCTCTTCTGGCATTTGGGAACTTTTTATTCCAGGAGTTACAGCGGGCGAAGTATATAAATACGAAATTCTTACGCAATCTGGTAATTGGATTATGAAAGCCGATCCGATGGAGCGCTCTCATGAAGTTCCACCAAACACAGGATCTGTTGTTGTTGATTCTGAGTTTAAGTGGCACGATACCGATTGGATGAATAAGCGCGCAAAAACAGACGCTCACAACGGTCCAATAAGCATTTACGAAGTGCAAGCTAACAGCTGGAATCGCGATCTGGGTAATTATCGCGAACTTGCTGATCATTTAGTTGATTATGTGCAAAGAGAAGGCTTTACTCACGTCGAATTTATGCCGTTGACACAATATCCATTCTCTGGATCTTGGGGATATCAGGTAACAGGTTATTATGCAGTCGATTCTCGCCTTGGCTCCCCTGATGACTTTAAGTACTTGATAGATAAACTCCATAAAGCAGGTATTGGCGTCATTATGGATTGGGTTCCAGCTCACTTCCCTAAGGATGACTTTGCACTCGGTCGTTTTGATGGCACAGCATTATATGAGGATCCTGATCCTATGCGAGGCGAGCATCCTGATTGGGGTACTTACATCTTCAACTTTGGTCGTCATGAAGTTCGTAACTTCTTGGTTGCTAATGCTTGCTTCTGGCTTGATGAATACCATGTTGACGCGTTGCGCGTTGATGCAGTATCCTCAATGCTTTACTTGGATTACAGCCGTGAAGCAGGACAGTGGAGACCAAACATCTACGGCGGACGCGAAAATCTTGAAGCAATTGACTTCATTAAAGAAGCAAACGCAACTGCATACAAGAATAATCCTGGCATCATGATGATTGCTGAGGAATCCACTGCTTACCAAGGCGTAACTGCACCGACCGATATGGGTGGCTTAGGATTCGGCTTGAAGTGGAATATGGGCTGGATGCACGACACTTTGCAATACCTTAAAGAGGAACCAATTAATCGTCGTTGGCATCATAACGAAATTACATTCTCAATGGTTTATGCATACTCTGAGCATTATGTGTTGCCATTAAGCCACGATGAAGTTGTGTACGGTAAGGGTTCGTTACTTGGAAAGATGCCAGGAGACGAATGGCAACAGTTCGCAGGATTGCGAGCATTGCTTGCATACCAGTGGTCTCATCCAGGCAAGAACCTTCTGTTCATGGGTGGAGAAATCGGACAGTCCAGCGAATGGAATTTCAATACTTCGCTTAACTGGAATGAGCTGCAATGGCCGTTCCATCAAGGTGTGCAAAAGCTTGTTGCAGATTTGAATACTCTGTATAAGAGCTCTCGTGCATTCTGGAGTCAAGACTTTACTCCTGATGGTTTCCAGTGGCTTACAAGCGACGATTCCGATCACAATACTTTAAGCTACATGCGTATTGGCGACGACGGAGAAGAAATCGTTGTAGTAGTAAACTTCTCAGGTCAAGCTTGGCAAGACTATCAGGTTGCGTTACCAAAAGGTGGACAGTGGGAAGAGATACTCACAACTGATGATGCAAAGTATTGCGGATCTAATATTCACAACGGCACATTCACTGCTGCTGCTGAAGAGTACCATTCTCGACCATACTCTGCAAGAATCACTGTTCCAGCGTTAGGTGCGGTATTCTTGAAACCAGTACAACACTGAAAGGTCTTTTTAAAATATGCTAAACGCTCCATCAGCTAGCGTAAGTGCTCGTACGATTCTCGTTGTTGAGGATGAGCCAGATCTTGCTACAGCAATTGCACAACGCATTACTGCACAAGGCTGGAGAGCAAGAGTCGCTGCAGATGGAGCGTCTGCTGTTAGAGCTGCTGAACAACTAAAACCCGATCTCATAATTATGGATGTTATGCTTCCTATTATGGATGGGATTGAAGCAACTCGACGAATTATCTCCAAAATGCCTGTTCCTATCCTCATGTTAACAGCACGCGATGCAGAAGCCGATAAAATTGTTGGCTTAAGCGCAGGCGCAGATGATTACATGACTAAACCATTTTCGCCACGTGAGTTAATTGCTCGTTGCGCAGCATTGCTGAGACGCGTAGAACGCGCATCGCAAATAGCAAAGACAATGGAACATGAACGAACAATTAATTTTGGGTCACTTATTATTAGACCTCGTCAAAGACTTGTAACTTTAAACGACAAAGAGGTACATTTTACACCAACTGAGTTTGACTTGCTCGCTACTCTAGCTCGTCATCCTCATACCGTATTTAAGCGTGAAGAGTTACTTGAAGAGGTGTGGGATTGGCCAGATGCCTCTGGAACTCGCACAGTGGACTCGCACATTAAGTCTTTAAGGCATAAAATTGGATCGGAATGGATTCGTACTGTACACGGAATAGGATACGCATTCGAGCCACCTATTAGTGATTACGACAAAGTTCTGCAATCACAAGTTTCATAAATAGTTATAACTTTCATAAATAGTAAATAGTTACAACACTTTAGCTTCGGAAAATTCGTAAATGGTATTAAAAAATAAAATAGATACTGCTAATTCTGAACAATATAAAAATACTAAACAACGTAATTTATTAAATAAAAACTCAAATCCTCAACTTAGAAATAAGTCAAAAACTCGATTTACGAATTCTTCTATAAAGCATAATTATCCAAATAGACCTGTCGGATTTTTTTCATCTCTAAAAATTGAACTTTCGGCAATTATTGTTTTTGCAACAGCAATTGCTTTTGTAATGGCATGGTTTTTACTTAAAACTGGTCTAAATGGCTGGATTGCAATGCCATTAACGCTTATTGTTGCTCTAGGAATTACATACATTTTTTCTAGAGGACTTACAGCACCACTTCGTCAAATGAAAAATGCTGCAGAAGCCATGGCTGACGGCGACTACTCTGTACGAGTTGCTGTAGAAAATCGTCGTGACGAAGTAGGTAAATTAACTCTTGCATTTAATGAAATGGCAGAAGAACTTGAACATGCAGATCAGATGCGTAGAGAGCTTATAGCAAACGTAAGCCACGAATTACGCACTCCTGTTTCTGCTTTACAAGCAATGCTTGAAAATCTTGCAGATGGAGTTGTTGATCCTACTCCATCTAATATGGAAGCTATATTAAACCAAACTCATAGACTTGCTGATCTTATTACTTTCCTTCTTGATTTATCTAGAGTTGAAGCAGGTGCGGAAAGCCTTAATATAACTTCATTTAATTTCACAGACTTTATTGACGAAATTATTGAGCCACTAGAAATAGCTGATTCAGGTCATAATCATAATATTGAAGTTCAAATTAATGATGAGATTGAATTAACAGGAGATCAAGCTCGCCTTTCGCAACTTTTTACTAATATTATTTCCAACGCTCTAAAACATTCAGATGATGGAACTCGTGTCCTTATAAGTGCTCATATTAATCACAACCAAAACTCTGTAATATGTAATGTTGTGAATTTTGGAGAACAAATTCCTCAAGAAGATCGCGCCGATATTTTCAGAAGATTTGTTAAAGGAAATCAGCGAATTGGCACAGAATCAGGAGGAACAGGATTAGGATTGTCAATTGCTCGTTGGGCTGCACAATTGCACCATGGAACTGTAAAAGTAGTAGACGATAAGCGTGGTCCAAACTTTGAGATTACGCTTCCGCTAAACTATAGCAATACAATAGTAAACTAACATTCGTAATCTGCTGTACGATCATCCTTATTGCATACACACGCTAAAGAAAAGCATGCCAAAACAGTAATTCCACTACTCTGTAGAGTTGAAACGCAGCTATTCATAGTTGAGCCAGTAGTTACAATATCATCCAATACAATAGCTTTATACTCGCGTTGATTTTCAGACTTTTGCTTTCTCAATTCTTTGAAATCGATGCTAAACGCTTTAGAAATTCTGTTAGACCTTCCACGAAAACCGGAAGTTTGCACTGATTTCGCAGTAATTCTAGCATTCATACTTACAATATCTAAAACGTATGCCCTAATGCCACTATTACACAATCGTTTAGCAACACAATTTGCAACAGGCAACATATGTTTACGCCCACGATGTCTTGATGAATACTTAGATGACGGAACTGGTATAACAAATATAGGATTTTCACTTATATAACAAGAATGCGAGCGCAAAAATTTAGATATAACTTCTACTACTAAATCGCCAATAAGTTCACCAAATATTTTGTCACATGCAATATCGAAATGATCCTTCCACAATAATATTGAGCGGCGAACAACCGTAGAATACGAACCACACGCGTAGCGATATCCACATACTGTTCTGGTAAATGGTGCACGTTTCCAGCATTGCAACGCTTTCTTGCAGTTGTCACACAATATATAGTCTGGAGTATCACAGCCTGCACATGCGCGAGGCAAAAATAAATTAAATAAAGCAATCGCTACATTCTTCCAAGTAGCAAAACGCCAATTTACAGAATCAACATCCTTGTTTTCACATACACCACAAGGTACAGATGCGTGACATGCTAATCCCCCATGAGATGTCACGCTTCTATACTTCTTTTTGTTTTGGTGGTTTATAACCTTGCGTCTCCCAACCATAATGACAGCATATGCGATCGCTTATTAACTATGCAAATAAAAAATGTTATTGTGGATAAAAGGTATTTTAAAATGAAAAATTAATAAAATTCTATATTTCTAAAATATTAAGTACCTTATTACAAAGCTCTAAGGTATCCGAAGGATTACTTACTTTAACAACTAACGCTCCTGTAAAGGCAGTAGGATAATCGTTTCCTCCAGGATACATACGATCGCCAATAAAAGTAATTTTTTCAATATTAAAATCACAATATTGAGATAGCATTCGCAAAGCTTGAGCTTTATCGTCACCGCGCCTGTATATATCGATGCTAGTATCTCCTCCAGCGCGTACAGCAAAATTAGGTAAAGCTTGAGAAATGCTTTGTGCAAGTTGAGCTTTCAAACAACCGCTAGGATCCCAAGTTTTTTTATATTCAATAGGAGCTAGTTGTCCTAGTGCCGAAAAAGTAATTTGACTACCGCGGTTCTCTATCTGTTCTCCCCACAGCATTGGATCGCCGGGTTCTTTCCAAACGCCCATATTTTTTGCACACTTGTGTATTGCATCAATAACGCATTGCGCTTGCTTAAAATCGATACTATGCTCATAAACACATTGCAATGACATGTCATTATTCACACGATAATAACTAGTTCCATTAGTGGGCATTATGTGAATATTTTTAAGATTAGTGCCAGTAGTTAGCATATCTAAAATTTGCTTCTTAACTAACTCTAAGCAGCCACCTGTTATTACAGCAACAGGAATTATATCAATCAGCTTACTTAATGATTCAGCCATCGATTTAAGCATAGGTTTTTTAGAACATGCCAGTGTGTTATCTAAATCAAAAGCAATAAGAGACGATTCAGCAATGCTCAAGTCAAGATTAAACTCATTCCAATCATGCACTATTGGTTTGAGCATTACAAATCCTCCTGACTTTTAAAACCATATATATAGTATTCTATAGTGTGAGCGTATTTCACACACCGCATATTAATTATTTACATATTATTGCCCTAGCCTTCTCGTAAAGTGGAAGCATGACAGGTCTAATTTGGGAAGAACGTCACTATAGAAATAGGCATGGTAGAGGTCTTAGGGCACCAATATTTGGTACTCGCCTGCCACAATATAGAACCGCTAGCGGAATGTTCGATGCTATGGTAGCGGCTCAAATTAGACGTCTTAACAGTGCTTGGAGAGCATTAACTAAAGACGTTCAATTTGCAGTAGAAGATGTGCCACCTTCACAACCACTGTTATGGGAACAAAACCGCAGAATACTTTCACAAGCGTTTCCAGCTAGCCGTGGTATGCAATCTAGAATTGTATTGTATAGGCTTCCGCTATGCACTCATGTAAGCAGCAGAAGTGAACTTCAATATGCTATCAGAGATGAGCTTGTGCAACGCTTAGCAGAACTATACGGTCGCAGACCAGAAGAAATTGATCCAGATTGGGGTTTGTAAACAATTTTTAAATTAATTAAAATTATTAAGTATTTTAATTAATTTATAGTCGCTTATAGCAATATTTTTATTCGTATTATTGCACAATATGATTGTCAGTTTTAACGTATACCTTCATTTCTTGCGGCTCCAAAGATTGCGCAGAAAGCCAAGAAATACCTGCTATACCAGCCTTATCGATTTCATCTTTATGAATACGGGCAGACAAAGAAACTTTGCTATGCGATTTCGCAATAAACATAACTACATCGTGCGAAATGTCTGAAACAGGAATTCTTAAAGATGCATTCGCAGGAATCGTTACGTTTTTTGTAGCAGCTAATACACCATTTAAATCAAATCCTTGCAAACGCACAGAAGTATCTTTATCGCTTGAAGAAGAAAGGTATAGAGCTGTTTCATTAGCAGAAACAGGTGAAACAATTGCGCCACTACCTTGCACGCTAGATGGTGTAATAAAAGCTACATCTGATTGATTATCTTTGCCATCTTTAGTAATAGACATCATTACTTGAGTAGGAACATCTCCACTTACGCTCAAAGCATTAACATGCTCTGGAACTTTTCCAAGATCGACAACTTGCAAATGGTGTGCTTTTAACGTCAAATTCTTTACTTCTTTAGAACCTGTATCATTCATCCATGAAAGTGTTACATTACCATCTTTATTTGGCCATACATATAACTTAGATTGATCGCCTTCACTAATACCTGAAAGAATATTTGTATTAGATTGAGTGCTTAATTCATGAACAATATCTACACCTTTTACAGATAAGCCACTCATATGAACGACTTTTACAAATGATGCTATAGGTGTCTGTTCGCTTTCAACTTGCACGTATAATCCAGAAGTCTTAGGAGAAGCAGCAGCAAGATCAAAATATGCGTGAGAACGAGCAGGAACAGTAAAAGCACTTCCTGTAGAAAGATTTAACTGATTGTTGCCATGTTCTGCAGACCAAGCTTTAACACGAACAACAGTAGATTTTGAAGCAGCATTAAATGCTTCTAAACGAATAGAAATTCCATCAGCAGATTCTGGAACTAGGAATGTCTGTTTCATAGACGGCATGGAACAGGTAGTTGCAGATAAACCTTTTACGTCACCTTTAGTAGCCCATGAAACCATGGAAGCAGATATTCCAGTGCCAGATCCAACTCGTGACAAATGTCCTTCTAGAACTTGAGCGTCATGATTTACATTATTGTTAACAATAAAAGCTGACGTATCATCATCAGTTGATTTTGAATTCAACGTAATAGATTGATCATTGTTATCTCGTATGTTACGCAAGCTAGAACTATACACATCTCCAAAAGCACCATAACGAGCAGAAGATTGTAAATCGCCTTCTGATTCGTTATATTCGCTATCACCATATTGAGTCAAATCTGGAAGAGACAATCGAATAGGACAAATAGTTTGCAAACGAGTAGAACCAACACTACTTATAACGCCACTAGATGGAGTATTAGGATTATCTACAAAGTGAGGCATTGGTAGGCATAATGCAACAACACATGCAGAAGCAATAAGTATTATTGCACTAAAAATAGCAAGTGAGACAATACTGACTATTTTGTTCTTGCGATTAATATCTACATCTGCATTTACTTCACCATGCTTAGAGCCCTCATGAGGATTTTTATGCCAGTTCATCTAATTCCTCCTCATGCCTGTCATCTGAACGTTCTATCATTGCATGTCTGCCAAATCGAGGCACGGCAACAATACAGTACAGCAGTAATACCATAGAAGAAACAATAATCCAAGGAACTCTCCACGCAAGAGGCCTAGATCGATAATACGGAGATGTAGAAGACAACGACTTAGAATCAGGCACACCATCAAATCTGCAATAAGTTCCTTGCGGTGATGAAACAACCAATTGTGTACCGTCAGAAGCGTTAACGTGTGCAATTAATTGTTCAGTAGCTTCTTTGTTAACATTACTTACAGTTTGCACAGAAGGATGTAACAATTGTTGTATTGACATAGAAGTTTTATGGGAAACCTGCTTATTTTCTGAACTATTAACAATATAAATACCGCCAATTCCAAGTTGCTTTAACGTTGAAATTGCGCCATTATCTGCATGAGATAACAATTGTGCTGAGGCGCGATATATTGCTTTATTACTTGATGAATCACCAAACATTACTTGTCTAACACGAAGTGCTGGAGATTCGTCTATTGCATCTCCCTTAGATGTTCGCATAATAGAGATTGACAAATCATGGCTACTTTGAGCTCTTAAAGCAAGTATTCGCCGAGTATCGTCTTTTCGCAAATAATCAGAAACAACCATAGGGAGCTCATTGTTATTTGCGCAAATAGATGTAGCAGGTCCGCTCAATACAGCAAAAAGACCCAAAAGAACCGCCATAGTCAACATGCCACTTGCAAGAACAGCGCGTGCTACGCGAATTATGTGCTGCAACAATTGTGCCGCAGAACGACGCATTGCAGCACGTCTACTTGCACGAGTTTTATAGTTATCAAAAATTTGGGACTCAGATTCCTTCGAAGTACGTAGTGGCTCAAAGCGTCGAACAGCTTGACCGGCAACCATGCACATACAAGATAAAATGCCGACAGTAGATAATGCGACTCCAGGCAAAACGCTTGCAGCAACAGGTCCCGAAATATCGGATGCAACTACAACACGAGCAGCAATAAGAGATAACAGCATTCCGGAAATAATCACAACCCACATCATTCGAGAAACTCGCAAAGCAAAAGGCAAAGTTAATGACGTAACAGCCATAACAACAGCTAGAATTGCAAAAATTACCATTATTATTGTTCTTAAGCTCATCAATGGCATATTAATTTCAACATTAGGAGAAGCCATATTAAAAGCGTGCAACAAAACATCAGCGTAATCGCTTACGCGTGGAGCACCTTGCACACTTCTCAATGGCAAAGCCATACTAGAGAACAATTGACGCCACATTCCAGATCCGCCATATCTAATAGCACTTCCTATTGTAGGAAGCAGAACAATTATCGATGGTATAGGCATAAGCGCAAACATAATACGATGAGAGCGCACCATAATAAACGCTGCAATAAAAATAACAATAAGAGGCAAAACAAGCTGCGGTTCTGCAGCTACTGGAACCATAAAGCATAATGCTGCGCATGCTGCACATTGAGTGGATTTAACAGGACGCACAGGATCTTCTGTTACGTACATTCCAACAGCATGGAACGCAAAAGCAAATGCTGCAGGCAAAAATGCCATAGTCATTAACATTGGCAAATCACCGCGTGCAAACAAACCAAAAGCAATAGCAATCATAGTCCAGCAAATACCAGCGCATACACGTACAGTATCCGAGCGCGTAAATACGCCAGCAAGAGCCCAAAAACTTAAACACATAGCTGGAGCAGCTAAGAAGAACATTAATGTGACAGCCAATAACGGGTTAGCGCCAACCACAGTTGATGCGATTGCCCAAATACTTAGCCATGGTGCTGGAGGAATTGCAGGTCCAAAACCATCATCAGGAACCCATGCACCAATAGCAGAATTCCATAGTTGATTGAAATCTGCACCCGTTGGTAACCATTGCTGCGCATTCCAAGAAGCGCCACTTAAAATTTCACGCCATGGAGAGCCATATAAATTCAATATGACTGCAAAAAGAAGAAGAGACGCAAGAATAACAGCACTCCACCTACGCAACACTCGAATATGCAAATGCCGCTTCGCTAGAGGACTTAACAGCACGAAATGCTGTTGAGCTTGGAAAGCAGAACTACGATCACGCCAACGTGCAACTTGATGACGATCTGCGATAAGAGGAACAAGTCGCTTTAATGGAACACGAGTATTCCTTGCAATCCTTCTGCGAGCAAAAACTGCTCTAGGTAATTGCATGATAGCAAGCCATGGCAAAAGCAGACGGATCCACGCTATATAAGGATGTTTAGCAAACAGCGAATGCAAAGCGCCAACGAAACAAGCAGGCAAACTAAGAATCCATATAAGAGGCCACAAAAAAATACTAATATCAGTGTATTTGTAACGCTGCTTAGCTACGAGAGAAGCTGCTACACCATATTTAGATCCTGAATTATTATGATTTCTAGCATCACCGTTACGAGTACGGATACCTTCTAACCTTGCACGCCTGTGTGCGATACGAGCTGAAGGAACTACAACAACACGACCTCCAGATAGACATACTCTACGACAAAAATCTCTTGATTCGCCAAAAGTTGTCATCCATGGTTGCGTACCGCGTAAAGTTTGCCATGCAGTTAATGTGACTAAAGCACCTGCTAGCGATACTGCATACACATCTCCACGCCCATCATACTGTTCTTGATCTGGCTCGCCGTCAACAGTAAGAGTATGAACATCGTGACGCCAAGCATACATTCCAACGTTGTGCAAGATATTTCCTTGCCAATCAACTTGTTTAGCTCCCAATACTGATGCAGTCGGAGTATTGCGCCAAGTTTCACGCAAATATTCTAAGCAATGGAAGTCTGCAGGACGAGAATCATCATGCAAAAGCCATAATGCAGAAACTCCTGCACAAGGCAAAATCTTGCGCAAAGATTTTTCTATTGCATCTCCAAAAGAATGAGCATAAGAAATGGGAATAATAATTATGCGTACAGATTTATTTTCACTATTGTTTACGCGAGCATTATTTACGCGATTAGTATTTGGTCTATATTTTGAATCGCTATCAATTGTATTATTGGAATCGATATTATTAGCATTCTGCAATAATGATTTTCTAGTATTAATTGCTCCCGCAAGCATAGATGAATTAATTTTTATTTGTAAATTCGTTTGCATAGTCTGCTTTACTCGACTAGCACAATCGACTATTACCAAAGTTCCAGGAAGAATTGATTGACTTAGTACTGCATGTAACGTATCAGCATAAAAACGAGTATCTCGCTCCACACACATCATTGCCATAATGGACGAATCCACATCATGAGGATGCGCATCTTTCGCAGATGACAGCACCTGTAAAACTTCGTCTTCAAATGTAAGATTATGAGCGGTTATCGAATCCATACTTACCAGTTTACGCAGGGGGTATGTATCCACCAAAACACAAGTCGTAATTCTAAATAAATTTATACATATTTTATTAATATTTTTGTTCATATTAACCAGTGCATTCCATATAAATTTAATTAGAATATTTGCTTAAACTTATTAAAATTTTCATTAAAAGATCAAATAATATTCAACACAACCAGGTGTCATAAATCTCATTGCCATGTACTATAATGGCGCGTTATATGTGTCCATTGAATATTGATTTATTCGATGGCAAAAGAAATGATATTGCCACAACCTAAAAGGTTCCTCATTATTGAGAAAGAAGGTACGATGACAACTTCACGGTATCATGAAGGCATGCGGTACCAACCAGGCGAAGATTGGAATTCAACTCCTCATCATAGTCTTGGTTATAGAATGATTAACCGCACGCGCAAGATACTGTGTATGCTTGTTATTTCAGTACTTACATTCTTTTCAACAATCATAGCTGCAGTGTGGTTAGATTTTTCTTCTGCTGTAAGTAACAGAGTTGTAAACGTCATATCTAAAGATCCAGAAGCTAATCAGACACTTGATATTAACGCAGGCAAACCAGTAACTTTTCTTGTTTTAGGTCAAGATTCTCGAGATGGGAACAATCAAAGCTTCACACACGACGGTGAAACTGGTGATCATCAGTCAGATACTACTATGGTAGTTCAAATTAGCGCAGATAGATCATACATGAATATCGTTTCTATTCCACGAGATTCTATGGTAAACGCACCAGCATGCGACACTACAAAAGGACATATTCCTGCAAGAAAACATGTGATGTTTAATTCAATTTTCGCCTTAGGATATGCACAAGGCGGAGATTTAGCCTCAGCAGCATCATGCTCGTTAAAAGCTGTTAATTCACTTACTGGTTTAAATATCCATCATTTTATAGTCGCTGATTTCAGTGGATTAAGCAATATGATTGATGCAGTTGGTGGAGTATCCGTATGCATCCCAACAGCAACTCGCGATGCCTATACGGGTGTAAATTTCAAACAAGGAATGCAGCATCTTAATGGTCGACTTGCTACTCAATACGCTAGAATGCGCCACGATACAGCAAGCGATGGCTCTGACATAATGCGAACAACAAGACAGCAATACTTGATTAAACAGCTTTTACATCAAGCACTGTCTAAAAACTTATTTACTCAGACAAGTGAGCTTTACCAGCTTGCAAAAGCATCGTTGGGAGCATTAAATATAAGTGAAGGCTTGGCCAATCCTACCACTTTGGTCGGTTTGGCATTAAGCATGCGTAAATTAGATTCTTCACATATTTATGCTCGTACTACTCCTGTTATTCCAGATCCTTATGATCCAAATCGTGTTGTATGGTCTGACGAAGCAGACAATATTTGGGATTTAATGCGTGAAAATAAACCGCTATCGCTAAATCATAAAACTAACGGCACTAACAAAAAGAATGCCAATAATTCGCCTAATGATACGAACGATCAAGACAATGAAGATACGGATGACAATAGCAATATAAGCGAAAACGACAAACTTAATAAAACTACAAATCCAAAGAAGATGGGACATGTTGATCCAAAAACAGGATTAATAAAAAATTCTCAAGGACAACTTATTGATCCAAATACTGGAGGAATTGTAAATCCTGAAAATGGAACTATTCACGATCCACAAACAGGACAATACGTTGGCTTTGCAGACAAGTATGCAAACAATGTACTTTGCGCTGTGCCTAGAAAAAAGTAAACAATTAAGCAAGATGTAATCTATGAATATTAATGTACGAGCATAAAATTTATATATTATATATTCATAGTCATTGAAGATACATGCTTATTTTGGAGGATGAATGAATTCGAGATTGTATGAGGACCCTTCTGAAGATAATATAAACCCACCTATCTTCACTCCTTCTCATAATAACGATTCATCTAACTCAAACGTGCCTCCTAGTTTCACTCCAAAACGCGTAAAAAGAGGCAAAATAGAGTCTAATGCGCTTCCATCACAAGCGCCGTCTTTTGCGCCTACAACTCAAAGAACAAGAATCTTAAAAAGTCCAGAACAATGTTCTTCTAGACCTGTTTCTTACACATCGCAATTGCAACCAAGACCAGCACCGCGCACAAGTTCTATTTCACAAATGCGTATTCCAACAACTATAAATAAAGCAGTTGGAAGTGCAGCAAAAATACTACCGCACAAACCGCACAGAATTTTACATGCATTTATTGCATTTTTTGTTGTTCTGGCAGTAGGTGTAACTGGTTTTGGGGTATATTCGTGGAACTGGGTTGACTCAAGAATTAACCGCACTACTTGGCTTACTAATACTCCTAGCACTCAAGGCAAAGCATGGCTTATTCTTGGTTCTGATCAAAGAGAAGGCGAAGAAGCTAAAGAGATAACAGGATTTAGAACAGATACTATTCTTGTATTGACAAAGCCGAGCAATGGTCACAGCTCTCTAATTTCTATTCCTCGAGATTCTCTTGTTTCTTTAAATGGCGAACAAGTAAAAATTAATAGCGTTGCGCAAGCAGCTGGAAATAAAGCATTAACAGCAGCAATAGAAAAAATTACAGGTCATCGCATTGACCATGTTGCAGAAATACGTTTTGGCGGTCTTACTAATGTTGTTAACGCTATAGACGGCATTGATTTATGCTACAACCGTACCGTAAGCGATAAGTTTAGTGGGTTAAATTGGACTTCTGGATGCCATCACGTTGATGGGAATACAGCGTTAGCATTTTCGCGAATGCGATACGCAGATCCAGAATCTGATTTTGGACGAGCTGCACGTCAACGAATGGTTATTGCAGCTATTATGAAAAAAGCTTTAGATCACAATACATTATTGAATTTTGGAAAAGTAAAAAAGCTTGCTGAAACGGGACTTGCTTCAGTTATTTTTGACGAGAAAACCAATCCAGGAACATTATGGGAAATGGCTCAAGCATTCAAAGAAGCAACTGGACCGTCAGGCATATCTGGAACAGTATATTGGACGAATCCTGACTATCAAGTTCCAGGAGTTGGTTCATCTGTGCTTCTCGATGATGCTAAAAACTTAGATTTATTCAACCAACTTGCATCAGGCACTCATAAACCTGGATCAGTTGGAACTCTTGCTGAGCAACAATAATTTCGAAGTATTGTTGTATAAACAACACTTCAATTAGATACCATAACTTAGAAAGCACTAAACTCGTATCTTTTAACCACAATCTTGCATAAGTATTGCACAAAAATCAAAAATATTGTCTCATACATTTATGAGTAACAAATCTAATACAGGAATGTCTACAACTAAAGTACTTATGCATGTACAGATGGCAGCGAGTATAGTTCCCATATTCGCTCACATAGCATTGGCTATAATGGCATGGATGCAAAATAATTGGATGATGCTAACCATGATTATTCCAAGCATTATGATGTACATAGCAAGTCTTATTCCACAAATTTTTCAATACATATCTGAGAAAAATTCTGTTCAAAGTGTTCAACAAAATCAGCAAATTCAATTATTAAACACTACGCAATCGTCAAATAACTTAACTTATAATCAACAAACTGTAGAAAGTTTGCCAGATACTATTACACCAGTAAGTTTAGAAACATTACTTATGAGAAGAAATGCAATTTCTAATACGCAACATCACTGGAAAGAAGTATTGCAAATATGGTTAAAAAATGCAGGAACATACGACACAAAAAACCAATCTAATAGTATGAAGGAAAATCTAAATACAAATATTTATAACTACTTACCTAATTCAAAAACTAAACACCTTATAGCTCCACTTGGAATAAGCAATAATGGATACTGCTATTTAGATTTAATTAACAATGGACCACATGCTTTAGTTGCTGGAACAACTGGTTCTGGTAAATCAGTACTTCTTACGACTTGGTGTTTAGCTTTGGCTTTTCAATACGGCCCACAGCAGCTACGGTTTGTTTTTATGGATTTTAAAGGAGGAGCAACTTTTGACATACTATCTAAACTCCCACATGCTATGGGAAACGTAGGAGATTTAAATCTTAAACACGCAATACGCGCTCTAAAAGGTCTCGAACTAGAACTAGATAGACGAGAAAGACTAGTAGCTCATCATGGGTGTAATAATATTGCACAAGTAACTCCAGCTGAGCCTTCATTGCTTATTGTTATTGACGAATTTCATGCTTTAAAAGATCAACTTCCCGACTACATGCCTCGTCTTATACGAATTGCATCAGTAGGCAGATCTTTGGGAATGCATATTATTGCTGGAACTCAAAATCCACTCGCACAAGTAAGCGCAGATATGAAAGCTAATATTTCTATTAATATTTGCTTAAGAGTTAGAGACGGAATGCAATCGCAAGAATTATTAGGAACAGCGCATGCAGCTAAAATAAGCCCAAATACACCAGGAGCCGCATATTACAATATTGGAGAAGGAGTAGCATCTTTGCGATGTGCTCAAAGCAGCAATCCTGCACATTTAGTACGAGCAATACAGCTAGCTGGTAGATTCTGCCATCATGATCATTCTCCAGAATTATTTAGCAAACCATTGCCGTCGATTCTTTCATCAAAACAACTTGCAGAGTATTCAAATAATTACAAATATAAAAATTCGGAGCAAAAAATATCTCAAAGTTTACGTACTCAAGAATTTAATACTAAGAATATTATTATTGGTTTGCAAGACGATACCATACACTTATATCCTGCTCTATTGCCAATTCACCTTGGGAATATAGCTGTTATTGGTAGTAGAAAACAAGGCAAAACAACAATATTAAAAATAATTTCTAAAACTTTAAACCTGCCAATATATTCAGGAAAATCACTATGCGAGCAAAACATTAATAACATTTACAACGAAAATACGCCAATTATTATTGACGATGCGGATGAATTGCTTGATCCGCTAAATACTAAACAAACTGCTATTGCTTTTCAAAAAAGATTAAATAGTAAACAATGCCCAGTTATTATGAGCACTAGCACTTCTCGCTACTTACGTTTACCTGAGCAAGCGCCAGTGAGGATAATATTTCCAACAGGAGATATTGGCACAGATACAATGCTTGGAATACCTTCTGCTTTATCTAAAAGTTTTGATATTGAAGACTATCAACTTCCAGGACGATGTGTTTTAATCACTCCAGGATCAGCAAGTTTAACTCAAATAGCGCACGTAGAATAAAATTTATTCATAGTGACTCATCTTGACTTTTACGTACGCGCATTGCTCTACGCTTTAGAGTTCTACGCTCATCCTCGCTTAGTCCTCCCCAAACACCATAGTCTTGGTTAGTTTCTAATGCGCATCTTAAGCACTCTGTTGCAACGTCACATGAGCGACATACTGCTTTTGCTTCTTCAAGCTGTTGAAGTGCTGTACCAGCACTTCCAAGGGGAAAGAACAGTTCAGGATCTTTGTCACTACATGCTGCTGTTGTGCGCCAATCAAACGAGTTGTTCATGAATTATTATCCTCATTTCTTACCTACAACGGTGAGCTTTAGAAGTTCCCCTGAATGTAAGGAAATCATGAAAAGAAAGTTTTTTCAAGGCATTTTGCATCTTTATTAGCAATTTTAATTTTTCCTATACTTTTTACATTAAATTTATATCATTTAATGCATGTTGGAAAACAATTTTTACGTAAAGCTACTCAATACCAGATACGCGCAATTTAATGTCTAACACTACCCTAGTTCCGCCCTCTCTTCGAGGAGACCAACGAACTGTGCCACCAAAATCGTTAGTGACAAATGTGTTTATGATTTGCGTTCCAAGACCAGACCCAGATGGTTTAGCCATTCCATGAGAAGACTCACTATCTATGCCATCTCCATCATCTTCAACGACAATATTAAGATTGTCTCCGCCTCTACCAACTGCAATACGAATATGACCTTTTTCACGACCTTCAAAACCATGTTCAACTGCATTCGTCACTAGCTCAGTTAAAACAAGAGACAATGGTGTAGCATCCTGAGCTGCTAATCTGCCAAATTTTCCAACAAAATCAATATCAATATTTTGATTCTGAGATGCCAACTCAATTGACATCTTCAACAAACTCGAAATAACTTTGTCAAAATCAACAATTTCGTCAGCAGTTTGGCTTAAGCCTTCATGAACTAGTGCTATAGTTTGCACACGACGTTGAGCTTCTTCAAGTTCTTTTCTAACTTCAATAGATTTTGTTTTGCGAGCTTGCAAACGCAAAAGAGCAGAAACAGCCTGTAAATTGTTTTTTACACGATGGTGTATTTCAGAAATAGTGGCATTCTTAGTGCGCAATTCTTGCTCACGCCGCAAAACTTCAGTAACATCACGGCATAACACTACTGCTCCAACACGATTATTTGGCCCCCACAGAGGCAAAGAGCGCATAGAAACTATAGAATGGTTCGCTTCAAGTTCGCAATCCACATCAGCTTTTCCAGTTAATACAAGAGGTAAACTTTCAGGAACATTGTCGTTCGTATGCAACAGTCTAGTGCCAAATTCGCTTAAATATTCACCTTGCATAGTGTTTAATCCGCCAAGTCTGCGGAAACAACTAATGGCATTAGGAGAAGCATAACGAACTATTCCATCGTCTTCTAGCACAATAAAACCATCGGATACTCGAGCATTATGTCGCTGATTTAATACAGATTCATGATATGGGAATTGTTCACGAGGAATCATGTCAAATAAAGTTTTACCAGCATTAATGCTTTCGGTTTCATAACGACCATTAGATTCACGCGTTGCCAAATTAGTTTCGCGCATAACCAATCCGAGAGTTTTACCCCTATGACGAACTGGAGCATAAACGTAGCACACGGTAGCTCTACCAATAGAGCGTAAGGTTGAAGAGTGGAAACTTGTCTCAGATTTCATCGCCTCATTAAGCTCAGGCACTAAAGAATCATCTAATTTTTTACCTAACAAATCATCAGTACGCAAAGTAATAGCTGTTGAAGGACGACATTGTTCAGCAACAACATAATCACCGTCACCATTTTGAATAATCAGCAGCAAATCTGCGAAACTCAAATCTGCAATAACCTGCCAATCTGCCACCAAATGGTGAAGCCACTCACGATCACTGTCATTAAAATCAGGACGAGTAGCAAGAATGTTAGAAAAATCAGCCATAATGTAATAATATATCGAACTCACAGAAAATTCTGCGATGCATGTTGTTGTTTTGAACAAGAAAACCGCTCCTCCTCAATTAAGAGAAGAAGCGGTTTAATAATTTATAAATTATTCTTTAAAACTAGAAGCCAAACTTAGCAGCAGTTTCGCGCAAAGTTTCAGCAGAACGCTTCAAAGCAGCCAACTCACGATCAGAAACTGGAGTGTTTAGACGAGAGTTTACACCATTGCGATTAAGCAATGTTGGCACAGACATGCACACATCAGAAATGCCGTGGAAGTCATCAAGCAAAGAAGACACTGGAAGAATGCGGTTAGTGTCGCGAAGAACAGCCTCAACAATATCTACACCAGACATAGCAATAGCGTAGTTTGTTGCACCCTTACCGTTGATAATCTTGTAAGCAGCGTTAACAACTTCCTGATGGATCTCTTCACGCTTAGCAGCATCAAGTGGCTCATGACCTGGAAGAGCGTTCCAATCGCACATTGGAACACCACCGATGGTTGCAGAAGCCCACAGAGGAACTTCAGAGTCACCGTGTTCGCCAGCAATGTATGCGTGAACGTTCTTAACATTAACGCCAGTGTGCTGAGCGATCAAGAAACGAAGACGAGCGGAATCAAGGTTGGTACCAGAACCAAACATTTGGTTTGCTGGAAGACCAGAAAGCTTCATAGAAACGTGCGTAACAACATCAACAGGATTAGTAATCAACATGTAAATTGCGTTAGGAGCAACCTTCACAACGTTTGGAATGATTGACTTCATGATGTTGATAGTTGCACCTGCGAGCTCCAAACGAGTCTGACCTGGCTTCTGGCGAGCGCCAGCAGTAATCACAACCATGTCAGCATCACGGCAAATTTCTACATCGTCAGAACCGGCAATAGAAACTGCAGGATAGAAGCTAGAACCATGCTGCATATCCAAAACTTCAGCTTCAACACGTTCCTTAGCAATATCTTCAAGCACAATCTCACGCGCAACACCACGCTGAGCAGCAGCGAAAGCGAGAGTAGATCCGACTGCACCGGCACCAATAATTGCAAGCTTAGTTGGCTTAACCTGCGAACTCACCATGAGCAAAAACCTCTTTTCGGCAACCTATTAAACCCTACTCGCATAAAAATACTTAATTTATGCATTACTAAGGGCTGCTCTCACATTAAGAGCTTTTGGTATGAACACCTTTACTCTAATCGCACCACCGGAATTTATTATTACAACGCTGCTTTCATAAGTTTTGCAGCTAACGATGGTCCAACCCAAGCAATAAGTTCAACCCCAGAATCTACATATTCTGCTTTTTCAACTACACCATTTTCACGAACTTTTGATAATAATCCACCAAACTCGTACGGCAAAGTTACATCTACACGAACACGAGGAGACGGTAACAATTCTTCTAAACGATTGCGCAATATTTGCAAATTTTCGCCACTAAATGCAGAAACAATAACGGCATCAGGATAGAGAGAAGAAAAACGTTCTCGCGCAGCATCACTCATCATGTCTGATTTATTCAATGCCATAATTTGAGGTATATCTTCTACACCAGAAATATTAGCGAGAACTTCGTTTACTGCATTAATTTGCGAAATAGGATCTGGATGCGAACCGTCAACTACATGCAAAATAACATCTGCTTGTCCAACTTCTTCCAAAGTGGATTTAAATGCTTCAACTAATTGAGTTGGAAGTCTGCGAACAAAACCAACAGTATCTACCAAAGTATAGCTTCTACCATCTTGAGTTTGAGAACGACGTACTGCAGTATCAAGAGTTGCAAACAGTGCATTTTCTACTAATTCTTGTGAACCAGTAAGGCGATTTATAATAGACGACTTGCCAGCATTCGTATATCCAACAACAGCTACAGTTGGAATATCTTGTCGTCTACGAGAACCACGTTTTACATCGCGCGCAGGTGCCATATTTGCAATATCGTGGCGAAGTTTAGAAATACGATTTCGAATAGCTCGACGATCCATTTCGATTTTAGTTTCGCCAGGACCTCTAGAACCAATACCAGCATCGCCTGCAGCTCTACCACCAGCCTGCCTAGAAAGAGCAGCACCCCAGCCTCTTAATCGCGGAAGCATATATTGCAATTGAGCAAGCTCAACTTGAGCTTTACCTTCACGGCTTGTAGCATGCTGAGCAAAAATATCCAAAATAACAGCAGTGCGATCGACAACCTTAACTTTGGTTGCATCTTCTAAAGCTCTACGCTGGCTAGGTGGTAAATCATCGTCAACAATAATCGTATCTGCATCATGTTGAGCAACTACTGCTGCAAGCTCACGCGCTTTACCTGAACCAACATAAGTTGCAGCATCTGGTCTATATCGTTGTTGCAACATGCCATCGCAAACAACAGCACCAGCAGTCTGCGCCAACGCTGCAAGCTCACGCAACGATTCTTCAGCTTGAGCAAGAGTTCCTTTTGCGCTAGACCACACTCCTACTAGCACAACGCGCTCAAGACGAAGCTTTCTATACTCAACCTCGGTAACATCTTGTAATTCACCAAGACCAGCTACACGCTTTAAAGCATTACGAGACTCACGCTCCTGCCAAGCTTCATCATGCTTTTCACTGTCAGAAGTAGTGTCTAGAAGCACATCCGAATGAGCATAAAGCACTGCATTATTGGTGAGATTATGCTCATTCATATTATTAGAATCATTTTCGAGGGAGGAAAGATCGTTTGAATTAAGCACATCATCTCGCCCGGATACCACATTACTATCCACCAACTGTCCCTCCTCTATTTCATTGTAAATAGCGTTTTACAACGTTTGTCTTATTATGGTGACTTGAGACGACAATATATGAACACAACCTATATGTATGATATGTAAATAAAGATACAATAGTAAAAAGTATATTAATAAATTTAAATTTATAGGCGAAATACGGTATTTTTGAGCGAGATCATGGAAAGTCATCAACAATTTAAACAATACGATAAAACCAAATCACCAAAATCAGAAAAAACGCAAAAAATCAGTGGCGAACAATACTTTTCTGCAACACCATCATCTTGCGATGAGCGAAGAACGTTACATGTAACTTTGAGAAATCATGAAACTGTTATACAAGTCTCAAACGGAGTATTCAGCGCTTCTAAGCTTGATCTAGGCACGTCTGTGCTACTAAAACATGCTCCAAAACCACCAGAAAATGGCAAATTCCTTGATATTGGATGCGGATGGGGTCCTATAAGCATTGCAATGGGCTTAGAATCTCCAGAAGCTGAAATTGTAGCTGTAGATGTAAATGAGCGAGCGCTAGAGCTTACTGAACTAAACGCAAAAAACGCTGGCTTAAAGCATATTCGCATTTCTTTAGTAGATGACGCTTTAAAAGAAAATAATACTTTGGAATTTAATAATTTTGATCTCATATGGTCCAATCCACCAATTCGCGTTGGAAAAGAAATGTTGCACGACATTTTGATGACTTGGATTCCGCGTTTAAAAGTGGGAGGAGCAGCTTACTTAGTTGTGCAAAAAAATCTTGGCTCAGACTCACTTATTCCTTGGCTTGCTGAAAATCTTGGCGAAAACTACAACGTTGAAAAATATGCAAGCTCTAAAGGATACCGAATTATAGAAGTACTAAAAAGTAAGCACTAAAGAAATACTAAAAGCACTAAAGAAGTACCAAAAAAGTAAAAAATTTACGAAAAGAAATATACACTATGAAATTCGACTACCCTGTTGAGCTTCCTATTTGCGCAGCACACGACGAAATAATAGAAGCAATTAAGTCTTCACAAGTCGTGATTGTTTCCGGACAAACCGGCTCCGGCAAAACTACGCAAATCCCAAAAATGGCGCTTGAACTTGGAAGAGGCGGAAGAGGTAAGCAAATCGTACACACTCAGCCTCGCCGTTTAGCTGCACGCACTGTTGCTGAGCGAATCGCAAGCGAAATGGAAGTAAAACTGGGTGAAGAAATCGGCTACCAAGTGCGATTTACCGACGAAAGTTCACCTAAAACAAAGCTTCGAATTGTTACTGACGGTATTTTACTTGCGCAAATTCAGCGAGATCCTCTTCTTACTAAATACGACACGATTATTATTGACGAAGCTCACGAACGCAGTCTTAACATTGACTTTTTGCTAGGGTATTTAACAACTTTACTTCCGCAAAGACGCGATTTGAAGCTGATTATTACTTCGGCAACAATAGATTCTGCAAAATTCCGTGAACATTTCGAACAAGCTTTACGCATAAAAGTTCCTGTTATTGAAGTTTCTGGACGCACGTACCCTGTTCGAGTGCTTTATGAGCCACTTGGCTCCGCGCCTTCACTTATGCGACATGTCCCCGGCTTTGCAGACATAACAATGGATGAGGAAACTGTCGCAGAAAGCCAATCTAACGAAAGCAATCGAGACGATATTACAGATGAAGATATGACATCTGCAGTAACTCGCGCATGCGCTCAATTAGTTATTCATTCAAGCCACGAGCAAGGCGCGCGCGACATTATGGTTTTCGCTTCCGGCGAGCGCGATATTCGAGAGTTTGAAGCAGGATTACGCTCATATTTTGGCACTCGAGCAAGTGATATGAAACGAGCGGATGCTATTGAAATAGTGCCGCTTTTTGCGCGTCTTTCTGCAAAAGATCAGCATCGCGTATTTGAACATCACTCTCATCAACGCATTGTTATTGCTACGAACGTTGCTGAAACTTCGCTTACTGTTCCTGGGATTCGATACGTTGTCGATCCTGGTTTTGCGAGAATTAGCAGATATTCTAAGTCTGCAAAAGTGCAAAGGCTTCCTATAGAGCCGATTTCTCAAGCGAGCGCAGATCAGCGTTCTGGACGATGCGGACGAATCGCGGACGGAATTGCTATTAGACTTTACTCGCGCGAAGATTACGAAACTCGACCTCGTTTTACCGATCCTGAGATTCTGCGCACTTCGCTTGGAGCAGTAGTATTACACATGCTTTCAGTAGGCGTTGCTAAAACTGGCGAAGATATTACGAATTTCGGTTTTATTGACCCTCCTGATATGAAAGCAGTAAGCGACGGCTTTAATGAGCTTAACGAGCTTGGCGCAATAAGCAGAAAATCAGGTTTCATTACTTTAACTCATATTGGACGCGAGCTTTCGAAATTGCCTATTGACATTCGTTTAGGACGCATGATTGTTGAAGCAGCTCGTAAAACCACTCCGAATACTCTTGCTGCTGTGCTGGTAATTGTTGCGTTTTTGAGTTTGCAAGATCCTCGCGAGCGCCCTGAAGAACAGCGTGAAGAAGCAGATAAACTTCATAATCGTTATGCCGATGAAACAAGCGATTTCTTAACTGCTTTAAATATTTGGGATTATATTTTCCAAGCAGACGGAAATATGAGCAATAATGCTCTTCGCAAACTTTGCAAAGCGGAATTCTTCCACTTTTTGCGTTTAAAACAGTGGAAAGATTTAGTTAATCAACTTCAAGACTTGTGTAAAGAATTACATTATAAAGTTGGCGAGCCTATTCCATCTAAAAGGCCATCTTTGGAAATTCGTCAACTTCCTAATAATCAGCAGGCTGCTCATAGCTTGTGCTGCTCTTGGGATTCGCAAGGAATACACTCGTCGATGCTTGCAGGATTACTTTCTATGTTGGGAATGCAAGTAGTGCGTGAACCGAAAGCTTCAGATTTTGCTAATTTGCATGGATCAGCAAAAATTCGCGCTATGAAACGCGCTCAAAAAATGGCTAAAAACGACTATCAAGGCGCGCGCGGAGGAAGATTCGCAATATTCCCGGCTTCATCTGTTTCTAAAACAACTCCTTCATGGGTTATGTGTACGCAATTAGTTGAAACATCTAGACTTTGGGCAAGATATTGCGCACAAATCGATCCTGCTTGGGCTGAGCCTCTTGCTAAAAATCTTACTAGAATCACGTATTCAGACGCTCATTGGAGCGCTTCTAAAGGTGCTGCTGTAGCAAAATCTAAGGTATTACTATACGGATTGCCTATTGTTCAAGATCGCACAGTTCAATGGGCTAGAGTTAATCCTTACGAAGCTCGAATGATTATGATTCGTCAAGGCTTAGTTGAGGCAGATGTGCAACAGCGTTTTGCACACGATGAGTTTATTTTAAATAATCACAATGTGCTTGAAGATGCAGATAATCAAGCAAATCGCACTCGCCAAATAAGCGAAACTGTAAACGACGAAGATTTATTTACTTTTTACGACACTCACATTCCTCAAGAAGCAACTACTATTGCAGCTCTTGCAAAATGGTGGAAAGATAACCGCGAAGAAGATCCGCACAAGTTAGACTTTAATCCCGATGAAGTTGAACGTTTACAAACTACGCAAAGCACTGATTTAGCTGATTATCCTGACCATTGGAATACAGTTGGTACAGACGGTCAGATTATAAGGTTGCGTTTAAGTTATGTGTATGATCCGGCTAATCCTTTGGACGGCGTAACAGTGCATGTGCCGCTTTACGTACTTTCGCGTTTAACTCCTGAAGAATTTACTTGGAATGTTCCAGGTTTGCTTGATGAGCTTATTATTGGCATGATTAAATCTTTGCCTAAAGCTCTACGAGTACAGTTTGTTCCAGCTCCTGACACTGCTCAAAAAATTCGCGCTTGGATTGACGAACATTACGACGAGCTTCCTGGGACTGGAGAAACAGAAAGCAATATAAAAAGCGAATGGCAAGATTTTAGAGAAGTTTTCACTAAAGCTGCAATTTGTGTAGTTGGCGCGCAAATACATCCTGAAGTTTTCGATGACGAGCAAATAAGCAGACTTTCGCCATACTTGCGCATGACGTTTAGTGTTGAAGAGAGAAAAGCTAACGAAAGTCGCAATAAACTTGCAGGTCGCAACAAGTACTCTAATCACGTAAAACCTACTCTTCTTGGAACAGACAAATCATTAATTGCATTGCAACAGCGTTTTGCGAAAGAAGCACAAGAATCTGCACGAGAAGTTGTAAATATCAAAGCAAATAAAGCAGCACAAGCTGGTCATGTAATTGAACGAGCAGATTTATTACACAAATCTGGTGCTACAAACCTTTCACGCGCACAAATGGTTTGGCAAAGCGCATTGAATATGCTGCATTTAGACAATAAGCGTATTACTTCTCGCTGGCTTGGTTCTGAAGCTTTAATGCTCGCAGCTGCACCTTATTCAACTTCTAATGCTTTAGCAGAAGACTTGCAAATGGCTGCAGTAAAACGACTAATTGCGAACACGGATAATATTACTGACGACAATTTATTACGCGAAACTGTTGCAAACGTATCTGAAGTATATGAAGACACTGTTTATGCTGTTGCACACGATGTGATCGCAATATTGAAGCGTCAAGCAGAATCAAGTAAAGCTGTTTCCGGCAAGGCTGATTTACCGTTGCTTTCAGTGTTGCAATCAATCCGAGAACACACTGCAAGTCTTGTATACGAAGGATTTATTGCCAAAACTCCATCTGATTCTCTACCTCGTATTGAACGCTACTTGCATGCAGACGTGATTCGTCTTACTAAAGCTAAAGCAGATAAAAACCGTGACGTACGTTGGGCTTGGCAAGCAGATGAAGCACATAAGCTTGTAATAAAAACTCAAGAAGACACTCAGAAAATCCCAGCGGGACCCGCTCATGACGAGTCGCAAATGATCGCTGAGAAATTACGTTGGATGTGCGAAGAATTCTATGTGTCTCTTTGGGCGCAAGAATTGGGAACTGCATATCCGATTAGCATACAACGCATGCGAAAGATGATTGACGGAAGGTGAAAACTGTTTCGCATATATGCATATATTTTTCTTAGCGCTTGCAATGTTGTAAACAATATTGCTCATAACGTTGCAAACAAACTTTATTTGCACAGTTGCTAAGTTATTGCCAATTATAATTCTATTGCTTTTGCTTTCACTATTATTTTTGGTCTTGTTCTTGATCTTCGTCTACTTCGATTGCATTGCTTTCTTTAGTGATAAAGTTTCTGAATGTAAATACGATAATTCCTAATAATGCAACAGCAGCACACATAAGAGATATGTTTGCAAATCCAGACGAAATACCAGAAGCACCGGTTATAGAATCCCCACTCAACATGTTTTTATCTAATATTCCGTCAAAAATTACTACACCAACAGACGCAGAAACACTAATAGCTAAATCATTCATTCCGCACCCTCTGCCAGATTCTTCAACTGGAAGAGATGAAAGAATTGTTGAGGCCAGTGGAGAATACACCATTCCACAACCTGCATAATAAATGCATGCACACAAAGCTATAGCCAAGAATCCAGAATTTATTAATACTGCAATACCAATCCATCCGCAAAGTATAAACAATATTGCTAATAATAAACCTGTTTTTCTTCCTATACGACTAATTATTAAGCCTGAGCATGAACCGAATATTGCAGCAACAATAAAAGCCCAAACTAAATAAGAAGCTACTTGTGAAGTAGTCATATTATACAAAGTTTTTCCAACTCTATTGAACAGTGGACTTATGCAATAATTCGTGAAGTATATTATGCCCATCAAAATTATGCCAGAAAGCCAACGAATATTCTTGAAGAAAGCTGGCGTAACGAATGGCTCTTTAGCTTTACTAATGTAAATACCAAAAATTATAAACAATATAATTGCTGAAATAAGCATCAACAAGTTTCTGTATGAAATGAACAATGTAAGAGATGCAACAGCAAATCCAAAGACTGTAAAACCAACAACATCAATTTTTTTACCATTGCCGTTTTTTGTTGGTAAATAATGCAATAATGCCGGCAATATTAGAATAGTTAATGCTGGAATTAAGAATAAATATTGCCAAGCAATAGAGCTTAACAATCCTGCTGAAAACACTCCAATACATGCAGAAAGCTGGTACGATGCTGTAAATAATCCGAAGAAGATAACTTTCAAATCATTTCGCAAATATTTTGTTGCAATTACTAAGAATGATGAACCTGCTACTTGTTCACCAGTTGTTTGCATAATACGAGCAGCAATAACTGTCCACAAATTTGGCTCAAAACAAGAATTAGCTACAAATCCAAAAACTGAGCCTATAAACAAAGATGTTAATCCAATGGTTACTAGCTTTTTTAATGACACAAAGTCGCCTAAAGAACCGTAAATAAAGCATACGATTCCTAAAATAATGCCAGGTAAACCTGTTATAAGAGGCGCTTGATCAACAGCTTTCACATCTATACCAACTTGTTTATAAACAAGGTTGAAACCTTGCAAGCACAACGTGCTAATAATAAATGTAATAAGCAGTAGTATTAACGCACGAACAGCAACCTTATTGCGCATTTCTGGGTCATCATAAGGATCCATAGAAGAACAATCAATTCGTTTAGTTCCAATCATCATTATCTTACTCTCCTGCCACATCCTAATAATTCCAACATTTGTGCAGAAAACTACTGCAAATAAATCAATCTGCCCTAACAATCTAAAGTTAATCGCAACAAATTCTTCGCGCGTAGCTACTCAATCGGATAATTCTACAGTTTGATAGTTACAATCAACAATAAAAATTGGGAACAATTTTAAAAAATAATCACAATAATAAAATGATTCGCATATCACTTATAATGTAACAAGCTAAGTAGGAGGAAACATGGTGCAGAGAAGAAAGAAACATGATTCTATTCATGTCAACCTAAATAGTGAACATAATAGTGGTGCTCATCACAATAAAAACAACAGTTCTTTAAAGCATAAGTTTTACTCCAATAAAATTTTACGAAACATTATTATTGCTGTCATAGGCATTGCTATTATCATTCCTGTTGTTCAGTGGATACGTTGGGAACAGACTGTTTCTGATCTTCGCAACAAACAAGAACAACTTGTGTCACGCTTTGATTTTAATCCAGGCAATATTATTTCTGATTCTCAATTTTTTGACGATAACGCAATGAGTAAAGATGAAGTACGCAATTTTATACGCAAAAAAGGAGCAAAATGCACTGGTAAAAATTGCTTAAAAAATGCGTACTTTAATACTCACACTATTCCTGCCGATTCACTATGTTCAAAGTATCAAGGTGTAAGCAAAGAATCTTCTGCAGACATAATATACAAATCAGCAAAAGCATGTCATATCAGTCAACAAGTATTACTTACAATGCTGCAAAAAGAACAACATCTTGTAACAGACACTGATCCTAGCGATTTCCAATACAAATCAGCTATGGGATTAGATTGTCCAGATGATTCTCATTGCAACCCACGTTTTGCAGGATTCTTTAAACAAGTAATTGGTTCCGCAAGAAGATATAGATATTATCTTCTTCATAACGATCAATATAACTACCACCCTAACACGATTAACACAATTCAATATTCGCCAAATAAATCATGCGGATCTAGCAATGTTTATATCGAAAATAAGGCTACTGCATTGCTTTATATCTATACTCCTTATCAGCCAAATATAGAATCGTTAAAAGCTGGATACGGCGAAGGAAATTCGTGCTCAGCATATGGAAATCGCAATTTTTCATTGATTTACTCTGCATGGTTCGGAGATCCTCGCAAATAATATTCGTTAGATCAACATAGAAATACAATTTTGGTGTATAAGCGTCGAGATATACTTAAATGCCTAATTTTTGGCACAATTGGTTGCGGTATTTTACGAAGAATGGATGCGTATGTCTACCTATTCCTCACAACTTGGTGAAGAACAACAAGCTGTTGACCGAGCTTATAGCCGTCTAGACGATTTGCGTAATACTATTCGCGCACGCTTAGACGCTGTGCGCGCGTCAGGTTCGCACGGTTCACCAACACAGCGCACAGAGCGCGACTCATTCGCAACCATGTACGAAGATCGTCTTACACAATTACGAGCTGTTGAGGATCGTCTTGTTTTTGGAAGGCTTGATAACACAGAAGGCATTAGGCGATACATTGGTCGCATTGGTTTGCTTAGCGAAAACCATGATCCTATTCTTACAGATTGGCGCGCTGAAGCTGCACGACCTTTTTATGAGGCAACCCCTTCGCATCATGGCGATATTGTTATGCGTCGTCATATTACACTCCGTTTCAGAGACGTTATTGGTGTTGAAGATGAAGTACTTGACATACATTCTGATGAAATAGGAAAAGCTTCACAACAAGGTACTCTTACTGGCGAAGGAGCACTGCTCGCATCTTTAGGTTCTCGCAGAACCGGCAAAATGACTGATATTGTTGCCACTATTCAAGCAGAACAAGATCGAATTATTCGCGCTCCTCTTGATCACACTATTGTTGTACAGGGAGGTCCTGGCACAGGAAAAACAGCTGTTGCTTTGCACAGAGCAGCCTATTTGTTATACACTCACAGGCGCAAACTTGAGCGTTCAGGAGTTCTTATTGTTGGTCCAAGTTCGGCATTCTTGCGTTATATTGATCAAGTACTCCCTTCTCTTGGTGAAACAGGTGTAGTAAGTAGAACTATTTCCGACTTAATTCCTGGAATTTGTGCTACAGCTGAAGATTCTCCATACGCAGCAAAATTAAAAGGAATGTATCGTATGCGAACAGTTATTGCGAATGCAATTGCCGCTCGTATTCGCGTTCCTAAAAATCTTCCAACAATTCATGTTGGAGGATTTAGTATTCCTCTTCTAAAAGAAGATATTGAGATAGCTCAATCAGATGCTCAACGGACTCACCAGCCGCATAACCAGGCGCGAAATACTTTTATAAAAACTGTGCTCAGCATATTGAAAAATCGTTATTTGGAAAAGCTTGATTATGTTCCAGATCAAGTTGAATTAAACGATATAACTTCTCAACTTCGTCTTGACGATAAACTGCGCATTACTTTAAATCTTGCATGGTTACCTATGACTGGAGAATGGCTTATTGACCAACTTTTTGCTAAACCTGACAAATTACGCACATACGCACCTTGGTTAAGCAACGAAGATATCAACTCACTTACTAGACCAAAAGGCAGCCCGCTTACTCGTTCTGATATTCCATTACTTGATGAAGCTATGGAATTGCTTGGTCCTGATCCAAAACTTGACGCTCAAAGATCTGCAGCACAAGCAAAAAAACTTGAAGAACAGCAATTTGCAGCTGACACTCTAGCACAAGCTGGTATTGGAAATGGCATAGTAACCGCCGATATGCTTCTTGATAATCTGCAAGGCGACGATGCAGGAATGCTTGCCCGTAAAGCAGCTTCTGACCGCGAGTGGACATATGGTCACGTAGTTGTCGATGAAGCTCAAGAGCTCACAGCAATGGATTGGAGAATGCTTATTCGTCGTTGTCCTTCACGCTCCTTTACTATTGTTGGCGATGTTGCACAGACTTCTGCGCTCGGAGGAACTCACAGATGGCAGAAGAATATGAATTCTCTATTTGGAGAACCAAATTGGGATCTTTACGAGTTAACAATTAATTATCGAAATCCTAGTGAAGTTTCTGAAGCAGCAAGCAAGGTTGCAACAGATTCAGGATTATACATTTCTACTGTTCATGCAGTTCGCTCAGTACCTGATTCACTTGTATCACAAACGGTTGAATCACAAGATGAACTCGATACTGCACTTGCAGAATCTTGTACAAAACTATTCGAAAAATTTGTCTCTGATGATGGTAGTGGTCGTATTGCAATCATTACTCCTAACAGCATGGTTAGCCATGCTAAAAAGGTTGTAAACCAAGCATTAGAACATGCATTACCTGAAAAATTATGGAATCAGTTAAACAAACAAAATGCCGATGATTGCCAATGCAGCGTTTGCACAGCTGAGGAAGTAAAAGGTCTTGAATATGACGCTGTCATAGTGTTGCAACCTTCTCAAATTGAACAGGAAGCAGCATCTAGACTAGCTGCTGCAGCCAATCTATATGTTGCAATGACTAGGCCAACTCAAAAATTGCATATAATACGCACTAAAGATGACGCAAATTTTGAGAAATAGAACTCAAAATAATGCAAAAGCGCAGGGAATAGATATTCTGTAACAATAATCGATAAAATTATTATTCTTCTGTTTTACTGCGCTTCAAATCTTCAATGGCATGTTCAAAATCTTCAAGACCCGTGAAGTTTTGGTACACACTTGCAAAACGAAGATATGCAACTTCATCTAATTCACGCAATGGCTTAAGAATAGCTTTGCCAACTTCTTCAGATGTAACTTGCGCTAAACCTCGTGCTCGCAAATCAGCTTCTACTCGCATACCAATCGTCTTTAATGCCTCAGCATTAATAGGGCGTCCTTGACATGCTTTGCTAACACCGGCAACAACTTTTGCTCGATCAAAAGGTTCAATAGAGCCTGAACGCTTCATTACAAGCAACTGAGTTGTTTCTACTGTAGTAAATCGATTACCACAAACTTGGCATTCACGTCTACGGCGAATAGAGTAACCATCTTCGCTGATACGAGTATCTATAACTTTCGTATCAGAATTTTTACAAAAAGGACAATGCATATATTCAGCATACTAAAAAATAGCGAAAAACTACATAATATTATTCACTTTATTCAAATATTTCCGAATATTATACGATTTTATTGTCCATAATCCGAAATACTCCATAAAACACACTGAATATTACATCATCATTTTCAGTAAAACTTATCTCATCAGTTTCAATTTCAAATATAGTAATATTTTCCCTTCTCATATTCCCCCAATTTCATACTATTTGCACTCAATCAACTATTGAGCATCATTTAATGGAACATTAATAGACTGTCCGATTACCAAATCTTCAGAAGAAAGATGATTTAAAGCCATTAAACGCTCTACATTATCTGATATATCACCGTTTTTAGGAGTAATAGTAGCAGCATAATTCCATAACGTATCTCCAGGACGAACTGTATATGTAACAACTCTTTCAGGTATCGCAGAAACAGCAGTCTTTGGCATAAACAATGTACAGAATGTTATTGCTGTCATCAAAAGTACAGCTACACGAAAAACTCTAGTTTTGCGCGCATGCTTATTAGAAACGCAGCGTTTACGAATCAAATAAGTATTTTCTTGTATACCTACTCTAGCTTCCCTGCCATTTCTAATTAATGATGTACTCATAACTGTCCTTTCTCCTTCCTTAATCGACTGAACATTTGTTCTATCGAACAGGTGTATTAATAATGACACATTTGTTCGATAGTTGCAACGGCGTGTCGAACAGATGTTTGATTTTTCTAAGAAAGTGCGTTAAAATAGTAAAAGCGAAAGGAGCACCATGAATAACGATGGCACAAATAATGATAACAACGGCATTAATGCTAGCGATATTAACGCAATGTCACTTACTGACCGCCAACGCAATATTATCAATGCCATCCAAAACAATATAAAAATTCATGGATTCCCTCCTTCTTTCCGCGAAATCGGAGAAGCAGTTGGACTTAGAAGCCCATCTTCTGTGAAACATCAATTGCGAACACTTGAAGATAAAGGGATTTTGCGAATTAATGCAAATAAAGGTCGCGCTATTGAAATTCTTGATAATTCAATTGTTGAAAACAATTCAAATAACAAAATTAATAAAAATTCTTCAAGAGTTGCCAATATTAGCGCATACGAATCTGATTCTGTTATAAATTCTAGAGATGTTCCTCTAGTGGGAAGAATCGCAGCAGGAGCTCCAATAACAGCAGAACAGCATATTGAAGATGTAATGCGATTGCCAGAACGTCTTACAGGTACAGGAAATCTTTTTATGCTTGAAGTACACGGCGATTCGATGATTGACGCCGCTATTTGCGATGGCGATTATGTAGTAGTTAGAGAGCAGCATGAGGCTGTAAATGGAGACATTGTTGCAGCACTGCTAGATAACGAAGCAACTGTTAAAACTTTCAGAAATGACCATGGTCACGTATGGCTTATTCCACATAATCCGGCGTACTCTCCTATTGACGGATCACACGCAACTATTATGGGAAAAGTTGTTACAGTATTGCGAAAAATCTAACAAATATAACTACTGAACAAACAATAGAATTTAACACAATAAGTTGTAAGTTGTCATTAGCTCATAGAGCTAAAGCAGCAGAGAACATAAATTGCAAACCATAAAAAACAAGTTATAAAATGCAAAACGCAAAACTTGAAACTTAAAACCCTAAAACTTAAAACCCAAACCCTAAAAAAATCTCCCCACCTATTCACAAACGAACTAGGTGGGGAGATTAATACTTACTTACGCAAGTGGATGTGAATCCTTAATTGTCACTGAAATTTCACGTCCATTTGGAGCCGCATAGCTAACAGTATCACCAGTATGAGCACCCATAATAGCCGCTCCAATTGGAGATTCCGGGCTAATAACGTCATAATCTGTAGCTACAGCAATATCGCGAGAACCAAGAACATAAGTCATTTCTCGACCTGCTAGCTCAAGAGTAACCAAAGAACCATTGCCAACAGTGCCATCCTTCGGAGCTTCAAGAATCTTCGCATTACGAAGCTTCACAATAAGCTCATTAATGCGACCTTCATTCTTTCCTTGCTCCTCGCGAGCAGCCTGATAACCACCATTTTCAGACAAATCGCCTTCAGCACGAGCTGCAGCAATACGCTCAGTGATTTCTTCTCGATACTCACCTTCACGATGCGCTAACTCTTCTTTTAGCTTGTCATACGCTTCCTGCGTAAGTAAAATAGTTTTTTCTTCAGCCATTGCTACCTCCTTATCCAACAATCTCTAAAAATAAAAACTATTCGCGCGCAAATAAAATTCACGCTCTTCTATCAACGAGTTGAAATAATATCAACAACAAATACCAAAGTGTCTCCGCCACCAATACCGGCTTGCGGTATGCCACGAGAGCCATAACCATACTCTGGAGGGATAGAAATCAACAAACGAGATCCAACATTATGACCTGGAACAGTGCGATCCCAGCCCTGAATCACTTGACCGACACCAATACCAAAACTAGCTGGAGTATGACGAGCAAAGCTTGAATCAAATGGCTTGTCGCTGCCCCAAACCACTCCATGATAATTCACAGTTACAGTGTCACCGGCACGAACTACAGGACCATTACCTTCAACTAATTCAACAACTTTAAGACCTGCTGGCGGTTCAGATTCAGGGAACGTCACCGTTGGCGTAGTGCCAAATTCTGCAATCACTTCTGGCATATCTTGTGCCATATTTCCTCCTTTACAAACTCCAAACAGTATAATCTGAACAGTATAACATCTACACAGACAGCTTTTAACCATCCTGCATTACTAAAGCAGCGCATTTTAAATAGTACATTTAAGTAAATGCACATTCGAATAAATGCAGTTTAGACTAACACTTCCTAGATTAACCTGTCCTAGATTAGCACTGAAACGTTACGTATGTACATGAAATATACGCATTGTGTATAACTTAGCAAAAATTAATCTCAAAACATTAGCGAATTAATGCAAAAATATTAGCAAATTAGCACTCAACAACGTTTACAGCTAGCCCACCTTTTGAGGTTTCGCGATATTTAGACATCATGTCATGACCAGTTTCTTTCATAGTCTTAATCGCTTTGTCAAGGCTTACCATGTGCGAGCCATCTCCAAGCATTGCCATTCGAACGGCATTAATTGCAGTATTTGCAGCCATAGCATTGCGTTCAATACAAGGAATTTGTACCAAACCGCCTACAGGATCGCAAGTTAATCCCAAATGGTGTTCTATACCGATTTCTGCAGCATTTTCAACCTGTTCCGGGGTTCCTCCCAACACTTCGCACAATCCTGCAGCAGCCATTGAACAGGCAGAACCAACCTCTCCTTGGCAACCAACTTCAGCTCCAGAAATTGAAGCATTTCGCTTAAATAAGTAACCAACAGCACCTGCAGCAAGCAAGAATCGCACAACTCCATCTTCATCAGCAGAATCAACAAATCGCCAATAATACTGCAATACTGCAGGAATAATTCCTGCAGAACCATTCGTTGGAGCAGTAACAATACGCCCACCACCAGCATTCTCTTCACTAACAGCGAGCGCAAAAAGATTAACCCACGCAGAGTCTGAACTTTCTAAAGCAGCATCCGAACGACGACGATTGTTGCGAAGCATGTCTGAATTTGCAGCTAAGCGCTCATACATGTGAGGAGCTCTACGAGGCACATCAAGACCCCCTGGCAAAATCGGTTGCTTTGAGTTGCATCCGTTTTCTACACATTTACTCATAACTTTCCAAACATGCAGCAAATAGTTGCGCACGTAGTCGGCATCACCTTCATGCAATGCAAGCTCGTTTTGCCACACAACATCGCTTATTGACATATGCTTTTCTCGGCAAATATTTATAAGCTCGTCGCATGAAGTAAAAGGATAAGGTACAGTGGAATCTTTTGTTTGATTTGAGGAGTTTGCAGCATTATCGCTACTATTTCCGTTATTACTTTCGCTATTATTCTCGTTATTACTTTCGCTATTATTCTCGCTTACACCATTCTTATTGGCATTATTTTCATCCTGCTCAGTAACACGCTCATGCAAGCCAACCATTGCATCATCTGCACACCCTTGACGAATAAATCCGCCGCCAATTGAATACCAAACTTGCTCATCGATTTTATTTCCGTCAGAATCAGTTGCAACAAAACGCATTCCATTAGGATGAACAACCATTCGCATCCATTTTTCAAAAATTACGTCCTTATCGTAATCAAAAGCAATAGTATGTTCACCTGCGAGCGTTAAAGTGCCAGTTTTTTTGCATTCCTGACGAATAGTAAGCATATGATCAGTGTCTACATTATCTGGAAGATTTCCTTCAAGACCTGCAACGCAAGCACGATCAGTACCATGACCAAGACCTGTCAAAGACAACGATCCGTAAAGAGTCACACTTACATGCGCAACGTTTGCAAGACTACCACTTTTTTTAAGCGATGAAACAAACGAGCATGCAGCTCGCATAGGACCTACTGTATGTGAAGAACTAGGACCAACTCCAACTGAAAACATCTCTAAAATACTAAACACGTATCTATTGTAAGCATTATTAAGCTCACGTCGACACACTAATTACATGAGAAATATGTTAGATTGTTCACTTCTTACTTTGTTTAGATAACAAGTTTGCTAAACTCACACACGCAAACCATAAGATTACAGCTAACACAACAGCTATAAGCATTACCGTAAACGCACTTCCTGCAGTCGGCACGTGAATTTCGAAGAACTTTGCAGTAAACGGTATAAAAGCTCCAGCAACTCCAGCTGCAGCAAATAGCGCAACCATAATTCCTCTCCACGAGCACAAAGGCTTGGCGACGCTTGCAAGCACGAGTATGCCGAGAACAAATACGATTACGGAACAAATACTGCGAGTAGTTGCCAAAGCTTGCACGTTTGAAACAATAAAACGAGATGCTATCAAATTATTTGCAACAACATCGTCAAGATTTAATCCCAAAACTCGCGGAGCTATAACAGCAGTAGCGAGCACAGAAGCAGCTATAGCAAATCCGCTAGGAACAGCAAAACGAACAACTCGCTTCAAGAATCCTGGAATATATCGACGAGTATTAGGCGCCAGAGCGAGCAAAAATGCTGGAATACCAATAGTTAAAGAACCAATATAAGTAATGTGACGAGGCAAATACGGGAAGTGCAACGCTAGAAGCACAACTCCTGCAGAAATAAGCGCAGAATAAACAGTTTTTACAAGGAACAAGCCAGCCACACGTTCCATATTTGCCATCACTTGTCTACCGCGAGCAACAACATCAGGCAAATGCGAGAATCGTGAATCGACAAGAACCACTTGAGCTACAGCTTTTGCAGCAGGAGCAGCATTGCCCATAGCAACGCCCAAATCAGCTTCTTTAAGAGCCAAAGTATCGTTCACGCCGTCACCAGTCATAGCGACCACATGACCTTGAGTGTGAAGCGCCTGAACAATCGCTTTCTTTTGATGAGGAAGCACACGTCCAAGCACATCCACATTTTCAAGCACTTTAGCCAATTCGTTAATATCTTCTGGCAGTTTTCTAGCGTCCATTGCAACAGGCTTGCGATCTCCTGTTAAGCCAACTTTTGCAGCAACAGCCGCAACAGTTCTAGGATTATCTCCTGAAATTACGCGGCACCGCACACCCTGCTCACGGAACCATGAAAGAGTTTTACGAGCGTCTTCACGAATACGCTCAGAGCAGCGAACTAAAGCAACAGGCTGAGCATTTGCACAAATAGTAGGAGAATTGCCAAAAGTTTTATCTGTTTCTGTTACGCTATTTACCTCGTTACTTTCAACGCTACTTACTTTTGCAAGAAGCAGCACGCGCTCGCCTTGCTCAGCATAAGAATTAACTTTCGCTAAAAGTTCATTAGAATTTGCATAATTAATCGCACTTAGCAACACTTCCGGAGCACCCATATACCAAGTTGCACGCTCTCCACTACTTTGCACATATTGCACAGCGCTCCATTTTCTAGCAGACGAGAATGGAAGACGATTAGATACATGCGCGCTAGCTGCAACTCCTTGAGCATCAAGCCCTTGCATAATTGCAACGCCTGTTGCGTTAGGATTTTCTTCATTGGATAAATCAAATAAAGCTTGATTAGTTTGCAAGCTGGTCTGTAAAGATATTTTTACACTACTATTATCTAGATTTTCTACACCAACGAATGCAATACCACCATCGGTTATAGTGCCAGTTTTGTCTAGGTTCAAGCAGTCTACGCGCGCTAAAGTTTCTACAGATTCCAACTCCTGAACTAACGTTTGCTTACGCGCAAGTCGCATAGCAGCCACCGCAAAATTAAGCGAAGTAAGAAGAACCAATCCTTCTGGAATCATGCCAACAACGCCTGCAACAGCAGAGACAACAGCTCCCCTCCAAGCACCAGTCTGCCAAGCTTCAACAAATCCGCCAACCTTGTGCATTTGCGACCACACAAGCAGCACACACAAAGGCACCACAACCATCGTCATATACTTCAAAATCGTATTAATTCCACGACTTAAGTCGGAAATTGTTTTGGTATAAACCTTCGCTTGCGCAGCCAATTTTGCAGCATAACTGTGCTCACCTACGGCAGTAACACGCGTTAAAGCCATTCCAGAAACTGCAGTAGATCCGGAATAAACGTCGTCACCTTGGGCTTTTCGAACTGTAGCAGATTCGCCTGTGAGCATGGACTCGTCCATTTCCAATCCCCACGATTCCAGCACTTCTACGTCTGCTGGAACCTGCTCGCCGGCTCTGAGCCACAAAACATCCCCAAGCACAATATCTTTGTGCGCAATCTCAATATTTTCTCCGCCTCTACGCACCATTGCGCGAGCGGCAATCAATATAGAAAGCCTATCCAAAGTGCGCTTTGCTTTTAATTCAGTCACAATGCCAATTCCAGTGTTTACCAGAATTACTACACCAAAAACAGCATCCTTCCACGAACCAGTTGCAAGCACGACAACCATTGCTGTGAAAATAATCGCGTTAAACAATGTAAACACGTTCGCGCGCACAATATCCATTAAAGAACGAGAAGTCTGCTTAGAAGTAATATTCACGTCTCCGCGAGAAACAGCCTCTGCAACCTCTTCGTCACTCAATCCATCAACTTCTACTTTAGGAAGCGCCGCAATAGCTTTATTATTAGCGTTTTCTGTAGACGCTATTGCATTTTGTTTATTACTTGTCATTTATAATCACTTCCCTGCTGTGTGGCGTATTGTCAATTATTGCTCGAACAATGCTTAGCAAAGACGAACGCTCAAATTTTGATTTCTTGCTTTTATTGTTTAAAGATTCGCTATTTTTTGATAAATCAGATTCATGAATATTTTTGCCGATTTCACTTCCATCGCCATCAAAATACAAAGTAGCGGCGTATAAAGTTGCGTCTTTTGGCGCTTTTACAGGATTTATTAACGCAACTGGCACTCCAGCATAACGCGCGTATTGCAGCGCAGAAATCCATGCTTTGCTTTCGTTTTGTTTATTGCGAGTGCTGTTATTAAGCTTGTTATTCTCTTTTATATTAGGTTGATTATTAGCATTATGCAGGTCGTCAACGCCTGTTACGTCGAGCGCGTCTATAAGTATTAATGAAACAGGCTGCTCGCTTGCAGCGCGAATAGCTTGCTGAGCAGCTTCGTTAGGATTAGCAACATTGGATAGCGGCACATAAGAGGCACTCAATTTTGACGTTTTACAATGCTTCATAACTTCGTCATCAAGCGCAGCTAATTTTGAACCAATTACAAGTAGATGAATATCGTCAATATCCACACCGTCGTGAATTATGTCTCCAACGCGACCAGTATTCCCCACAGCTTTACCCTGCGGCTCGCAAGCACTCAACGCACCCAGCGCTAAAGCAGTTACGACAGTAGTCGCAAAAATGGTAATAGCTCGTTTAGAAAACATAAGACTTTTATACCACACCTTCAACATAAGTGGTGGTTTTGGGGTATTTCATGCAATTCTACAAATTGTAATACATTAACACATTGACACCACATATAACACCACTTATACTTTTATAAAACTTTTAAAAATCAGCATAATATGAAATCAAATATGACTAAAACAAATAAAGCTAGCAAAAATATCACTCATAAAAACAACGCCAAAACACTAACAAATAAAACACTCAGCTACTACATGTCACTACCGTATAAGCTGGAAATTGTGAAAGATCCGGATGAAGGTGGATTTGTGTCCTACTACCCTGATTTGCCCGGATGCATAAGTTCAGGAGACTCCGAACAAGAAGCAGCAGCAAATGCGCAAGACGCTAAGCACGCTTGGATTGAAGCAGCACTTGAAAGCAAAATCAACATAAAAGAGCCGTCTCGCACTGAATTAAATGACTATTCCGGACAATTCAAGTTACGTCTTCCTAAAGAATTACACAGGCAGTTGGCTGAGCAATCTCAAGCCGAAGGCATAAGCATGAACCAGTATTGCGTGTATCTTCTTTCGCAAAATAACGCTATTGAACGCGTGCTTGAGCGAGCGTAGAAAATAAATACTTATACTAATTCATTCTTAGTATTATTTTCGACCTTACTTTCGATTTCTTCGGAAACATTTTTTACATTATCTTTGCTCTTACTAATACGATTAACTTCATCATCAACGAGTTTTCCTAATGTTTTCTCATCAATTTCAACTTTTTGAGCCGCAACAGATTCATCAGCAAATCTATTAAAGATTTCCTGTTTATTTTCAAGGACTTTTGTAATTCCTTCATCAATAGTTTTTTCAGCTAAAAGATGATAGACAATCACATCCCTAGATTGACCCATACGATATGCTCTGGAAATTGCTTGATTCTCAGTAGAGGGCTTAAGCTGTGGCTCACATATAACTACCACACTGGCGGATTGAATATTAAGACCGGTACCACCAGACATGATTTGAGACACCAACACACTTCCAGCTGGTGCATTATCAAATTCTTCAATAATCTTTATTCTTTTTTCTGGTGAAACTGAACCATTTATCAAACCAATGCACTTGTTTGAGAACGCATCAACTACTTTATGCAAAGTATCCAAATAGAAAGAAAAAATAAGTACTTTTCTCTCCTCTAGTTCTGCTTCTTCAACTATTTCTTTTAATAGTTTTGCCTTACTTGAGTTACGCATATCATCAACATTCCACGAAACTCGCCTAATAGCATGGAAATTACCACTCATCAAAGCTTTTTCGTATTCAGATTCTTCTTCTGCATTAAGCTGACACCAAGATTTATTCTCAATTAACTCAGGAAGTTCAAATAAAACATCTTCTCGTTTTCTACGGTAATAAACAGGAGCTATTTTCTCTTTAAAAAGATCTGAAAGAACGAAACTTCTGGTACCAACAATTTCGGCAGCAATATCCGGTTGCAATAATTTTATAAGTTTCACCATTTCACTAACTTTATTTTCAAGAGCAGTGCCTGTCATAAAAAGAATATTGTTAGCATGATTAAGAATTAATTTTGTATTCTGATAGCGTTTTGTTTCTGGATTTTTTATATAGTGAGCTTCATCTACAGTAATCATTGAGAATTCAAAATTATCTGGTAGGTTAAAATATGATGTCATTTCATAAGTTGTAACAGCAACACCACCATTACTCATCCAATCTTGTAACGCAAATTCTCTATCTCTTTGAGAACCATGCACCTTAACTACTCTTAAATTACTAAATCTTTTAATTTCCTTGCACCAATTCACAATAATGCTTGCAGGACATATAACAATGAAGTGAGTACCACCTTCATTTCTTAAAGAAACCATTGAAGCAATAGCTTGAACAGTTTTACCAAGTCCCATTTCATCACCAAGCAACACTCTTTTTTGGTGAAGGATATATTTCACACCCAATTGTTGGTATCGTCTAAGCTGACATGATAAACCATCTGACAATATAGGCTGTTTCTTAACTTCGCCAGCAAGCCCTTCAGGTAAACCATAAAAATCGTCAACACTTCCCAATAGCCCCGGAACAAGATCTTCAATAACATTCGCACATTGAATCGGATTCTTCCGTAATTCATCCCACGGATCACAGCTAAAATTGCGTATCTTATCTAAATTTTCTACAGACTGATGAGCTTGTTGACCATACTCACCAGTTAATATATCACTAAGCAACCTACAAGCTTCAATTGCGCGCTGTCTATTTTCATCTGACGCAAAAGCCCATCTCAAAAACCCTTTTGCTGGTTTAGCTTGTTCGACAGCTGACTCTATAACTGGAAAATACTTATCAGCTAAATTATTACTAACCTTCGTAAACTGATTAGTATACCTATAAAGAAAAGCAAAGCGAATGATATCTTCTACATCCTTGCTTTTATTGCTTAAACTAAGCTTCAGTTTAACTCTCTTTTTTAATTCTTCTACAGTTTCATCGACAACTCTTTTTATTTCAATTGCACCATTCTCGCTAATACCTCTAATAGCCGATAATTCATACACTGATGCTTTAAATACATCAGCAAAATTATTAAAACCAGCATTCTTAAGAATTGATACTCTTATACCTTTTTTCTCACGATTAACTTCTACAATCGAAACATTTTTTGCCATTCTGATAGCTTGATTAGATATATATTTTTGTGCAACATGCTCAAGAAGCACCCTAGCCTCATCTTGTTTATTATTTAAAGAAACAAGATTGTATTGCAAATTTTTATGCAGCCTTATCAGATTCCTAGCATCTGAAAACGAAAATTCTCTTCTCATGTTTCTCCTTAAATCTGCAGAATTTTAACTTATTCTACTAGCAATCATCCGCAATTACTTGCAGCACAACTTCAATACCCCTTCATATAACTCTCACTTTATCAAAACATTAAAACGCATCACAAAAAACTGTACATATGTGAATGTCACTGTATATAAACTGTATACAAACTTCAGGATTCTACTATGTAATTCATGTTCGCGAAAAGATTAGTGATAGTCAGATTGTGAAATAACCACACAACTCCCCCCACAACACGCACAAAATCAAAATTGGTAAGACTCGCATTCGTGTAATAGTATTATGCATTGGATGTGCATTCGCGCCGCAGCGTGAATTAAACAAAGCAGTTGAAGCACATACAATAATTTCAACAGAATTTAGCGAAATTAAATTAACTGAATTAAATTAATTTCAGCAGAATTCAACAGAAATAAACAAAATTAAAACTAGATTCAACGACGAAAAGAGATTACCGATGACGAAGATCATTCAGATTGGCGCAAATCACGCCGGCACTGCCTGCGCTAACACCATTTTGAGCTACCCAGGAAACGAGCTTACCATTTACGATCAGAATAGTAATATTTCCTTCCTTGGTTGCGGCATGGCTTTGTGGATTGGCAAGCAAATTCAAAGCAGCGACGGACTGTTCTATCAGAAGCCAGAAGATTTCGTTAAAAAAGGCGCTAAGGTAAATCTTGAAAGTAAAGTTTTAGACATTGATTACGCAAAGAAAGAAGTAACAGTCGAGCTTAAAGACGGCACTGTTATTCACGATTCTTACGACAAGCTGGTTCTTGCTACCGGCAGCCTTCCAAACAAGCCTCGCATTAAGGGCATCGACTTGGAAAACGTGCAAATGGTAAAGCTTTTCCAGAACGCTCAAACTGTTATCGCTAAGCTTCAAGAGCGCGATTTCCGTAACGTCGTGGTTCTTGGCGGAGGCTACATTGGCGTGGAACTCGCAGAAGCTTTTAAGCGCCTTGGCAAGAACGTAACTCTTATTGACATGGAAGACCATATTCTTAACGGCTACTTTGACCCAGAGTTTTCCGATAATTTGAAGCAAATTATGGAAGATAAAGGCATTAAGTTTGAACTTGGTCAAACTGTTGAAGAAATTGTTGGAGACACTGAAGTCAAGGCTGTTAAAACAAGCAAAGGCACTTACGATGCAGACATGGTGATTTGCGCTATTGGCTTCCACCCAAACGTTGCGCTCGGAAAAGATCACTTAAAGCAGTATGCTAACGGCGCTTTCCTCGTTGACAAGAAGCAGCAAACTTCCGATCCAGACGTGTACGCAATCGGCGACTGCGCTACAATCTACGACAACGCTCGAGACCGCGTAAACTACATTGCGCTCGCTACTAACGCAGTTCGAAGCGGCTTGATTGCAGGCCACAACGTTTGCGGAACTCCTGTAGAAACCGAGGGCGTGCAAGGCTCTAGCGCAATGATGATCTACGATTACAAGCTTGTTTGCACCGGCTTGAGCTTAACTGCCGCTCAAAAAGAGGGCATGGATGTTGATTACGTTGATTTTGAGGATACTCAAAAGCCTGCGTTTATGGAAGTTGAGAATCCAAAGGTGAAGATTCGCATCGTTTACAAGAAGGATACGAAGGTTATTGTTGGTTGCCAATTGGCTTCTAACTACGATATGTCTGCCGCAATTCACCTGTTCTCGCTGGCTATTCAGAAGAAAGTCACAATTAAGGAACTTGCTTTGTGCGACATCTTCTTCATGCCTCACTTCAACCAGCCATACAACTACATTACGATGGCTGCTTACACTGCTTTGTTGAAGGGATGATTAATATCTGTAATCTTTGATGATTAATCTCTGCGATTAGCTTCTGCTATTAGCTTAAATCGCATTTATTAAACCAAGCAATCTGTTCTATAATGGAGCAGTTGCTTGGTTTTTTAATCATCCGCGCACAAAAGCGCGCACACGACGCGCATATTAGCGTAAGACATGCAGATTAAAACAAAGGAGTCTAGGATGAAGCAGCTTTCTATTAAACCAACTATTCATAAGTTCGAGCAGGCACGCGACTTTGCGCAAGAATTCAAGCTCGGCAAGGGTGATTTGGTTATTACAAACCAATACATTTGGGAGCCTTATTTTGGTGATTTGAATCTTGATTGCGACGTTATTTTCCAAGAGAAATACGGCAAGGGTGAGCCGAGCGATGCAATGGTTGATGCAATCGTTAGCGACATTCACACAACTCCAAAGCGCGTGATTGGCATTGGTGGCGGCACTGTTTTGGATATTTCGAAGGTTTGTGCGTTGAAACAAACTAGCCCGCTTGAAGACTTGGTCGACGGCAAAATTCCTGCACAAAAAGGCGCTGATCTTATTCTTGTGCCAACTACTTGCGGAACCGGTTCTGAAGTTACGAACGTTGCCGTGTTCTCGCTTACTAAGCGCAATACCAAGAAAGGTTTGGCAAACGATGCTTGCTACGCTACGGACGCGGTTCTTATTCCGGAATTGTTAAAGAGCCTACCGGATTACGTTTTTGCAACCAGCTCTATTGACGCTCTTACACATTCGATTGAGTCCGCACTTTCTCCTATTGCAACAGAGCTTACAAAAATGTTTAGCTACAAGGCTTGCGGACTTATTTTGCAAAGTTATATGCGAGTTGTAAAGGAAGGCAGCAGTACAAAAAGTCAAGTTGTAAGCGATTTGGTTTCGGCAAGTCTTTACGCTGGCATTGCGTTTGGTAATGCTGGCTGCGGTTGCGTTCACGCGATGGCTTATCCGCTTGGCGGCACTTTCCACGTGGCTCACGGCGAGACGAATGCTGCGCTTCTTACAAGCGTTTTGCGATACTATGCTAAGCACGACGCAAACGAGAATAACACAGAAAACACTGAGCTTTCTAAGCTTTTCGGCTTCATGGCAAATATTCTTGAATGCCAAAAAGCGGACGTATTAGACAAGCTTGACGAAGTGCTTAACACGATTCTTCCTAAGCACAAGCTTCACGAGTATGGCATGACCGAGGATATGATTCAAAGTTGGGCTTCAAGCGTTGTTAAAGAGCAGCAGCGACTTTTGAAGAACTCCTATATGCATATGAACGAATCTGCAATTGCCGAAGTCTACGCATCTACTTTCTAAAAACAAATTTCTAGCAAACTTACTTTCTGGAATTTGTTGACTTTAATTACGTTTTACTAGTTTTTCAGAGTAAAACAAAAGCAAAATAACAAAAGACCCCACAAATAAATGTGGGGTCTTTATTTTATTTGTAGCAACTATTGCAACTATTCATAATTGAACAATAACTATCCAATAGCTATTCAATAACTTTAAGACTAAACAAACGAGGCTCGCCTAAAGGCAATCCAGTATCCGAAGGGAAAACTCCATCGTTTACTGTAAAGCTTATATACACTTTCTTATTAACGTACTTCTCCATGATTTGTTTAGCCTGACTGCCATCATCAATCGCCATCATGGTTGCATCGCTAGGATGAGGCGGATTACCCATATCGCCGCCGTGATGCAAAGTAACGCTGGTTTTATTATCCAGAATAAGAATCATGAAAGTTTGATTAGTATCTGATCCAGGATTAGGATCTTGAATATTTTGCGCTTCAAGAACCTGGTTGTACGACAAAACCTTCACAGTTCCGGAAACTACTTGCCTTCCGCTTGCTTTTTCAACTTTAATCTTGCTGTCTAAAGATTCGCCACTAGCGGATCTCTTAGAATCAGCTTTCTTACTTGCATTCTCGCCAGACTTCTTAGAATCCTTATCTTCTGAATTAGAGTCGCCGCCTTTATTGCTTACGGTTTTCTTATAAGTATTATCTTCAGTTTTTGCCAAATTATCGAGAAGCGTAGTGTCATCTGTACTGACAAAATTAATATTTTTTGTATTCTGTTTAGGAAGATCAGTGATTATTCCAGACCAGTATTTTTCTTTTTTAAGAGGATTACTATCAGCAATATTCATAGTAACCTTGTAAGCCTCAGTATCCCCTGTTCCAGAAGACCACTCAACATAGCTTAATGAATTGCTGTCTGCGTATTGCGATAACGAAGCCCTAAAACCGCCAATATCTCCAACGCCATCGCAAATTAAATCATTTGAAGAAACAACGTCACTGTAATCTTTATTTGCAGCAAAAACCTTCGAACGTGACACATATTTATAATTTTTCCGAAGAATAAGCTCCGGAATATCCCTATCGCTCATATTGACTAACGCGTAAGAATACTTACTTTTGCTAGTATCAATTTCTGAATCAGCTTCATTAAAGTTATATTTATCAGCGTTTGCTAAAACTTTTTTATATAAAGCTGCTACTTTTGCATTAATAACATTAACTTTTTTTGCACTATTAACAGCTTCTGTATTTGCGCCATTTTGATTTGAGCATCCTGAACATAATGGCATAAAAAGAAACAGCGAAAGTGCTAAAGCAATAAATTTTTTTAGCTTCACCGCAATTCCATTAGGCATAACTACCCCTTCTCAAACTTTAACTAATTGTAAGCAAGCAAGTTAAATATTCTAATACTACGTTGTAATGTTTGGAAACTGCATAAATTTAGGCTACTTAAATATAAAAAGCCTGCGCAAAAGCTATTCACTCTTACGCAGGTTAGTATTAGATAAACGACGCTTACGCCTCAAGCGTTATCACAGGATGCAAATCAAACATCGTTACAGTACGCTTCATGCGCGCAACGATGCTTGTTATAGCAATCGCAATCACGCCGAAAAGCACAAGCATTTCAATGCCGAAAACTATTTCGCCACTGTTCTTTCCAGCCATTGCTTGACGCAACCCCATAATCGAGTACGTCATTGGCAAATATGGGTGAACAGCTCTAAAGAATGCCGGCGTCATTTGAACTGGGAATGTTCCTGCAGAGCTTGTGATTTGCAACATAAGCAGCACAATTGCAACTATTCGCCCTGGTATGTGGAACACCACCATAATCATTTGCATTATTGCCATAAACATTATGGATGCAATAATTCCAAGACCGTAGAACGCAAGAACGTTGTCAATTTGCAACTTTAACACAACGTGCACTACGCCCATAAGAATTACAGCTTGTACAACGCCCATAATCACAAACGGCGTTAAGCTAATAAGCGCACTCTTAAGCGGATTCATGCCATTTAGTATCGCTCGCCTATCCATAACTCTCAAAACAAAGGTTGCCATAAGAGCACCGACCCAAAGTCCGATGGAAATAAAGTAAGGAGCGAAACCTGTTCCGTAATTTTCAACGTGAGAATACTCGTGTTCTTCCAAGGAAACCGGCGCGCTCATCATCTTACTTTTTTGCACGATATTGTTGATTTTTCCAGACTTTTGAGAATTCTTAAGCCCGTCATGCAACTTTTTTGCGCCTTCAACCAGCTTTGGAGTATTATCCGATAGCTTCTTAGCTCCGGAATTAAGCTGATCAGAACCGTTCACTATTTTCGCTGAACCTTGTGCAGCTGCATTCACACCATTATTTAGTTTCTCGCTACCGTTACTTACTTGAGCCAAACCTTCAGCAAGACTATTCGCTCCAGCAGCAAGCTTATTTGAGCCAGTATTAACAGCTTCAACACCTTGAGATATTGCGTCAGCTCCGCCCTTTATTTGCAAACTTCCAGCAGAAAGCTTGTCTGCTCCAGCGCTTAAAGCAGAAAGATTTGTTTCTAGAAGATCAGAATTCTCACTTAATCCTCCAGCTAAACCTTGCAAACTAGCGAGCACGTCTTCCTTAGTAACTCTAGGATCTTGCGCTTTCATAAGAAGACCCATAATTTGTGCTTTTGTTTCAGCATTTCCAGCCTTAACGCGTTCCTCTAATTCACTACTAGAAGCAGAAAGCTTTTGCGCACCATCGTAAAATTCGCTTGTTGCTGCCGATAGTTTTTGAGTTCCTTTGCTTAATTGTTGAGCTCCGTTTGCTAAATCTTGCGTTTTTTGAGCAAGATATTGCGCCCCTGCTTTACTTCGAGTATTTGCTTTAGAAAGAGTATTCGCTCCTTTTTGAAGCTCACTTAATCCGCCTTGAAGTTTTCGCAAAGATTGTGAAAGTTGACTAGATCCATCTGCAAGCTTATTTACTCCATTTTGCAAAGATTTTGAGCCTTCATGCAAAGCACCAGCACCATTTACTGCGTCACCAAGAGAATCAGAAGCAGAATTAACTTTCGCAAACATGTTCTCCCAATACTCTTGAGCAATCGCCTCGCTGATTTCGCTACGCATAGTATGGAAAGCAGTTTTACCAATTTGCGAAGCCAGCATATTACTTGCCTGATCGTACTTTACGTGAAGTTTTGCTTTAGTAGGAGTTTCATATTGCGCAGAAGCAATGCACTTACTGAAGGAAGCTGGAATGGTTGCTACCATAAAATAGTTGCCATTTTTAAGCCCCTTATTCGCTTCAGCACTATTTACAAAATTCCATTGGAATCCCTCACTACCATCTTTTTGATTCTTTAAGCGAGTTTTGATTTCGTTTCCAATGTTACGCATTTTGCCGTTAATCACAGCACCATTGTCTTCAACAACAACAGCTACAGGAACAGTATTCAAAGTCTTATAAGGATTAGTAAATGCCCACAAATAAAGCGATCCGTATAAAAGTGGAATCAAAGCTACGGTTCCAATAACAAGCTTTCGAGCTTTTCCTTTCAACGTATTGTTAAGCTCTCGAAATGCAAGAGAAAGAGTATTAACGCGCATTGTTTTCACCACCATTTGCTTCACTTATACCAAGCTGTGAATCAATATGAGAATTTTCTGATTCCCCATGATTTGGGCTTAGTCTTAAGACTTGATCAGCTTGCTTTTCTAACTCACTTTGCAAAACTCCAACAAGGCAAGAGCAGTAATTTTTACTAACATACGCGCGAATATCGGAAAATAGGTATTCGCTTTGCTCGCTAGTAAGCTCCGTTTCAATTCCATCAACAAATAGCAGCCACGGCTTTTTTAACAAAGCAAGCGCAATTGCCAAACGCATGCGCTCGCACGGAGTCAACTCTCCTATTGCTGTTTCGTGAGGAGAAAATACTTTCCATTGAGCTAACACGTTGTAAGCGTACTGCTGTAAAGCTTCACGGTTTTTAACATCATTTTTGTATTGCTTCAAAAATAGAGGCGAGCGCGCTGCTAGTTTCAACTCGCTCATAAGAACTTCTTCTATTGTTTGCGTTTTATAAAATTCGTTAATTCCGCTAAATAATCCCAAACCAACGTATTGTCGAGATTCTTGGAAATCATTAGGAAGAGTTACGTCCGCAATAGTAAGAATTCCATTAGTGAATTTCATATAACCAGATAATGCAAGCAGCAAAGCTGATTTTCCAGAACCATGTTCGCCTGAAATTGCAACGATTTGATGAGGTGCAACTTTTAGCGACACATCCCAAAATGGCGATCTTCTAAATCTTTTTAACCCTAATTCTTTAGCTTCTAAAAACGTTTGTTCCTCTTGCATAATTTGTATGTTTGACGCTTATTGCTTAGACACAACGCAGTATCTAAATTTTGCTTAGAGCGCCAGGCATTCCTCCTTACTCTAAATAACCAATTTTCAATTTTTAATTTTGTTGTTTGTGTTTGTTGTTTATTTTTAGATTTTCGCAATTAGCAAAACAATTTTTACTTTTCACATTGCTTTATCGCTATTTTTAGCGATAAACTCACGTTGCAATGCTGCATAAAACGGTGCAAAACCGGACATTTGGTGATTATTCTTAATTCTTCACCACTGATACCTTAGGGTACTCTTTTGGGTAAACAATTGTTAAGCTACTTCAATCTTTCTGTTGAATTGTTTATATTTCATCTTTAATTAAGAAACATGTTGTAAACACTTCCATGCTATATTGTCCTTAATTACTAAATGTAAGAAATACATATGTGAGAATACATATGCAAAAATACAAGCGTAAGCAATACGAAATAAAACGTATTGCTTCAAACAATATATTAAAATTCAAGCATTTAAAGGGGTGAACGGCATGCTAGGTTTGCAAATTTTAAATATTATATTTAATCCGGTTATTGTGTCGGTTGTAGTGCTATGCGCGCTTAGTCTTGCAAAACTTAATGTTTTGCTATCAATGATAGTAGCTTGCATTGCAGGTGGCATTGCTGGTCATCTTCCTCTTTTCGGTGACGGAAATCACACAATTATGGCTTTGCTTTGCGACGGTTTCTCCACCAACGCACAAACCGCTCTCGCTTACATTTTGCTTGGAACTTTTGCGGAAGCAATTACTGCAACAGGCTTAGCTCAAATTATTTCTAAAAAAATTAGCTCAATTATTGGCATGAAAAAGTACGCTCTACTTGCGGTACTAACTATTATTGCATGCATGTCTCAAAATATTGTGCCGGTTCATATTGCTTATATTCCTATTCTTATTCCGCCTATTTTGAGAGTTATGAATAAGATGAAGCTTGACCGTCGAGCTGCAGCATGCTGCACTGCTTTTGGTCTTGAAGTTCCGTATATTGCTATTCCATTTGGCTTTGGTCTTATTTTCCAAACTGTTATTGCTACAAATCTTTCTAAAAATGGCATGAAGGTTAGTGTTGCAGACGTTAGTGCTGTGAACTGGTATTTAGGTCTTGCGATGTTTGCATCACTACTTTTTGCAGTGTTTGTGCTCTACAGGAAACCTCGCGAATACAAAACTACAGAAACTGACACTCGTGCCGCCGACGCCGTTGTCGGACCTCTTAATTTACGCCATTATGTGACTATTCTCGCAATTATTGTTGTTGTAGTAGTGCAAGTTATTAGTAAGGATCTTTCGCTTTCGTCTATTGCAGGTCTTGCAACTATGATTATTTTTGGAGCAATAAAGTGGAATGACATTGACAATCAGCTTACTGGCGGCGTAAAACTCATGGGTCTTATTGCGTTTGTGATGCTCATTGCGGGCGGATATGCTAACGTGATCCAAGCGACAGGCGGAGTTGAGGAGCTTGTAAACTTTGGTGTAGCTTCTATGGGACAAAACAAACTTGTTGCTGCATTTGTTATTACGCTTATTGGTTTGCTTGTGACTATGGGCATTGGTACTTCGTTTGGCACGGTTCCTATTCTTGCGGTTTTGTTCGTGCCACTGTGCCAGAGCATTGGTTTCAGCACTCCTGCAACGATTCTTCTTATGTCTTCTGCTGCAGCTCTTGGCGACGCAGGCTCCCCTGCTTCCGATACCACACTTGGACCTACTTCCGGCTTAAACGCAGACGGTCAGCACAGTCATATTTGGGATACTTGCGTTCCAACATTCCTTATTTTCAATATTCCGCTTATGGCTGCCGGCATTGTAATATCACAGTTTATTTAGCAGATTATTTTGGCAAACACAGCAAGTAAAAACGCAACTAGCGAATAACACAAATGACTAATAAACGCCAGTCGAGTTGAATAAACTCCCTGGCGTTTATTTTTAACCACCAATCAACCAATCGCAAAGTAGCTAATCGCTGCAAATTCGCAACGATTGGCCACTATCGCACGTCTCCCGATGATTTAATAAAAGCCATTCAAATAATAAAATAACTTAAGCTACAACCTCATTATGAAAGAACATCAAAAAGAAATTCATATCTTGCATTATTTCTTCCCAAGAAAGACTTTTAGCCCAAGGTGCTTTCCTTTGGTAATCCTTCCACTTTATTCTCATCACTTCACTATCTTTAATCCTATCGAAAATTTCATTCACGTTACTCAGTAAATAAAGGGTGTTTCTCGTTTGAGAAGTAGCGTAAAAAGCTTTAGCAATCTCTTCTTTCTTAAAGACATTATCTCCTTGAGACACTCTAAGAGCATGCAAATCATAAAAATCTCGCATTCTCGTGTTAAATTCTTCCCTCACAAGAATTGTTTGCAACTTTTCTGCTAAAATCGTTGCAATTGGATAAGTCAATAAAGAGATAGATTCTGAGAACATTAAAGGCAATTCTGCTTCCATAGCAGATGGAGTAATAGCATGTCCAGTTGAAATATCGATTTTAACAGGAGTTTTTGTACCATCAAAATCTGCAATTAGGCTAGCTCGAACCCCTGGATAGTCAGATTCTTGCATAATAGAATCAAGCGTTTGTAGCGTAAATTTAACACCATCATCGATATTGATAGATATTACATCTGATATAAAAATACGCACATCATCTTCACTAAGAGAAATATTTTGCATAGTTGTATCAATATCCATTGTTGTACGAAGATTTACGCCAACAAGATAAGAAATCAGCATTCCACCTTTTAGAACAAAATTGTCTTTATACCGCGAGCGAGAAACACGATCTAAAAAACGCTCCATCATATATACGCGCATTAGCACGCGAGGATCTACACCCTTTTGGAGTGCAACATTCTTTATTTTTGCTTTAAGCTGATTAGCATCCTTCATTCTCATAACAACACCCCCAAATATTGTGAAATCAACTTTGAAATCCTAAATTTTTTAGCGTAATCGCTTAGTATATCAAGTCGCTTATCCTTTCTTTTAACATAAGCTTTTAACGCACCAAATACCACCTGTGCATCTATTTGAGAACGAGAACGCAAAATATCGCAAATTGTGCGCTCTAAATCATAAGAAGGCACAAGATTACCTTCAAGCGACATAAGATTCGTCTTACCAATTCCTAAAAAATCTGGTTTTATATAAAACACCCTAACACCAGTCTTAATTAGACTACTTGCATTATAAGTTGACGGAACAGTCACTGTTAAAGAAGAAGGTTCTCTATCAGTCAAATTATGTAGAAGAAGGGCAGATTCATGTGAAAAAACAGCAACAGATGTGCGCTTTGACAATAAATTCATTTCATCATTCCACAAATTGCTCTTAACGTAAACACCTTTTGATACGCGTTCTAAGCTCTCATCTTTAATAAATCGATAAACACTAGACGGGCTAATTCCAAGTTCTTTGATGACACTATCAATGCTTAAAACTTGCTTTTTCTCTATGTAATTGCACAATTGATCCTTTAACATTTGCCCACCTACTTAATGATACGTTTACACTGATTTCATATATTATATCAGCATAAACGTATCAAATGCGCAAGCAAATCGTAAAGTGTAAATAGTCAAACCACATTTAACCAATCACAAAGTAGCCAAACAACGCAATTTTGCACCTAATGGCCACTAGTGCCAAACAGAGACATCGCGCAGTACGCAATCTGCACCAGTGTCTCTACTGAGCTTAAAATTGCTCAGCGCAAGCCAAACGAAAGCCAAGCCCAAGCCAGATTAACATCCTCACATAGACACAGTGTAAAGCGAGTAGAAGTAAGCCTTTTGATTCATAAGCTCCTCAAAGCTTCCGCGCTCAATAAGCTCGCCGCTTTTCATCACAAGAATCTCATCATATTGCTTAAGCGAATTGGCATCCAAGCGGTGAGTTACCACGAGTCGAAGAATTCCTTGCAAATTCAAAATAGACTGCGTTACGTTCGCACTTGTCTCGTTATCTAACGCGCTCGTAGCCTCATCAACCAGCAGAATCTCGGACCTTTTAAGCAGGCTTCGCGCAATAGCAATACGCTGCTTTTCGCCGCCAGAAAGATGACTACCATTCTCGCCGCACTGATAATCCTTGCCTTTAGCAGCAATCAAATCATCCAAACCAGCCAAGTGAATCACACGATCCACTTCCACATCAGGGAATGGCTTAAAAAGCGTAATATTATCTAAAATCGAAGCATCAAACATAAACACAGACTGCTGCATAAGAGTCGTCTTATCGTAAAGCGAACTCTTGCTCACATCACTAAGCTCGTGATTATCCAGCTTCACACTACCTTCATAATCCTTGTAGTAGCCCATAAGCAGATTAATCAAACTACTCTTACCAGCACCAGAAGGTCCTACTATCGCGTAAGATTTTCCAGTTTGCAAAGTTAGATTTACATTTTTCAAGACTTTATGATCCGCATCATAAGCGTACGAAACATTGCGCAAAACAACGTTTTTAACAGAATCGTCAATGATCTCGCCAGAATCTTCCTTAACGTTACTCATATAATCGGCCATCTTGCTAATCAGCTTCTTAGCGCCCTTCATCTCGCCGAGCATTTGCGGAAGACTTGCAATAGGCTGAAGTACACCATTCATCAAATTGGTGAAAGCTAACACCATTCCAGCAGTAATAACACCAACATGAGCATTAACCATCCAAGCGCCAACAAGCATCACGCCAAGCTGAGTTGCAAGGCTCGAAATCGTTCCAAGAGCAGAAACAGTAGTCATCGTTTTTTCGCGAAGATTCTTCGTATGCTCAAGCTCCATCGACTGATTCTGATAACGGTTAATCACCTCCTGCTCCGCCTTAAAACTCTTAATAACCGAAACTCCATTCAAAACATCCTTCGTCAAAGCTGTGTAAGACTCATTCGACTTAGAAACCTGCTCCTCTCGAGTGGCAATTCCGCTAGCTGTAAGGATCGAGCACACCATAGGAAGCACAGAAATAATAAGAGCAATAACAGTGAGCAATGGACTATAGTAAATCATAAGAGCCAGAGAGCTTACAAGCATAAGAACGTCTTGAACAAAGTCAAAAATCTTCTTCAAATACTTTTCTTGAATACGCTCGCAATCATTAGTAAGTACAGAAAGATACGTGCCGGAATTCGCGAGCGAAAAATCACTATAACTCTTCTGTAAAAGCTTCTTGATAACAGACTCTTTATACTGATTCATTGCTTTTTCAAGAAAGCGAGGGTACGAACTGCGCTTCAACGCGAAAATCAGGGAGATTGCCAGCATAAAGGAAACGACAAGCAGCAAAATAGTAGTTAAAGAGTAGGATCCTTTACCTGCCATATAGTCGAAAATAATTTGCAAAATCCAAGAAATAGCAGTGTAAATCATAGACAAGGAAATAAAAACTATCATCGAAAGAAAAGCTACAAGTTTGTTTTCTTTGAAAAATAGTTTTACGTAATTTTTTACGTCGGGATGCAGTTTGGATGATTGCTGATTCGCGGACGATTGCTGATTTGCTGTATTGTCAGTTTTGTTCATTCTCGCTACCTCTCACTTCCTTTATAGCTATTTTCGATATTTCTACTATTTCCTATCTAATAGCATTTTCGTAGCTAGCATTTTCGCTTCTGTTTTGCCGATTCGCCCGCTACAAAACGTTGAAAGCTACACTATCATACTTATCCTGATTGTTCATGCTTATCTACTTGACAACACCTATAAATGGTTAAACACACTTACATGTAATGCTTGTTAGAAATAATAAGCATAGAGTTAAAAAAAAATCAAATTAGAACGATGGTTTTATACGTGATATCAGCGTAAACGTGTCAAATGCGCAACACTGCTTCAATACAAAGCTCAAGAGCATACGCTTTAGAATCCCCACCCCAATTGCGCTCATCATAATTTTCAACATCATGCAAAGTATCTGCAGTATAAAGAATCTCACCCCAAACAATCTCGCGCATTTGCGCACAAGCTGCTAAAGCAGAACACTCCATTTCAACAACCGCGCATCCCTCCTGCTTACGGTTAGCAACTTTCGTCTTAGTTTCACGGAAAAATCCATCCGTAGTCCACGTCTTAACTTCATGATAAGGCAAATTATGCGCCTGCAAAGTTTGCAAAATAGCATGCCTCGAACGCTCTGAAACATCAACATAACGACTTGGAGGCAAATAATGATAAGAAGTCCCCTCATCCCTTAAAGCTTTATACGGAACCAGAAAAACGTTTTCCGCATAATCAACTAGCGATCCGCAAGAACCAGCACTAACAACTTCACTAACACCGTAAGAAATCAACCAATCTAAGATCTGAACAGCGGCCGGAGCGCCAACCGGGGCCTGTACTAAGCAGATTTTTTGCGTTTCTTCTTCTACTGCGCTGTTTGTATTTTCTCTTACTGTATCTCCTACTTTTTCTTCCAAAACATATATCGGATATTTTTTAGTTGCAGATTCAAAATTTGCTACAATTATAGCTTTCCTACTTAAAGCATACTGATCAATTTCATCGCCTAAGAAAGCAAAAACCGCTTTAGATGGAAGCTGAACAGAAATATTATCGTGTTTTGGCATTAAAACTGCACTTTTATCGGAATCATACTCTAAAATTGGTAAATTATATTCTGTCATATAATCAACTCCATCTTACAAACCATTCAATCCTATATACAAATACACACATTAATACGCAAAGATCACAAAATGGTCAATTGCTGCAAATTCGCACTTAATGGCCACTAGAGAATCATATTTTCTGCATCATGTCCTGTCTTTTATAAAACCGCAGCAATCGATTTCTGCTAACTCAATAAAGCCAGCTGACTTATAAAAAGCAATAGTTTTTTCAGTACAATCCGTAGTCAATTGAATTTGACGAACATTAGGATAACAATCCACAATCGCCTTTAACAAAGCAGACCCTATCCCCTGCCTTTGATGCTTAGGCAAAACAAGGATATCCTGGATAAGAACAACCGTATATCCGTCGCCAACAGCTCTAACAATGCCAACTAGCTCATCACTTTTATATGCAGCTAAAACCTTGAGCGAATTGTTAAAACCATTTTCCAAAGCAACTAAATCATCTGTGTACGCAGACCAACCAACGGAATCATACAACCTTAAAATATCTTTGCTATTATACTTTTCATACTCTTTTATTTGAACATCTGCTAAATTCATTGACAATAACACCCCCGAATACTGTGCAATCAACGTTGAAACCCTAAATTTTCTAGCGTAATCGCTCAGTATATCAAGTCACCTATCTCTTCTTTTAACATAGGACTTTAATGCACCAAAGACAACCCGTGCATTCGTGTACTACTATAGCGCTTTGACCGAGATTGAAATCATTGGGATTTCAATTCCCTTCAATACAAAAACTCACTTGGATTGGAAGTACTGTGAACCTCCAACGTGAGTTTCGTAAGAGATCTAACTAGCGAGCTTCTCACCGAATTTGTTTATTTAGAGGGTACACAAGTAAATAAAAACAAGAGCACTTCCCCGAATTTGTTTACTTATCAGCTATATAAGTAAACAAAAACAAGTGTCAGTAAACAAAACGGCCTTAACTATCAACTAGTCAAGGCCGCCTCATTTACTTTATAAGACTTTACGAAGCCTTATAAAAGCGCGTAAAACTTCAACTTACGCAAGTAAACACTAGTTATCTTACGGATTTTGCTTCAAACACTCTCCTCAATCGCACAACAGCGAAACCAGCAATAGCAAAACCTAAAGCAGAAATCAACGCAACAACTGAAGCTGACTCACCAGTTTTAGGCATATCTGGAACATGCTTTTCAGTCTTATGCTCAACAACAGGAGATTTCACATATTCATGCGCTGTATTATGTTCATGCTCCGACTTAGGCGCATGAGATAGCTCTTGTTTAGTCTCCGGAGTTTGAGATTCAGGAACTGACAATGGATTCTCCATCCCTGATTCAGGCTCAAAAGGTGCAGGCAAAATTGGATCTGGAGTAGGTGCTGGTTTCAGATTCTTCGTAAAGATGGCATATACAGTCGTATCACTATTTACTATGGTTTTACCAGTAAACGCAGTACCTTTACCATCCGCCTTAGTATTCCACTCTTTAAACGTGTAGCCATCTTTAGTTGGATTCTTAGGCATTGACTGATCTTTTAACACATCCATATCAATAGCCTTACCAGTTTCCACCTTTACCGTTTGAGTCTTATCGCCATCCTTAAATGTAACCGTGCTTCGAATCTGCTTCCACTTGGCAGTAAACACAGTATTAGCATTCAAAGTATATTCTTCACCAGGCTTGTAGGTTTTACCAGCAGCATCCACCCAGTTTAAGAACTGATAATCTTCGCGCGTAGGAGCAGCTAACATTTTAATACTCTTACCTTGCCGTATTGCACCACTTTTCTCAGTTTTACCGTCAATAAAAGTGCCACCATTAGCATTAAACGAAACTTTCGCATTCCACTGTGCGCGAAGTAAAAATACGCCGTCATACAATGGGTCTGTATTAGTGTCGTTATAACTCATCCAGTCGCAACTATAATCAGAAAACAGCGATTTGCTATTCCAGTAGTAGCGTTTGCCTACAATCCCAAGTTTCTTATAAGATTCAGTATTAGGTAACTCGGTAAACCAGCCGCCAAACACCAAATCATCTTTTGTTGGATCAGATGGGAAATCAACACCGTTATTCTTATTGACAAATTTCACAATACTCTTGGTATTACCATTGATATTGCCTCCCTGTAGGTCAAATTTCACCTTCATTTTAGCTAAAGAAATACGTACAGGCATACTACTATCAACAACTACTTGGAACTGAGAATAATTTTTAATTGGTTTAGGATACGTGTAATCAGACTCCCAGGAAAGATGATAGTCATCAGGAAGCTTTGAAGTATCAACTTTAATTGTTACTTTTTCGCCGTTTGCAAAATTGCCAACAGTACGTTCACAGTGACCATTTAATTCTTTCTTAACTTCAAGTTCATGCCCTTGCCCATCGATAACTGTTATAGGAAGTTCTTTCCACATACGTTCCATGTCAGAGCTAAGCTGTCCAAGTGCTCCAGGTGTTGTATGACCTTTTCCTAATGTTTCTGCATAATTCATAGATATGTGAAGCGGCTGCTTATTCGCATTATTCACTCCAGCAGCCTGAGCTGTCACTGTTCCAGCAAAAAGTCCAATCGTAGCTACAAAAGCAACTGCTAGACTAATAACTTTTTTTATTATTTTATTATTCATTTTTTATTTCCAGCCAAACTAACTATTATCGTAACAATAATTTTTATTAAATTTCGAAAATTTATATAGCGCAAACGCAAAACCAAAAATGCGTGTAAATATGCAGAACCACTAACCTATTTCAATACAAAATAAACAATGTATAGAGTGGTGAGACGATAAAAATTATGTTACGAAAAAGACAGCATCACGCTGTCTGTCTGTCTGTCTGTCTGTCTGTCTGTCTGTCTGTCTGTCTGTCTGTCGAGGATTATATTTTTCATGATCTCAGTTTGTCAACTTCCGTCACCGAACTAACATGCCAATTATAACAAACAAACTTAGCAAATTCCAGTATAAGATAACTCACAAATAAACTATCAAATCTGCTAAACAACCAACTCTCAAAAGCAGCAATAACGAAGATACATGAAAGTAACATATAATTTCTTAAAATTAAGTTTGGCAAACATAAAATAGGATCATAAAGCACAAATTAAGATTAGCGAACTTAAATTAAGTTTGACAAACGCAAATCCATTCGCTATAGTTTCCACTTATCACCATTTCGACGAGTAAAGGAGTGCACATGTATCATACAAATATGATGACAAATTGTTGTTGTAACGTATGCTGTTGCGCATTTCTTAATCGAAATGATGTTTTCAAGCACTAACTGTGCATAACATCTAGCCTGTGTTAAAAGCATTTACGTTAGAACACAGCAAATTACGATTTAAGAAACAGCGCGCTGTTTCTTTTTTTATGCCAAAATTCGAATATAAAACGTTGAAAAGATAACAATTTAATACGGATTAGATATTAAACAGATAAATGGCATTTTTAGAAACAACTAATAAACAACAGTCTCTTTATTAATAAAAAATTATTTTTTAAAAATTAAAAATAAACAAAATTAAACAAATTAAATTAAACAAGACAAACAAGTAAGGGGAAATATTATGTCTAACATCTACAAGTCCGTGCAAGAACTCGTAGGTCACACTCCACTTCTGGAGCTTACTCACATTGAAAAAGAGTACAATCTAGCAGCAAAAATCCTCGTAAAACTCGAATACTTCAACCCAGCAGGTTCCGTAAAAGACCGCATCGCAAAGCAGATGATTGAAGAAGCAGAAACCACAGGCACAATTAAGCCAGGCTCAGTAATTGTTGAGCCAACTTCTGGAAACACTGGCATTGGTCTTGCAATGATTACACAAACAAAAGGATACAAAAGCATTATTGTAATGCCAGAAAGCATGTCTATTGAACGCCGAAAACTTATGAAAGCATACGGGGCAGAACTCGTGCTCACACCTGCTACAGAAGGAATGAAAGGCGCTATTGCAAAAGCGAAAGAAATCGTTGAAAACACTCCAAACGCGTGGACTCCAGGACAGTTTACCAATCAAGCAAATGTGCACGCGCACTACAACACAACCGGCCCAGAAATTTGGCAAGACACTGATGGAAACGTAGATATGCTCATTGCTGGTGTTGGAACAGGCGGCACAATTACTGGTACAGGAACATATTTAAAAGAGCAAAATCCGCAGCTTGAAGTAATTGCAGTAGAACCAGCCGACTCCCCTGTGCTCGCAGGCGGCAAGCCAGGAGCGCACAAGATTCAAGGAATCGGTGCAGGATTCGTGCCAGATGTGCTCAACCAAAACATTTACGATCGTATTGTTCATGTAACAAATGAAAACGCAATTGAAAGCGGCAAGCTTATAAGCAAAAAGAAGGCGTGCTCGTAGGCATTTCGTCTGGAGCTGCAGTTTGGACAGCAATCCAAGAAGCAAAAAGAGAAGAAAATGCAAGCAAAACCATCGTTGCAATACTTCCAGATTCAGGTGATAGATACTTGTCTACTGCATTATTTGAAAACTAACTGTATTTAGTAGCACTACTATAAACACGCAAGTTTTGATTAAATAATATGTGCAAATATTAATTAGTAATTAAAACGAGAAAATAAAGAAAACAAAAAAATACTGGAGATTAATGTATGAATGAGCATCTTGACCTTATAAACAAACTCAACTCAATTCATGATTCTGACATAAGGCAAGCTACATTCATACCTAACTATCACAATATTATTGCGCTCATACATGCAACTCAGGTGTTACTTTTGCCTGAGTTGCATGCACGCAATGTAAGTAACGATACTGCGCAACTCAATGCTACTTTGAATACCGTTACTTCAAACGCGTTAGACACTATAGAACGCATTATATTCCACGAACTTCAATCCTATACAAGCAACTCAATTAAAATTCAAGAAACTTGCAATCAATTCATACATAAACTTCCTGCAATTAAAAAGTTACTTTTAACAGATATTCAAGCAATATATGAAGGCGATCCTGCTTGCACAAGCAAAGTAGAAGTCACGCTCGCATACCCAGGTTTTTACGCAATGCTTATTCACCGCACAGCTCACGCACTCTACGAGCTTAACGTGCCACTAATTCCTAGACTTATGAGCGAATATGCTCATAGAAAAACCGGAATTGACATTCATCCAGGAGCAAAAATTGGTGCATATTTTTGCATTGATCACGGAACTGGCATTGTAATCGGCGAAACAACTGTAATCGGCGAACATGTTAAGCTTTATCAAGGAGTAACGCTGGGTGCAAAAAGTTTTGCGCTAGACGAGAACGGAAATCCTATAAAAGGTGGAAAGCGACATCCAAATATTGGGAATAATGTTGTAATTTACGCAAACGCAACAATCTTAGGCGGAGAAACCACAATAGGAAGCGGAAGTATAATCGCAGCAAACGCGTGGATCAACCGCAGCATTCCTGCAAACACAACCTACCACTTCCCTAAAGTCTAATGCGCGCTAAAAATACTGATTCCACTTCTACTATTTTATTTGAACATCCGTTAGATTCATTTACAATAAACATCCAAATATAATAAAAGTGCACGCTCATAAAACGTAAAAACGTAAGAACGCGCACTAGCAAGAATACTTAGCAAAAACTAGCAACAGCTAGAACAGCTACTTTTTAAGTTGCACAGTCTCGTGATCCCTGCCCATTTTAAACTTAATACCTGCACGCTGCCACATACGATATTCACCAACCGCAGTAAAGAGAACATCTGTGGAAGAGTTAAGTGCGGTTTCGCAAGAATCCTGAATAACACCAATAATAAGACCAATAGCAACTACTTGCATAGCGATATCGTTTGAAATACCAAACGACGAGCATGCAAGAGGTATAAGCAAAAGCGAACCACCAGCTACACCAGATGCGCCTGCAGCAGAAACTGCAGAAAGCACAGAAAGAATCACAGCCGTTGGAATATCAACGCGAATACCAAGCGTGTGAGCAGCGCACAAAGACATGATAGAAATAGTTATAGCAGCTCCGCTCATATTAATAGTTGAACCAAGCGGTATTGAAACAGAGTAATTGTCTTTGTTAAATCCAAGCTTTTCGCACAAATTCATATTCACAGGAATGTTCGCAGCAGAAGAACGCATGAAGAACGCTGTAACACCAGAATCACGCAAAGTCCTAAAAACAAGAGGATACGGATTCTTACGCGTAAGTACGAAAACCAAAATAGGATTAATAATCAAAGCAGTAACAGCCATAGTGCCTACTAACAAAGCAATAACGAAACCATACTCGCTAAAAATACGAAGACCGTTACTTGCAACTGTTGTATAAACAAGACCCATAATGCCAAAAGGTGCTGCGTTAATAATCCAGTGGACAATTTTTCCAATAGCAGATGAAACGTTATCGAAAAATGCTTTTGTAGAAGGCTCGGCTAATCGCAGAGCAACGCCGAAAGCAATCGCCCAGAAGAGGATACCAATAAAGTTACCTTTAACGAGAGCGTCTACAGGATTAACAACAATATTTAGCACAAGTGAATTAAGCACCTCACCAATTCCTTGAGGAGACGGCGAAGAGGCTGCTGCAACATGAGCAAAAGTAAAATCAACAGGGAAAATCATAGCAGCACATACGGCTACAAGGCTTGCAGTAAACGTAGATAGCGCGTACAGCCCTATTACCAATTTCATATTGCCAACACTTTTTGCTTGCGCAAGCGCACCAATAACTAGGCAAAATACTAAAATTGGCGCAACAGATTTAAGCGCACTGACGAAAAGTTTTCCCATAAGATCTAGCACATAGACGTGAGCTGGCACAAAAATACCAAGCGCAGCACCGAGAAAAAGACCAATTACAATGCGTAAAATAAGGTCAATGTTATTCCATTTTTGAACAATCTTGTGCATGAGAGTCTCCTGTATAGTAATTTGTGCAGAATGTTTTATACTCTTTTACGTGTATTAGCACTTGCAAGATTTTATTTTTTAAAGATTATACATAAGGATGCATATATATGCAAATCGTTAAGCTTTAATGTTTCGATATTTCAATAACTTAGCAACTCAGTGACTAAACGCTTCAATAAGTGCTTTGTAAGCAAGATAACTCTTAAAATATAGTAAGCAACAATAACTTCCCGTGTAATCGCAAACTAAAATAGCAAAATTCCTCACTTTGCGTAGTAAAGAAAGACGCAAAGTGAGGCACATTTTACATTAACTTCATTATGCTAATTAACCCAATACTCAGCAAACTTACTGAATACAATTAAGCAAACATTAAGCAGCTCTAAAACTAGCTGATCTGCAATAACCAGACCAGCTAGCAAATATCCTACTTATTACTATGACGAGAAGTACCACGACGCTTAGCCGAGAAAAGCGCAGCACCAGCAGCACTAAGAGTTGCAGCAAACAAGCCAAACACAGACACGTCACTACCAGTCTTACTAAGCTGAGCAACACTACCACTCTTCAACACCTGAGCACGCACAGAAGCACGAACATCAGCCGCATGAGCCTTAGCAGCAGCCAAAGCCTTACGAGCAGCAGAAAGATTCTGAACCGCAGCATCAACCTGAGCCTGAGTAGCGTTAGGATCAGCAGCAACCTTCTTAGCCTCAGCCAAAGCAGCATCAAGAGCAGCCTGAGCCTTAGCAACTTGAGCATCCGCCTGCTTCACAGCCGGATTATTCTCAACAGCAGCATTCACAACAGCAGAATTTACGCCATTAGCATTATTAGCGTTAGCGTTGGCAGCATTGGTGTTAGCAGCGTTACCTGCATTACCCGAGTTTACGCCAGCACCAGCTTTACCAGCTACGTTGGCAGCATTACCAGTATTAGCACCAGCACCAGCGTTACCGTTACCAGCATTTCCAGGCTGCAAATCAGACTCAGCACCCTGAATCTGAACATTCAACTCACCCTTATCCACAGTAGTAGGCGCATTATCATTCACACCATGACCAGCTTCAGAACCAGAACCAGTATCACCAGTTCCTGTATTGCCGGTTCCAGCATTACCAGTTCCAGCATTACCTGTTCCGGCATTACCTGTTCCGGCATTACCTGTTCCGGCATTGCCTGTTCCAGAACCAGAACCAATATTGCCGGTTCCAGCACCGTTATACTTATTCGCAATACTGTTCTTTGCAGTCTGAAGATCCTTCAACGCAGCATCAACTTGAGCCTGGGTAGCATTAGGATCAGCAAGCACACGTTTAGCTTCAGCCAACGCCTTCTTATATACATCCAAATCAGGAGCTTCACCAAGCAAGTAGGCAAATGACTTGCTAAAGTGAGAATCATCATCAACTTCAGCTTGCAATACCGTCTTATTAACACCATTCAAAGCATCTTTAGCATTCTTAAGATTCTTTAACGCAGTATTAACAAGAGCTTGACGATCTGCTTGAGACTTAGCAGCAACTTCCACGCCCTTACCAGCAGGATCAGCTAGCTTAGATATAAGCTCCTTCGCATCTTGCAAAGCCTTATTATATGTTTGCTGCTTTTCAGCAGTATCATACGCGTATTTTACAGATTCTTTCACACTATTCTCAAGAGCAATCTCAGCTTGCAAATCAGCAATATCAACACCATTTAGTGCAGCAGCTGCGGTTTGAAGTTGCTGTAGCGCATCATTAACAGCTTGCTGCTTCTGCTCAGGATTATTCATTGATTGAGCATTCTTCGCATCAGCAAGAGCAGACTCAGCATTCGTAAGAGCAGTATCATACTCAGATTTCTTATCCTGAACAGCATTCGTATACTGTACGGACTTCTTCAAAGAATCAGCTTTGTTAATTTCAGCCTGCAACTTAGACGTATCTACAGTTCCATTAAGAGCATTAGAAGCATTCTTAAGAGCAGTAGCAGCATCAGAAATTTCTTTCTCTGTTGCACCCTTCTTAGCAAGAATAGTCTGAGCAGTTTGCAAAGCCTGATCAAACGCAGTCTTCTTAGTATCAGAAGCATTCGTGTAAGCAACAGTCTTCTTCTTCGACTCAGCAGCAGTCACAGCCGCCTGCAAACCAGAAGCATCATGACCATCTAAACCAGTAACAGCATTCTTAAGAGCAGTGATAGCGCGAGTAATCTCATCTGCTGTTGCACCCGCTTTCTTTACAATGCCTTCTGCAGAAGCTATAGCATTGTCAAGAGCAGATTGCTTCTCAGCAGAAGCATTCTTATAAGAAATATCACTCTTCTTACCTTTTGCTTCTGAGAGTTTTGCTACCAATTGAGTCTTGTCATTACCGTCAAGTTCGTTAACAGCCTTAGTAAGCGCAGTTAATGCATCATTAACAGCTTTCTGCTTCTGCTCAGGAGTCTTAGCAGCCTCACCAGGTTTTTGAGTTGCTGTAGATTTAGCATCAGCAAGAGCAGAATCAGCCTGTTGCAAAGCAGAATCAACAGCTTGCTTCTTTGCTTCAGAAGCATTCTCATACTTAGCATCGCCAGCAGATTGAGGGTTAGTCGACTTCTTCAGCTTCTTAGCCTCAGCAACTTTCTGCTCAAGTCCAGTTATATTGACTTTGCCATCAAGAGCAGCTTTAGCAGAATTGATAGCATCAACAGCTTGAGCTACTTTCTCAGCAGTTGCATTAGTATCAGTAAGCACTGCATTACCATCAGCAATAGCTTCATTGTAAGTAATTTTCTTAGTCTGATCTGCATTAATATAAGCAATCGTCTTCTTGAAATCAGCATCATTGTTAATAAGTGTTTGCAGCGCAGACTTATCAACAGTTTTGCCACCGAGATCCTGAACAGCCTTTTCTAATGCCTTCTTAATCTCATCAACCTTGGCACCATCAGCATTCATACCCTTAGTTGCATCAACAAGAGTAGATGCATTCGTGAACGCACTATCAAAAGCAGTCTTCTTATTATCTTTATAATCAGGCTTTGCTGTAAGAGTAGACTTCTGGCCATTAACAAGAGTCACAAGATCCTTGAGCGACTTCATCTTGCCGTCAAGCTCTTTAGCCTTAGTAACAACAGCAGTGATAGCGGTCTTGACCTTCTCAATAGTCTTCATATTCTCATTGGTCGGGTCAGTTTCAATATCATCAATCTCTGCTTTAAGCGCATCCTTCTGAGCTTTGTTAAGATTGGTGAGCTTATCTACTTCAGATTTAGCATCCTTTTTAGCTTTCTTTAGCTCAGCTTCCTCAAGAATACCTTCAACTTCTCGCAAATCCTTAGCATTGTCAATGCGACCGGTTAAACCATTAGCTTCATCTTCAGTAAGACTACCATTCTTCTTCAGCTCAGCAATCTTCTTCTTAGCTGCAGCTTTAGCATCCTCAAACTCAGCATTGTTGAGAATCTCTGCAACTTTATCAAGATCTTTAGCGCTATCAATTTCACCCTGATACTTCTGCTTTTGCTCTGAAGTAAGGTTCGTAAGCTTACCGATAGTATCCTTAGCAGTTTGCTTAGCAGCATCAAGACCATCGTTATTACTGCTATCAGCAGCAGTCTGATTCTGATTGCCTTTTAACGTAGCATCATTCTTGGCTTTATTTACACCATTAGTATCCTGAGCATCATTAACTTGCTTAATAAACTGCTCTTTGTCCCCAGGCTTAAGTTTGTCATTCTTGCTAATTTCATCAATAGCAGCCTGCTTTTGCTTCTCAAGCTCAGCTTTCTTCTTAGCTTCTTCAGCCTTGCCTGTGTCTTGCTGCTCTTGCTGATTCTGAGTTTGTATATCAGTATCAACCTTCGCATCATCTTTCTGCTGCTGCTGTTGCTTTTCTTGCTCAGCCTGCTGATCAGCTTGTTGCTGCTGCTTATTATGCTCTTCCTGTTTCTTTTGATCCTGATCCTTTTGGAACTCGTTTATTGCCTTACGGATCTTTTCAGGATCAGTCTCATTACCAATCTTCTTTTCAAGCTCTTTTTTAGTTTTCTCATCTAAGCCACTAGTAGCATTCTCAATCTGCTTCTGAGCATCTTTCTTTTTCTTCTCATCTTTACCATGCTCATCAGCAGACTTAATAATCTTGTCTACATCTTCTGGCTTAGTGATCTTGTTAATATCGTTCTGATGATCTTTCTTGAACTTATCAATCTCATCCTTACTCAAGCCATGCTTCTGAAGAATCTTGTCAATAAGATTCTCAGCTTCCTTTTTAAGCTCTTCAGGATTAGGAGCAGCAGCATTAGATACAAAGCAGTCGTCCTTAGTAAGAGTAAACACTGTCCCAGGATTCCAGCCACTAAGTTTCTTCACTTCAATTCCATTGTCACCATGATAAATAGAGAGTATTCCATCACCACTACGACCATTAGACAGAGTAAGACCTGAACCATTTTTAACGTCCCACTTATCTTTGTAAGCATAAAGTTTCATACCACCTGTAGATGTAGGATCAGGAGAGCTAAACATAGGCAAGAGATCACTTTGACTGTTAATAAAGGTATCTGTTATTGCAGTTTGTCCTGATTTTGCTTGCCAGTTATCTTGAATAAACCTACGGGCAAAATTATTCCAATCAGCATCCTGCGGTTTATCCTTATCATTAATAGCAATTTTTGTGATGTTATATTTATATCCACTCTTACTTACACCAGTTTTAAGCGTTGGCTTTTCTGGATTACCTTTGGTATATACCAACTCAGAATAGTCGAAGGTAGAAGTTGAATCATCATTAAACTTAACAGTCATAGTATGCTTATCATTATCAAATGTGATAGCACTATTTTCATTACTGCCTTTTAGTTTGCTTTGAAGACCACTATTGGCTGTTAAGATGGCTTGCCTAATAGTTGACTGTTCATTGGCTTGAATTGCCTTAGCATCTTTTACAGCTGTACGAGCTGGAAGCGTAATGTAAGTGGTCTCATTAAGCTTCTTCGCTTGATACACCAGCTTGCTGCCATCGAGCTTATCAGTAGATGGAAAATCAGCAGTATTATCTTTATAAGTGATGGTTACGTTGCCTTTATTATCTACTGTAATAGATTTCTTAGCTTCTTCTAGATTGTTAGGCTTACCAATTGCATCTATGAAGTCAGCTTTATTTTTATTTGCTTCATAAACTTTCTTCACAAGTTCCGCCTGCTCATTCACAGTCAACCCTTGTGGATTTCCAACTGCCATTGGAACTGGATAGTATGGCGTAAACTTATCCGCAAGTGAACGCTGCTTCTTTACAAGATACTTGCCTTCAAGCTTTTTAGTTGAAGGAGTGCCAATCTTATCAGTGAAAGTAATAGTCGCATTGCCACTAGCATCAACAGTCAAATCTTTAATATGCTTACCAGTATTAGCTGCTAAAATAGCATTCTTTACAGCTTGTTTCTCTTCCTTGCTTAATTGAGAAGTATTTTTAACAGGAGTTAAATTGGTAGGATAGTTAATTTTCACCTTATCAGCAAAAGGAATATAACGCTTAGTCAGATTCTCCTTAGAAATAGTATCCGTAGAGTTATCTTTGTATGTTACCGTTGCGCTACCATCGTTATTGACTTTTACAGCCTTCTTGAAAGCCTCTTTCGTAGGAGCTTCCGGCATACCGTTAAGCTTTTTCAGCACATCGACATTACTCTTATTAGCTTCCCACAGCTTTGTAAGAACATTATTCTTTTCGTCTTGTGTGAGGTTCTTGCCATATTTCGAAGAATCAACCTCTACTTTAGTAGTAGGATAAGTAAGTTCCAACTCTTGTGAGTATCTTGGCAACGTCGGCGCAAGCGCAACCTTACCAGCAGTGTAATGCCAGTTGCCCATCACCTGGTACACACCTGCAGCAAATTTCAAAGGCTTCGTTTTATCTTTCAACTGAATAACAAAGCTAATCTTAGACTTTCTATTGCCTCTACTCTCCCAGTTAATAATCAAGGCACTAGTAGCGTCCTTATATTCCCTAGAAGTACCGAGAGTATTACCAGATTTGTCATAGCCACCGGCTTCACCGGTCATTCTTTCCCAGTTACTCTTAAATTCAGCACCTTGCTCTTTATTATTATCAAACCAGAAACGGCTTACAGACTGATTCCAAGCATCCTTTGTATATGTTGCACCTGCCTGTTGAGAAACAGAACCACCAGTCAACTGTTCATCTTTGTACAAAGTAACTTTACCGTTTACAATCTCAACACCCTTAGGCACACTCGCCCACCAGAATGGTCGACCACCCCACCATTCAGCATGAGAATTAAACTGGTACTCAACCTTATAGTACTGACCGAATGTTGCCCTATCAGCCTTGTCTTTATCAGTTTCCTTATTCTTATCACAAGGAACTGCGCTAATATCCACGTATTTCTGTACTTGCGTAGAAGAATCGCGATTCGCATACCTATAGCTACCATCAGGAAGATTAAAACCATTAGCCCAAGCTTGATGAGTTGGCAAACCAGCACCACAAGCAAGCAAGCTTGCCAATGTTGCAGTCACAGCAATTTTCGGTAAACGTGAAACCGCATACGACTTACATGCTTCTAAACGAGTTCCACTTATCTCTTTCGCCATTGAACGAAGTGTACTCGGCTTCAAATACGCGTAATTCTTAGACACATGTAAAGCGTTTTTAGCAGCTTGTGTTTTCTTAACCATTAGCAGTCCTCACTTGTATATTTTCTCTTCAACTCGCTCTGCAGACATAAACTCACATCTTGTAAAAGAGCTTGTTAACAGAGCAAAGGATACCCCCCCCGCGTAATAATTCAAGTAATATAGGCAAAAACTACCATGTGATTAAGGTCACAACTATATTCAATATTAAATATTACAAATAATCATGCGAGCGCCGCATAGCTGGTATTTGGCAACTGTGGTAAAACAGCCAGCAAACCGGCAGTAAAAATCAGCGCAAGTATAGGCAACAGATGCCATTGGAACGTAGACGAGAATGCAAATCCAATCCAAGATCCAGTAGTAGCACCAATCGCAAACGCAAGGCGCGCCCAACCAGAAAACTTAGCGAGCGCACTTCCTTTGAACAGAATCTGACGCGCAACAATAATCGGCTCCACCAACAACATTCCACCAATCGATTCAAGGAAGAATGCAACCCACATTATTGGCAAAAGACTACTAAACATAAAGCAATAAGCAAGCAAGCTCACAACAATTCCTAAAACCGCTATTTTTCTTAAACCGAGTTTTTGAGACGAATGCGCATATAAAACGGACGCAAGCACGCTTCCTACGCCACTGAAAATATACAGTATTGTTAAGGATTTAGAGCCATATTGCTTACCAAGACCAAGAAGAATATAAGAAACAGAGCATGCAGGAATAAAAGCAACCAAAAGAGATCCGGCAAGAAGCATGATTTTACTCTTGAGCGATGGATTCGCAGATTTCTTAATAGTAGATTGATTATCTGCAGATTTGGAATCTGCTTTATTTTCCAGTTCCGTTTGCTTTTCTTGATTTTCTTGCGATTCATTCTCTACATCTTGCGACGCTTCCTCTTCTACGCAAGACGCTTGCGAAATATCTTGTTTCATAATAAATCGCGTAGCACAAGCCGCAAAAGAAGTCACGGACGAGAAAATCAAAACCGCAGGAATTGACCAGCTTGCAATCCAAGATCCAAGCGGAGAGCCGAGCAAGGTTCCTGTAACACTCGCCAAAACGCTTACAATGCCGCTGTAGTTTACAATCATGCCGTCATTGCCGCCGGCAGCATCAACCTCGAAAACTTCGCTAGCGATATCAATCACTTGCCCGGTAATCAACAATGCGCAAGAAAGAGCTACAAGCGACCACTTCCAAGCTGGAGAGCCAAGCATAAGAAGCGGCAGCAAACTGAGCACGCCTTCTACGCCTTCAGTCATAGCAAGAGCGCGAAAACCGCCAAGCTTATCAACAATCCAACCAGAGCATGGCGAAAGAAAATCGGCAACCGTCATAAAAGTCTTACGAAAACCAATCACCCAAGCCGGCAAGCCAACAATAATAATCGAAGGCAAAACCGAGCCTTCATACGCCTGATTGCCGAGCATAGAAAAACAAAAGCCAACAAGCGCCCATCGCAATGCCGGACTAATAGATCTCATACGAATAAAAATATTATCTTTGCTAAAAATCGTCTTCACAGCAACTAACTCTCCCCTAAAAAACTTTTTCAAAATAATGCAAACTTACATAACTACTCGCATGATTACTTGCAAATTGCTATCCAACTTAAATAATTCACTACAAACTACACAAATCCAATAGCTTATTTGACAAATTTGATAACACTATACTCTCGTTTAAAAAAAAAGCAAAATTTGCATCTAAAGCCCTGAGAAACCATCCTAAAACTACTACAAGTTTCTCCACTAGCAATCACAAATAAGAGACTTGATAATACTCAGTCTCACCTTGTCTAGTAGGCGTCCAAGACAATTGTAAACAGAGAGTTGTTAATTTTTTTGTTTGCTAATTTTTTGTTCAATAATTTTATCGGTAAATGCCTTTAAAAATTCTTTAGAATTACTCCAGCCTACGCCATTGTTTAATCCCGAGAAATCAAAACCAGATATTTCATCTAAAGCTTTACTACAAACCCATTCATACATTCCAGCCTCTTTGCTTTTATATATTATTAGGAACAATGGTTTCATTGCTTTTTTACCCAACGACACAACACTCTTGTATTGTTTAGAATATATTACATCGTTATACCATTGTCCTGTCAGCCAATGGTATTTATCTTTGATCCCCTTTTCACCAATCTCATCGCATAGATTTTGTAATTGTTTAGCCACATATGTGAGAACCTTTTCATCTATGTTTTTTATGAGCAAAGTTTCATCAACACCATTTTTACTTACCTCTTTCCAGTCAACATCTTCATTATTTTCTGAGTGTTTTTCATTCCTTGCAGACTTTTTATTTTCTGTTTTTACTTCTCTATTATTATCGCTAAAACTATTTTGATTCTTACAACCTGAAATAAGTGACATAATGCAAACTACCACAGTCAAAAAAGCATAATGCTTGATATGCTTCATTTATGCCTCCTCTACAACTTAATCTTTACCTAATTGCAGCTACGATTATCATGTTCAATCTTCACTCTGTTATTCACTATCATCTGCCCAATATTCATTCATCTCGTAGTACAAATCATCTTTGAGTCTAATAAAACTGACGGGATGTAAATTATGGACAAAGAATGCATATATGCAATCTACAAAATAATTGTAGCTAAAAATCATCCGATAATCCACAGGATCTTATTTCCATACATAAACAGATGCATAGGCAAAATAAGTGCACTTTTTAACGATAGAAAGGCTATCGTTAAAAGGTTTAAGATTGGCTTGATAACTTGATTTTTGAGCATAAAAACATCTTAGAAGCACCCCTAGGCTGGATTTTCAACATTCCAAATGCTCACATTCTTTCGTCTTTTACGGAGCCGAAGCTTAAAGCAAAAGGACTTGAATACTATCTTATTAGGAATGAGAGAATCCCTGAGCTTGCCATTTATTCATTTGATTCAGGTGAACGTTTTGAGCCTGATTTCTTGCTCTTTATTCGTGAGAAAGAGTATGAGGATGTTAAAACATATCAAGCATATGTTGAGCCTAAAGGTAGTCAACTTTTATTTGAAGATGAGTGGAAAGAAAAATTCTTAGGGCAGATTAAAAACAACTACAAGATTAACGATATTCTAGGAAGAGGATACAAGATTATAGGTCTTCCATTCTTTAATCAAGAAAACAGAATGTCTGAATTCGACAAAGTACTAAACAATTTAGTATCAAAATTATAGTGAGGTAATGAACTACAACATTTGTTCAGCGATTACCCAATCACAAATTTGCGACACACCATAAGACGTATTACAGATTACGAAAATAATAAGAAATTTTCGAAAAAATATATGTTGTTATAACATTTAGCAAAAAATTTTCTTTTAGAGCACCCCCCCCCCCGTAGGAAATTTTACAGTCTAAACTAATTTAAAACTGAAAAATATCATGAAAAATAACAAAAAATGATAGAATTTTAAATAGACCCATTTAAATAGAGAGTTTTATTACTGGCATTGGAGAGATTTGTCATAGAATTCGTTCTATTTATTTAAAAATTCATTAAAGATTAGGGAAAATTAAGGAGATTGTTATGACTACCGCTAATCCTTCAAAACATACATCATCATCAAAATCTTCTAGAAAGCGTTCTGCACACAAAGTACACACACTTCCGTTAGCAACAATGGCTGCTTTGTTGACAGCAGCAACCTGCTTAGGCGGACAACCTGCCATGGCTGTTCCAACAACCACAATTCCTACACCAACGTACACTTCAACAGCTAAAAAGCTTACGAATAGCACAGGTTCTGTGTATCAAGATCGTGAATATGTTCCACTAGGCGACAAGGAACCTTGGTTGCAGTATCCAAATATTCTTGAATTCAGAAGATTACGCGGTAGAAACAGCAATGCAACAGAAATAAAATCAGACGAGGAAGGATCTGATTCTTCTTGGAAAACCGTTAATGATAAAACAGCTATGTATGCGCATGTGGAAACACGTGGCAACTCTGACTATCTTGTTTTCGATGTTTTCTTCAACAACAATGCTGAGTCAATGGTATCTAAATCTAACAAGCAATGGTACTTATGGCAGGTACCATATGCAATTGCAGACTTGGATCAAAATGGACTATATAAATCTGATACAGTCACTAATCTTAGATACGATGCGTACAGACCGAAAACCAAAGGTCACATTCTGTCGCAAGATCCAGAAGCTTTTGAGAAAGATAATTCCCTATCATTCTCTGTACCTAACATGAGACAAACTGATCAGCATTTTGGCAAAGATGGTTATGCTCTTTATCAGGTAGGTATAGGACTTAATCCTGGTAATAAACTTTATGACGATTTAGATCAAATCTTCCATGGAAACGGAAATGAATCTCTTATTAGTCGAATGGCTGGAGATCAAGCAACGTATGCTTTTTATAATGGTTCGCAGTATAACAAAAATTACGGTTTGGGTATAACAGTTGCTAAACCGTATGACAATGTTGCGTATCATATGCATGCAGAATTAAAGCTTCGTCCAGGAGCCATTAATAAAAACGCAGACAATTATAACGACAAGTATGCAAACATTCAAAACGCATGGACATGGGCAAACAGCGGTTCTTGGGGAGCAACTACAAGTTCTGCATACACGGTTATTTCTGGTAGAGATCCAGACAATGATGAAGACAAAGATGATAAGTTAAAGCGCAATAAAACCGACAGCACAGCGCCAAAAATTTATTACAATGGCACTGAAATAACTGACAACCAGACCATTGAACTCAAGGAAGGCGATAAACTAAGCTTCACTACCACCGATGACAAGGGTTATATTGAGAAGTTTAGCATTTCTGGTTTAACGGACACTCCTATAACCAAGCAAGGCGCTGGAAGCAAAAGTAATCCGCTTTCATCAGACAGCATCACTGTTACTAAAAAAATGAGTGGCAAGGAAGTAATTATTACTTCCGAGGATGGCTCTGGCAACGTCACAACGCGCAAGATTAAAGTCAAAGTTGCTAAAAAGACAAAACTTGCTAAAGAACATCCTCTTACCGGTAAAACCATTGATACTACCGTTGGTGGAACATTACCGCAATTGACAGAAATCGACAAACTTGTCGACATTACAGACGGAGGCAAGCTTAAAGAGAAGCCATCCTTAAAGTGGAACGGCACTGCTCCAAACACTAAGACAGTTGGCGTATTTACCTCTAGTATTAAGGGAACATACTCCGATAATTCCACGAGTATAACAAAAGTAACCATCAATGTTAAACCACAGAAGCCAGTTATCGACACTGATCTGACTAATCTTGCTGGAAAGAAAGGGCAGAAAGTAACAGTATCTGTTGGAAGCGGCATTCCTGAGGGCACTACTACAACAGTTAAACTGTTTGATAAAGATAACAAGGAAATCGGCTCTACTACAACAATTAAGAATGGTAAAGCGGAGATTACTGTTGATGGTGAAATTCCTGCGGGCGACGTATATGCAACAACGACTGTAAAGAAGCCTGATGAACAGACTCCTAAAGTAACAATTCAAGGATTTGAACTAACTTCAGAAAAAAGTGAGAAAAAACAAGCTACTGCGCCTAAGGATACTCAAAACCCAACAATTACTGCTACTGCCGATTCATTGTCTGTAGCAGTTGGGCAAGATCTGAAGATTCACATTGTTGCTAAAGATGATGTGAAGGTTGAAGAAGTACCTAATGCACAAGCTTTGATGCAAGGTTTAGGTCTTGAACTTAACGAACTCTCATCTCGAATAAAATCAAGTCAAACAACTAATACTGATAAAGAAAAGGATTTTGATCTTACAGTTAAGAATATGCAACCGAAGGAAGTTGGCACACATACTATAACCTTCACGGTAAAAGACTCGGCAGGAAAAACCGGCACCGCAAAGCTAACCATAACCGTGAAACCAGCTGTTCCAACCGTCAAACCTCAAGACAATGGTTCCGTTGACGTAACACCAGCAGCCGGTACTGATACTCTGGAAATCACTTATACGCCAGAAGGTGAAACCAACGAGAAGACCATCACTGTCAAGAAAGGCAATGACGGCAAGTGGAAGATTGATGGAAACACTCCAGAAGGCGTAACCGTTGACGAAACCACTGGTAAAGTCACTATTCCAGCAAACAAAATCAAAGACAATAGTGATGTAAAAGCTAAAGATAAGAAGGGTAACAACACTTCCGACGAAGCCACTGGTAAAGCCGGAAACAACCCAACTACTCCAGAAACTAAACCAGCTGCTCCAACCGTCACTGTCCCAACAAGCGGAAAAGATCAAGGCTCAGCCACGATCACACCAGCAGCCGGTACTGATACTCTGGAAATCACTTATACGCCAGAAGGTGAAACCAACGAGAAGACCATCACTGTCAAGAAAGGCAATGACGGCAAGTGGAAGATTGATGGAAACACTCCAGAAGGCGTAACCGTTGACGAAACCACTGGTAAAGTCACTATTCCAGCAAACAAAATCAAAGACAATAGTGATGTAAAAGCTAAAGATAAGAAGGGTAACAACACTTCCGACGAAGCCACTGGTAAAGCCGGAAACAACCCAACTACTCCAGAAACTAAACCAGCTGCTCCAACCGTCACTGTCCCAACAAGCGGAAAAGATCAAGGCTCAGCCACGATCACACCAGCAGCCGGTACTGATACTCTGGAAATCACTTATACGCCAGAAGGTGAAACCAACGAGAAGACCATCACTGTCAAGAAAGGCAATGACGGCAAGTGGAAGATTGATGGAAACACTCCAGAAGGCGTAACCGTTGACGAAACCACTGGTAAAGTCACTATTCCAGCAAACAAAATCAAAGACAATAGTGATGTAAAAGCTAAAGATAAGAAGGGTAACAACACTTCCGACGAAGCCACTGGTAAAGCCGGAAACAACCCAACTACTCCAGAAACTAAACCAGCTGCTCCAACCGTCACTGTCCCAACAAGCGGAAAAGATCAAGGCTCAGCCACGATCACACCAGCAGCCGGTACTGATACTCTGGAAATCACTTATACGCCAGAAGGTGAAACCAACGAGAAGACCATCACTGTCAAGAAAGGCAATGACGGCAAGTGGAAGATTGATGGAAACACTCCAGAAGGCGTAACCGTTGACGAAACCACTGGTAAAGTCACTATTCCAGCAAACAAAATCAAAGACAATAGTGATGTAAAAGCTAAAGATAAGAAGGGTAACAACACTTCCGACGAAGCCACTGGTAAAGCCGGAAACAACCCAACTACTCCAGAAACTAAACCAGCTGCTCCAACCGTCACTGTCCCAACAAGCGGAAAAGATCAAGGCTCAGCCACGATCACACCAGCAGCCGGTACTGATACTCTGGAAATCACTTATACGCCAGAAGGTGAAACCAACGAGAAGACCATCACTGTCAAGAAAGGCAATGACGGCAAGTGGAAGATTGATGGAAACACTCCAGAAGGCGTAACCGTTGACGAAACCACTGGTAAAGTCACTATTCCAGCAAACAAAATCAAAGACAATAGTGATGTAAAAGCTAAAGATAAGAAGGGTAACAACACTTCCGACGAAGCCACTGGTAAAGCCGGAAACAACCCAACTACTCCAGAAACTAAACCAGCTGCTCCAACCGTCACTGTCCCAACAAGCGGAAAAGATCAAGGCTCAGCCACGATCACACCAGCAGCCGGTACTGATACTCTGGAAATCACTTATACGCCAGAAGGTGAAACCAACGAGAAGACCATCACTGTCAAGAAAGGCAATGACGGCAAGTGGAAGATTGATGGAAACACTCCAGAAGGCGTAACCGTTGACGAAACCACTGGTAAAGTCACTATTCCAGCAAACAAAATCAAAGACAATAGTGATGTAAAAGCTAAAGATAAGAAGGGTAACAACACTTCCGACGAAGCCACTGGTAAAGCCGGAAACAACCCAACTACTCCAGAAACTAAACCAGCTGCTCCAACCGTCACTGTCCCAACAAGCGGAAAAGATCAAGGCTCAGCCACGATCACACCAGCAGCCGGTACTGATACTCTGGAAATCACTTATACGCCAGAAGGTGAAACCAACGAGAAGACCATCACTGTCAAGAAAGGCAATGACGGCAAGTGGAAGATTGATGGAAACACTCCAGAAGGCGTAACCGTTGACGAAACCACTGGTAAAGTCACTATTCCAGCAAACAAAATCAAAGACAATAGTGATGTAAAAGCTAAAGATAAGAAGGGTAACAACACTTCCGACGAAGCCACTGGTAAAGCCGGAAACAACCCAACTACTCCAGAAACTAAACCAGCTGCTCCAACCGTCACTGTCCCAACAAGCGGAAAAGATCAAGGCTCAGCCACGATCACACCAGCAGCCGGTACTGATACTCTGGAAATCACTTATACGCCAGAAGGTGAAACCAACGAGAAGACCATCACTGTCAAGAAAGGCAATGACGGCAAGTGGAAGATTGATGGAAACACTCCAGAAGGCGTAACCGTTGACGAAACCACTGGTAAAGTCACTATTCCAGCAAACAAAATCAAAGACAATAGTGATGTAAAAGCTAAAGATAAGAAGGGTAACAACACTTCCGACGAAGCCACTGGTAAAGCCGGAAACAACAACGGAAATTCTGGTTCTGATTCCGGTTCTGGTTCTGATTCAGGTAACGATTCCACGTCTAATAATGGCGGTTCAGATAGCGGATCTACTACTGGTGGTAGCAGCTCTACAGATTCCGGCGCTCAAAATAGCACCAATGAATCAAGTAGCACTGATAATGCTAACAACGCTGGTAACGCTGAAACCGGTAATGCTGGCAACGGCAAAGCTGGTAATACATCCACTGGCGCTTCAGGTTCCAACGCATCTACTAAGTCCGGCAACAAGGTTCCTGCAAAGCATTCGTCCCAATTAGTAAAGACTGGTACTGAAGTGGAACGAGTAGGATTGATCAGCGCAATGATTGGTGTACTGGGAGCTGCAGCAGCATTCTTCTCTCGCAAGAAGAATCGCGAGTAAAAAAGTTCACCTACAAAATTAAACAAAAGTAAACTAATAATTGAAAATAATTAGAAAAAGGAGCTGAGCCACAAACCCAGCTCCTTTTTCTATATCGCTGCTCACTTACACATATAAACTCTTGTATTGTGATTCAAAACATATCTTATTTAAGAAGAACCATCTTTGAATATATTCAAATAAGCGATAATAAAATCAATAAAAACAATTTTGACAGAATTGCAATATAAAAATTGTTCTTAAACAACATTTCCGCACATAAACAGATGGGTGCAAAGTGTGTGCACTTTTTAACGATAGAAAGGCTATCGTTAAAAGGTTTAAGATTGGCTTGATAACCTCACTCAATAATCAATATGCCTCTAGTATTACCCACCCCCTATACCCGCTAATAAAATCCTTATTTAATTAACTAAATCCCATATTTATCAGCTAAAACCCTATATTTGTTAAAGTACCTTTACGTCGTTGAATCGCCACACCAACATTCCATATGATCACACCGACAATTGCCCACAACGCACCAACAATAAGAATCACAAGTAGCGATACGTCAACATTTACAGAACCATCAACTATGCTACGAGATGCTTGAGTAACATGAGTTACTGGAATCACGTATAACACGTATTGCATCATCTTAGGAAATACGCTAATTGGAGCAATCACACCACAAACAATAGGAAGTATTGCACTAAGCGCGTTAGAAATAGTATAAACATCATTCATCATCATGCTTATAGCAGCTATAGCGATACCAAATCCCGTAGAAGCAACAGGAACAATAAGGAACAACAGCATCAACGCACTCATATTAATCATCAAGAAAGCACTCGGGCTTACTACAAGCATTGTTATGAACAAAGTCACAGCATCACTCACTAAAGAAATAGTCACGAGCGCAATAATACGACCGAACCATAATGGTAATGCAACTTTCGCGCTTGTAAGCACGAATGGTGTTGTGCCTTCAAAACGATCCCATGCTAGTGCTTCTGACACAGTCATACTTGTGGAAATAGAACACGCACCCATCACAGCAGCAAGAGTTGAAGCAATCAAACTATGATTAAAACCAGCGCTAGTCGCTACACTAGCTGCTCCATTGAATCCTCCGCTTACAGCTCCAGCTAGAAAAACGTATAAGAACGTGGATAAAAGAGGCTCAATAATCATACGAATAACAGCAGTATTCCAACTATTTAAGCTAGGTATACTCTGTATACTCACTCTTGCACCAGTTCGTATACTAGATAACACGCTCACGTGACCATACTGTGAATATTGATTATATTGATGCAATCTAGCGTACTTACTATTTTGAATAATTTTATTTCGCATAGCTTCAACCTGATTATTATTTCGTATCATATTATGTTCAAACTTCCATTAAGCGTTGCAAGTCGAATAGCATGACGTAACATAAAACCTGCAATAACAAGCAAAACGCTAGATAATACAACACATAACACAATCGCTAACACAGTAGTAGCATTAAACGATTGCGCATGAGCCACCCACACTGCAGACGTAAGCGGATGAATAAACGCAATAACGCGAACTGGCAATGACATTGATTCTACAGGGATTACTATTCCGCAAAGCATCCATACAGGAATTAAAATCAAACCTTCATAAACTGTAGCTTTACGGCATAATACAAAAATTCCAGATAATAATGCAGCAGAAGCTACGCAAGCAAGCATAGAAAGTAAGTATCCAACTAACTGCGTGAATGTTATCATAAAGAACCCATAGCAGAAAACAGCCACGGTAATAATCGCAAGCGGCATACCAATGCACCCAAGTAAAGCTGCGGATCCTACAATGGGAAGAAACACTGCAGCAGGTGAGATGACACTTAAAGTTAAATATTGTAATGTTCCTAAATAACGCTGGTATCCAATAATTCCAACAGCAGTAGTTGTAGCAGACCATAATCCAGCTATAGAAGAATCAACCCAAATATTATTAAGACAATTAGCACAATTATGAGAAAAACCATAGTAGGCAACAATTTTCATCAACGCAAAACATACTGGAGCAAGTATCGCATTTTGCAAGAAAAACGTTGTTTTCGCTAAACTTTTAAGCTGAAACCACATGCCACGAATCACAGAAGCGTATGAACGAGTAGAAGTATTCATATTAAGCCTCCTACTTACTTAATGGGAGTGAGGACGGCGAAGAAGACGGCGTAGCAGCAGAAGTAGAAGTAGAAGTATTTGATGCAGAAATATTATCATTTTGCACAATAGCAAGATACGTTTCTTCCAAACTTGCAACGCGATCACCTAAACGCGTAATCCCATCAACAGGAATTTTAATATTTCGTTCTTGAGATACTGTTTTGCTCCACGCGATAGTAATATTTAACACTCCATGCGATTCAAAAACATCACACCACAACACTCCATCAAGTTTTTGCAATTCTTCCTTAACACTAGGAGTTCCGCTTGATAGTTCACCGTCATACGCGTACATTGTTACATGATCAATATGCTGTAAAGAAGCCAACTGCTGAACACTTCCCTGAGCGATAATATTACCGTGATTTATTACAGCAACAGTATCAGCTAATTTTTCAGCCTCACTCATCTCATGCGTAGTTAGCAAAATCGCTATTCCTTGATCTCGTAAAGCATGAATAATTTCACGTACTTTCCTAGCATTTTCAGGATCCAAACCAGTGGTAGGCTCATCTAAAAGCATAAGATCCGTTCTAGCAACCAGCGATCGAGCAATATGCAATCGCTGCCACATTCCCCTTGAAAAAGTTTGAACAGCATCATGAGCTTTATCAAGTAAATCAACTTGCTCAAGAGCATCATGAATACGCTTACCTTGCTCCCTATATGGAACAGCGGAAAGATCCGCAAAATAACGAAGATTATCTAATGCACTTAACCTTTGATAAAATCCTCGCTCACCTCCAAGAAGTAACGACACGTGCTTACGTGCTTCTCGAGGATTACTCACAGCATCAATACTGGCAATACGAACACTACCACTATCAGGAGCTAACAACGTACCAACAATTTTCACAGTAGTTGTTTTACCTGCACCATTCGGACCAAGCAAGCAAAATATTTCACCAGAATGAATATCAAAAGATACGTTATGTAAAACTTGGCGAGTTGTTTTCTTATGACCGAATCCACGAGAATAAGATCTTGTTACATTATCAATACGCAATATTAAGTTGCTAGTTGACTGCTTATTATTGTTATCGCGACTATCAGTTGCGTTTTCTATATTATTATTCATTATTATTGCTTCGTTCTTACTTGTTATTAAAGCTTAATTCTTACTGTTATTGAATAAATTTCAACAATGAAAATCAGTTAGATAAAAAGATAACGCTTGCTTACAAGAAACGATAAGAACGCGCAAAAACATGCAAAAAACGTGTAAAAACCAACGCGCACGTGCAAACATAATGACAAACATCATGTGCAATGCGTGTTTAATACTGCTAAAGAATATGTATCTTAAGCTGTTTTATGTGCTTTTATATGCCTTTCAAACCGTTCTTAAGACTAGCGATCATTTGGGCAGTCATAGCGCAACACCTCATAAACTTAAATGTGCTTTACGTGGAAAATTATATGAGCATTACGTCAAAAACTCAAATATAAGCAACCACAAAACATTTGTTTAACATTTGCAATACATTATAAGTAGTTGGAAGCAATAATATGTCTAAAACTGCAAACATCAACATACGTATTGAACCAAGTGTAAAACAAAGTGCTGAAGACTTATTTGGCAGCTTCGGAATTTCCGTCACTGATGCTATCAATATTTTCTTACGAACTTCCATAATGGAAGGCGGTTTCCCATTCATAATTAAGCAGCCACAATATAACACTGAATCACTGGCTGCTATGGAAGAAGCTAGAAGAATTTCCAGAGACCCTAACGTACCATCGTATTCCTCTATGGAAGACCTTAAGAAAGCGTTGTTGCAAGACTGATGTACAACGTTAAGTTCACGAATGCCACATCAAGGCAGACTGGTTACTTGTTTATTTACTAGAGGATGATATTCTCACATTCACATTCGCACTTTTAGTAACTGCCATATCAACCAACCTCCATACACACACCATAAAATACTGTATCGCATATTGCAACACATTTGCACGAATGGGATTTTTTGACTGTCATACACGATTTTTATGTTCGCATTACTACATCAGATAGCACGATCAAGCACCGTGATGGTAGGAAGCCCCGCTTATTTTCTCGTTTGAGTTTGAACATAAAAATAGCAGATAAAGGGAAGGAAATGAATTTACACCAAAGTGAGGGCTTAATCGCTAACAGCATGCTCGCAATATAAAAATTGCAAATAACGTTCTCATTGCATAACTTTTTCGCAATTTGTTATCTAAGTCGCAGTAGCTGGGATAGTACAGAAGAATTACGTCAAGCTATTCATACTTATATTGATTTTTACAACAATCACAGAATTAAAATGGGGCTTAAAAGACAATTATGGAACATCGTGCTATGGTTGCACAAAATGTCTAAAAATTGTCCTAAGCCCCTTTTGTTTTCAATGTCAAGTAATGCTGAATGTTAAGCTTTTTTAGCTTAATAACAGCGAGTTTTCCGTGGTATTTCAACGATAACTCGGGTTTTTAGACACACTTTTTTGCCGCTTATCCTCAAAAATGGTTCCTTCATTAGGCAACGACATCGTTGTCATCAAAGCAAGCATGAACATAAGCGGACCGAGCGCATTCCCATACGTTTTGAACATCACACCAAAATCATGGCCGAATACCACCATCGACAAGTAAAGGAACATAAAATTCACAGCTGTAAACAGAACCAACTTCAGCACGAACATAAGAACCTTGTACATAAGAATATTCTCCTCACTTACTCCACAGAGTCGCACACCAAATAGGTTTAATACTCATTCTATCCAATAATTTTTTGCCATACAATTGTTGTTGTTATTTTTGATAACACATAAAATGTATAAGGTGTTCTAAGTTTTACTTGTAACAAATAGAAATAGGGTTATGCTGTCCCTTTCACGGAGATTTTTGCAGCAAAAACTAGGACTTTTTTGAACTTCTATTGTAATTACTTTTATAGTTACTTTTGCATAAACCACCCTGGGTGCATAGATAAACACCAAATTCTCAGCTGCAAGTCTTTTTCGATTATAGTCGATAAATTTATCATTTTTTACATTTGTTTCTATTATAAACGAAACAAATTAAAAATTCACCTTTTAGGGTGCTGCTTGATAACGAGAACAATATTGGTAAGCACAATGCCAACAACTACGCTCACCCATGCCAAACTCGGTGTAAGAAGCCAAGCGAGAACACCGAAGATAAGCAGTCTAAGCAATACAGCAGTAGTCAAAAAAGACCAACTTTTTGTTGGGCATTTCTGTTGGCCAGCCTTCAATGCTCCCATCAGAACCATAACCGCAGCCGCCGCGCAAGAAAATAGCATATTGCCCAAGAATATGACGAGTAGCGTGCTCCAGCCATCGATAGTACCCAGCATCCACCATTGCAGCATCAATGCAAGCACAAATATAACGACATCGTATACTGCTTCCATCAGCATATTCGCAACGATTAACGAGGAGAATGTTAGAGACACGCCTCTAGGAGTGTCTGTTTTACCTGCGCTCGCATGCTGTAATGCAATCATGTTGCTTACCTCTCGCGCTTTACGCGTTCTTCTTCAAGCATTTGAACGCCAAGCTCAACAGCTTTCTTTGAAGCTTCCTGTAATTGCGCATCCGTCATACCACGCTGCCAAGGCTTTTCAAAAACAAACAGCAATACACTAGTAATCGCTGCGCCAATAATAATGCTTAGCAGCGTAGTATTGGAAACAAGCAATAAAGCAATACCAGAGGTCACCAGCAGCCTGAGAACAAAATCGATGATTCCGATAAGCAAATCGCCAGACCCGTCATCCGGTCTTCGATGCCTATCCCACTGCAGATACGCTGTGCTTAGCAGGGAAAACACCACAACACTCAACGCGAGTATGACCACAGTTTCCCAACCTAGTACGCGGTGCCCTACGAACTGCTGTACAAGCAGCGCAATAATAAGCGTGCAAACGCTAGCAACAGTTTCTGTAATCACATGACCCCAAAAAGCATGCTTGAAAAGCACTGGCCTTACATTCGTCTCACTCATCATCTTTCTCCAGAAAATGCAATTACGGAATATCGTGCTTTGATTATACAAAATGTATAAAAAATTGTCCTAAGCCCCGATTGAGTGGTCAGTATAGATAAAATTTAATATTTTTCCTATATATTAATCTAGATTAATCCAATACCTTCTTGTCGTAACATTTCCTCTTGATAAGCTATTTTTCACTTTGTTCTCCAAAATTCCACCATTATTTTCTATAACTTTTATCGATCCAATATTGTCATCATCACATGTAATCAAAACTTTATGTAGATTCAGAGTCTCTTTACAATATGTAAGTGCCATAGAAAGCATTTTTGTTCCATAACCCTTCATACATTCAGATTGCCTAATTTCGTACCCTATGTGACCACCATAGTTAATTAAAAAAGAATTTAATTCATGCCTAATATTAATTTCACCAATAAATTTTTCATTATCTATCAGCCAAAATGTAGTAGCTCTAACATAATTTTCAGGCAGATTTATACCATGTTCATAGTTATAAGAACTCTCTATAATTGTGTCATAATTTCTAAAACGTCTTTCTGCATTCGGCCTAAAAATTTCATCTTCTTCATTTGCTTCTATATAACCTTGAATATATTTACTATCTGGTCTAATTAATTTCATAAGTTCTCCTTATTCTTAATATGCAATTCTAATAAGAATACGATTCTATTAAAATTAGAATCCATACCAGGCTGTTTAGCCTTAATAGTATTACTATTTAAAAAAAACCACACATACAAACCTTATTAAAGAAAAATTTTTTTATTTTTCCAATAAGTGCAGGCTTTTCGAATCCATAAAATTTTTCTTTCCACCTATTTACTACTTATTACGAAGAAAACCAACTTTCATAAATTCCTTATCTCCAATACGGAACTTTTTACTATTAAACGCCACTCCCATAATTCTGCTAATAATATACTCATCAGTTATAAGCACGAAATACTGCTTATCTTTTTTATCCACCAAATAATACTGATCAGCCCCAAGAGTGGAGACAGCTTTACTGAAATCATATATGCCAAACAATGGCAATCCTCCAAGGAGAGTAGAAAACCATCCAACAAAATTATCCACTATCTTCTCAGATGAACTGTTATAAGTTTTAACAACAGTTAGCATATTGATTTCTGAGTCAGGATATTCATCTAAGACAATCTGCTCTTTAATTTTCGACTTCTTAAAACTGCTCACCCTACCGTCGAAACAATATTTATTGAGATTAATAGGCTTCTTAGTAATAGAAAAATCAACGCTATTGTTCTCATCCAAAAGATAATCAACGCTCACGCTTAGAGCAGATGCAATAAATTTCAGATTCTCGATATCCGGCAAACCCCGATTCGTTTCCCATTTTGCTACAGCAGCACGAGATACCATCAATAATTCCGAAAGCTCCTCCTGCGTCAACCCAGCTTCCAGACGAGCCTTTCTAATTTTTTCTCCCAAAGATATAACGCTACTCATAACACAACTCCTTTCAAATCACTTATTACACATCATGAAATTACTTGACGGAAACCAAATTAGTATTGAAACATTTGATTTAGATACCGCCTAATTACAAACTAACAAATAATTTACAACGGAAAAAGAAACAAGATGAAACACTATAGTTACCAACTGTAACAGCATAAGAAATCAAATAATGTAGGGAACTTTTTTACGACTATTGCGACGGTTTGTTCCCCAAAACACAAGCAACTAAATCAATAGGCACTCGAGTAAGAAACAGCCAAAACACGCTCAAAAAAACCGCTCCAAGCCAGCCTAAAGCCGTCGCATACTAAACTTTTTAACGATATAAAAAGCTATCGTTAAAAAGTTTAATTTTCTAAAACCAAGCTTACCTCACGGTTTCCTATCATCGTTCAAGCTCCTCAAAAACATCATCTATCGGATAACTATCACCTTGAACCGCCTGATCATAGCCTTTAGCTATCAAAGCATTAAACGTTTTCTCATCCATATCATCTTGTGCCGGAAGAGGCGTTGGAATAGTAAGCGGAAACGGAATTCCCTTATTAAGAATGATTTGACGGTAAAACATGTCAATAGCCGTAGCCCTAGAAATTCCAATCGTTTCCAAAATCTGCTCAGCCTGCTGCTTAATATTTTCTTGTATTCTCACATTCACATTCGCACTTTTAGTAACTGCCATATCAACCAACCTCCATACACAAATCATAAATACTGTATCGCATATTGCAACACATTCCACTTGTTGCTTCACAAACGTATACAGTATGCAATTACAATATGAATTCAAGCCCAACAATCCACCATCAGTAACGTCTCAACGAACGCAACTCACAGTACTTTTGGATTCTTATAATATTCATCAAAATTAATTACCTTATCGAATACATCACAATTAGTTTGCGCGTGCAACACAACTACAAGCTTGTTATTCCTCGTTTTAGCACATCTGATAGCTTGCATGATTATTTCACGTTCACTACAACCATCAGCATCAGTTACACTTTTGAACGTCTCATCCAACATAATAACAGTTCGCTGTTGAGCACCAATACATTTTGTAAGCGACGTGAAATCTGGAGCAACAATAGCACCGTCATCATCAAATAAGTAATCTTCAATCAGCAGACAATTCTGAGTATTGTTATGATCAAACCAATCTCGCAACAATACTGATTTACCAGCACCACTAGCGCCAATAATAGCAACTGAAGAAATACCACTATCAGCAATAGTCTTACTAAGATTCTGGTATGCTAATTCATTCCTCTTATACGCTTGCTGCTTACGCTCATAATTTTCCAAGCTGAAAACTCGTTGAGCAGTCTGGGTTAAAACTCCTGAATCTTGCAAAGTTTCAATCACATTTTCCAAGCTTGACGACAGCATTACCACAAAATACAACACAGCACTAGCAGAAGCAAAATTCATTGATGATACTGTAAGCATATAAAGTATTGAAAATTCCAACACTAAAGAGAGACTTTGCATCATGCAATTTCTCACTGTGTAAATATTGATAAAACGACGCATACGCTGCCAATACTTATTTTCTGACGAAGCATAATGATACTTGCGAGAACTATCAAAAATAGCACCTTGTGGTAAGCTTCGCGTTGATAATAACGACGATAATGCTCCTAAGAACTTATCGCGATATTGTGCTTGTTTATCCGCAGCCGTATTAAGTAATCGAGAACCGGCATACCATATTAGACAAGATAACGGCACCATAATAATCATTATGTATACGTACTGCGGTACTGCAGCAATTGTCATAGCAAGAACTATTACTGTTTGAACAATAATAAAAATAACGTGTGCAATAGCACTCGGAATACTCATCTGTAAGTCAGAAAAATCATCCCCAAGCCTACCTAAAACATCACCTTTATTATCAATATTTGAATACTTATGCAAACGCATAATCAAACGATTATGCAGTTTTGTAAGCCGCACAATTGGCACAGCATATACAGGAAAATTAAGAGCAATAATACCAACGACAATAAGCAAGCTTGCAAACAATGCAGAAGACTGAAGCATATTTAAGTTGGTGTTCGTAGCAATATTCTCTACAAACATTAACTCAGCAAGAACTATAAGTACTGTTGCTATCGGCAAACAAATAATACTAGCGGAGAACAATTCGCGCACAGTTCTAATGAACTTACCACGTGATTCTGCACCTGTAGGAATTTTCGATTCCACACAATCCGCTTGCATAGTTTTATCACTACCAGTATTCTGCAAATGATTTTCTTCAACCACACTATGCGTGACTTGCTTAGAGTTGTTACCATAAAACACACAAGGAATATACTCTGGATTACGTGCAAATAAAACAATATGATGAACTTGAGAACTTAGCATAGCTTGTGAAACTGTTTCTCGAAGCTCTGGATTTAACACAGAAAACACGTCATCAAGCACCAAATATTCCACGTCTTGAGCAAACGCCATAGCCAACACCACGCGTTGACGCTCACCAACAGATAACGTTTCAGGATTATGCAAAAACCTATCCGCAACCTCACGCGACACATTAAATAAACGCAAGAAGTTTTCGTACTTCTGACGAGTATCATCGCTCGCAATATCAAACCAAGCTTCAATAAGCCCCTGCGACATAATAGGATTACAAGGCACTAATATTTTACTACTGCTAACAATAGAATCATACGCATTCAACGCCGAGCCAGCTTCTTTAGACAAAAGAGCGAACTTATTATCAAACACAACAGAATCAGAAATATTAGTAGCATCCGCACGAGTATTCTTCATAGCATTTTGCTCTAATTGCACTAAATCCCTGTCCATTGGAAGAGCAAGCCGAATCACGCGATAATTCACAATATTATTCTGCATGGCACCATACAAATATTTAATCGCAAAAAGAATTCCAACATTAAACAACGCATTTGGAAAAATAGTTACATGAACAAGAACAACACCAGCAAGCAGTAATGTCAACCCACCTTGCTCAACAATATTACTCAATAGTTGAGGAAATATGCGCTTATACAACACTCTTTCTTCTGCTTTACGCGCATCTTCAATCGCCGTAATACCAACATTATAACGATACACTCTTGAAGCGTGAGGAAGTTTATCAATAATTTTACTGAGAAGATTACGACGTTTACCTTCTAAATCCACATAGTTCTTCCACAATACGCCAATCCAACGTATAAGGAACAAATTACCAACACATAAGAGGACTAATAGTAAAACCGCTACAATACTATTCTCGTGATATTGAACAACACAGATAGCAAAAAGAATAATAAACTGCAATATTGATAACACGAAATCAACACCATAAGCTATCTGACTTATCTGATTTGGATATGTTAATGCAGAAGACTGCAATGTTTCATCATCATTATTCTGAACAGATAAACGCACAAAACGATGGAAAGTAAGCTGACGAAACAAAGCGATAAGAAGCATCTCACAACGATCTTTAGCAATAAAACCCAATGATTGTAAGAAGAAAGATAACGCCAACTTAAACGCAACAAACCCTTCAAGAAGCGTCGAAGCAGAATGTAACGATCCCATCGTATAAATAAGCAACAACATTCCAGCAAGCTGTATCAAACCAGTAATAAAAACTGATAACACCTGCGGCATAAGAACTATAAAATATACTAAAGCACCTTTTGCACGTTGATGATTCGCAACGAACGAATCATAACGAGATACAACCCTATTTAACATATACCTCCAACATACATATTCATTCCAAACCCTCTAATCTACAAGTTTCATTAACTAATTCATCATCAGGGAAACGCTTCAAATTAAGTGCAAAATATTACTATTTCTTCTTATAACCTACAGCAACATTACCTGTTTTATTAATCCCTGGTACTTTAAGAACATCAGAACTTGACTTGTCTTTTAAATCAAATTTCCCAACTAAAAATAAAGCTTTAAGTCCTGGAGCAGGTAAATTGAACGATGAGTCAACTAACTTAATACGCTTATCTCCGAGGGTGACCTTAGACAAATCATAATGAGAATCCAGAATATCCCGCGACACAAAGAGATACAACTCATCCTTATTCATATAGTTTTCTGGTATACGAAACTCTTCCCTAGACACCGCCACCGTCTCCCAATGATACGACGCAAGCTCCGCCTTCTCATCATCGTCAGCGCATCCAGCAAGAAAAAAGAGAGTGCCTAGTAGCAGAAGTATAACAAGACAACTTTGAAAAATGTTTTTACAAAAAATAGTTTTACTTCTCATAACACTACTAGCCTCCTTTTCGTTAACACGACTCTGTATCAAATGATCATAAAACAGACTATTAAGTAAACAAGATCTACCATTCACTCTGATTACTGTAATAATCTTAATAAATATATTACTTTTTCGTACTAATTTGTCTAGATTATCAACGCTAATCTCTTCATTTACTAGCAAACTATACTCTTCATAAACAGCAAGGTTCACGAAACAGAAGAACCAGAAGAATCAATATCATCATGCACGTTTAATGCTTCCAACAATATTCCCTCATAAACGAAGCAATCACCTGCAAATCTTCACCTTCATAATACTCAACAAACAACTTCTTAAACTCAGAAACCTTATTTTTTGGAATAACCAGCAAGCCTTTACTGTGAGAAATCAAATAATGTAGGGAACTTTTTTACAATTTTTATACCATTTTGTTCCCCAAAACATAAGCAACTAAATCGCACAACTACTCGACAGCAAAATAGCAAAATCACATTTAGAATCTCGAGAAGCAATCTTAAATCTACCGTGCGCTAAACCTTTTAACATTTAGTCTTTACAACCACATTTCTAAACAAAGCCAATCATCGTACTAATATCTCGCCAAACGTCGGAATAAAAATTCGATAGCGCGCTAACTATTGTAATCTTGATAATATTATGATACTTTTTTGATAAAAGGAGGTTGATACTATGATTAATATTCGTCCAGTTTCCGATTTAAGAAATAAATTCCCAGAAGTAGAAGAAACAGTTATAAATTCAAATACACCAGTATTCCTTACAAAAAATGGTTATGGGACTATGGTTCTCATGAGCATCAAACAATACTCTGCCCTCACTGACGACATTGAAAGAAAACTCGATGAAGCAGATACTTTTGCCGCAAACACTTCTACGCGTCTTTCTAAAGCTGACGTCTTTGATAACGTAAGGAGAAGGATTAATGAGCAAGAACACGTATAAATTAACCTTTCTACCACTATTCAAAGAAGATTTATTAGAAACAGTTGACTATATAACCAATACACTGCAAAACCCAAAAGCTGCTCACAGACTTGTTGACGATATAGAATCAGCAATCGATAAACGGCTTGAATCGCCCCTCTTATTTGCTCCTTACCAATCATCAACAACACGAGAACACCCCTACTACAGGATTAGCGTACGCAACTTTTCTGTTTTTTACGTTGTCATCGACGACACTATGGAAGTGCGCAGACTTCTATATTCAAAACGAAATATTGACGCACTACTGGAATAACTATTCCTAATAACTATCATTATTATGTTAACGATTATTAAAAAAGCTATCGTTAAAAGGTTTAAGATTGGGGGTGCAGACATTTTTTTAGACAGCCACACCATTCTGGAGATGAAATGGATAATATAATTATAAAAGAAGCTGTACCTGAGGATGCACTTGCGAGAATAGAATACTCAAAGAAAATCGGAGCGGAAACAGATAATTTGTCATTTGGAGCAGAAGGTTTTCCAATCTCTGTCGATGGAGAAGCAGAATACATTTGTTCGATTTTGAAAGATGAAAAATCATGTTCGTTTTTTGCATGGAAAAACGGAGAGATTGTTGGAGATGTGAGCTTAAGCGGATTGCCGAGGAGAATGAATCATCGAGCAGAACTTGGGCTTACCGTTTTGAAATCAGAATGGAACAAAGGACTTGGAAGTCAACTTCTACAAAAAGCGATTGAATTTGCCAAGTCAAATGACATAGAAATTATTAACTTAGAAGTGAGAAGCGACAATTTGAGAGCAATCCATGTTTATAAGAAATTTGGCTTTCGTAAAATTGGAACATCTCCAGCGTATTTTAAAATTGCAGATTCATATATTGATTTCGACATAATGTATCTCGATTTAAGATAGACAAATCCCAGTTTGTCGAACTGAATAAAACTGAATATTAAAGATATAGGGCGATAGAAAATAAAACATCTATCGTCTTTTCTTATACTCAAAATTTGAAAGAGAGAAAAACAGAAAATGAAAAACATAGATGAAAAGATCTTAATGACAGAAGAAGAAATCGACACAGAAGAATAGTCACTTGTTTACAAGGGCGCATATATATACCTTAACAGGTGCGTGCGTTTTCCGAACGCTTTTAGCAGAGGTCATATCAGCTAACGCTGATACAGGGGAACTACATTCCCCTACGGAAATAAATTTCCTATTTTAACGATAGAAAAATATCGCAAAAAGGTTAATTGCCATTTATAACTTTCTCAATATCTCTTTTCCCATAAAGCACACGAGAAACCATAACCTCATGCTTTTCTTCAAAAACAAAATAAAAAATAAGAAAATTATCACAAGCCATGAACCTTAAACTTCTACTTCTCCATGGCTCAAAACTAACTAAACGATGCACAAAAGGAAACTCATCAAGACTCAATATTGCTTTCTCCAACCTACTTACCTGCCCCTGCGCGTTTTTCAAAGACAGTAAATTAAACGCAATATAAGCATAAATACCACGCAAATCTTCCTCAGCCTCATGCGAAACGTGAACCGAGTAAATCATAAATCAAATTCCTTATGCAAGGATTCAAAAACCTTATCCGCAGGCTTCACATCACCAGATAAAACCGACTTATAACCCTTTTCCAACTCATCATTCAACTCACCTTGAGTCATAGAACTCACATCACGCGGCTCTCTATAACCCAATTTCACATCAAAAGGAAGCCCCTGCTGTAAAACAACCTGCTTATAAAACATGGTAATAGCACTCGAAGGAGGAAGACCCAAAGAATTCAATATATACTCTGCCTGCTCTTTTAACTCCGGATCAATACGAGTATACAAGTTAGCTGTTTTCGCCATACAATCACCCCTTGTTTCTTACAATGATTATATAACATTGCATTGGCATTGCAACGTCATTGCATTAACATCAGCATTTACACTTATCCGTAATATTAAAAGATAAATCACAAAAGCATAACGTGAAACAACATGCAACATGAAACAATATATGATTTTACAACAAATATATTTTTTCTTTATCAACACATATTTGCGAAGTACGATTGTAAATTTGAATTATATCCTCCATTTTTTCCACAAACACTTTTGTTTTCGGATCACGCAAAACAGCAAACTCATTCACTGCCTTTATTCCCATTGCATTAGCATTTTCATGTAATCCGTTTCCTTTATCTTGTAAAAACTCATCAACAGAACCATCTTTAACTAAAGGAATACCACCAATTAGCTTACCAACAGTAGTACCAGCAGTACCTATAGCTTTCACAACGTTGACTTCTACTTCCGAATTACCAAGTTTTTCTAAATATAAAGAGCTTTTTTCAAATTTCTCACAGTAGTCATCAGACAATTTCTTTATCTCATTTTCTGCATTACTAATGTACTCTTCCGAAAAATTACCACTTAACATTATTTCCATCAAAGATGATAGAGAGAAAATATACAACGACAATCTGTAATACTTAAACTTTTTCCCTAAATCAGACAACGTCGAATTTACGTTACTTTTAGACACAATAAACTTCTTTATCAGAAGAATATCAGTAATCTTTTTCTGATAAGCAATAATGTTCTTTCTAGCACGATTCTTAATATCGATAACAAGCTTATGATTATTCGTAACAGAAATTTCATTATCCCAACTGCACTTATAAGTAGAAGCAATCCCCATCAATGACTCAACATCTGCCTCAATCTGTGACTCATTCTCAACTTCCATAAAGGTAAGTATCTTTTCCTGCGTCTCTTTAATCTTTTTCATATCTTTTTCAATAGAATAAATAGCCACAGCCATCATTAAAAGAGCAGGATTAAACGCAGATACTGTTTTCATAGAACCTTGCAAAGACTCCATCTTTGAAATCTGCATCATTCTAGAACCACCGTCAGCTTTTCTTAACGATCCCCATAGATTACCATTTTTTGCGTATTTTAGAGTATCACCTGCAGCTTTATTAGCAATCTTATAAAGACCATCCGTAGGAATGGTTATTGTTTGAGTAACTGTATTACATGCAGGAATTAATGACGATAAACCAGATCCAAAATTCAATAATTCAGATACGGGAACACTTAATACTTTATTGTTGTTATTGTTAAAATCTTTAACATCCACAAGAAGTTTTTCAGTAAAATCTACTAATTCATTTTCACTGTTACTTGCCGAAAGCTCACTACTATTACCCATAAGAACAATATTATCTGAAATACTATCTGAAAGAAAATTATACTTCTATTTTTCTTACTCTCTTGAATACTATGAAACTTTGCAAACAATATTATCGAATGTTACCGAATCACTTAAAACTACATGTTTCAAAAAATATTACAATCCAATCTGACACACCCATTTACTACTTATTACCAAGAAAACCAACTTTCATAAATTCTTTATCTCCAATACGGAACTTTTTTACGATTTTTATACCATTTTGTTCCACAAAACATAAGCAACGAGGGCACACATAGGCTATATGTCATTTATAAAATAACTCTCAAAATACTTAGGATTTATTTATCCTAAAATATATGCTATAATTCTCCTAAAAATGGAGGTTATGCATATGAATGTAAATACAGACACACTTGTTTCTATTTCCGAAGCAAATCAAAACTTTTCTAAAGTTGCGCGACTTGTTGACACGTACGGATCAGCTGTTATTTTGAAAAACAACGCTCCTCGCTATGTAATTTTAGAATTCCCAAAAACCAAAACTGAAAAAGTTACTGTTCCAGCGGACGATGAAGTTATGGCTTTATCCAACATGTTCATCAAAAAGAACAAAAAAGTTTATGAGGAACTTGCCAAATGAAGTATTTAACACGAGAACAGGTGATTAAACTTCACCAGGCTCTGATTGAAACAAGCGGTGGTTCTTCAGGTATCCGAGATGTAGGAATGCTTGATTCTGCATTAAAGACTCCACTGCAAACATTTGACGAGAATGAACTTTTCCCATCTGTTTTAGATAAGGCAGCCCGTCTAGCTTTTGGTCTTATAAAGAACCACCCTTTTATTGATGGCAATAAGCGTATTGGCACACATGTCATGCTAATCTTTCTGGCACTCAACAACATTATGTTGTCTTATAAAGATGAAGAACTGATTGATATTATTCTCAAAGTTGCATCAGGCAAGGCAAATGAAAATGACTTTTACACTTGGATTAAAAATCACCAAGCCTAATACTCCGACATTTAAAAACATTTTTAGAATATGCCAAACTCTATTTCGTGTGACTAGTCAAAGTAGCGGACATAAAACACCACAACAGTATTACTTCACTACAGCTTTTCCATTCAAGCAGTGCACAGCATAGTGAGCACATCCATTTGTTTTGCGCCCAAGATCTGCTTTATGCTTATCACAAACTTCAGCCATACCATTCTCACAAACTACTTCAAGACATGCACCCTTGGTAATTTCTCCTTCTAAAACACTCGTACCATTTAACGTATCCACCATGCAAGAAACAACAACCTTAACATTATGCGCCACAGCAGAACCATTAAGACACTTTAGAAAAACACCATTCGCCTGAGCATTCCTTGCTTCCACCCTGCCATTATGAACTTCTGCATAAATCTTGTCAGCTTTAATATCTGCTACTAATACTTGATTCGACTCAGCTTCAATCTCACAAAAATCAACATTCTCCGGCAACGTAACAATGACCTCAGGACTGCCTTTAGCAAGCCACTTAAGCCAGTAAAAAGCCGACACTTTTTCTGTTTGAACGAACTTTATACCGTCTTAATTTTCTTCAACACAAAATATATCTTTTTCACAATTAACATAACTAATACTAAAAGACTCAGCTCTTCTGACCGTTAAGCTAACATCTTTCGTTTTTGCTACAAACTTCCTACTATTCGCCACTTGAACAACTCCCTTGTTAAATATCGAGTTATAGACCAAAAATCAAAAGACCCGACTTGGTCCGCATTGCTAAGAGGCGCGTCGGGTACTGTTAATTATTGTAATATACTATTAGTGGTTATTTGTCAATTTCAATGAAATAATGTTTATGTAACGATCTCTTACCATAATAGCGGGATTCATTAATATCTTTCATCTGAAATTATATGCTCTATTCCACTGTGCTCCGATTTAAGATATTCTTTCATAAATGTCGGGTAAGCCTTGCACTTATCAAGCTCATCTATAGGTAACCAATGCATCGTCTCTTTAGCACCTGACTCTGTAGTGCTTTGGCTCGTAAAATCTCTTTTGCCCATGGGCTTCATCATGTAGTAGAATGTCAGCTCATGGAAGTCTACTCCTTTTAAGCCAGAGCTGCCGATGAAGAAGTTCTCGTGTATGACAGCAAGATGATCGACTTCATAATTAAGACCTGTCTCTTCAAATACTTCTCTCTTAACGGCTTCTTCTGATGTCTCGCCCATGTGAACCGCTCCGCCAACTGAGTAGAAATAGTCGTCCTCATCATTTCTTGCAAATAGCACACAACCTTCTTCGACTATGATAGCTGCTGCTCTATATCTAAATGCTTTTTTATCGTTAATAAATCCGCAATTATATTCCATAGTTTACTCCTTTATTTTTTATCTAATGACTGTGACTTATGGTTCAAATGCAAACAAGTTCCCAATCTTAATCGAAAATCCAAGTGATTGATACATTTGTATATCACATTGTGCACAAGCAACAGTCATTGAACTTATTGCACTCGACCCTAGAGCGTTGACATGTTCCCTCAAACAACCAAAACACACTCAAAAATCACGCCAAGCCAGCCTAAAGCAGCCACACGCTAAACCTTTTAACAATAGCCCTCACTAAGCCTTGCTGCACAAGGGCAAAAATGCACCCACCTATTAAGCCCTTGACATCAATACGACAGTCTCACGTGTATCAAGACTACCCTTATGATAACCATGCATCAATAAAAGAGCCTTAACGTTCATTGCAGGAGAGAAACTGGCAAGGGGAATGTCGTATGATGATAAAAGTCTAAGGCACTACAAACTGGGATTTGGATTTTACTTAAAATTGTATTATTTTATTAGCGATATCTTCTACAAATCGCTTATCGTGTTCCACAAATATGAGTGTAGGCTTTGCTTCTTTTATAATTTCCTCAATCTGTATTCTTGATATTACATCTATATAATTCAGTGGTTCGTCCCAAACAAATATATGAGCTGGCTTTGAGAAACTTACAGCAATTAAAACTTTCTTTTTTTGTCCATCACTATAATTCTTCATATCCATTTCAAATAATTCTCTTGAAAAATCTAATTTTCTTAGAATTGTTTTACACAATGTTTCATCAACATCTTGCTTGTGAATATATTCATTTAGGCTACCTGTTAAATTAGATGTGTCTTGAGGAATATACGAGATTTTTAAATTACCTGCTAATTTTATCTCACCTGTATACTCGTGATTTATACCTAATAAAATTTTAATCAAGGTTGATTTTCCGCTACCATTACCCCCATATATAGCCACTATGTCGCCTTGCTTTATCTCGAAACTTACATTATTTAGGATCTGTCTCTCTCCATAGCATGATGATAAATTGCTAACCGATATTAGAGGATTTTTATGATGATGTAATGGATGCAATAATAGACTTTCCTTTGTTTCGATATCTTTTAGTAAACTCTGTTTTTCTTCTATTGCCTTGTTTTGTCTATTCTCCAAATTCTTAGATTTTTTCATCATCTTGGCTGATTGATGACCTATATGTCCTTTGTCTGGTTTTACACCTGATACTTTTACACCATTTTTAGTATTTTCAATTTTATCAGACCAAATTTGACTTTGTCTTGCAGACTCTTTTAATCGTTTAATATCTTTTCTTAATCTCTCATTTTGACTAATTTCAAATTGGTCTTTCATCACTTTGTTTTCATACCATGATGTAAAATTTCCCGATTGGACATCAATAGAATTCCTGTTAATAGAAATAACATGATTGATACAACCATCTAAAAAATCTCTATCATGAGATATAAGCAAAAATCCTTTTTTACTTTTCAGATATTCACTTACAATTTTTCTTCCGTCCATATCTAAATGGTTTGTTGGTTCATCAATAAGTAAAAAGCCATCTTCTCTTGTAAACAAAATAGCTAAAAGGATTTTTGTTTGTTCCCCTTTAGAAAGCGTTTCAAACTCTCTGTAAACAAGGTTCTCATCTACATTTAGCAAACTGAGTTCTCTAAATAACTTCCATTCTTCATCATCTGATATTAGTTCTTTATATAACTCAATTCCTAATTTTGAAGTATCGCTTATATTTGGTGGAAATTTAATAAATTCAACATCCTTGCTTATTTTACCTTGATAAGTTTCTTGATTTAAAAGTAACTTAAATAGAGTTGATTTACCGATTCCATTTCTTCCTATCAATCCCGTTTTCCAGTTTGTATCAAAGGAAAACGATACATTTTTAAATATGGGTTTTACATATCCATAATATGAGAAAGTGAGGTTTTCAATTTTAATTACTGACATAAAACGCCTCCCTAAATTATCATTTACCGCCCGGGTGCAAAGTGTGTGCACCTTTTAACGTTTAGTTTTTCATGTATTACTACGGTTATCACTGCTTTGCTTTTCAGTCATTTCAATTCTCGATTAGGTAATTTTCCAGTTCTCAAAGCGACAGTAACAAACTCAACCTCTTGCAAGCACTTCTCGCAAAGTTCATAACCTTCATTGAAGTTCACTCTTGACCTAAATGTGCTAGCAATGAATTCGCATGGTGAGGTGATCCTTTCAACTACACCGCACCGTTCGCACTCAGCATACACATTCCCATCCTTAATCGGAATAAACATTCCATGATCTTTCTCATTTCCCATGACGCTAACATCTTCGAAATCATCAAATTTTACATAGAGCATATACGGCTTCCTCCTTTATCGGTATGTCTATATACGCTCTAATTCCAACTTATATCAAGTTTTATTGCTTCTTTTTTGATCTATATGTCTGCTACTTCGCAATAGCTTTCCCATTAAGACAGTGCACCATGTAATGCGCAAATCCATCGTTTTTACAATTTACCTTCTTCTTATCTGAAACCTCGGTGACACCATTCTCACAATCTACTTCAAGGCTTGCATCCTTGGTGATTGTTCCTTCTAAAATACTCATGCCATTTAACGTATCAAGCGTACAAACATGAGTTACTTCTACGTTTGTTGCTGAAGCCAACCCATTATAACATTTAAGAAAGACATCATCCGCCTTCAAATTAACAACTTCTACCTTGCCATTGTTCACTTCTACATAAAGCTTACCAATCTCAATATCCGTGATGAGCACTTGATTAGAATCAGATTCAACCTCACAAAATTCAATCAGTCTTTCGAAGGACAGTCTTAAGCGAGATCACTGTGACACCAATAACAAAAGAGGTAAAACCAATTCTAATAGCAAGTGTGCCATCCCATATTAAGGCAACCAGCATCGCGATTAAGGCAACCGTCAAGCCGAACATCGCTACTTCACGGCAAAAACGAACGAGCTTGTCCATTATCCTTAAACACCTCCTCGTGCACATACTAATAATCAGGTTTCATTTTACCTTTTGAACTATATTTTACCACCTCACAACCTGGGTGCAAAGTGGCGAATCGACTTGCATGAGCGATTAAAACATAATTCGCGAATGCACTTCGATTCGCTGAGCTTGCTCAAAGTTGAAAGCACAGTGTGCTTTCAACGCAAGCGAAGTACGTTAACATCCTGTGCACTCGACCCTAGAGCGTTGACATGTTCCCTCATACAGCCAAACTTGAATTTATATATCTACTGTTTTAATAAGTTTGATTGCCCTTGATGATACTAACTCGTCTTGGCTCATTTCCAAAAGGCTCTTTTTATCTACCCACTTATAATTAACCGTTTCTCCTTTTTGAAGAGCAATTGCATTTTTCTTACAATCGGTTACGCATAGATATTCAACATAAAGAGAGTGGTAAACATCCTGCACAAATCTTCCGATCTCCATAATATTTGAAGCTTCAATACCTGTTTCTTCTTTTAATTCTCTTACTGCACATTCTAATGGTGTTTCATATTGCAATGCAGAACCACCTGCTGTCAACTCCCACATTCCACCGAATTTCTTTTCAAAATCTCTTTGCATAATAAGGTAAGTCCCATCTATATGTTTAACAATTACTTCGCCCACCAAATGATACATGCCGTCAGGAATTGGTTCTCCTCTCACTAATGTAATATTCTTTAATTTATTAAATTCTTTATCATACGCATCCCAAATCTCAGCCATAAAACCCTCCATAAGGCCTGATTGTCAATTTCATTAAATATGAATTTTATCTTTCTCCAGTGGATACAAAGCCATTGTTCACTTCTACATAAAGCTTACCAATCTCAATATCCGTGATGAGCACTTGATTAGAATCAGATTCAACCTCGCAAACTTCCACATCATGTGGCAAACTCACAACAATTTCAGGCATACCCTGAGTAAACCACCTCAGCCAATTCGAAGCTGAAACTTTTTTAGTTTGAATAAGCCTTATAACATTTTGCGCTTCCTCAACCCTCAATATATCTTGTTCACAGTTAACAAAGCTCACACCAAAAGTATCAGCACGTTTCACCGTTAAACGAACATCTTTCGTCTCTGCGATAAACTTCTTATTATCCATTACTTACGTTAATTAGATAAATAAATACATAAATTACAATTGAACTAGTATAGAAATATTCTATTTTTCACATAATATAGTAAAAGTAGTGAATAAAGTACGAGGAGGTAATTTGTGAAGAAAAGATATATGTTGAGAAATATTTTTAAAATCAAATATAATTTCCAGAATATTGTTTTAATCGTTTTCATTGGACTATTAGCAGGTTTCTTATCAGGATTGTTCGGTGTAGGTGGAGGAATGGTGATAGTTCCTGCATTAACTGTTTTTATGAAATTTGATCAGCGTCATGCTACTGCTACTTCTCTTGTTGCCATAATTATAACGTCGCTTTGTGGAAGCATTGTTTACGGTTTAAACGGCAAAGTGTCATTTTTATCAGCATTTTTTCTAATAATAGGTTCAGTTTTCGGATCACAAATTGGGGTATATTTTTCACATATTTTGCCTAAAAAAATATTTCCTTGGTGTTTTATACTTTTTGTATTACTAGTTATATGTTCTAGTCAAATTTGGATTCCGTTAAGAAATGTAGATTTTAATGTTAGTTTTTTAAAAGCTATATGTCTTATATTTATAGGCGTTGTTTCTGGTATTTTTTCAGGTATTTTAGGCGTTGGTGGCGGAGGAATTATAGTGCCATGCGTGCAACTTTTGCTCGGCATGGGAGACCTTATGGCAAGAGGAACTGCTTTGCTTGTCATGCTTCCTACAGCTATAAGTGGTAGTATTGCTAATGCTCGTTACCATTATACTCATTTTACTGAAGGAATTATTATCGGTATTTTTGCGACATTTACTGTAAACTTAGGCGCAATAATTGCGCGCAGTATTTCACCTTTTATATGCAATATATTGTTTTGTATTTTTTTGTTCAGCGTATGCTTACAAATGATATTAAAAACAGGTATTTTAGCTAAGAATAAGCGTTAAATATGTAAAGTCTTTGACTTTTATTTATTTGAAAAAATAGTTTTGAATATAAAAAGTGGGGCTTAGATTTAAGCCCCACGATATAGGAGAATGTTATAAAGTAACTTTTTACAATTATGCCATTTGAGTAACATCTCTTTTTGCTTGTATAAATTTTATTATCATGTTTTTTGCGTAATAAATAATTATGCAAACTATACTGTATATCCTCACTTCACAGGGTGGGTGCAAAGTGGCGAATCGACTTGCATGGGCGCTTTGACAGAGCTTGAAATTGCATAACGCATTTCAAGCTCCTTCAAAGCGTGATTTGGCATGTAAAGTCCAGTGGACTTTACATGCCAAATCAGCCGAACGGCTACTAATAGCCGTGAGGAATAACATAATTCGCGAATGCACTTCGATTCGCTGAGCTTGCTCAAAGTTGAAAGCACAGTGTGCTTTCAACGCAAGCGAAGCACGTTAACATCCTGTGCACTCGACCCTAAAGCGTTGATATCTTCCCTCAAACAGCCAAAACACGCTCAAAAACCACAAGAACTCAGCCTAAAGCCGCCACTCACTAAACCTTTCAACGATAGCCCTCGCTAAGCCCTGCTACACAAGGACTAAAATGCACCCACCTAATCAGCCTCCTGCATCTTATAGCACGGTGAAGCGCCGTGACGGTGGGAAGCACCACTTATTTTTCTCGTTTGAGTTTGAACATAAAAATAGCAGATAAAGGGAAGGAAATGAATTTACACCAAAGTTAGGACTTGACCTATGAAATAATTAATAGTTCCATTTTCAATCAATATATAGAGACCGAGTCCAATAAACACGACAGGTACAATTACTTTTTCGTACTTTTCCACAGTCTCTCCGATAGCAGAAATTGAGGCGAGATTTTGAGATAATTTGCATAGAATCAAAATCCCTAACGCAAATATTACTAAACTTATACTAATCTCAATCAAACTCTTTCCTGTAAAATAAGGGATATAAATTCCTAAATTATCTCCACCCATTGCCACTGTTAAACTTGTAAATGCTAAGATTTTTGATCCATTTCCGGTAATTTTCCCCTCGATATCTTCTTCATCAATATCTTCATCCACAAAAATTGCTCTTATACCAAGACCTAGCGGAATTAGACCAAGGAGTCCGATAATCCAATCTTGTGGAATAAAATTTAAAAAGTAAGCGGCAATAAGACTAGCCAGTACAAGCAGTCCTGTACCTAAATACTGCCCTACATAAATTGATTTCAAACCTTTCTTTCCTTGACTAGCGAATAAAATAGTCAAAACAACTAAGTAGTCAATGGATGTAGAAACAAAAACTAATAAAGCGGATACTATTGTTTCCATTATTCCTCCTTTCAAAATGTTAAATTTTTTAGACAAGGGGGTACAAAGTGGGTGCACTTTTTAACGTTAACATCCTGTGCACCCGACCCTAGAGCGTTGACATCTTCCCTCATACAGCCAAACTGCGCTCTTAGAAGATTATGACAAGAAGAATGTGTTTGATATTGAAGAATATATAAAGAGAAAAGGCAAGGTTAAGCTTAATAGAAATACTGTAATTACAAGATTAAACGAGTAAACACTAGGTATGTCTTATCGACATGTTCGTATGCAGAAACATATCCATGAACCTTTTAACAATTATCTCTGCCTATCGTTAAAAGGTTTCAAGCAAATAAACTTAGAGTTCTCACACTCCTAGATATTTAATATATATTTGACACGGATTCCACTCATCCCATAAAGTTGGAAAACATTCCAATTCTTTATATCCCATCGCGATATAAAAATGATTTGTAATATCATATTCTTTGTAGTGTCCCATCTGAACAGTTTTTACCTGTGAGTATGTGTAACCCATCTTCCTTGCCATAGCTTCGTATGCTTTGTTAAGTACCGAGCCAACTCCCATTCTATGGAATTTCTTTTTTATACCCATCACAAAAATCTCTGCACAATCCTTGCTGGTTGCGTTTAACACAATAAACCCAACAAGTTTATCATTAATATAACAAGCAAGAAAAGGCTTTTCCTGTGAATCTTGAATATATTCTTCTGTACTTTCTGGCATTCCAAACCATTCTTGAAGATCATACAATACTTCTCTAGATACAGATTCCTTTTCTAGTTTATTCTCAATTTCTTTTACTTTTATATTCAATCCAGTCCTCCACAAACTCTAATTTATTCTTGTCATCAATACTAGAGCCTCCGCCGTCGAATCTTTCCAATCGAAGCTTCCTATTCGGTCGCTTCTCTTGGAGATTCTTGACATGAGACCTACCTCTGCTTCGCATCGATTAGCTTTGCTAATCGCGCGATAGCAGGGTTAGAGTTTCAACGTTGATTGACATTCCCCACTCCACAAGGTGGGTGCAAAGTGGGTGCACTTTTTAACGTTATCCATCTTGTGCACTCGACCCCAGAGCGTCGACATGTTCCCTCATACAGCAAAATCGCACTCAAAAACCACGAGAACGCAGCTTAAAGCTGCTTCGCATTAAACCTTTTAACGATAACCCTCGCTAAACACTGCTACACAAGGGCAAATTTGCACCCACCTAATCAGCCCTAGACATCAATACGACAGTCTCGACGTGGATTGAGAGAACAAGTAGTATAGCTACACTTTTTTGAGTGCACACTATGGATATTGGGTGCACTTTTTAACGATAGAAAAAGCTATCGTTAAAAGGTTTAAGATTGGCTTAATAGCTTGATTTTTGAGCATAAAAACAAAAAACAGCCTAGAGAGGATTCCCCCCTAGGCTGAGTTTTGTAACATTTCAAATGCTCACATTCTTTTGGCTTTTACGATGCCCTTTGAACATCAACACTAATCTCTGATTTAAAAGTTACGCTGAACCTGTCCTCGTAAACTTTTATTTTCTTGATGTACTTTCTTACCAGCTTCTCATCATACTCACTAATATCGTGACGCTCACTTTTCAGAAAATCTTCCATTTCTCTGATTCGTCTTTTAGCATCTTCTTGACCTGCTTTTTCTATAAGAAGCTGCTGTTTCTTACCCTTCAGTTCATCAATCTCGTTGGCAGTTTTCGTGTAGTCTTTTTTAGCTTTAAGCAAGGTTAGTAGTATCGCTTGTTTGTCTGCAATTTTTTTATCAACCGTTTCAAGCTCACTTAAGTTGTTGCCCGCGATAATTTCTCTAATATTGTTATTCAACGTATCCAATACTTCATCCGATATACTAAACACCTTGTTTATGGCTTTCACTGTGGCAGATTGCAGTTCGTTCTCTTGTACTGTCGGAGCATCGCAAGCACTAGGACCGTTTTCCACTCTGGTGCAACAACGCCAGACAACAGAATGCACTCCTCGGTTGTTCCAAGCAATTCTTCTGTAAACATCACCGCATTTAGCACAAACACATAGGCTGGATAAAGCGTACTTACTGGAATAAACTCTCCTTTTTTTGTTCTCCTCACCGCTAAACATGTTGGCTCGTCTTACCATTTCTTCTTGAACTTTAAAGAAAATATCTCTTGGAATAATAGGCGTGTGGCTATCTTTTACATAATATTGTGGTTCTGTTCCATCATTTTTTATACGAACATGGTTGATAAAATCTGTTGTGATGGTTTTTTGTAAAAGAGCATCACCAATATATTTTTCATTTTGCAAGATGGTTTTAATATTAGACAAGTGCCATTTTAAATGCCCGGCACCGTTTTTAATACTGTCTTTTTCAAGGCCCTCCGCTATGTCTCTAAGGCTTGCTCCTTCTAAATATTCTCTATAGATTCTTCTTACGACTTTTGCTTCCTGTTCAAGAATTACAAGATTCCCTTCATCGTCTTTTGTGTATCCTAAAAACCAGTTATGGTTGATTTGCACTTTGCCTTCCTGGTAGCGAAACTTAAGTCCAAGCTTCACATTCTGAGAAAGCGACGCGGATTCCTGTTGAGCTAAAGAAGCCATGATAGTAAGCAATAGTTCTCCGCTTGCTTCCATGGTGTTGATGTTTTCTTTTTCAAAAATGATCGGAATGTTTTTGTCTTTCAACTGTCTAACAAACTTTAAACAGTCGATAGTGTTTCTCGCAAAACGGCTAATCGACTTAGTGATAACCATGTCTACTTTGCCACTCATGCAATCGTGGATCATGTCGTTGAAACCGACACGTTTTTTCGTGCTGGTTCCTGAAATACCGTCATCAGCGTAAATGCCGGCAAACTCCCAGAGAGGATTTCTTGAAATATAATCCGTATAATGCTGAACTTGCGTGTCATAACTTGTTGCCTGTTCTTCACTGTCAGTACTGACACGACAATACGCTACTACTCTTAACTTCGGCTTATCTTTATGCTTATCTACCGTATTCCCCGCTATTTTTCTTGGTGGAATAATTGTAACGTTGGCACTCATTTTACACCTCCTTGATTTGACTGTACGCGTATGCTGCTTGCCGATAAGGATCATCGTATTTCTTTTCTACCTTTTCTAACTGGTAGCTTGCAATAAGCCGAATTTCCTTTATTGGCTTAGGCTCTTTATAACGATGATTCCTGATAGCATTCTCATGCCTTATTTGTTGCACTTGTCTAAACATATCCTCATCGATAATCTGAGGATAAAACTCTGTTCCTAAATACAATTTCTTGCTAAGAATTTTGCCCGTGACTGGCCAAGCCCTTTTTATACCTGATTTTTTAGCAGCTTGAGAAATATTTTTAAATTCAAGATAGAAACGAAAAAACTCTCTTACTTCTTGAGCTTTTACTTCATCTATAACCGCTTTACCGTCTACTATTCTGTAACCATACGGGATGCGTGCCATGTTTCTTTCACCTCTTCTTCTAATTCCAATCCGCATTTCAAAATAAAAAGAAATCTTGTTCTGCTTTTTACCACTATGCCGTCTACAAAATCCAGAAAATCCTCATCCTTAAACTCGCTAAATACTTCTGTGACGCTTACGAACCGTTGAAGTTTTTGCGCCTCGTTTAAGTGCGTTAAGTTACCGTTTAAACTGTTAGAAAGCTGAAGTTTTTCCTTAAGACAAGTATCCATTTCCGTTTTAAGCTGATTACTTTCCAGATAGTAGGAATCCATCTCAATGTAACCACCGGCGAAAAGCTTACTGAGTACTTGCTCTTGTTCTTGCAATTTAGCTATTTTTTCTTCGAGTTCGATAACTTTGTTCAAACCGTCTTTACTATTCACGTTTCTTAAGCTTTTTATGAAAGGCGTTAATATTTGAGCGTATGTTGCTTTGAGCTTGTTAAGCATTTGAAGAAAAGCTAATTTAACATACTCCTCTTTTACAGCTTTCATAGGGCAGCATTTAATTTCACGTATATGCTTGGTACAACACCAAACAACATAGGCTCCATCTTTTTTATACCGGTCGTGTTTCTTTAACCTACTATGGCAATTACCGCAGTAAAGTTTCCCTGAAAACACATATCTAGCAAGGTATTTATTACTACCGCCGGTAATATTTAGTTTTAATTTTCTCTTCTGTCTCAGCTCATGCACAAGATTAAAAGTTTCATGGCTGATGATAGCCTCGTGATGGTTTTCAATAACATACTGTTTTTTCTCGCCACAGTTTTTATGGCGGTTAAAATTATCGTCTGTAAATGTCTTTTGAAAAATCACATCCCCTGTGTATGTTTTATTGTTCAAAATAGCGTTCACGGTAGTCGAAGACCATTTAGCTCCTCTTTTCGCAGGAATCTTTTTAGCAGTCAGCTCATTAGCTATCACATGCCCGCCTTTACCTAAAAGTGCCATACTAAAGATGTCTTTTATAACCTCAGCTTCCTTTGGAACGATAATCATTTTCCCGTTCTCGTTTTTATAGCCATACGATGGGGAAGAAATGATATAGCTTCCGTTTTCGAACCTTTTTGAATTGACCACATGCTGTTTTCTGAGATAGATCTTGACTCGCTTTGTGCGATGGAACTTAAGATAGAAAGCATAAGCTCCGAACTCATATGCTCGGTATCAATGTTTTCTTTCTCAAAATACAAATAAATACCAAGACCGGTAAGTTTTCTAACTATTTCAAGACAGTCAACCGTGTTTCTTGCAAGCCTACTAATAGACTTTGTAATAACCCTGTCTATCTGACCACTCTCACAGTCCTTAAGCAGTTGTTTAAGACTTTCACGCTTATCGATTTTCGTGCCGCTAATACCCTCGTCAAAGTAAAGCCCCGCATACTCCCAGCAGGGATTAGACTTAATATAGTTTTCGTAATGCTCCTTTTGCACTTCTAGACTGAGAAGCTGTTCATCACTGTCGGTAGAAACTCTCGCATACGCTGCAACCCGTATTTTGCTAAGAGAATTATCCGGCTGTTTGGCTTCCAGTTTTGTTATCATTTTCATCGTCTCACCTCACTTTCTTACAGTCATATACATCACTCTAAAAGCAGTGTTTATCAAGCTTTTAACCCAATAATTCCTTGTAAAACGGGTGAAATTTTTCCCTGTTAAGACGGCTTATTTCCCCTTTTTCTTGCTCGTTGATAAGCCCTTTTTTAAAGAGTGAAGCGGTAAGTTTTTCGGCTATTTCAAAACGAAAATCCGCCTGCATACTCTCTTTTGTCCAAGCCCTCGCTTTAACATCCGTTAGCCCGTGAGCATCATTACTTATTTGCATGATGCTCACCTCCAAAACGATGTTCTATATAGCAGGCGTGGCAGCAGTATTTTCTGGTTTTATTACCGTAAGAGATAAAAGAATTTTTGCAGTTAAGACAAGTGCACTCATAGTTTGCCTGTCTTTTTACCAACTGTGTATGCTTGTTCCACCACGTGTTTCTACACGCATCAGAGCAGAAACGTTTAACTTTTCTTCCTTTGTTTTGTTTGATTGGTTTTGAACAAGATTCACATAATTCCGTCTGTGTTTTCGTAGACTGGATTACGCCCAGGCTGTTACGTTTGCAGTAGCTTTTAATCGTATTAACGGAAATATCCATTCGCTTTGCAATCTGCGTATAGCTAAGGCCTTCATCTCTTAGCAATTTGACCTTGCGTTGTTCTTCCATATTCATAAAAAGGCCACCTCCTATGAGGTAGCCTTGGGAAAGAATAAAATCTGACGGTTTTTTAATCTTTTTTGTAAAACTCGCACTCGTAGCCGTCAGCTCGTAAAAGAAGCCCTTCTGCCCAAGGTGGTGTTCTTCCCATGAGTTCACACACGCTTTGAACACTCACGCTTTTATCGGTTTCGATAATGGCTTCATCATGCACGTGAGCGACGATGCGATATTCTTTCAGCGTTTGCATGGCGTAAAGTAGAATGTCACGAGCTATAGCTTGCGTAATGTTTTCCACGAATTTAGGCCCGTAGCTTTCCAGCCGCTCCCATTTTTTAGTAGTTCCCACACCCTCATAGGTGACTGATTTGCCACCGTACTTGTTTTCTTCCACACGCGGTTTTACATAGTAAAGGCATCTTTTCGAAGGCAGTTTGATGATAAGAAACCCACTTTTGTAAGTGAACACGATATTGTGTGTTCGAACAGATGCGTGTTCGTGTACGCACTGTTTTACCGCTCTGTCCACATCCCACCACAGTGTTGTCACCATCGGGTTAGATGATCTCCACGCGTCAACAAGAGGTTGAAGCTCCTCTTCGGTAAGACCCATGTCGAGTGCTCCCATGGCTTTTAACGCTCCAACAGAGCCGCCGTATCCAAGAGCGAGTTCCGCTATCTTACCTTTCTGCCGCAGGTGCCCGTTTACTCCGTGTTTTTCAACAGGTACGCCAAACATTTGAGAGGCTGACGAGCAGTAGATGTCTTTACCTTCCGCGAATACTCGCATACGCCATTTTTCACCTGCAAGCCAGGCAAGGACTCTCGCTTCGATTGCTGAAAAGTCTGCGACAATAAACTTAAATCCCGTGCGTGGGATAAAAGAGGTGCGGATAAGCTGGGATAAGGTATCCGGAATATCCTCATAAAGCATTTCCAAAGCTTCAACATTTCCTTGTTTAACAAGACTTCTAGCCTCAGCTAGATCAGGCAGATGGTTTTGTGGTAGGTTTTGTAATTGCACGAGCCTTCCTGCGAATCTTCCTGTTCGATTTGCACCATAGAAGCGAAACATGCCACGCTCCCGGTCATCCATGCAGGCAGCGTTTTTCATCGCCGTATACTTTTTCACCGATGATTTGGCAAGCTGCTGTCGAAGCTGTAAAACTTCCGCCAACTCTTTACCCACTGTTTTAAGCTCTTTAGCGACTTCTTTTTTACCAAGCGACTCCATTTCAAGACCATGCTCTTTAAGCCAGGAGCGCATTTGTAACACGGAGTTCGGGTTTTCTAAACCGGTAATATGCTTAAGCTCACTCATGAGATGCGTTTTCACCTCCTGGTCGAGTTTTATGGCTGATTTAACGAAAAGAGGATCTATTTCTATCCCACGGTCGTTTATGGTTTGGTCGAGATAAAACTCCTGCCATAAAAAGTCTGGCACGGGAAAGCGTGAGAGTTTTTCTTGAATACTCATCTCAACTTCCACATCACGCTTGTTATACGATTTAAACAGCTCCCACTTTTCCTTATCGTGAAAATACTTGTTTCTTGTTCTTCCACCGTTTACTTTCGTAGGATTACACGGTAGGCAGAAATATTTAATAAGATTCTTACCCTCAGTGAGTTTCTGCTTATCAAGCCCCAATACTGCTCCCACGCTTTCCAAAGACATGGGAAGTCCCAGTGTGGCTGACCAGATCATTGTGCAATGCCAGGATCTTGGGTTTAAAAACAAGCTTTCACTTTTCACTGTCTGACTAGGGTTAACATTGATGCCTTTATCTCGCAGGTAGCGTGATAAGCAGACTCTTTCAAACTGAGCGTTAAACGCCCACTTGGTTACTGTTTCATCTGTTAAAGCGGAAAGCACAACCTCGGGTATGGTTTCACCTTGTGCTAAATCAACGACCTGAACCTCACTACCGTCCACACTGTAGCCAAAGAGCAGTATCTCAAAATCATCCGATTCTGCGTACTTGTACACACCACATTTTTTAAGGTCAACGGAGGAAAACGTTTCTAAATCTATACTCAAATTTTCCAAATTACATCACCTCCAAGTTAATAAAAGAGGTGACAGAAAACCTGCCACCTCCTTGGCTTTCTTACTTTCTGTTCAGCATGTTTTTGACTTCGATATAAAGACTGACAAGTTTTCTTACCACGAAATCAAGAAGCAATACGCCAGCAAATATTCCAACAAACCAGCTAATCATCTTCATATGCTCCTTATGCTAGAAAGTCATCATCTTCTAAGGTCGTAAAATCATCGGTTGCGAGGCTACGTCCGCCGAGTGGCTCACCGTCTCGAATTTTTTGAATATTGCCAAGACCGCAAGCAACACCCTTATTACCGTTAGAGTTAAAAGCGTAGAAGTTGATGGAAACTCTCGCATAGCAGCCTGAATACACTTCACTGCGGTCCATGATTGGTTTTACCTGCTTGTCTACAATCTGCGGAGGAGTAGTAGAGTTTGCGTTAATGAAATAGTGTCCTTTATACGCTTCATCATCACGCTCAATGTCACCGTCCCTGAGCGGGAGTTTAATTGCTTGCTTGTTTGGTTTTTTACCGCCGAACTTGCCGACACCTTCCTCAATCGCAGCATCAATAGCTTTCTCAATAGCGTTTACTGTTTCAACATCATCTTTAGGGATAAGCAGTGAAACACTGTATTTTTCAGGGCCGCCGTTAATAGACTTTGGCTCCCAACCGTTGAAATAGGAAAGACGCGTGTTTTTACCGGTGATAACCTTCGTGTTATTTAATTTAGACATAGTACTAATTCTCCTTTTTGAATTCGTTATTTGCGTTTGAAACATTGACTTTTGCCCGCTTATCCGAGTCCGGTACGAGCGTAAGTTTTCCGGACGGTTTTATAATGAGGTCGCCCAGAATATCCTCAAATTTTTTCTTGCCCATCAGCTTTTGCATTTCTGTTAAACCGATAAGACTAGTTTTGAAAATGTCGGTAAAGCCTGCGGCTTTCGCTTTCTCAATAACCGCTGTCTCATCCTTAAACTTACGAACTGAACGTCCTTCTACGAGTTTGAAACCGCTCCACTCTTTACCGTGGTTTATAGCGGAATCTGTGGCGTACGCTAAAACGTCATCAGCCCACTTTGTTAACTGTGGGATAAGCGTGAGTATTTCTTCAATTTCACTATCTGTTAAAACAGATGGCGGTTTAAACTCAAGTTCTGCGAGTTTAAGGTTTTCTTCCGCTCGTTTACGGCATACTGCTTTTGCTCTGCAAAACCTGCACCAGTCTCCGGCTTCAAATTCGCCTTCGCCTTTGTTAGCAAGCTCTGCTTTTGGTTTAAGCACTTTTTCAGCCCAAGAGATAAGATCCGTGACAGGTAGTGTGAAAGTGGATACGTTGTCACGTCTTGGCTGAAAAATACTCATCTCAACGCTTTGTATCTCGTACAAGCTGTCGAAAAGCGTTAAAGCTCCAAGAGCGTAGCATTTCATCTGCGGATTCTCGTAAGCGTCCACCAGCACGCCTTGACCGTACTTAAAGTCGATAACCTGCAGCGTTTTTTCGCCTACAATAATGCAGTCCGCTGTACCAAACCCGTCCGGCACGTAAGCTGAAAAATCAACCTTCTGCTCGATGAGAAGAATAGGATCAGCACAAGCATGCTTTGCCTGTTCGTATTTTTCCATTACGAAATCCACGTAAGCATCCGAGCATTCCTGCATCTCGTTTGAGTCATACTCTGTTGACGGTTTTTCGCACGGACGGTTAAGAAGCTTATTTAGCTTGTACTCACACCACGCGTGTGCCGCCGTTCCTTCCTCAGCTGCCACAGAAGTAGTGTTTTCAAACTTTTCTTCTAAAACAGCACTCGGAGTACACTTAATCCACCTGTGAGCAGAAGATGGGGAAAGTAAAGCATGCTTAGTCACCTTTAATTCCCTCCGCTTCATGCAACAGGCTCGCATACTCGCTTTCAGGGATATCCGAGAGCTTTTGCGCACCATGTTTTACGATGAGTTTCTTCACCTCAGCTGTCTTTCCCAGCTGGCTAAGTTTTGCTAAAACCGCTCGCACATCCTCCAAACTCACCTTTTTAGTTTCAGGCGTTTGTTTTGGTAATGTCTTATGTGTTGTTTCACCCGTGATCTCTTTCAGGTGACCAATCAGTGATTCAAGATCGCCAATTATCTTTTTTACCGTGTTTTCGTTCATTCTTATTCACCTTTCTTGTTTTGAACCACAACCTCATCGATCCTGTTACTTGGAATAAAGACCATAATGTCTTCTTTCTTTCCAAGGAAGAATCGGATGATTTTTTCTCTCAGCCCGATAGGTTTACAACTTGCAAGCCCATCTTCTTTAGGCTTTTTTGAAACACTTACGACAAGTTTTTGTTTCATGTGCCGCCTCCTTTCTAAAAGGACTTTGTGCCCTTCTATGGGGTAGCCTTGGGAAAGGTGATAATCTGACGGTTTTTCTAAAAAAAGTTTTCAAAAATAAAAAAAGCCCGAGGATTGCTCCAATGTAGGAACAAGCCTCGGGCTTTACATGTTTCAAACTGTTTTACAAGAGTTCGTTTACTCGTTTTTGTACCGTATCATAATCGTATCCAGCTTGAGTTAGACGCTGTTTTCGTGTGTTGCCGTTACCCCAAGTGCCTCGGATTACTTCACATGCAAGCTCATCAACCGACTTTCTATAGGCTTTAACACCAAGAAGTTCATTAACCTTATTTTGCACGCTTGCATAATCGTATCCGGCAGAAGTTAAACGGTTTTTACGCTCATTTCCGTTACCCCAATCACCGTTAATAACTTCTCTTGCCACTTCATCAATGCTTGATGTTTGAGGAGCAGTGTAAGAGCCACCATTTCTATATCCGTTTAACCCAGCGTTTTTTATCACGCTTGGATAATCAACGTAAGCATAATCCATGTCAACTCTGCCGGCTATTCCATCCACACTGCCACTTGACGAGTATTGCCAAAGACCATACGAACCCTCATAGCTACAGTGCGTGTTCCACTGTGCGATCCACAAAGCGTAACGGTCTCTAATATGAGCGGACACAAGGTTATTAGCTACTGAAAGCGAAGTGTAAAAACCTGCATAATACCCGTAAGTTTCAAGCTTATTACAAAAACTTGTAATCAGCGAATCGCAGAAAGCTCGTCCACGGTTAAGCTGGCTTTTTTCTTCTAAATCAAAGTAAATAGGATACTCAAAACTCTTACCTGAGAGTATGTTCACGCAGCTTTGAGCTTCCTCAGCCGCCTCACCTGCAGAGCTTGCGTACGAATACCAGTAAGCTCCAACATCAAGACCGGCTGTTTTTGCTTTACGATAGTTTTCCTCAAACCACTTGTCTTTGTGTCCGATACCGTATCCTGCTCGAATGATCACAAACTCAACACCGGATGCTTTCACCGCGTTGAAATCAATGTCACCCTGCCATACTGATACGTCTATTCCTTTTTTACTCATGAGTATTGTCCTTTCTGTCTTTGTCGTGTAATTGTTCTAAAACGTTTTTTAATTTCTCAGGCACGGGAAGCCCCAGGTGAGCCGCGTTTTCGATGAGTGAAAGTCCTTCGTTAGATAGGTAGAAGAAAATTACCGCGGTTCTAATCACGCTTCCTTGCTTAATAACCTGAAAATCTATAATGTTTGCTATGCCAACAAGCATAAAAATGAGCACCTTTCTGAAGATGCCCTTAAAACCCACGCTGCTTGAAAGCTTTTTATCAATCGCCGCACACATCACGCCTGTGATGTAATCAGTTACCACAAATAAAAGAAGTGCGAGGATTAAACCATCGCACCCGCCTAAAAAGTATCCCAGCCAGCCGCCTACTACTGTGAAAGCCAGCTGTAGTGTATTCCAAAATTCTTTCATTCTACCGCCTCCTTAATAAGATCAGTTACATCTTCTACCTGCATAAATGTAATAATTACCGGTATTTCGTTTGAAGGTTTATCCCCATAACAGTAAATCCTCCAATCACTGCCGATTGCCATAGTTAGTTTGCAAACCTCCTTAATATCTCCCGTGCCATAAAACCTCATAGACGGAAGTCTTTCAAAGTCGATTTTTATATCAAGTGCTACATTCTGTTCCTGTGCATTGTTGGGGTACTGTTCTTTATGTGGCTTGTAATATTTTTCGTAAAAAAAGCCATACACATAACCATCTAGTACTTCCTGCCAAGAATCAGGTGTAATAACCCATTTGAACTGCTTAGGGAGCTTAGGCATGTCCTGATGTATCAGCAGCTTTGTTACAAAATCCACGTATTCACGGTTAACGATTTCTTTTCCTCTGGTGTCCGGTATATAGGTTGGTGTTTGAACAGTCGGTTTTCCCGTAAAAGCAGGACTGTCCAGTGTGGCAAATTTTCCTTTCAATTTTTCTATCAGCCTAAACAAACCTTCTTTGCCTAAAAACTTATCTGCCATAAGCTTCACCTACACAAACAGTGCATCAATTTCTTCATTGCTGATACTTTTAACATCTTCTTTTTTCACATAGTCGCTTAAATCAACTGATGTTGTACCGATTTTTTCAAACCTGTCGTTTACATAAATGTATTCATCATACGCATCGTTTTCGCCCTTGTTATCGCTTATAAGATAGATTGTTGCCTTATCACCTGTCTGAGGCAGGCTATCAACCACCTTAAAATCAATTGATTGAATGTTGCCGACAAGATGCTTTACCTCTTCAGTAAGGTCTGTCTTTTTCACATAATTCGCTGCGTCTTCCAGCTGTTCTACTTTTGTCGGTAATGCGCTTGTTTTCGCATACGCGTCAATGCCTTGAAGATTTTCTACGTTTGTCACAATGTCGGTTTTCTTCGCGTATTCTGACGCATCTGTCAGGTTTTCCACCTTGGTTGGTACTGAAGATACTTGTGCATAGTTTGCCGCATCGCTTAAATCCGTGACTTTCTTCGGCACGGTTTCCAAGGCTTTTGTCAGCTCTTCTTTTTTCACAAAGCTTTCCTTGATTTTCTTCCAAACGTATAAAAGTCCGTTGTTGTCTAAAAATTTGGTTTGCATAATAATTTCCTTCCTTATTTAAGTAGTTCTTCGAGTTCGATATTGCTGATAGAGCAAAGTCCCAGCTCTAAAAGCGTTTTATTGCCTATAAGCTTTACTTGGTTAATTTTCGGCAGGTTAGTAAGCCTGTTGTAATCTGTTGTTTCTTCGTCTGTTACTTTTATGATGCTTTCAAAAGATGCGCTCATATCTGTATTGTGTTTAAAACTTGCCTGTAGTTCTGCCATTAAATCTCACCGTCCTTTACTATTTCTTCAGCTGTTGTTCGTATCAGATTTGAAGCGATAGCCGTGTTGTCGGGAAACTTGGCTCTGATTTGAATCGTGACAATACCGTCTTGAAACAAAAGTGTTTCTTTCTGCGTGAGATTGACTGTTACAAGTGTCTTTTTAACACTCACATCCTCTAAGCTTTTTTCTAAAACAACTTTTCCGTTTTGCTTATAGCTAACAAAAAGGACAGATGCGTTTTCTAAATCCACATCTGTCCTGAACACGTTTGTAGGTGTTGTTCCTCTATACATAAGGCTTTCCTCCTTATGGTTTTTCTTCTTTTTCTGCTTTAAGTTTTAGGATTTCCTCGTTTAGTTTTTCTAACTGTTCTTCGTAATACTTTGTGTTTTCCTCACTAAAAGCAACATGTTCCATCGTGTTTTCAGCTATCACTGCTGAGCGTATGTCAGCTAAAATTGATGCGATTATCCCTTCAACCATGTAGGTCGGGATAGGGATACTTTTTTGCAAAGACACTATCTCATCGCTTAACTTCGCTCTAAACTTTTGTGTAGCTATCGCATAGTTAATGGTCGGCTTTTCCATCTTCCACCTCCTTTTCTTCGATTAGAATGTCAAGTTTGTGATTGATGTCTTCTATCATCTTTGCGTACTTACTGTTGCTGATAAACTGCTCTAGTTCCATACTCTCATCAACAGTTTTAGCGACTTTTATGTCACTGTTTTTAGTACCTTTGTTTATCACAACCTCGTTTGTGTTAATAATAAGTTCTGCCATATTCATCTCCTTAGCTGTAGAAAGTCAGGTCCATGAGGATACCGTTTTTAAATACCATGCGCCCGTTTTCACCCCATCTTCTTACTTTGCCGTACTCATCCACATCAAGCACCTGCACATAATGAATGGTTGCTGTAGTTCCAAATCCTTCTTCCCACTGCGGTTTTATAACCTTGAAACCGTGGGCATAAAAGTTGCAGCCTAAATGCAAGCCATACTCGTCATACATACCGTTTGAGCGTGAAAAACAAAGCATGGTGTTCAGCTCGTCATGATTTGATGATTTTTGTTGTGCGAAAGCCATGTATTGACCCTCGTAACTCAAATCAAACTCAAGACCCTTACACTCTTCAACGTAACGTTTGTGATTCGTGCCGATCATGCCGACATATGAGCCTTCACGATAGAAACGGTTACCGCTTTCATCAAAGACTGCACGCTTGTGATACTGGTCAATCGACCCGTTGTAAAGACCTATTTGTCCTGCAGTGATTTGAACATAGTTGCTTGACTCGTTAAATCCAATCAGAAAACTGTTGTAGTTTTGCCGCATAAACGAACCGAACTCACCCTTTTTCACCATGGAAGTAATCGAGTCTTCAACAATAGAAACTTTAGATATAGCTCTGTCAGCTGTTTCTTTAGCAGCCTGAATGTCTTTATCACTAACTCTAACCCAGTCAAACTCCAGGTAGCTGTCAAGACTCTCATTTGACGTATACCGCCATAGTTTTCTCGTATTATCCTGATACGGATCATGCTCTGACTCAGGATAATTGCTGCCTGACAGTTCTATTATGTTTCCGGCATCGTTAGGTAAAACCGCTAAACTATCTTCAACTTCTTTTCTTGAACTGCTTTTTCTTATCGCATCAATCTTAAAACCGTAATAATCATGGCTTGAGCCATCGCTTCTAAAATAAAGCCAAAACGTATCACTTGGTACAAAGATGCTTTTACCTGCTATGTCCGCACCGCCGAGTTTCGGTAAAACGTGAATCTTACCCTCAGACTCATAGAAAACTTCCACCCAATCATAGTTTGCGCTTTCCGTACGGCAATTACTGTTAAACTTGATCTCTAAGCAGTCTCTTTTAACCCGATACCTGTAGGCGTAGCCTGTTTGAGTGTCGAAGAAAAAATCTCCCACGTGGTTTAACTTCTCACTTCTGCTTGTCCAAGAGTTAGCCGGAGCATTAGAAGAGTAGGGAGTATACGTGCCGTAATAGTTGCCGTTTTTCTGCTCCAGTTTTTGATTAACTGTTTCAACACTTGATTCAATCTTTCGATCCGTTACAGAAAACTTGGTGTTAACCTCGTTTATCGTATAGTAGCTTTTAAGTTTCTCATCACTATCAGAAATGGCTTCCTGTTTTGCGTTACTAATCTGCTTTTCCACCTGCGAAGTGTAAGAAACTGAAAGTTTCTCAGCATCAATCGAATGTCCGATAATCCTGTCACCATACACCATGCCGTCAAGAGTCATCGCGGTATTGTAAGGTCCTGCAAAACCGTTATGGCTTCCGCCAATCCCGTTCATATTAACCTGTAATACTTTTGTAGCAGTATTCTTATCAGGCGTATCCATGTAAAGGTCTCTTAGCCACCTGCCTGAATCATCATATTCTGTTACCTTGTAACCGCCTGAGGTGATGTTCATCTGTGCTTTAATATTGTTGATTTCACTTTGCACACGCTCGTTATCTATTTTTCTTGTTGCAAGGCTTTCTTCACGCAGGCTTTGCACAGAATTATGTGAGCTTTGCACGTAGCTTCGTCTGGTTTGACTGCCCAGGACGACTTTCATCTCACCGGGTTTTTGCAATGGAATAGACTGTCTCATAACGGGAAATACCCGATCCATGCCAAAAGGCGATGCTATGCACCTAACTCTGTCTCCACACTCAATAGTTTCAAAATCAAGGTCAAACTCTGATAAGTCAACCGCGCTTAAGTTAAGCTCTGTCTGTTCGAACTGATTATCTTTAAGCCAAAGAGAGGCTTTACGTAACAGATTTTCAGGAACAGCGACATCATCCCATCTAACGACTTTACAAACCCAACCAAACGCGCTCTTTGCCTGAGTGGAAACAAGATAATTTTTCCCATTATTAACGCTTGTAATATCCGTGTATTTTTTAAGAACCTCGTTTTTGCTGTTTTCACTTTCCAGTTCTTTACCTAAAGGGATAAGTGCTGTAGTAACATCTTCTGCCGATAAGTTTTCAGTATAATCAAGCATATTAAGACCAAACTCAACCGGCTGTTTCGCCATTTTACCCATTTCTTCCAAGCGAAGATAATCAAGGTACATCCCGTCTTTTTCTCGTCTTAGTTTTAAGTATCCGCCCAGCTTATCAACCATTTTTCCCATAATCGCTTCAAGCGTTGTTTCAAAATTGGTGAACCTGTACAGGGAATTATTGGGATCTGTCACGCTGACTTTTCCGATATGAATCTTCTTCCTGTCATCCACCTGCTCGTTATGAATGTTTAGGAATTTTTCCAACAGTTGGTAAGGTGTGTGATCATGGTATTCTCTCTGCGGCTGAATACTGTCTGCAAGATACGTTAAAAGACCTACGCACACTACTTTCTTGTTTTGATTTAAGTCTTTCTCCTGTTCTCTTACCTCTCCGGTAAAAATTTCTTTCTCATCGCGATACACGCTCACTACTGATTTTCTGTTAAAAAACTTCTCATAGCAGGGATTTTCTTTCGGGCAGGTAAACACGAGCGTGCCTGCAGTGTTAAGCTCCACGTTAAGCGTCGCGTCAAGAAGAACATTCTTAGTGTCGCCCAGATAATACAAGGCTGTTTCATCAAGAGTTATTCTGTACAATTTATAACCACCCCCTTAGGTAGGAAATATCAAGCGTGCCTGTGCCTTGAAACGTAAGCGTCATATTATTTTCGCGTGTTCTAAGTTCAGGGAAACGAGATATGCCTTGTTTTAGACTGTAGGTTTTTCCGTTAAAATCAACACTTAGTGTATTTAGTGTTTTATTAGTAAATTCAGGTATAAGCGTCATATCAAAATCACGGGTAAGCCTGATTTCTTTTTTGTCTTTAACCTGCACGTTTTTTAACGTGTACACGCCACCTGTTTTAATGTCTAAAACACTGTGCTTATAAGGATTTAGCCTGTAGTTAAGCGTAATCGTTTCATAGTTTTTATCCGATTTAAAATCACTTACCCACACTCGACCCTGATAGTAAAAGGAAGATTCGGCGTCCAGCACAAGTGTTGTTTTAAGCCCGTGAACATCGCGTTTAAGCCTCTCGTAAGCTTTCTGCCACACGCCTTTATCTGCGACAATGAACTCAAAACTGCCTTCACGCATTTCGTATAAAACTTCACCTGCTAAACTTTCCGTAAGATCAAAACTTCCCAATCTTCCCGGCACTTCCAGATAGCTAAACCTTGGGGATGGTAGATTAACATGTGGCTTAAGTGTTGGAACTAAGCCTAAATCCTTAAAACTATGCAACCCGTTTATTGTCATGCCATACACTTTTACCACCCCCTTGTTTTTCTTGTTTGAAGCTTAAAAAGCTCACTGTCCATCTTGTTTGCAATACCGCCCACAAGCTCGCCTGAGTCAAGCACAATACTCTGGTTGGAAAACTGTGGGAAATACGAGTCCATAATCGCTAGAATCTGGTTCATAACACTAAGCATTTGCGTGTTTGCTCCCGCGCTCATATTCTGCAAAGCATCAAGCCCCATAATCACCTCAGGCCCTTTTTCGCCGCCGCCAAGCAAATGCCCATTTTTCTCACCGAAGATAGTCGCCCCGTTTAACAGCATCGGCTTATCCATTGCCTTCTTATACCAGTCGATAGCAAGATACGGTACAGACGGTGGTGCGAGTGAGAAGTGTCCTCTAATACTAAAATGAGGAAGCTTAATATGAGGAAGACTAAGTCTAATACCTGCAAAAAAGCCTGTTATAGCGTCAACTACTGCCTTAACCTTGTTTTTCGCCGCTTCAATCGGAGTGATGATAGCGTTTTTAATACCATTCCAAATTGATACGGCCGTGTTTTTAATACCGTTAAAAACGTTGCCTACAACCCCTGCCACCGCGTTAAACACCGTAGAAACCGTATTTTTAACCGTGTTTACCACGTTGGTTATAACACTGCACATTCCATTCCATATCGTTTCAGCCACCGATTTTATACTGTTAAAAACAGAGGTTACAACACTTAAAATCGCATTGAACACGCTCGTAAACACACTGCTTATAGTGTTTAGCACGCTTGTTATAAACGACATAATCGTGTTCATAACACTTGTTATTACACTGTTTATGGCTTCAAGCACGCTACTTACCGTGGTTTTAATCGCATCCCATGCGCCTATAATCACGTCTTTACAGTTTTCCCAAATAAACCTAAACGGTAGTGTGATAAGCGAAAAATAGCCTTTTATAAGCTCTACGATAAACATGAGAGCTACCGTGAGCACGTTTTTAATCGTATCCCACACGCCGGTAAAAACCTGAACTAAGCCTTGCCACACGTTTTGGAAAAACTCCGAGATGTTTTGCCAAATACTGCTCACACTCTGGCAAACACCCTGCCACAGGTTTTTAAACCATTCGCTTATAGCACCCCAGTTTTTAATAATCGCAATAATCGCCACAACCGCGGCAATAATCGCCGCAATAATACCGATAATAGGAAGAAGTGAAACGTTTAACGCTCCAAACCCTACAGCCGCTGTTCCTGCTGCTGTCCCTGCCGCCGCTGTTCCTGCAGCACTTGCTCCTCCTGCCACACCTACCGCAGTAGTGGCTGTGGCTGTTCCTCCAAGAAGTCCGATAAGACCTCCCAGAGCAGAAGTGATTGCTCCAACAGCACTAATAATTTTCCCGATCACAATGAGCACAGGACCGACTGTTGCAGCAATAAGCGTGATTTTTACTATCGCATCCTTCATTCCCGGAGACAATCCGTTCCAAGCTTCACTTAAAGATTTCATACAGGAAGCGAACTTTTCAAGCATAGGCTGTAAAACCGTTGCAAGAGAACTGCCAAGATCTGCTCCCACGATTTTCAGACTATTCATCGAAGTCTTAAACTTATCTATCGGATCAAGCGTTTCGTTAAACGTTTTCTCCACGCTGCCAGCATTATCTTTAAGGGAAGTACCAAGCTCAGCAAAAGACAGCGAACCGTTTTTACACGCCTGATAAATAGCCGCGCCTGCACGCTTACCAAACAGCTCATAAGCTACTTTTAAACCTTCAGTGTCGCTTTTCGCATTCACCATACTGTTTTGAATATCTTCTAAAGCCTGTTTCATAGGCGTGCCTTTAGCAGTAGCAGCAGCTAGTGCTTTAGTTAGAGCAGTCATAACCTGTGACGTGTCAGCACCCGACATTTCAACATTGCCTAAGAAATTAGCGGCATCCGATGCGCTAAACCCAAGCTGCTGTAAGGAGGCACTGTTAGTCACCATGGTTTTAGCAAGCGTATCCATGCTGACACCGGTACGCTGACCTACAGCGTTCATCGTATCAAGTAAAGCTCCGGCGTCTTGTGCTTTAAGCCCAAAAGCAGCCACAACTTTCTGCGTGTTATCAACAGCCGTGGAAACGTCCATGTTGTTAATTTGAGCAAATTTAATAAACCTGCCTGACAGGTCTTCAAGGCTTTTACCTGTTAAACCGAATCGGGTGTTCACCTCGCCGATAGCAGCACCAGCGGTTTGAAAATCAGTAGGAATACTGGTAGCAAGATTTTTCATGCTATCTTGCATACCCTCCAGTGCTTTTCCTGTTGCGCCTGTTTTAGTAACAATTGTGTCCATGCCGGCATCAACTTCGTTAAACGCGGCTAAAGACGCAGCTCCAAGCCCCACAATCGGTGCGGTAACATGCGTGGATAGGCTTGTGCCGACTTGGGCTGTTTTCTCACCGACACTTTTAATTTTATCCCCGGTTTCTTTCATGGAAACTGCTAATGCTGAAGGGACTTTCTTTGCCTGCTGTTCTAAATTTTTAAGATTCTGCTCGGTTTCAATAATCTCACGCTGCAGCGCATCATACTTGTCTTTACCGAGATCCCCGTTTTCAAGCTGTACTTTAGCTTGCTTATCCGCCTGTTTTAAAGCGTTAAGTTTCTCGGAAGTGTTTGCTATTTCCTGCTGCAACAACTGCTGTTTTTGTGCTAAAAGTTTAGCGTTGGACGGATCGAGTTTTAACAGCCTGTTTACGTCACGAAGCTGAGCTTGCGTGGATCGGATAGTCGTATTCACGTCTTTTAACGCCTTATCCAAGCCTGTCGTATCTCCACCGATTTCAACGGTAATACCTTTAATCCTGTTTGCCATAACTTCACCTCCTTTTCTCTTAATTTAGGAATAAAAAAATTCAGGTATTTTAACGCCTTGCATAAGAATGCTTGGCTCTCGTCTAGAACCTGTCGAATTCTGCCTGGCTTGCGAGCCTATCGTATTTCACACTATCGTTTGCTTTCTCCGTCCACATGTCTAAAATCATGCCGATAGTTAAAAGATCCAGCTCACGAATACTTATCCCAATCTCTGTGCATCTAAGAAGAAATAACGCGGTTGTCATTTCTCTTGTAGTTGACGTAAGTTTTTTTTAGATTGAACCTGTGTTTGTAAATTCGCACCCCAAAGCTCCAAAATTTCAGGCAGCACCTCGTAGATAGAAAACATTTCAAACTCATCGAGCCATTTTTCAATCGTTTCAGGAATCGTGTTATCCGCATGGTAGGCCATGATATAAGCTACGTTTTCAAAAATCTCCAGATCATCAATCTCAAACCCGGTGCTTTTAGTCTTATACGATTTTTCGAGTTTAGAAAGATCCTGAAAAATATCACGCTTGAATTTGATACGATACAGTCTTGGAATAGTGGCGGAAGAACGAAACTTCACGTCTTTGCCACCGATTTTTACTGTTTTTTCAATCATATTCACCACTCCTTTTACTTAGGTTTAACCTCTGTCATGTTTTGAGGAACGTACACGCTCTTATACCAGTTAGCGTAAATTTCATCAGATGTCGTATCCCCGCTACGGGATTTCACAAGCCCATCTTCTCTAGGATCAGCCGTGAGCGAGAGTGTTTCAGTACCCGGTTCTATCGTGTCTTCCTTGGTTTCCGAAGCGATAGAAGGTCTGGAAGCCGAGCAGTTATAAAGCACGTGGCGGATTGCTTTAACATCACCGTCAAACTCAAAAAGAAGCGCGAACTTTTCTGCTTCACCGGTAGTTGCTTTTTCTACCAGCACACCGTTTTTATCAAGTTTTTCTTTTAATATTTCCGTTCTAAACCATTCAGGTATAAGAGCCATTTCCAAGTCGCCACTGTAACCGTTGTTCGCAGTCGACCTGAAGTAGACAATCCCGTCAGCGTAAAACGGTGAGGATTCACCTTCCGCATCAAGGCTTATGCTCACAGCTCCCGGAATAGGTTTAGGCGCATCATAGTTAAAACTTCCGCCTGCGTCTTTTTTAAGTTTTGCCGCGTACACGTTTTTAAGATTGTATTTAACCTTGTTACCCATTTTCTGTTACCTCCATTTCAAAAATGTAGAGTGTTTCATAAAGCTTTTCCGACTCTATGAACGTCTCTGTTTTGTTATAAAAAATGCCGTGCCTATCAAGCACGGCTTCAACTTTTTCTTCCACACTAGGATTCTTATAATCTGTGTATAGTTCAATATGAACTTCGTTTACTTTAAAATACACTTTCCCGTCTGCAGAAAAATTACTGCTCGCAGGCGTAAGAAACACAAGAAACGGTGGGGAAGGTGATTCTCCTTCAGCAAAATGATGGTAAGCGAAAGGAAAACCTATCTCTTGCATAATGTTTAAAAGTTTAGTCATGTTCTATCGCCTCCCTTATTTTTTCTTCGAAGCTTTTAACCGCTTTTTCTTCCGCAAGCTTAATGTGTGCTCTTGCTTCCACACGTCCTCCGCCTCGTTTAGCGTGACCGTACTCTAACAAGTGTGTAAGCTGATACTTGTTTTTTGAGTGAACTACCAGTGTGAGAGCGTTTTCTGTTTCTTTAACAGTTTTCAGCGTCCAACTTTTCGCATACTTACCTGTGTGTTTCGGAGCAGTGTTTTCTATATCTTCTTTAACGGTTTTACCAGCGTTTTTTACTGCTTCTTTTACTTTCCCGGTTGTAACTTTCGCGTAAGTTTTAAGCTCTCTAATAACTTCTTTAGAGAGGCTGCCAATACTTACTTTGCTCACTTTTTACACCTCTTACAGTGAAGTTTCAGGGTTTTCTTCTTATAATTCATGTGGTCAACACCTAAAATCTCGTAAACCGTATCACGGAAAATAATCCTGTAACCAAGAGATGAGACTACGGCGGTTTCTTTCGAATAGCGGATAGTAAAATCTATTTTTGACTCATCCCACACGTTTCCTGCCGAAGTCTGCTCCATTGGGCTTTCAGCACTCACCGTAGCGTAACACTCGTAATATTTACTCCACTTAATCTTATGATTACCAACCTCATCAACTTCAACACTGTTTTTAAGCAGCACAATACGCTCATTTAATAAACTTATTCTCATTTAAAACCCCGTTTTTCTAACAGTAAAAAGCATCGAACGTAAGGTAAGCATAAGCGCGTGGTGGTCGGCTTCTTCCCGATGCTCATACAAGTAGCCTGTAGCGTATAAGACTGCGAGCCGATACTCGTCAAAGTTTTCACTAATCAAACTAGTATCGTTTTTACGAGCTACTCCCTGGCAGAGTTTTTCAGCAGAACGAATAAGGGTGTTGATAAGCTCATCATCTTCTCGACTATCCACCCTAAGATAGTTTTTTGCTTCCTCAACTGTAACTATCATCAACACCCCTCCTTAACTTTTAACCGTCTTTTAAGCTGCTACGCTTGTTTTAACAGGCAGAATCTGTACTGCTTCTTTAAGCACGAGTTTGCCGTCTACACGCTCTTTAGCAACAAAACCTATCATGCCGTTTCCAGCGAAAAGCTCAGTAAGCTCTTTAAACGAGCGTGAACCACGGTCGCCAATGTTGTAGTACGAGTAGTCACCAAAAGCCACCATGTTTTCAGGCGCGTAAGCAGACGTGTATACCGGGTATCCGAGAATCCTGTTCGGCTCATCATCCTGGTATGAAGGCTGCCAAACGTACGCACCGTTATTGTCTTTAAGTTTTCGTATGCTCGCGACTGTTTTATCGTTCATAATAAAACTCGCGTTTTTACGGTATGGTCGCCTCAAAGCGTGAATAAGATCAATCAGATCATCAGTTTTAATACTGGTAGTTTCTTTAAGGAACGTGCCGCCGTCTTTCTTGTTGAAAATACCAGTCGGTTTTCCCACGCCATCCCCGTTAAGAAAAGCGTCTTCCTCAGCGTTAGCCAACGCCATGCCGAAGGATGTGAGAAGATGATTCTCGAGGTTAAACGCATTATCATACAAGAGTTCTTCAGTAACTTTTACCGCAACGTGAAGCTTATGAGCGTCAAGCAGGATTTGAGCAAACTTGGAATCCCCAAAGTTAAGGCTTGCGCCTTCTTCAATCCAAGCCGCCGCAGGATCACTCATCGCAACATTAATCTTATGCTCTCCACTAGTAGTAATAGTGGTAGCAAGAGAGCGAATAATGTTTTCTTCTTTCAACGTTTCAATCAGACGATTATCGTATTCTTCCGGCACAAGATACCCGCCGTCAGCGTCCACGCCTTCCTGCAACACGTTATCGACTCGTTTAAAATTACTTCTAAGAGCTGTAAGCATTGCCTGCTTATACTCGTCACGCGCACGCCCTTGTTTTTCAAGTTTCACACCTGTTTTCATAGGTTTTGCAACAATCGCCTCAGATGTTGGTTTTGAAAGCTCCTTATCCATTACTTCCATCTGCTCTAAACGATCAATTTCCATACTGTAAGCTTTCACTTTCGCTTCCATCTCATCGTAAGTTTTCGCGTCTTCTTCTGAAATAAGCCCGTCCTTGTCACGTTTAGACTCAAGGAAAGCTTTCGCACCCTGCCAAGCCTTATTACGTTTCTCAACCATGTTTGAAATACTGTTCATCATATTTACCTCCAATTTTTGATTAAAAAAAGACGATCCATAAGATCGTCTGCACTAATATTGTTTGTTTCCTTACCGCTTATCCGGCAGGCTTTACATATTTTTTCCAATAACGTGTTTTGCACGCTTGCTTTCGAATACAATGTTGAAACCTGTGGTATGCCAATATCAGCGGTTTCACCTCTAGTTAAAACACCGTCCGCAAACCCGAGTTCTACCGCCTTGTTAGCATCCATCCATGTTTCCGAATCCATTAAATGCGACAGTTTCACACGGTTAAGCCCTGTTTTAATCTCGTAAGCGTTAATAATGGACTCTTTGACCTCATCAAGCATTGATATTGCTTTTTCCATTTCGCCTCTGTTGCCGAAAGCAACAGTCATAGGATTATGAATCATAAGCATTGACACCGGGCTCATATAAACCTTTGTGCCAGCCATCGCAATAACCGATGCCGCCGACGCTGCAATCCCATCAATCTTGACCGTCACACAACCCTTGTAATCCATGAGCATGTTATAGATTTGTGCCGCAGCCACACAATCGCCGCCAGGCGAGTTAATCCACACGGTAATATTTCCACTACCAGCGTTTAACTCGTCTTTAAAAAGTTGTGGTGTAATATCATCATCAAACCATGATTCTTCAGCAATCGTACCGTTAAGAAACAGTGTCCTCTCAAAAATCTCATTATTCTCATTAGTCTCATTGTTTTCCTTTTGGTTTTTCCACTGCCAAAACTTCCTCATTACCTTTTTCCTCCTCTCTTATATAAAGAAGCGACCAAGATTTTCTTGGTCGCTTCATGTTCGTATAACACTCATATAATACCTAAAGAACTAGCTTTACAGTTAGATAATCCACCTTACTTGTATGCTCTTCCATTTAAGGAAACTAGAGAATCAAATAATTGTGTTTCATCTAGAATACTCTCAGTTGGAGTTCTTTCCGTTATTGCAAGTTCTTTATACTTACTAGTAATTCCCTTAACAGCTTCTAATATCGATGGTTTAGAAACTTTGGAATCACTTTTCCTATACTCTTTAATTAAATCAGAAACTGCAAAAATCCCTAATTCCTTAAATTTCTGAGTTCGGTCATGATCATTCAAAGTTTCATTATTACTGATTCTTTCAACATTAAACCTTGTATTGTTTACTTTTTCGTCATAAGCCATCCTAAACTCTAACGAATTTTTCCAACCATAGTCAGAATTGTAAACAAACTTTTCGCCAGTTATGTCTTCAATAGCCATAGCTAGAATATATTCATAGCATCCAGCATCTCTACTATCATAAATAGCATCGTAAAGAGGTTTAATTGCCTTCAGTCCCAGTTTCAATATTCTTTGATAGTTTTTAGAATTCCTAATAAACTTTCCTGGATGTGCCTGCATAGCCACTTGTGGATTAGTCTTCGTCTCAGTTTCTAATTCCACCATCAACTTATTCATGGATCCCTTTATATCATCTAACGTTTCAGCATAAGCTACGTTTACTGGCATCAATTTATTAGCTATATTCCCACTATTCTTTGATGCTGGATTATTTCCAATAATAAAAATTCCAGTAAATACAAATAGAACCAATAAAAGTAAAGTTCCTAGCGAAATATACATTTTTTTCTTAGACATAGTATTACACCTCCTAGAATTCTAATTCGCAGTGTATTTGTGTTGCAAAGAACCATAAACAGAATTAGGGTAATAAGGATCATGACTACCATGGTTAAACAGCTCCAATTGTCCCCATTTAGCACGGCACCACTTAAGACCAGTAACTTTTGCAAAATGAACAATTTTATCAGGAGAATGACCATACGCTAGAATAAATGGATCATATTTATAAGGTCTATAACCTTTCTTTGCCAGATAATTATCCAATTGCGCTTTAGTAGCAGCATCATCACCAAAGTCACTAGGCCATTCGTACGTCATACTACCAGTTGCAAATCCTAGACAATTATATGCTGGCGTAGCCTTATCGCTATAAAACCATGTCCATGAAATACTATCATAAAACGATTTTGGTTGAGATAAAGTATACGCATAAGCAACAGAATTGGATGTGAAAAACAACATTCCAACAACCATTACATAAGTGGTTATTGCTGATAACATCTTTCTTTTTCTAATCATTTGTAAGCACCTCCTTAAAAACAACATCTTTAACTAAGATTGAGATTAATCAGCTTTTATCTCGAATGATCACTATTCTTGTACATTTTATGATTTTTTTATAATGTCACATAAATTATTCCATCCTTTCTGCTATTATTAATTTGTTGTATACTCTCATAGTGTAGGATATTATCTTAGTTAAGTATCCATAGAGATTAAATTCTATTTTTCGCTTAACGTTAAGATAATTCGTTATGTCTTCGTTGCCTAAATGATTCATCCACTGTATAAACAGTTATACTATAATAATATTAATATAACATGTTATATTAATATTATCAAGACACAAATTCATCTTAATCACCTAACTTATTTCTACCAATTACAGTGAACGCTCCAGCACGGTTAAGTGGGAGCATGTTACCGTTAATCAAATACAAGTCACCACCCTCACAGGCTGGAATCTTATCCAAGTTTTCTAACTGTCTAATATCGTTCGCGCTCATCCAACCGTTTTGACGAGCGGTAGCATAACCATTCATACGACTCTGATAGTCTCCTCGAAGAAGACCATCCACGTTAAACTTCACATAATAGGTTTCTTTCTCCTTATCAGTAAAAAGCCGCCTCGTAATAGACTGTTCAAAACGCGCCACCCAAGGATCCAGCGTGTATTTCACAAACTCCAGCGACTGCTGCTCAATATTAGAAAAACTTGATTTTTCTAAATCACCAACCATGTGTGGTGGGACTCTAAAAATACGAGCGATCTCGTTAATCTGAAACTTACGAGTTTCAAGAAACTGTGCTTCGTTAGGCGAAATAGAAATAGGCGTATACTTCATGCCTTCCTCTAAAATCGCTATCTTATGCGAGTTAGAACCCGAGAACCCCTTATTCCAACTATCCCTCATACTTTGAGGATCTTTTACTGTACCGGGGTATTCCAAGATCCCGCTTGGTGTAGCACCGTTAGCGAAAAACGATGCACCATACTCTTCCGTAGCTATCGCCATACCGATAGCGTTTTTTGCCATCGCAATAGGCGAATAGCCAACAAGACCGTCAAAACCAAGACCGGGAATATGAAGCACGTCAAAAGGTTTAAGTTTCACACTCGTTTCTTTACCCGCTAAAACATCACTATCATTTAACGTATACTCGTAAAAAATTTGGCCACTCTCATCCCGGTCAACTCTCATACGATCAGGCATTAAAGGGTATAAGCCTAAAACTTCGCCTTTACCGTTTCGAATAATCTGCGCGTAAGCATTACCCCATAACAGTAGATGCGTCATCAAGGTTTCTCTAAATACGAAGCTTGTCATCTCAAGATTCGGCTCATCATGAAGCACCTTATACAAAGGATGTTTAACAGCTTTAGCCGTACCCGTACTCGTCCGCTCATACACGTGAAGCGGCAGACTCGCCACCGCCTCAGACAGGATACGCACACACGAGTAGACAGCTGTCATCTGCATCGCTGAACGCTCATTCACCCTCTTACCCGAAGAAGACATGCCACTAATAAACCTTTGAGCATTCAAGTTAAAACGATTCTCAGGCTTATCTCTGCTCTTAAAAATTTTACTGAAAATGTTCATACGCACCTCCTTACATGAATAGGATTCCTCGACTGTCATACACACTTTCCGTATTTGCGTTACCGCATCTGATGGCACGGTCAAGTGCCATAATGGTTGCGATAGCACCGTCGATTTTCTCGGTTGATTTTTCCTTATCTGCCTTAATGTTTCCTGCAGGATCGGTGCGGATGAAAATGTTATCCATATTCCAGCGAAGCACCGGATGCCCAGAGTGTGCGATTTTCTGCTCGAGCACAAGCTTCATGAGCTCCTTGGTAGGCGGACTCATATCCTTGAATCCCTGTCCGAACGGAACCACGGTAAACCCCATGTTTTCAAGGTTTTGCACCATTTGCACCGCGCCCCAACGGTCGAAAGCAATCTCACGAATATTGAAACGTTCACCTAAAGTTTCGATGAATTTTTCAATAAACCCGTAGTGAACAACGTTTCCTTCCGTAGTTTTAATAAAACCTTGTTTTTCCCACACGTCATACGGCACATGGTCCCGTTTCACGCGCATATCCAAGGTTTCTTCAGGCACCCAAAAATAGGGTAGGATACGAAACTTATCCGACTCATCTAAAGGCGGAAACACAAGCGAAAAAGCCGTAAGGTCGGTGGTGCTTGAAAGGTCAAGACCCCCGTAGCAGACCCTGCCCTCGAGTTCTTCCTCGTTCACCTGAAAACCGCAAGCATCCCACTTTTCCATCGGCATCCAACGAATAGACTGTTTCACCCACTGGTTAAGACGAAGCTGACGGAAAGCATTCTCTTCACCAGGATTTTGCCGAGCTGACTCGAAAGCAGCCTTAACTTTCTCCATTTGAACCGTCACTCCAAGAGAAGGATTAGCTTTCTTCCACACCTTAGGATCCGTCCAATCATCCGAATCTTTTGCACCATAAATCACGGGGTAAAAAGTTGGATCAATTTTCCTACCCTCGATAATATCCACTGCTTTCTGATGCGTCTCATAGCAGATAGAATGCGTATCCGTACCGGCTGTGGTAATCAGAAAATACAGTGGCTGCATGCGAGCATCCCCGGAGCCTTTAGTCATCACGTCAAACAGTTTACGGTTTGGCTGCGTGTGAAGCTCATCAAACACGACACCGTGAATGTTAAAACCGTGTTTAGAGTACGCTTCAGCCGACAATACTTGGTAGAAGCTGTTAGTTGGTAGGAAAATAATACGTTTTTGCGAAGCTAAAATTTTAACCCTACGATTAAGAGCCGGACACATTCTAACCATGTCAGCCGCCACATCAAACACGATGGTTGCCTGCTGACGGTCAGCCGCACAACCATAAACCTCGGCTCGCTCCTCATTATCCCCACAGCATAAAAGCAGTGCCACTGCCGCGGCAAGCTCACTTTTACCCATTTTCTTAGGTATTTCAATATAAGCAGTATTAAACTGGCGGTAACCGTTCGGTTTAACCACGCCAAACAAGTCCCTGATAATCTGCTCCTGCCAGTCAAGGAGCTTAAAAGGCTTACCAGCCCACGTTCCCTTCGTATGCGTTAAACATTCAATAAAACTTACAGCATAATCCGCTAAATCCTTACTATACGTTGAATCTTCTTTTTTTAACTTAGTAACCTCGTATTTTTCCAACTTAAGCTCCTCCTTTCTTTAGGCATAAAAAAAGACGCTTACTTGCGTCCACATCATTTCTTATCTTTCCTACGAGAAACAGGGCCTTAAAAAGCCCTGCTGCTTTTAACTAGACTTAAAGTTTTTAGTTTCTTGCGTCAAGGATCATTTCTAAAGCCTCGTTTGCAAGCTTGCCTGTTGGCATAATATCCCAGCCTCTATCATAGTTTGCGATAACCTTGTTATTGTTTTTCAAAGTAAGCTTGGAAATTCGCCCCTGGTTAATCCCATATTCGCTTGGCTCTTCAAAAACCTTCATACTGTAGCTTACAACCTGATCTTCAACCCTAAGCGTATCTTGTTCCCACATGATTTTTCTCCTTTTTCTGTGTTTTTTGTTAGTACTATATATCACTCTAAAAGCACATAATAGCAAGCCGTAAACGAGAAAAAATCGCGGATAATTCCACGATTTTTCTCCAGCCTTCCAACCCTATGGCTGACTATCCCCCTTTCTTTTAGCTTCTTGCTTGTTGAATCGCTTGATAAGCTTTTTGAATATCCTTGTCCAAGGTTTCAGCATCCGCAAACAGTTCAAACTCCGTATCGTTGAGTTTTCCTCCGCTTACCTTCCAAAGCTCCTCGTGAGCTTTACTGGCGCAGGTTTTTGCTGTTTGTGCAATGTCGAGCATGCTGATAGCCGAACTAATTTTCCCTTCTTCAGCTTTTTTGATTGCGTTTAGCGCGTAGCGTCTGCATGTTTTAACTTCGTTTGTAAGGTTTTGTAAGATTTCTTTTTTCATAAGGTTTCTCCTTTGTTTCTGTGCTTTTTGCTGATACTATATATCACTCTAAAAGCGCACAATATCAAGCAATAAACGGGATAAAACCGCTGGTATTTCACTAATTATTCTTCTTATAAGCCACCGATTTTTCTGCATTTATCCACGCCATAAACAACACTTAGCCTGCTTCCTGTTTCCCAAGAAACCATGATTGAACCCATATCATCAACACCAAGCACTCTGCCTTTAGTGCCAGAAGGAGGTGCTTGAACATCATCCATTAAGATAAGCTCTACCAAACAACCTTTAGGATAAGTTTTTCTAAGCTTTTCAATTTGTTCTCTGCTTAACGTTCTCATCATTTAGCCCTTTCGATTCTAAAAGCGCATGATCCTTCTAAATTGGAAAGAAGAATCTTTCTATCCTTTTTAAACTCATCTCCGATAAACCCAAGCCTAAGAAGAAAACATCTGAAGGCATACTTATCGTTAACCGCCTTATGTTTAGTTTCATTCACACGTTTTACTTCCAAACTCATTTTGCAAAGAGCAGAAATAAGCTTTATGTAAGTATCCATATGGTCTTGGCTTACGTTTTTAAACCAGGGAAAACTAACCGTTTCACCGTTTTCTTCTATTTCAAGGCTTGTTACATCGAGTGCTTTTTTGAATAAATCACTCTTGTTTTTGATGATTTTCTTTAGCTTAACCACGTCCGTCTTATCCTTAGGAAACTCGACTGTAAGCATGCGCGCACTTTCACTTTTCTTTTCCGGAAGGCTTATACCATAATCACCATCAAGTAGTTGTTTGAGATTCTTTAAGCTTTCAACATCCGTAGATGTTACTGTCCCTGTTTTACCAACTGTGAAAGAGCCTATCTTGTAAGCCATGCTGGGAGTTTTAAGATACGTGGCTTTAAGACCTGTTAAATCTTCTATTGCTTGTATGAGCGGTTTTCTTTTAGAACCTTTTAAACCATATTCTAAGTTCATTTTATACCTCCTTTAGGTTTTTCCTTGTGTATATACATCACTCTAAAGAAGGTTTTTAGCAAGTCTTATGTGCTTTCTTTTCCCTGAAAATAAGCGATATTTTTGAGAACGAAATACACGCAGGGAAGTGCCACGCCGTTGCCCCACATCTTGTATTCTGCCGAATCAGTGTGAGGATTTTTAAGCCATTTGATTATCTGATTTTTACTTTTCGGCTTACAGGCGTTCGTGACTAGTTTTCGATGTGTTTCAAACACGTCCTGCCAAAAGATAAGCTCTTCATCGCTCGGATTTTCTGTTTGAAGATTATCACACCAACAGTCAGGAAAGCCCTGCAGTCTTGCACATTCTTTCGGTGTTAAACGTCTAACCACATAGTGTTTATCCTCATTCATATCATTTACGACAGGAGGATCTTTATAGTCACTAGCCACAAGCGTGTCTGTCATTTCAGCCCGAGCATTCGTGTGATGCGAGTTTTTACTCGTAGAGTACACTATTGCAAGACCGCCTTGATTAGCTTCAGGCGAGTTTAGCCCTGTGTTAATTGTTCTTGCCAGTTTCGTTTCATACACGTTAGCACGCTTATTTTTCGTGTTGAGCGATGTTAAACGAACGTCAAAACAGGTTTTATCACAAACCACAAAAGGCTGATTATTCCCACCAGTTCCAAGACTTGCTCCTATGGTATTACTAATATCTATCGGTCCTTTAAATCTAGAGTCCTGTCCGTGATTTTCAAACACGAGCGGTGGATGGTTTCCCACACTTGCTGTAAGCGTGCCGCTTTTGTTTTCAAACACGTCCATTCTGCTTCCGCCCTGATCGTTTAAACAGTATCTTTCGATTGCATCACCAGTGCCTGTTTCAAAATGTCCGGCAGTTTCTTGCCACGGCTTTCCGCTCGCCGTAAAATCCCCAGGCATGCTTTCTTGCTCAAATAATATTTTTCCGGCACTTTGTCCATCAAAATCTGCGACAAGAAAGATACGTTTTCTTCTCTGGGGTACTCCGAAGTATGAAGCATCAAGTACCCGCCATGCGAGTGAGAAATCTTCTGCCATGACAAGTCCTGCACTGCTCCATTTTTCAGGTCTAGGAGCATTAAACGTATGTCCTTTGACAGCACAGATTTCTTTGATAACTTTCTCGAAGTCTTTTCCTTTATTTGAGGAAAACGCTCCCGGAACGTTCTCCCAAACGATATATCTTGGTTTTTGTCCACCTGTTTTCCTCCTCATCTCTTTAATAATCCGAACCGCTTCAAAAAACAGGTTCGAGCGAGAACCGCTAAGGCCTGCCCGTTTACCTGCAATCGACATGTCCTGACATGGGCTTCCAAACGTGATAATATCAACCGCTTCCACAGTATCGCCTTTAATCTTTGACACATCACCTAAGTGCTTAACATAAGGTAATCTTTTAGTGGTAACCCTTATAGGAAACGGCTCAATTTCACTTGCCCATAAAGGTTTAATCCCTGTAAGCGTAGCTGCTAAAGGAAAACCGCCCGAGCCATCAAAAAGGCTGGCGAGTGTAAGTGTTTTACTCATCGCCAGCCTCTTTCATCATTTCAATTGCCTGCTCGTAGCTATACTGTTTCCCATCTCGTATAAGAACCACATCTTCTGTTTTATCATCATGAAACTTCATGTAGCGTTTAACTGCAACATCAATGAATTTAGGTTCAAGCTCCACTCCAAAACACACTCTTCCAATCTGCTCACAGGCTATAAGCGTGGACGCTGAACCTAAAAACCCGTCTAACACAACACTGTTTGTTTGCGTGCTTTGTTTAATAAGATAAGCAATCAGCGGCACAGGCTTACTGGAAGGATGCCCACAGCCTTCTTCCTTCGAGTTTTTAATCCCGTCGAATTCAAACACGGCTGTCTGTTTCTGATCGCCATACCACTTATGTTTACCGTCTTTACGCCAACCGTAAATAATCGGCTCCATGTTAAACTTCCAGTCCGTTCGCATAAGTGGAGCTCTCGGCTTTTTCCAAATTAAACCGGCTGCAACCTTAAACCCCGCGTCCTCAAAAGCATCGTAGAAAACACGTGCTTTCATGGTCGCGTAAAACTCGTAAATAGACGCGTCAGCGGCCATAGAGTTTTTAAAGTTGGTAAAAACTTTCATTAAAAACTCGTAGCCTTCTTTATCGCTTAAATCATCATTTTTAATTTTCCCTGACGCGTTTTCAAGGTTCACGAAATAAGGTGCGTCCGTGCAAACAAGATTTACTTTCGTTTCACCCAGCAGTTTTTCAAACGTGGAAGAATCGGTTGAATCACCGCAAATAATACGATGCTTACCAAGCGTCCATATGTCACCTGTTTTAGAAAAACACGGTTCTTCCAGCTCTTTTTCAACATCAAAATCATCATCGCTTACGTCTTTATCGGCATCAAAAATACTGGAAAGCTCTGCCTCGTCAAATCCGAGAAGATCAAGGTTAAAATCAGCTCCTTCAAGCTCCGATAACTCGACTGCTAATAGCTCGTTGTCCCAGCCTGCGTTAAGTGAAAGCTTATTATCTGCAATAATATAAGCACGCTTTTGTGTTTCAGTTAAATGGTTTTCTTTCACGCACGGAACTTTTTTAAGACCCAGTTTTAATGCCGCGGCAAGCCTGCCATGCCCTGCAAGAATCGTATTATCATCAGCCACTAGAATTGGGGATAGAAAACCAAACTCACGAATACTTGCCGCTATCTGAGATACTTGTGCCTCAGAGTGTGTGCGAGCGTTTCTCACATACGGGATAAGCTCACTTACGTCAGCCAGATAATACTGCATTTCTTTTTCCATAAGCTTTCCTCCCGTTAGAAAAGACCCCAGCAAGCCAGCTTTTCAAAACCACCCACCGAGTCAATATAATCTTTCGCAATTTTCACAATCTGCGAATACGGTTTACCATCAACCATTTCATCTCCGATAGCACAAGAAAATTCAACCACCCGTCCAGTTTTTTGTGCTTTCAAAAACGAGTAAATGTTAACCGACACGTCAGCTTTCGTAAGATCCTTACCATGCAAGCCGCCGCCTGTAACAGCATCAGCCATGTCTGACCCGAGTTTTCGGTTAACCGCTCCCGTATCCACGTTGATACCGCCCGTCCAGTCGCCTAAAGGATTAACAAACGCATTCGGATAGTCTTTCAATACGTCTTCTCGTTTAGCGTGAGACTGGCAGATGATAAGCTTTTCACCATCAAGAACATACTTGCCGTCATACGGATACTTTTCATAAACCTTTCGAGCAATAGTAGAAAGTTTCTTCTGCTCGCCTGTTAGTGGTACACCTTTAAAAATCCCGTTATCACCCGAGCGAACCATACCATCCTGGTTTCGGCTTAAATGCTTATCCTGTGGCACGACCGTAATATCAATCTTTACTTTCCCAGGGCTTAAACGGTGGATAATATTTTTAATATCCTTAAACTTAAACATCACCGTGCTTTCAATACACACGGCACACTTACCATGCCCGAGCATCACTTCAACAGCAATCTTCGGATTCTCATCCAGCTTGTAAGCCAGATCAACAATTGCTCCAGCAATACGATCCGCAATCTTGTCCGGGTGACTTGGATTTACTTTTTCTATCATAATTTTTCTCCTTATATGTTTTTACGTGTAATAAGCAGGCGTTCCATTAAATCGTTTTGAGGTGAAACACCATCAAACTCAGTCGAACAGTTTTCTTTCACAATTTGGAAAATCTCATTCCAAAGCCTGACCGCCTGATTCATGTAGTTAATACCAATGTTGATAAAAGGCGATGGTATCGGTTTACCCGTGGTAGGATGCTTGGAAAGAAACCCGAGTTTACTGGTTACTTCCTCGCATTGAATCCAACGAGCACAACTCATTGCATACCGTTCAATAAGAGGAGATGGCACTTTACTGCTAACACCAATGTCTTTTAGCCACTTCCATGTTTCTTCAAAAATTTCTTTAGCCTGAAGCTGTGTACCGTCTTTTTGCGTGGCGGATAAAAACTCGTGAGGCTGAGGCATTTCAGCACCTTCAAGCTCCGGAATATCAAGAACGCTTAAAGGCCTGCCACCGGGGTTTCCTTCACTAGCTTTTTCAACAACCGCTTTCTTCTTTCGCCCGGCACCTACGCGTCTGCCGCCACGACCGCCGATATTATTTGATTTTGTAGGCAAACTTTCCGCCTCCTTTCCGCATGAGTTTTAACTATTAAAAAATTTTTGTGTCTGATTTTGCCTATTACCCTTTTGAATATGCTGTTTTTGCACGCGAGACCCTGCGCCCGTTCCCCGGGGAATAGGTTTTTAGAGATTTTGACCGCCCCTGGGGTGGTTTTTATTTGTTATGCCAGCGATCTCCACGCTTAGCGTGAATTTTAGAGTGACAGGATTTGCATAGAGAAATAAGATTATTCCTCTCATGCGTTCCGCCTTCAGCAATCGGTTTAATATGATGAACCTGCTCAACAGGCACAAGCATATGGTTCTTAAAGCAAAGCTCACAGAAAGGATGCTCTCTCACATAAGAGTCCCTTACTTTCTGCCATGCTCTGCCGTAACGTTTGTGAGCATCATAAGGTCGCTCGTATTTTTCGTAGCGCCGGTTCTCTTGTTTTAAGTGTTCCTCACAAAACCTGCCGTCAGTTAGGTTCGGACAGCCTTGATAAGAACACGGTCTTTTAGGTTTTCTTGGCAAGACTCATCCTCCTTTCAGCAAGCTTGCGCGTATTATATAATTAGTAGGACAAAACAGTTCATGGAGTAGATGTAATGAAAAAATGTAAAACCGTAGCAAATATCCTTTGGGCATTAGGTGTTTTCTCATTACTTTTAGTGATTTTAGAAGAAAGTAACATTACGCATTTTCTTCCCATATACTTAGTCCATAAGCCTACAACTACAGAGCAAATTAACCTATCCAATACGCTAACGTTATCCATTTGCTGTATAGGCTATCTTCTTTTAGGCATATCACTAGTTCTTAAAATCGTTACCGCTACATCAACAAAGAAACTGCCTCAAACTAACAAGCCAATATATATAAAGGTCATACTTATCTCATTAAAAGTAGTAGCAGTCATTTTCACACTGCTAATAATTGCCTTCTCCTTATTATTTGCTTTCTTTTCCTTCCTAATTTTAGTTGTTGATTTTAATACTCCGCAATAAGTAACTCGAAATAAGAAGGAGTTCATAGCATTAAAATGCTATGAACTCCTTCTGACTATAGAAATATGATAATTAGCTTGCCATAAACTCCGCATACATTTGACCTAATATCTTGGCTTCCGCCCTCGTAGGCAAAACATCAGTTTTAGCAGCTTGTTTCAAAAGGCCTTCCTTTACATTTTCTAACGGGGCAAAATCTATACGATCAGCTAATTTTGTGAAGGCACTAATGACATTATCTTTAGACGAATTAAATCGTTCTTGATAAAACATCTTAATTCGTTCACGCTTACTAAGCTGATATAGTTGTGATATAGATTTTGAAAACCTTGTATCACTATTATCTTTCTTCATGGAAGAAACAATGAGATAAGCATCTGCGTCTGCGAGTACATCGTCATAACCAAATCCTTGTCCATCAGTTTTACTACCCAAATGCTCCTTTAACCATTTCGATAAATCTTGATCTTTGGCAACCCTCCTATAATTTCCAAACATTTGTAGTAAATCTAACAACCATCCACCTAAATCACCTAAGCTATAATAACCTTTATTTTTTGGAATTCCCCAGTGAATATAGCCTAAGGCAGTAGCAGACATATGAGCAATATCTATATCTGTCACCTTATCTTTAATAGATGGCTGTTGCGAACATACAGCATGACATAAAGAACGTGCTTTAATATCATGTTTATCAACACTAAATTCTGGAGTATAAAATCTCCACAAAGCAAAGTATTTGTCGCCCCAATATTTTGGTTTCCGTAAGTACTCGAAAATATATTGGCCAACTGCAAACCGATATCCAGTTAATGGGTTGGAAATACCTTCAAACCCTTTCAAACATTCTTTTTCTGTTGTAGTCACCCATTTAATAAATTGAGTTTCGTCTTGCTGATATTTCTGAGATGATATCACACTATTACAGGCTGGTATTTTCCCATTGTAAGCAACCTTGTCTAAGTCCCATTTACCACCATATCCTGAGATTTCATGGAATTGATCATAGTTCCAGTTCTTAGGAATTGGGAATCCCAGATTGCCACTAAAACCAGTAGACATATCTGATACGAAACTAGAAGCAGACAACCCTACATTCGATATCCTTGTACACACGTTACGTGACGCATAGATACCCACTGAGTAACGAGAATCAATAGTTTCATTAATACCTTTAAAATAAGGAATAATGTTACTATCAATCTGATAATCATAAATATCCATGTCTACCGCAAAATAGATTGCTGTTGCTGGTACACCTTTAGATAATGCTGCTTCACTAGCTTTCTTACCGTGTTCAAGACCTTTTTGATACGTAAAGTCACTAAGATTACGACCATTTTCTTGGAAAATAGGGAAATATTTCAAGCCTCCATCAACAATACGTTTCAGCTCGCCTTCACGGATTTCTTTAAACGAGCCACCTGTTAAATAACGTCCAACAATTTCATATCCGTCGCGTTTAAGAGTATTGAGTAATTCCGAAGTAATTTCAAAACGTGTGTCGCATGCTTTTGCTTTTCTGTCTGGATTACCTTTACTAGTTAACAACGACATCCACGTGTTAACATCAAGTGCTCCGGTGACTGGAAGCTTGTAGTCTTTCTGGAATTTGGTGAGTTGCTCAGCAAAATCATCATCCCAATTCTCATTTTGAAGACAATCATATCTAATGCAATTAAGTACAGCTTTTGCTAACCATACCCACTTACCATAGGAAGAAGCGTTTTGTCTGCTAATAGTTTTCAAATTACGTCGTGTACCATGTCCAAAATTACCCGTGGCATCATCAGGCGAATAACCTTCTAACGACTGTAAAATTTGGATAAGTGCGGTATTCATTTCTCGACCATACAAACCATCACAAGGAATAATACCCGTATAGTTCTTATAGGTTCGGTTAATAGTTTGTTGAATAATCCTAACAACGCCAGTACCACCGTAACGATTTAGTAAAACAAACTGTTGCATGGAAAGAAGTGCTTTCATTACATCAATTGTTACAGTAGAATCACCACCAATACCCATATCATTCTTCAACTCTTTAACAGCACGCCCTGTTCCACTATAAAAGTGTTGCGTAATATTATTACTTGTCGAATAGCCCTTGCACCATAAAGCACCTTGAATAATCGAGTAAACATTACTTTTCGACTCATCACTATCATCTTGTTGTTTAACACCGTGTGGATAACGTTGATTAAATTTTCGTGTTGTACCCGCACCAAAATTAGCAGCTGTATGCTGAATTCCTAATTCAATTTGCAATGCAACAATCAAACCATTGATAGTGTCCCAGCCAGTATGACCACTCTCTTTTACTTTCGTATAACGAGTATCATCACCATAGGTTTTGTTTAACCATTGCTGTGTTTGCAATACCATCTGATCCATGTTATGTCCTCCTTTTGGGCATGAAAAAAGCCCTGAAAGATTACTCTTTCAAGGCTTAGTATTTATAATTTTTGCTAAGTTTATAATACCATATAGAAGGCTGTAACATCTCGTATCAGAGCGTACCAAACCGTACCATTTTTTCAGATTTGGATTAGATTATCTGGTAAAACCATGTGCTCTAACGCTTTACCATGCCATCTTATAATCGTCATTCTGCTAGCATGGAGTTCGTTACCAATATCCTCCCACGTCATGTTACTCATGTAACGGTAGCGTAAAATCATCTGCTCATCCACGCTTTCAAGCTTAGAAATCACTTCTAAAATCTGCTCTTTCAAACTGATAAGCATCGTAATCTCCATGTTAATCTTGGCTTCTAAATCCATAACCCTTATAAGAGCTTTCACAAACGGAGCTTCCACGCTTCGAGTCGTCTGCACATACTCTCTGTCGTATCTTAATGAAGAAACACTTGTAGCAAGCTCACGCAGTCTTACTACCTCGTCCATGTCAGCCTTAATCCGCTTATCAAGAAGATAGGCTTGCCGTAAGTATTCTTTTTTGTTCATTCTTACCTCCATTTTGAGGTAAGTTCTCTCTAGAACCCCTTTCCCTCACTTCGTTAATTGATAGTCTTGCTTTAACCGACTCGATTAAAGCATCCTGCACTTTAGCCTTCATGCTTAAAGCCCTCATCACGTCTTCATCAATCGTGTTCTTAGTGATGATGTGATGGATTACAACCGTGCCGGTTTGACCCTGACGGTTAAGCCTGGCGTTCGTCTGCTGGTAAAGTTCCAAACTCCAAGTCAGGGAAAACCAGATAAGTGTAGAGCCGCCAGCCTGTAGGTTAAGACCATGACCTGCAGAAGCCGGGTGAATCAATGCTACAGGAATCATGCCGGCATTCCAGTCAGCAATATCAGCACTCGTTTTAATCTCACGCACGTTAAAACGTTTCTTAATCCGCTCAAGATCATGCCTAAACCAGTAAGCTACAAGCACCGGTTTACCGTTAGCAGCCTCGATTAAATCCTCTAACGCGTCCAGCTTACGATCATGAATATGAACGCTTTCTTTTTTCTCGTTATAAACCGCGCCGCCTGCCATTTGAAGAAGCTTATTTGAAAGAGACGCTGCGTTAATCGCATCAATCTCTTTACCCTCCAACGACACCACCATATCCTGTTTCAGCTCATCATAGAGTTTTCGCTCCTTACCGGATAACTCTACTTTCACCTCGTTTATCACACACGCCGGCATGTTCAAATAGTCTTTCGACTTCATCGAAATCGTAATATCAGCTATCTGCTTATAGATTAAACTCTCAGCACCATCTTTAGGCTTATAAGAAAAAATCATGTGCTGGTTACGCTTATCAGGATCAAAAAAGTTCTGCCGATAATACGTAATATAACGGCCTAGCCTTTCACCCATATCAAGCAGCCTAAACTCAGCCCACAAATCCATAAGCCCGTTAGAAGAAGGCGTTCCTGTAAGACCTACAATCCTTTTAACTTTCGGCCTAGCCTTCAGTAATGCTTTAAAACGTTTCGCCTGATACGATTTAAAACTTGAAAGCTCATCTATCACAACCATGTCAAAATTAAACGGCAGGCCGCTTTTCATTATCAGCCACTCCACGTTTTCACGGTTAATAATATAAACGTGAGCAGGCGTTTTTAGTGCTTGAATCCGCTCCTTCTCACTGCCTGTTACCACAGAATAAGTCAAGTGTTTTAAATGCTCCCACTTTTCTAACTCTAAAGGCCACGTAGTGTTCGCAACCCTAAGAGGAGCGATAACAAGAGTCCTGGAAACATCAAACGAGTCAAGCATCAGGTCGTTAATCGCTGTAAGACTTATCACACTCTTACCAAGTCCCATTTCAAGCAAGACCGCTGAAACCGGGTGTGTGATAATAAAATCAGTCGCATACTTTTGATACTCATGTGGCTCGTATCGCATCAATCACACCTCCAATCTGACTCTTCTCATCAACCACGAAAACCTTAAAACCTAAAGCCTGTAAATCCTTCATCCGTTTCACCTGTAAAACTCTAGGCTTTTTACCTGGTGCTTTAAGCTCCACAAAACCAATCTTGCCACCATTAAGTAAAACCAGCCTGTCAGGAAGCCCGTCAACAGAAGGACTCGTAAGCTTTAAACAAAGTCCTCCCATAGCTTTAACTTCACAAACGAGTTTTCGCTCAACCTCCCGTTCTCTTACTATTATTTTTTGTTTTCTTATCACTGCTTCTTATCCTTTCTATCGGGACAAGGACGGACAAGTGACTAAAAATCCCTTTACGCGCGAATACACGTGTTACGTGTACGCTATAAGTAATAAATAAAGATTTTATTTAATATAGATTTTCATGTGTTGTCCGTCCCTGTTCGTCCAAAGCCTGTTGTTATTAGTGGGACAAGTGACAAAGTCAGGACAAGCTACATTCAGTTGTCCTGTTTTTATCCGCTTGTCCACTCAAATTCTGGTATAAATTCTTTGCCTTCCATAGATTGGTATGGTTCTACGATTGTCAGATCTTTGCCAGTCTTTCAAACGTTTCATAATCGCCGATATTGTGTAACTGTCGATAGGCTTAATATCTTCTTTGGCTTTCCCGAAGCATTCGCACCATATTTCAATGTTGGATACTTCCATGCGTTTAATCGCACCTTTAGGCCGTGTCGGATCCTCCATGTCACGGAAGTAATCTCGCCGCCTGTAAATATCCATTTCATTCCAAGTATCGGGTAGAAGCATGTTAAGATACTCTCTGACAATGCCTTCACGGTCGTCTTGTTGCATGGCTTCACGCTGTTCTTCTTTAGCGAAAGCCTCCAAGCTCTTGTCAAGGAACAGTTCTTCACCCGCCTTGGAAATAACCATGGTTTCCGCCCATATTTGGTCAACCAGTTCTCGCGTCATTTCCCAAGGCTTATACTTACCGTTTCCCGACACTTTCACATTCCAAAAACGCCGGTTACCCGTAACATCCCTTAAATAACCGTTTTCACTATTCGTTGTACCGAAGAACACGCACTGCCTCGGGTGTGGCGCTACACGTTTCCCAAAAGAAGCACGATACTTATCGTCACGTCTTGAAACAAAAGCTTTTACCTTATCAAGGTCAGCTTTTTTCATGCCCGCAAGCTCGCTGATTTCATGAATCCAATATCCTTGGAGTTTTTCAGCCGCCGTCTTATCATTCATGTCTGAAAGTGTGAGACTGTCTGAAAACCATTCCATGCCAAGGTTTGCTATAAACGTTGACTTGCCGATACCTTGTGCACCGTTAAAAACAGGAAGGTAGTCAAATTTAATACCGGGATGGTAGATACGCATGTATGCTGCACACAGTGTTTTTCTACACACTGCACGAATATACGCGTTGTTTTCAGCACCAAGATAGTCGATAAAAAGCGTGTCTACACGTTTCACACCATCCCATTGAGGAAGACTCTCAAAATAGCGTCTTATCGGATGATAACTTCTATCATCTGATACTTTCGTTACGGCAATATCATAGTTTCTCTGTGAAAACGAACCATAATGGTCGTCAACGTAGCAGATAAGCTGCGCGTCGTCCGCGTCCCTCCAAAACTTCGCAGGATGCTGCCAAGGCACATCGCCTTTAATTTCAAGACCATCAGCCAGCTGGTTAAAAACGATTCCTTTAAGCAAAGGATCGTGTTTAATAATGAGTTTCGCATTATAGAGCGAGTTTTCTAAAACCGCGCCTTTAGACGTGTAGCGTAGTTTTTTCTTCCAATCCTCACTGTCAACAAAATCATCTTTTGCTTCCGAGAGTCTCTCGTTTGCCGCTTGAAGTTTTACTTCATCAAGACTCATCGCAAACTCGCTCATTTTCTTAAACGACTCTTTCTCGTCTAAGCTAGCGAATTTGTGCGTGCGAACGATATCAAAAGCGTTACACAGTTTTAAATACGCCGGGTCTTTAGCGTGATGAGAGTAAACGAACTTGTCTTCGATAATCTCAACTCCTGCCATACTGTGTGAGGCTATAAGATGCCAGCGGTTTTCATTATCTGTCGGCTCATATATGTCGCTTAAAAACTTTTCCAAAGCAAGAGTTATCGGATAGAATACTCGGTTAAACAATCCAACCACACCATTTTTTGCGAGTGGATCTTGCACTTTCTGCTTTTGCACCTGATTCGCTTTACTCTCACGAGATGAGGTCGGAAGCCTGGTTGGATCTGTCCACTCAGGGTGAGCGGATAAAATATCATCTGGATTAAGCCAGTCTTTTTCAACCTCTTTATACTCGTACACGCCGTTTTGTGGCGTGGACGGCCAGTACATGAGCTGGTTAGGCAAGTAAGAGCATTCATCAAACTGGTCAATACCCAGCATGTCAGCTAAATACCTTGATACTGCTACAAACTCGTCAGGTGTTACATTCCTTGTTAAAGGAAAAACAATTCTCACCCTCGGATTATCAGGCGTGTGGCTGTGTGTCGTGTACAGAAAAGACGTGTATGGAGCAACACTCTCATAGAGTGCAATAAAATCTTTAGCAACATGATCTCCATCTAAGGCGAGCATGGAGCGAAACTCAACACTGTCGACTTTTCGCCTACCATAAGCCAACGCTCCTGCAACGAAACCACCGTGGTCTTTTGCAAGATCACGATCCGTTTTCTTCATTTTCGCATACTCTTCCGCTGACTCTGAGGTACGAATCGTCACTTTAAGACGATCTTTCAGCTCATCATAAGTGATGGTCTTATTAACCCACGTCTTTGCCTGCCTGTTGTTACCGTAAGCGATAGCTAAACTACGCATCAATATTCACCTCCAAATCCTTATCCGTAAAATACTTAATCGGCTGGTTTCGTTTTTCTGCCAAATTGATTTCTACTTGCATGCCGCCTGTGATTTTTTCTCCGAACACCCATAGTTCGTTGCATTTGCCTAAGAGGATAATGTCCATAAACATCGCATCCCCTCTATGCTTTTGATTCTCATCATCCATGAACGGGAAAAGCAGGTGTGGAGTGATTGGGATTGCTCCGCGTGAATACGCGTAAGCCGCACACTGAATAGCGTGTTGCACATTTTTCTCCTTATCTCCACGGTAGGGAGCACAAATGTAGACGATAGGCTTGAAGTTTGGTGTTGTTTCTAAATGTTTTTTATAAGACTTACTCATCTTTAGCCTCCTGTTCAATCAACGGGTAGATCCCGTGTTGTGTCATGAGGTGATAGATGAAAAGCCTGCCTTTCTGCGTCCAATAGGTGTGAACCTTTGAATGAGTAATACCCTTAGCGTCTTCATAAGTATGCGTTTTTGTGCTGGTATAGCCTTTCTCAGCATATTTTTGATATAAAAGCCAAGTATCAGATTGCTTAAATTGGACACCAAGGTCATGTAAATAGTTGTTCATCCACTGTGCCGATTTACCATAATCTTTTGCAATCACACGCATGGAGATTATGTCTTTGCATTTAAGCACAACATCGTAATAGCTGGCTTTCGGTTTAAGCTCTGCTATCTGCTGTGTTTGCAAGGCTACAGTATTGGTAAGTTTCAGATTTTGTGCTTCAAGCAGACTCAATTTCCTATTGGCTATTTGCAACGCACGTGCCATTACCGCATCAGGCGAGTTCCACTTCTCTTCAACAGAAATAAAGTATTCTCGGAATTTTCTGCCAAGTTCTGTACGCTGAATCATACATAGCTGTTTTGCCATATCAATAGTAAGCTGATGATTGGTTGCTGGTCTTCCACCAGTACTTTCCGACAAAAATGTCGAAAAGTCCTTACCCTCAACAAAACCGTAATCACACATTCTTGGAAACCACTTATCATAAGGTGTTCCGATATTAAGTGCTTGATGCAAAACACGGCCATCTACAGTCGGACGTTCATTGTTATAACTGATTTTGATTAGCTCTTTCATAGTAGCTACCTCCTAATTTTTATTGGAGGAGTTGGTTCCTCCTATGAAGTAGCCACGGCGGATGCCAAAATCTGACGCTTTTTTGAAATTCTTTACTAACTTTTTCTCAGCCCGCTTCAGCTTCTGAGTAATGTTGTTAGCCAAGCGATCCACGGCTTTTTTATAATCAGCCTCCGTTTCAAAAGCATCATGGCTAAGCATGGATGCAGCCTTTTCGTTAATCGCCACCTTCCTAATACGAACAGCCATAAAAAGATCCGCCACATCCGGCTTTAAAATCGAGTAAACAAACGATTCAACTGCCCTATATTCTTCTGAAGCTTTAATCTGATTTACTGTTTTGAAAAAGATGCCAGAGTCTCTAACATCACTCATGCAAGACTCATAATCATCGGTTTCCTCACCATCGTCACCGCTGTAAGGCTTAGTAAAACCTTTATGCCTCTCATATTTATGCAGAGAGTTATACTCGGGACGGTTAAACTCAGCATCTACCTTTTCTTGTGCTCTTTTCTCAAACTCTTCTTCGCTTTCATCGGGAAGAAGGTCGATATTAAGCCAGCCTTTAACCTCATCAAGCTTGAGGTCGAATGTTGTAAAATGATTGTCACAACGTAATTGAATTCTCATAAAAAATCCTCCATCTGATTTCCGATGAAGGAATTTCTTGAATTCAGCTCAAATAAGGCATGACAAAACACCACAAGCTAGAACGAATAATTCCTTCATCTTGACTTGCAGCTGCCTCATTCAGTAAGACTGCTGACATTATTAAGTTGTTCTACACAAGCTCTGAATCAGCCTGTTGATCAAGTAGGCATACTTGTGTAGATGAATTGAGGCTAATGCCTCGAGTGATGCAGGTCCGATTGAATAATCAGACCTGCGATTATTTAGATTTTTTAGAGTGGTTACTTTCCACTTTTCTTTGTTTGTGCGAGAGCACTGCCAGCTACAGACTTGGCTGTCTTGCTATAGCGTCCATCACGCATCACTTTGCTAGCCTTGGAAGCTACTCGCTTCGAGGTTTGCTTAGTATTCTTTTGCATTTTCATCACCTCCTAAACATGCAGAAAATCTTGTTTTTCGCCAAGATTTTCTGATATAATTTGTGCGAGAAAATCTCAATACATTTGAATCTCACTTACACTTAGAGAATAACAATTTGCTTATTGTGAAATTCGGATTTCTCGGACGGATTCGGACGGATTCGGATGAGTTTTTTAAGCTTGAAGGGAGGGAAATGATTTTGAACTTTATTGAATATGCCAAAGGGTTAAAACCTTATATCTCTTATGGGAAAAATGAGGCAGATTTTTTTGTTGCAATAATAGGCAACTTTATTGAAGATGCCGCAATGGACAGTTGCAAACTACTCAATTACAAACCCGATACCCAATATCGTTATATGACTAGTCGGTCTATAAAAATGGTAGATGCGCAGTATGTGTATGACCATAGAGATCCAAACAAATACACCCAATGGATACTTGACCGCATGTATGATTCTGATTCTCGACAAGCTGTATGTGACTGGTTAAAAGATAATAATCAACCAGGTGAATATCCTGAAAATGAATGCCAAGAAGTATTAGAAGCAATCCTCTTATCACTTTGTAATAAATCAGAGTATAAAAAAAGACCCCCTTCAGCATTTGAAGAGAGTCAAAAATTAATACAAGATATAAGTTCTAAAATTGAAAGCCTGCCGCGTCCACCACAGGTACCCGTCCCTTCGTATGTTTCTGACAATGAAGTAACCTACGTTAATGAATTATTTGCTGCTTATGGCGATGCAGAACATATTAATAACTTTTCTGAATCTAATTTACAGGCACTTCCAGATTACAAAGAAGATTTTAACGATAGACGCACAGACTATTATGCAGCAGTTTCCATTGAGCGAGGAGTTATGGAACTTGATGCGGATAACTTGAACAATCAATTTGATGTTTTGAAAGACGAAACTTTTGACGGTATCAAAGATACAGCCAAAAGGACTCATGCGAATGGGTATGAAAAAATGCTTTCTGTTATGGAACAGGTTGTATCCCTTCCATTAAACAACTACTTATTGAGTAGATCTCCATATTGGATTAGTGGGAAAATTAAAAAGGGAGTTTGTCATCACTTAGTAAATGACGGCAAACTAAAATGGGTGAAAAAGAATGGTCAGCAGTGAATTAATTGGCTCAACTTTTGAATCATCATTAAGAATTTTGATACTCTTAGATGAATTACAAGATTATAAATTAGATGAACTGCAAATCGCTGGTATAGACTTTATTTCAATTTATGCAGCTGATTTTAATTTGCTTGATGAAAATTTACATGGTTATGGTCTTTTTAGGCATAGCGAATTTTCATCCAAATTAAAGCTTGCATCATTATCTCTGAAATCATTGGTACTTAAATCACTGGTAAACTTCTACCCAGATACTAAAGGCTATCTCTACTCAATAAGTCATACTGGAAAAGAAGTTGTACAACAGATTAACAACGCATACTCTAACCAATACCGGATTGCAATACAAGAAGTGGTATGTGCATTCCCCTCACTAGATGAAAATCAAATGGAAAAACAAATCTTTAAATTAGCTACAGCTTCATTGGAGAAAAAATGATGAATAGATTTATATTAAAACAATTAGTTATTTCTGGTGGAGGTCATGAAGATTCAGTGATCGAGTTTAAAAACGGATTCAATTTGATAGTTGGTCCTTCTAACACAGGCAAAAGCTTGATTATGGATTGCATAGACTACGCATTTGGATTTACTCCAAAATCGGATAGACCATCTAAAATTGTAGACAATAACAATGGTTATACGCATGTAACCCTTAGTGTTCAAACAAATTTCGGACTCGTAACACTAAAAAGGGAGATAGGCACAAATACGATTTGTGTTACCAGTTCAGATCATAATATAGATTCTGGAATTTACGGTGCCGGTTCTAATACTAAAAAAAGTATTAATGATGCTCTTTTAAAGTTAATTGGAATCAATGGTGAGCATAAGATACGTTCTTCTAAAAAAGGAAAAACACAAACTCTTACATGGCGTTCTATCTTGCATCTTTTTTTCATGAAGCAAAAAGACATTGCGAGAGAAACCTCTGCACTTTTAATGCCTGGCTCTTGGAAAACAGCATCTGGCTCTGCTCTACTATTTTTATTAACAGGAAAAGATGCCAATGACTTAATAAAAGTAGAAGATCCAAACATCAACAAAGCTAAACGTGAAGCTCTTATTATGTACATACGCACGAAAAAAGATGGTTTATCACAAAGGCGTCAAGAGTTAGAAGAATCTATTTCAAAATCTGATGTAGAAAATATTCAAATGGTTATTGATTCTACTACAAAAGAAATTAGCACAATTCAAAAGCAACTAGACTCTGCAAAAGAATCCAGCAAAAAATTAATGGCTGATTTATATGAATTTAATAGCAAACTATCTGAATGCAATACCGTTCTATATAATTTTGATGCTCTCAACAAACAATACCAATCAGATATTCAACGCTTAGGATTTATAGTAGATGGTCATATAGCATCTTCTGATATTCATATTCAAAAAAATTGTCCATTTTGCAACTCAGCATTAAAATCTGAGCCAAGAGAAGACTATGTTGCAGCAGCTGTTGCAGAATTAGAAAAATTAAAAAGGCATATTTCTGATTTAGAATATGCTAAAAGTACAACAGCTATAAAGAAAGCTGAACTAGAAAAAAGAATAGCTCAATTAGAAAGCAAAAAAGCTTATATTGATAACTACATTAATAACGAGTTAAAGCCTAGGCTGTTCTCTTTTAAAGAAACGCTTGACAAAAACCTAAAAATTATAAGATGGAAAGACGAATTAGATTTTATCAAAGAAAATGAAACCATCTACAATGATGATTTATTTGAAAAGGAAAACGAAAAAGATCCAATTCAAACACAATTTAACATATTCTCGTTTTTTGATTACGAGTTGATTCATGAATATGAAACTGAGCTTATCTCAGCATTGAGCGGAGCTCATATAGGTGGCGCTTCTACCGCAAGAATCAATGCGAGTTCCTTCGATGTTGAAATTGATAACACTAGTAAATCAACCTGCATGGGCGGAGGATATTCTGCAGTATTAAACACGCTAGTAGCTTATTCAATGCAATCATATATTTACAAGAAGAGTGGTTTTGCGCCTGGATTTTTTGCTATGGACTCCGCCTTAACTCAATTGTCAGAAGCAGAGTATATTAAAGAATCCGAATCAGTAAAATCCAACTTCATGCACTATATGCTTTCTAATGAATCTGATAGACAGATTATTATGATTGAACAAAAAGATGAATTACCATTTTTACCTGAAAATCATTCTTACAACAATGTTAATTTAATTGAGTTCACCAGAAATCCAAATTCAGGTAGATATGGTTTCCTTAATGATGTAGTTAATTCAGAGCACAAATAATAGGAGAATTATATGTATTTTACTTACGAAAAGCTGTGGCATCTTTTATTGGATAAAAAGATGACAAAAGAAGATCTCAGAAAACAATGTGGAATAAGTTCTAACACAATAGCAAAACTCGGAAAGAATAAGAACGTAACCACGGACATATTACTGAAAATCTGTATCGCTTTAAGCTGCGATATTAGTGACATTATGGAAATACAAAAAGAAATGAGGTAAAAAAATTATGGCAAAAACATTTGGTCCCGAAGAACATAAAATATTATCACTGTTTAGTGTTGACTCAACATTTTGTTATGAAGGAGAATTCTTTAAAGTAAATAATTCTGGAAAGCCAACCTGCAAAAAAGGTGAACCTAAAACCGATATATATGTAGAAGCTGTTAATAGTAACAACTGTGTTAAAGAGTTTAAAATCTCTTTTAAGCAAGAAAATGCTGAATTTCTTGAAAATAAAACCAATGCTGATCGTGCAGAACAGTTATTCGGATCTAAGTGGCAAGAGATTATTATCAGCGCTGTGACTAAACTACAGAACGATTTTCAAAAAAGACCACTAATATACAAGAGTAAATTAGGTCGCACAGATAAAGGTGCTATCACACTTGGTTGGAAATTTGAATTATTAAATGTTAAAAGCGGTCAGTTAAGTGAAAAAATAGATCTTACTAGGCAGCAAGTCATTGATGTCTATGCGGGTACAAACCTATCTGAGGATAAACGAAATGCATATGTTAATGACGTTATTATAAAAGACAGTGGAGTTGCAAACTTTATACTAGTTAAAAGAGATAATATAGACACAACTCAAGACGCTGCTAATTCGTTGATTGCCATTGATGATTACGTTGATCAGAATCCAAAGGTGTATTTCGCTTGTAAAGCATTAAATTATCGTTCACTTAAAAATAAATATGATGGTAACAGACCTTTGGCAGTTTATGTAAATTGGTTCGTAACTAATGGAAAATTGGATTATGAATTAGTATTTAATAGACCTCTTTTAGAAAAGGGAGATGCTGTATATGAACGATTAAAATCAGCTTTAGATCTATTAGGCGTTTCTAATACTAATAATTTAGGTCTTGAGTTGATACAGCATACTGAATCTGTAAACATATAAACACAGATAAGTGGTGGAAACTTAGTTTAAAGTTTCCACCACTTATTTAAATTATGATAGAACTTTTTTAATTGCAATAGCTATTTCAAACGCTAAATTTACTGGTACTGCATTTCCAATCATCTTATAGCCTGTATCTAAGCTATCGTATATGAACTTAAAATTATCTGGAAATCCTTGTATTCTGGCTATTTCTCTTATAGTCATTCGACGGTATAGAGATTCTTTTCCTTTTACAAACCTGCAATCATTCATCCCAAATTTAATCATCTTGGGAGCCTGAGGATGAAGCTGGCATTGTCTTCCAGAAGCTTGCACTGTAAATCCTTGTTCATTCCAAGAACGAACTCTATTCCTACTCATAAATATAGAGGAAAACGCTCCGATAAAATACTCATTGTTATTTATAGCAACTGGATTATGATGATTTCGCTCTCTCGCAGGAATGGCCGTATCTTGCAAATCCCAAATGACATCTTTTAAGGTAAGTTTCTTCTCATCGTCCTCTGTAGATCCTTTTGGAAAAGAAAATTTTATATTTAAATCTTTTCTAAAGCCTATATAGAACACACGTTTTCTATCTTGTGCAACTCCATAGTCTTTAGCATTTACGAGTGTAAGATTCACATCATAGCCAGCGTCATTAAAAAGATGCAGAATATTTTGAACCGCGCTGGAATGCCTATTGGCTAACATGCCGCTCACATTTTCTGCCAAAAAGAATTTAGGTTTAAAATCTTTTAATATACGAATATAGTCAAAGAAAAGTTTCCCTCTGTCATCATCTATGCCTCTCAAAGAACCGGCTTCTGACCAAGATTGGCATGGCGGTCCACCAATAATTCCGTCCAAGTCCCCAGACAGATATTCAGAGATGTCATTTTTTGATACTTTTCTAACATCACCCTCGATTAAATGTGTTTTCGGATGATTAATCTTGAAAGTATCCCATATAGTCTTGTCAAACTCATTAGCCACTGGTATTTCAAAACCAGCTTTTTCAAACCCTAAATCTAATCCACCACACCCACTAAATAAGCTTAATACTTTCATTTATTTTCCCCTGCATGAATGATATCTATATCGAAAGCGATTCCCTTTTTCTTGCAAAAATCTTTTATGTCAGATAGTGCTTTATAGTTTGGTATAGCTTTGCCATTTTCCCATCTATTAACTGTACAAAAGGAAACATTTATCTGCTTAGCAAAGTCTTGTTGACTTAGAAGACTTTGTAATCTAATTTGTTTTATTTTATTTCTCACATCCATGCAAACCTCCTTAATTTATATACTTATTATAGCGTTAATATAGCTTTTAGTCAAGTTTGTATTAATCATATCCGAGGTTTTAACTAGGATTTTCCCGGTACCTGCAATATGCTCCTTAGCCTTACTTCCATCAATGAAAGTAAACCTCGCTTCATGATTTTCCCTGACAGTAATTCGTTTGACGATAGTTTCCAATAGTTTGTAATCGCCAACGAACTCACTATCAAATGCCTTGCTTATTGATCTTTTGAGTTCGTTGCGAGCTAGCCCTACTAAATGAACCATCTCGTCTTGCAGTATTTTCTTTAATTCTCGCATTGACTTATCCTCCCTGTAGTCTATACATCACTCAGCCTCCGGAATAAGTCAAGCACTTATAGACCCCCTAAGAAGTAAAAGAACACCCCTTTGTATAAATCGCACACACCCCATAAAGCAAAAAAGACACCCCTAAAAAGAAAAAATCCAGCATCAATTCACGCTAGACTTTCATTCACGTTCTTCTGTTTCATCAACCTACAATAAGTCCTTATTTACAGTGTTCTTCTAAGCAGCATCCACCAAACTTTGTATCATTTCCTGTAATATCTCTAGTTTCATTACGTGTTGGATACAATGAAACCTTGCCCTTGAACTCTGAAACTATTTATAGGAATCCTGAAACTTTGACTTGGAGCATCATATTATTTCTTATTGAAAATAAGAAAGCTTATATCTCAAATAACAATCAAAAGATAATATACAAAAAGATGGCTCTAACATATCGCTAGAGCCATCTTCTAATAACCAATGCTCGTTACTTAAAACAAGCAGTGCCTACTTACTTGTTTTCTTCCATCATTTTCTTCTTACGAAGAATTGCAAGTCCTGCAATCGAGAACCCTATAGCTGCGAGCAATCCTGCAAATGATGCTGATTCACCCGTCTTAGGAATCATGCCAATATGCTTTTCAGGCTGCGGCTGAGGAACTGGTGTCTGAGGATTTGGCTTAAGTTCCGGAGTCGGTGGATTAGGCACTGGATCCGGTGTAGGTGTAGGTGGGTTTGGAGTTGGATCCGGATTTGGTGCCGGAGGATTCGGAGCCGGATCCGGTGTCGGCACAGAATCTTTTGTATAAATGGCATATACAGTCATATCACCATTTACTACGCTTGCTCCCGTAAACGCAGTACCTTTACCGTCTTCCTTTGTATTCCATTCCTTGAAGGTATAACCAGCCTTCATTGGATCAGCAGGCATAGACTCATTAGTCAACGCATCAGTATCAATAGACTTACCAGTTTCTACCTTTACTGTTGCATGCGTCTTATCGCCATCCTTGAAAGTAACCGTGCTTTGAGCAGGTTGCTTCACTTGGAACGTGTAAGTTATCAATTTTGGTTTTTTCGCATCTGCCATGCTATCACGTCCAGCATCATTTTGCATAGCTGCCATCATATGATAAGTTCGGTTGATGTAATCATTATCCTTCTTTTTACTCATATCTCTTTTGGTGATTACATCTTTATTATTCCCGTATACACTGTCATAAGCACCATACGCATAACCAGTGATAGTTAAGTTCTTTTCCGTTTCTACCGAATCTTCAATTTTGACTTTTGAAATTGTTAAAGCAACTTCATTTAATTTGTTGATAGTTTCAAAAGCCTTTTTTAATGTCTGAAGATCTGTGCTACGGTTTTTACGAGCATGAACAATTAAACGCTGTTTATCGAGTTTATGAGTTACAGTAAATCCATTAAGCCCTGAGAAAGCGTATGTAGTGTTATCATCTACAGTCACGCCTTTCGGCAGATCAAGTACAAACACGAAGTCAATGTCTGAGTCGTATACCGCATTCTTCCAATCATCATTAAAGCCCGTATTGGCACTATGATTCCAAAGTAAGACTGCATTGAGTATCTTTTTTACATTAGTAGTATCAAGACTGAACTTAAGCTTTACATCACTACCTTTTGTAAGAGAAGCAACTTTATCATGCTGCGTATCATCATTTACAGCTATATCGCCATAAACAAACTGGTCTTTATCCTTGTCCAAAGGAAAATTTGTCTTAACGTCCATGTTGAACGCCTTGTACAGTTCCATATTAAACTGTTGCTTCACATCTTCAGTATTAAAAAGTGTTGGATCATCAGCAAGCATCTTATAAGCAGGGATTAAACCTCCCATATAATCCATGCCTAACACATCCATAACGCCTGCTCTATCTGCTCTAATACCAGTGTTAGAGAAAAATGAACCATCATTGCTTGAAAAATCTATTCCTTTAAGCGAGCTTTCTTCAGGTGTCATTAGATACTTAGGTATTGGATTATTGCTCTTATACTCAAGTTCCGCCCAGTAGTTATCTTTCACAACTTTTTTCATATTATCAGGCATACCGTCAAAATTACTCTCAGCAAATGCTACACCTGATGAGAATGTTGAAAGAAGCAAAACAGCTAATATTGCACTTAAAATCTTCTTCATATAATTATCCTATTAACGCTCAACATTTATAACTACTTTGTTTGTTTTAATATCAACGATGCTAAATTCCCAGAACAAAGCCTTTTTATATAATTCGCATTTACCTTCGGCTGTTATTTCTCCTAAATTCTTAACAGAATTATCCTGGACTTCTACCGAGTATGGGATATTAATGGAAATAGGATGACCTGTCATTCCAGCTTTCTTTTCTTCTTCATACATTTTGAAGAAGCCCTCGTAATCGTTCCAGTTTCCAAGACTAAAAGTAAAAGTTACTGAATTGGTATCCTTATCGTATGATTTTTCTATTCCACTAATCATGGTTGTATTTGCTGAACAGGTAATTTCATCTAAGTTAAACTTAAAGTTTTTAGGAAAAGTAACAGTATATTTAGCTGTTGGGAAATTTTGTCCTTTATCGAACATCACCAAATGATCAATCTGCTTACCCCCAATTTTTTTGCCCTTAAAGTCTTTAATATATTTTTGATATGCACCTTCCAACAGATCACTCGTCTCAACAGTTCCTGAAACAACGCCCTCATAGTAAACCTTGCCATCTTTGTTTACATCCTTACCAGCATTTTTTACTACGTCAGTTAAGGTAATCGTTCCCTTGATCATGTTTTCAGATTGTTGATCATATTCACTTGTTACATTACTTCCAGCCGCAAACGCTTGCGTAGTTCCGGCCATTACACCAAATGCTACTAATGTTGCCATCAATAGACCCATTGTCTTTTTTACTAATGTTTTCATATTTTTCTCCTTATCAATCTAATAATGTTCTTTTTATTGTTTTGAAAAATTGCATAAAAATAGGCAGAAACACATACCTATCCATCAGGTATATATTTCTGCCAATTAAAAAAGTCTATGTGAAAAAAGACAGAACTACGCTGTCTGTCTGTCTGTCTGTCTGTCTGTCTGTCTGTCTGTCTGTCTGTCTGTCTGTCAAGGATTTTGTCAGTTTTTTCATGGCTTGTCAACCTTTTATGCTAATTTTTCTTGTGCTAATTATACAAGAAAAAATCTATATTGACTAGCCTTTATATATTGTATATTTGTTATTTTTACTCGTCTATTTTCATTACGCTCCCATCTAGCTTCATTACGTGTTGTATACAATGAAGCTTTGCTTTTGAACTCTGAAACTATTGCTCTGTACTCTGAAACTTTGATTTAGAGCATCATATTATTTCTTACTATATTATGCTTGTAATACTGTATATCCCCACTCCACAAGGTGGGTGCAAAGTGGGTGCACTTTTTAACGTTATCCATCTTGTGCACTCGACCCCAGAGCGTCGACATGTTCCCTCATACAGCAAAATCGCACTCAAAAACCACGAGAACGCAGCTTAAAGCTGCTTCGCATTAAACCTTTTAACGATAACCCTCGCTAAACACTGCTACACAAGGGCAAATTTGCACCCACCTAATCAGCCCTAGACATCAATACGACAGTCTCGACGTGGTGAGTGTTGGGATATATGTCGAACGCGCGCAAAGACTGAACGCTGTAACCAAGCTCCTTAAACGTGCCAACATCGCGAGCAAGACTGGTCGGATCGCAAGCAACATACACAACGCTTCTTGCTCCAGACTTCGCAATCTGCTTACAAACTTGAGCTTTAGCACCAGCGCGAGGAGGATCCAACACAACAACATCCGGATGCGCAAATCGGCGCACAATCTTAGATGACTTACTCGCCTTAAACACCTGCGATTCAAGCGTTTGCGCAACATCGCCTTCAAGCGCTTCAACAACATCCCTGCTAAGACCTGCGCGCCCAATGTTTCGCCTTGCATTCTTCACAGCAATCGGCGCACCCTCAATACTAAGAACGCGCGCTGGCTCTGCAGAACCAAGAGCGCCAGCAGCGCAAGAAGAATCTCCGCCAATATTAGCCAAAGTCGCAAGCGGAATCGTAAACAAACCAGATCCAGAATACAAATCCCACAAAACCGTATTCTTAGTGCGCCCACCAAGCGCAGAACGGACTAATCCCAAAACGTAGTTCACCAAATGTTCTGGAGCTGCGCGATGAATCTGCCAAAAACCACGCGCATCAACATCGTAATCAAAAGTACGCGCACGCGATGAATCATCATCAACCGCAACGCGCACGCGCTCTCGCAACAAAGCAGATCCTGCAACCAACTCATCATTTACTATAAGCGCATAATTTTCGCCAATCGCACTAAGGAGCGCAGACTTATCACCAGAAACACCAAAGTCCAAGCCCTCAACTCGAGGCTCTGGAACAGCAAGGCGAATTTGCGAATTTGGCTCAAATTCTCGATTCCACAAATCCAAAGAATCCGCAACAGCTAAAACAGCGCGCGACGCAAGCGGCATAGTATCAATCGCAATGCGATCATGCGACTCACGCTTTCGCATAGACAATCGCCCTTCATCATCAGCAACCAACTCCATGCGCGTACGCCAATTAAATCCGTTAAGCTCCTCATCACCTGGCATTCGCTCAACTCTAACATCGTTATCCGCAACATCCATATGCGCTAAACGCTGGAATTGATTGGCAATTACGGAAGCCTTCCAACGAATCTGCCCAGGCAAAGAAACGTGAATTAAATCTGCGCCACCAACTCCGCCGCCTTGAGCCAAAGGACCAGCGAGCTTCCATTGCGGCTCCACACGATTCGCACTAGGCTCCAAAACTTCCACAACTTCACCGGTAAAAAAGTGCGCTTTTGCACGCATCGGCTCATCCATACGCACAATAACCAGCTCACCAGGCAGCGCAAATCGCACGAATACAACGCGTCCGTCAAGATGACCTACACATCTGCCTTGATCCGCATATCGCTCGATTCGCATCGTCACTTGCATAAGCTACCCCCTAGTTTTGCGTTTTGTTAGGCTGATTTTAGTTAAGCTGATTTTCTTCGCTCTGCTTCTCTTCATGATTTTTATGATGAAGTCGCATAAACGGCGTTGCAATAATCAAGTAAGAAACCCAAATTGCGAGCGCCCAGAACGGCAATCCCATAATCAAGCGAACGGTACCAAGCCACACAACGTGATTCGTCAAATATAATGGCACTTGCAAAACGAGCCTCAGCACAAAAACAGCAATCCACAATCCTGTCACATACATATACGCTCGCTTAAGCGGCTTATAATCGAGCCATTCGTGAAGCCACGCACCAAAGTTTTCTGTAGGCATTTTGCGAATTGACTCAATCACAATCCCTAAAGCAGGCACGCGCACAATCAGCGAAATAGCAAGAAGAGCACCATAAACAGCATTCGTAATAAAGCCCATCATATAGTAGTCGCGCGCTTGGTGACTCGTCCACACCCAAACAAGGCAGATTCCAATGGAAATAAGTCCACTAATTGCTCCCATAAGCGATTGCCTCTGAATAAGACGAATCACAACTTGCAAAACAGCAATCACAGCTGCAACAATAACCGTTGTTTGCACATTTCGTGTTACAACGAAGCAAATAACAAACAGCAAGCCTGGAAGCATGGATTCGATTACGCCTCGAACGCCACCCATTGAATCAATTACAGAAAATGTAGATCCTTCGGCTCCGATTGAAGCCAATGTCGCTAGTCCTGAGCGTTTTTTGGTTCGCGCAGAATCGTTGGTTTGCGCAGAATCGTTGAGTTTTACTTCATTTGAAAACTCTTGCGAAGAAAACTCTTCTTCGGATTTCTGTAAAGATTCTTGTGAATCCATTCAATTAACTTTCTACTACTTGCATTATCTAATTTCAGCAAACATTGGACCGCGTGTAAGCGTAGTTTTTACTTCTACTTGTTGGTCGTAACCTAATGGTTTATCGTCTTTTTTTAGTGCATTATTAGCATCTTCATCAGACGTATTATTTTCCCCATCTTTACCGCTATTTTCTGCATTTAAAGCAGCTTCTTTTTCTTCTCTAGTTATTGGATCATGCATAGGAATAAAATCGCGAGGCGCAAGCGGCTCTTCACCACGATTTACAACAATCCCCTTAAACCATTCATCTAATTGTTTTGTTTCGTTATTATTATCTGCAAGCTCTGTTGCTGCAGGCCCAGAGAATACTCCGCGCAGCATCCACCTAGGACCATCAACGCCAACAATACGCGTTGTAATGGTTTTTTCTCCAACTTTTACAGGTAACAGTAGCTCAGTACCAAATTCGCCTTGTACTGTACACGCTTGACTATTTCCATCAAGCAAATCTTTGCACACTTCTAGCCAGATACCAGATGTTTTAGGCGCAGCAAAAGCTTCAACTTCTACGCTTGAAGAACCATAAGTTACTGTCATACCAAGAACTTGCGATGTTTCATGCTGCTTTTTTACTCGCAACTCAATGCCTTGAAAGTATGGAATATAGATTGAACCAAAATCTAGATAATCGCTAAAATCAGGAGCATCTTCATCATTGAAATCCCATGGACCAGTTTTTACCTCTACGATTTTGTCTTCAACTTTTGAAGATTTTTCTTCTTCATGTCGGCCAAATAACCAACCCATTATTCCTCATTTCTTAAAACAACAAATCTACAAAAATATATTTATTACTTATTATTGTAAATTGCCTAACTTCACCAGAATAGCACAAGCAAAGCACTGAAAAATTTGCGTATATAGTACATTCATATACACATGCGATTACTTAGTTATTTCACATTATGCAAATTAATACTTACGCATCACACGTCATACTTTATACTTAACGGCGCATGATCAGACCATCGCGCATCATAGCTTTCAGCACGATCGATCACAAATCCGCGAGCGCTTTCCGCAATTTCAGGAGTTGCGAACTGGTAGTCTAATCTCCAACCAACGTTATTGTCGAAAGCTTTACCGCGCTGGCTCCACCAAGTGTATGGTCCTTGAATATCTCCTGCAAGCATGCGCATAACGTCCACAAATTCATATTCGTTAATCCAGCGATCAATATACGCACGTTCCTCTGGCAAGAATCCTGCACTTTTTTCATTAGCCTTAGCGTTTTTAATATCAAGTGAAGTATGCGCAATATTAAAGTCACCGCACAAAATCGCTTGATTTCCGCCACTTGCTGCTGCATCTCGAAGCTCCCCTAAACGAGTAAGCATTGTGTCTAAAAAGCGGAATTTTTGTTTCATTTTTTGCGGATCGTCCACGTTTCCAGCGTGAACATACACAGAAGCAATAGTGATTTCATAGCCGTCAGGAGTACACACGTCAGTTTCAACCCATCGCCCAGAATCAACATCCTCACTTAAACCAGGCAAACCGTAGCGTTTTTCAACTACAGGAAGGGACGTAACTAGAGCTACTCCAGCTCGACCTTTTACACGGCAAACTTCATTTGTATAAGTAAAATTATCGTCTTTTATAGAATTTACGATATTTTCAGACGCACGATATCCCATTTCAATTTTTGTCATAATTGGGTCGATTGCATCCTGCGGAGCGCGCACTTCTTGCATACACCACACGTCTGGAGTATGCGCGTCAGACCAGTTAAGCATACCTTTGCGCTCAGCTGCACGAATACCATTTAAATTCGAAGTCGTAATTGTAATCATGTAATCAACTCTAATATGTACACAACACAAACAGCTCCATCACTAAACAACGGACATAAATCACGCAACCAACACAGATTACAAGTTATGGATTACTCAACCAATAAACACGGAATTAATAGAAAAATAAAAAGGTGCAGATTCTATAAAACCTGCACCTTTTTATCAGCTTGTACTATTTAGTCTAAACCAAGCTCCAAATTTCCTCCTGGAATTGCATCGAGCAAATCGCGAGTGTATTCCATCTGTGGATGATCGAATACCTCATCTGTAGTTGCATGCTCAACAAGCTTTCCATGCTGCATAACAACAACTTCGTCTGCAATCTGACGAACGACAGCCAAATCGTGTGTGATGAACAAATAGCTCAAACCACGCTCCGCCTGCAAATCGTTAAGCAAGTGCAAAACCTGATCTTGCACAAGCACATCCAAAGCAGATACAGCTTCATCGCAAACTATAACATCTGGGTCCAAAGCCATAGCACGAGCAATTGCAATTCGTTGACGCTGTCCTCCAGAAAGTTCGTTCGGGAATCGAGTCATAACTGAAGCAGGCATACGAACCATGTCTAGAAGCTCTACCACACGGTTTTTACGACTCTTTTTATCACCAATCTTATGAATACGCAGAGGTTCTTCAATTGAACGATAAATTGAGTACATAGGATCCAAAGAACCATACGGATTCTGGAAAACTGGCTGCACATGGCGACGGAAGTCAAGCAAATCCGCACCCTTTAAATCGGAAATATTCTTACCTTCGTAAGTAACAGTTCCACTTGTTGGCTTAAGAAGTCGCAAAACCATATTCGCAACGGTAGATTTACCTGAACCAGATTCACCAACGATAGCTAACGTTGTACCACGCTTAATAGAGAATGAAACGTCGTCAACAGCCTTAAAAAGCTCTTTCTTGCGAGGAAGCTTAAACTCACGAGTTAAGTGATCCACAGTAATAATATGCTCACTTTTTTCAAGAGTTTGCTCACCTACTACGTGATGCTCAAGCAAGTTATCAGCGTTACCACCGTGTTCTTTAACAGAAATAATGCGCTGAGAAGCTAAGCTTGGAGCGGCAGCAACAAGTCTCTTTGTATACGGATGCTGAGGATGCTGCAAAACTTCCAACGATGGGCCAGATTCAACAACACGACCCTTATACATAACAACAACATGCTGCGCGCGAGAGGCAGCCAAGCCTAAATCGTGTGTAATGAAGAGAACAGAAGTTCCGAGCGAATCAGTTAGTGTATGCAAATGGTCAAGAATACGCTTTTGCACAGTAACATCCAAAGCGGAAGTTGGCTCATCTGCAATAAGCAAGTCCGGTCGGCAAGCCAAACCAATAGCAATCAAAGCGCGCTGACGCATACCGCCGGAAAACTCATGTGGGAACTGACGTGCACGAGTTGCAGCATCTGGCAAACCAGCTTCGTCAAGCAAACCAGCAATACGATCTTCAACGCTTGCACCTACAACATACTTTTTGGCGATTTCCCAAGCTTTGTCGTCATTCACACCATATTTGATTAAATCGTCTGCTACGCGCCAACGAGTTTCAGAGCCTGGAACCCACTCTTTCTTGTAGTAATCAATAGCTTCATTGAACTTTTCAGCATCATTATGCTCATCAAGCCCAACTTCTTTCAAAGCTTTCTTAGCGACTTCAATCAAATCTGGTAATTCTTTAGAGCCAAGGAATGTTTCATCCTCATTGCTTTTGACTTGAACAGAATCGCCTGCAAGAGCCTCAGCTAATGAAGAACGCTTCTCGTGATCAACGTCAACACCATTTGCGATTAATGCTTCTTTAACTTGTTCGCCAATACGCCACACGGGGTTCAAGTTGCTCATAGGATCCTGCGGAACTAGACCCATTGCAGTACCACGCAAAGCAGCAATCTCTTTTGGCTTCAAACTGCTAATTTCTTTACCCTTGAGCTTAATAGATCCACCTGTAACATGACCGGTTCCAGGAAGAAGACCAAGAACAGCCATTGCAGAAGTGGACTTTCCTGAACCAGATTCACCTACAATTGCAACCCACTGACCAGGATAAACACAGAAGCTAGCATCTCTAACAGCATGAACAGCTTTTTTTGAGTCTGTTGTGAAATCAACCTGGAGATTTTTTACTTCCAACAATGGCCCTTGCTCTAGCTGCATGGCGCGAATGTCTATATCTTTACGTGTTGTATTCATAAGTTTTATTCCTCCACGCTAAATTCACGCCTTACGGCTCTTCGGATCTAATGCATCCTTTACAGCATCACCCATCATAATAAAGGCGAGCACAGTAATTGCGAGTGCAATAGACGGATAGAACAAGACTTCTGGGTTCGTAGTAAGAACATTTCTAGCGGTAGAAATATCTCCACCCCAGCTGACAGTAGTACTTGGTAAACCAATTCCAAGGAAGCTTAATGTTGCTTCCAACACAATATAAGTTCCAAGCGAAGTTGTTCCAACAACAATGATTGGAGCCAAAGAGTTCGGGATAATGTGTTTGAAAAGATTACGTATTGGAGTAGATCCTAAAGCAGTAGATGCGGTATTGAATTCAAGATTTTTTGATTCCATAACAGCGCTTCGTGCAATACGAGCAACGCTAACCCATCCAAAAAGCACCATAACAAGCACAATTTTCCAAATTGATTTAGATGTACGGAACATTTGTAAAACTACGATTGCACCAAGAAGCATTGGTAAAGCCAAGAAGATATCAGTTATTCGGCTGAGAATAGTATCAACCCAGCCTCCGAAGAATCCTGCTAACGCACCAATTAAAGAACCAACAAGTACAACCAAAATAGTTGCAAGCAAACCAACACTTAGCGATGTACGAGTACCATAAACAACTCGAGCATAAATATCGCAACCTTGCATATCAAAACCAAATGGATGCGCGGCTGAAGCTGGCTCAAGAGAGTGTTCCAAAACGCAATAATTAGGATTGTGCTTTGTAAGAATGCTTGGGAAGAATGCAACAAAAATAATTGCAATAATCAAAACTGCAGAAACAATAAACAATGGATTCCTGCGCAAAGTTCTCCAGGTATCTGCCCACATACTCGTTGCAGCAGCGGATTCGTCTACGGAATCCACTTCTTGAATAGGCGTATCGTCTAATGGTGCAACGTAGCGTTCTTGCCCCGGTAATATATTGCAATTTGAAGCATTATTTGCAATCAAATCATTTTTCATCAAATTATCTTCCATAGTGTACTCCCCTCACGCGTAACGAATGCGCGGATCAAGAGCCGCGTACAACATATCAACAAGAAAATTGCTAAATACAAATATCAATGTCAAAAGCGTGACAATGGAAACAACAAGGTTTCCTTCTCCTTTTAGAATCCCTTGATATGTGAGGAATCCAACGCCATGAATGTTGAAGATTGTTTCCGAAATCATTGCACCGCCCATAAGAGCACCCAAATCCTGGCCTAAGAAGGTGACGACAGGTATAAGCGAGTTGCGCAAAACGTGGCGAACAATAACAGAGCCTTCTTTTAAGCCCTTTGCACGAGCTGTACGCACATAATCAAGCGAAATATTTGAAGAGATTTCAGATCTTGTAAGTCGAATGATGTACGCCATAGACACAGAACCAAGAACCATTGCAGGAAGAAGCAAATCGAAGAATCCAGGATCGTTACTAGCTGTAACTGGTAATATACGCCATTTAACACCAAATAAGTATTGTCCTACGAAACCTGTCACAAATGTTGGAACAGAAATAAGAAGAAGTGATACAACCAGGATCACACTGTCATACCACTTGCCTTTCTTCAAACCTGAAATTATGCCAAATATGACACCAAATATTGCTTCGAAAGCGAATGCCATAATTGCTAGTTGAACAGTAACTGGGAATGCACGACCAATTTCATCGATAACTGGTTGACCTGCAAAAGTATGACCAAAATCGAGGGTAAGAGCATTCTTTAAGAATAGTAAATATTGAATAATAAATGGTTTATCTAAGTTATACTCGGCTCGTATTTGTGCAGCCACTGCAGGATTAACAGGTTTTTCTCCAAACATTGCTTTTACTGGATCTCCAGGCAAAGCAAATACTAAAGCATAAACTAATAATGTTGTGCCGAGAACAACAGGAATCATCTGCAAAATACGACGCAGAATGTACTTACCCATCGAATTCTCCTTGAATTGTTAAAACTTACTCAAAAAACAACAAAGTGCCGCTCCAGCTCAATAGTTTTATTTAACTAGTTTAGCTGGAGCAGCAATTTCGCAATAAGCGATATCAAATTATTGAGAGGAACCAACTAGTGTTACTTACTAACTTTCTAAAAAGTATGTAACACTATGCTGTTTTCTTAATTAGCTACCAGCTTATTTGTGAAGCTGATAGTACAGCGGCATATTCTGCCAATCCATTGTGAAGCCCTTCAAAGTTGGAACCATCACAGCCTTAGCGTTCGAGTAGAACAATGGGACAGATGGAAGATCCTCAAGAAGGATTTCGTTTGCTTGCTGATAGAGCTTAATAGCCTCTTCTGGCTTAGAAGATGCAGCTTTCTTAAGTAAATCGTCGAACTTTGGATTCTTATAATCACCTTCGTTGGAGCCATTGCCATCAGCTGCAACGGAAGCAAATTCCTGAGTCAAGTAATTTTCTGCACTTGGATAATCTGGCATCCAACCTGCACGCCATGCACCCTTAATCTGACGCTTAGCGCAAGCATTACGGAATTCCTGGAATGTAGGAATTGGAGTGGTTTCAGCCTTGATTCCGAGATTATTCTTGAGGGAATTCACAACAGCATCGAACACAGACTTTGCATTTCCATCGGCATTGTAGGAGAAAGTAAGAGATCCATCATACTTAGAAATCTTATCTGCCTTAGCCCAAAGTTCCTTAGCTTTCTTTGCATTAAATTCTACGTTCTCGTGACCCTTAAGATCAGCCTTATAGCCTGGAGTCAATGGAGAAGTAAATTCGTTTGCAGGAGAAGCAGTGCCATTGAGAATCTTGTCGATAATCACCTTACGATCTATAGCCATAGAAATAGCTTGACGACGAAGCTTACCTTCTTCAGTCTTTACATCGAAGTGTGGGAGGCTTGAAGGAATAGTGAACTGCTGGATTACAGAACCTGGACGGTTGTAAGCCTTAACAGTTGTATCCTTCTGGAAAGTCTTAGTTTGGGTATCTGGAATATTATCAGTCATATCGAGGTTTCCAGCCTGCACATCGCGGTATGCAGCGTTACCATCTGTATAAACCTTGAAAGTTACGCCATCATTCTGAGCTTTGCGCGGACCATTGTAATCAGGATTCTTTACAACTTCGATCTGCTTGTTGTGATCCCAAGACTTGAACAAGTATGGACCAGAAGAAACAGGCTTTTCGCCATAAGCCTTTGGATCCTTGTAGAAGGATTCCGGAAGTGGAGCAAATGCCAAGTAGCCAACCTTAATTGGGAATACAGAATCTGGCTGTTCCAGATCAACGGTAAAAGTATTTTCATCAACAACCTTCAAACCAGAAAGCTGTTCGTCACCCTTAGTACCATCCTTCTGCAAATCAGCATAACCCTTAATGGTTTGGAAGAAGGAAGCACACTTCTGAGCATTCTTAGCGTTAGCGACGAAGCTCCAAGCCTTCACAAAGCTTTCGGCTGTAATAGGAGTGCCATCGCTGAACTTCTTTCCTTTCTTAACCTTCACGGTGTACTGGGTAGCATCAGCATTTGGAGTGATGCTTTCAGCATCCTCATTTACAGGATTACCCTTTTCATCGAAAGTTACCAACGTGGAATTAACCAACATGGCAGGACGAGCGCCAGCATTTTCGTTAATGTTTCCAGGGACTAATTCGTTTTGTGGCTCAGAGTTTGAAACGGTAATAATAACCTTGCCACCGTTTGTTTGTGCATTCTTAGCGGAAGAGCCACAGCCACCAAGTAACATTGCCAGCGAGCAGGCAGCAGCAGCGAAAGCCAAAGCCCTATTCTTCATATATTTTCTCCTAACGTCTGGTAGGCAGGATTGTCATATCACAAAAAAGCCAAGCATCAGCTAAAACATAAAAATCCATCCGGTTTTTATTGCCAGATGGATTCTCGCAAGCCAATGACGAGGCCTCTTCGTTGATTAAAATTCAATGATACGTATTTTTACAAACAATGCAATAGTAAAAGAAAATTGAAAAAAATATTGTATATTAGTAATAATTAATTATTTAAGTCTAGATTTAATTATAAATACCGAAAATTTTATTATTTATATAGTAAAATTTATTGTTTTTTTACAGGTATATGTATATTACAAAAATGTAAATTAACATATTTATTATGTAAAAAAACATGTTAAATATGAATAATTGAATACTTAAAGCATTTAATATCATGCACGCGGAAAAGCTTGAGAATACTTACGTTTTAAAGATTCAATAGAAACATGAGTGTAACGCTGAGTAGTATTAAGCGATGAATGACCCAATAATTCCTGCACTTCGCGTAAATCTGCTCCACCATTCAACATATGCGTCGCAGCACTATGCCGCAAAGCATGAGGAGAAATATCCGGAACATGCGCACTCTTAGCCTCATCATGCACAATCCGCCTTACCAAACGCTGATCGATACGCTTTCCGCGAGTACCAAGAAATACTGCCTCTTCAACAGAATTCCGCAATAAAATTTCTCGTCCATCTTTAGAAATCCAAGCAGATAAAGCTTTATAAGCAGGAACCCCAAAAGGCACAACACGCTGCTTATTTCCCTTACCAGTAACTTTTATAGTGTGCGAGGAAAAATTAATATCCTGAATATTTAAACTAGTAAGCTCACCAACACGAATACCAGTCGCATATAAAAGCTCCAGAATTGCAGCATTGCGAAGTCCTACAGCTTTCTGATTTTTGGTACACGAAGATGAAACATTAGCTTTAGAATCAACATTATTCATTAATGATTCTGCTTGATATTCATCCAAAACAGATGGTAGCATGTTTTTAATTTTTGGCGTCATTAAAATTTCTGCAGGATTACTACTTATGTATTCAACATGCTGACACCACGCAAAAAAACCACGCACCGCGACTACTTTGCGAGCCAAACTTGAACGCGCATGACTTCGCGACTCATCAGCCATCCACGAACGCAAATCATCCGTAGTAAGCTCCGAAATATTATTAAATCCGTGCCGATTACACCATGCCAAACATTGCAAAATATCACTGGCATAAGCTTTCTGTGTGCGCTCCCCCAATCCTTTATTAGCACGAACATAATCAATATAATCATCTATTAAACTCATATATTTAGAAGGTAAGCCTAAGAAATTTTCAGAAACAAATTTATTGTTGCTCATACTTAACTCACCCTTCCATAAAAGTTTAAAACAAAACGTTTGCCATATACTTCAGTCACATGCATAATACAACAAGGAGCATGTTATGAACACACAAACACGGAATTTAACTACACTACCACAGCAAATACCTGCAGGCTCGCGCATAGTAGTAAGAACTTACAAAATTATAGAAGACAATAACAATGGAACACAAAAAACCGAGTATCATGATGCGATTGGGCACGTACTCGAGTGGGACGGTGTAATGCTTCATTTGCTTCGAGATCCTGCAGCAAACGGCACTAGAGCTGCCGAAGAAATGTTCATTGATGCCAAAACTATTTACCGATTAAAGCCAATCCCAGAACGCAAATTCCAAAAGCCGCTTAGTGTGTAGAATTGTCTGATGAGGAGCAAGTTTTACACATTTCTCAAGGAAGCATCTGAGCGCAATAGCAGTTGCGAAGATTCGTTGGTATTAAATCCGTAAAATTCAATAATGGATTCACCTGAGCGCGCGGATTCTAGTAATTCCTGCTGCCAATTGATTTGAGAATCATACTTCCACAATCTGCTATTTGCATCATCATTTTGCTTAGCATCGTCGCTTTGTTGCGTACTAGTTTTAGATGAGTTGCGCTGCTGGTATTTATATTCTCTCCAAGATTGAGCTTTAGCAAAAAACTCTTGCTCTAAAGCATCCGCGGTTTCAACATCATTATCTAACATATTTGCAGCAAAAGTTAGCTCAGAAATTACGGAACGCAATAATTTCGCAGTATTATGCCGATTTTCACTTACCATAGCACGAGTGCGTTGAGGATCAGTAAGAGCAACTCGTGTCATATCTCGCCAGGAACCTGCAGATAGTTGTAAAGCAATAGCACGATTAGATTGTTCACATAATACGTTTGCAAGAGCTGTTGCAATAACATGAGGCATGTGAGAAATAAGAGCTGCAGAATTATCGTGCGTTGCATCATCCAAAACTATTGCGCGATTCTTGCATAGCGAAACAATCATTTGCAAAACATTGCAAACTCGCCAAAACTCAGTAGAATCATCAACAGTTAAAGCCCACAAAGCACCATTTAAAAGCTCATCACTAGAAGCTTTCCAACCAGTAAATTCACTACCAGCCATCGGATGCGCACCAACGTAGCAATCTTGCAAACCTGCGTCTTTTACTTGCTCTCGAACTAAAGTTTTTACGCTGCCAACATCGCTAATAGTTGTGCAAGATTTGTCAATATAAGGTGCAATTTCATGCAAAATACTTGACATAGCAGCTAAAGCATTGCATAAAATCAAAACATTTGGACGAAGTTTTGCTAAATCCTGCACTTTTTCTACGCAAGTAATTCCTAAACTTTTAGCTTCGTCATAAGGCTCATTATGACGATTCCATGCATATACGTTGCAATTTGCCAGTTTAGCAAGTCGTTTTGCAAGAGATCCACCAATAAGACCAAGACCTACAATGCCAACAGAAAATTTTTGCGAAAATTCAGCATCTTCTACCATAATAATTCTCTTTCTGCACGCATTACGTTCAAATTACGTAAAGCATCAACTGAAGGTTCAACGCACACTCCACCATGAGGTAGCATCCAATCATTCATCACCGGATTCTTGCGTTTATCAGAAGAATACACTGCTAAAACTCGAACCCAATCACCATGTTCAACAACCTCTTGAATCATAGCTTTACACGTAGAATCCCAAGGAGCAGCATCAACAGTGGCAATAAAACTGTATAAACCATCCTGCCCTTTAATCGGTCTAGACATAAAAGAAGTCATGTTAAGACCGTGATCACGCACAACATCAAGCAAATTTGCTAACACTCCAGCACCTGTGCAACGCGGAATAAACGCAATAATTGAGGAAAATGATGAAAAGTTTTCTCGCTGCACATTAACAAAATCTAAAGCCTGATCTCGAGGAGCTAGCACTAAAAACTCAGTTCGCGCGCCAGAAAAATCTTCAACTGCTTCGCTCACAATCTGCCTATTGTATAAATCAACACAAATTTTAGGACATAAAGCAACTTCGCCAGGAACTAAATCCCTACAAGCGGCAGCGTTTGAAGACGCAGTTTTTTCTTGTAAACCGCGCTCTTGAGAAAACTTACGACATTGCGCCAACGCGTGAGGGTGAGCAACAATAGTAGAGCAGTTATCGATTGAATCTGATTTGCAAACAACAGCATCAAAACTAATATCAACACCTACGCGAGCAATACCAACCATATTTTTTGCATCAATGAGTAAATCTAAATTAGGTATTACAACGCCTTCAATATTGTTTTCCCACGCAATAACACCCCAATGGTGATGCTCTTCAATTTCACTAGCAATACTAAGAACATTCTCGCAAGCAGTTGGAATAAGTCGCAAATTATCAAATGATTGTAACTGCTGCTGAACTTTTAAAGCTGCTTGATACGTAAAAGAACCTTCCGGCCCTAAATAGCATAATTTACGAGCACTCTGACTGTTCTTATTACCATTCATAACTATTCCTTAAAAACTGTTGCAGTTAAGAATATTGTAATCAAGACTACTGTAAAAAATACTGCTTAATACTGCTTTTATGCAAAACTTAACTCTAAGTCACACTTAGATTATTGCAAATTCTTTACTTATTTTACTATTCAATAACAAACCAACGCTGAGGCATACAAAGCAAAACTAAGTGAGCAACAAGAATGCCGAAAAGCCAAAAATATCCAACATATTGCGAACACCATGGCAACGGTATTGTGAAACCAACAGGTACAAGAATTGCGCTACCAACAAAATCTAAAGCAATAAGCCAAGCTACAAATGAAAAAACTATTGCGTGAATAAATAATCCACTCCAACCACTACGAGATCTTGCACACCAAGCAGACAAAAATAGCAAAAGCATAGATAATGCAAATCCGTAAGGAATATTATCCACTGCACCGCAGCGATGAGCAAACGTACCAATCAACGCGCATATTAGCGCAGAAACACACGTGGTTGCATACCTGCCCCACGAAGGCAAGCGATGCGACCACGGTTTCGACGACATAATAAGCCTAACGTTCCATCACTAATTGGTATATTGCGATTATCATGCAGCGTTGTTGTTTTGACGACGCTGCTTAGCACGCCACTTGTACCACTCATCGCGGCTCAAAATAATCTTGCGCACGCGAATTGCTTCAGGCGTAACTTCCACGCACTCGTCTTCGTTAGCGAAGTCAAGAGACTCTTCCAAGCTCATCTTAATTGGTGGAGTTAAAGTTTCAAGCACGTCAGCAGTTGAAGAACGCATGTTAGTCATGTGCTTAGCAAGCGTAATATTTACATCCAGCTCATCTGGCTTATTGTTAATACCAACGATTTGTCCTTCGTAAACTGGGCTTTGTGGATCAACGAAGAAGATACCACGAGCTTGCAAACGCTGCATAGCATAAGGAGTTGCAACACCCTTGCGATCGCAAACCATGGAACCATTCTGACGAGTCACAATCTGACCAGCCCATGGAGCATAACCAGCGGAAATAGAGCTTGCAATACCAGTTCCGCGAGTAGCAGAAAGCAAAGCAGTGCGGAAACCGATAAGACCGCGAGAAGGAACAGTAAATTGCAAACGAACCCAACCAGAACCGTGGTTGCTCATAGAATCCATACGACCCTTACGATCAGCCATAAGCTGAGTGACGGTACCCATGTATTCTTCTGGGACATCAATCGTAGTGCTTTCCATAGGCTCATTAATTTGACCATCAATAGTCTTGGTAACGACCTGAGGACGACCAACTGTAAGCTCGTAGCCCTCGCGACGCATCTGCTCAGCTAACACAGCCAAAGCAAGCTCGCCACGACCTTGAACTTCCCAAGCATCTGGGCGCTCAGTTGGAATAACCTTAATAGAAACGTTACCAATAAGCTCGCGATCCAAACGATCCTTAATCATACGAGCAGTAAGCTTATGATCTTTGCCTTCAGTTCCAGCAAGAGGAGAATCGTTCACGCCGAAAGTCATAGAAATTGCAGGATCGTCGACATGAATCAATGGAAGCGGCTTTGGATCATTCTGGTCAACGATAGTTTCACCAATCATAATGTCGTTTACGCCAGCAACAGCCACAATATCGCCAGGACCTGCAGAAGCTACAGGAGTGCGCTCCAAACCTTGAGTGCGAAGAAGCTCAGAAACACGGAAGTTTTCAATGGAACCATCGACACGAGAAAGACCGTAAGTCTTGCCCTTTTCCAAAGTACCATTGTAAATTCGCACTAAACCAAGACGACCCAAGAAGTCAGAGGAATCAATGTTTGCAACATGAGCTTGAAGAGGAGCGCCTTCTTCGTATTCAGGAGCTGGAATGTTTGAAATAATAGAATCAAACAATGGCTCCAAATTATCGTTATCCGGAAGAGCACCATTCGCAGGCTGATTAACAGAAGCATAACCAGCTTTAGCAGCGCAATAAATTACTGGCAAATCAAGCAAAGCGTCGAGATCGAGGTCAATACCTTCCTCAACAACATCCTGAGCCAAGCCAAGAAGCAAATCTGTAGATTCGCCAACAACTTCTTCAATACGAGCATCTGGACGATCTACCTTATTTACGCACAAAATAACAGGAAGCTTAGCTTCCAAAGCTTTACGAAGCACAAAGCGAGTCTGTGGAAGAGGACCTTCAGAAGCGTCAACCAACAAAACAACGCCGTCAACCATAGAGATACCACGCTCGACCTCACCACCGAAATCAGCGTGACCTGGAGTATCAATAACGTTAATAGTGATACCTTCTGGATGACCATACTTTTCAGCTAATGGACCTGTGTACTGAACAGCAGTGTTCTTAGCAAGAATAGTAATGCCCTTTTCGCGTTCCAAATCATTGGAATCCATAACGCGATCTGGAACTTCTTCACGCTCAGAAAATACGTGCGACTGCTGAAGCATGGCGTTTACCAGAGTGGTCTTACCGTGGTCTACGTGCGCCACAATTGCCACATTTCGAATATCACCGCGAACAGTCATCACAAACCTCTTCCATTCTTCGCGTTTAAGTAATTATTAACATGCAACCATTTAAGCTATAAACATCAGCTAAAACAGTAGCCATATACCTTATTGACGAGCGCCCAAATAGGTAAGCTGCCAAACCGCACCGATTTTACTAGCGAGCTAAGACAGCTTTACAAAACATACTAACGCAGAATCACAAGAACTTAAGCAACAACACCTTTAGCAATAAGCTCACGCGCAACTTCGCGGTACTCTTTTGCAGTCTTGTGCTCAGGAGCAAAAATAGTGATAGGAACTGCAGCAACTGTAGAATCTGGCAGCTTAATAGAACGCGAAATCACGGAATGCAAAACTTTATCTTGGAAAGCTTCATAAATGCGCTGCAACACTTCCTCACTATGAAGCGTGCGAGTATACATAGTGACAAGAACTCCAAATACTTTAAGATTTGGATTAATACGAGATTGTACCTTCTCAATTGACTGCATAAGAAGAGCCACGCCTCGAAGAGCAAAGAACTCTGCAGCAAGTGGAATAATCACGCCATCAGCTGCTGTTAACGCATTTACAGTAAGCAAGCCGAGAGAAGGCTGGCAATCAACTATAATAACGTCGTATTCGTCACGCACTTTGCGTAATACACCTGCTAATATTTGCTCTCGTCCTACTTCGGTTACTAACTGAACTTCAGCTGCAGATAAATCAATATTTGCAGGAATAATATCAATATTTTCTGTTTCAGTATGACGAATTACGTCGTGAACGTCCACAGACGAATCAAATAATGCCGTATAAACTGTATTATCAAGCGCATTTGCGTTAATTCCAAGTCCAACTGTTGCCGCACCTTGCGGATCGAAATCAACAATCAAAACGCGACGACCATACTGACTTAGTGCGCCAGCAATATTAATGGAACTTGTAGTTTTACCAACTCCACCTTTCTGGTTGCACATTGCAATAATGCGAGCAGGACCGTGTGAAGTTAACGGCTCTGGTGCATGAAAAGTTTCGTATTCGCGTCCAAGTAAATCAGTAGGCATGCTCCCCACTTTATCAACAGGTATACTCACGAAACTCTGAGCATAAAATTATTTAGCTCGAGGATGACTCATTACGTAAGCTTCAACTAATGCGTCAGGACTAATATGCGTATAAATTTGAGTTGTTGTAACTGAAGCATGTCCAAGTAACTCTTGAACTGTGCGCACATCAGCACCACCTGCAATAAGATGCGTGGCAAGAGAATGGCGCAGCGTATGCGGATGCAATGGTTTGTCAAGTTTTGCACGCTCGCCAGCTTGCGTTACTATTGCCCATGCTGATTGGCGAGAAAGTGCATTACCTCTCTTATTTAAGAAAATTGTGTGCAATTCACGTTTGCCCTTGGACGCTAATTCTGGGCGAGATTTCTCCATATAGTTACGAAGAGCACGAACAGCACACCCACCAATCGGAACTAAACGCTGCTTAGAGCCTTTACCTGTAAGTTTTACAACGGACTCATTTAAATCAATATCTTCGAATTTTACGCCAACTGCTTCCGAAATTCGCGCTCCAGTAGCGTATAAAAACTCGAGAAGCGCAGTATCTCTAATCGAAATAGCATCGGAACTTCCAAAATTCCCTGCAGCTTCAATAACTCTATTTACTTCTTCAATACTTAAAACATCCGGTAAGTAGTCTGCTTGTTTTGGAGCTTTTACTTGCGCTGAAACGTCAGCTTGTATGTCACCATGAGCAAGCATAAAGCGATGCCACTCGTGAATACTTGCAAGTCGACGCGCAACTGTCCTAGTCCCCAACCCTAATTCATTCAAAGTTCGAATATATGATTCAATATCTAATTGAGAAATAGTAGTAATATCTTTTATTTTTCGTTCGTCGTAAAGCCAGCATGTGTAATCTTGCAAATCTGAAGCGTATGCAGATACTGTCTTTTTAGAAAGACCACGCTCAATATCAATATGCGCAATAAAGCGTTGAATATGAAGTGCAAACTCTTCAGGAATATTATTTTTCCTATTGTCAGAATCAAGATTTGAGCGCATAAAAATAATTATAGCTAATAAGTAAATTTGTTGATTTAAAAGAAAAAGCCCACCTAAATTGGTGGGCTTAAAATAGAACTCTATTAAAGCAAAATCAGGCTTCAACTGGAGCGTTTACATCAGCTGGCAATGCAGCCTTAGCAGCTTCAACAACAGCCTTGAAAGCTTCAATATCGGAAACTGCGAGCTCAGCAAGAGCGCGACGATCCAATTCGATGCCTGCCAAGTGCAAGCCCTGAATGAAGCGATTGTAGGTGATGCCTTCAGCGCGAACTGCTGCGTTAATGCGCTGAATCCACAACTTGCGGAAATCACCCTTGCGAGCCTTGCGGTCGCGGAAGTTATAAGTGAATGAGTGGAGCAGCTGTTCCTTTGCCTTGCGATAAAGACGGGAGCGCTGACCGCGGTAGCCAGAAGCCCTCTCAAGAACAACGCGACGCTTCTTGTGAGCGTTTACTGCGCGCTTTACTCGTGCCATAAGTATTCCTCAGCTTTCTTAAAATTTTCGATTGCGTATTCGTTTACAAGCAATTCTTACTTGTTACTTACTTAACGAGCAAGCCCTTAAGCTTCTTGCTCTGCGCAGTAGCCAATACTTTATCTTCAGAAAGAGCACGACGCTTACGAGCCGACTTGTGCTCCAAGTTGTGGCGCATGGCGCTACCATCGTGCATCACCTTACCGGTACCGGTAAGACGAACGCGCTTGGACGCTGCGGAATTAGTTTTCATCTTCGGCATTGCTGCCCTCCTTGTGATGTTGATCGGATTGCATAGCATTTACTGCAGCTGCAGCTTGTGACTGAACCTCTTGCTTAGCTGCAAGACGAGCAGCCTGACGAGCTTGACGCTCAGCGCGAGATTCAGCGCCACGACGACGTTGCTCAGACTGTGTATGAATTTTCTTGCCTTTTGGAGCAAGAGTCATAATAATATTTCGACCTTCTTGCTTTGGCGCAAACTCTACTGTGCCACTTTCAGAGACCTCATCTGCAAGTCGGCGCAACAATTCAACGCCACCAACCGGACGAGATTGCTCACGGCCACGCAACATAATAGTTACTTTTACCTTGTCTCCGCCGTTCAAGAAACGAAGCACATGACCTTTCTTCACATCGAAATCGTGATCGTCGATCTTGAGGCGGAAACGAATTTCCTTAACCTCTGCGACAGTCTGATTACGACGTGCTTCACGAGCCTTAATCTTTTCGTTGTACTTGTACTTACCGTAGTCAATAAGCTTGGCTACTGGAGGCTTAGCAGTAGGCGCAACTTCGACAAGATCGAGGTTAGCTTCCCTTGCAAGGTTTAACGCGACAGAGGTTGCGATAACTCCCACTTGCTCGCCCTTTGGACCAATAAGGCGCACCTGAGGGACTCGAATTTCCTCGTTAATGCGTGGTTCGTCGCTAATGATGACTCCAATCCTTCTAAATACTTGTAAGATGTAATACACCAAGAAGTCCAAGAGCTTAAGATTCACTACTTCATATCAATAAAACGCTATATAACAGCGCAGCAAGCAGCACAAGAAGCTAACTTGCGTGACCGAAGTCATGAACCCGAAACCACAGTAGGCTTCCAGGTGGGGACATCCCACTTTCTTGATTACTCAAGCCGAATATCTATTCTACTAGAAGCCTTGACAAAAAGGCAGTCAACACACGAAACGTGTTTTGACTGCCACAAATCAAAGCTAGAACTATGCGATTTCTACGCTAACTGCATTGGCTCAGGCTTCAATCCATCGTGATTAAAGTACACATCATACCAAGTCAGGAATGTGTAAACTGTCCAAATCTTACGGCGATCGTCATTTTTCTTTGCATAATTATCGTCAATCATACGAAGTAAAGCATCTCTATCGAAGAATTTAGCAGCATCGTCACTTTCAAACGTCTTACGAACAATCTTATAAAAACGTTCCTCACGCAACCAATCCTTAACTGGCACAGGGAAACCAAGCTTTTCTCTGTCATACCAAGCTTTTGGCAAATGACGGGACGCAGCTTGTCGGAAAGCAAACTTCGTATTTTCATCAGTAATTAAATATTTAGTAGGAACTTTTTCTGCAACATCCATAAGAACACGATCAAGCAAAGGCACGCGAAGCTCCAAAGAATGTGCCATAGTCATTTTATCTGCCTTAAGCAAAATATCTCCTGGCATCCATTGATGCATATCAAGATATTGCTTTTTCTTCACTTCAGAAAGTCCCTTACCAGCAATTCTATTGTAAATAGCATCGACAATGCTGCGAACGCTAGGACCCTTGCGATACTCAGGTTTCAAAAGTTTTACAGCATCTTCCTCATTGAAAACCTTTGACTGACCGATAAAATGCTCCTCAGCTGGAGCCAAATTAGCGTACAAATGCCACGCTCCGTGGAAATGCTTACCCTTTGCAGCTCGACCAATCGCGTAACGCAACTTTTTTGGCAACTTTGCAAGCATGCGAGTCACAACTTTAATAAGTTTAGAACGCGTATGAACACCATAATCAATGTATCCTGCAAATAATTCATCTGCTCCCTCACCGCTTAGCACAACGCGTAAATCTTGCGAAGCTAATTTTGCAAGGAAGAATAATGGGACGCAAGAGAAATTAGAATCAGGTTCGTCCAAATACCACTGAATTTGTGGGAAATAACGGAATGCGTCAGCAGCGTCAATAATTTCAGATTTATTGTTTAAGCCAATAATTTTTGCCAATTCGCTTGCTTGTTTGGATTCATTGTATCTTCCACCAGCAAAACCAATAGAATATGTGTGTTCAGGGCGTGCAACAGCTGCAACATAACTTGAATCAACTCCAGAAGAAAGGAACGAACCAACTTCAACATCCGCAATTTGGTGAGCTTGAACAGAATCACAAACTGTTTTATCGATAGAATCAACTAATTCATTCAAGCGTTGCTTTGTTTCTTTGAAATTAGGATCGTAATATTGCTCAATCTTCATTTCGCCATTCTTATACGTAAAGCAATTACCTTCACGCAGCTTAAAAACGCCCTTGAAGAAAGTTTCGTTAATTGCAGGATATTGGAATGTCATAAACGGCTTAAGCGCATTTTCGTTAAGCTCCTTCTTAAAATCTGGATGGCGCAGTAAAGATTTAATTTCGGATCCGTACATAAAAGTACCATTCATTTGCGCATAATAAAAAGGCTTAATACCGAAATGGTCGCGAGCGCCGAACAATTCTTGAGTACTTTTGTTCCAAATAACGAATGCAAACATTCCGCGTAAACGATTAAGTAAGCCTTTACCCCACTCTTCGTAGCCGTGCACTAATACTTCTGTGTCGCAATCAGTGTGGAAAGTGTGACCAGCTTTAATAAGTTCTTCGCGAAGTGGCTTGTAGTTATAAATCTCACCATTGAAAGTAACTGCAAGATTCCCATCCTCGTTGTACATAGGTTGGGATCCACCGTGAAGATCTATAATGCTAAGTCGACGAAAACCGAGTGCTGCATGTTCGTCAATCATAGTTCCATATTCGTCAGGACCACGATGCGCAATCACATCTGTCATATCTTTTACAATTTGGCTTTTGACGTTAATTGGGGTGTCATTAATGAACCCTGCAATTCCGCACATTTATTTCTCCTCGTAGAATATACAACACAGCATTACGTTAGTCTACTAGCAAATAATTAACGAAAATCCATAATAACTTGGAAAATCTAACTTGCCATGCAATACTACACCAAGCACTTTATGTTAAGCGAGTATTAGTCTAAAAATTCCTGTATTTGCCGGAATAAAAACAATCAAATGCGCTAATATCAAATCCGAAAAATGGCATAAAACGTAGTCAAATGTTGATTGACACTACGCTTATAAACTCTTGTTATAAATGTATGTCATCAGTACAAATGCAGCGTTATTATGTTGTTATGGAACCTTTGCAACGCTGCGTAGTATTAGCAGCAGGAGATTATTACGATCATACGCGTGAACATGTGCCAGATCGCGCTTTAACAATTGCAGCTGATGGAGGCTGGGATCATGCATGTAAATTAGGTTTGCATGTGGATGCGCTCATCGGCGATTTTGACTCTGTTAGATTAAAACTTCCTACTGATGCAGTTATTACTAGATTGCCTGCAGAAAAAGATGATCCTGACTTACTTTCTGCGTTGAAAGTCGGTTGGGCTAAAGGCGCTCGAGAATTTCATATTTTTGGAGGATTAGGTGGTCGAGTTGACCATACTATTTCTAATATTCAACTTATGGTTCGTTTAGCGCGCCGCGGCGGAATTGGATTCTTGTACGGCGACGGTCAAATTGTTACAGCAATACATGATGGATCTCTTGATTTTCCAGCATCATCTGGAGATGATTTGCGCATAGTTTCCGTTTTTTCTCATACTCCAGTTTCTAATGATGTAAATGAAGTTGGATTAAAGTATCAGCTTAAACACGCAACCATGCATGGAGATGCAGTACAAGGTTTAAGTAACGAATTATTAAATGATACGCCTGCTCATATTGACGTTCATGAAGGAACACTTATTGTAACCTTCCCTATTAATGCTCCATTACCACAGGTAAGCTGGTTTAAAAGACCAATTGGAGATTTAGGCGAAGTCGATACTTCTATATCTGAGGCATTAGCAGTTCCTCTTGAAAGCGAGACTACTCCAACATATTCGACTACTGCAGCTGCTGAAGCAATGACGTATAACGAATAGGCGCAAACTTTAGTTTATGCAAATGGCTGACGAGGTTCTTTTACTTGAAAAACTCGTCAGCCTTTTTCTTTTTAAAATTACACTCGTTGTTCAATTGAACAATATTGATTCGTAAAATGTTATGCAAAAACGCAACTGGAAACTATCAAAAAATTCACAAAAACACTCATAAAACACAGCATGTTAACGCTCACTGTTCTCATAGTGCATGATTGCAATAAAAGTGAGCTATATTACAACTCTTCGTACATACCGCACACTAAAATGAACACCGTTAATTCAAATAACGATGACCTAAATGCGTGAGTTTTCATCGCGAAAATAGCGCGACTTAAAACGTTGCGCACGAGGTCTCACTCAAGGGAGAACCACATGACAGTCAAGATTGGTATTAATGGTTTCGGTCGTATCGGTCGTCTCGCATTCCGTCGTATTTTTGAGCTTCAGGCTCGCGGCGGTCAAGCAGGTGACATCGAAGTCGCAGCCATCAACGATCTGACCACCCCTTCGATGCTCGCCTACTTGCTCAAGTATGACAGCACCCACGGCACATTCCGCCACGATGACGGCACCCCAGTTGAGGTAACCTCCACCGAAGACGCAATCGTTGTAGATGGCAAGACTTACAAGGTTTACGCCGAAAAAGACGCAAATAACATTCCATGGGTTAAGAACGATGGCGTTGAATTCGTTCTCGAATGCACCGGTTTCTACACTTCTGCAGAAAAGTCCCAGGCTCACTTGAACGCAGGTGCTAAGAAGGTTCTTATTTCTGCTCCTGCTAAGGATGAAACCACTCCAACAGTTGTGTTCGGCGTTAATCACGAAATCTTGAAGGCTTCTGACAACATTGTTTCCGCTGGTTCTTGCACCACCAACTCCATGGCTGCAATGGTGAAGTTGCTTCAAGACAACTGGGGAATCAAGTCCGGCTTCATGACCACAATTCACGCCTACACCGGCACTCAGATGATTCTCGACGGTCCACGCGGCTCTAAGCCACGCAATAACCGTTCCGCAGCTTGCAACACCATTGAGCACTCCACCGGCGCTGCTAAGGCAATCGGCAAGGTTGTGCCAGAAGTTAACGGCAAGCTCCAGGGTCACGCACAGCGCATTCAGGTTCCAGACGGCTCTGTTACCGAGTTGACCACTGTTCTTGAGAAGCCAGCAACCACTGAAGAAATTAACGACGCTTTCAAGAAGGCTTTCGAAAACTGCGAGTACTTCGGTTACAATGCAGACAGCATCGTGTCTTCTGACATCATCGGCGACACCCACGGTGGCGTTTTCGATCCAACTCAGACCGACGTGAACACTGTTGACGGTGTAACTTTGGCTCGTACCGTTACCTTCTACGACAACGAGTACGGCTTCACTTCCAACATGATTCGCACTCTTCTTTACTTCGCTGAAATCTCCGAGTGATTTCGCTAAGCATCAATCAGCAATAGCTGGTTGTGCGAATATTTAATATATAAACCCCTTGTGCTGCTTTCTAAGCTCCACAAGGGGTTTATATGTTTAATATACACTAAGTCAACAGTCGGTATAGCATATCATGTAACACAATTTGACAGTTGAGTATAAGGCACGGTAACAAAATGAGTAAAAAACATGCAGAAACCGGAAAAGCAACTCCAGCTATTGCGCAACTCGAAAACGCAGGCATCACCTTCCGCATAGCGCAATACGAGCATGACGCTGATCACATGGACGACGGCTATGGAATTGAGGCTGCTGAGAAGCTAGGCGTAAGCGCAGCTCAAGTTTGCAAAACTCTTATGGTTGACACTGGTGAAAAGCGAGTGGTTGGAATTGTTCCAGTAAACGGACGCCTCAATATGAAAGCAATTGCAGGAGCAGTACACGCAAAGAAAGCAAGTATGACAAGCCCAGAAGTTGCGCAACGAGAAAGCGGCTACGTAGTTGGCGGAATTTCACCATTCGGACAAAAAACGCACCATGAAACAGTACTAGATAGTAGCGTAATGCAATTTGATGAGATTCTTGTTTCTGGAGGAAAACGAGGATTGGACGTAGTTCTTAATCCTCAAGATATCGTAACATTATTAAACGCAACTGTAGCTGATATAGCAGCATAAGCAACATAAGCTTTATTACTGCAAATATTGCTACTAACAAGTGATTACTCGCACGAGATTAGTACGTTGACAAATATAACGTCTTGGCAACGTGCGATAATCCCTAAGGTTGTTCATTAATCGTTAAGGAGTGCATTATGGGTATGCGTGGCCGCAAGCGCAAGGCGCGTCGTAAAAAAGCAGCGAATCATGGCAAAAGACCAAATGCTTAAGCTATAAATTCGCTTATACATACTGTAAAGCCCACGTCAATCGTGGGCTTTTTCGTTTTAGCATACTTTTATTCACCAGAATAATCAGAATAATCAGAAAGCTCACGTTTAAGTTGCATGCGAGCGCGGTTAAGTCTGCTCATAACAGTTCCTATTTTTACGCCTTCTTCTTGGGCAATTTGTTTATAAGATTTACCTCGAATAGCGACTTCAATAAAAACTTTTCTACGCTCAGGCGGCAACTTACTAAGCGCAGCAATAATCTCTTGTGGAGCAAACCCTTCTAAATATTCTTGTTCAGCAGAAAGCATCCCTTTTGCGCAATGATTAGAAGCCTCATAGATATCCCAATCATTGTAGTCGCCAGTTTCATCGTTAGCACGTTTAGGGCTTCGTTTTGCTTTCGCGTACTGATTAAAATACAAATTTCGTTCAATCCTGTTAATCCAGGCAGCAAAATTTGTGCCAGGCTGAAAAGTTTCAAAAGATTTAAGAGCACGCTCAAAAGTATCTTGCACTAAATCTTGCGCATCCTGCGCATTTTGCGTAAGACGCATAGCTTGAGTGTACAAAGGATCAACGCAAGTAGATACAAGTTGTTCAAATCTTTTGCGTCGACTTTCCATTGCAGAACTTTGCTTAGTATCTACTAAACGATCACTAAATAAGCGAGCATTACAATTTTTTGCACTTTGTTTTTTAGCTCTTACGCTTTTAGAGCACATAACATTTGTCTTCTCGATTTGCTCACTCATATAGTCAATAATACTTTTACTTTGCACATATAGCTACTAATTTGTCGTGTTGCATAGTGTAGCGCAGCGCGAGATGATAACACATCGCAGCACAATAATGCAGCGCGGCATAGTGTGACATTGCGTGACATTGCGGTAGTATTGTGACTATGCCAACTCATATTCAAGAATTGTTAAATGCTTTAGATTTAGCACCTAAGCAAGCTGAGAATACATTACTTGCTGAATCATGGTTACTTGGTTTCGACACTGAAACTACAGGTGCAAATATTGGTAAAGATGCCATTGTTTCTGCAACTCTAGTATTACGCAATCCTGAACTAGCTCACGATGGAGATGTGGTATCAACTTGGTTAATTAACCCTCATCAGCCTATGAATCCTAAGGCAAGCGAAGTAAATGGTTTCACAGACGAATACCTTCAAGAACACGGCGGAGAGCCTGAAGAAGAACTTGAATTCCTTGCACGCGCAGTAAGCATGGCTCAAGCTAAGAATATTCCACTACTTGCTTATAACGCTCCATTTGATATTTCAATGTTACGTCACGACTTGAAGCGTTGGCATCTTACTGCGCTAGAAGAACGCGCAACTTGTTCAATACATGCACTAAACGCTAATGACATTCTTACTGTTGATCCTCTTGTTATCGATAGAGCTGTTTCTAGAAGATCCGGCAAGCGTACTCTCACTATTACATCTCAATTTTATGGAGTTGAACCAATCGGAGATTTCCACGATGCTACAGCAGACACAGTTGCAGCTCTTGATTTGATTGCTCCAATGAGCAAACTATATGAGTCAGTAAGTTGCATGAGGCTGAATACTATGATGGATTGGCAGCGCGAAGCTTATATTAATTGGCGAGATAGCTTCAATCAATGGCTGCAATCTCACGGACGTGAGCCTATTACTGGAACATGGCTATAAAACATTTGGCGAAAAGAAGTAAATTATGATCATGCATAACACGTTGTCACTAGCAAACGCAAGTGAAATTTTGCAACACTATGGTTTGTTACGCGAAATGATTCAATATTGTAAAGCAGAAGATACTAATAGTGCTAATACTAAAGAAAAAACTGTAGACTCTACTCATTCTCGCAATGAAATATGGTCTTTAAATCCGTATTATTTCCCAAATATTGATGCAGATGAGTGCTTTACTAACGCAACTTACGATACTCGCGATATTACACCTGGGACACTTCTGTTTATTAAAGGCAATTTTCAGTCGGAATATCTTTTAAATGCAGACAACAAAGGACTTGCTGCATATGTTGCTGAACAAAGCTACGCACAATACACAAAAGCTGTTGGTTTAATTGTTACGGATGCTAAAAAAGCAATGAGCGTGCTTGCAGCAGCATTCTTTGGAAATCCACAAGAAAAACTCACTATTGTTGGAATTACTGGAACTAAAGGCAAAACAACTACAGCCTACTTTACTCACGCTATTCTAAACTCCCATTCGCACGGTAAAGCAGCACTGTTTTCTTCAGTAGATAATTGCGTAGACGGAAAAAATTACGTTGAATCTAATTTAACTACTCCTGAAAGTTTTGATGCTTTCAAAATGATGCGCGAAGCTGTAGATAACGGCATGAAGTATCTTGTTATGGAAGTTTCTTCGCAAGCTTATAAGGTGAATCGCGTATATGGTCTTAAATTCGATGTTGCAGCATTCTTAAACATTAGCCCAGACCACATTAGTCCTATTGAGCACCCAACTTTTGAAGATTACTTGTATTGCAAACGACAAATTATTGCAAATACTAAGCGTTTAGTACTAAATTCTGATACAGATCATGCAGATCTTCTTTTACAAGATGCAGAACGCAACAATGTGCTCGTAACAACTTTTGCGCGCATTAAAAAAGATGAAATAGAAGGCGATGCTTGCGAAAATGACAATTTCGATGATCTTGACGACGATCGCATAAATTATTGCGCTCCTGCTAACGATAACGATTACACGGAATTACTTACTCCTGGCTACATTGCAATGCCAGCAGAAAATAGTGAATCACATTGCATCGCTATGCGAGACTCAAGCGAAGACGACGACTACGAAGATAGCGACTACGAAGATAGCGACTACGAAGAAGACGTGCACTACTGCCCTATTGACGAATTCGCATTGTCTATTGCAGGAGATTTTAACTACGAAAATGCTTTAGCTGCGATCGCTATTGCAGGAGAATTGGGAATTAATCAAGATACTGATTTACACGCACTACACGCTATTGAGAACGTGAAAATTTCTGGACGCATGGAAGTTTTCAAAGACACGCACTCAAACATGATTGCAGTTGTCGACTATGCGCATAACTACATTTCTACAAAATCAGTTCTTGACTTTGTAGAAGAACGCTACGGCAAATTTAATCCTCGAATTACGCTAATAACTGGTTCCACAGGAGATAAAGCTGTCGACCGCCGTAAAGAGATTGTTGAAGCAGCGCAAAACCGCATAGAACAGTTTATTTTCACTACTGAAGATACTGATACTGAAGACGTAATGCATATTTGCGAGGATATGCAAAGTTATGTTACGAACACGAATGTTTCTTCACGCATTATTATCGACAGAGCTGAAGCAATAGAATATGCTTACAACGATGCTGCAAACAGCGAACAAAAAAATGGAAGATTAAACATTCTTCTTGCTATTGGTAAGGGCGATGAACGTTGGATTAAAAACAAACGAAAGCATGTGCCGTATGAGGGTGATTCATTCGTAATAAAGCGTCTTTTTGGCCTGTAATACGATTATGCGAAAGTATGAAAATATACGAATAAAATAAACGCAATGACTACATAAACTAAATAACAAGCTAGCTAACAAACTAAAACAAACTAAATAACAAACTAAAACAAATGAAGAAGATACAAATGAAGAATCAACGATTTCAACCTGTGTTACTTGGTAGCGATATAAACGCATACGGCATGGCTCGAGCATTCCATGAAGAATATGGCATTACTTCAATTGCTTTTGCGCACTTCCAACTTTCACCTACGAAATTTAGCAAAATTGTAGATGTGAGAATTGTTCCAGGCTTTGGAGAACTTCCTACATTCCGCAATACAATGCTTGATTTTGCTAAATCATGGCATCAAGAGCATCCTAATACCAAACTTCTGCTTATTCCTTGCGGCGACGTATATGCGAACCTTTTAAGCCAATGCGGTGATGAATTGCACGAATATTTTGCTTTCCACACATTGCCAAATTCGCTCAATCGCCAGCTTAGCCTTAAAAGCTCATTCTATAAAACTTGTGAAAAATACAATCTTCCTCATCCAAAAACTAAAGTTGTAAACGCTCAAGAAGTAGCAGCGCACGCTTATGAAGATTTGCCATTCAGCTTCCCTATTGCTATGAAACCAGCGAATAGCACTAAATGGCTTGATATTGATTTTGAGGGACGCAAAAAAGCTTTTATTATCAATACTCCGCAAGAACTTGATACCCTTATTCAACGCTCGTACAAAGCTGGCTACGATGACGAAATGATTTTGCAAGACTTTATTCCTGGAGACGACAGCCGCATGCGTGTGCTAAACGCTTACGTTGATAGCGATCATCATGTGCGCATGATGTTTCTAGGACACCCTCTACTGGAGGATCCAACTCCAGAAGCAATCGGAAATTATGCAGCTATTATTCCAGACTACAATGAGGAAGTTTTCCAAAATATTAAAGCATTTTTGGAAGATATACATTACGTTGGCGTAGCTAATTTTGATATGAAATATGATGAGAGAGACGGAAAGTATAAGCTTTTTGAAATCAATTTACGCCAAGGACGTTCAAGCTATTTCGTCACTTTAAACGGATTTAATATTGCTAAATATTTTGTTGAAGATTTAATTGATCATAAGCCTTTTGACGGAAATACTGTGTTCGGTCGTGGAGAAAAGCTGTGGATGGAGATTCCTCGATCGATATTTTGCAATTATGTGGCAGAAGGCGATGAAAAGAAGCGCGGTCTTAATATGATTCGTCGTAGCGATTGGGGCACTACGCTAGAATATAAAAAAGATATGAATCTGCTACGCTGGTTGATGATTCGTCATATGTTTTCAATTTACACAAGACGTTACGCAGAATTTTTCCGCAACAAAGCGTGAAAATTATTACGTAACTTTGAAGGGAATATGAGACAATGAAACGTCCGTTTTTTGCTGTACTTGGCGGCATGGGCACACTTGCAACAGAAAGCTATATTCGTTTACTTAATAAAGAAACGCATGCACATAACGATCAAGAGTTTTTAGATTATGTAGTGTTCAATGATGCTTCTGTGCCAGATAGAACAGCATATATTGTTGGCGAATCATCCGAAAGCCCATTCCCTACTCTTGCAGACGACATAGCTAAAGCAACTGCGATGGGCGCTTCATTTATTGTGCTCACGTGCAATACTGCGCATTACTTTTACGATAAGTTCCAAGCACTCACCGATGTGCCAATTATGCATATGCCGCGTGGTGCTGTAGCTGAAGTTTCTAAACGTTACCCAAAGTCTAAATGTAACCGTATTGGATTCTTAGGTACTGCAGGGTCGCGTAAAGCTGGAGTGTATCAGCGCGCTATAGAAGAAGCGGGATACACATTCGTAGCACCAGACGACGATTTGCAAAAACGCATTACATCACTTATTTATGATGATGTAAAAGGCACAGGCGATCTTAATTTGCGCCGTTACGAGTCCGTTTTAAGCGACATGCTTGACCCTGCAGGAACGTGCAGTTGCGACGCACTTATTTTGGGTTGCACAGAATTAAGCGTACTTAATGAAGCTTTCCCTCTTCCGCAAATACCGTTAGTTGACGCTCAAGCAGTACTCGTAAAAAATACTGTAGAAAAAGCTAAATCTTTGCGAATTAAGTAGCAAAAGATTGCTTAATTTTCAGGATTCGTCAATATTTGGATGGATTGCTACGCGCTGATCCTTTGGCTTTTTTAAATCCGGATTCACGTGCTCGACAAGCATTGTGCGCGCGTCTCCTGCAGTAACGAAACTACCGCAAATAAGCACTCCGTGACCATAGCCCACACCAAGCTCATCGTCTTCATCAACTAAATCAACAGCGGTTTGAATAGCATCCGGAAGCTCGTCAACACGAATTACGCGATCCTCGCCAAATACGCCTACAGCAATCTTTTCGAGTTCTTCCGGATCCATTACACGGTCGCGCCAAGAATTACGCGTAACAATAATCTTCGTCAAAATAGGCTCAAGAACACCCAAGTATTCTTCAACTTGCTTATCTGCCATCATTGCTACAACGCCAATAAGCTGCTCAAAATGATAGTTTTCTTCAATAGTTTCGCGAAGAGACTCAGCAGCATTCACGTTATGTCCACCGTCAATAATGATCGTAGGCGAAGTACGAACCTGCTCAATACGACCAGGAACCTTAACCTGGCTTAAAGCCTCTGCAACTAAATCGCCATCCAAAGCACCATTTACAGGCAGCACAACCTCTGCAGCAGCAAGAGCTGCCAAAGCATTATGAGCCTGATGTTTGCCAAACTTGTCAATCGGAACATCCTCATAAGTGCCAAGAGGCGTGCGCAAAGTAACAACCTGTCCGCCAACTGCAGGAGTACGAGACACAACTTCAAGCTCGCCATCTCCATAAGAAGAATCGCGCAATAATGTAGCATGATTGCGCTCCGCAACTTCCTTAATAATTGGCAAAACCTTAGCTTCATGCGGCTGAGGACCCAAAATAACAGTGCAATTTGGCTTGATAATACCAGCCTTCGTGCGAGCAATCTCTTCAACAGTGTTTCCAAGCCATTGCATGTGATCCATATCAACCGGCCCAATAATTGCAGCATCAGCATTCATAACATTGGTGGCATCCCATTCACCACCCATGCCAACTTCCATAACAGCAACATCAACAGGAGCATCCGCAAAAGCCCAAATTGCCATGGCTGTAAGCACTTCAAAAAAGCTCATTTTTGGCTTACCGTCAGCCTCCATGCGAGCGTCAACCATGTCGATAATGTCTTTCATTTGATCCCACACATCAACGAACTGATCGTCACTAATTTCCTGTCCGTCAATCATAATGCGCTCGTTTACGCGCTCCAAATGTGGAGAAGTATATAATCCGGTTCGCAAACCGTATGCTCGACAAATCGACTCAGCCATTCGAGCAGTAGAACCTTTGCCGTTCGTACCAGTTATGTGAATAACACGCATAGACTTCTCTGGATGACCTAAAATATCGAGAATAAGACGCATGCGGTCCAAGTCGAGATTAGTTTTATTATGTTCTGGAGCTCGGCTCATAATGTTGCGTTCAATATCAACAATTCGCTCATTATTGCGATTTGGATTTTCAATAGACATAACTACTCCCCCTAATTTTTACGCTCGCTCACTCATTTTCCAACTATCTAGATTAGTTGATACCAACAACACACGCATATAAATATGTTGTGACAATATTCACATAGCAAAAGCGTTTTATACGCACTTTGTAAATTGCGTATAAAATCTTGCTATTTTGCACTAAAAAACTCGCATAAAACACTAAATAAGACTATGTTAGTTTATTGACTGTTTATTTACTATTTGTATAATTTGCGCAAGCAAAAATTAACAAGCAAAAATTAAGGAGCCTCATAATGGCAGAATATACGCCAACTGAGCACGGCGAAGAGCTAAAGGCTGACGGAACACAAAAGACAGAAGATCGTGTAAATAACCGTTCACTTCGTCCAAACAGTGATTCTTTTAAAGATTTTATGACGAATAACTGGGATAACCAGGAGCCAGAAGTTAAGGCTCTTGAATCTAGTAGGTATATTCCAGCTCGTTTAGAGGCTCTTTCAAAACGTTTCCCAGGCGAACGTTTAGTTATTCCTGCAGGACAACCAAAGGTGCGTAATAACGACTGTGATTATGCTTTCCGCCCAGACACTACATTTGCCTACTACACTGGATTAGGTCAAGACTATGAGGCTGGTGCTGTGCTTGTTATGGAGCCAGTCAACAAAGATAGCGAAGAAGCTAAGGCTGGAAAAACACATGTACCTGAGCTTTTTGTAGCTCCACGCGCAGATAACAGCACTTCAGCATTTTATAAGGATCCTCACTATGGAGAATATTGGGTTGGCCCTCGTGCAGGCTTAAAAGAACTTAAAGCAATGACCGGCATTGAAACGCGCGATATTGCAGAACTTGACGACGCTATTGCAAAGAATGTAAGCGACGACGCTAATGGTGAGGGCATTCGCGTGCGAATTGTTCGAGAAACGGATCCTGAGCTTACTGCAAAAGTTGAAACAATGCGCGAAGCAAGTGGATTTACTGATGAAGATGCAAACACTTGCGCAGACGACAAATTGCACGAATTCGCTGCAGAAGCACGAATGCTTAAGGACGACTACGAAATTCGCGAAATGCGCAAAGCTATTGCAGCCACAAAACTTGGTTTTGACCGCATGCTTACGCGTTTGCCTAATGCTTTAGGTCATGAGCATTCCGAGCGCATGATTGAGGGTGCTTTTAATTCTGTTGCTCGCGAGGAAGGGAACGAAGTAGGCTACGACACTATTGTTGCTTCAGGCAAGCACGCACCAATTTTGCACTGGATGCGCAATACTGGCGTTGTTTCCAGCGGAGAATTGCTACTTATTGATGCCGGCGTTGAAGTTAACAGCCTCTACACTGCTGACATTACACGAACTTTCCCAACAAATGGCAAATTCACTGACTTGCAAAAGAAGCTTTACCAGTGCGTTCTTGACGCTCAACAAGCCGGTTTTGAGGCAGCTAAGCCAGGTGCAACCTACTCCGATATTCACCATGCTTGCATGCGCGTTCTAGCCGAACACTTACACGAATGGGGAATTTTGAAAGTTAGCGTTGAAGAATCACTTTCACCAGAAGGTCAACAGCATCGTCGTTGGCACGCTTGCGGCGTGGCTCATCATCTTGGTTTGGATGTGCACGATTGCGCACAAGCACGCTATGAGTCTTATCAGGGCGCAAAAATTACTCCAGGAATGATATTCACTATTGAGCCAGGATTATACTTTGCAGCTAACGATTTGATGCTTCCTGAAGAAATGCGCGGAATTGGAATTCGTATTGAAGATGATGTGCTAATGACTGAAAACGGTCCAGAATGGCTTTCTATTGACATTCCAAAGCAAATCGATGATGTAGAAGCATGGATGGCTGAACAAGCTCACAAAAGTGATATTTTCCAACATTAAGCAGCAAATCAAAATAATAGAAAAATATAATAAAACGAAATAATAATATAGTACGCCAGCATAAGCTAAGTTAAACGTACGCAATATGGCACTTATGGTGCGCTCTATAGAAACGTAACACGCATTGCGCATGTTACTTATCGAAAGGGCGCACCATAATTGTTTATATAGCATTTTTACAAGCAAAATTTGCATCAAAATGCTTTTGAAGAAGCGAGAAGATATTTAGTAAAAAGTATAGCTCTACAAATTTGCTGCACTGACGCGCGCGAAAGGAATATTTATGACTAAGCCAATTGTTCTTTCACTCGGCGAACTTTTATGGGATTTACTCCCACACGGAAAACGTGTTGGCGGAGCGCCAGCAAATTTTGCATATCACGCACAGTGTCACGGAGCGCAAAGTTGCATGATTAGTGCTGTTGGTCAAGACCAACTCGGCGATGAGCTGATTGACAAAGTAAACAAAGCTGGCATCGCTTCAATTATTCAACGCAACGCTTGGCCAACAAGCACTGTAGAAGTAACACTAAAAAATGGAATACCAGAGTACACTATTCTACGAAATATAGCATGGGATCATATTCTTTACACTCGAGAACTCATTGATTTAGTAGAACGAGCAGATGCAGTATGTTTTGGCACTCTAAGCTTACGTTCTCAAGAAACTCACGACACAATTTTACAATTGTTAAAGCATACTAAGCCTGGAGCAATGAAGTTCTTCGACATTAATATTAGAAGCGATCACTACTCTAAGGATCTTATTGACACATTACTTCAAGAAGCCACAGTATTTAAGCTTAACGATTCGGAACTATTCTTATTGCGCGACATGTTCAATATTCGCGACACTTCAGACGAGGAAGCTTGCAAGTGGTTCCAAGCTCGTTATGCACTAGATTATGTGATTCTTACAGGCGGCTCTACTTTTAGTACGATTACTACTAGCACTGGAGAAAGCTCAACTATCCCAACTCCACACGTTGACGTTCTTGACACAGTTGGTGCTGGGGACTCGTTCTCAGGAACATTCACAGCGCATATTCTTAAAGGAGAAAGCTTACAAGAGGCGCATCGCGCAGCTGTTAATACTGCAGCATTCGTGTGCACTCAAGAAGGAGCATGGCCTAAGTATCCAAAACAAATACCAGATTACTTGTCATTGGCAGAAAATAACAAATAGAACAAAAAATAAAATTTAAATTATAAGATACAAAAATGCCACTTCATAAACCATAATGAAGTGGCATTATTAATATCTTGTGGGGCCTCAGGGGCTTGAACCCTGGACCGACGGATTATGAGTCCGCTGCTCTAACCGACTGAGCTAAAGCCCCACGCTAACAAAGTTAGCAACGACTAGATTAGCACATACCCATAAACGTCGCCAACTCAGTGAGTCGAATTTTTGACCTTGCTTAGGATTACTGAGCTTGAAATACCGATGATTTCAAGCTCGGTCAAAATCCAAACAAACAAAAACAAAACCCGCCACAAAACCACACCAACCAAAATCTGCCTCCGTCAATAACGACGAAGGCAGACCTCGCTTGCGTTGAAAGCACGGTGTGCTTTCAACCTGAGCAAGCTCGACGCTCTGAAGGAGCTTGAAATCCAGATGATTTCAAGCTCGGTCAGAACGTCCAGATGCGAAGTTATCAAGAGCACCAGTTTTGCGCAAAGCTAAATACACAAACCACACAAGCACTCCAGAAAGCAGCAATCCACTAATAAGCTCATTAAGCATGTGAATAGTAATATAAGTTGGAGCCTTACCTTGATACTTAGTAAATGTTAAGTAAACTCCATACTCAAACGCTACCAATAATCCAGATACAACGCTTAAAGTCAAATTAAACTTTCGCAAACGGAAAATTAAGAACGGAATCTCCGCAAACACACCCTGCAAAAGTGCGGAAATAAGCGTATCTCGCATATTAAACGGAGTTCCAAGAAGCACCTGTACAAATGCTGCAACAACATTTACATACACTGCAGAACCTGGCTTACGAATAAGCAAAACTGCAAGAGTTCCAGACAAATACCAAACACCATGCGTGATGCTTGCAAAACCAGGAAGAACAGCTGCATTCAAAGTACGAATCAAAGGAATAAACACCAAGCCATAGCCATACAAGATAACGCCAAAAACAGCAGCAAGAGCAGCACCTAATGCGATATCTGCAACACGCCAACGCATGCTTACAACCCTATTAATACTAAAAGCAGCATTACTATCCACTTGATCCGTTACACAATTAGATGATTCTAATCCATTATTATTTGTATTGAAAATATCGCTCATAGGAAATCCTTTTTAAGCTGCTGCGCATTGTAAATTACTGAATTGAATACTTCCTGACCTACGCAGCCCGGGCAGAAGTACCAATGAGAAAGTGTATCATCTCTAAAAAGCACAACATACCTTTTGTGATATTTAATACATTGTCAGATGTTATATCGATTTATAGAAAAAATATATGAAAAACTAATTGCTGCGCAAAAATAGGGTAAGCAGTAAAAATAGAAATACAAAAATCAGAAATACGAAAAACGAAAAACGCCGCTGGAAACCCAGCGGCGTTGTAATTTGTACCCCCTAAGAGAGTCGAACTCTTGTTGTCAGATTGAAAGTCTGGTGTCCTAACCGTTAGACGAAGGGGGCTTCGAACCAAACCATATGATATTAACACTCAAAAAAGAGTCGCGCAACTCACGGCGTGTTGAGGCTAAGTACAACTGCAAAGCTACGAGAACAGCGGCGGCAAAGCATTATTGTACTATGTAGGTGAAGTCGTGAATCGTGCGACCAGCTTCCAAGCCTTTGCGCTCAAAATTCGTAAGAACTCGACCAGCAAAGCGCTCAGACTCGCTAAAATCTGCGTGCGGAAGAGCTGCTGCAGTATCAGCTGTACCTTTCCCTACATGCTCAATTGGAAGACTTGCGCTTAATTCGCCAATATTTGCAAAATCTTCGCGAGAATCCATAATCTCATGCACATGCAAAGCGTAGTCCTCAATATCTGTAGCAATGCGCCACGCACCCCCTCTACGCAACGCCTGGTGTATTGTAGAGGCAAGCTCTGGCTGCACAATACGACGCTTATGGTGGCGCATTTTAGGCCATGGATCCGGGAAGAAAGTCCAAACTTCTTCTAAAACTCCGCAGTCGCACGCAGCGAAGAAATCAGGAGCGTTAATTTGCGCAATACGAAGATTAGTCAAACCTTGCTTTCCAGCAAGAAGCATTGTGTGAGCAACGCCTGGATCATAAACTTCAAGCGCTAAAAAGTTAGTTTCCGGCAAACGTTCAGCTGCGGCAACAATGTTTTCGCCTTGCCCGGAACCAATTTCAACAATAAGCGGATTATCATTCCCCCACTTATCGCTAATCCAATCATGCGTAATATTCAAATTTTCGCGCAATCTAAATGAGCCAGGCGCTTCAGTAACGTCTAGCAGGTACTGACTTGCATAACGCTCCTGAGCGTGCTGTAAACGCGCATCTAAGCGCCCAGAACGACGCACAAATGACAATACAGTGCGTTGCTTGGCTTGCATAGTGTTTTCGTTTTCATTTTCAGTGCTCATGAGATTACTTTCGTTATTTGGGTTACATGCCTTTAGTTTAAATTCGCATGATTTTAGTCATGCTCGTACGCATCGCTTTTATGCTACCAAAAAGTATAAAAAAGCAGCGAAAGTTGTTAAACAAACGCTGCTCAATTAATTCTTTAGCAAATACAATTTTTAGGAGAACAAGTCACGCGCAGTATTGTCGTTCGGAGCATCCTCTACTTTGATATTCACTTGTGCTGGGCTTAGCAAAAATACCCTAGGAGTCACACGCTCAATAGAACCGCGAACACCAAATACAACTCCAGCAGAAAAATCAACAATACGATACGCAACCGATTCAGTTACACCAGTAAGGTTTAAAACCACTGGAACACCGTCACGCAAAGCACGACCTACCATTTGCGCATCATCGTAAGACTTAGGATGAATTGTAGTGATACGACTCATACGACTAGCATTCGCACGAGCAGAACCACCACGTAAATCATTACCATGTTGCGACACAGCAGGAGTTACCGAGCGATCATTATCGAATGACGTTTCTTGAACATCAGATTCAGCATAATCATCATCCTCAGGCACATCTGCCATACCAACGTATGACATCACGTTCTTCATAAAGCCAGCCATGAAGCAACCCTCCTCTCGTCACGCTTAACGCAGAAAATCAGGAATATCTAATTCGTCAGGTTCAGCAGGCTGCTGTACAGGAGCTGCCGCAGGAGAATATTGCTGATTCATTGCAGGCTCAAACATAGAAGGCATAGAAGCAGGTTGTTCTACTTGTGGAGCAGCTTGAGCTTCCTCTTTGAAAGATGAGGTAGACTGTGCAGGAGCTACAGGCTTAACATCTGCTTGCATATCAACAAACTGACCAGCTTTAGCTGAGGACTCCTCCGCCTTAGGATGAGCATCAAATCCAGCAGCAATAACCGTAACTCGAACCTCATCGCCGTAAGAATCATCGAGGGAAAGACCCCAAATAATTTGAGCTTCTGGATGAATAGCTTTACGAACAAGTTCAGTTGCAGCAGAAGCTTCCTGAAGCTTCAAATCACTTGGACCTGCGATATTAATCAAAGCACCGTGAGCACCCTCAATGCTTTCTTCCAGCAATGGGGAGCTAATAGCAATTTCAGCTGCCTGAGTTGCACGATCCTCGCCTTTTGCAGCACCAATACCGAACAATGCGGTACCTGCTCCGCGAAGAACAGCTGTAACATCAGAGAAATCAACATGAATGTAAGAATTCATGGTAATTAAATCAGTAATGCCTTGCACACCTGCGAGCAACGCAGTATCTGCCGTCTTAAATGCTTCAATAATTCCAATAGTACGATCAGAAATTTCCAAAAGACGATCGTTTGGAATAACAATCAACGCGTCAACTTCTTTGCGAAGATTCTCGATACCAAGTTTTGCAGATGCAGCACGTTGTGGTCCTTCAAAACCGAATGGACGTGTAACAACAGCAATAGTCAAAGCACCTTGCTGATGAGCTGCACGAGCCACAATTGGGCTTGCACCAGTACCTGTGCCGCCGCCTTCACCGCAGGTAACAAACACCATGTCAGCACCCTTAAGTGCCTCTTCAATGTCTGATTGATGATCCTGCGCAGCCTTAGCACCCTTTTCAGGATCAGCACCAGCGCCTAAGCCTCGGCTCGAAGCATCAGATAATGAAATCTTTACATCAGCATCAGAACGCAGTAAATCTTTAGCGTCAGTATTAATGGCCACAAACTCTACATTCTGTAGGCCCTCGCTGATCATCCGATTGACGGCGTTACCGCCGGCACCACCGACGCCGACTACCTTGATGATGGTTTTGTCGTTGAAATTGTCAGTCTGGGCAATCTCGCTCACCGTTATCTCCTGTCACTCACGCACGTTTACACAATATTTTAGCGCAAAACGCTCGATACTGACGACGTTTTCACAATAAACTGAAAAAATGTCACTGCTTTGATAATACACCGTGCTATATGCAAATATGAGCACAAGGTGATTTTAATAGAATATTCTCGAAATAATCAGAGCAAAAAAATGACGAAAGCCCTAGAAAACACTAGTAACTTGCATCCATTGGATCATCACCAAATAACGCCTCTCGCTCTTCGTGACTAGTTGTACGAGAATCTAACCACCCATACGGCAAATGAACTTTTTTAGCAAATCTAACTCGTCCACGCGGCGTGTCTAACACCTTTTCTGGCAAACGAAGAGAACCATCAAGCATATCGAGATTACGTTGAACATCCTCAATCGACTCGCACTCCATAAACGCTTTACGAGTGCCACCACCAACAGGAAAGCCCTTTAAATACCAAGCAACATGCTTACGCAAGTCGTGAACAGCCATACGCTCGTCACCATCATAAAACTCAACTAAAAGCTTCAAGTGACGCAAAATAACGGAACCAACTTCTGCCAAAGTAGGATTCACACGATTATCGCTACCTTCGCAAGCATTGCGAATATCAGCAAACAACCATGGGCGACCTTGGCATCCTCGACCGATAGCAACGCCAGCGCAACCAGTTTCCTTAAACATTGCGAGCGCATCTTCAGCACCCCAAATATCACCATTGCCAAAAACGGGGATATTCAGCGCCTCTACAAGCTCACCAATACGCTGCCAGTCTGAATGACCACCGTAATATTCTGCAGTTGTGCGAGCATGCAAAGTTACAGCAGCGCATCCTTCTTCTTGTGCAATATGACCAGCTTGAATAAAAGTTTCATGATTCTCGTCAATTCCAACACGGAATTTAGCCGTAACAGGGATTCCTGCTGGCTCACAAACAGAAACAACGCGATGCAAAATTTCTTGCAACAAATCAGTTTTCCAAGGAAGAGCAGAACCGCCGCCGCGTCGCGTCACTTTTGGAACTGGACAGCCGAAGTTTAAGTCAACGTGGTCAGCCATGTTTTCGTCGACAACAATTCGAGCTGCCTGCTCAACAATAGAAGGATTTACACCATAAAGCTGCAAAGAGCGCACTTTTTCGCTAGGAGCAAAACGGCAAAGTCTAAGCGCTTTTGGATTTCGTGCAACTAGAGCTCGCGCTGTAATCATTTCTGCTACGTAAAGCCCGTCCGGACCAAATTCGCGGCAAATTACGCGAAATGGCCAGTTAGTGATCCCAGCCATTGGAGATAGAACAACAGGAGTTGCAATATGAACTTTCCCTAAATCCACTGGTTTTATAGAAAAATTCATATTGCTTTAACTCCGTTCACTATAATAATAATTTTGCTTATTAATGCTTAAGCACTACTCAAACGCGTATTAGTACAATCCGCCAGCAGTAGCGATTTGTACAGGCTTAGACTCGTCTTCGCCAGCTTCTTTAGCAATATCCGTAGCGCCGTCGGCTGCACGAGTACCAACGATTTCAACAGGACCTTGCGGATACTTAACACGTTTTTCGTTAATTCGGCTAGCAACGTAATCTGCAACCTTGTCCAAGGAAACGCGCTCTTGTTGCATAGTGTCGCGCTCGCGAATTGTAACAGCATGATCTTCCAAAGTATCAAAGTCGACTGTTACGCACAAAGGAGTACCAATTTCGTCCTCACGACGATAGCGGCGACCAATAGCACCAGCCTCATCGTAATCGATAACCCAATCATGCTGACGCAAATCTGCAGCCAAATCTCGAGCAACAGTTTGCAATTCTGGCTTCTTGCTCAAAGGCAAAACTGCAGCTTTAACAGGAGCCAAACGAGGATCAAGTCGAAGAACAGTGCGCTTGTCAACTCCGCCCTTAGTGTTTGGAGCTTCGTCAACGTCGTAAGCATCAACCAAGAATGCCATAAGCGAGCGCGTGAGACCAGCCGCAGGCTCAATAACGTAAGGCACATACTTTTCGCCAGTAGCCTGGTTAAAGTAGCTCAAATCCTCGCCGGAATGCTTAGCATGAGCAGACAAATCGTAGTCAGTACGGTTTGCAATACCCTCAAGCTCTCCCCAATCCGAACCTTGGAAGCCGAATTTGTATTCAATATCGACAGTGCGCTTGGAATAGTGGCTGAGCTTCTCCTTAGGATGCTCATACATGCGCAAGTTTTCTGGCTTCACACCCAAATCAACATACCAACGCACGCGAGTGTCAATCCAATACTGGTGCCAAGCTTCGTCGGTTCCAGGCTCTACGAAGAATTCCATTTCCATCTGCTCAAACTCGCGAGTGCGGAAGATGAAGTTTCCAGGCGTAATTTCGTTGCGGAAAGACTTACCAATATTTGCAATACCGAAAGGTGGCTTTTGACGAGTAGAAGTCATGACGTTCTTAAAGTCAACGAAAATGCCCTGAGCTGTTTCTGGACGCAAATAATGCAAGCTATTTTCGTCTTCAACCGGTCCTAAATGAGTGCGAAGCATCATGTTGAAGTCGCGTGGCTCAGTCCAGTTTCCGCGAGTACCGCAATCTGGGCAAGCAATGTCTTTTAAGCCATTTTCTGGCATTTTGTCGCCATGCTTTTCAGCATAAGACTCTTCCAACTTATCTGCACGATGACGCTTATGGCAATTCAAGCACTCGATCAAAGGATCGTTAAACACGGAAACGTGACCGGAGGCAACCCACACCTGTGAAGGCAGAATAACGGAAGTATCCACTCCAACAACATCTCCACGCGTGGTCACCATGTAGCGCCACCATTCGCGCTTGATATTATCTTTCAACGCAACACCGAGTGGGCCGTAATCCCACGCAGAACGCGTGCCACCGTAAATTTCGCCGGCTGGGAACACAAATCCTCGACGCTTAGCCAAGGAGACGACTTCATCAAGCTTTGAAACAGCCACAATACACCTTTTCGTAAAACTAGAAAATTCGGGTGAAAACGTTGCTATTATAGAAAAACCCTGTGACGCTTGTAAAATTGTTAAAGTAACTGTTAAAGTAACGCAAATTTATAAGTTTGTTGACGCATTATTTGGCGTTGTCTTGTTTTGCTAAATTTGCGTAAGATTACGATTTTAAAGGGATTGTTACTATGAGTGAAAATAATAACGGGAATACAAACGACCACATGAACGAGCACAGAACTAACACGGTCGCAGCGTTGTGTATTGCTCCAAGCGGAGTCGGAGACGAGTTGAGCGAGTACGTGGCGGATGCCGTACAAGTAATTCGCGATTCTGGATTAAAGAACGAAACTAACGCAATGTTCACGAATATTGAGGGCGAATTTGATGACGTCATGCGCGTTGTAAAAGACGCTACAATGGCTTTAGTCAGCAAAGGATACCGTACCGGAGTAATACTAAAATTAGATATTCGCCCTGGTTTTAGCAATCAAATTGACGCAAAAAGTGCGCTTGTAGATAAAATTCTCAACGAACGGAATAAAGAAGAATAAAACTGAAATCAGATAATCTCAAATAATCTCAAAACTCAAAAAAGTTATAATAAAACAAAGGAAAGCAGGAATTTATGCTGCAACTTACGGCAGTTCAGAAAATATTATCCGATTTAGATGAAACCCAAGCAGAACGAGAAAAACAATACAAATACTTTCATCAACATCCTGAACTGTCAATGAAAGAAGATCATACAGCTCAAACAATTATTGATATTCTTAGCAAAGCTGGGATTGAAACAAAGCGAGTTGGAAAAACAGGCGTTGTGGCAGAGATTAAAAACGGCGAAGGTCCTGTTGTTGCTATGAGAGCGGATATCGATGCGCTTCCAATTAAAGAAAATTCAGGAAAAGATTACGCTTCAACAGTTAGCACGCAAGACGAAAATGGCAAAACGGTTGGAGTTTCACACGCTTGCGGTCACGATTTTCATATTTCCAGCCTACTTGGTGCCTTGAAGGCTTTTAATGAACATAAAGATGCTTGGAGAGGAACGTACATTGGCGTTTTTCAGCCTGGAGAAGAAACAGCTCAAGGCGCAAAAGACTTGGTGGAAAATGGCATTACGAGCATGATTGCAAAGCCCGACGTTTACCTTGGTCAGCATGTGTTGGGTGCTATTCCTGCAGGAACAGTCGGTATTCGTTCGGGCGCATTCTTAACTACTGCAGCTTCGATTCGCGTGCACATTTTTGGTAAAGGTTCGCATGGTTCTATGCCTGAGTTGAGCGTTGACCCGGTGGTTGTTGCTTCATCAATTGTGCTTAAATTGCAGACGATTGTTTCTCGCGAACTTGCAGCTAAAGATTACGCAATTGTTACAGTTGGCGCGCTTAATGCAGGAAGTAAGTCGAATATTATTCCTGATGATGCCGAGCTTTTAATTAACACAAGAACTTATAGCGAAGATACTCAAGAATTTGTGCACAATGCTATTGAACGAATTGTGCGTGGAGAGTGCGAGCTTGCAAGATGTCCTAAAGAACCAGAGTTTACGTATTATGATCGCTATCCGCTTACGAATAATGATCAGAATGCGTCTTTGCGCGTGCGTAAAGCTTTTGATGAATACTTTGGAGAAGATTCTGTAGATATTTCGCGCGCTTCTGCTTCGGAAGATTTTTCTATAGTCGCGAACGCTTTTAAAACTCCTTACGCTTACTGGGGCTTAGGTGGTTTTGCGGATATGCAGAATGCTCCTGGAAATCACAATCCGGCATTCGCCCCAGATTTGCAGCCCACTCTTAATCGCGGATTAGCAGCTGCAGTTGTAGCAGCTTGCGCTTGGCTCGCTAGCGAAAAGTAACAAATCTTAGTGAGATACTAGGCGTTTTTTACGCCACCAAATCTGCGGTCGCGATGCGCATAACGGTCGATTGATCTCCACAGCGCTTCGCGGCCGTAATCCGGGAATAGTTCCGGCACAAAATCAAGTTCCGCGTAGGATGCTTGCCAAGGCAAAAAGTTGCTAGTGCGCTGCTCGCCGGAAGTGCGAATCACCAAATCGCAATCTGGAATATCCGGATTATACAAGTGCTCAGCAATCATTTTTTCACTTACGCGATCGCCTTTAATTTTGCCGTCTCGAATTTCTTTCGCAATTTGCGCGCAAGCATCCGCAATTTCCGCACGACCGCCGTAATTTATGCAAAAAACAACGTCAATGGTTTTATTATTTTTGGTGATTTCTTGCGCTTTTTCCAACTCGTCAATAACAGACTTCCACAAACGAGGACGACGACCTGCCCAACGAACTCGCACTCCCCACTCGTTCATTTGTGCAACTCGCCTATGAATAATCTCCCTAGAAAATCCCATTAAAAAGCGCACTTCTTGCGGAGATCGCTTCCAATTTTCGGTAGAAAAAGTGTATAAGCTTAAATAACGAACTCCTGCTTCTATAGCTCCTGCAATAACGTCAAAAACTACCGGTTCTGCAGCTTTATGACCTTCGGTTCGAATCATTCCGCGCTCTTTTGCCCAGCGTCCGTTTCCGTCCATAATCACACCGACATGACGAGGCACTTTGCCCTTAGGAAAATCTGGTATGCGAGAAGGGTCACTAAAAGGAGCCGCTGGAATATCAAGCGACTTATAATCCACGTTTTCAAAAGCCATACTTACGAATGTAACAACCCCATCGAACGAATAGGTCGCTCAAGATAATATTCAGCCCATTGCTGAACGCATCGCATAGTAGAAGAATCAACCGACACTCCGTCAAGAACAGACCAGTTTCCTTGCGCAAGCGCACACAATTGCAAACGCGTCGAATTAGCACAAACTATTGAATCCGGAGTGTGATCGCTTGCACACATCATTCCACCTGTGCAAGGCGAAAAATAGCATAAATCTTCATTTTTGCCACATACAACACAAGCCTGTAGTCGCGGAGACCACCCAGCTAATGACAATGCTCGCAATATATACGACATGCCAATAGCATCAGGAGAATGCTTATGCTTAGACAATGAAAGTAAAGCCGCAGTAAGCAGACGATACTGCCCTAGCGTATCTTGATATTCACGCCTGTATTCATCTGTATATTCGTTAGAAACAAGCAAATCCACAACTTCAAGCATGACGTTTGCATACTCATAGGACGTATAATCTGCACAAATTTCACCAGCATAAGCAGCAATAGAAACAGCCTGCGAGATTACATCCAAAGATTTACCTTGCGCAAGAAGCAAATCAACACGCATAAGCGGCTCAAGACGACCACCAAAACGTGATTTAAGCCTACGAACTCCCTTCGCAACAGCACGAACTTTACCATGCCGCTTAGTAAGAAGCACAACAATCCTATCCGCTTCACCTAAAGGAAAAGTACGAAGCACAACAGCTTCATCGCGATACAATGGCATGAATCAAACTATATCTTTTTTAATAGTTAGATTAATTACGATCGTTATTTTCCGAATCGTCGCCGCTTTGAGAAGAGCTACCGAAATTAGTAGATTCATCAATATGGCCAATAATTGGGAATGACAAATCTGGAATATCTAAACTCAATGGCTTACTCGGCTGCAAATCAGAAACATGCAACTCCGGAATATTAAGCGAGGAATGCTGCGACGAATGCTGTGCAGGATCTTGAGGAGCAAATGATGGAATTGACTCAGCAGGAGCCGGTGCAGGAGCAGCAACAGGCTTAGGTGCAGCAGGTGAATTATTGCGATTACGAGCTGCAGGAGTGAAAGAAGGAGGTAGTACAGAAGATTCAGAAGAGTTTCGCATTACTGTAGCGCTTTGCAAAAGCTCATCATTGCTATCAGTATCGTTAAGAACATTAGAAGGCTTACTTGCAGCAGCATGAGGTGTAAATATTGCGCGCTCAGACTTATTTAACGCTTCAAACGAATCATTGGAATCTTGATTAGCATAATCTACAGGAGCAAAAATGCTTTGTTTATCATGATTTGGCACGCTAGGTATTGAGCGAGGTGCAATCTTAGGCAACCTATCCGCAGTGTCTTCATCTTCCACAGCATCCTCAACAGGTTTGAATATTGAAGAAGCAGAAGGTTCAGTGGCAGAAGCGGAAGAAGCAGCAGAAGCAGCACTGAAATCAGATGCAGGCTTTCTTGAAGGAGCAAATGATGGAACAGGCTCTTCATAATGGTTATAAGATTCCGTAGATTCTGAAGATTTAGCAGGCTCTTCAGCTTTAGTTACAGGAATAACAGAAGGTGGAACGGAAGGAGGAACAGAAGCAGGAGCAGAATAAGATTCAGATTCTGCTCGAGAGTATGAGGAACTACTATTATCCGCATCAACATACTGTTCTACACGCTCAAAAGATTCCAAGCTGCTAAGCAAACGCACACAAGCGTTTAAATAATAATCAACTTGACGCTCATCATAACCGTGCTTACCATTTTTCTGCGTAAAAATCACATTAGAAACATAAGCAGAATCAATATCTTGCAATGTTTCTTTGTCGGTTTCCCACTCAAGCTCATGACCAAGCATAAGAGCAATCTTATCTAAGGCTTGATCGACCATAATATCCACTTGTTTACGCGCATAAGATGGGTGACGCGAAGAGCCACGATCAAAACGATCTCGATAATCTCTTTGAGCATGTTGCAAAAGTTTACGATAAAGCGCTTCTACACGAGCTTTCCATGCAACTCGTCCGCATTGCGCCAATTCTTGCTCAGTGCACTTATCTACTACCGCACGTTCCAAACGCGATAACGCAGCATCAACTTGACCAATAATGTAACCATTACGCTCCAAGTCAAAAGAAACCTCTTGAATATCTTTCTGCGTGAGTCGAGCTTCATCGCTTTCGTACAAAGTGTGAGCGCGCTCTAGAAAAGCATTCACCTGCGCGACGTTATATCCTAACTTACGCTTACCCACACGCTCCATTGCTGAAGCATTACGAGCGGTATCAGGTTTCTGAGCCATCGAATATCGACCTCCTGAGCACATGTTCTTATTCAGTATACTGTACGCGATTGTTACGACGCGCGCCACACGTTGCATTCGTACACACCATCATGTATGTTTTTAATTTGTTGCGAACGGGCGATTAGCTCAGCTGGCTAGAGCGCCACCTTTACACGGTGGATGTCGGGGGTTCGAGTCCCTCATCGCCCACTTTCTTTTTTATCTATTTTCTGTTTTATCTATTTTCTGCTTTATTTGGTTTGTAGTTTTATTTCACATTGCAGCTTGGCAATTTATTTGCCCCATGACCAGAACCAATAGCTTTTAACGCTCTGTAAGCATCATCCAATGTTTTTACACTTACAACGCGCAAGCCTTGTGGCACATGCCCAACAACTTCATTGCAATTATCGTAAGGTGCTAAGAACCAAGTGGCCCCATCTCTTTTAGCTGCAATCATCTTTAACCGAATACCGCCAATTTCGCCAATTTTTTGCGATTTTTCAATAGTTCCAGTTCCGGCTATCGTCTTACCACCAGTTTCTTGTTCAGGAGTAAGTTTGTCAATAATCCCTAGAGTGTACATCATTCCAGCAGACGGTCCACCAATATCTTCAATATGTAAACGAACTTTTACATCTTCTTTTTTAATTCCAAGGTGCTTAGACGCGTACTGCAACGCAACATTTTGAGCAAGACTTTGCGAATCATCCATCTCGTTCGTAGATTCCTTCTCATACTCATCAGCGCTCTGCCCTACTGGCACAATAGCTTCACGAGGCAGCAAACTTTTATGAGGATCCATCCATGAAGTCAATGAATAAAATGTTGAAACTTCATATCCAGGAACACCAGAAACATTGACAGTAATCAACAATAACTTACCAGTATCATGATTCTCTTTTACTCGAGAACCAGACATATCAATCACAGGAGTATTTGATAGGGATCCTAAAACATCCTGCGTTGGACCAGGCTCTTCTACAACGTATGCGCTTGGAAGCGACAACGCAAAAATCGCAACAACTACTGTAAAGAATCCTGCAAAATATCGCAAAGAATGCGAAGTAATGTACACAACTAAAGCATGAGGCAGCGAGCGCAAGAATCTAAAACACGTACGGAATACACTAGCACCTGTAGAAAAGCGAAACATGCTTGTATCATGACACAAGCCCTATATAGTTTTGCTTTAAAATATATTTGCACGCAAGTTATAGCGCATAAAACCATATTATCGAGTAGAATATTTGTATTAAAAAATATTTTTATTAAGAAGATGCGCTAAACTCGCATATAAAGACGTGTAAAATACGTATAAATACTCATAAAATACGTACAAATACGTGCAGATATGAAACGTATAAAAATAAAAACTGTAAATTATGCAACACGTGGCACGAGAAGGATACGCTCATGAATGACGATGCAATTCACCAATGGCTCATTGAATGCTTTGGGCCAATACAAGGAGAAGAAGCATGGAAACAACTTGATCAGCTTCCTTTTGAGCTACGCGAACAACTCTTAAATCAGAATCCAGATAAGCTTCCTAAACCAGACGAAGTTCGCGGAATGATGCAAGCTTTTAGTGCAGGCGGTCTTAATAATCCATACGAAATGGAAGCAACACTTGAAGAAGGACCAATTAATCGCAAGTTAGCGCAATCTATTGCTTTACAGCACGCTAATGGCGATCAAGGAAATGTAAATGCAGACGTAGCAGATGCCACACGAAGAGCTTTAAGCCAAGCGAACTTGTGGCTAGATATAACGTGCAATTTCAATCCTGCTCCTGGAACGCCAGAAGTATTGTCTAGAGCTGATTGGGTAGAAAAAACGCTTGAAGCTTGGGTTAAATTCGCTAATCCTGTTGCAAAATCAGTAAATGAAGCACTCACTTCTGTTATTGAAGAGCGATTCCAAGATGTGGATGATGCTGAAGTAAAAGGATTATTTGCAGGAGTTGTGCCAATTCCGCTGCCTGAAGGAATGAATAATCCAGCGCAACTAATGAAACTGCTTGGAAACACTTCGTTTGCTATGCAACTAGGTCAAGCAGCTGGAGCACTTTCACACGAAGTGCATGGCAGTTTTGATCAAGGTCTTGCGCTTTTGCAAAATCCTGCAGGCGGATTAATTCCATATAATTGCATTGAGTATGCAAAAGTGTGGGAATTGGATATTACAGAAGTCATGAATTATTTGGCTTTGCGAGAAGCTGCACACGCAAGATTATTTGCATCCGTGCCATGGCTTATGCCACGATTTGAAGCGCTGATTATTAAGTACGCAAACGGAATAAACATTGACTTAGAAGCTATGGAAGAACAGCTTCGCGACGTGGAAACAATGAATCCGGAAGCAATTTCAGGAGCTGTTAATTTGCAAAATATTGGCAGCAATGATTCTGAAGAGCAGCGTCAAGCTTTGCATAGTTTGGAAACTTTGCTTGCACTTGTTGAAGGTTGGGTTGATTGCGTTACATGGCAGTCTGGAATGGCTCATATTGTGCACATTGAGCAGTTGCGAGAGATGATGCGTCGCGAGCGAGCTGCGGGAGGACCTGCAGAAGTGACGTTTGAATCGTTACTTGGTTTGCACTTGCGCCCTCGCCGTATGCGTGAAGCATCACAATTGTGGGAAAAGTTGACTCGCGAGCGCGGTATTGAAGAGCGAGATAGCTTGTGGAGTCATCCAGATTTGTTGCCAACTTTGCCGGAAGCTAGCGAAGTTACGAAAGACGCTAGTGACGCAGGTAACGAAGGTAAAGCTGGTAACGCAGGTGACGCAGGTAACGTAGTTACGAAGGAAATCGATGCTGAGGATGCAACGGAAACTGCTGCAAAAAATGCAACAGAAACTCAGTCTAATCAAACTAATGAAGCAACTGAAAAAACTAGCGAAAGTCACGAAAGTCACGAAAGTGCGGACAATTACGAAAGTAACAAAAATACTGCTAACGCTATCGAAAATGCGCCTAACGAAAAATCGTTTGAAAAATTAACAGAAGACGATTTAGGCACAAATGATTGGGATGCTGAACTTAGCAAGCTTTTGGAAGAGGATGCGCGCCAAAAGAAGCAAAACAGCGAAACCGGTAACGAAGCTGGCAACGAATCCGGCAATTCCGACGAATCCGGCAACGAAACCGGCAATTCCGACGAAACTGATGCTGACGGCGAATAAAACTCCTGCCCCAACAACAATCCAGCTAAATAATCGACCTCAACGCTCAAAACGGCATAAACTGTGCAACTATGTAAAATTTATGCCGCTTTCACGCCAAAAAACGGCAGAAACTTTACATGAGCGTAAAGAAAAAGTCGGTTGCAAGCCAAAAAACGGCAGAAACTGTGCACGAGCGTAAAGTTTATGCCGCGAGATTAAGCCAGAAAGCGGCTAGGCACACGATTCATGCCAGTTCCACTGTCTTTTCTAGAAGCGTAAGAAAGATGCAAAGTCTTTTCTGCGCGAGTTATTGCAACGTACATAAGTCTGCGCTCTTCTTCCAAGGCACTGTCATCAGCCGTAGAGCCAAAAGGAATAAGCCCTTCAGAACAGCCAATTACGTAAACATGCGCAAACTCTAAACCTTTAACAGCATGAATAGTTGAAACAGTAACAGTTGAAATATTAGAAGATGCAAAAACGTCAGAAATACCTTGAGCACCATAGCTTTGTGCATCCTCTAAAACATTTCGCTGCCACCCCACGTCTTTTCTCACGCGATACGGAAGTTTTGCTGCTTTTAACGCTTTACAAACTACTTGCTGTTGAGCATTGGTTCTCGTTAGTATTGCGCACTCCCCAAGATGCGCAGCACCGCTTTTTACAAGTTTTGCAATTTGCTCAACCACGCCCAAAGCTTCTTCAACATCGGTGGCAAAAACTTGCTGACTAACGCGAACACCACCTTTCGTTACAGCTTTAACTTTTACGTAATCCTTTTTATGTGCAGAAGCAGCAAGCACTCTATTAGCAAGACCTACGATGCGTTCTGTGGAGCGGTAGTCAGTATTCAAACTAATATCTGCACCAAGAGGCGCAAATTCTTGCGGAAATGAAAGCAAATAGTAACTATTCGCACCTGCAAACGAGTAGATTGTTTGCGCAGGATCGCCCACTACGCAAATATCGCGGTTCTGCCCCATCCATAATCGCAACAATTCATGCTGTAAAGGAGACACATCCTGATATTCATCAACTGTGATCCATCCGATTGATTGCTTAATACGGTTTGCAGCTTCCGGAAAATTTCGTAAAATATGGCAGCAAAGTAGAAGAATATCGTTAAAATCGATGCAAGTATGCGCATTTTTTTCGGTTTCGTAAGCTTCATATATATCGACAAATTGCTGCGGCTCTAAGCCTGCAGGAGGCAAACGATGCGTAGAAGCACACACACGCAAGTAATCGTCAGGCGCAATAAGCGAAACTTTCGCCCAATTAATTTCTGCCAAAATATCGCGAGTTTGCAACAAAGTCATATCCGCAAAATCTGGATAACGTTTAAGCGCAGAAGCTATGATTTGCTGAGAATCATTCATAATTGACGGGAATTGTGCGGAACAGACGTCGTTCCATACGCTGCGAATTTGTTGCAAAGCTGCAGAATGAAATGTTGAGACGCATCCAACATTGCTTACACCAAGAGTCTCAATACGCGATCTCATTTCCGCAGCTGCTTTTACAGAAAAAGTAACTGCCAAAACTCTTTCAGGATCCCACTTACCAGTAGCGCAAGCATACGCAATTCTGCGCGTAATAGTGCGCGTTTTACCAGCTCCTGCACAAGCTATAATGCGCACAGGCCCTTCTAGTGCGGTAGCAGCTTCGCGTTGCGAATCATCCAACCCGTCTAAAAGCGCTCCTGGAGAAGTCACTTGCGAAGTTTTAGACGTCACTTGCGAAGTCACTTGCGAAGTTTCTGGTGAAGTTTCTGGTGAAGAATTCATAATTCTATTGTTGCAGCAATAACAACGCTTACGCAACAAGAATAAAAATATGTGTATAACTTACAAAAAATTGGCAAAATTTCGGTGCTTTGTATTACTGTGGGAGTGTGACACAACTCAGTAGATTCAAGTTGGCAGCACTGGCATCTGCAGCCATGCCCGAAGTACAGTTTGCAGGAACGCGCCAAAGTGAGCAAGTTAATGCCACTGATACCGCGGCTGGAATTTCTCACGCCGTTGTGCAAGATATTTCCGGTAAGCTTTATGACGTTTTTATCAGTGCGGATAGTAAAGGTCGCAAGCGTTTGCATGACCGGGCTCGTGCAGCATGGACTCTTGAGCACAGTAAAGATTTGGCAGCTTTGGGATTCGCTTACGACACTATGCTCACGTTTATGCCAGGAAAACGCGAAGATGCCAATAATAACACTGGAAATGTTGCAAATAATGTAACCGCTGGAAATTCTACAGTTGCTGGCACCCAGCAATATGCGCAAAAGCAATCTACTCAACAGCAATCTACACGAATGTCAAGCATTATTGCCAACGACAACGATGAAGACACTGTGCTTATTTGTGAACATCTTGAAGGTAGCGCTCGCGACTTGCGTCTTCTTACTACCGACGATTGCGCAAATGTTGGAACTGCAATCGGCGCTATTCATCGCTTGCGCCCTACTTTCGTGACGCGCGGAAAATACCCTGCTTTTACTACTGGTCAAATTCGAGCACAGTTAACCGGTTGGATTAAAAGACTTCGTCAAGCCGGCCATATTCCAACCGAAATTACTGACAGTTGGTCGAAAGTATTGGAAACTGAAGGATTGTGGTCATTTGAAACTTGCCCAGTACACGGCGGTTTTATGGATGGTGACATTTTATTTACCGGCTCAACGATTACTGCTGTAACAAATTGGCAAAGAATGCAAATTAACGATCCTGCGCGCGATTTGGCTTGGATTTTTGCAAAACTTAACGAACAGCGCCGAAACGCAGTGCTTTCTGCATACGGCAGAATTATGGGTTCTCGTTTAGATAGTTTGATTATGCTCCGCGCAAACTTGTGGCTACAAATGGAACAAGTTGGCGATTTTGTTCAAGCTTTGCAACGTGCAGATAATACCAGTATTATGCGTTTTAAGGCTCAAGTTGAGCGTTTAGCGCACGAGCTTAGTCGTATTAGCAATGCACAAACTGCTAAAACTGGTCGTGCCGCAGGAAATCCTGCCTCGACTATTACAGTTGGAACGCTTCTTGAAAATGACAATACTCAAAGTCGCCAAATTTCTAAGAATAATTCTACTGAAAACCAACTAAACACTGGAAATAGCGACGAAACTAATGAGCGAGACATTACTTCAGAAGGAAATACTGAATTAAATAACGCTCAAGACGAGACTTACGATAGCAACAAAACTATAAGCGACGATACTCATGAGCGCAAAGTTCAATATGCTGGCACACACGCAGCTAACGCTGAGGAGGCTGAAAAAGCAGCACAACTCGCTGATGACACAGCAACTCAAGTAATTACTCATGTAAAAACTCAAACAGTACACGAAACCGCAGAAACTATTGTGCAAACTGCAATGAGTAAATCTGCTGATAGCTATGCTAGTGATGAGCCTGAAAGCGTCAATAACGCTGGTAGCGCTGAGGAAGCTAAGGACACCAAGAACAACAATGATTCTGAGGTTAAGGATAAAGTTATAGCTGAGCGTGACAGTAAGGTCGATAGTGCAAACGAGACTTCTTCTGACTCAAAACTTTCTGAAGATGAAGAAAAAAATATGCAAGACTATGACGATAAACCAGAAACCGTAATCATTCCTCTTCTGGAACGTGAAGAACGAGCGATGCGCGACGCACAAGCAGACTTAGACTAAGATAAATAAAATACTAAATACTAATTAAAACGATAAATAGCGTAAAAAGCAAAAGGAGCATGTATGCGAGTTGTTTTAGGAGTAAAAAACGTTTCTGATTCCATCGATTTTGAAACCAACCAAAGCGCAGAAGAAGTACGCAAAGTGATTGATGATTCCAAAGATATGCTTGAGTTTACGGACGTAAATGGGCGCACTATTATGGTCTCAGCTTCGTCGCTGTCTTACGCACTCATCGGCGATACGCCAAAGCATTCAGTAGGCTTCGGAGCGCTCAATTAAAATAGCGGAATTTCGCTAAAAACGGCAAAAACTTTACAGCAACATAAATAAATAGTTTTAGAGCTTATAGCCGCGCAAGAGTATTTCCGATACTACTTCGCGGCTTGTTGTTTCTTCGCCCAAACGATTTGGCTTACCATAGCCATGCCAATCCGAGCCGCCCGTCACAAGCAAATCGCACTTACTCGCTAAAGAAAGCAGTCTTTCACGCTGTGCTTTAGAATTTCCGCGATGATACACTTCTAAACCGTCAAGACCAGCTTTAACAAACGATATAATTTGATCGTCCGAAAGAAGCACGCGGTTACGCGTAGGATCAGCAGGATGCGCAATAACAACAACTCCCCCAGCATCTTTAACAGCCTCAATAACTTCACGAACATTTGGAGAAGGAGTTGGTATATAGTACGGGCTACACGGAGAAATAGGCCCAGCAAAAGCCTCAGAACGCGTTTTGTACACGCCAGCTTTTACTAAAGCATCAGCGATATGCGGCCGCCCGATTGTAGTTAAGTCACCGAGCTTCGCTTGAGCTAAAACGTCATCCCAAGTAATTGGAAAATCGCGTGACATACATTCAACCATATGCTTTGTGCGATCAAAACGACGCTTCCTAGTAAGCTCAAACATGCTCACAATCATGCTATTTTGCGGATTGTACTGGTATGCGAGCATGTGCACAAACACGCCTGAGTCTTGCGCTGTAATCTCCGAACCAAATAATACTGGCACATTCGAAGCCTTAGCAGCCTCTTGAAAATCATGCCATCCTGCAGTTGTGTCGTGGTCAGTAATAGCAACACCTTGCAAACCAACGATTTTAGCTTGCGTAATTAAATCTTCTGGAGTTGCAGTACCGTCTGAATAAACAGTGTGACAGTGCAAATCCCAGCGTTCGCGCGCAAAATTCATCATGCTGGAGTTGCTATCGCTAGCATGATTTGATGCGTCGTGTTGGTTGTTGCTTATTGCGGTCATATAATCATCGTAAACTGTGCCATGTAACGAGAAATGAATATGCACACATAATTATTTGCTATTATTTATTATTATTCACATCATTCGCAATTAGTAACTTTTAGGAGCAGCAATGGAGCAAACTAACGCCGCTAAAGAAGACTATGAAACAACACTTAGCGGATGGAGGCACTCTGCAGTATGGACGTATGGCATTATGCTATTTTTCTCTGCGGTAGCACTCGTAACTTCGCTTATACTTTCTGCTGAAACCCTTGCTTTAGCACGCGAACCTAATAAGCTGCTCAGTTGCGACTTCAACAGCGTAGTATCCTGCTCTAGAGTTGCGCAAACTTGGCAGGCAGAAATTGTGAAATTTGGCGAATTAAGCTTCCCAAACGCATTCTTTGGAATTGCTGCAGAAAGCGTATTCGTAACGCTCGCAGTTATTGGAATGATTCGCGTACGCGTGCCGCGATGGTTTGCAATTTGCACTTGGCTTGGTGGATTATGCGCACTTGCCTACGCTTACTGGCTGTTTTCGCAATCTATGTTCGTAATTCACGCGTTGTGCCCGTGGTGCATTGTGCTTATGTTCTCCACAACAATGCAATTTATATCGTTGACTCACGCAAGCGTAAGTTCGCAAAAATTGCTTGTTAAGCGTTTTAGCTTGGTTGAAAGCTACTACCGTTTGCGATACGACTTGCTCATAGACGTGCTTTGGGTTGCGGCATTGCTTACTTTGATTTTGTGCCAATATTCTAAAGTATTTTTTGGCTGAGTAAGAGCGATTTTTAGCGCAAGTCTTAGCGCAAGTCTTAGCGCAAGTCTTTCAGCACAAGCTCTTCGCAAGTTGCTGCATGCGCAAGCTTGTATCCGAATTAGTAAGAGTTATGCTGCCTTCTTGAGAATCGCTTGCAAGCTCATTATTAAGTTCCAATATTTTGCGCAAATGATTAATAGTTCCTTCGTTGCCGTCAACAATATTCGTGCGCGCAGGCAAAAACTCGCGGAAATAATCCCTATAAAACACAAAATGAGTACAACCCAGCACAACCGAATCAATACTGTCTAAATCATACTCGTCGAAATACTTGTGAAGAGCAGCAAAAACTACATCACGATTATTAAGCTCCCCACGCTCAACAATACGCACTAAATCAGGACAAGGCTGCGAAAAAATCGTGTTATTTTGCGAAAAACGTTGCAGCAAATCCGCAAACTTGCGCTCGCGAAGAGTAAGCGGAGTTGCAGCTACGATTACGCGCTGAGACTCACCTTTGCCTAAATCGCAAGCTAATTTAAGCGCCGGCTCCATACCTACGATAGGTATATTGTAATGCGCGCGCAAATCGTTCACAGCTGCGGAAGTGGCAGTATTACAAGCAATTACAACAGCTTTTACATTTAAACGAACAAAATGCTCGACAATTGCAAAGCTTAGCTTTTTAACTTTTTCAGGAGTTTTAATGCCGTATGGCGCGTTAGCAGAATCGCCGAAATAAATAATTCGCTCATGCGGAAGAGCAGCATGCAACTGACGAGCTACGGAAATTCCCCCAAGCCCCGAATCAAAAACGCCAATTGCTGCCGACGATGCCATAAACTACCTCCTAAAAACGCTTACTATCGTAATGGCGAGCCTCAACATATATAGCGCAGCAATAACAGAAACGTGCCGACGTATTGAAATACACCGGCACGTTTTGTTTAGTTAATTAGCTGTTAGTTGTGTTTTACGCACGCTTAACAGTTACGCTAAGACCAGTTGCGCTAGAATCAGCCTCAACAACCTCGAAGCTCGTAGCCAAAGTCTCCTCCGCAATCAAATCGCGGAACTGCTCAACTTTAGCAACGTCCGAAGCTGGCACGCTCAAAGTCAAAGCGATTCGGTCACTAATATCCAAACCGTTCTCCTTACGAGCATCCTGAACAGCGCGAATAGCATCGCGAGCATAACCTTCAGCAAGCAAATCGCTAGTCAAAGCAGTGTCGAGCATAACGAAACCGCCAGTTGGCATTGCAGCAGAAGCCGTATTTTGAGCCGCTTGAGCATCCGAAGACTCAACGCGATTTACAAGCTCATACTCGCCCTCAACAAGCGCAACTTCGCCGTTTGGAGTCTGAACAACAGGAGCACCAGACTCGTCAACTCGCCAATCGCCACTCTTAGAAGACTTAATAGCAAACTGCACTTGCTTACCCAAACGAGGACCAGCTGCGCGCGCGTTCACCTTAAGCTCGTGAACAATCTTCAAACCGTGTTCGCTTGCATCTTGCAACGTGCAGAATGTAACATTCTTCACGTTAAGCTCACGCTCAAGAACCTGCTCGTAAGGCTCAACAGCGGCAGTATTTTCTGCAACAACAGTCAAGTTTGCTAACGGCTGGCGCACACGCAACTGTTCTGCCTTACGCAACGAAAGCGCAGAAGACACAACCTCGCGAACCTTATCCATAGCAGCAACCAAAGCATCGTCGTGCGCAAGAACAGCGCCAAGCTCAGTGACTTCGCCAGCCTTAGGATTTGGCTCACCATCCGAAAGAGTCTCAGGCTCAACCAAATAAGGCCAATCAGCCAAATGCACGGATTCGCCGCCTGTAAGACCGCGCCACACAGCCTCAGCTTCCATAGGAGCAAGAGGAGCAATCGTGCGCATGAACACTTCCAACACAGTGTAAAGCGTGTTGAAAGCAGTCTCGTCTTCATTCCAGAAGCGGTCACGGCTGCCACGAATATACCAATTCGTAAGCACGTCAATAAAATCGCCAACTGCCGCGCAAGCATCGCTAATCGCAAACTCGTTCAAGCACTTTTCTACGCGCTCAACAAGCAAACGCGTGCGAGCAAGCAAGTAGCGATCCATGTTGCAAAGTCCTGCAACCTCATCCGCGCGAAGGCGACGAGCATCGTAACCCTTACCACCGTTTGCAGCGTTCGCATACAGCGTGAAGAAGTAATACGAGCTCCAAACTGGAAGCATAACCTGACGAACAGTATCCCTAATGCCGTCTGCAGTCACAATCAAATTACCACCGCGCAAAATTGGCGAAGACATGAGGAACCAGCGCATTGCGTCCGAACCGTACTCGTTGAAAACGCCGTTAACATCCGGGTAATTACGCAAATGCTTACTCATCTTCTGACCATCGGAACCAAGCACAATGCCGTGGCAAATCACGTTCTTATAAGCCGGGCGGTCGAATAGAGCCGTAGCCATAATGTGAAGCGTGTAGAACCAGCCGCGAGTCTGACCAATGTATTCAACGATGTAATCGCATGGGAAGTGCTCTTCGAAGAATTCCTTATTTTCAAATGGATAATGGAATTGCGCGAAAGGCATGGAACCGGACTCAAACCAGCAGTCGAGAACGTCCGTAATACGGTGCATTTGCGACTTTCCAGTAGGATCATCCGGATTTGGACGAGTAAGACGATCGATATACGGGCGGTGCATATTTACATTGCCGTCGTCGTCGCGCGGATAGTCGCCAAAATCAGCCTTAAGCTCTTCCAAAGAGCCGTACACGTCTACACGAGGATACTTTGGATCGTCACTCACCCACACTGGAATTGGCGAACCCCAGAAGCGGTTACGGCTAATCGACCAGTCACGCGCGTTAGAAAGCCACTTACCAAACTGGCCATCCTTAACGTTTCCAGGAATCCAATTAATCTCCTGATTAAGCTCAAGCAAGCGCTTCTTAATCTTCGTAACAGACACAAACCAGCTAGAAACAGGCTTATAAATAAGCGGAGTTGCGCAACGCCAGCAATGAGGATAGCTGTGCACGTAGCTTTTTTCTTGGAATAGCAACGCGCGCTGATCTTCCGGCATTTGAGCAAGCGGACCGTCTCCTGCACGCAAGTTGCGCAAAATTGGCAAGTTCGCGTCGAAAACGTACAAGCCTTCGTAATCTGGGCAGTCGCTTGTAAACTTGCAGCCTGCGTCGAGCACGTCAACGCTGCGAATTTCGTGCGCGTTAAGCGTGTTCATATCGTCCTCGCCGTAAGGAGCCTGGTGAACGAGACCAGTACCTTCAGCGGTGTCAACATAATCTGCAGTGAAAATCGTAAAAGCGTTAGGACCAGGAGTGCCACCCTCTGCGAGTGCAGATTCGCTTGCAAAGTATGGGAATACTGGGTAGTAGCGCCAACCAGCCATCTGCGCGCCCTTAAGTTCGCGCACAACTTCGTAATTTTCGCCAAGTTCCTTAGTGTAGGAGCCGAGCAAAGGCTTACCGATGTAGAACTTTTTGCCTGCGAACTTGCCTTCAGTTGGGCGAACTTCCACGTAGTCGATGTCTGCGCCGACTACGATTGCGAAGTTGGTTGGCACGGTCCAAGGAGTAGTGGTCCAGAAGACTGCGTAAGCGTCGGCTTCGTCGCGAAGCTTAACGGCAACGGAAACGGTGGTGTCCTGACGATTCTGGTAAACGTCTGCATCCATGCGAAGCTCGTGCGCGCTAAGTGGAGTCTGATCCTTCGGGCAGTATGGAAGCACGCGGTAGCCCTTGTAAGCCAAACCCTTATCATAAAGCTGCTTAAATGCCCACATTACGGATTCCATGTATGGAATGTTCAATGTTTTGTAGCCGCGCTCGAAATCAACCCAGCGAGCCTGACGATGTACGTAGTTTTGCCACTCGTTCGTGTACTTTAAAACGCTGGCACGGCAAGCATCGTTAAACTTCGCGATTCCCATTTTTTCGATTTGCTCAACTGACTCGATGCCGAGTTCCTTCTGCGCTTCCAACTCTGCAGGAAGACCGTGAGTATCCCAACCAAAAACGCGGTTTACTTTGCGGCCGCGCATAGTCTGATAGCGCGGAACGACGTCTTTTGCGTAGCCTGTGAGCAAGTGGCCGTAGTGAGGAAGACCGTTTGCGAATGGAGGGCCGTCAAAGAACACGAACTCGTTTTGGCTACCTTTGCCGGACGGGCGGTATTCGATTGACTTGCGGAAAGTGTTGTTTGCATCCCAGTATTGGAGAACTGACTCTTCAAGCTTTGGGAAGGAAGGATTTGGTGCAACTTGCGCGCCGGCGTTTTCTTGCGTTGATGCAGAAACACTTACCTTTGGATATACGTGATTTACGGACGTATTTGCGGAAGTATTTGCGGACGTATTTTCGGACGTATTTTCGGACGCGTTTGCTGCTGGATTAGTGGATTCGCTCACTGTGCTCTCCTCGCTCAACAGGGTGAATATTTCCCTGCGAGGACGACAGTTGCTGCCGCGGTACCACCTCGCTTGCTATAAGATGATTACGTAACGCAAGTTACGTAGGTTACGTAAGTTACGTAATGCGAATATGCGACGCAAGTACGTAACGCAAGTACATAACGCAATCGAACTATTCTTATAGCCTCTCGTGTTTGGCTGTACGGGCCAACCCCGTCGGTTCTAATAAGCGAGAATCTTACGAACACTCGCCGTTCTTCCGAAAACTCCCCGCCGATAACGGATCATCGCTTAAGTTAGAAATAATCTAACACTATCCCCTAACATTAGCAACTTTGCTAATATAAATTGACAGGACAATTACGCGAGGAACAATAAGATGGACAAGGTTAGTTTTTCAACGTTTGACGCAAGTAAATACTTAGACACACAGGAAGCAATTGATGAATATCTTGCTATCGCACTAGAAGATGGAGATACTAAAACAGTCCAACTTGTTCTAAGAGACATAGCAAAAGCAAACAAGTAATAAAAGTGCCCCGGATCAGAATCGAACTGACGACACCCACTTTAGGAGAGTGGTGCTCTATCCACTGAGCTACCGAGGCAACAAATGGCAATTATACACCATGGCGTGATTCGCGCACAATTATGCGAGCAACAATTTAGGCTAGGCGACTGATCGGAACGGCAGAAACTTTACAGGCGCGTAAAGAAAAAGTCGTTTGCGCGCGAAAAAACGGCAGAAACTGTGCAGCGACGTAAAGTTTCGGTCGGATTAAAGCGATAAAACGGCAAAAACTGTGCAACCATGTAAAGTTTCGGTCGGATTAAGGCGACAAAACGGCAAAAACTTTACAGCCGCGTAAAGAAAAAGTCGGCTACGCGATCAAGATTCAAGATTAGACTGCGTGCCAGCAGTTGCAGCCGTCGCCGACTGTTCAGCTTGTGCCGCGTCCAACTTAGCGCGAACAGTGGCAAGCAAACCCTGCGCGCGCTTTGCCAACGCCTCGCCAATCTCCCACTGACGCATGGACTGGTCAAGCGTCAAACCGCCAGCTTCCAACGCTTGAACCGCCTGAACCAGCTTTTCGCGAGCTTCTTCGTACGGCATCGCCTCAATCGCAGCGCGCTCTTCTTTCGTAAGAGTGCTTGCAAATTCTGCACTTTCGTTACTTTCTGCCGCTACTTCTTCCGCTTTTTTCGTTACTTTCTCGCTCATATCTAACCTTTCGTTATATCTAAAATATTTAAAATATCTAAAAAATTACTTACTTGACTTTACATCAGCCGACTTTGTTTCAGACTTCTGCACGCCAGCTGACTTTCCGGCAGCTACTTTTGTTCCAGTCGACTTTGTTCCAGTCACCTTACCAAGAACCACACCGCTTTTAAGCGTAACTGTCATATCGTCGCCAACTTTCGCTAAATCCGCGTCGTCAAGCACTCGCCCACCGCTGAGCTGCACAACAGCGTACCCGCGATTTAAAGTCGATTGCGGACTTAACGCAGTCAAGCTCGCGTGAGCCTTCTCAACAGTCAGGCTCGCGTCGTCAAGAAGTCGCACCAAACCGTGACGCATTCGCTCAACAGCCTGCTCAACCAAGCGCTCGTGCGGCTCAAGCATAGTGCTCGGGCGCGTAAGACTCGGGCGATTCGCATAACCTTCAACGAGACGAATCTCATTGTCAACGCGCGCAGAAATTCGCATGCGCATAGTTTGCAACGCGTTATCAATAAGCTGCCACTGCTCGCGCACGTCCGGAACAACGCGCTTTGCAGCATCCGTAGGAGTCGAAGCGCGCATGTCTGCAGCCAAATCAATCAGCGTCCAATCGTCCTCGTGGCCGATTGCAGACACAATCGGCGTCACGCACGCAGCAGTAGCCCGAACCACGCCTTCATCCGAAAAACCAATCAAATCCTCAAAGCTACCGCCGCCGCGGGCAACGATAATAACATCAACCTCTGGGTCTGCATCGAGCTGCTTGATTGCGGCAATAATATCCGCCGGGCACTGCACGCCCTGCACGTGCGCGTGAACAACTTTAAAACGCGTAACAGGCCAGCGCAAATTCACATTCGTAATAACATCGCCCTCTGCGCGAGCCTGAGGCGCACACACGAGGCCGATGCACTTAGGAAATTCCGGCAGCGGCACCTTATTTTCAGCGTCAAATAGACCTTCGCCCTTAAGCTTTTTTCGCAACTCGTCAATTTGCGCTTTTAAGTCGCCTGCACCGACGCGGCGGATTTCGTCCGCAACGAAGCTTAAACGCGTGGCTTTTACCCAAATATCCGCCTTGCCGTGAACGACTACGCGGTCGCCTTGACGAAGTTCGCGCGCCTGCTGCACGAAATTGCTGAAGCCCATTACGGAAATCGACACTTCTTCGTTGCTGTCGCGAAGAGTGATGTAGCCGGAAGATGCGCGGCGCATGTTAATTTCGACGATTTGACCCTCAATCCACGCTGCTGGCCACCGTTCTACTGCACTGTGGAACTTTTGGCTTAAGATTGCAACAGGCCACGGGTTTTCGGCAGTCGTGTCGGCAGCTTTTAAAGGGAGCTGGCGCGGCTGAGCTTGCTGCGGAGTAAGCGGTTGCGGCTGCGACTGAACTTGTTGCGACTGCGACTGTGCTAAATTTAGCAGCAGTTGTTGCGACGGTTGCGGCTGTTCAAGATGGGCATCATCCTGGAATAATTGCGGCATCATATTTGACGAGGTCATGTTTCCAGCTTGACTGCAAAGAAGGACAAACGCGCGCTGCTGCATATGCGTGACGGAGGGATTAGATACGAAAAAACCCAAGCGGTGAAGCTTGGGTTTTGCTTGTGCCCCCTCAGGGATTCGAACCCTGGACACGCTGATTAAGAGTCAGCTGCTCTAACCAACTGAGCTAAAGGGGCGTTGGTTATCTTGGCTCGTTTCGCGAACCGAGTAACTACTATACTCAGAATGAGAGCGTACGCAAGCCGGCGTGTCGCATTAGAGTATCGAGAAGCAGCACAGTGCGCTTCTCGATACACTAATGCGGTAGCGCTTGCATAATGCGTAAAGCCCAGTGGGCTTTACGCGCAAGCGCGCACACGATTGTGCTTTCTTTATTATCTTAAGAAAGCACAATCTGACGACCAACAATCCAATAAGACACCAGTACAATTGACTCGCTTTTCGCTTAATCGTAGCGCTCCAAACGTGAGAGAATCATCTCGCATTTGGAGGGTTACAGAGGGTTAGACGCTCCATTTGCGAGGAAAGTTTCTCACATTTGGAGAGTTGGCACTACTTTTGCGCTCCAAACGTGCGCAGTCACAACACTCACAGCACACACTCTCGCGCTACTTGCGCCGCAACTTACGCAGCATTTTGCGCGAAACCGCCAGCAAATGCCTGCCTTGCAGACTACTCACACCATTCTTCTTTCGCAACGACGCAACCAGCATCATCGCCATCAACACCGCAGACATCACCATCGATATCACAAACAGCGTCATCCACAGCGGCCACTGCATATGGTCGCCTGGCACGTTAGCAGGATCCGGCAGCACGCGATACCCCGTCACGAGCAGCCTGTGCGTGTTAATTCCATACGGCGTGCACGTAATCAGTGTCGCCAAGTCGCGCCCCTTTTCGCGCCGCAGCAAACGAATATCGTTCGACTCCACCACATTTATGCGAAACACTTTGTACCGAAGAGTCTTGCCTTGCACATCAAAATAGAAGTAGTCACCTTTTTTCAGCGTGTTTAAATCATCGAACATCGTGGCATCCGGCATACCCGTATGCGCCGTCACAACCGTGTGCCTGCTTTTGCCACCCACCGGCAAATCCGTGCCGTACAAATGCCCCGCGCCCATTGCTAGAGTATCTTGAGTAGTTCCATGGTAAATCGGCAGCCTCACGCCAATTTTTGGTATTTTCACGATGCCCATAATCCCCATCGGCTCGCTAAGCACTTTTTCGTACTCTTTATACTCGGGAGTGTCCATGTAATCGTTATTGCCGTTATACGGGTCCGCGCTAATAATTGCTTTGTGGCGAGCGTTGTATTCACGCGCTTTTCGCAAAATTTCCGCGCGATTTTCTTTAGGCTTTTCCTTATTTAATTTGTCGTACTCGATTGAGAGTTCCTTGGCAGCATGATTGTTGACCAAAGTAGAAACCACAGGATAGCTGAAACACAAAATGCCAATAGCAACAAGCGCAATCGGCTCAGCCAGCTTGCGAAGTGGGGACATTGGTTTTAGGGAAGACTGCTCTTGCGATGATGGAGATTGCGCAGATTCAGTATTTTCGGAAGATGCAGTGATTTCAGAGCTTGCGGAATCATGCGCACTTTTGGAGGACTTATTAGCGCGCATACGAGTCAGCCGCTTAAATAGCGCGCGAGCAGACTCTGCAAAATCAGCTAGCTTCATGATTCCTCCACTAATAAAAGGAGCCGGGAAAGCGTTAGTTAACGCGCGCCCGACTCCCCATTTTCGTTAATGCTTAAAGAAAGGGATTAACTAAGCGCGGAGCTTAGCCTGCTCCTCTTCCTTCTTGCGACGACGCATGTACACAAAGAATCCAGCGCCAACGAAGCACATGCCAATAACTGCGAAGATGATTACGCCAGCAGCACCGGTCTTTGGAAGGTTGAACCAGAAGCCTTTATCCTTGGTAGGAAGATTCTGGAATGTATATGTTACATCACCAGTAGTTGCGCTAGTTGTAACAACATCAGGATTGCGAATATATCCAGCTGGAGCAGCAGTTTCCACGATGTAGAAATCTTCATCACGCTTTACAGAATATTCTTCAGTCAAACCAGTATCTTTTGCTGATGTTTTTTCTCCAAAAGCTGAGCGCGGACTACTAGCACCACACTTAGACTCTACATCAGTATTTGTTTTAACTGCTGTAGCGCAAGCTTGTGCATCGGCTTTATTAGCAAATATCACAAACTTTCCACCCTCAAGAGCACTTTGATCTGTAGAAGAAACCTTCTTAATCTTGAACTTTGAGAACTTCACTTCCTTGTACTTTTTACCTTCAACAACGTCTGGGGTCTTACCCTCGTGCGAAGGAATTAAGCCACCCTTGTTAATAACAGTTTTGTCGCCAAGAGTCGTCGAATCAGCAAGAGTGAACTCTAAGGTGACAAATACCTTTACTACATTGCCAGCATTGCCGTTTGCAGCTTTAGCAAGCGCAGCTTTACCGGCATCATTGAAAGATACAACAATCTTATCGCGAGCAACGTCAGTGCTTGTAGCAGCAATTTGATTTGGATCTTTAGCAACGGTGTAGTCAGCAGTAGGAAGCGTCGTATCACTCTTTACAGGTGCTTCGCCGGTTCCAAGTTGTACCTTTGTAACTACGCTAGTAATATCAGTAGGATAAACAAAAGCATTAGCAGGAGCGAGATCGACTACAGAATAGCCGTTAAAATCATCGGCTGAAAGATTAGCAGTAGTTTGTCCAGTCTCAGGCTTCTCCTTCATCTTGTCAAGCTCAGCGCTAATGGTGTAGGAAATCTTATCGCCAGCACCAACAGTCTTAGAAGTATCCGCAGTCTTCTTAACACTCTTGCTCAAATCCTTGTTCTTTGGATCCGCGTATGGAGCATAGTTGTAAACTACGTTGCCATCCTTATCTTTTTCAATCCTTGGGATTGTCATATAGAATGGCTTAGATTCGGCAGCAGAGAAGCCCTTTGGAACTGTTGTTTCTTGAACTTGGTACAGACCGATTCCAAGATCGAACTTCGCAACACCCTTTTTTGTGCCTTGATCAGTACCAGAAGTATTCTTCTTAGTACCATTACCGTTTTCAGTGGTTATTCCAGTAGCAGTGCCTTTATTAAGACCATCAATCTTATTGGCGACCTTAACCCAATCTGCATACTTGGTTAAATCGATATCCTTACCGTCGATTTGCGTCACCTTTTTTACAGTGAATTCAGCACCAGGAACAGGAGTTGACTTCTTCTGCTTGCCGCTCTTATCAAGCTCGTCCTGCCACTTGAAAATAGTGAGGGAATAAGTCTTTGCCTTATCGGTATCATTAAGCGCCCATGGCGCATCTCCCTTTTGCACAGCTTGGGATGGTTTATCACCGGTATTATCATCTGCAGTATTTACAGCAGGCTTGCTAGCCCACGCAACGCTGGACACTGTCACAGCCCCCGCCGCGCACAGCGTCCCAGCCATTGCGAGCGAGGCGAATGCGGCGACGCATCGTTTTGTGAAATTATTCATTTCTTCTCCTTTATTTCAGTGCCCTTGCGAGCAGATACTTCAGTGCCCTTTTGAACAGCTATTTCACTGACCTTTTGAGCAGAATTTTGGTATACAAAATTTTTCATAAATGCGCGCCCCCACTGTGTTTGGTCGAGAGCAAACGCAAGAACCATAAGACTTGTGAAAATCGTTGTAGCAACGCTAAGAATCATGTTCCAGCCGGCGAATCCCGTCTTTGGCAGTTTAAAAGGCTCAACAACGTGAATTTTGACCGCGGTCATCGTCCAGTCCTTGCCTTTTTCGAGACCAGCGACGCCGTTAAGAAGAGTATCGCCATTTTGTACGGAAGTTGCGCTACCCACTTTATTTGTATAAGCAGCAAGCGCAGTCGGCTTCAACGCATACACAACGCATTGATAATCGCCCGTTTCTTTAGGCGCACCGCCAATAATCGAATCCGTGCGTTCGACTGCATAGAATGGATTTTCTTCATCCCAATCGCTAGCTTCAACGTCTCGTCTAAATAGGGTACGACTTGCATCACACGAAGCTGAATTATTCTTGCACTTTTCAAGTTCAGCAACAGTTTTAATATGATCCCAATTATGAATTTGGTTCTCCGTAGGAGCAGTCAAGCCATTAATGCTACTAGACCAAACACCCACACCACTAGAGCTATTAGCGTTAACAGAGCCGTCTTTGCTAGCTTTGCTATCTTTGCTAACCTTAGTGCACAAAACTTTCAGCGAAATTTTCTTACCCACTTCACGCAATGACCACGCATCAATATACGGATTCAAAAATCGCATTCCGCGCATCATTGTGATGCCCTGGTCTGGATCTACATCACCATAATCGTCGTTTTGCGAGTCAGACTCACCATCAGCAGAAGCTTTTTCGGTCGTCACACGTAACTTTAAATCATCATTATTAATCCGTGGAGAATTATTGACCGAGACTTTCAAATAGATAGGCTTACCTTCGTTACTAGAATCTTCATCCTCTGAAGAGGAGCCATCAGGATAATGCGCAACCACTGGCACATTGTAATGCCCTGTTTTAATCCAAGTGCTCATTCTTACAGTAATTTTTCCGTACACTGCACCGGAAGCATCACTACTATCTTCTCCGACTTCACTCCCAGCTTTGGTAGGTTTGTTACTTTGATCAATGTTATCTTCATCAATAAATGAGGCCCAATCAGGAACTGGATGCTCAGAATCATTTTTATATGGCTTTATTTCAAACCAAGTTCCGTCAGGAAGATTACGAGTTCTAGCTAACTTCTTACTGCAATTTTCGCCAACTCCACACTGGTTAAGCGGCACAATAGAAGTCGCATATTGACCTGGAAGAGTATTAATTCCATCACCATAATTAGGCTGATAATAGTAAGACATTTTGCGAACAGTAATGTTCAAAGTCTTAGCTTCCCAAGTAATGCCTTTACTTGACTTAAACAAATTTTCTGACTTTAGCGCAGAATCAATTTCATCAATCTTATTGTGTTTTTCTGCAGCTATTTGATCAAACTTCTTTACTAAAGCATCATCTTGCTTGTCTTGCGCGCCGTCATCTTTAACAGAATTTCTTAAAGCATAAACTTTGCACACAAAATCACCGGTTTTCTTTACAGTTCCCTTAAACTGTCCTACTGTACGCTCATTTACTCGCTTAGGTTCAAAATTCGGATGTGTTTTAACATACTCGTTGTACACGTAATCGTCATAAAGTAAATCATCCATCTTGCAGCCATTAGCAGGATCATCAAAGCACTTCTTTTGCTGATCGTAACTGGCATGCTTCCAAACTGTTACGTTAGTATCTTGTTTTAATTCAAGCCCGTTAATTCCACCAGACTCGTATTTTCCATCAACAGGATTTCCATTCTTATCTTTCTTATAGCAAATCACACGCTGATTAATATTGCCTATGCCAAAATGCGCAGAAGCATCAAAAGTGGTTTTCTTAACCTCTTGACCAGCCAATAACACTAAATCTGAGTTATCAGATTGTCCATATTTCAAATCTTCTTTGTCTTTGCTAATTATTGAAAGTTGTAAATCACTATCGTGAGGATCAAATCGCGTAACAACTACATTTGCATAAACAGGCGAAGGCTTACCACCTTTGCTATTTCCAGCATTTGCATCATCGGAAGTAGATTTTCCATCTGGATAGTGCACAATTACATGCACTTTGTAACGACCTGCTTTAGTCCACCTATTTGGACGGAAAGTTATAACGCCATAACTTTTTGAATTATCGGATGGAATAGCTTTCGTTTCCTTGCACTGTTTATTATTGGCTGACGCATCATTGGCTACAGCGCATTGCTCGCCTTCAAAATTAGCCCACTCGTACGCGTCTTCTTTATCATTTGCATCTGGCTTAATTTCAAACCGCGTACCAACAGGAAGATATCCACGCTTAATTTTCCTATTGCCGTGAATTGGCTTACTCCTAGGAGCACCCGACTTATTGTTTGCACTTGTAGAAAGATTTCCAGCAACAATATTCAGAGTACGTAAATACTCAGGATTATAGAATTGCGCTCCGTTTTCGGTAGTGTTGGTAGAACTTCTGTCACCGTTCGAACCAGTTTGCGCGGCTTCAGCAGCGTTTTTAGCTTTTTTATATTTACTGTCTTGCTTAGATTTTTTATCTTTATCGGAAGCTTCGTTTTGAGAATCTGTATTAGTCGTTGCAGAAGTATGTTGCTCAGGCTTACTACCAGGCTGTTGCTGCTCAGTCTTGGGCTCAGCCTTCGTCTTGTCCCCCTGCTCCGAAGCACCGGATTTCTCCCCAGTACCAGCCTTCGCTGAAGTCTTAACTGTTTCTTCGGTTGAAGCACTCGACGGAGTGATAGGCACAATCGCGAGAGTTGCTAGAGTCAGCACGCAGGACGTGAAACCGCAAATTACGCGCATAATCTTAGAAAGACTGTTACGACGACGCTGCGGAAACATCTCTAATCACCTTCGTTAAGTTCAAACTCTCAAAATTTGTGTAGTCATCATTACAAAATCAGAAACTACACAGCACTGCAAAACCTCTCTTAATTGCAGCCACAGTTCTTGCAACTATACCCCCCCCCCAAGGCAGATTTCAACCACTATTTAAGATTTAAAAGATTTTGCGAAAAATATCTAAAATTACGTTATTTTAACCTTAAAATTTATGGAGCAATTAGAATATTCGCAATATATTACATACAACAAAATATGGGTTATTCAGGTTATTCCACAAAATATATTACATACAAAAAGAGCACTCCCACCTTACTAGAAGATGAAGAGTGCTCTTTGTTTATTTACTTTTTTACTTATTTTGTTTATTTACTTGCTTGCGTGCGCATGATGGCGGCGAGTTTTAAACGTTACAGCACCGCTTGCAAGCAACACCATAAACGTCACAACCATGCCAATCACACTGCTACCAGTCATCGCCAAGTCAGAAGTCATCTTCTTGGCGGCAGACTTAGCGGCAGCTTGCTCCTTTTCAGCAGCCTTCTGCTTTGCAGCAGCGTTAGCATTCGCAGCACTTGCGTTGCCATTGGCAGCAGCATCGCCGGATGCAGCACCTGCGCTACCACTTCCGCTGGCGGCATTTCCGTCTGTACCAACGTAAGTAGTGCCAGTAAATGTGCCAAATCCAGAACCAGCACCTAATCCGTTACCAAATCCAGTACCAAGCCCGTTGCCGAATCCAGTACCAGAATGAAGCTCCGAATACTTCAGGTTAATCTCTGCAACTGTTTCATCGAACGCTGTAGCATTCTCAGGAACAACCCACACGTTAGCCCAAGCAAGCTGCTCACCTTTATCGTTAAGCAAAACAATCGTATGCTTACCGAAGTAGCCAGCTGGAATCACAACATTAAACTGAGGTTGACCATTCTTATCCAAAGTTACTTTCACATACTTAGATCCATCTGCGCCCTTCAATAACACAGGCGAAGAATACATGTAAGCATAAGCGTAAGCAACCTTGTTTTTCTTAAGTTCCTTGATGAACTCGCTCGTGGCAGAAGAGACCTTAGTCTTGTGAGACTTAGAGCCAGCATCACCCTTAGCAGGAGCATCCATGCCAGCGAAATACAACTTCACAGGATTGCTCTTACCAGCACGAACAACATCATTCATGTGTTCACCAGCAACAAGGCTTCCCTTAAGCGACTGATCTAGCTTTGCGGTAGATTCAGGAGCTTTAGGTGCTGGAGTTGAAGCGGAAGGAGGATTGACAGTTACAGAAGAGGAACCATGATCGTTTCCATGACCATCATTCGACTTCTTTTCAACGAAGAATTCTGCGGAAGTATTCTTCGTTGCAACGTTACCAGCATAATCAACAGCTTCAACTGTGATTAAGTGCTTTCCGGCAGAAAGTGAATTGAAATCAACATCTACCTTCAGCGGATCCTTCAGATCTTTCAGATCGGCAAAAGTAGCATCGTAAGGATTATTCTTACTCAGCTTAATATCCGTTTCTTTAAGACCATTACTTGCATGATTTACTTCTTTACCATCAATCTTCACTCGCAATAACTTCAAATGATCATCTTTAGCTGTTACAGAAATCTTATGATTTGCTTCAACATGATCATTGTCCTTTATTCCAAGTGTCACAGAAGGAGCATCCTTATCAACAACAACAGGAGCACGACCATACAGTGCGCTAGACATCTGATCGATGGCTTGGATTAACACAAACTCTCCATTTTTAACTTCAACATCTCTATCGAAGCTCTGAGCATTAGTTTCTTTGCCTTTAGAATCAGTACTGAAGTTGTCTGAAGCAATAAGATTATTAATCTTAAGAGTATAGCCAGCAAAATCATCACTAATAACACCCTTGAATTTCACAGTGTCATTATTAGTGAATATTCTGCCGCCATGCAACTTTGGAGTACTAAACATTACTTCTGGAGCCTGTCTGTCGAAGTAGAAAGCAACTGGAGTGTCTAATACCACATCACTTCCCTCTTTGACAATCATCCTAAAGTCATTTATTCCAGGATGCATTGGCAGAGTTACCGTGAATGTAGAATCAGCATTTGCATTAGTGGACTTAGTGATTGTTGCAGCTATAGGATCAAAATCCTCATACCCCGAACCATCATCTTTAACTCGATTAGCTTTTGTAAATAGTATTTCTGTAGCTTTGTTACTTACTTTGCCGTTTGCGGTGAATGAATCGAGCGAAGTACCACTATTTCCAGGAACAATCCAGTTGTATGCTCCTAAGCTATTAGCATTACTCAGTGAAATATTATAAAGCTTTGGCTCTGTCTTTGTTGGCATAACGCGATTAGCGAAACCTACATTCTGAGTAGCTGTGTTAACTCCATCATTAGCAACCAAGGTAACTGAATATGTACTAGCAGATGGAATAACTTTTACAGTAAATGAGCCATCAGTAGCAACATTTACAGGCTCTTCCACTTGTTCACTCTGGACTTCACCATCAACAACCTCATCTTTACTATACTTGACAGTAAACGTAAGATTCTGCTTTGGATTAGTATCGTCCTTAACTTCACCTTTAACTTCTACTGCACCAGTTTGGTCAATTGTTACATTCCCATTACTATCTGCATTAGTTAGTTTAATTGTTGGTGCTTTTCCGTCGAAATTAGTTGCAAGAGTTTCAACTACTTCTTTACCATCAGAACCTTTTGCTTTAACTTTTATTGTATTAGCACCTTGTTTAATAGGGGCAGTAAAGCTAAATTCAGAATCATCTGTCTTAACAGCTAATTCTTTTTCTGCTTCAGTTCCTGATTGAACATAAGCTTTCACATCCTTGCAACCATCAGCAATACGTCCAGAGATTTCGATGCTGTATTTATCAACACCGTTATCTTTTTTAGCAGTGACATCCTTAATGCCAATATTCTTAAGATTAACCTCATTATTTATGAGAATCTTTTTATTAGCAAATCCCTTAAACACTTTGGAAGTATTGGTTTCATTGAAACCGCCATCATGCAAACTGACATTGACGTAATAAGCATCCTTACCTACATTAACTTTGCAAGTGCGAGTATAGCCATTTGCGTCATGAGTTTCGCTGCAGTCCTTCTCATCAACCTTGACATAATCACTGTTACCATTAACTTTTACACCTGGATCACTCAACGTTTCACTTAACTCATCATGAGCTGTAATGGTGATTGTACCATCATTATCAGGTTCGCTAATTGTAACGGTTGGAGCTTTAGTATCAAGGTTAAAATGCATATCAGTCGTCTGGCACATATCCTTAGTCAAGCAAGCTTTTACTCGATAAATATATTTGCCATCAGGAAGTTTCTTATTAAAATGCGCAATATCAGTAGATGTCTTATCATAAATAGTTCCATCAAAATCAATAGAACTATTTAATGCTCTTGGATCACGTAATAATTCTGAGAAATTAGAACGAGAAACGTCATGTTCCTCTCCTACTTCTGCAACAGTCTTACCAGAATTATCCAAAACAGAATACTGTATTAAACTTGCATTACGGAATAATGCTAATGATGGTCGTATCTTATCGAATAACTCATCACCATTTGGAGAAAATTCTAAATGACCAGGAGCTTCATCATTAACTTGCACATCACCAAAATAACTTTCGGCAATCAGCGAAGTAGTCATATTAATTGCATTTTGAAGATACTCTTCGCCAGGCTTTACAAGAATTGGTTCCTTATCCCAATTGCCAACAAAGCCAAGATATGGAACAGCCAAATCTGGTTCCCCAGAAGTCTTTGAAGTAAAACGCGCCCAACCTTCAACATAATGGTCGCGAGTCACGTCTGGAGTTAATGTAAACTCTACTTCCTTTTCTGACTTAGGATCTACTGTAACTGTATTAATCGAAGAAGCTAATGTTTCTGAGCTAATAGAGGTAGTAGTTTCTGCATTAGCATTATTAGATTCATTAACAACATTTTGTTTAGGAACTTCATAAGTTACAGCCTTATCTCCATAATTATGCAGTTTAACAGTGAACTTACGATCTCCATTAACCTGGCGTAGAGCCACGTACGAATTGCCATTGACTGTTGCAATCACGTTAGTAGCAACAGCTTTATCAACCTGAGCTAAGCCAGCGCCGATTTGACGGGGAGCAAATGGTACATTGCTGGAATTATTGAGAATCTCAGCCGTATTCATCAAGGCTTGTTCAACACGAGTAGCACGATCTTTTGGAGAAAGCTTAGGGAAACGCTTCATATAGCTTTCCATCACCAAAGCTGAAAGACCGGAAACGTTTGGAGCAGCCATAGAAGTACCAGACATATTAGTGTACTTGTTGTTGTTCTGAGTAGACCACACGTTACCGCCGATGCCAGCAATATGAGGCTTAAAATCAAGTTCTGGCGTTGGACCCCAAGAAGTAAAGCTAGAAGGATGCAACTTATCAGGATTTGCAATGCCCATTGTCTTATCAGAGAAGGAAACCTTAACTGTACCACTTGCATTAGCTTTGAGTGCATCAACAATCTTTAAAGCATCTTCACGACGAATTGATGCTCCAAAGCATGTGAACTTATCAACTCCAGCCATGCCGAGGAACTGTGCCGAATCGCCAGCTTTGTTATAAACGATTACACCATCAGCACCCTTATCAATAGCATTCTGGAATTTTTCACTAAATGCTATTGCGCCACGTTCAACTAAAGCGTACTTTCCGTGAAGATTCAAATCCTTAACTTCATCTTTTTTGCCAAGACCGATATTCACAATCTCATGTTCTTTACCATCAGCTTTTCCTGAGGCTATAGAGTAAGGAATCTCAGTTGTCTTATTAGCTTTATCCGTATATGAACCAGCGGTTTGAATAATATAAGAATTTTCTACAGAAGCAACGCTGAAAGCAGAAGGATAAGAAGATGGCGAGCCGAGAGTTGCATCATCCCACTTTCCTAATGCATCATTAGTTCCTCCAGATGTAGAGAAGCTTAAACCGGAGTTTCCTGCAGAAATAACTGGAAGCACACCAGCTTCGCGAGCCTTCTTTAAAGCGAGAGATGTAGCGTTAGAAGTTCCACCAAAACCGTTATCTGAGCCGAGAGACATGTTAATAACGTCTGCATGAAGCTTTACAGAATCCTCAATTGCAGCAACTATATCAGCATCACGAGCTCCGTGCGCTCCCGGCTTATTTGAAAATACTTTCATTGCAAGTAGCTGAGCATTTGGAGCAATGCCGTTAATATGACCGTTTTTATCAGCTGGCTTATTCTCATCATCACCATTAGCTGCCACAATACCAGCTACGTGCATGCCATGCTGCTCTGCACCACTATCTGTAATAGTGTAGTTTTCATCAGCATAGTTGAATCCAGCAGGAACTTTATTGGTGAACTTTACACCATTAGACGGGAATGTCTTCTGAATCTTACGAGCTTTTTCAGCTTTGAAATCAAGCTTCATATCATGGTGACTTGGATCAATACCAGTGTCGATGATAGCCACAAGCATTCCAGTTCCATCAAGTCCACGCTTCTTAAATTCTTCATTTACACCCTGCAAACCGCGAGCATAATTTTCAAGAGGATAATACAAACGTTCTTTTGCAACAGAAGCTACTTCATGTTCATGACGTAAAGCCGCAACTTTGTTAGCTGGTAATGTTGCTTCAAAACCATTCATCAGGTAACCAAATTGGCGACGTACTGTCATGCCATATTTTGAAGACCATTTTCCAATAAGACGATTCTGGTCAACTTTATTACTGTCTTCAGCTTGTTCCGAAGGAAGTTTTGGCTGTTTCTTCAAAGTAACGATAACAGTAACAGGCTTATTAGAAGTACCAGTCCTATTAAATGGATTATTAACTATTCTGCTAACAATCTTAGGATCAAGATATTTAGTAGTTTTATTCTTCTTATTCTTATTCTTTTGATTTACAACTTGTGCGAGATTATTGTTCTCAGCACTATTGTCTTTAGCATTTGCTGTACCAAGCGGTACCATAAGCGTCGCCGCAGCCACGCCTAATGCTGCTAAACGAGTCAGATATGACGTTCGTTTGAACTTCATAAACATACTCTCCTTCAAAATGGTGGTTGTTATCCCGGAAAAATTTCGGTTCTAGCTATAACAAACTCAAGCCAGCTGACAAAATCTTTCATACTGGCTGCCAAAATCTTTCATACGGGTGTAAATATTTTTGTTACGCTGGTTTGAATCATTTCCGCTAAATATCGCACAAGAGGCATACCCCCCCCCCATGCAAACAGCAAATAATGGTGCATTTTTGCAAGTGCAACAAAATATTTTTCATATACTCTAGCACTTGTTTAAAGAGAAAAAACTTTTTTAACTTGTTAATTTCACAAATAAAATTTGAAAAAATTATATTTAGGATAGGAAAATGGCTAAATTACGCCATTTTCTCGCAAACACCTTTCCACAAGTAACATGTAAAAAATCTGTAGTTAACATATAATTTACAGAATTTTTCAACAACCTTGCATTTTGACAATGTTTTTTAAAAAAATATTGCCGATTTACCAACTAATGTTGGCGCACCTCGCAAGTTAAACCGTAAATTTTTCAGCCAACCAACGATAGGCACAACTGACCGAAACTTTACACGGTGAGAGCGTTACCTCGCATTTGAGCAAAAACCCACCAAAGCCCTCCAAACACGGACGCGACGACTTGCTTGAGCGCAGCATTGCGCGCGCTCAGGCAGGTAGTTCGCACAATTTACGCATTTGCTTTCATACCGCTTACTTCATCAACACCAACCATCAGTATTAATCATCAACACCAACCATCAGTTCCAAATATTTATTAGCAGCTTTACGTATTTTTGAGGGATCAATCCATCCAGTTGTAAACGACTTATTAACCGCATGAAGTAGCGTAAACAGTGCGTTCGTAAGATTCCTCTTTCCCCTAGCTATGTTATATAAATTATCAAAATGAGCTGCTTTATTCCTAATCTCTTTAATATAAATAAGATTTTTTGCTATTATTCTTCTATCCTCATCGTACTCTTTATTCATTTTTGAACAGTTCACAAATGGAAACGCATTGCCTACAGCATCTTTCCAAAGTTTTTGTTGAATGCGATTGCTATTTTTTGTTTCTGAAGATCCAACAAGCTTTACCCATGTTCCCCACATGAGTTTAGATAAAATGTCATCATGATTTACGCTTCTACCATCATGCGAGTGAACTGCGATTTCTCTCGCTTGCTTGACTTGATTTTCAATCAAATCTTTAACCAAATCTGGCGTATACAGAGGATTGGTCCATTCCTCATTTTGCTTTTCTTTCAACGCAAGTTTACGAAGTTCTAAATCAATTGAATTACGCACGCATATTTCTACGTATCCAATCTGCTCATGCAATATTCCTGCTAATTCATGATTCGATTTGCATATGAGCATAGCTGTACCTAAATCATTATTTGCATCGCGCATATAACGATTAAATCTAGCCACGCCACAAAATTGTTGCGCTTCTTGCAAAGTAAAAAATGTATTAGCAGACATGAAAATATTGTACATTATTGCACATTTAGTTTGACATTCGCCACGAAATATAACATGACAAACGCAAATTCTAAGGGGATGTGGTAAACTCTAATTTACCTGTGTAGGTTGCTCCTACACGTGATTTCATTGAGCTCTTGTTTGTTTAGAACAAGAGCTCAGTTGTTTTTGGATGGTGGGTTTACTAAACATAGGTTTGTGTGGTACTCCAAAAGCGAGGAAAGTTTCTCACATTTGGAGGGTTTTAGGTTGTGTTTTGCTCCAAACACGGGGAACTTGTCTCACATTTGGAGAACGAACGAGTATCCACGTGAATGAATGATGAAGCAAATTAATATGTAAAACAAACTATGGATTATTCTCCAAAATATATTACATACAAAAAGAGCACTCCCATCTTACTAGAAGATGAAAAGTGCTCTTTGTTTATTTATGTTATTTATTTATTTTGTTTATTTACTTGCTTGCGTGCACATGACGGCTGCGAGTTTTAAACGTTACAGCACCGCTTGCAAGCAGCACCATAAACGTCACAACCATGCCAATCACACTGCTACCAGTCATCGCCAAATCAGAAGTCATCTTCTTGGCGGCAGACTTAGCAGCAGCCTTCTGCTTTGCAGCAGCGTTAGCATTCGCAGCACTTGCGTTGCCATTGGCAGAACTTGCATTGCCATTGGCAGAACTTGCATTGCCATTGGCAGCGGCATCGACGGATGCAGCGGATGCGCCTGCATTAGTAGAATCCGCATCATCCTTTGAGGACGACTCCGAATTATTACTGGAATTACCTCCAGTAGTGAAGGATTTTCCACCATGATTACCGCCGTGGTTGCTACTATTGTTACCCCCACGGTTACCGCTGTGATTACCACCACGGCTACCACCATGATTCTTATCGCGGCTATTATTGTTGGTATCACCGCTGGTATTACCGCTAGTGCTGCCACCGTTGTTGCCACTACCGTTACCGTGACCTGAGCTTCCACCTTCGCTATTACCAGTATTACCAGTATTACCAGCGTTACCAGTATTACCGCTACCACTCTGGTTCTGATTATTCTGATTATTCTTATTATCAGAATCAGTTTGGCTGCCACTATCAGAAGAAGCAGAGGAAGATACAGACACCTCTCCAGAAGCAATCTGGTTACCATTTGCATCCATAAGTAAGATTGTGTGCTTACCTGAATATCCGCTAGGAATCAAAACCTTGAAATAGTACTTACCGTTCTCATCAGTACGCACTGTCACATATTCATGACCATCTTCACCCTTAAGATCCTTAGGATCAGAGTAAATGAACGCATACATGCGAGCATTGGCTTTAGCATTCTTCAAAGCTGCAGGCTGTCCAGAAACATAAATCTTTACTTCCTTTCCAGCTGTAACATTCTTGGTGTCTAAGCCAGCAATAGTCTTTGAGATCTTTTCTGTAGAAGCAGGAGGAATTGGGGCAGAATCAGTTTGAGTTGATTCATCCTTGGTTCCTGGATTCTTTGGCTTAGCCGGATCCTCGCCAGGCTTCGTTGGATTCTCGCCAGGCTTCGTTGGATTCTCGCTAGGCTTAGACGGATCCTCACCAGGCTTCACACCATGCTTCACTTTGAATGTATATGCAGTAGCTCCCTTTGCATTATCACTTGTGGCGCTTGCTGTATTACCGGCAAAATCGGTCGCCTCAATGGTGATAGTGTGAGAACCATCAGTCAACTTCTTAGTAGGAATCTTCAACGTTAATGTTGTAGAACCTGGCTTATCTGGAGTTGGATTATCGTTAACCTTAGAAACATCCACTAATGTATCCTCTACTGCTGTAGTTGGAAGATAATTTTCTGTATATGCTACTGGATGACCATCAACCATAACGCGCAAAGACTTCAAATTATCATCTTTTGCTTTAACAGTAATTTCGTGACCATCATCGATTTCTTCACCTTCAACCAAACCTGCTTCAACAGTAGGATCCGTTTCGTCAAGAACAACTGGAATCACACCAAGTAAATGAGATTCAACCTGATCACTTAAGTGCAGCAGCAACTTATCACCATTGTCTACTGGAATGTCAGTTGAGAATTGACGACGAGTTGTTTCTTTACCATTCGTATCCAAAGTGTAGAAATCACCAACGGAATCGTTGTTAATTCGCAAACTTTGACCGAAAGCATCATCTGATACATTTCCACTGAAAGTCACTGTGTCACGATTGGTGAACAACGTGTGACCATACAGTTTCGGAGTATCGAAATGTGCTGTTGGAGGCGTAATGTCGAAGTAGAATGCTGCAGGAGTATCGATTACATTCGTTTCATCGTCTTCATCAGCATCTTCGTCATCTGCTTTAGTATTCACCTGCAAGCGGAAATCATTTATACCCGGATGCATTGGAAGCTTCACACTAAACTTTCCGTTCTTAATTTCAGCACGCAATGGGTTTGGAGTTACAAGATTTTTAGTTGTAGCATCAAAACGCGAAGCTGGAGTAAACACCACGCTAGTCACCTTGGAACTCACATCACCTTGAGCAACAAAGTAATCAGAGCCAATAACGTCTGGACCATAATTCTTCTTATGAATTAACCACGCATAAGCACCCATAGAGCCAGCATTAGTAAGCACGAAATCTTTTGTTGCAGCTGCAGGTTTAGGCGTAGGAGTTGAACGACCAGCGAGAGCCAAACCTATAGTTGTAGTGTTTTCAGCAGAATCAGTAGCTACAAGAGTTACCATAACAGCTTTAGCGGCAGGAGTAATAACTGTTTTGAAACTACCGTCTTTGCCAACAGTTACTACTTCTTCAGTTTCTTTACTAGCTGCAGCTGTATCTGCTTTCTTTACATTTGCATCAATACTCGTTGCTGAAGTTGTATTAGCACCAGAAACAGCTTTAATAGTAGATCCAGAAGCAGAACCAGAAGCATGATTGTTTACAGAACCAGCAACTGCATTAGCTGGAGTAGTGTTGTCAGCAGCCTTTTGATAAGTAAGCTTTAGCTTTACAGTATCTCCAGGAGTATCAGTTACTTTACCAGCAACAGTTACTTTACCATCTGAACTTACAGGCAAATTACCCTTATCATCTAAGCCATTAACAGTAATCTTAGGTGTTTGCGCATTGAACGTTAACTCAAGTTTCTTATTGCCAATACGGTCACCATTACTATTAAGAGCTTTAAGCATTACAGTATTTTTGCCATTTTTCAGTGGCACAAACGCATAGAAAGTATTCTCACCCTTGCGCTTTTTAGCTAATTTGACTTCCTGCTTTTTACCGTCTTTAGGAGTCACATAAGCTTTTATAGAAGCAACATCTTTAGTGAGATATCCCTCAAGATAGAACTTACCATTAATATCTGGGTTAGTCTTACTTTCTTCTAACTGATTTGCTTTAATTTGGTGAGAAGTAAGTTTTTGTTCATTTGGAATAATAAACTTCTTGTTCTTCTCAGGTTTTCCTGAACCATTCGGGACATATGTGTCGAATACCTTCTTAACCTCAGTTGGATTCATAGCATTGTCTCGAACAAGCACATCTATGTATTGAGCTTCATTACCAATGTGAATAGACTTGCACACTCGCGTACGAGTTGCTTCATTCAACGGGCATTGAGTGTCTTCATCACCATAGTTCAAAGCATCCTTTACACCAGGAAGATGAATAGTTGGCACGCCAGGATCAGGACTCAATTCATCACTAATAACAATCTTCACATTGCCTTTATCATCACGATCAGATACTGTGACCTTAGGTCCATGATTATCGATTGCTACCTTCATATCATAAGTTTGCCAATCAAACTTATCTCCTAAGCGAGCTTGAATACGATACGTGTACCATCCATCAGGAAGAATGTCAAACCTACTTGTTTTTGGATTCCACACAGACCCGTCGAAATTTCCAGCTAAACCATCTGTTGTTCCAGCATTAGCAATAGTAGAACGATGCACATTGTGTTCCGTTCCAAGAACAATCTTAGTTTTATTATGAGAATCCAATACAGAATACTTTATGTCAGATGCACCGCGGAATATAGCCATAGATGGAACAACATAATCCATCCAGCCATCTTGATTTGCAGGTGAAAATTCGCCAAGTACATAAGGTTTAGTTTCATTATTAACCGGAAGTTTACCCATAAAACCAGCTACCGAAAGCAACGATGTCGTAAGATCACTATGTTTTGCACTATAGCTTTCTCCCGGTTTTACCATTATAGGTTCAGCATTCCAATCTCCAACAAAACCAAGGTATGGCACAGAAACATCTGGTTGAGAATCAGTGAGCGATTCAAATCGCACCCAACCTTCAATATAATGATTGCCTTTAGAACGATTTGGGCTTAATGTAAACTTAACATCAGCGGTTTTCCCAGGCTTTACTGTAACATTACGCGTTTTTGATTGCAACGTTTCAGTATTACTAATAGATGTTACTGTATCTTTATTAACCTCATTAGACTCATTTACAACATCCTGATCTGGGACAGCAAATTTTACTGGCTTCTTACCATAATTATGTAAAGTAACCGTAAACTCGCGATTAGAATTCACGTTTTTAAGAGCCACATACGAATTGCCGTTTACTGTTGCAATCACGTCAGTAGCAACAGCTTTATCTACCTGAGCTAAGCCAGCACCGATTTGACGAGGAGCATAAGGAATTTTCTTACTATTTGCAGAATCTTTATGTCCAATAATACTTGCTGTATTCATTAATGCTTGGCTTACACGGGTAGCCATTTCAGACTTGTTAAGCTCAGGGAAACGATTCTTATAGCTTTCCATCACCAACGCTGAAAGACCGGAAACGTTTGGAGCAGCCATGGAAGTACCAGACATGCTGGTGTACTTATTTCCATTCTGCGTGGACCAAACATTACCACCGATACCAGCAATCTGAGGTTTAAAATCAAATTCTGGAGTTGGACCCCAAGAAGTAAAGCTAGAAGGCTTCCCATCATCCGGATTGGCGATAGTAACGAATTGTTCAGTGAAAGCTATCTTTACTTTCTCACCTTTATCTAATGCTGCTTTAATTTCCAATGCATAAGAACGAGGAATAGATGCACCAAAGCAATTTTTGATTTTCTCCAATCCGCCCATTCCTATGAATAAGGATGAATCTTTGTCGTGATTGTAAACAATCACACCTTTAGCACCTTTAGAAATCGCATTATTAAACTTTTCAGTAAAACTGATTCCACCACGTTCTACAAGAGCATATTTACCGGTAAGATCAAGATCTTTAACATCAGCTTTAGTAGCTTTTTTAGCATCCACAAGTTCATGCTGAGATAGTGCATCTGTTAAAGAACCAATAGAATAGCTGTACGGCAAAGTATGTGACTTGCCATCTTTTCCAACCCAATTTGCAGACTGCTGAGTAATGTTGGAATTTTCTACAGAAGCAACGCTGAAAGCAGAAGGATAAGAAGATGGCGAGCCGAGAGTTGCATCATCCCACTTGCCTAAACTATCATCTATGCCACCGCTTTCAGAGAAGTTCAAGCCGGAGTTTCCTGCAGAAATAACTGGAAGCACACCAGCTTCGCGAGCCTTCTTTAACGCGACACTAGTAGCACTTGACGTTCCACCGAAACCGTTATCTGAGCCAAGAGACATGTTAATAACGTCTGCGCCGAGCTTTACAGAATCTTCGATTGCAGCAACAATATCAACATCACGAGCACCATGCGAACCTGGCACATTTGAGAAGACTTTCATAGCGAGCAGCTGAGCGTTTGGAGCTATGCCATCAACACGATGATGTTCAGATGCTGGAGCACCATTTTCATCGCCGTTAGCAGCCACAATACCGGCAACGTGCATACCGTGCTGTTCACCATTAGCGTCTGTGAAATTAGTATTTTCATCAGCGTAATTGTAACCTGCAGGAACTTTATCTGTTGTATTTCCTTTACCAGTTGGCTTCAAGCGAAGATTCTTTTTTGCTGAATCGTCAAGCTTCATATCTTGATGATTTGGATCGATGCCCGTATCGATAATAGAAACAAGCATTCCGGTTCCATCGAGGTGATGCTTTTTAAACACCGTCTGCACGCCTTGTAAATCGCGAGCATAATTTTCCATTGGATGATATAAACGTTCTTTTGCGACAGAAACTACACCTGGCTCACGTTTCAAATCTTGAACGTGTTTTTCAGGGAGAGTAGCTTCAAAAGCACTCATTAAATAACCAACTTGGCGACGAACCGTCATATTGTACTTTGACTTTACGCGGTTAATTAAAACATTCTGCTCATGAATGTTGGCTTTTTCGTCAGCATCCGTGAGTTGCGAACGATAATTTTTCAACGTAACAACAACAGTTACTTGAGCATTTGAATTTTTATTAAATTGATCTTTTTTACTGTAATCCTCAAAAGCTTTAGCAAGAGTTGGATTAACATGGCGTAAATCTTCTATAGACTTAATCTCACTATTAGCTTTTAAAGATGAATCAAGCATCTTAGAGACAAGTGCATTTCCATCTTTTTTAGTTTCATTATCATTTTTTGCAAATGCCGCAGGAACTTGCCCAAGCGGTACCATAAGCGTCGCCGCAGCCACGCCTAATGCTGCTAAACGAGTCAGATATGACGTTCGTTTGAACTTCATAAACATACTCTCCTTCAAAATGGTGGTTGTTATCCCGGAAAAATTTCGGTTCTAACTATCACAAACTCATGCCAGCTGACAAAATCTTTCATACTGACTGCCAAAATTTTTCATGCGGGTGTAAATATTTTTGTTACGCTGGTTTGAATCATTTCCGCTAAATATCGCACAAGAGGCATACCCCCCCCCATGCAAACAGCAAATAATGGTGCATTCTTGCAAGTGCAACAAAATATTTTTCATATACTCTAGCACTTGTTTAAAGAGAAAAAATTTTTTTAACTTGTTAATTTCACAAATAAAATTTGAGAAAATTATATTTAGGATAAGGAAATGGCTAAATTACGCCATTTTCTCGCAAACACTTTTCCACAAGTAACATGTAAAAAATCTGTAGTTAACATATAATTTACAGAATTTTTCAACAACCTTGCATTTTGACAATGTTTTTTAAAAAAATATTGCTGATTTACCAACTAATGTTGGCGCACCTCGCAAGTTAAACCGTAAATTTTTCAGCCAACCGACGATATGCACAAATAGCCTAAATTTTACGCTCGCGCAGTAACGCGCTCACCTACAAAACTCGCGCGAGTGTTATCTCACGTTTGGAGTGTTATCTGCTGCGAATCACTCCATTTGCGGGGAACTTATCTCACATTTGGAGGGTTTGCGCTACTTTTGCTCTCCAAACGCAGGCGCGACGACCTGCTTGAGCGCAGCACAGCGCGCGCGTAAAGTTTCTGCCGGAATCTAGTTGGGAAGCGGCATAAACTGCGCGCGGTTGTAAAGTTTCTGCCGTTTTTTCGCTCGTAGCCGACTTTTTCTTTACACGCGCGTAAAGTTTCTGCCGTTTTTTGTTACTGGTGCAGATTAGTGACTGCGTTAGTAACGACCTGCTTTAGCGCTGCGATTTAGCGCGCGCAGTCACAACGCTCACCGCACAGTCGTCGCGCTACTCGCGACGCAACTTACGCAGCATTTTGCGCGAAAGAATCAGCAAATGCTTGCCGCGAATGTCGAGCTGTCGCCCTCGCTTAGACGTTGCAGCGGCAATCATCATGGACAAAATAATCAATGAGAACGCCATTGCAATCACGAATAGCGTCATCCAAAGCGGCCATTGCACGTGGTCATCCGGCGGCTTCACAGGGTCCGGCAGCACACGATACCCAGTCACCAAAAGCCTATGCGAGTTCACACCATACGGGGTACACGTTAGCAGAGTCGCCAAGTCGCGCCCCTTTTCGCGCTGCAACAAACTAATATCGTGTGGCTCAACCACGCTGATGCGGAACACTTTGTATCGTAAAGTCTCGCCTTGCACGTCAAGGTAGAAGTAGTCGCCCTTCTTTAAATTCACCAAATCGTCGAACATGGTTGCATCCGCAAGACCCGTGTGCGCGGTAATAACTGTGTGGCGGTTCTTGCCACCGACCGGCAAATCCGTGCCGTACAAATGACCAGCGCCACGCGCCAAAACTTCTTGCGAACTGCCGTGATAAATAGGAAGTTTTACACCAATTTTCGGAATTTTTACAATGCCGATAATGCCCATAGGTTCCTCAAGCGCCTTAAGATAACGCTTGTATTCAGGCGTGTTAGTTACGTCTTTTTGACCATTCGGACCATACGGATCCGCGGCAAGCTTGCTTTTGCGAGTTTTATTGTAAAGCTTCGCGGCGCGAATGTGAGCGCGGCGCACGTCACCAGCCTGATCGTGGTTATACTTGTCGTACGCGTTAGAAATTTCCTTCGACACGCGATTGTTCCAAAGCGTTGAAACAACAGGGTAACTGAAGCATAAAATGCCTGCCAACACGAATGCAATTGGCTCGACGATGCGGCGGAGCTTGGATTTTTGCTTAGATTTTTGCGCGCCTACGATGGGCTGTGCGCTTGCGGAAGTCTGCTCGGAAGAGTTTTGATCTGCAGGATTAGTTTCGGATATAGCAGTTTCGATTGCGGTAGTTTCAGCAGTACTAGTTTCAGCAGTGCGATTCTTGAAAAGCTTACTTACGATGGGGATATTCAGGGCAATTTTGTTGAGGAAAGCATATACTTTAGCAACAGCGTCGTTTAATTTCATGCTTCCTCGTTTCGTGGGTTTTTCGTTGGATTTAGATTTGATTTACGATTTATTTATTTTGCGCTCGCTAGTTAGTTCAATTAAAGCGCACAAATATAGAGCCGGGAGCAACAAGTCGCACCCAGCTCCAATATTTATGCCATGCAAACAGATATTTACATTCATGCAGCAGTGACTGCTGATTTTTCTCAGCAGTCACCAACTACAATCAGGCAGCCTGCTGCTCTTCATCCTTCTTGCGGTTGCGCAAGAAGATGAACATACCAACAGCAACCAAGCACATGCCAGCCAACGCGAAGATGATCACGCCTGCAGCACCGGTCTTTGGAAGGTTGAAGAGCCAGCTCTTACCGTCATTGCCTGAATCTGGAAGGTTCTCAACGGTAATAGTTTCCTCAGTCTTAGTTATATCAACAATAATAGGATGAACATCAGGGTTACGAATGTATCCAGCTGGAGCAACAGTTTCCACTGCATAGAACTTTTCAGCACGCTTAACAGAATAAGCTTCAGTTAAGCCATTCCCATCAGTCTTCTTCTCGCCAAAACCAGCAGAGGATGGAGTTTCGCAAGCATTCTTAAGTTCATTGCCACTCTTACCTTCTTTAAGGGCTTTAGCACAAGTATTCGCTTCCGATTCCACTGCAAACAACCTGAACTTTGCATCTTTCAAAACAGAATTATCCTTAGAAGAAACCTTCTTGATTTTGAATGTAGCGAAGTCTACCTTTGGGTTGTCTTTAGTTTTAACTTCACTTGGAGTTGTTCCAGTATCGTGAGATGGCACAATACCACCCTTGTTGGTAACAGAGCTATTACCGAGTTTAGCCGTATCAACAAGTTTGAACGTCAACTCAACAGTTACTTTTGCAGCCTTGCCAGTACTAGCATTTGCAGCAGCAGCAAGCTTTTCACGACCTTTATCAGTGAAATCAATTGTAATCTTCTTATCAGTGTTAACTTCAGCAGTATTAACTGTGTAATCTTCAGTTACTTTAAGTTCAGTATCTCCTGCCTTAACCTTCTTTACAACATCGTTATAGCTCGTAAAGTAATTAGCTGGCGCAAGATCGAAGACGCTATAACCTTTGAAATCATCTGCAGTAATTGTGTCAGAAGCCTTCGCCTTAATCTTATCGAGGTCTGCGGTAATGGTATAACTAATATTATCTCCAGCACCTACAGTCTTCGTTGTATCCTTAGTCTTCTTAACGCTATCATTGATATCAACGTTCTTAGGATCAACGAACGGAGAATAGTTGTACTTGGTATCTTTCTTGTTACCAGCAGTAACCTGCTGAATCATTGGCAAAGTCATATAGAATGGTTTAGTTTCCGCAGCAGAATAGCCCTCAGGAGCCTTGGTTTCCTGAACCTGATATAAACCAAGTGGAAGATCCTTAAACCTTAAAACACCATTATCGTTTGTAATGCCAGTTAATTTACCTGCATTAGCAGCAAATGTCTCATCAGTTACTACAACACCGGCTGTATTCTTGTTGAGTTTATCAGCTACCTTAGCGATCTCTACCCAAGAGTCATACTTGGTCAGATCAAGTTCTTTACCGCTGACAGACTTAACCTTCTTAATAGTAAATTCTGCACCCTTGACAGGAGTTTCCTTCTTCTGGTTTCCGGTTTGATCAGTTTCACTCTTCCACTTGTAAACAGTGATGTTACCAGAAGTTGGAGCTTGTTCAAGCCACGGAGCCTTTTGGTAATCACCAGTTTGCGAATCTGTGGTCAAACCTGTTTTACCCTTTGTATTGAAAGTAGTATCAACACTTGGCGTACCAGCAGCCCAAGCAGAGTTGTTTGCCACCACGGCGCCGGCGACGCACAGCGTGCCAGCCATTGCGAGCGAGGCGAATGCCGCCACGCATTGTTTAGTGAATTTATTCACTTTCTTCTCCTTTGTTCAGTGCCCTTGTGGGCAGGTTTTGAGGAAAATACGTTTATTGTTTTATTTTGTGTTGCGGTTTGCGAGTGTGACCACATGCAGAGGTTCCCACATGCAGAGGTTCCCACAACTTGCGAGTGAGAGCCACATTCCGTACGCGTGCCGCATTCAGTGATCTAGCCACTGTTTGCGCGCGTCGCATTGCGCAACAAGTTTTAGCGAGAATCGCACTGCAAGCTTGCGAGTCAGTTACGTCTTGCGACTAGCCGGCTAGCAGGATTGCGTGCAAATGTTTTCATCAGCATCGCCACCTTTCGCTACGTCGCCTTAAAGCGCGAAGCTTTTTGGCAGTTTTGCAGATAAAATCTTTAATCAGTGTCTTACGCAGCAATGCATCAAGCATCGCGCGCCCCCACTTGGTTTGCTCAAGGAAGAACCCAGCCGCCATCACGCCCGTGCCAATCACAGCAAACGCACCAAGCAGCACGTTCCAGTTCATTCCGCCGGTCTTTGGCAGAGCGAATTTAGGCGGATCGATCACGTTCACGTCGAAGGAAATTCTGTTCCAATCAACCGCAGACTTTAATCCTGTAAGCTGAACCTTTTGCATATTTGTAGACGAATACTTTTTATCAGCACTAAGCCCAGCATCAACAGTGTTATTAAACACCGTTAGTGCATTCGGCTTCAACGCAAACACAGCGCACGTGTAATTTCCAGCCTTTTGAGGTACGCCAGCAATATCGTCTTCACTGCGAGACACAGCGCTTTCTATGCTGTTCGGATCTTTATTCTTCGTGAATCCATACAGCAAGTTAGCTATGCAATTATTACTGTTCTCACTGCAAGACTTTCGCTGATCAGCAGTTGCAAAAGCCCACGGCTTTACACTTTCGCCATAATTCTGGTTCAGGTGCATATTGAGCGTATCGTCAAGCCCGCGGCTCCACTTTTGCTCGCCTTGCTTAGTGCACATCATGCGCAATGAAATATTGCTACGATCCTTCAAGCTCCACGCGAGCACATACGGGTTCTTAGTAAGACTCGTGCCGCTCATAACAGTAAGAGAATTACCACCACCAAGCGTGTCAGTAGAATCAGCGTCTTGAGATCTGAGCAATGTCATCTTAAGATCCCTGTCGGCGCCACCGCCCAAACCTCCAACTGTAACTTTCGCATACACAGGCTTGCCGTTGTTACCAGAATCCAGGTCGTCCGAAGTGGAGCCATCCGGGTAATGGATGACAATCTCTTTCAAGTACGCTTTAGGAGCAACAGATTGATCTGGATGGAATGTCACTTTGCCGTAACGTGTACCGTCATCCTTGGCACTGTGCTTGCCACTCTTTTGTTTGGTAGGATCGTCAGGCTTATTGCTTTGCTCACCGGTGTTACCAGCAGCGGAAGCCCAATACGACCAGTCTAAAGACACACTCTTGCCCTTAGTACCGTAATCATTTACCTCAAAGCCGTTCGCAGAATCCTTAAACTCAAACCAAGTGCCATCCGGCAGCGCGCCAGCCTTCACAGCATCCTGGTATTTATCCGCACCGTTAGCGCTCTTAACGCTTTGAGGCACAGCATTCTCAACCTTTTGACCAGCCGTAACGTTCACATCAACGTACTTCGGGTTGTAGAAGTGGTTTTCGTTGTGAATCTTAATTGGTATTGGGCGCTTCGCATAGTCAATGCCTTCAACCGCGTTTTTGCTGCCGTTATCACCATCAAGTTTCCACTTGAAGTTTTGCAACGGATCAGTGTTATTCTTACTTGCATCTTTGTTGAGTTTTGCTACAGCTGCATCGAATCTATCAAGCAAATTATTGGTATCGTCCTTAAACTGCTTTTGCTTAATCGCATACACTACGCACTCGTAGTCACCAGATTCGTTAGCCTTGCCTTTAATCCATCCACGAGTACGCTCAGTTGTGTCGCGTGAGTTACCATTCGTAATGTAATCGTCATACAGCTGCCTATCAGGGTGGCACTGTCTGCTATCCTTCTCGCAGTCTTTCTGCTGTTGCGCATTCTCTGTATGCTCCCAAATTTTAACTTCCTGCATCGTAATGCCGGCAATACCGCCCGACTGGTAGTGAGACTTAGTGCCGTCTGAATTGATCTTATAGCAGATTGTGCGCAAATTGATTTTTCCAGGCTTATACACGGACCAAGAATCAAGCCAACGAGTCGTCTGTTTAGAAGCACTTAACTCCTCGCCCTTAGTGAGTTTGATTGTAGTATTAGACCAGTTGCCACTACCTTCTTTATCGCCAACATTCAAGTGCAAATTATCAGGAGTCTCATCATGTGATCGAGTAACCTTCACACTCGCATAAATAGGCTTGCCGTTGTTTCCAGAATCTGAATCTGTTGATTTAGAACCGTCCGGATAATGCACTATAACCTGCGTTTGGTCAGGAGCAACAGGGAACCACCTGTGCGGTCGGAACGTAACCTTACCAAACTGACCCGTGCCATTTTTAGCTGAATCACCAGAGTCAGCTTTATTGTCTTGACCATCCTCAAAGAATGCATAACTTAAACCATTCTTTTCAAACCAAGTGCCGTCCGGCAAGTCGCCTTCTTTCACATCGTCTTGCGACTTATCAGCACCGTTAGCATTCTTCTTGCTTTGAGGCAGCCCAGTGGCTTGTTTGGTACCAGCCTCCATAGTTATAGGCTCATACTTAGGGTTGTAGTAGTGCGCGTCCGAGTGCACGTGAATTGGGAATTTCACAGAGTCCCAATCGATGTGCCTTTGAGTGGCATATTCAGGATGATCTTGACTACCCTGCTTATCCGTTAAGACTGACTTACTGATAACATCTTCAAACTTGCGGTCACCAGGGTTCTTTACAAACTCCTTTACAGCATTATCAAACTTAGTTTGCAAAGCACCATGCGCATTACCTTTACCCTCAAGGTCTTTAATAGCGTACACAGTGCACACAAAGTCGCCATTTTCTTTTACCTTGCCGTACAGCCAGCCCCACGTGCGCTCTGTAGTATCACGTTCATTACCATAAAGATATTTATTACGATCGCACTTACTATCATTGGCTTTACACTCTTTCCTCTGCTGTTCATTAGCTCGCGTCCACTGAGATGGATTCTTATCGGTAAACTCACCGCCTTCAATATTGCCTTTTCGACCAGCAAGTTTCAGACCATTAACACCATCAACCTCATAGCTTTTAGGTTCAGGTTTACCAGTTTGTGGATTCTTTTTGTAGCAAAGCATGCGCTGGTAAATTTTTCCCTGCTTAGCACTCGACCAGGAGTCAAAGAACATTGGCTTATACGTATCGCTAGGCTTGTCGCCTAAAGTATCACCTTTACGGAAACGCATACCGCTTTTATCGTTGTCCTCAATTTTCCTTCCGCCACCATGTTGGGAATAAACATTGAGTTTTAAATCATTTTTTTGAATATCTTGATTAGTTACTTCCACTGGAGCGTATACAGGTTTGCCAAGATTACCAGAATCCGGATCTTCAGAAGTGGAACCGTCCGGATAATGCACGATTACAGGAGCGTAATATTCTTCGTTAATCTTAACAATCTTGTTTGGAGAAAAAGTGACTTTGCCATACATCTCTTCGGAAGTAGCATCTTCAGGCTTGTTCTCTCCTGATTTCTTGTTACTTTGCTTACCATCAAACTTAAACCAGTCACGAACTTTATTTTTATCGTTAGGATACCCTCTTAACTCAAACCAAGTGCCTTTTGGCAACCTTGTGCCTTCATCAACAAGATCATTTTGACTCTTGTCGTCGCCCTTCACGCCGTTAGAACCACGATGGCTTACTGGAGCAGCCGATTGTTTAGAATTACCAGCCTTCACATATATCTTATCGTATTTAGGGTTATAATAATGCGCGTCAGAGTGAACCTTAATTGGCACAGTCCTAGATGTATAGTCAATGCCTTCTCTTAACCCACTGAAGGTATCCGAACTAATGATATTAGTAGAAGAACCTTCTTCCTTTCCAATATTCTTATTCTTTTTCTCAGCATCCTCAAATTTCTTCAAAGCCTTAGGCTTCAAAGCATATACAGTGCACTGATAATTACCAGTCTTTACTGGCTTTCCGGTGATACTACCACGCGTACGCTCCATGGTATTGCCAGTGCTATCAAATAATTTGTTTGCTACACAACCCTGACCATTTCGACACTTTTCCTGTTCCTCATCAGTAGCATGAGGCCACGGTTTTTCGCCATTTATTGTTATTCCATTAATACCGTCAAGATAAAACTTAATATTCGTAGGACTTGTAGTATCAGCACACACAGAGCGAATCTTAATATCGCCAGGCTCCTGCACTGACCAAGAATCTATCCATGGCTGTGGATTAACATCACGATTCTTGCGGAATACGAATCCATTGTTGTAGTTAATCTCTTGACCATTTTGGTTCCTAGCAATACGGAGGTGCAAGTCACCAGTACCAGGATCATGACGCTTTAAATTTACCTTCGCATAAACAGGATTACCTTTAGTAATAGAATCTTCATCTGTAGATTTTGATCCATCAGGATATGTAACTATTACTGGTGTCTTATAAGGATCATTTGGCTTGCTTGCAGTAAGCCACTTGTTAGGGTAAAAATATACAGAACCAGTCTTAGTATCTTGTGGTTGAATTGCAGACCACGATAAAGGATCTATTCCATGATTGTACTTTCCTATTGCAAAAGTAGTACCTTCAGGTAAAGGACCCTTTATAGATCCATACGATCCATCACTGGTAGGTCTATCAGAAAAATCCTGAGTACCAGCATACATATCCTTTGTTACATACACTGGGTTGTACAACTGCGACATCTTCTTAACTTTGAAAACGACCTTTTTAGATACACTAACCTGTGATTTCTTGCAGTTATAGAAAGATGGATCAGGATAATTTATACCTATATTAAAGGTTACAGTCTTACCCGCATCCTGCTTCCTAGGTTTGTATATGACCTCACCAGTGAATTCATTGAGGTATACATCACCATCCTGCATATTGTTACTACTCCACACACGCCGGACTCCGTCAGGTAGTTTTTGATTAGTAAACACATATGCTATGCCATTTTGTGGTATATCTTCTGTTTTATAGTCCTTAGGGTTTGTAGGCTTCGGATTTTTATCCTTATTGTATTCGAAATGACCTTTTACAGAATCACCAACCCACTTACCGGTATACATAAATGGTTTTTGCGAATAAGGTTTACCATAAACAGCGTTATAATCTTTGCCGTCATCGAATCTACCAAACGCACCTTTCGGCTCTGGATACCGTAGTTCATCCCAAGAATCAGGATTCGTGTTATGAGCGTGCTCCCATAAATCAGGGAAACCATCGCCATCTGTATCATAAGGACCCATGATCGCAAACTTGTGCTTATCACTATCATCCGATCTAAATCCTGCAATGAATGGAAGGTTTTCTGGAACAGTTACAGAATCATCAAGATAAGCAGAAACTGTCCATCGATACGCAGTTACGGTATCACCGTTCTCTCGAGAAATCAACACACGAGAAAAATCTCCGTGTTCTTTCCATTTTTTAACTTCACAAGTATCAAATTGATCTTTAAATTGATCCTTCGGATCTTTACCTCGTCCAAGGTTTCCTAAAGACAAATCCCAATCATGCTGAAATTTCGGACCATCAGCGTAAGTATATGTCCATCTGGTCCAACCTGCATTAAATTCTCCTGGATTCTTCTCATCTCCCTGTAACGACCAGTTAAAATTAGTTTGACCAGGCAATAAACTTCGTTTTGTATATTCACGATAAACATGAACACTAGAGTCATCAATACCCCTCGGAAGATATACGTAGATGTAGCTTCTACCATCCCAAGCCTGACCATCAGATTTCTGATTTCCAATATTTTCAGCAGCGAATTGCGATGAGCCCATTCTTTTAAGTGCTAAGCTATTGGCATTAAAAGTTACTTTCCAAGTTATCTTTCTCCTGATACGACCATTATCATTAACAGTCTCTATTTCAGGATATGAAAGATCAATATCTCTCTGAGCGTCACCAACCCAATAACCATTATGAGTGAAAAAACCGTTACCTGATTTATCCCACCAAGCCTGATCAGCTTTCGCATTATGTGCCGGCGGCACTATGAGCATGGTTACTATGGTGGCGGCTGATACGAGCATTGCGAAGAGCGCGCGACGAAGAGTGTGGGCTGGGTGAGCGGTGCGAGCGATGGTGACGTTGCTGGAAGTGGCTGTGGTGCCGGAAATGACTGCATTGTCGAAAGAAGTGCTGGCGGTGCCGAAAGTACTGGCATTGGTGGAAGAAATAACTGCGGTGCTGGAAGTATGAACGGCGTCGTTAGCGCTGGTCTTACGCCAGACCAAAGCGCGCGACGCAAGACGACCCACGCGTGATGCGAATCCACGGAACTTTGCTGGTAACATTTTCTCGCCTTCCTGGTCCTCAACCGCCGCACAAGCCGCAGTATATCCCAAATTCCAACTCTCTAATCTTTAAGACTTCACGTACTCAACCTGCATACGATGCCAATGCTTAGCGTACTAAAACCTTGTACGCATACTACTGCAAATGCCATAGACAGAGCTAACCACAGGTAGTCAGTATAACATATCTGTATGCCCTATATGCAAGCATGGTTGCTGAAAAGCCTCTAATATTTATACCCCCCCCCCCATGAATGATTTCAAGCAAAACACGTGTTATATTCGTGCATATAAAAAATTTCTATAATTCACGAATATCGCTAAAAAATCTACTGTAAAACGCATTTATAATGAATAATTTCCGACGCCAAAACGACGAAATCGCGTCTTCGGCGTGTCTAAAAACCGACCACTTTCCCAACACAAAGTACTACATGTTGTTATAGCGCATGCATCGCACCGCTATATACTGTGCTGGTATATGCAGTGCTTGTATACGCTCTATGTGCTGTGTACTTCGCTGCTGTATTCTGTGTGAGATTCGTCACTATATGCCATGCTGCTATATGATTCGTCTATATATACTGTGTGCTTCGTCGCTATATGCCGTGCTGCTATATATACTGTGCAGCACTCAAACAGGTCGTCGCGTCAGAAAGAAAATCCGGCAGAAACTTTACACACGTGCGCAGTTTATGCCGCTTCCCAGCCAGATTCCGGCAGAAACTTTACAGCGGTGTAAAATAAAGGTCGTCTACGCACCAAAATCCGGCAGAAACTTTACAGCCGTGCGCAGTTTATGCTGCTTCCCAGCCAGATTCCGGCAGAAACTTTACGCACATGTACAGAAAAAGTCGTTTCCGCGCCAAAAAACGGCAAAAGCTTTACAGCTATGTAAAGAAACGGTCGTTTGCGCACCTTAATCCGGCAAAAACTTTACGCGAGTGCAGACAGAAAGCGCGAGCAGAAGTGCGGAGCCGGAAGAAACGGCAGAAACTGTGCAGCCGTGCGCAGTTTATGCCGCATACGCACGCACACAAAACACAACCGAATTCACAATGAACCACCACACAAACCTGCCCTGCCTTCGTCTTTATTGACGAAGGCAGACCTCGCTTGCATTGAAAGCACACCGTGCTTTCAACTTTGAGCAAGCTCAGCGCTCCGAATTACCTTTGCGCGCTACGCTTTAAGCGCAAAAGTAGGTCGTCGCGCACAAACGTAAACAGCCTCATCAGCCGTCCCATAATCTATAACCACATACCTATCGTGATACTTTCTGCCAGCAGTCTTAAACTTCAAATCAACACCAGGATAATCGCTTACAAAATCTCCCAACATGCTTTCCGTAAGCATATTCTTATTCCTAGAATTATCACTAAAAACTACTATTCCCACCCCTTCACCAGCAAACCGCAATAGTTCCAAAGTTTTAAGACCAATATAATTATCAACAACGTAAATGCTTTTCTTAGCTGACTCATATATTTTGCAATACGCAAGATCCGCTTCTATTTTATTGCCGTCCATAAGAAGAAAATGCTTATACGAATCTGGATTAATAAAATTATCCATTACCTTATTAAAATCTTCCTTCGTTGCCATTTGAGATTTTATTTCCGCTATATCTTTAGTATTCTGATTCGTTTGAATCGCCAACTGCGCTAACTCATTCGCGCCAATAAAATCCCTGTTTTCAACAATAAAATCCCTGTTTTCAACAATAAAATCCTTCATTTGCTTAAAGGTTCTAACTAATGCCCTACTCTGTTTAACAGCAAGATCACCTCTTAACACAGTCATGAGCATATAAATACCCTGCTCCGTAAAAGCATAAGGCAAATATCGAGAGCCACCCCAACTTGAGGTGAAATTTTTGCACCTCAAGTTTTTGAACTCGTCAGCAGTTAGCCGAAACATAAAATCTTCGCCCTCAAACTTTTCAATATTATTCTTAATCTGTCTATTGAAATTTTTCGTTTCATACCCATATATTTCAGCAAGCTCAAAATCAAGCATAACTTTTTGATTGCGAATGTTATAGATCTTCTCTTTTATTGTTTCAGCGTCTATAAGCGCTTTAGCTGGCACACTTTTAGCGTCCGCGATAATTAAATTTTTATTCCCCTCTACCATAAAACCCCTCCTAAAAATGTACGTAAAACCTAGCGCAGTGCAACAAAAACGTAACTTCTAACACAAGATCCATAAATCACAAGCAACACTGCAAAATCACAGAAACAAATCACAGAAACAAATCACTAAGTTACTAAAATCACGCAAATCACATATAAACGCATCGTTTAAACGCATCAGCGCATATACAACTATTCTACAAAACAGTACAGGAAAAGCAACGAGTAGACAGGCACGACCGAAACGACTCAGGCGTGCGCAGTTTATGTTACCTACGCACCAAAAAACGACAGAAACTGTGCAACCGCGTAAAATAAATGTCGCGAAATGACGGAATTGCGACAGAAACTGTGCAGCCGCGCGCTACGCTCCAAGCGAAAAGGCAGGTCGTGTCGCTCGCGCAGATTAGCCGCGTTCACGTCCTCGCTTGCGTTGAAAGCACACCGTGCTTTCAACCCTAAGCAAGCTCGGCGCTCCGAGTTGCTTTCGCGCGCTAAATCGCAGCGCTCAGGCAGGTCGTCGCGCGCTAAAATCATCAATAATTGCTTGCATAATTAATGATATTTACGTTACATTATATAGAATTATTGTATACTTATATGAGAGTATGAGAAAAAGTACAAAATTCACCATAGACATAGGAGTCCAAAATGACTACAGCAACAAAAGATATAGTAAACGTGAACTTTCGAGCAAAGAAAGAAGACAAACTCAACGCGGAACGAGTTTGCAAGGAGCTCGGAATCTCTATGAGCGCCGCGCTGAACGTGTTTATTAAAACTATTGGTCGCGAAAAGAGGATACCGCTAGATTTTTCGCTAGATCCGTTTTACGAACCGTCAAATCAAGCATATTTGAAATCGCAGATTGACGGTGTGAGAAATGGAACCATCAAGCTCGAAGAGCACAATCTAATAATGGATTAGGACGTAGGGTTCAAACAATGAGAAAGATTGCTTGGACTCCAGATGCCTGGAACGACTATCTCTATTGGGAAAGCGATAATAAAACTCGCAAAAAGCTCAACAATATTATTAAAGAGATTATGCGGAATCCAATAGACGGAAAAGGTAAGCCTGAACCACTCAAAGGAAACTATTCCGGTTGCTGGAGTAGACGAGTAAACGATAAGGATAGAATCGTTTACTCATTTACAGATGACTCGATTATAATCTACGCCTGCAGAGGCCACTACGACGATAAGTAGGGAAAGTAGGGAAAGTAGAAAATCAAAAGTGGGCTTAATGGGGTTCGAACCCACGACCTTCTGCTCCGGAGGCAGACGCTCTATCCACTGAGCTACAAGCCCGCAACTCGAGAAAGTATACACGCTAGTGAGGATGCGCGACGACCTGCCTGAGCGCAGCATTGCGCGCGCGAAGGCAATTCGGAGCGCCGAGCTTGCTCAGGGTTGAAAGCACAGTGTGCTTTCAACGCAAGCGAGGTCTGCCTGCGGCTTTATTACGAAGGCAGGGCAGGTTAGTATGGTTGTGCTTTAGAAATTAAATTGTGACTGGGGATGCGAAGCAAAAAGCGGCAGAAACTTTACAGCGGTGTAAAGGAAAGGTCGGCTACGCACGAAAAAACGGCAAAAACTGTGCAGCCATGTAAAATAAATGTCGCCTACGCGCCAAAAAACGGCAGAAATTTTACAGGCACGCACAGTTTATGCCGCCTGTGCAGCAAAAAACGGCAGAAATTTTACAGGCGCGCACAGTTTATGCCGCATACGCACCAAAAACTCACACGCGCACAGCCATCACGCGCCACCGAGGAAGGCGAAGGTGCCGAAATAAAGCGCAGCCGCAACAGCAACCGACGGCACAATCGCGCACACAGCAAAAATCCACCAGTCGCGCGCACGCACACGACTCACCCTAGCGTGCGAACGCGCACCAACTCCCCCAAAACCGCGCGCTTCCATAGCAGTGGCGAGCGTCGTCGAACGTCGAATCGAAAGCACAAGCAGCGCAAACGACTGCGGGAAGAACGCCCTCACGCGATGCTCATCACCCAAACCGCGCGAACGCCTCGACGCAGTCAGTGCCGCCCAATCATCCTGCAGCACGCCAAACAGCCTAATTCCAGCCAAACCGCCGTACACGAATCGATCCGGCAAATGCAACACCTGGCTGAAAGCATCTGCCAAATCCGTAGCATCAAGCCCAATCACCATCACAATCGACGGCACGCCAATCGCCAAAATCCTAAGCGAAGTTGCAACAGCCAGCATAGCCGAACGATCCGTAGCATGCATCAGCCACCACTGGAACCAAGTATTTCCGCCACTTTTGCCGTATAGTAACACAGTGAGCGCGGAAGTCGGCGCGCCCACCCACACAGGCCACGAAAGGCGAATCACACGCCATGGCGGAAGCTTAATGCACGCAAAAATCACAAATTCCAGCAGCAACGCAACCGAAGCAGAAACGCAATCAAGCGTAAAAAGTAGCGGAATCGAAGCCGCGAACGCTCCAAAAATGCGAAATACTGGATTAATTGACGCAAGAAGTGGCGATTTGCTGGAAAGTTTCGCTTCCTCGTCGCGATTGTTTACTGCGCTCACTTTGATACGCGAAATGTCTGTTGCGCCGGTAGTTGCGGAAAGCGCTTCGGAAGATTTCGCTTCGGAAGCACTCGCTTCAGCAGCACTCATTTCAGCAGCTTCAGCTTTCGCATCCGGCACAAGCTCAACCAAGCGCGCACCCAACGCCTCAACCAGCTCACGGTCGTGCGTCACCACAATAATGCTCACACCCTCGCTACGAAGGCTTGCAATCAAGCGAATAATTTGCAACCAAGTTTTGCGGTCCTGCCCAAAAGTCGGCTCGTCCAAAATCAGCACACGCGGAGCCGCAGCAAGCGACGCTGCCACAGTCAGACGACGCTTTTCACCTCCCGAAAGCGTGTACGGATTCGCCTTCGCGTAACGAGCCAGACGGAATCGCTTCAGCAACTCCTGAGCCTTCGCGCGCGCCTCATCCGCCGAAACACCCGTGCGAAGCGGCCCCAACATAACCTCATCCAACACCGAACCACACGCAAACTGATGCTCCGGATTCTGAAAAACGTACGAAATGCGCTTCGCCAAATCAGGCGACTTCCACTTCATTGGATCCGTGCCATTCGCGCCTTGAGCAAGAGCATCACTCGCCACTACCTCGCCGCTTACTGCCGGCAAAAGACCAGCCAAAGTGAGCGAAAGCGTTGATTTTCCAGCACCATTCGCGCCGACCAAAGCCGTAATCTGCCCTGCTTTAAACTCAAGATTGATGTGACGCGCAATCGGCTCGCTTCTATGGCTGATTGCGAGGTCCTTCGTGGAAAGTAGCACTTCTCCGTAGCCTTCTGCTGGATTGTAGTTTTCGTAATATTTTTCAGAAGATTCTGCATTTGTGGAAGAATTACTTACGGAAGAATTACTTGCGGAAGAATTTTCAGGAGATTCCGCATTTGCGGAAGATTTTTCGGAAGACTTTGCGTTGTGCTTGTAACGCTCAGGAAGCCAGATTCCCAGATCCTCAAAGTCCAAATCAGTGCGATTAAACACCTCGTCTGGCGTGCCGTCCGCCACAATCACCGTGCGCGAAGAAGCCGCGCGCGCAATATCGTCGTCGTGAACGGTTTCGCTATGAACGGTTTCGCCGTTCGCATCTTTTCCGTTCGCAGCTTCATCATTCTCAAGCCCAAGCACAACCACGCGGTCAATCATGTCAATCCATGGCTCCGCGTGATGCTCCACAAGCACCATCGTGGCATGCGTCGAATCCAAAACCGCGCGCACAGCACCAACAATCTGCTGCGTGCCATCCGGATCCAAATTCGCAGTCGGCTCGTCCAAAAGCAGCACACTCGGCTGCATAGCGAGCGCGCCAGCAAGCGCCAAACGCTGCATCTGACCGCCACTTAAATGCGAAGTTGAGCGATGCAATTGCAAGCCATCCAACCCAACTTCTTTAAGACTTTTGCGCACGCGATCCCAAATCTCACCGCGCGGAACGTTCATATTTTCCGGACCAAACGCAACGTTATCCCCCAAACGCTGGAAAATCGCCTGTGCATCCGGATCTTGCAAAACCAAACCAACGCGACCGCGCGCACGTCGAACCGGCACGCCGTCAACCAAAACGCAACCCTCGCTCACACCACCATCGGCATCTTCGACGAGAGTGGTTTGCTGGGATTTTGCGCCATCTTCGCTATTTTCTACGCTATTTTTCGCCACAAAATCATTGCCAATAAGACCTGCCGCGCCGCTTAAAATCGTGGATTTACCGATGCCTGATGCACCAAGCAGCAACACGCGCTGCCCCGCCTTAATTGTGAGGTCCAACCCGCGCACAGCAAAAGCGCGACGGGAAGCATGACGATAACCCCAATGCTCAAACCGAAGTTCAGCGTTATTAGCTTTGCTAGCTTTATTAGCGTTATTAGCGCTGCTGTCACTATTGCAATCGCTTGAAGCTGATGGAAGGAAAGTTTCAGATTCTTGCGATTTAACAGCATCAGGCATAGTAAATCCTTTATGGCAATGATAGATTTTTAATTTTTGCGAATACGTTATTCGCTATTTTTCGCGTATTTCGCGACCGGACGCAAACTGATCCAACGCGCCGGTCTTAGCGATTCCCACATACAAGAACCACATTAAAACACCAGCAAACACAATTCCGGAAACCACTGTGCTGGCGAAGTATGGAAGACCATACTTGCCGAATACGCTAACAGCCTGCAACTTACCGAGGAAGGTGTAACCCCAGCAACCAATGCCAGTCAATGCGCCGGAAAGAATCATTGTGTTCAAATTCCACTTCTTGTAAGCGAAAATAATGAACGCAATTTCAGCAAACAGACCCTGAACCACTGCAATAGCGAAGGTTTCAGCACCACCCCACTGATTGCCCATCAAAGCTTCGAGCACGCCAGCTACGACTTCAGCGTAAATAGCAGCACCCGGCTTACGCACGATTACTGCGGCCAAAGGAGCAGCGAAGAGCCAAAGACCGTTAATAAGACCTGCAAAACCTGGAAGAATGCTGTTTAGCGCAGTCCATGGAACCTCACTAAAAATGGCAACAACCCAATAAATAAAAGCAGAAACAACGCCAATTACGGAAGCAACTGCGATGTCTGCAACACGCCACTGCATGTTGGACTGATAATTTTCTTCTGACATAAAAATGTGCCTTTCTTGTTACGTGTTGCAATGCGTTACATTGTGCGCAATGCAATATTTTGCGTTACATGTGTACATTACGATGCTGTGCGTCAAACGCGTTACATTGCGATGCGTTACATGCAATACTTTGCGTTACAAAGAAACCTTGCAACACCTCTCCAGGCACGGGAAAAACAGACCTCCGTGCGCCGGTATTACCCGGATTCACGTTCAAGCGGTTTTCTCTCAGCTCTGAATGTTCACGCTTACATAAGCGAGAACACAGAGCACCCGTGTCGATTGACGATTGTACGGCAGCGCGTAGACGCCAACCCTCCAAACGCGGGCGCGACGACATGCTTGAGCGCAGCACAGCGCGCGCGAAAGCAACTCGGAGCGCCGAGCTTGCTCAGGGTTGAAAGCACGGTGTGCTTTCAACGCAAGCGAGGTCTGCCTTCGTCTCGATTGACGAAGGCAGGGCAGGTTTGCATGGTAGTTTATTGGGAATTCAGTTGTGTTTTGTGCGCGCGACGACATGCTTGAGCGCAGCACAGCGCGCGCAATCACCCATCTGCACCAGTAACGAAAAACGACAGAAACTTTACGCGCGTGTAAAATAAAGGTCGCTTGCGCACCAAAAAACGGCAGAAACTTTACAACCGCGTACAGTTTATGCCGCCTGCGCGCGCAATCCCGGCAGAAACTGTGCAGCTGTGTACAGAAAATGTCGAAATCTCATCAAAAAGCGACAGTTCCTTCACATTTACGTAAAGTAACTGTCGCCAATCCGTCGCAAGAATAATTTACTTACCGCGCATTGCACGACGGCTGATGCGCTGCGGACGCGTTGGATCGATGCCCTTCGGAATGCCAAATCCACTCTTGCTTTGCAACGTGCGCAAACGCTCATTCAAAATCGCAAGCTCCGTCTTAGTAAGGAAGAATCGGCGGTTCGGATGAATTTTATCAAACAACGCAAACTTGTGCTTCACAGGCTGTAACGTCTTCGAGCGCAACACCTTTCCGCGCAATTCTTTAAGCTTCACCTGATTTTCGCCATTACCAACAGCAATACGGTATACAGGTATATTAGATCCGGCAGTAACGCTTTTAATAGCGTGCTCCTGTCGATCCATAGCATGCATTAAACGCTCGTAATTACCCTCACCAACGAGGAAAATTCCGTTAAAACCAGTGCCTCTCCAAAGCGCATCCTTCGTGCGCGCATCCACCCACACAGGCTGCTGCGGAAAAGTAAAACCGCCCTTATTAATCGCAGAAATAATGCCGGCAGCTGCACCCGGACGACCTTCCAACTTTGCGTAACCAACTTTATCTGCACGCTTCGTAAGCACAACAGTAAACAGCAGCAGACCAAGCATCACCGCTGTAATAAGCATCATAATCCACATCAAAATGGACCAACGAGATGCAATTCCAAGAATTACAGCAACCAAAATCGGCGCAGCAAACGCGCAAGACAACCACAGAGGCAGCTGCTTATCGTCAGAATGCGTGTACTTATAAATACGTATGATCTGCGAGAACATGCCCTGCTTTTTCTTAGTCTGCTTCATGCCTTGCGTCGCACCCTTCGACGCGCCTTGCGATTTGCTTTGTGCTTTATCTTGTGCCATGCGTTTACCCCATAATATTCGCGTTATTTTGAGTATCCCAAATAATAATAGTAGCTTGTGCAAATATTAATAAATTTGCACTTATTTCTGCACTTACTTCGGCCAGTTACCACGCTTTGCGCTACTCGGCTTAGGCAAACGCCAGCGACGAAGCTGCATAGCGCGGCTGAATGCGTACATGCCGGAACGCGACTTGCGCGACACAGCCACATCACCAAAACGACGAATCAGCTCCTTACGCAACTTACGCCACATAACAAACATGTCAATTACAGATGCAAACAAATACGCGTACAAGAACACTGCAAAAACAAAATAAACAATCACAAACTTAGATAGCGCAAACAAGCAAATCATAATCAGCACTGCAACTGGTATGAAAAACTCGCCAATATTAATTCGAGCATCCACGTAATCGCGAATATACACACGCCACGGAAGCTGCTCAATTTTTGGCATATGCGCCAAATCGCCAGTGCGCATTGCGTTGTATTGCAAATTCTCAGATTCGCGAAGACGAGCACGCGCGCGTTTTGCGCTTTCCTTGCGATCTGCTGGTACTAGTGGGCGAAGCTTTTGCGCCTGAGCAGCGTTGCGCTTAGGAGTCGGCGCGTTTTTTTCGCGAGATTTCGTCGCTACAGACGATTCTGCATCCGCTACTTTCTTTTGCAACGAAGGAGTAGACGCGCCCTCATTATTGGCAGTTTTCTTTGCAAATGGATTCCATGTCATGTTTGCAGATTACTCAACAGACTAGACGCATGCAGACGCGGAGGAAACGGCAGAAACTTTACGCGCGTGTAAAGAAAAAGTCGGCTACGCAGCAAAAAGCGGCAGAAACTTTACAGCGTTGCAAAGTTTATGCCGCCTGCGCGCAAAATTAGCCAGAATTACTCGCCCAATCGATCCAAAAGCAGTGCTTCCGTCACAATATTTCCGCGCAAACCAGAAAGCGAAATCGACTCGTTCGGGCTGTGCGCATTGGACTTAGGATCTTCCGGACCCGTCACCAGCACCTGCGCCTTCGGGAAGATGCGCTGAAGCTCCGGAATAAACGGAATCGAACCACCCTCGCCCTTATTTACCGGCTCCACGCCGAAAGCATCGCGCATAGAAGCGAGCGCATCTTTCGTTGCAACAGCATCCGGATCCATTGCCCAACCCATGCCATTATCAATCGGCTCTGCAGTAACTTCTGCACCAAAAGGCGCATGAGATACCAAGAAGTCGCACAAAGCTTTTTGCGCTTCTTCCGGACGCTGCGAAGGCGCGGTACGAAGCGAAAGACGCAACTTAGTTTCGTGCGCAATCACATTAAAACTGCCCTCAACTGGGTGCGCGTCCATGCCAATTACCGTCAGGCTCGGCTTCGTCCACATGCGTGCGGCGAGCGAACCAGTGCCGGCAAGCTTATAAGAATCGACTACGGAAGCGTCGGCACGCACTTGCGCTTCGTCCAGATCGCGCTGCAAACCGCCAACTGGCTCCTCTGCTTCAATTCCAGGAACTGCCAAGTCGCCAGCCTCGTTGTAAAGCGAGGTAATAAGCATGGAAGCGAGCGTGTAAGCGTCCAAAATTGGGCCGCCGAACTGGCCGGAATGTACTTGATGGCCGAGCACTTTAACCTTTACGTCCACGTCGGTATTTCCGCGCAAACTCGTTGTGAGGCTTGGGATTTCGGCGGACCAGTTGCCGGAGTCAGCAACGATAATTACGTCGGATTCGAACTCGTCTTTATGTGATTCGATGAACGGGATGAAGCTTGGCGAGCCCATCTCTTCTTCGCCTTCGATGAAAACTTTAATATTTACGCGCAAATCGTCGCTCAGTGCGCGCAAAGCTCCGTAGTGAATTGCGATTCCGCCGCCGTCGTCGGCTGAGCCGCGTCCATAGAGGCGACCGTCGCGCTCTGTGCCTTCAAATGGGTTAGTTTCCCACTCGGATGGATCTGGAACTGGCTGCACATCATGATGCGCGTAGAGCAAAACCGTTGGCGCGCTTGGGTTTACGATGCGCGAGCCGACCACTTCGAAAGCTCCTGGAGTGCCGTCCGGATTCGTGGACTGCTCGACGCGCGCGTCAATACCAACCTCACGCAATACCCCAGCCACGTATTGCGCGGACTTGCGCATATGCTCGCCAGCAATGCCCTTAGCCGACACCGCAGCCAGCGAAATCTTCTTATTCAGCACGGAAACTACGTCATTCCAGGCGTTTTGCACGCGAGCGCGCACGTCTTCGACAGCCAAATCTGCCATAAATCCTCCCAACTAAAAGTAACAGAGCGGTAATTGATGCCTGTAAAACTATACCTACAAATTTAAACTATATTCGCAAACGTGAGAAAACGCTCGCGCTATAAGCGTTCGCTTACGAAACTCGCATTGGAAGTCCACTGGACTTTCAAGCGCACAAACGACCGTTACTTTACACGCACGTAAAGTTTCTGCCGCTTTTTGGCGCGCAAACGACATAAACTGCGCGCGGCTGTAAAGTTTCTGCCGCTTTCAAGCCCTCTCAATGCGCGTGGCAACCCAATCGACGATATAAGGCGCGCACTGCTCAACCTGATCCATCGCAACCTCAAATTCGCGAGGACCTCCGTACCACGGATCAGCCAAGTCGAGCAACATCTCGCGACCAGGCTGCGGCTTAGGAAGCGACGGATCAAACGCGCGGTACATGTGCACAAGTTCACGCTTTTGCGGCGGCAACAAACGCAAAAGCGAGCGCATATGCGAAGCTGTCATAGGCAAAAACAGGTTCGTTTCCGCAATCTCATCCGCTTCAATTCGATGCGCAAAATGCGACGCAGGAAGCCTGTATCCGCGCTTAGTTAATTCCCTTTGCGCGCGGCGGTCAATCGGATTTCCGTACTCTTCGTCGCTTACACCGCTGGAACGCACAGCGACGACGTCGCCCAATCCCCTCAATTGAAACTCGTTGCGCAACACAATTTCCGCCATTGGCGAGCGGCAAATATTACCTGTGCAAACCGTCATAACAGTGTATGGGTGACGTGCGTCTACCTTGATTTTGCTTGATTCTTCAGTCATGCTTCCTCGTTTATTTTGCTGTCTCGTTTACTTTGCGATTTCTCGTTTACTAAGCAGGCTCATATACCATAAACCGGTATCGTGCAGGATTGCTTTCGCTACCAACTTTTAGCGGCGCTTCCTCAAACTCGCCTTCGCGCGCAACATGCCATTTTCCTGCATCAACTAATGCATGAATATTCGGAGCAAATGTGTCCGCTGCAACTTTCGCATCAATTTGCGTTACGTAAGCTGCGTCTGCGTGATAATTCGCAAGCATTTCGCGCAAAATCGCAGCTCCGCCAATAACCCAGATTGCTGGGCCATCTTGAGGCGAGTTTTGAGATACGTTTTGAGATACGCTTTCCTGACTTTCCAGCACTTCCCTATTTTCCAGCCATTCGCGCGCGTAATCCAAAGCCGCGTCAATGCTAGTAAAACTACGCGCTCCATCTGCTACAAAATCAGGATTATGCGTAACAACAATATTTTCGCGACCCGGAAGCGGACGGAATTTCGGAGGCGTCGCATCCCATGTACCGCGACCCATAATCACAGGGCAGCCGATAGTCATCGTCTTAAAATAGCGCAAATCCGGCGAAAGTCGCCACGGCATGCCTCCGTTTACGCCCATAGCGCCGGGCTTGCCGTCCAAACCAAAAGCCTCGCCCCAAATCAGTCGCACAGGGAAATTATGCGACACGCTGTTTGCCATATACGCACCTCACACGCTAAAACAAGCTAAAAATTAAACTAAATCAAGCAAAATCAAGCAAAATAATTTGCAATCAATCACACCGCAACCGGTGCTTTAATCGTCGGATGATGCTTGTAATCAACCACCTTAAAATCGCTGTAATCGTAATCAAAAATCGAATCCGCCTTACGAATTTCAAGCTGCGGATACGGGTACGGCTCGCGCGAAAGCTGCTCAAGCACCTGCTCAACGTGATTGTCATAAATATGGCAATCGCCGCCCGTCCACACGAACTCGCCCGGCTCAAGACCTGCTTGCTGAGCCATCATCATCGTCAAAAGCGAGTAAGACGCAATGTTAAACGGCACGCCAAGGAACATATCGCAAGAGCGCTGGTAAAGCTGGCACGAAAGCTTGCCGTCAGCAACGTAAAATTGGAAAAGCGAATGGCAAGGCGGCAACGCCATATGCTCAACTTCCGCAGGATTCCAAGCGCTAACAATCATGCGACGAGAATCCGGGTGATTCTTCATAAGATCCAGCACGTTTGCGATTTGGTCGATTGTGCGGTTTGGATTTTCCGCTGTCGGCGCCGGCCAACTCCTCCACTGCACTCCGTAAACAGGACCCAAGTCGCCGTTTTCGTCCGCCCACTCGTCCCAAATGTGAACGCCATTTTCCTGCAACCAACGCACGTTACTCGAGCCTTTAAGGAACCAAAGCAACTCGTACGCAAGTCCTTTGAAAAACACGGTTTTCGTGGTGATAAGCGGGAAATATTTGCTAATGTCGAAGCGGATTTGCTGACCAAAAAGCGAAATCGTACCAGTGCCTGTGCGATCTGATTTTAGAGTGCCTTCCGTAAGGATTTTTCGCACTAAATCCTCGTAAGGAGTTGGGATGCTGGAAAGCGGTTTTTGTGGTACGCGCGCGCGAATTGCTGCAAGTTCTTCTTCTGTTAAAGCCATGCTGCCATGTTAACAAAGCGCTAATAAATTTAAAGAATTGCGCTCGTAAAACCATATGTCTACCACGCAAAACGCTAGATTCGACAATTGAGCACAAAGTTACAATCCTTACGATAACATGAACAAAAACGACTACAGCAAAGGAGCAAAAATGTCTAGAAGATTATGGGTAGAACGCAACGAGGACGGCACTTGGGAAGCACACAGCGACGACGGTGTGAGCTTGAAGTTTGGTCACGGCGAAGGCATGTTCAACCCGGTTGAATTAATGCAAATCGCTTTAGCTGGTTGCACAGCTCTTAGCAGCCAATACGCTGCAGAACACGCTATTGGCGAGGGCGCTGGAGCGCGAGTTGTAGTAAACGGCACGTACGACGCGGAAGAAGGCACGTACTTGCGTTTTCAAGAAGATGTCACTCTTGACGCAACTTGCGCAAAACCTGCGCTCAGCCAGGAAGATGCGTCCGCACTAAAAGAGCGCATGGAACGCCACATTTCCAGGGGTTGTACTGTTAAGCATACGCTCGAAAAAGGCGCGCAAGTTAGCGTAAACGTTACGGTTCGCAGCTAGAATAAGCCAAAAGTCGCGAAAAATCACACTAAAATTGCACTAAAATTGCATTAAAATTCACCACGTGTGGCACAATTGAGTACACAAGATATTTGCGCAATAATGACGCTACGCATGCATGTATGCAACCGGAGGAAACTTTGAAAATCGCTATTTTTACCGAAACGTATCCACCGTACATAAATGGCGTCGCAACACAGTCTTATATGCTCAAAAAGATGTATGAAGAGCTTGGTCATGAAGTGCTAGTAGTCACGGTCGGCTCCGAAAAACAGCGCAAAACCAAGCTTGAAGATGGAGTTGTTTACGTTCCGGGCATATTGCTTAAAAAGCTTTACAAATACCGCGTTGCACTCCCGATTGGTCACATGCGAAAGCAACTTCCTCTTAAATTTAAGCCGGATGTCATTCATATTCAAAACGAATTTGGCATTGGCGAAATCGGCTTGGAAGTAGCAAAAAAAGAGCATATTCCCGTTATTTATACGCTTCACACAGAATACGATAAATTCCTGTTTTACATTGGCTTAAAGCATTTTACTGAGTTCTCTCGCAATATTTCGGCGAAATATTTTATGCGATTCTCGAAAAATGCCACAATTATTACGAGCATGTCTCCTAAAGCACAGGCATATATTGACCGTCAGAAGGTTGATAAAAAAGTAATTGTGCTGAATAATGCTGTGGAATATAAGAAGTTCCTACCAACGCCTGAGCGACTTGCATTCCGCAAAGCTTTCCGCGAAAAATATGGCGTTTCTGACTCTACTAAGCTGTTTGTTTTCGTTGGTAGAATCGGCGCTGAAAAAAATATTTCAGAATTAATTGACAACTTTATGTATTGCGATTTTCCTCGCGAAAAAGCGCGCTTATTTGTTATTGGCGGCGGTCCTGATTTGGAATCGTTGCGCAAGCGCGTGGCAGATAATGGTTTTGACGACAGAATTTGCTTGCTTGGGCCTATTGCTCACACGGAAATTCCAAAGTATTTGCACGCAATGGACTACTACACAACAGCATCACTTTCCGAAATGCACTCACTTTCGATGCTAGAGGCAATGGCTTCCGGTCTGTTTGCGCTTGTAAAGCATGATGTGCCGAATGAGAAGCAGATTATTAGCGGTCAAAACGGGTATCAGTGGGATACTAAGGAAGATTTTAAGACTGTTTTTAGTAAAGTTTTGAATATGAGCGAGGCTGAGCAGGCTCAGCTTAAGGCGAACGTGCTCGAGTATTCGAAGAATAACGATTTTAAGAGCCAAGCGCTTGAGCTGCTTAAGATTTACAAGCGCGCAATCGAGATGAACAAGGAAAAGCTCGCTGAAAAGAAAGCTAAGCGAGATGCCAGGCGCGCGCGTTTTATGCTGAAAAAGCGCGAGAATACTGAAGCGGAGTCGCAAGAATCGCAAGATTAGACGGCTCTCACGCTCCAAACGCTCCAAACGCTCCAAAACGCGGTCGCGATGACATGCTTGAGCGCAGCACAACGCGTAGGCGGCAGAAACTGTACACCGCTGTAAAGTTTTGGTCGGAATCTGGCTGGTAAGCGGCAGAAACTGCACACAGCCGCACAGTTTTGGTCGGAATCCGACTGGCAAACGGCAGAAACTGCACACAGCCGCACAGTTTTGGTCGGAATCCGACTGGCAAACGGCAGAAACTGCACACAGCCGCACAGTTTTGGTCGGAATCCGACTGGGAAGCGGCAGAAACTGCACACAGCCGCACAGTTTTCTGCCGTTTTTCGTTACTGGTGCAGATGAGCGACTGCGCACGTAACGACATGCTTTCGCGCTATCGCAGCGGATCGATTGTTTGCTCAATCTCCTTAGCAGCTTCTTTACCAGCCTTCGGCACATCAACCTCATGTACTCCGGAAATATCGTCAATAGACGCTTCAGAATGCTGCTTTTGCGCTGCTGCAACCTGAGCTGCACTAAATTCCACATACTTGCGCGGCACAACGTACACAGGCCTCGAAGAATGCTGCAACAATCCCTGGCTAATCGAGCCAAGCAGCAAACCGGTAAAGCCACCACGACCGCGAGAACCAACAACCACAAGATCATGATTCAAACTAGCCTGAGTCAAAGCTTCAACGGCAGAACCAGGCACAACAGTTCGATGAATTTGCAAATCCGGCAAACGCTGCAAAATTGGCTTCACGCGCTCCTCAAGATCCTCCATGTACGATCCCATAACAGCGGTATCGCCCTCAGCACCTTGCACTCTTGGCACTGCGGAAATAACATCAAGCTCAGCATGCCAGCTATCCGCCAAATCAGCCGCAATTTCAAGAGCTTTAAGCCCCCACTTTGACTCGTCAGAGCCAACAGCCACACGCGTAATCGTATTATTCAAGTGAATACGCTGACCGTCATCGTCAGTGTAAGGCACAACCACAATTGGGCAATACGCATAAGCTGGAAGCGAAGAACTAGTTGTGCCGAGCAAACGCTCTGCCAAGCCACCTTTTCCACGATTACCGATCACAATAAGCTGATAGTTACGAGAAAGTTCCACGAAAACCGAAGAAGGATCGCCCGTAACAATTAGCGTAGTCGCGTCAACACCCTGCTCAAGAGCAACAGCTTTTGCTTTAGATAGAATTTCTTGCGCATCGTGATGAGCTGCATTATCGTCACCAATCGCAGTGTAGGTGGCATCAAAAGAAACAGCAGCATAACTTGGCAACGAATAAGCGCAAACAATTTGCAATTGCAACCCAGCATGCTTTGCGTAATTTGCAGCCCACCAAACCGCTTTATAACTCGCGTGTGAGCCGTCAACTCCAACCAATACAGCTTTTTCTGGGATCATTGCCAACCTCCTCATACTTGCACTCGCGACAGCAGCGTCACTCGCGCACAACTTGTAAATACTATTGTAGCGTAATTTTAGATTGAGTGTTGGCAGTTTTGCGATATATAACTACAGAAGCTACAGAAACTATAGAAGCTACAGAATGCGACGAATAGAGTACCCGCCTGGGAACACGTAGCGGATAGGATCGTACTTAGTGCCAGCAAGCTGCGAATTAATTACCATGCCGTTGCCAACATAAATAGAAGCATGCTGCGCATTCGCGATAATATCTCCAGGCTGCGCTTGAGCCAAACTTGGGATTGGAGTTCCAACAGTTGCCTGCGCTCCAGAAGTACGAGGCAAAGAAATACCAACACTAGCAAAAACATACTGCACAAAACCGGAGCAATCCCATCCAGCAGGAGTATTGCCACCGCTGCGATACGGCACTTTGCCTAAGAATTGAGTAGCAAAATTCAAAAGAGAGGCAACAGACTTACCATCAGGAGGAACTACAGAAGCAAGAGGAACCTGTTCAACACCACTGCGGAAACCAGAACGGCTTGCAGTAGCATTTCCAGCAAAAGCACGGCGTGCCGTTTCAGCAGCTTGTTCGCTAGGAGTCTTAGTTTGAGGTACATTCAAGCTTTCTATGCCACCCCAATGAGAATTTGCGTCGACATCAGTAGAAGTGGATTCAGTTAAAATATCGCGACGCACATTCGTCACCTTTGGAAATGCGCGCGTAGAAGTGACAGCTGACTCGGAAAGCTCATGCGAAGACTCTGCCATGGCGAATGGCGCCATAACAGTAAGCATTGAAGCTGCTGCGGCAGCTGATACAAAAACTGAGAAAATTCTACTTTGTTTTAGCATACTTTTTGCAGTATATCATCGGGGCATTACATACGAGAGAAATTAGCAACGCCAGTAACAAGCAAACTCATTTTAGTAATAAACAAACTAATTTTAATAAAGCAGCTTTAGTAACAAAGCTTCAGTAGTACAAATTTAGTAATGAATAAACTGATATTGAGAAACTTCCTTAGCGTCAAACTTGCGCGAGAAAGTTCGTCCTTGGTAAGAAGCACCACATTCAGAAGTTTCAATAGAACCGTCTGAATTAATTTTTTCAACAACTGCAACGTGCCCGTAGAACGGATCAGAACCAGCCTGACCTGAGCGGAACACCATAATATCGCCAACGTGACGAGCGGAATTATCTACCCAATAGCCAAGATTGCGCGCAGAATCAGCCCACATATTTCCGTTGCCAAAATGCGAGCCAACAGGCAAACCTAACTGATGGCGACGAACATACACCCACCACGTGCACTGGCTGAACTCATACGCGTTACCGGTATCACCAGTTGCGTGATTTGGATTAAAGCCCTTCGGTAAAACGTCAAAGTCTTTATCCATCAACAAAGCAACCCTAGGATTATTCGCAGCAGAACGTGACATCTCTGCAATATTAAAGCCTGAACCAGAACCTAAATTCCACGAATCAGACTTCGAAGATATAGTAGAAAAAGTGCCAGGTTGTACTGAATTAGCAACCTTATCGGCTAAGTTTTTATGCTTCGAATTCGAGCGAGCAGAACTACTTTCATTCGCACTATTTGCAGCATCAGCAGAGTCCGCATTATGCGATTTTTTAGCAGCATTCTCAATAGAGTCAACAGCGTTATTAATAGTTGCCATAGGATCAAGAGACTCGCGTTGGCTAGAACGCGAAACTGTTGAAGATGCGTCGCCAACTGCAGTCATAGATGGCTCAAATTCGGAAGCACGAGAATCAAAACTATTAACCTTAGTTAAAGCCATAGTAGCTGCAACAGTACCAACCATTGCAACAAGAGAAGTTGAAAGTATTACATTGCGACGACGCTCATTAGCAAGTTTAGACAACCTAAGCGCGCGCCTGCTTTGAGGAACAAGCTCCTGCAAACGCTCAGAAACAGCTTCTGGAAGCTCTACAACAGCACCATTGCTAGTAGCAACCGCAGCCAAACGCTCACTAACACGATTAGCTTGAACAGAACGCATGCCACGCACACTATGCGCACCATGCGCGCCATGCTGAGCGACAAACAGCGAAAGCGGCGAATCACCACGCCTCTTTGCTTTTGTGGCACCATGTGCAGCATGTCTCATACTAATCACTTTCTTATGTTAAACGTGGAACGCAGCGCACAAACGCCACACCCCCAACTGACTTTCTTTCAATCTTCTATGTGAAAGGTTACAACGTGGTTAGGATGTAAGAAACGCACACAACCTAAATCCGCCAATTTTCGCGCTTAAGCTGCACTTGTCACACTTAGACTTCGGTAAGTTGTATGGTTGGAAGTATGAAATTTGCACCTATAGTTAATCCTGATGCACGAAAAGCAGCACCAAAACCGCTGCGAGTTGATTTGCGAAAGGTTTTTGCTATAGGAACGATCGCGTGGCTAGTCGCAACAATAATTGCGCTTATCGTTGCGTTATTGCATATTACAACTTGGTTTCCTGTGTTGTTTTGCGCATCGGGAACAATTATTGGCGTTCTGCTATTAATTTGGGAACATTTTGACCGCTGGGACTACAGGCGCTTAGGAAAATAGTTTATTGCTGATTTGCTGAATTATTTACTGCTGATTTGCTGGCTTGCTAACTTACTGATTTTCTAACTTACTAATTTGCTGCTTATTTATTTGCAATTGGTAGCGCAAAACTTACGGTAGTACCCTGCCCCGGCATACTCCAAAGAGTAATATTTCCGTGGTGCGTAAGTGCCACATGCTTGGCAATTGCAAGCCCTAAACCAACGCCATCCTGGCTTTGACTATTTTGATTATTCGCACGATAGAATCGTTCAAAAATTCGCGACTGATCTTGCAAATCAATGCCAACTCCGCGATCTACAACACGGATCACAGCGTATTGACCATCTGTCGATAGTGACGCAGATAGCGAAACTGTAGAATTTTTTGGAGAATACGTAATTGCATTCTCAACTAATTTCCGCACTGCAGCTTGAATTTGCGAAATTTCACCGCGCACGCACAAACGCGAATCGACTTTTGACACAACATGTACGCAACAATCCTTAGCAAACGCAGCAACTTGATTTTGCACATACGACAAAACATCATTCAAAGAAAATACTTGCGCAGAATCTAAGTCAATAGGATTTTGAGCGCGAACCAGCCACAACAAATCTTCAAGCATGTGCTCAAGTTTCTTGGAAGATTTACCGGCAATTTGCGCAATATCTTTAATTTTTTGCGCAGATACCTGTTCGTTTTGCAAAACTCTCGTAAGCTGAGTTAAGTTGCGAGTAGATCGCATTAACTGCTCAGAAACGTTGGAAATAAAGTCGTCGCGAGTTTGCGCAAAACGGTGAGCTGCACTCGTATCCTCAATAATTACAACTACGATACCGCCTCCAATGCTTCCAGCCGTAACAGTAAGCCAATTAGGGCGCGAAACAGTGGTTGACTCTTGAGGATTTGCAGTTATTGACACATAACGCTCAGGTGTCGAAGTAACCAAAGAGAAGCGCTCGAATCCGCCAGAAGCTCGCACGGAATTAACAGCTTGAAGAACGCGAGGCTGGCATAACGAATCATCGCTAACAACACCCAGCAAATAAGCTTCAGAACTTGCGCGAATTACGTCATTGTTGGCATCAATTACAACAGTCGGCATGTCGAGCATCGCCAAAACTTGGGACGCGTCGTAGCTGATGTCATCACTTGCGTTGTCGCTTGAATCGTCGCTTATGTCGTCGCTTTCGTCATACTTTGCGCCATACTTTGCGCCATACTTTGCGCCACGAATATAATTAAACGCTCGTTTAAAAAGACGGCAAACTGTAGAAAACCAATCCGACATCAACACACACAACGAAAGCACAACGCACAACGCAAGCACGCCGAAAGCAACAAATACAACGATCACAACCGCAGAAGAACCTTGAGGCATACTCCTATAATCTCATACTTTGCACGCTTTTGTAACTATGCAACTAAAAAGCGGCATAAACTTTACACGGCTGTAAAGTTTCGGTCGAAAATCGCCACAAAAACGGCATAAACTTTACACGGCTGTAAAGTTTCGGTCGAAAATCACCACAAAAACGGCATAAACTTTACACGTGAGTAAAGTTTCGGTCGCTTCGTTACCAGCGTCGTCTATAATTACATAGGATGCCTGACTTATAGCGACGTGCAAACTAGGCGTTCAAATAAACTCACAGCACTGAGAAAGGACGCACCATGCGAGTAATTTTCAACGAAGAAATGAAGGCAATTGCTTCAAACATCGAACGCATGGCAGAACTTGTAGCAAAAGCTATGAACGATGCTGGAAGCGCGCTTTTAAACGCGGATTTGGAAGCTGCTCAAACTGTTATCGATAAAGACGCAGACTTAGACGCTTTAGAAGCAAACACTATTGACCAATGCTTGACTTTGCTTGCTCGCCAAAACCCTGTGGCAACGGACTTGCGCGAAGTTGTAGCTACAATGCGATTAGCTGCAACGTTTGAGCGCATGGGAGATTTAACAAGTCATATCGCTCAAATTACTAGACGAACCTGGCCTGAATCTGCTATTGCGCAAGAAGGACGCGAAACTATTGTTGCAATGGTTGATTTCTTGCGCGAACTGTCAGGTCGCTTAACGACCATGGTTGCAAATCGCGACGTGCAAATTGCGGAAACTATTATTGCTGGCGACGATGCGCTCGACAAATTGCACGAGAAGATTTTTGAGCTGGTAGAAGGCGAAAATTGGAAGGGTACGCGCAGGCAGTTGATTGATGTCGTTCTGCTTAGCCGCTTTATTGAGCGAATTGGAGACCATTGCGTTGCCGTCGCAAGGCAAATTGTGTTTATTGTTTCCGGATTCGATCCGTCCAAGAAGCCAGAGCCAGATAAAGACACTGTTGTAGCGTAACGAGATTTGTAGCGTAAAGCGGCTACAACGAAACGCGCTACGCAATTTCAAGTTACTCAAAGTGCGCATGAAAATAAAACGTAAATAAAAAAGTAGGTCCGCAAATTAATTGCAAACCTACTTTTATTTTAAAAACTAACTTAAGCGCTCCAAAGCCAGCGAATCAGAATCTCACTTCTGACCCTGAGCAGCCACAGCGGCAGCACCGGCAGCAGCAGCTTCTGGATCCAAATACTCACCGCGAGGCTTGATTGGCTTGAAGTTCTCATCCAACTCGTAAAGCAGAGGAATAGCGGTTGGAATGTTCACCTTGGAAATCTCTTCCTCGCTCAAGTTATCGAGCATCTTAACGATTGCGCGCAAGCTGTTGCCGTGAGCAGCAATCATTACAGTCTTGCCGGACTTAAGCTCTGGAATAATATCCGACTCCCAGTAAGGAGTTACGCGAGTCACGACGTTTGCCAAAGCCTCAGTTTCTGGAACTGGTTCGCCAGCATAACGCGGATCGTTAGCCTGGGAATACTGATCATTTGGATCAATCTCAGGAGGTGGAGTTGCGTAAGAGCGACGCCAAATCATGAACTTCTCATCGCCATATTCCTGACGAATTGCAGACTTATTCTTGCCTTGCAAAGCACCGTAGTGACGCTCGTTCAAACGCCAGCTGCGACGAACTGGAATCCAAAGGCGGTCGGCTGCATCAAGCGCGTAATTCGCGGTATTGATAGCGCGACGAAGCAAAGAAGTGAACACGATGTCTGGAAGAACGTTCTTCTCTTTAAGAAGCTCGCCACCATGCTTAGCTTCCTCAACACCCTGCTCAGTCAGCGGTACATCAACCCAACCAGTGAACTGATTGGTTTTATTCCATGCGCTCTGACCATGTCGGAGCAATATTAATTTGTATGTCATAATTACCTAGTCTATTCGTTTCATACGACTACTTGCATTAACTTTGACTTTGCGTCAACTAGCGAAGAGGCTTTACGAGTGGGAATGTAATCGTCTCGCGAATAGTTGCGCCCGTAAGAGCGATCAGCAAGCGATCAATACCCATTCCCATGCCGCCAGCAGGAGGCATGCCGACGCCGAGAGCCTCAATGAAGTCCTCATCAATATCCATTGCCTCAACGTCTCCAGCCAAAGCATCCTTAGCTTGAGCAACAAAGCGCTCGCGCTGCACAACAGGATCGTTAAGCTCGGAGTAGCCGGTTGCAAGCTCAAAGCCGCGCACGTACAAATCCCACTTTTCAACCATTCCAGGCTTCGTGCGGTGACCCTTAACAAGCGGGCTGGTCTCCACTGGGAAGTCACGCACAAACGTTGGCGCGTAAAGCTTATCCTCGTAGAAGTGCTCCCACAAGTGCTCAACTAACTTGCCGTGATTCTCAACTTCGTCGCGTTCAACGCCAAGCTTGTCCGCAATCGCGCCCAAATGCTCAACAGAAGTTTCCGGAGTAATCTCCTCACCCAAAGCCTCAGAAAGCGAGCCGTACATGGTAATCTGCTTCCATTCGCCACCAAAATCATACTCTTCGCCGTTAAGCAAAGTCACCTTAGTTGAACCGAAAGCGTCTAGTGCAGCCTTTTGAATCAGCTCCTTGGTAAGAGCAGCAATCGTATCGTAAGTGCCGTAAGCCTGGTAAGCCTCAAGCATTGTAAACTCTGGAGCGTGAGTTGCATCCACGCCTTCGTTTCTAAAGTCGCGGTTGATTTCGAACACGCGCTCAATGCCACCAACCAAGCAGCGTTTCAAGAAAAGCTCCGGAGCAATGCGCAAATAAAGATCAATGTCGAAAGCGTTCATGTGAGTTGTGAATGGACGAGCAGCAGCACCGCCGTGAACCGTTTGCAACATTGGAGTTTCGACTTCCAAGAAGTCATGACTGTCGAAAGTACGGCGAAGAGAAGCCACAGCGCGCGAACGCCTGCGAACCATATCGCGAATCTTCTCGTCCGCAATCATGCCAATATATGGCTTACGCGTACGAGTGTCGTCGCTTAATTCCTTGTGCAAAGCCGGAAGCGGCTGCAAAGCCTTAGCTGCAATCGCCCACTCAGTTGCGAATACGGAAAGCTCACCGGTCTTAGAAGAAATCACGCGACCGCGCACGTAAAGGTGGTCGCCCAAATCCACCATCTGCTTGAAGCTTTTAATGGATTCTTCGCCAATTTCCTTCTTGGAAACCATCGCCTGAATCGTAGTACCGTCACCGGCAGAAAGCTTAACAAAGCACAAGCCGCCAGCGTTACGCAAGAAAAGCACGCGGCCTGCAATACCAACCTCAGTATCGGTTTCTTCGCCAGCTTCAAGCTTGCCATCGAAATCAGCACGCACCTTTTCGATAGTATCCGTAACGTTAAGATGCACAGGATAAGGCTGCACGCCTTCCTTAATCATCATTGCGCGCTTAGCAACGCGCATCTGTACCTGCTCAGGATGAGCTTGCGGTCCAAATTCTTTATTGCTTGGGTCGATTGCTTCATCCAGAGTTGCGCCTTCGTTTACGCGCTTGGCGATTGCTTCGTCTTGAGCGAGTAACATTTCGGCATGTTCAACAGTGTCAATTTCATTGACGGTATCTGTTGCTTCGTTTTCTGCTGCATTTTTATCGGCAGATTCTGCGGCACTTTGCGCGGCAGACATTGCAGTATTGGTGTCAGTCATAAACGCTAATTGTAGCCAGTAGGTAATACAGGTTTTATACGCGACTTGCAGTGCTAATTTGCGATATGTTTACACAGAAGCTGTAGCGATAATTTGTAATATGTTTACAAAGGAATTCCGCAGCTTGTACGCAATATACTTGCGCGGGACTTACTTTGCGCAACTTGCACACGCTTTACAATAATTTGTATTAGCCAACCTGTAACATTACGGACGTTGTTGGAACTTTTATGCGCATATGCTTTCGCGAGTTTCAGCATCGGGCTGTAGCGCAGTTTGGTAGCGCGCTTCGTTCGGGACGAAGAGGCCGCGGGTTCAAATCCCGCCAGCCCGACTTTTGATTTCCAGAATCACCCCCCCCCACCGCAATTCCGACGTTTCCTATACAAGGCTGTAAAATTTCTGCCGTTTTTTGGCGCGAAGGCGGCATAAACTGCGCGCGGCTGTAAAGTTTCTGCCGGTTTTTGACGTAAAAACGGCAGTTTCTTTACATGACTGTAAAGTTGAAGTCGATTGATTGTGAACAAGCGCAATAGCAAGGGGGCTTTGATGGAGAACGCTGCGCAATTTTATAACGAGCTTGACGAAATGTTTGCGAATCACGCGGGCGCTGACGCGATCGAGACGTATCTTTTGCGAAAACTTGCCGAAGCCAATCCCCTGCAGCTTTCAGTTCTCAACGAACTCATGGGATTTTACCGTTCGCGCGGAGAGTACGCAAAAAACAAGCCAATCATTGATAAGGCGCTAGATTTGGCAAAAAAGATGGATTTAGCAGGCACCGAAGCCGGCACAACTACGCTAATTAACGCCGCCACAAGCCTTCGCGCGGCAGGCAGCTACGATCGCGCCGAAAAAATTTACACTCAAGCTCTTAACGAATCCACCGAAACGCTCGGCGCTAAAAACCGCAAGCTTGCCGCGCTTCACAACAATCTTTCGATGCTTTACAGCGAAACCGGTCGCACTCATGATGCAATTGAGGAGCTCAATCATGCGCTTGAAATTTTGCAAAATACGAGCACGGATCCTGAGCGCGACATCGATATTGCCGCCACGCACACGAATCTTGCGCTTGCAATGTTGCAGGAGTGCTCACAGGAGTGCTCGCACCCTAACACCAGCACAAACAGCAAATCCGCAACTCTTGACTCCGCTTTTGAACACGCTTCGACCAGCGTTCGCATGTACGTCGCGGGGAATAACGAAAATCAGCCGCACTACGCTTCTGCATTGGCAGGTTTTGCGCAAGTACAGTGCGCGCGCGGCGAGTACGCTCAGGCTGAGGAAAGTTACAGTAAGGCACTTGATTTGATTGCGAGATGCTACGGAAAAGATAGCGAATCTTACGCGATTACGGCAGAAAATTTGCGGCAGGCGCGCGAGTTGGCAGAAAAAGTTACGAAAGAATCTACAGAAATTCAAGAATCAGCAAACCAAGATATAACAGAACAACACTCAACGAACTCACACGCAGCAAACCAGAACGCAGCAAACCATAATATAAAAACTGGCATGCAATTAGCGCAATCATATTGGCAAACTTACGGAAAGCCGTTACTTGATCAGCCAAAATTTGCGAAATACAAGAACCGCATAGCTGCAGGATTAGTTGGACACGGATCGGAATGCTACGGTTTTGACGACGAGATTTCGCGCGACCACGATTTTGGACCCGGTTTCTGCTTATGGCTTACCGACGAAGATTACGCGGAAATCGGCGCGGATTTGCAGACTGCTTACGACGCACTTCCGCGAAAATACGCCGGTTTTGGCTCTCGCAACGAAACACCGCGCGCAAAATCATGCGAAAGCAGCAAGCGCGTCGGAGTATTTCGCATAAGCGAATTTTTTGAAAATCTAACCGGCTTTCCCACCGCTCCAAGCCAAAACGAGCCGCACTTATGGCTATCGCTAAGCGAGTCAACGCTTGCAGCAGCGACGAATGGCAAAATTTTCGCGGACCCTCTTGGAGAGTTCTCAAAGGCGCGCCAAAGCTTCAAGCTCATGCCGGACGACGTGCGAATCTCACTAATCTCGCGCAGACTTGGCATGATGGCTCAAGCAGGTCAATACAATGTTCCACGAATGCTAGCACGCAAAGACGCTTCCGCAGCGTGGCTTTCTATCAACGAATTCGTGCGCGCAACCGCTTCACTCGTGTTTTTGCTCAACAATCCCGTAACCGCAGGCTACTTGCCTTACTACAAGTGGCAGTTTGCAGCGTTACGAAAGCTCAGCAACCGCATGGCTTCTAGGCTTCCGGAAGTGTGCAGCAAACTTGAGTCAATAATGCGACTTTCTTCCGCTTCTTGCTTTGGCGGAGACGGTTTTGGCGGAGACAGTTTTGGCGAAGGTGGGAAGGGAGCCGGAATTGCGCAAAAGCAAGTTTCGCAAATAATTGACAGCATTTGCGAGGATATTGTGCGCGAACTGCAATACGAGGGCTTAAGCGATTGCGACGAAACTTTTTTGGAATGGCAACGGCCGTATGTTGAAGCGCATATTAATTCGCGTGCGGCGTGTTTGAGGAGCTTATGATGTGCGATTTATCAGTAAATACGAAAGCGCAGAATACGAAAGAAGAAAAGCTGAAAGCGCAAAATCCGAGAACGCAAAAGCTTGCGGAAGAAATCACTAAACTCGAGTGGGATCAGTTCCAGCTCACGCAAAACGAAGGCGGACGCGCGAATTGCCAAGGAAACTGGCCAACTTTTCGCATTATGCGCATGAGTCAATTTTTGGCGTGGCCGCTTGATTTGCAGGAGTCTTATAAACAGGATCTTGAGCGCGCGAATAGCGATGGACGCAATTTGATTACGGAAAAGTATGCGCGAATGATGGAATCTACTGCACCGGAAATTTTTGAGCGCACGATTAAGCCTTATATTAAGCCAATTTTGGAACCTAGAAAAAGCGCGCAGGAGCAGATTATTTTAACGCAAGTCGAGTGGGCTGCGGATTTTCGCGAGCGCTACCCGCATTTGGGTTTTGCGATGCGCGTGCTTAAAACTAGCGAAGATACAGCAGAAAATACGTCTTTTGAAACGTATTTGCGAGGCGAATTAAGCACATATTCTGACGCAACTTTCGCAAAATACCAGCGTTTTGTAAATAATTTGCGCACGGAAAATCTAAATCTTACGCAAATGATAATTGCGAATACTGTGCGCATGTATGGCTACGATTCGCTCGAAGCGGCCGAGCGCGCGCAATAAAGTGCTTGAGCGCCGGATTCATTCGTTACGCACGCCAATCACAACCTAGTTTCTAAAGCACCGCCACGTGAACCTGCCCTGCCTTCGTCAATCGAGACGAAGGCAGACCTCGCTTGCGTTGAAAGCAGACTGTGCTTCACATGCCAAATCAGCCGAACGGCTACCAAAAGCCGTGAGGAACATGCGCGAAAGCAGGTCGTCAGCGCACACCAATCACAACCTAGTTTCTAAAGCACCGCCACGCGAACCTGCCCTGCCTTCGTCAATCGAGACGAAGGCAGACCTCGCTTGCGTTGAAAGCACACTGTGCTTTCAACCCTGAGCAAGCTCGGCGCTCCGAATTGCTTTCGCGCGCTAAATCGCAGCGCTCAAGCAGGTCGTCGCGCACGCGCGCAGCTTAAGAATAAAGCAACGACGCTGCAGAAGCGGCGCGAGAATCACTTTCGAGAAAAAGCGTGGAAGCAGCAGAAAGACCAGCGTGTTGCAAAAACGCGCGGTAAAGCATTACGTCAGGTTTGCGCGAATGCGATTCGTAAGATGCACAAACACCGTTTAACTCACCGAGTATTGGGCAAGTTTTGCGCGCGCAGTTTAACCAATCGCAAGAAGCGTTACCAAGTGCCCACACGCGCACGCCGCTCGCAATCAACTCGCGTGCCACAGCCGAAGCATCCGCGCGCTCGCCAGCAAAACCACGCTCGAAACGCTCAAAATACAAGCGATATAGCCACGTAACTGCCGGTCCGTGATGCTCATCAAACGAATCCATCGCTTGCTTTCTGCTCCACCCAGCCTCGCGCAATGACTCGTGAAACTCAAAACCCCATTCCGGCTCGAAACTAAAGAGCACTTCCCCAATAAAATCCGGATAATCTGCATCCAGAGTGCGGCGCACATCCCAATCTACAAGCAATTGCAAGTCGAAAACAACGTCAGTCATTCCGCGCGAAGCATACTCGCTGATACTATTTTTGCGCACATCACTTATTTCGCGAATATCACAGATACCGCTTGCACTAACTGCTTTTATTTCAGCGCCCATAATTCCCACTTGTGCAATACGTTGCTTTCAAAACAAAACAGCACACCAACCAAATACTCACACAGTTGGCGGAATACCGGCACTCATCGACGCATCGCCAACTACGCCAGAACCGTACATTCCTGCAGCAAAATTCGCTTGTAAACTGTTGAGATTGTAGCCAAGTGCCTCAAGCTGCGCACGACCGTCCTCATTAATGTTTTCAACGCTCCAACGCGGCTTCCACGTCCAGTCAATGCGGAACTCTTCGACCAAGCCTGCGAGCGCATTCGCACACTCATCCTCAATCAATTCAGTTAACGGACATGCAGGAGTAGTAAGCGTCATAGTAATAATTGCGCGCCCAAGCTCGTCAATTTCAATGCCATAAACCAAGCCTAAATCAACCACATCAATGCCAAGCTCAGGATCCACAACATCGTGTAAAGCGTCTAAAATATCATCTTCTGTAACTCGGCCAATGTCATTTGCGCTTAAATTCGCAGGATGCGTTTCATGCGTCACCTCAGATGCCAATTGATTTTCTGCCATAATATTCCTTGCTTTGCTTGTACCAAAGTTCGATTTTACAAGTTGCCAAGAATTTGCGGATTTAAGTTTTGCGAGGCTTTTGCAATGCTGTCTTTTAAGCCTTCCCACGCCAAAAGCGCGCACTTAATTCGCATTGGGTAGCGCGATACGCCTTGCAAAACCATTGCATCTTCCAGCGCATCTTCGTCCTCTTCGTTTTCAAAACCTTCGCCGCGAGATTCCATAAGTTTGTGGAAAAGCGCGTCTAATCGCAAAGCTTCGTCAACCGACTTTCCTTCGACTAAATCAACCATCATTGAAAGGCTTGCCTGCGAAATCGAGCAGCCATGACCATCCCACTTAATACTTGATACTATTGGAGTTTCGTCATTATTTGCGCTGCGTGAAAGCTCCACGCGCATTGTGACTTCGTCGCCGCAAGTTGGATTGAATTGGTGCGATTGACCTAAAGCAGAGTTTTCGCCAGCTGCAACGCAACTTTCGTGAGCATTATTTAAGGTAATTTCGGCAGATTTTGTATTTCCTGCAGATTCTTGAGATTTTGTAGATTCTGTATTTTCTGCAGATTCTTGAGATTCTTCCTGCAATTCCGCTTGTGCGAGCTCGTCCGTACTTTCGAAATGAGTTTTGCCATGCGGATTTCGCGCAGCATCCAAAATTACTTCTTGGTACATGCTTTCTAAGCCGTCACCAGCCGCATCTGCAAAACCAGCACCTGTTGTACCAAAACCCATATCAAACATACGCTCTCCTTACCTACTCACTAACTCGTTGACTCACCGATTCGATTGACTAACTCGCTAACTTCTCCAACTCGCTCGCTAACAATATTATGCGCCAAAGTAGGCGCGAACGTGTGAGACTGCTTCAACAAGCGCACGAGCCTCGTCAACTGTATTGTAAACACCAACAGACGCGCGATTCGAAGCGTACACACCAAAATGACGGTGAATCGGCTGAGCACAATGGTGCCCGACGCGAATCGCAATGCCCTTCGCGTCCAAAAACTGTCCAACATCGTGCGGATGCACACCTTCAACTTCAAAAGCAACTGTGCCAATTCGATTCTCTAAATCAGTCGGACCCAAAACGCGAACGCCTGGAACATCCCGTAATTTTAGCAATTCTGCAGCAATTTCCTGCTCATGCTCTGCAACTCGGTTCATGTCCAACGAGCGCAGCCAATCCGCTGCAACTCCTGCCGCAACCATTTGCGCAACAGGCTGAGTTCCAGCCTCAAAGCGGTAAGGCACATCCATGTATTGCGCCGACTTGTTAAGCCAAGCAAGCTCCACCATTGAGCCGCCAAAATTCGCAGGCGGAAGCGCGTTCAAAAGCTCGCGACGACCATACAAGAATCCAACTCCCGTAGGACCATACATTTTATGCGCACTAAATGCCGCAAAATCAACGTCTAATGCGTGAAAATCAACTGGAATATGCGGAACTGACTGGCATGCGTCAAGCACAAAAATCGCGCCGACTTCGTGAGCGCGCTTGCAAATCGACGAAACGTCCGTAATAGCGCCAGTAACGTTGCTAATATGCGTAACTGCAACGATTTTCGTGCGCTCGTCAATAATTGTTCGCAAATAATCTGTATCCGTGCGCACGCGACCGTCTTCTGTTACATCAATCCAGCGAAGCTCAGCCCCCGTGCGAAGAGCCAGCTCTTGGAATGGAAGCAAAACAGAATGGTGATCCGCGCGAGATACGACTATTACGTCGCCTTCTTGAAGCGCAAAATTTTTGCGGAAATCACTTTTAGAATCAGCCAGATCACTACTGTCTTTTTTGCAGATTTTTGCCTTCGCACTAGCGTTACTAATAGCAGTTGCGAGAAGATTAAGCGCGCCTGTAGCTCCCGAAGTAACAACAATTTCCTCGCTGCCAGCATCTGCGCACGCTCCAACAAGCAACGCAACTTTCGCGCGCGCTTGTTCAAACGCAACCGTCGAAAGTGCAGCCAACTCGTGCGCTCCCCTGTGCACACCAGCGTTAATTGTTTCGTAAAACTCTTTTTCAGCGTCGATTACAACTTGCGGCTTTTGCGAAGTAGCTGCAGAATCCAAGTAAATCAAGGGTTTTCCGTGCACAGTATCGTGAAGCGAAGTGCCGTGAACTGTGCGACTTAAAATCGGAAACTGCGAGCGCAAATCGCTAAATTCTCGCATAATATTTTCTGTAGTCACTGTAGTCATATTAAACCGCTATTTTAACGCTATTTTTACGAATATACAGATAGATTAAACTGCACTTGAACCGCGCTTAAGCCAGCGCCGACTCGGTTGTACCTTCCGGCAAATACTTGTCGTAGCCTTCTTCTTCCAGCTCGTCCGCAAGCTCCGGTCCTGCAGTCTTTACAAAGTGACCTTGCGCAAAAACATGCACAATATCCGGCTTAATATACTTGAGAATTCGTGTGTAATGCGTGACCATCATAATGCCCAAACCGGTGTTTTCTTTGGCGCGATTCACACCTTCAGACACAATTCGAAGCGCGTCAACATCCAAACCAGAATCAGTTTCATCCAAAATTGCAAACTTCGGCTTCAAAAGCTCTAATTGCAAAACTTCCGCGCGCTTCTTTTCGCCGCCAGAGAATCCTTCGTTTACAGAACGCGACGCAAATTTTGGATCCATTCGAAGCTTTTTCATAGCCTCGCTAAGTTCTTTCACCCAGCTTCTTAAAGATGGAGCTTTGCCTTCGACTTCAGTTTTTGCAGTGCGAAGGAAGTTCGTCATAGATACGCCCGGTACCTCTACTGGGTATTGCATTGCGAGGAATAATCCGGCTTTTGCGCGCTCGTCAGGAGTCATTTTCAAAATATCTTCGCCGTCGAGAAGAACTTGACCGGAATCGACTTCATACTTTGGGTGCCCTGCCAAAGTGTATGCAAGAGTAGACTTTCCAGATCCGTTAGGACCCATAATTGCGTGCGTTTCGCCAGAATTAACTGTAAGATTCACGCCTTTTAAGATTTGCTTGCGACCTTCTTTTGTTTCTACAGAAGCGTACAAATCCTTAATTTCCAAAGTTGACATGTTTTTCTCCTATTCTTCCGTTCTTGCAAGTTAGTTTTGTGCAGGTGAGTCTTGTGCAGGCTCTTTTTTCGCAGGCTCTTCCGTTCTTGCAAGACGGCGCTCAATTGCCTTCATTAAGTGATCAACAATTTCCGGAACGCCAATTTCTTCAATCAGCTCGTTAAAGAATCCACGCACAACAAGCTTTCTGGCTTCAATCTCACTAACTCCGCGCGATTGCAAGTAGAAAAGCTCTTCGTCGTCAAATCTACCGACTGAACTTGCGTGACCGGCACCAATAATATTTCCGTTTTCAATTTCCAAATTCGGCTCAGAATCAGCGATTGCTCCAGGAGTGAGCACCAAATTACGATTCAACTCATACGAATCTGTGCCAGGAGCTTCCGGCTTAATAAGCGCGTTTCCAACCCAAGTTGAATGCGCGCCCTTTCCTTCCAAAGCACCCTTGTACACTACTCGCGACTTGCATTCCGGATAATTGTGCACAACCATCGTGCGATGCTCAACATGCTCGCCCGGATCCACAAAATACATGCCGAGCATGTTCAAATCGCCCTGCTCGCCGCCAAAATCCTGATCCATGCGAATGCGCACAACATCTCCGCCAAGAGTGACCATCGTGTGGCGAAGCGAAGCTCCCTCCCCAACGTGAATACGCTGGTTTCCAACGTGCTTGCTGCCCGAATCCCACTCTTGAATAAATGTAGTAGAAACGTGCGCGTGTTTTCCGAGGATAATTTCCACACCTTCTGCAAGTTTCGCGCAGCCGGTATGTTCGATAATAATGTCAGCATTCGAGCGAGAATCCGCTTCGATTACTAAGTGCAGTGCGTCAAGCGCATTAACATTATTACCCTGAATTTTCAGCACGATTGGCTTTTTAATTTCGCCAGATACGTGAAGCACGCGCGCTTGTTTCGTTGCATTCCACGCAACTGCAGCCGCGCGATCAGAAGGCTTCATTTCGGTGTGAGGAGCCTCGTTTTGCGGCTTTACTTGCAAACTTACGGAACCGTCGCTTCCAACATAAGAATCATCCAAAGCAGCTCCACCAACGCCTTCAAGCGTTACTTGAATGCTATTAGATGGTTCAAAACGCTCGAAAAACTCGGAAATTCGCTCAACTGGAGTGTATCGCCAATCTTCCTGCTTACGCGTTGGAATCGCAAAATCTTCCACGTTGAACGAGCGCACGGATTTGTCTGCGCTAGAAGGCATTGCCGCAGGAACCGCATACGGATCATTAGGATCTGCTACAGGAATAGTAATTTCTTTTTCCGTCATTTTATTGCCTAAATTCTCTTTTAAATCTTCGCTCATCAGCCCACGGATCCTTCCATTTGCAACTCAACTAAGCGATTCAACTCAAGCGCGTACTCCATTGGAAGTTCGCGGCTAATCGGCTCTACGAAGCCGCGAACAATCATGCCCATAGCCTCTTTTTCTTCAAGCCCTCGACTCATCAAGTAGAAAAGCTGATCCTCCGAAACCTTGGAAACAGTGGCCTCGTGAGCCATTGAAACGTCGTCTTCACGCACGTCAACATGCGGATAAGTATCCGACCTCGAAAAATCGTCAACAAGCAAAGCATCGCACACAACAGACGAACTAGAGCCCTTCGCGCCCTTAATAATCTTCACAAGACCGCGGTAAGCTGAACGTCCGCCGCCGCGCGAAATCGACTTAGCAACAATCGTTGAACTCGTGTGCGGAGCCAAATGAATCATTTTCGCACCCGTATCTTGATACTGACCGCGTCCAGCAAAGCTCAAAGACATAGTTTCTGCTTTTGCGTACGGCTCAGCAAGAATGCAAGCAGGATACTTCATAGTAGCTTTGGAGCCGATGTTGCCGTCAACCCACTCCATTGTGCCGCCTTCGCGCACGTAAGCTCGCTGAGTTACCAAGTTATACACGTTATTTGACCAGTTTTGAACGGTTGTGTATCGCACGCGCGCATGCTTTTCCACAACAATTTCAACGTTTGCAGCGTGAAGAGAATCCGTGGAATAAATTGGAGCCGTGCAACCCTCAACATAATGCACGTAAGAGCCTTCGTCTGCAATAATCAACGTGCGCTCAAACTGACCCATGTTCGGCGTATTAATGCGGAAGTAAGCCTGAAGCGGAATATCCACGTGCACGCCTTTTGGAACGTACACGAACGAGCCACCACTCCAAGCCGCTGTGTTAAGAGCCGCAAACTTGTTGTCGTCAACTGGAATCACAGTTGCAAAATACTTTTTTACAAGCTCCGGATACTTTTGCACTGCTGTATCCGTATCAACAAAAATTACCCCTTGCGCAGCCAAGTCTTCGCGAATCGAATTGTAAATAACTTCCGACTCATACTGTGCTGCAACGCCTGAAACTAAGCGCTTTTTCTCAGCTTCCGGAATGCCGAGCCTGTCGTAAGTTTTGCGAATATCTTCTGGCAAATCGTCCCAAGTTTTCGCTTGATCGTGAACCGGACGCACGTAGTATTTAAAATCATCCGCGTCAAAACCGCTTAAATCCACGCCCCAATCCGGCATCGGCTTTTGCAAAAATGCGCGGTAACCTTGCAAACGAAGATTTAGCATCCATTCCGGCTCGTGCTTATCAGCGGAAATTGCACGAACAACCGACTCGTCAATACCCTTCTTCGCAGCCTCGCCTGCAGCATCCGAATCATGCCAACCGTAATTGTAATCGCCAAATTCAGCGACAATCTGCTCGTCTTTACGGATTTTCTCTTCGTTTACGCGAGCGCGATCTGCCACATACTGGCTCATTTCAACGTCTGCAGCTTTATTTTTTGCTGAATTATTGCCATCACTTGCTGCAACGCTTGGATCGCCAGTAACGCCAGCATCATTCATATTGCCAGCATCGCTCATATTGCTAGTATCGCTCATAAAGCCTGTTACACCTCCATACTTAACGCACACCTGCGCGCGGTACGTATTAATTGGCAAAAGCTGCTCCCCAAAGCGCTACTTTTGCACTCTCCCCACTCAATTATCACCTATCTAAGGTTACCGCGTAATGCGATTTCTTGGTATAGCCGTGTTACGTGCAAAACGTAATGTTTATCACAATCTAATAAAACATAAACGGCAGAAACTTTACGCAAGTGTAAAGAAAAGGTCGTTTACGCACCAAAAAACGGCAGAAACTTTACAACGCTGTAAAGAAAAGGTCGTTTACGAATTAAAAAGCGGCAAAACTTAGGAAAACCAAGTCTTACCGCTTATTTCTATTTACTTAATTCTTACTTAAGTCCCACTTAAGCTTTACTTAAGCCTTACTTAAATCTTACTTAAGTCTACTTATCTTCCTTGCTATTTTGAGAAGCCTCTTGATGCTCAAGAGCAGCCGCAACCAAGCCAGCAAACAGTGGATGAGGCTTAGTTGGGCGAGATTTAAACTCTGGATGAGCTTGAGTTGCTACGTAGAATGGGTGAACTTCCTTTGGAAGCTCCACAAACTCAGTCAAATTACCATCTGGGCTTTGACCGCTAATACGCAAGCCGGCTTCACGCAAACGATCCTTATATGCCACGTTCACTTCATAACGGTGACGGTGACGCTCAGTAACATGCGTAGTGCCATAAAGCTCAGCAACAATAGAGCCTTCTTCAAGCGTTGCAGGGTAAGAGCCAAGTCTCATTGTGTGACCCATATCTCCCTTACCGGCCACAATATCCTTCTGCTCTTCCATAGTTGCGATTACTGGATCGCCACAATCCTTCTCGAACTCAGTGGAATTAGCATCCTCAAGTCCAAGCACGTGACGAGCGTATTCAATAACCATAGATTGCAAGCCAAGGCAAAGACCAAGCGTTGGCAAACCGTGCTCGCGAGCGTAACGAAGTGCGCCAATTTTACCTTCAATACCGCGAATTCCGAAGCCGCCTGGAATAACCATGCCATCCATTTGGTCAAGAGCCGCAGCCGCACCTTCTTGAGTTTCGCACTTGTCTGCAGCAACCCAGCGCACGTTTACCTTAGCCCAGTTTGCAAAACCGCCAGCCTTGATAGCTTCAGTAACAGAAAGGTACGCATCTGGCAAATCAATATACTTACCAACGATTGCAATGTTCAGCTCATGCTTTGGATGATGCACGCGCTCAAGCAAATCTTCCCACTCGTTCCAATCAACATCGTGGAATGGAAGCTCAAGTTCGCGCACAACGTAAGCGTCCAAGCCTTCGTTGAACAAAATCTTCGGCACATCGTAAATGCTTGGAGCGTCGACGCAGTTCACAACGCCTTCAGCATCGACATCGCACATAAGCGAAATCTTGTCTTTAATGCCTTGATTAAGCGGACGATCCGAACGCAAGACAAGCGCATCTGGAGAAATGCCAAGAGAGCGAAGCATCATAACAGAATGCTGAGTTGGCTTAGTTTTCAATTCGTGAGCTGCAGCAATATAAGGCACCAAAGAAACGTGCACAAACATGCAGTTTTCAGGACCTAAATCGCGACGAACTTCGCGAGCTGCCTCCAAAAATGGCTGGGACTCAATATCGCCAACCGTTCCGCCAATTTCCGTAATAATAACGTCTACATCGTCGGAAGCTTGAGCGCGCATACGCGACTTGATTTCACCAGTAATATGCGGAATAACCTGCACGCACTGACCCAAATATTCGCCAGCGCGCTCCTTACGAAGCACAGACTGATAAATCTGACCAGTTGTAACATTCGCTTTCTGGCTTAAGAAAACATCGAGGAATCGCTCGTAATGACCAATATCGAGATCTGTTTCTGCACCATCTTCCGTAACATAGACTTCACCATGCTGGAATGGGTTCATTGTACCCGGGTCAACATTGATATAAGGATCGAGTTTTTGTTGTAATACATGCAATCCGCGACTGCGTAAAAGTCGGCCTAAAGATGATGCTGTAAGGCCTTTTCCGAGGGACGAAACTACGCCACCAGTGACAAAAATATGCTTTGTAATATGCTCCTGAGAGTTACCATGTTGTCTTCTAACCATGGAACTCCATAGTATCTTCGAGCCTCGACGCTGGGTGTTGATTCGCAAAAAATCGAACAAAATCAAACAAGATGCGCAACAGCTTCCAAAGCGAGCTTATAGCCGTACAATCCCATGCCTGTAATAGTGCCGGTTGCAACAGGACTAATTACGCTAATTTTACGAAAAGCATCGCGCGCAGCAGGATTAGAAATATGCACTTCCATTAACGGAACTCCAGCATCCAAAACCATGTGAGCCGCGTCCGCGAGCGCGTAACTGTAGTGCGTAAAAGCGGCAGGATTCATAACAACGGGCGTATGAGTATCGGCAGCTTCGTGCATCCAGTGAACCATTTGAGCTTCGTCGTCACTTTGGCGCACTTCTACTTCAAACCCAAGTTCCGCACCCCACTTTTCGCATTTCTCGCGCAAAGTTTCAAAGTTCTCGCTACCGTACACGTCCGGCTGTCGCACGCCTAAACGACCTAAATTCGGTCCGTTTACAACAAGCACTTTTTTTGTATGCTGATTTTCCATTTTTACCTCGCAAGATTAATTAATTTTGCTTATAAACGCGCTCAAAAGCTTCTTTAACTGCTTCAATAGGCGGGTTGTCAAGATGAATAGGATTCGAAATACCATCCAAAATTACGAAACGTAGCATGTTGCCGCGCGCTTTTTTGTCGCGATGCATAAGGTTAAGCACGCACTCAAAAGCAGCATCCGCATCTTTTGCACACTGCCACGAAGTTGGCAATCCAAGCGAATCCAAAAGCGAACGATGATACGCAACGTCTCCCGCATCCAAATATCCTAAAATTTGCGCAAGCTCCGCCGCAAAAACCATGCCAACAGCTACAGCGTTTCCATGACGCCAGCGGAAATGCTCAATCTGCTCAATCGCGTGGCCAAGCGTATGCCCGTAGTTCAAAAACTCGCGCAAACCCTGCTCTTTTAAATCGCTCGATACGTGATACACCTTTACTTTAACTGTGCGTTCAATAAGCTCCACGAGCAGTTCGTGAAGTTCGTTATTATTTTCTAAATCATCCCCATTAAATTCACGCAAAAGCTTCGCATTATTGGCATCGCTAAGAATCTTCAAAATTTCACCGTCGCGAATAAAACCAGATTTTGCAACCTCACCCAAGCCTTCAATAAGAATATCGTTTGGAAGAGTTGCAAGCGTAGAAGTATCTGCTAAAACGCCAGCTGGAGTGTAAAAGCTGCCGACTAGATTCTTTCCAGCATCCGTATTAATACCAGTTTTACCGCCCGTAGACGCGTCAACCATCGCAAGAAGCGAAGTAGGGCAGTTTACATAGCGAATTCCACGCATCCAAGTTGCAGCAACAAAGCCAGCGACATCCGTTGCTGCTCCCCCGCCTAAACCAACAATTGCATCCGAACGAGTAAAACCAGCTTCTGCCAAGTTAGCCCACAATCCGCTTGCAACTTTAATAGTTTTTCCAGCTTCTGCATCCGGAATTAGCATGTCGAAAACTTCGTAACCAGATTGGCGCAAAATAGTTCGAGCTTTGTCGCTATGACGCTGAACAGGTTGCGTGTGAACTAACGCCACTTTAACCGGCTTAGTTCCAAGCATTTGCGGCAGAAGTTGCATTGCACCGTCGCCAATTCGCACATCGTATGGTTCAATTCCCTCACCTGTTACGTGCACAATACGTTGCATAATCATATTCCTTAATTTTTCTGCAGCCATATACGGAGTCGAACCTTTTGTTTGCATGTGGATATTCGATACCGCCTTAAAAACAGGATCTCTCTGCTCAAATAATTCCATCCAACGCTTTTGCGCATCTTCTCCAGAAAACATAGGACGATTATTATTCCAGCTTGCGCGCTCAATAGCCTCTTTAGCATTTGCTTGCAAATACACAACGCGACCACCACTACGCATATACTCACGCAAAACTTTTTGAGTTTCTTCACGCATAGGCGCACCGCCACCAAGCGAAACTATTCCCTTTGTAGAATCTTCTGCAGATGTATCTCCTAAAATTGCCTCTCGCACTATGCGAGCTTCTATTTCACGAAAAGCATCCTGGCCATATTCCTCGAAATATTGCGGTATTGACATATCAATATCGCACTCGATCATGTCATCTGTATCATAAAAAGGCAGATTCATAAGATGCGCAACTTCACGGCCAACACGCGTTTTTCCAGCAGCAGGCATGCCAATAATAACAGCTAGCGGAAGTTTAGTGTTGCTCATTTCATATTCTCCGGCCAGGAAGCTACGTAAGACTCCACATTTCGGCGCGTTTCTTGCAAAGAATCTCCGCCGAATTTTTCCAAAGCATACTTAGCTAAAGTAAGCCTTACCATCGCTTCTGCAACTACAGAAGCAGCTGGCACAGCAGTGAAATCTGAGCGCTGATTAATAGCTTGAGCAGCTTCGCCAGTAAGCACATCCACTGTGCACAAAGCGCGTGGAATAGACGGAATTGGTTTCATTGCAGCGCGCACGCGAATAATTTCGCCGTTCGACATTCCGCCTTCAATTCCTCCAGCTCGATTAGTAAGACGCTTAATTTTCCCGTTTTCGCCTGTTACCATTTCGTCGTGCGCGGCCGATCCAGGGCGATCTGCCTCTGCAAAACCGTCGCCAATTTCCACGCCTTTAATAGCCTGAATTCCCATAATCGCGCTCGCGAGAGCCGCATCCAATCGACGATCCGACTCAACGTATGTGCCAACTCCTGCAGGCATACCGTAAGCAAGCACTTCCACTACTCCACCGAGCGTATCTGCATTTGCTTTTGCTTCGTCGATGCGAGCCATCATTTTAGCTTCAGCATCTTTGTCGAGAGTGCGAACTGGAGAAGCATCCAGAGCGGCAACATCATCTGGTGTTGGTAAAGCTAAACTTTTGTTAGTGTATTCGCCGCCGATGCCGATAACATGCGCAACTGTGCGCACACCCAAAGCCTGCTGTAAAAACGCATCAGCAATAGCACCCAAAGCCACACGAGAAGCTGTTTCCCTAGCACTCGAACGCTCCAAAACTTCGCGAGCATCATTAAAACCGTACTTGCGCATGCCAGTTAAATCCGCATGACCTGGGCGAGGACGGCTCAAAGGAGCATTTCTGCCAACTTGCTCAACCTCGTGATCCAAAGGATCTGCACTCATTACTTCGGTCCACTTTGGCCACTCTGTATTCGCGATTTCTACAGCAATCGGAGAACCAAGCGTTACGCCGTGGCGAACTCCAGTTAAAAGACGCACTTTGTCTTGCTCAAACTTCATACGCGCTCCACGACCATAACCAAGGCGACGGCGAGCAAGTGCCGAAACTACATCGTTGCTAGTAATGTGCACGCCAGCCGGCAAACCTTCAATCATGGCTACTAACGCTTCACCGTGCGACTCCCCTGCCGTTTGCCATCTAAGCATGCCATTTCTCCATTCTCAAGTAATTTACGCGTCTAAATACTCTACTCTACTAACTACCAAGTATTGAGCTGGTTGTTATTGACAGCAATGCTGCGAGTATTGCAGATATTGCTTCTACTGGTACGAATGGTATTGATGCGTTGGTTGGAGAGCAGATTTTGCAGTAAATTTTCCATAGCAAAAGCCAAAGTAAGCCAACTGCTCCAACTAAAGCGAACCAGTAAATTAAGCAGTCAAAGCCGAATAATACCAAGGCTTGCGCAATCATTGACGCGCTCGTAACATCTCCGAAGCCAATAGCATTTTTTGCGGAAATTTTTCGCATACTCCAGTAAATTACAAAAATAATTACGCAAGAAATCCAGCCGAAAATAAGCACGCTAATATTTCTAAATAAAATAATCGAATATATGAGATTCGCAAAAGATTGAAAAATTCCTGCAATAACAACCCAAAGTCTTGGCACTACGCGACTTTTTATGTCTGTTGCGCAAACTGAAATTAAACATGTGAGCGTTGGTAGCACCGATAGTATCGTAATAATTAATTGCTTCATTAAAGCAGATTACGAAAACTTGCGAAACTGTTACAACCTCAACACATCTATGTGGTTAAAAGCTATATTTTTATTTAATATTTTAATTTCGCACCATTCAGTCGTGTGGATATCAGTGTGGTAGAGATTTGAGATTTTTCGCACTGAGCGCGGCGAACGTCAGAGCCGCAGGCTGCTGATTCGCCAAGCGAAGAAGAAAAATCGAAAAATCTCTGCGATAAGGCACGGTTATTAATGATTAAGCACGCAGAGTTTGGGGGATTTCTCTACGAGCAATAAAAGAGGACTGAGGAAGCAACATTCCTTAAGAACAAAGCAGACAGTAAAATCTTTAACAGCCAGAGCGACGAAGGACGGGAACTTGCGAGGAGAGAAATCCCCCAAAACTCGCGCCACAGCAAACAAAAATAAGCTTAGTTTAGTTGCCTTCGGGATTATTGCGCTTGTACTCGTCGCGGAATTTCAAAAAGTCGTCTTTGTTATCCGCAAACTTCGTTTCACCAGTCTTCAAATTCGTAGTGACGAAGTAAAGCCATGGACCATCTTGAGGCTTAATGGTTGCAAGCAACGCGCTGTCGCCAGCAATGCCAATAGGCGTAGGGGTCAAACCCTTATGAATACGTGTATTATACGGATTATTTGCATCGTCAAGCATTGCTTGCGTGAGTTTAATAGGTTTTACTCCTGCGCCGTAACCAACAGTAGAATCCATTCCTAACGGCATATCTTTTGCCAAACGGTTCAGTATTACGCGAATAACTTTGCCATAATATTCGCGATTATTCACTTCAGCTTCAGCAATAGACGCCATAATTAAGGCTTTTTCTCTATCTTTACCTTTAGGAATTCCAAGAGAATCAAGTTTTTCAATACGCTTTTTTATCATTGCGGAAAGAATAGCATCCGCACTTTTCATAGCTTTTACGTTATAAACTCCAGGCTCTAGCCAGCCTTCAACGCTACCGTTTGCTTCAGCAGGCAGAATTCCTGCGGCGCCATCAGCTAACGCAGCCTTGAATTTATCTAAACTTATTCCAGATAATGTTGAAGCTTTTTGCAAAACGTCTGCTGCGTGATCCCCTGCACGAACATCAAGGAATCCGCCTGCTTTTGTTTGATCTGAAAGAATATCAACTACATCAATAGCAGCCATATGTTTTTTCAGTGAGTAAACGCCAGGATACAAAATTTTATTATTTGCAGAAACAGCTGAAGTGAATGCAGCTTGCGATTTAACAACATTCGCTTTCACTAGTTTTTCAGCAACTGTAATAGCGCCTTCGCCAGTATCGACTGTAAACTCAACAGATCCATAACCAGGACCCGACCAATCTGCAACAGCTTCACTGTTCTGAGACAAACGCCACGCACGCACAGCACTGTATCCAACGTAACCAACAACACATAGCACGAACACAATCAATATAGCTAAAACTGCTTTTGCTCGACGTTTACGCTTCTTTGCAGCAAGACGCGCTTTTGCTCGTTTGCGAGATTTTCCTGACGAATCTGAACCGTTAGAAGTAGACGATGAAGGAGAATCATCATGCTCAGTCCATTGTGCATGATTGTCAAAGAACTCATCAAAACTATCAGACATTTGACACTCCTCTTCTACTTTCTACTAACTTTTGTTCATTTACTTTTACTAGTTTTGTTGCGCATATTTTGAATCGAGAGCAGACTGCAAAATCAACACTGCCGACTGCTGATCTACCATTGGGCGATGCTTTTTAGTAGAAAGATCTGCTTGCAGAAGCTGACGATGAGCACTTACTGTTGTCAAACGCTCATCTTTCCAAACTACTTCTGGCATATAATCCAATGCCCAATCTTTTTCATCATGCAATATTTGCATGCGTTTTATTAGATTCTTCCCCCAGCGCAGAGCTTTTTTAGCAGATTTTCCTTCAGTGCCATCGAGTTGCAAAGGCAAGCCTATAACAACTTTTTCTACATTGTTATCTTCAATAACTTCAAGCACTTCATCTATAGCACGGAAGGAATCTCCAAACACTTGCACATTACCAATAGGATGTGCAAAGGTGAGACCAGGGTCGGAAAGTGCAAGTCCGACCCTTGCGTCACCTAAATCAATACCTAACCACACCATATTTCGTGTTGCTTTTGGTATGATTCGTAAATTTTTAAGCTGTAAGACACGCACTAGGCGAGCTTAGCTACTTCTGATTTCGCAGCTTCGAGAGCTTCATCAATCTTAGAAGCGTCTGTACCACCGCCCTGAGCGAAGTCTGGCTTGCCGCCACCGCCGCCACCAAGCACCTTGGAAGCAGTACGCACCAAGTCGCCAGCCTTAGCACCAAGACCGCGAGCAGCTTCGTTTGTAGCGACTGCGATCATTGGACGATCGTCCTCATTAACACCAGCAAGTGCAACAACCACTGGAGCATCTTCACCTAAACGAGCGCGAATATCTAGAACTGTCTTACGCAAAGCATCGAATGAGCCAAAGTTGCCAACATTCTTAAGAGCCAACTTAACTTTTTCGTTACTATTCTTTGCTTCATCAACTAATGTTGGTACAGCTTCATTTAATTGAGCTTCGTAAACAGATGCAAGCTTACGATCAGAATCCTTCATCTTGTTAAGCAAAGATTCCAAACGTTCAGCTAACTCGTCTGGACGAGCGTTAACCATGTCTGCTAATTGCGCAACCAAAGTGTGTTCACGAGCGCCATACTCGTACGCAGCTTCACCGCAAAGAGCGTCGATTCTGCGCACACCAGAGCCAATAGAAGACTCGGAAAGAATAGTTACCATACCAATCTTTCCAGTGCTCTTAGCGTGAGTACCGCCACAAAGCTCACGGCTCCAACCGTCGCCGATTTCAACAACGCGCACAACATCGCCGTACTTTTCGCCGAACAAGTGCATTGCTCCAAGCTTAAAAGCGTCGTCGATTGGCATTTCCTTAGGAACTACCTGCAAATCGTCACGAATACGCTCATTTACGCGAGCTTCAACGCGAGAAAGCGCATCCTTATCGACAGCCTTTGGCCACTGGAAGTCGAAACGCAAACGATCTGGATCAACTACAGAACCACGCTGAGTAGCCTGTGGACCAAGCTCTTCGCGCAAAGCCTTGTGAAGAGTGTGAGTAGCGGTGTGAGAACGCGCCAACGCAGCCCTGCGAACCTGATCAATATTCGTGTTTACAGGAGAACCAACGCTCAAAGTACCTTCAGTAAGTCGGCAGCTGTGAACAATCAAATCCTTGATTGGACGCTGAACATCGTCGACTTCCAAAATTGCGCCGTCGTCGGAAATAATCTCACCTTGATCTGCAATCTGACCGCCGCGCTCAGCATAGAATGGCGTGCGATCGAGAATAATCTCAACGTTTGCAGGAGCTGTGACGCTTTTAACAGAACCCTTGCCTGCTTCAACAATTGCCAAAACGTTTGAACGACTTGAGAAGTCGGTGTAACCGAGGAAGTCGATTGACTTTTCGAGCGACTTCTTAATATCGTCGTAAACGCTAACGTCCACATTGTGACGCTTCTTCAAAGCGTCAGCGCGAGCGCGACCTTTCTGCTCGCTCATAAGCTCGCGGAACTTAGCTTCGTCGACCTTAACACCCTGCTCGGCTGCCATCTCAAGAGTAAGCTCAATTGGGAAGCCGTAAGTATCGTGCAAAGTAAACGCGTCAGAGCCGCCAACCATAGGGTCATCCTTGTGCTCTTTCTTAGCTTTTTCAACAGCCAAGTCGAGAATAGTTGTGCCCTTTTCAAGAGTGCGACGGAAAGCGTCCTCTTCACCGTAAGCCGCTTCGCTAACCTCGTGGAAAGTATCGTTAAGCTCTGGATAGCTTGGCTCCATAGCAGACTTAGAAACTGGGAACAAGGTTGGTAAAACTGGATCTTGCACACCAAGCATACGCATTGCGCGAACAGTTCTGCGAAGAAGACGACGAAGCACATAGCCGCGGCCAACATTACTTGGACGCACGCCATCACTCATAATCATCAAAGCGGAACGCACGTGATCTGCTACAACGCGGAAACGCACGTCAGCATCATTATTATCGCCGTACTTTACGCCGCTAAGCTTTTCTGCAGCTTCAATAACTGGGTAAACTTCGTCAGTTTCGTAAATATTTTCCTTACCTTGCATAAGGTAAGCCAAACGCTCCAAACCAGCGCCAGTATCAATATTCTTTTGATCGAGTTCGCCAGCAATATGCAAATCAGTCTTAGATTTGACGTTATCTACCTGGTAATTTTCGAAAACCAAATCCCAAATCTCAATAAAGCGAGATTCGTCAGCAGCTGGGCCTCCGTCGCGACCATACTTAGGACCGCGATCCACGTAGATTTCGGAGCATGGGCCGCCAGGACCAGGACCGCCGGTAGTCCAGAAGTTATCTTCCATACCGAAAACTTGCATATGCTCTGGGTCGAAGCCTTCGTTCTTCCAAATTGCGCGGGCTTCATCGTCGTCAGTATAAGTAGTAACCCAAAGCTTTTCAGGGTCAAAACCGTAGCCGCCCTTATCTTGAGGACTAGTTAAAAGCTCCCAAGCGTAGTGAATAGCTTCCTCTTTAAAATAATCACCAAACGAGAAGTTACCAACCATCTGGAAGAAGGTGCCGTGACGAGTAGTTTTACCAACTTCGTCAATATCTAGAGTGCGAACGCACTTCTGATTCGAAGCCATACGACGCGAAGGAGGCGTCTGCTCACCAAGCAAGTAAGGAATAAACGGCACCATGCCGGCAATAGTAAACAATGTTGTTGGATTCGGCGAAATAAGAGAAGCCGAAGGAACAACCATATGACCATTCTTGGCAAAATAGTCAAGATAACGCTTTGCAATTTCTGCTGTGCGCATACGTACGAACTCCTTGTGTAATTTTTAGCAAGACCCACGCAAACCGTCACAAATAACCGTCACAAACAAAAGCCACATGCAACGCTCACACGAAATCGTGCCGCATGACGCACGACGCAATCATGCAAACATTCAATATAGTACTTCAATACTTAACTTAACTAAACTTAGCAAAGTAACGAAATTATGAAAAACTCGTTTTTTATTTAAAATTCCCTATTTCTACGATTAGCATAACGAGAATTAAGCTCAGCTTCATGCTCTTTACGGCTAGTATTGAAATCTTTAAACAATCCCATTACTGTGCGCAATGTGATATTTTTCGGTTCCTCATCAAATATAAAACGACTAGCAGAAGACGGCATTTTTGCTTTAACATATGCACGAGCCTTCGTAACTGTAAGAACACCAATTACAATGCCAACAAACATCCAAAATAAACGCTTGAACATTACTCCCCCCTGCTTGCATTATTAGTTGCATTCTTGTCAGAGGATTCTTTTGAAGCGTTACGATTGGCACTATTCTTGTCTGTTGGCACAGTCGGCTTATTGAAGAAAGAAGAAACAGTATCTTTTAGAGCGTAACCGGCAGCTGCAATTTTTACGAGCGGTTTTCCAAGGAAAGCACCATACAAATCTGTTAGAGCACTAATATTTGTAACGGTTGTGCGAGTAGCTCCTGAAACAGCGTTTACGTCGTCAAGAGTCTTATTAACTTGCTTAATAGTTGTAACAGACTCATCGATTGCCGGCATCGCATGCTCACCCGACTCTTTAATTGTTTTCGCAATCTGATCAAACAATCTGCCTAATCTGATTAACGGATAAATCAAAAAGCCAGAAAGCACGGCAAACGCAATCGCAGCAATAAGAGCAGCTATGTCTCCAACGCTCATCGTAACCTCTTTCTATACCATTTTGCCTAAGATTTCGCAGTATCAAAAGCCATACAACAGCAAATCAAACTACGTATTAAAACCCTTCGCAATGACTTAAGATTAACGAACGGTAAAGACGCATATAACAAAGTTAAACAGTAGAATCTACTCGTTATAGCCTCGAATAGTAATGGCATTATCAATAGGTTTGGTAGTGTCAAAATCAAGTCTGGTTACGCTTCCGTTTTGAGGACGTTCGCTTAAATCGTAGCCTGCAGGCGCAAAACGGTGCATAAGACTTAGCAGAGTGTTGCCATGCGAAATTTGCAAAATATTATCTCCATCGTTAAGCAAAGAATTTGAAGCAATTAACGCAAAACCTTCTTCTACGCGAGTCCAATATTCGATATCTGATTCGGCATCGTGAAAAGGATCCGCTTCTTTAAGCATGTCACGCGTGGCTGCAAGCCCAAATTTTTCAACGATTTCGTTATAAGTGTGCGCTCCGTGAGGCGCTCCTGCAGCCCACCAAGCCATTTGCATATCTTGACCTTCAAAATAGCCGTAGCATTGCTCGCGAAAATGCATATCGCTTATAAGCGTCGGGCGCACGTTACCGGCAGCTTCATTTGCATCGAGAATACGTTGTGCTGTGATTTGCGCACGAGTAGTATCCGAACAGTAAGCTGCAGCAAAAGCAATATTTTCTAGCTTTTTTGCAGCCGTGTCCGCATCTTTCAAACCTTTTTCAGTAAGCGGAGAATTTGACCAGCCTTGCAGTCGATTATAGCGATTAAATAGCGTCTGTCCGTGACGCACTAAATAAAGATGCAGCAACATAGCTCCATTATTGCACTAAGCGGTACATAACTGTCGAAAACACCAAATCATTTGGTGAAATAAACAAAATTCGCAACGAAACTGTCGAAAACACCAAACCAACCGATGAAATCGACAAAAACGCATTGACCCCTGCCACGCGAACGCGCAACAGGGGTCAAGCGGTATGTCCTTAAGAATTAAATCGGCGAATTAACGAGCGTAGTATTCGACGACGTACTGAATGTTGACTTCAACTGGAATCTGATCGACTTCCGGCTTACGAGTCAAAGTAGCCTTCAAAGAGGCAAGATTCACATCGAGGTAACCAGGAACTGCTGGCAAAACGTCGCGATGAACGCCTTCTGCAGCCATCTGGAATGGAACCATGGTCTGGCTCTTGGCACGAACCTGAATGGTCTGACCTGGCTTCACACGGTAAGATGGGCGATCAACAAGATTGCCATCAACCAAAATATGACGATGTACAACAAACTGACGAGCCTGGGCGGTGGTGCGAGCAAAGCCTGCGCGCAAAACCAAAGCATCAAGACGAGTTTCCAAATCGGTGAGCATTGCGTCACCGGTCTGGCCTGCAGTGTGCGTACCCTTCTCGTAAGCAGCACGAAGCTGCTTCTCGGAGATGCCGTACTGAGCGCGAAGACGCTGCTTCTCGCGAAGACGTACTGCGTAATCGGACTCGGTGCGACGACGAGTGCGACCGTGCTCACCTGGAGCATATGGACGCTTCTCGAAGATACGCTGAGCCTTTGGGGTCAAAGCGATGCCGAGGGCGCGAGAAAGACGCACCTGACGGCGAGAACGCTGAATATTAGTCATAACTAATCCTTTAATTCTGTCGTTATCTGAACGGAACGTGAACCAAGTTTTTAGTCGATTGCAAAATCGCCTAAAAATTACTCACGCTGAGCCAGCCTCTCCAGTGCTTCTTCGTGCTAACACACGAACGCGCAAGTATTAAAACGTTGAAATAACGCCATAACTACCGCACGCCGACCCACTGATGGGCTAAGGCTCCAGATGATGCTTACACAAAATAGGCATCGTTTCTGATTCTACACACCCGTAAGAATAATTGTTGATATTTTTCGTACTGAGCGCGAAACTCACGTTGTAAGTTCCCCGGCAAATGTTCCACAAACCAGCCAAAACGCTCGCGCGAGTAACGCGCTCGCTTGCGAAACTCGCGTTGGAAGTCCACTGGACTTCCAACTTTAGCGAGTTTCCGGATTGAAGTGCCTTCGCGCGCTACGCTTCAAGCGCTCCGGCAAGTCAATCCGCAATCCATTGTGTATGTGCGATCCGCACAACGAGCAGCCTCAACATCGTGAGTTACCATGAGCACTGCCACACCATTTTTTGCAGCCTCGCGCAACATTTTCACCACTATGCGAGTATGCTCTAAATCCAAATCGCCAGTAGGCTCGTCAAGAATAAGGAGCTTCGGATTGTTTATTAGCGCGCGCACAATCATTACGCGACGCATTTCACCACCCGAAAGCTCACTTGGGTAGCACCACAGTAAATCTTCAATATGCAATTGCTTGCAAAGTTCTAACGCGCGAGTCTCGTTTGAATCTTCGCTTACTTCAGACTTACTTTCAGCAGACTTACTTACTTCACAAGTACTAGCTGCAATTTGCACAGGTAAAAGTATGTTGTCATGCACAGTAAGATTTTGCAAAAGCGTCTGCGATTGCGTCACAAAACCTATATCACATGCGCGCAAACGAGACATCTTGACATCACTAAAAGTGCGTTCAGAAATCTCTTCGCCGCAAACTTTTACACTTCCATGCGTTGGCTTCAATAACCCAGCAATCAAATTTAGTAAAGTAGATTTTCCGTTACCTGACTTTCCAACGATTGCCACAAAATCGCCGCTATTTAGCACAAAGCTCACATTATTTACTGCAAAAAATTTGTGCTTTCTGCGCATAAATTCGCGAGTTACACGAGTAAGTTCAACAACAGGTAAACTATCAAACTCATTACTTGGCAGTTTTTGACTCTTATCTTCCATACTTACTCACCTGACCTAAGTGTCAAATACGTTTCGCGCATAGCAATACGCAATGTAGTAAGCGCTGAAGCTACAACAACTGCAACAAGCGCAAATAGCACAGACACTAACATAAGCACTGCTACTGGTAGAGCAGTCACTTCCAAATACGGAAGCTGCAATTGTTCAGAAATAAGAGAACTGTAAGGGAACAATATAAGACTTGCAGACGCAACACCCAATACTCCGCCAACTAAGCCAAGTATCGTAGATTCTCTAACTACAACACCTAAAAGCATATTTCTTGTTGTGCCAAGTATGCGAAGAGAAGCAAACTCTTTTTTACGCTCGTTTACAGATGTTGAAAACACTGCAACTAAAACTAGCAATCCAACTAGCCAGCACGCAGCAATTATAAAAGTCAACGTGCGAGTAAAAACACCAAGATTAGCTTGCGTAGTTGCTGTAATTCCGCCCGGAAAAACTATGCCAATGCTTGAAAGACCAGTTGTTTTACGGATATTTTTTGCAACTTCTTTCGCGCTGTAACCTTTTTGTACTTTTACAAGAACTGCAGAAACTGCTTTTTTAGCATATTCCTTTGGAATAGCGGTATGCCCTACTTTCGTTGAATACTCAACTACTTGCGGCACACTTTCGCGTCGCACAAACACTGAATTATCAATGCTTGTGCCGGTTTTTGCAAGCTGCGCAGCTACAGGCCATTGGTGTCCAAAAAGACGAACAGTATTCATATAAGACACGATTACATTTGCGCCAGCAATCATCTCGCCTTTTTGTAACTTCTGCTTATGTTGAGAATAAATCCAAGGACCTATAACAAAATCAGAATCGGAATCAAAACCAATAATTTGTAATTTTTCAGCGCAACATCCTGCAGAAAGCGAAGAAATATACGTTTGTGCACTCGCCTTTTGCACACCCGGAGAGCGTCTTACTAAATTCTCAATATCGTTAGTGAAATAAAAAGTGCTTGAACCACTGTTTGTAAGCAGCGCTTCTGCTTTAGTATGCGTACCTTGAGGGATAACCATAATATCGGCTCCCATGCGTTCTCGCATACTGTTCAAGCCGCGTTCAAGATTCATAGAAATCAGCGAGCCGCCGAAAAATATTGCAGACAAGCACGCAGATACAACAATAAGTGCAGCCGTGCGCAATGGCTTGCGTTTAAGATTTTCCAGCGGCAATCGCTTTAGCGTAATAGTGCGCATAATTTTGCTTTGTTAAGCTTTTCGAACTATTTGAACTATTAATTTTCTTTATTATCCAAATACACGGAAACAGCTGCGAACACTAATGCGAGCACAGACAGAACAATCAGTGTTGGACGCATAACCGATGCACAGTGCATCATTGGGCTCTTGCACACGCCAATAAGGAATGTTGTAACAGCGAGCATAAGCAAAGCGTTCACAACTACAGCAATATTTAAACCAATGCGAACATTTTCTTTAACAAATAGCGCAATAATTCCAAGTACTGCAATAACTAAACCAATTCCAACGGCTGCACGACCTGTGTAGTAGCATGCCATAGGTTGCATCATCATATGCATTTTGTGCATGCCTCCGGTTGAGCATGGCTTTGCAAACGTCAATGGTGCAACGGCAATAAGCAGGCCGAAAATAATTGCAGGAATTGATGCGAATAATTTGTTTTTCATAATTTATACCTCATGAAATGTATGTTTTTATTTTTTAGTGTCACATTTTCGTTAATGCAACACGCTTCTCAGCGCTCACACCAGCAAACGCCACGTCCTTGTTAAAAATTTATCTTACATTAAAGTGCATAAATAAAAGATTTTACAATTTTTCGATTGGTGCAACTCTAAGCATTAGTCGCTTTACTCCATCGGAGCCGAAATCGACTGTAATAATTGAGTTTCTGCCCTTATCTTGCGTTGCTAACACGGTTCCTAAGCCGTAAGTATCGTGAGTAATTTTGTCGCCAACTTGGAAGTCTTGAATATTTAGATGATTGTCTTTATTCATAACTGCAGAAGTTGAACCAACTTTTGTTGCGCTTGTTGAAGTCGCAGTTTTTGCAGTAACTTTGCGCGTTTTTACTGCACTTGACTTAGACCAATTCGATTTAGAATAAGACGAGCCGTAAGACGAGCCATAAGAAGATCCGTAAGACTTGCTATAAGACTTTCCGTAAGAAGAGCCGTAAGACTTAGAGCCATACGATTTATTTCTTCCGTAAGACTTAGAGCCATGCGACTTTTCAGAACCGTAACTGCTTCCACCATAAGTTGTTTTTTCACTAAACGCATCGCTATAATCGTCATCCCAGCCACCGAAATCGCCACCGAAATCACTATCAAAATCGCTATCGAAATCATCGCCGCGTCTAGACGAAGCGCCCCAACGCTCAACATCAGACTCTCTGCGCTTCCAATCAATCAAATTATCTGGAATCTCATCCAAAAACTGGCTTGGAAGCATATCTTGAGCCTGCCCCCATTGCGCACGAACAGCAGCACGAGTAACATACAAACGCTGCTTAGCTCGAGTAATACCAACATAAGCAAGACGACGCTCCTCGCAAAGCTCGCCATCGTCTTCCAAAGCGCGAGAATGCGGAAAAGTTCCCTGCTCCATGCCAGTTAGGAACACAACCGGATACTCCAAGCCCTTAGCTGTGTGAAGCGTCATCAACGTAACTTTACCAGTGTCCTCATTTTCATCCGGCAATTGATCCGAATCAGCCACAAGCGCCGTCGTTTCAAGGAATCCAGCAACACTAGCATCCGGTGTATTCTGCTCATACTCAGCTGCAACCGACTGCAATTGCGACAAATTATCCACGCGAGCGGCATCTTGAGGATCTTCAGAACGTTGCAAATCCTCCAGCAAACCACTGTCGTTCAGTATGCTGTCAATAACTTTAGAAGGTTTCGAGTCATCGTTTTGCATACAAGTAATTAAATTGTGCATAAGCTCACGGAACTCTTTAAGCTTGGTTGCAGTGCGAGTTGGCATGCCTTCGATTGACTCCAAATGCTCCAAAGCTTGCCAGAAGCTAACTCCTTGTGTTTGAGCGTAAAGCGTTAGCAAAGCCTCCGCACGCGCTCCAAGCCCACGCTTAGGCACATTCAAAATTCGGCGCATATTCACATCGTCATCCGGGTTTGCCATAGATTGCAAGTATGCGAGCGCATCTTTTACTTCGCGACGCTCGTAAAACTTCGTGCCGCCAACAAGTTGATACGGAAGACCTGCTTTAACGAACGCATCTTCCAGCGAACGAGACTGTGCATTAGCGCGATACATAATCGCCATATCCGAATAAGCAACACCCTCCTCACCTGCTAATCGCGCTATTTCTTGCGCAACCCAAGCTGCTTCCTGTTGAGCGCTGTCTGCTGCATAACCGGTAATTGGAGCGCCCTTACCTAATGCAGTCCACAATTTTTTAGGCTTTCGTCCTTGATTATGCGAAATAACTGCGTTTGCAGCATCCAAAATAGTTTGCGTAGAGCGATAATTTTGCTCAAGCATAATAGTTGTAGCGTTTGGAAAATCTTTTTCAAAGTCTTGAATATTGCGAATATCTGCTCCGCGAAAAGCGTAAATCGACTGGTCGGAGTCACCTACAACTGTGATTGATGCAGGAGTGCTATTTTGCTGAGATGCATTTGCGTTATTTTGCTTTACATACGCACTATTTTGTTTTACATCCACTCCTGCAAGCTCGCGAATAAGCTCGTATTGAGCGTGATTCGTATCCTGGTACTCGTCTACGAGAATATAGCGGAACTTATGGCGGTAATATTGCGCAGCTTCTGGTACTTCGCGCATGAGTTGCACAGTTCGCATAATTAAATCGTCAAAATCAACCGCATTTGCTTGAGATAAACGATGCTGATATTCCGCATAAATAGTTGCGTAAACAGCTTCAGAATTGCCAGCGTGCGCAATTTGTTGACCTGCAACACCCGGCTTGTAATCGTTAGCATACATGTCTAGTTGCTCACGCCAAGTGATTAAACTATTTTTGCAATCCGAAATCTTGCCCAAAATGCTGCGTGGCGTAAAACGCTTAATATCAACGTTAAGCTCTGTTGCAATAATTTTTACTAATCGCTCGCAATCGGAAGTATCGTAAATAGAAAAGCCTGATTTTAAGCCAATATACTGTCCTGATCTGCGAAGTATTTTCACACATGCAGAATGGAACGTCGAAACCCACATAGTATTTGCTTCGCTGCCAATAAGATTGCTTAAACGTTCACGCATTTCGGCAGCAGCTTTGTTTGTAAACGTGATAGCAAGGATTTGGCTTGGCCAGGCACCTTTTTGGCTTAATATCCAAGCTATTCTTCGCGTAAGAACTCGCGTTTTGCCGCTTCCAGCTCCTGCTCCAATAAGCAGTGCCGGTCCGTCGTATTGGACTGCTTGAGATTGTTGCGGATTTAAGCCGTCGAGTAGTTTTTGCGCGTCAACTGCAACTCTAGAATGTGCAGAATTTTGGGAATATTCTTGAGATTCTTGAGATTCTTGAGGAGACACTTCTTCTTGAGGAGGCACTGATTCTTGATCAGACGCATATTCTTGCTGCGTAAAATCAGGCTCTTTAGCGTAAGCGTCAGCATACTCGTCGTAACTGTAGTTGGCATAATCATTCGCATCCGCAACATTCTCGTAAAAATGATCGTCAGAATCGAACGAATCAACTGGATTCCCCAACAAATCACTTACATATCCATAATCGCTATCTTTTGCACTCATATTTGCATTCATACTTGCGCCCATACTTACGCTCATACTTGTACTCCATTGATGCTGCCAATTACCTACGTTTTAGCTTCAGCAATAAAACGCCCCCACGTTTTAATTGCGCACGTATCTAATCAGGTTTACCACATGCTGCAGTCGTTTTTACTCGTATTGTGTCACGAACGTGGGTATGCTTGAGCGTACTGCAAGTAATTGTTCGTAAGAAGGGGCGCATCGTGCAAGAATTGGAAGAACGCATTCTCCAAGATGGTATCGTAAAACCAGGCAATGTATTAAAAGTAGACGCTTTTTTGAACCACCAGTGCGATGTGAATTTATTTGATCATATGGGAGCCGCTTGGGCTGAGCATTTCCGCGACGCAAATATTACTAAGATTCTTACGATTGAGGCTTCTGGTATTGGAATCGCATGTGTTGCAGCACGCCATTTTGGTGGAGTTCCTGTGGTTTTTGCAAAGAAAGCTCAGTCAATTAATCTCGATGGCGACCAATACGTATCTACGGTATTTTCTTTTACAAAGCAGCGCGAGTTTCCGGTGATTGTGTCACGTAAGTATTTAAGTGCGGAAGATCGCGTGCTTATTTTGGATGATTTTTTGGCGAACGGCAAAGCTCTACAAGGATTAATCGACATTTGCAATCATGCTGGAGCTAGCGTTGCAGGCATTGGAATCGCTATCGAAAAGGGCTTCCAAGGTGGCGGAGATGCGCTTCGTGAAGCCGGATATGACTTGGATTCGCTGGCGATTGTTGACGCGATGGATCCTGTTGATGGGTCGATTTCGTTCCGTAAGTAGCAAGTGCGCTAGCTTATTTGCAATATTCTTGCGTATCGTCTATGAGTTTTGACTGGTGTTCTTGTTCTTTTGTTTTGACGAGGCTGGAAAATTTGTGTTTGCGTTTATAGCGCTCGTACACTTTGCGTGTACTCGCTGCCGAGCTCAAGTTGAAAGCACACTGTGCTTTCAACTTGAGCAAGCTCACGCTCCGAGTTGCCTTCGCGCGCTACGCTTTAAGCGCTCAGGCAGGTCGTCGCGCCCAGTCCTTCGTCGCTTTAACTGTTAAAGACTTTACTGTCTGCTTTGTTCTTAAAAAATGTTGCTTCCTCAGTCCTCTTTTAGTGCTCATAGAGAAATCCCCCAAACTCTGCGTGTTTAATCTTTAATAACCGTGCTCATCGCAGAGATTTTTCGATTTTTCTTCTTCGCTTGGCGAATCAGCAGCCTGCGGCTCTGACGTTCGCCGCGCTCAGTGCGAAAAATCTCAAATCTCTACCGCACGAATATTTGTTCCGACCAAGCAATTCCTATCTCCCACTACTAGTAAAACCGCTAGTGTTTTGTGGTGTGGTAGGAGTGTCTGGCGTGATGTGTGCAGCAGCAATGACGTTAGTTGTTCTTGAACAACAGGTAATCAGTGTCTGCAGAACATTATTGCTAAAGTTCACTAAGCAATAAGTAATCGACGTTAGCAAAGCATTACTGCAAAGCTACAGACGCAACGTCTGCAGAGCACAGGCGCAAAGCTACAAAACCACTTTTCGCAGAAGCACTGGCGCAAAGCTTCAGGAGGTTTGGGAAAATACGACCCTTAATTTACACGAGCGCAAAGTTTATGCCAGATTCAGGCGCGTAGCCGACCATTACTTTACACGACTGTAAAGTTTCTGCCGCTATTTGGCGAGCAAACGACCGTTACTTTACAACGCTGTAAAATTTATGCCGCTTTCAGGCGCGTAGCCGACCGAAACTTCACACCGCTGTAAAGTTTATGCCGGATTCGGGTGAGCGAACTCACTGAAGCACGTTTAATTGTGAAGGAAACGAGAAAAATTTTTCGCAAATGGTAATTTTGTCGAAAAATACGATAAAGTAGTCCGGTTGGTATACTTCAACACGTATTGCAACAAACAATTGATTAGGTGGCTAAACATATGACTGATGTGGTGATTGCAAGCGCTGTACGTACGCCTATTGGCAAATTCGGCGGCAGCTTATCTTCGCTTTCCTCAGTTGATTTAGGAACAATCGCAGCAAAAGCAGCAATAGAACGCGCTGGAATTAGCTCACACGACGTGGATCAAGCTATTTTTGGAAACGTATTACAAGCAGGCAGCGGACAAAACGTTGCTCGCCAAATTGCGTTAAAAGCAGGCTTAGATACTTCTAGCTGCGCAATGACAATTAACGAAGTATGCGGATCCGGTTTAAAAGCAGTGCGTTTAGCACAATCCGCAATCGTTATGGGAGATGCGCAAGTTGTTGTTGCAGGCGGCACTGAGAGCATGAGCAACGTACCGTTTTACGCAACTAATTCGCGATTTAGCGGACACAAATACGGGAATTTTGCGCTTATTGACGGTTTGCAACGAGACGGCTTAAACGACGCTTTTACTGGCGACGCAATGGGCGTTACTGCAGAAAATGTTGCAGCAAAATTTGGTATCACTCGCGAAGCACAAGATATTTTTGCACTTAAATCTCACCAAAAAGCTGTTGCCGCTATTAAACGAGGCGATTTTGCTTCTGAAATTGTGCCAGTAACGCTTGCAAACGGAACTGTTATAACTCAAGACGAGCATCCTCGCGAAGATACGTCTTTAGAGCAGTTGTCGAAATTGCGCACGCTTTTTAAAGCATCGGAAGAAACTTCGGGCGCGACTTGCGAAGTTGGCAAGAACGAAATTAGCGAGAACGAAGTTTGCAAGCACGAATCGACTGTAACTGCCGGAAACGCAAGCGGAATTAACGACGGAGCTGCAGCTCTAGTGCTTATGAGCAAAGATTACGCGCAAGCGCACGGAATTGAATATCTTGCGCAAATTGTGGGATTCGCAGAAGGCGGAATCGACCCAGATTTAATGGGATATGCTCCAAAACATGTGATGGAACGCATGCTAAATGCGACCGGTAGCAGCGTTGACAACATTGACTTATTCGAAATAAACGAAGCGTTTGCAGCGCAAAGCATTGCCGTTTCGGAGCAACTTCATATTGACGAGTCAAAACTAAACGTACGCGGTGGAGCAATTGCACTCGGTCATCCGCTGGGCGCTAGCGGAGCTAGGATTTTGACGACGCTTATATACGCTTTGCGAGATAGCAATAAGTTAAATGGAGTTGCTGCGCTGTGCGTCGGCGGCGGAATCGGCGTTTCTATGCAAATTAGAATGCGAAACAATCAAGCCAAAATGTAAAACAATAAAGTCAGACTGCAAAACAACTAAGTCAGAATGCGAAGCGATCAGAAGCATTCGTAGTCTACAAATCATGAGGTGATTTCGATGACTGCTTTTCGCGAATTAAGCGTGGAAAATCGCATAAAAACCTTGCAAAATGAGGGCGCAATTAACGATGCTGATGCAACATTTTTGCTTAAACAGTTTGCGGAAAGTTCTGATACTACAATTCCTGCAGACGTTGCAAATCATATGATTGAGCATCAAATTGGAAAGTATACGCTGCCGGTTGGCGTTGTGCGTGGGCTGATTGTGAACGGCGAAGTGCGGGACGTGCTGGTTGCAACCGAAGAGCCGTCCGTGATTGCAGCTGCGTGCAATGGGGCGCGGATTGCGGCGGAGACTGGCGCTGGATTTGACGCGGCGACTGACGTTGGATTTGACGCGGCGACTGACGTTGGATACGGAATTATTGCGCGCTCCCCACAATACGTGACTACAGCGCAAATAGCTTTTGAGGACGCAGACGGGAGCGTGGCGGCGCGCTTGAGCAGAATCGTTGAAGATAAAGAAAAGGTTGCAGAACTGTTGCGCATTGCAAACGAGTCACACCCATCAATGAGTAAAAGGGGTGGCGGCGCGCGAAAATGCCGCGCTTCAGCTTTGCACGGCTTCGCAAAGCTCGAGATTGACGTAGACACATGCGACGCAATGGGCGCCAACACAGTAAACACTATGGGCGAAGCCGTCAAAGCCCAGCTGGAGAGCTGGCTCGGCGTGCAGGCGCTAGTGGCAATACTCACAAACACCAGCCGCGTTGCCACCACAGCAGAAGTGCATATACCGGTTGAAGCACTGGCATCCAGGCGGCTGGAAGACTCTGAGCGAGAGAGCGAAGGAAAACGCCTTGCGCGCCGAATCGCGGCATTGAGCGCGCTTGCCGCCAGCGACCCTGCGCGCGCCGCCACGCACAACAAAGGAATCCTAAACGGAATCGCAGGAGCCGCGCTCGCGTCAGGAAATGATACGCGAGCGCTAGAATCGGCAGCACACGCGTGGGCGGCGCGCTCCGGTCGCTACCTACCACTGTCAAAGTGGAACACCGAAACTTTAAACGGAAAAACCATACTCCATGGCAGTATTGAAATTCCGCTACAGATCGGCATTGTTGGCGGCTCAATCTCATCGCTTCCAATGGCAAAACTCGCGATCAAAATCGGCAATTACAAAAACGCAAACGACTTTAGAAACACGCTTGCCGCGCTCGGTTTGGTACAAAATCTTGCGGCTCTTCGCGCACTAGCAGGCCCTGGAATTCAAGCAGGTCATATGGCATTACAGTCGTCAAACCTAGCAATTGCAGCAGGTGCCAAAGGTGCGGAAATCGCGGAAATCGCGCATGATATTTTGCAACTTAGCCCTGCAGAAAGAACTACAGAAAAAGTTATGCAATTACTTCAAAAGTTACGAGAATCAAGTAAAAATTAAGAAAAATTAAGAAAAATTTAGGAATTTTAGGACAAATGAACACACAAAATACCGAAACATCAGCAACCACAACCTCCGCAACCACTCCCCTTGCCGTCGGCATCGACCGCATCTCCTTCGCAACGCCGCACTATTACCTAAACCTCGAAGAACTGGCGGAACACCGTGGAATCGACCCTAACAAATTCACAATCGGAATCGGTCAAAGCGAACAATCTGTGCCACCAAATCACCAAGACATCGTCACTCTCGCCGCGCAAGCTGCCCTCCCACTGCTACCCCACATCGATAGCAATCGCCTCAAAATGCTAATCGTCGGCACAGAAAGCGGCGTCGACGCAAGTAAATCGAGTGCTCTGTACGTTCAAAATCTGCTAAAACTCACGCCGTGGGTGCGCTCTATTGAAGTAAAAGAAGCTTGCTACGGCGGCACCGCGGCTTTGATGATGGCATGTGACTACGTGCGCGCGCACGCCGAAAAAAATCCGCAAGTGCTTGTTATTGCAGCCGATATTGCGCGCTACGGTCTTGCTACACCTGGCGAAGTAACGCAGGGAGCAGGGGCTGTAGCAATGCTTGTGAGCGCGAACCCGCACGTGCTTAAAATTAACGACGATAGCGTTGTGAAATCCGCTGATATTCAGGACTTTTGGCGACCTGTTTACCAAGACACTGCGCTTGCTCGCGGAAAGTTTTCGACTGAGCAATACATACAATTTTTCTGCGACGTGTGGCAAAAATATTGTGCGCAAAACAGTTGTAATTTCAATGATTTTGCAGGGTTATGCTTCCACTTGCCGTATACGAAAATGGGTTTGAAGGCGCTTAAGGCTGCGATGGATTCTTGCGATAATAGCAACCTAAGCGAGTCGTCGCGCAATCGCTTACTTTCGCGCTATGGAACCAGCACGAAGTACAGCCATCGCGTAGGCAACATCTATACGGGTTCCCTGTATTTGGGATTGCTGTCTTTACTTGAGTTAGACGAATTTACTTGCGAAAATAGTAATCTTACTGCACTTAAAAGCGGCGATAAGATTGGGCTATTTTCTTACGGCTCCGGCGCTGTTGGTGAATTTTTCAGCGGCACGATTGCGCCAGGATTTAGAAATGCGCTGTTTGCGCGCGAGCATGCGGATATGCTTGATTCGCGCGTGCGTTTAAGCGTTGCTGATTACGAGGAGATGTTTGAAAGCGTTGCGCCTTACGCTCCGGAAGATTTCGAAAGCAGCACGTCTTGCCGCGAAGGTGCGAACTTCTTCCTTGACGCAATCACTTCTCAAGAGCGTCATTATTCCACGCGCTAAAATCGAGCGAGCGCACGTTTCAATCGGATTCTCGCGCGCAACCGACCGTTCCTTTACACCCACGTAAAGTTTCTGCCGTTTTTTGGTGCGTAGGCGGCATAAACTGTGCGCTGCTGTAAAGTTTCTGCCGTTATTCCGCGCACAACCGACCGTTTCTTTACACCGCTGTAAAGTTTCTGCCGCAATTTGCTAATTTCCCGAGCTCGGCGAATTAAAAAAGCTTCAAGCGCGAAATGCAGCAACACAAACCTGACACACTACGTTAAACACACTAGCCCACACTTTCTGCGTCTTTATTGACGCAGAAAGACCTCACTTGCGTTGGAAGCACACTGTGCTTCCAACCCTGAGCAAGCTCGGCGAATTAAAAAAGCCTAAAGCAATTTCACATGCTTTAGGCTTAGTTAATTCGCGGATGAGGCGAGATTCGAACTCGCGGTAGGTTTCCCTACAACGGTTTTCAAGACCGTCTCCTTAGACCGCTCGGACACCCATCCATTTGCGCGCGAAAGCAATCAAATTGCCGCTTTTAACGCACAAGTGGTAAGCATATCATCACGTATAGAACGCAACACACAACACCCAGATTCAAAAAACTTATCAACTAAAAAACAAAGCCCAGGTAATTTCCCGGGCTTTATAGTTAATTAAACGATTTTTTGAAACAAACGCCGTGTTTGTGCACGAGCAAACTCACGCTTCCCACTTAGTTGGCTCAATGACTTCCTTGCCACCCATATAAGCCTGCATAGCCTTCGGAATATCAATCGAACCATCCTCATGCTGATGATTTTCCAAAATAGCCACAAGCCAGCGAGTAGTAGCCAAAGTGCCGTTAAGCGTACTAACTGGACGAGTTCCACCATCTTCCATACGTTCACGCACATTCAAGCGGCGAGCCTGATACTCAGTGCAGTTAGAAGTAGAAGTAAGCTCACGGTAACGTCCTTGCGTTGGAACCCAAGCTTCGCAATCAAACTTACGAGCGGCAGAAGAACCAAGGTCACCTGCAGCAGTATCAATAATGCGGTAAGGCACTTCTACCTTAGCAAGCATTTCTTGCTCCATGCCTAGCAACTTCTGATGCTCAGCGCGAGAATCTTCCTGCTTGCAATAAACGAACATCTCAACTTTATCAAACTGATGCACGCGAATAATACCAGAAGTATCCTTTCCAGCAGCACCAGCCTCACGACGGTAGCAGCTCGACCAACCGCAATAACGCAAAGCACCATTGCTTAAGTCAAGAATCTCATCCTCGTGCATGCCAGCCAAAGCAACCTCGGAAGTACCGACCAAATACTGATCATCTGGCTCGCGCAAACGGTAAATCTCGTCCGCATGAGAATTCAAGAAGCCAGTTCCGCGCATTACTTCCGGGCGCACAAGCGTTGGCGTAATCGCAAGCGTAAAACCGTGCTCTTCGGCTTGATCGACAGCCATAGTAAGCATTGCGATTTGCAAGCGAGCCACAGCACCGCGCAAGAAGTAGAAGCGAGATCCTGCAACCTTCACGCCGCGACGCATATCAATTCCAGCAACTCCAGTTCCAAGAGTCAAATGATCCTTTGGCTCGAAACCTTCTGCTGCAAAATCGCGAGGTGTGCCAACCTTCTTAACTACAACATAATCGTCTTCTCCGCCTTCTGGAGCTTCATCTTCAACGATGTTAGAAAGCTTCCACATTGCTGTAGTGTAGTCGGCAGTAGCTTTTTCGGATTCAGCTTTGTATTCTGCAACCTTCGACGCTAATTCTTTAGTTTCAGCAATAAGCGCAACCTTTTCCTCCGCGCTAGCTGTTGCAACCTTCTTACCAATAGCTTTTTGCTCAGCGCGAGCCTCTTCAAAAGCCTTAAGAGCAGTACGACGCAAGTCATCGTTGTGCAATACTTCATCGACGAGCTCAACGGATTCACCGCGCTTGCGCTGCGATTCCTTAACTACGTCGGCATGTTCACGAATAAATTGGATATCAAGCATGACTCCTAGCCTAGTGCCGCAAGACGACAGATAAGCGCACTATCGACAACATTTATGCAAGGCGGCACGTACAATAAAGCAAATACGCAAAATATTGAGGGAGTAATATGGCAGCAATACATGCTACTACAGAAAATTTTGAGAAGATTGCTTCGACAAATGAAATAGTTGTTGTCGATTTTTGGGCAACGTGGTGCGGTCCATGCAGGTCTTTTGGTCCTATTTTTGAGAAGGTCAGTGAAAAATATCCCGAAATTCCTTTCGTAAAAGTTGATATTGACGAAAGCAACGAGATTGCTACAGTTGCTCAAATCCAAGCTGTCCCAACAGTAATGGTTATTAAGCGCGGCGAAGTTATTTATAGACAAGCTGGAGCATTACTAGCTTCTGATTTAGAAGATTTGGTTGAACAAGCTAAATCTTACGAATCTGCTGATTCTGAATCCTGATTTATAGACTATGCCATGAGATATAATATGTGAGGTTTTGCATATACGTTTTGCACATACATTTTAGTTTTATTACTCTACGTTGCGAGCGTTTGCAAGTATCAATAGAGTAATTGCAGAAATAAGGAGGGTTATGGCCAGTCACCGTAAGCATACTGTTACGCTTGGTTCACTCAGTTTACGACAGTGGGCTAGAGTTAGCGCGGTTATTTTAGGCTTCATTGCTTTGGTGATACTTGGTTTTGCCTCGCGAGATTTTTACACTTCGTCTAAAGGTCACGCTGTTCAGGTTACTTCTTATTCGGCAACCGATTCTTCGCAAGTTTCTCGTAGTGCTAGCCGTCGCATGTTGCATGATAGCGCAACTTCATATGTTAACGTTGTTATAAATGGTCATCATCGTACTATTTTGGGCAATAATTTCACTGACGTAAAATCCGTTCTTGATGCCGGAGATATCACTCTTGAGCCACACGATGTTGTTACTCCATCTCTTACAACTAAAGTTAGCGAATCAACTGTTATTACTATTAATCGTGCAGGCGCAAAATTAGAAAATTCCGACGACCCAATCGCGTTTAACGTCGTTAAGAAGGAAACTGCTGCACTTCCAAAAGGTACTGAGAAGGTGCAAAGTGAAGGCGTTAACGGCGTAATGGAAACAGCAAAAATAGTTACTCGAACTAAGGGAAAAATAGTTTCCTCTAATATTTTTGCTTCTTATGTTAAAAAAGCTCCAAAAGATAAGGTTATTCTTGTTGGAACTGGCGGTTCTTCTGCCGGACTTGGCTTAGCTGCTTCTATCGGCACGACTGTTCCTGCTGGCGAGATGCAACAATGGGCTCACGATTGGCTTATTTCTAACGGTTATAGTGAAGCTGATTTTACTGCAACAGTATTTATTATTTCTCATGAATCTGGCTGGCGCGTAAACGCAATGAATCCTTCTGGAGCTTACGGTTTACCTCAAGCTTTGCCAGGCGGAAAAATGGCTTCTGCCGGAGCTGATTGGGCTACTAACTATCAAACTCAGCTCCGCTGGTTCTGGAATTATTGCAATGGTCGTTATGGCTCCATTCAAGGCGCTTACAATCATTGGCTTTCCTACCACAGCTACTGATTAGAATCAGTCTAGATATTATTGTTTTGCGCAAATTAAGTCTTACAATTTTTCGTTGTAATAGATAAGAGAATAGACTTAAGTCGATTGACTTTTGCCACCTATGCTTAAAAATATGCTTAAGAAAAACTACGTTTAAGAATAAAAAGGATGTTTTATTTTGATGCACTCAACATGGCTGTCTAATAAAAGCCAAAATCTCAGCCATGCGCTAACAGGCGAAGAAGCATACAATAACAATCGTCTTACACGTCCTGCTTTAATTTCTCTTGCTATTCTTACGTTTATTACATTTATTGGCAATTTCGCACAATTACAACTTACTGCAGCATTGCCAACAATAGTTCAAGAATTTGGCATAAGCGTCACAACTGGTCAGTGGCTTACTTCTATTTTCCAGCTGATTATGGCAATTATGGTTCCACTTACAGCATTTTTAACAAGACGCTTTTCTACTCGCCAAATTGTTATTACTTCCATGTCGCTTTTTACTTTTGGCTCCGTACTTGCATGGCTTAGTAACGACTTTATGATGGCACTTGTTGGTCGAACTCTTGAAGCTATTGGCACTGGCGTAATGTGGCCTGTTTTACAAATTACCGTATTCTCCGTCTACCCTGTTACTCGCAGAGGTGTGGCAATGGGAAGCGTTGGCATGGCTATGAGTATTGCTCCAGCAATCGGTCCTACTATTGGCGGTTTGCAAACTGATATTAATGGATGGCGTTCTATTTTCTGCTCTCTTACTATTATCGGAGCGATATCCGTCGTTTTAGCAGTATTTTTCTTGCATAATTTTGGAGAACATGATCTTAACGCGCATGCTGATTTCTTCTCGGTTGGTCTTTCGGTTATCGGCTTCGGCGGACTCATGTTTGGATTCACTAATATTGAAGGATGCGGAATTTCCCACCCATTATCTTGGGCTCCTATGATTATTGGTGCTTTTGGAATTGCTTGGTTTGTTATAAGGCAGTTGCGAGCGCAAAAACGCGGTCACACTCCTCTTCTTGGTCTTAATGTGCTTAAAAACCGCTACTTTATGGTAGGTACTATTTGCGCTTGCCTTACATTTTTTGCTTTCAGCTCAATTATGGTGCTTATTCCGCTTTATATTCAGTCTGATCGTGGTTTTTCAGCAACTATGAGCGGCTTAATTCTGCTTCCTGGAGCGTTCGGCATGGCTATTTCGCAGTATTTTGGTGGTCGTATGCTAGATCGCTTTGGAGTGCGCCCAGTTGCTATGGCAGGCTCTATTATTCTGTTTTTTGGCACTGTAATGATGAGTCTTATTGACATGGATACGTGGATTTGGTGGATTTCCATTTGGCAGTTTACTCGCCAAATTGGCATGGGATTCTTGCTTATGCCAATAACTACGTGGTCACTTAATTGTTTGCGTAAGGAAGAGCTTGGCGACGGTTCGGCTGTAACTAATACTATGCGTCAGCTTTGGGGCGCTATTGGAGCACCTGTTTTAGTAGTTACAATGACAGTATTGACAACTCTTCACCATTCTGGCACAGGTCACGCTGCCGATATTGCTGCTAGTATTTTTGGAGTTCAATGGACTTTGCGCATTAGTGCTATTATTACGGGAATTATGGCTCTTATCGTTATTTTTGGAGTCAAGGGCGAAGGCACAGGTTCTGCTCACAATCTTGCGCGTAGAGCTATTGACCGTATGCGCGTTTTGCATATTCCTCATTCAGCAGAGCATCACGACGTAATGCACGATCACACCCATAATCATTACTAAATGCTTATTAAACGCTTACTAAGTCGCTTTTAAGGATACTAGACTGAGCAAAATCCTTACTTTGGCAATTTCTGTGCAGAACAGTTATGCAATACGCTTTCCATACTCTGCTTTTCTTCGCGAGTTACAGTTAAACCATATTTATATTTAACAGCTATTTGCCTAGCAACATATTCGCACCTAAAGGTTTTGTTTGAAGGAAGCCAGTAAGCTGCGGACGCGGAACCTTTTTCTTGATTAGCAGCTCCTTCAACCGCGAGTAGATTCATCATATCGTTGCCAAATTTTAATCGTTTTGCACGATTCCATTTCCATGCTCCAGATTCCCACGCATTTTGTAATGCAACAACATGATCTATTTGAATTAAGGCACTAGTTTTTCGCCCACGCACGAAGTTGATATCTTTGCCAGTATACGGATCATGCAACAAGCCGAAACGCACTTGGCAAGATCCTGCGTACTTGTATTTCACATTTTGTAAATCACGCGCTAAAACATCTTCCCTAACGTCACATCCGTTACCGTCATCGTCAGTAGTACGATATCCAAATACTTGACGCTCGTACCCGTAACGATAAGGCTTAGATATACGCAATTTTTTCAATGCTTGCGCAGCTTCTCCGCTTGCTTCATATTCTCCTGTAATCTTCCCAACGTTACTGTTTATTTTAGGAAGCAACAAGCCAATAACAATCCCACATAAAACAGCAAACAACAGCATCCAAAACAGCGCAAGAAACTGCCTCTTGTTACAACGATTACGCATGTCCAGTCCCCCAACCCAACTTATGCATATTCTATATTTTTTAAATTAAAGTTAGTTACTGCTCTTAACTCTCATAACAGACGGTATTCTTTGTAAAACAACATCTACAACTTGCTGAATCATAATTACAAGCAAAACCATTGCCATAACAGCATAAACAGTGCTCCATGCTGGAATATTAGCTGGAACTGGATGGATAGTGTGAGAAACCACTAGTGCTGCTACAGAAATGCTAATTAACGATATAGCAAGAACAAGTGCCGACATGCCTCCACTTTTACGAGCCAAACGCATTCTTTGTTGAGAAACTTTATGCATTGAAGTAACCATTCGATTAACGCAATGCTCACCTTGCCTAAATGCAAGTACTTCATCGATACCAAGTTCAATATCACTTACTTCATTCTCAACTTCATGTTGTTCAATGCGCACTTTATTTGCAATATGCTTGGAGCGTATAAGTAAGTATCGAGGAACAATAAACATAATAAACACGCACGAAGCAATAGCTACATAAGACAAATTCGCATCGAAATAGTACAAAACAACCATAAGCGGCACAACTGCAAATATCATTCCAACATTCATGCTGATATGAGCTTTATGCCAACGTTCGTGATGCATATCTACACCTGCAAATGTTGTAACAAGAGTTAATGCACGAACTGCCATACAAGCAACAGCAACAAGCACACACTGTTGCATTACAAAACCAAATATTGGACGTCCTGCAACAGCAAACATTGCTGAAACAATAGCAACAGGAATACATACTGCAGAAACAAGATTGAGAGCAGTACTAAACATTGATATAAAAGCAAAAATAGCACGTTTGAACTTTGAGATTGTTCTCACTTCATAAGTGTAAGCAATACTTGCAATAGAAGAAATATGCTTGTTTTTATTAGGATCTTGCTGAGCTTGCTCAACGTTTTGCGAGTTTCGTGAGTTTTGCGAGTTCTGAGATTCGTTTAATTGATTTAGTTGCGTAATATTTTTAGAACTATCATTAGCAACATGACGATACGATTCTACAGTTGCTATTTCATCAGTTGCGCTAATTCCAGCATCATTTGGCATTAACACTATTACATTCGCATAACGCGCTATGCGACGCAATATTTTAACAATTTCTTCAGCTTCATGATTGCTAATATCACATTGGGAATAATCAAAAACGTACACTTTAGTGTGTCTTAAAATTGCTCTAGCAAGAATAACACGACGCTTTAAATCTTCAGAATTATAGGATGCTTCAGGATTATTAAAAAGTCTATCTATTGGCATATCTAGACCGTCGTAATCGGCATAAACAACGCCATCTATTCGCACAGCTCGCAATGCATCCCACATCGCAGTAGTCGTAGCTGTTGGAGCAGCCAAAAGTAAGTTTTCTCGCAATGTTGTGGAAAATAGATGACTTCGCTCGCTAACTATAGTAACAATATCTGCTAAAGCTGCAGAACTTGCATCATTCAACGACAAGTAAGATGCACTATCGTTTGCGTCAAATACTTCAGAAACTACAAATGGAGAAACGTCGTCTTCATGAATATCATAACGGTCGCTATAAGAAAGCAATATGTCAGCAGATTTGTTAAAACCTGTACCAGAAAGTATTTTCTCACGCATAACATGATGATATTTACTTGGAATAACTTGCAATTCACCAGATTTTGCAATTATCGATAAACGCTGAGCTTCATTAGTATTCGCATTATTTTCCAAAATATTGCATCGCATACGCAAAGCAATATTGGTTGAGCCATCAGGCAAAGATAATGTTGAACCATCGTCACTAAATGCTATTGGAGCAGGAGAATCAGTAACCATTTTTAACAATGTTTCAACATGATCCAAACCATGAACAGCATGCTTAACTACATGCATATTCTTACCAACAATTCTCAGTGGCTGGACGCTTAACATTAACAAGGGCATTGTTAACAGAGCTGCAGCAAGACCTACACCTTTAACGGAAGATAACCAAACAGTTGCAACAATTGCGAGTCCAGCAATAACATAGGCAAATAACGCACTTACACAACGCCACGATACTGGGCTTAGTGCCAACGAGAATATAAGAGAAGCGACATTAAACAATGCAGCTAATGCGCAAATCCCGGCTATAGCAGGGTTAACTGTAAATAGTGCTGCAGAAACAACCACAGGAACAGGAATAGCTGCAATAATTTGTGGAACTAAAGAAGCAACAAAACTTTGTATTGCAAAAATATCTTCATTTACACGCAAAGAAGTAATGTCATGAGAATCTTCAATATCTACAGAACGTAGAGATAACATTGCGTGCAACATTTTAGGGCGCAAACGCATAGCTATTCGCGACTCAATTTCTGCACAAACAGTACACGACCAGTAAAAAACTGCATATTTCAGCAAAATAATAGCAGCTAAAGCAATAATGTAAGACGTAAATTCAACAGAACTCATTAAAGAAGTTCCAGTAGAACGAACAGGTCTTAATACTGGAGACAACATCCCAACGCAAACGTAGACAAAAGCTATGTTTACAAGATAAGAAATCGCAAGACACGCCGACCTTAAAATAACTAGATGCTTAATTCCTGGCACGAACGCAAAGCAGCGATTTATCATCTCCTGATCCTTTTCTTTATTCCATATTTATTCAAAAACCACACACTCCCAACTGATGTTAAGATTACGCTTCACACACACCATCAACACGCCGGCATCCGCGTAATTATGCTGATTTTAAGCCATTTTGCCAGATATTAGCATTAAGAAAATAAAGTTGTTTCACAACTGTTTCACGCAATATTTAAATAATCAAAAAAATAATTAAAAATACCATTCTTAATTCTATTCTCGATAATTTTTAATGCAATTTTTCACAATCGCAAAATTATCTCAATACGGCACCAATAGAAGAACGCAATTTTAAGCCAGCAGGTATTTGCCCAACTCCATGAGACATATCTGGGAATGCTGGCTCAGGCCCATGATTCATTAATCTCAAAGCTTCACGCACTGCCAACGACCCTAATTGCTGCATATCGAGACTCACAGTTGTAAGAGGTGGGAAAAAATCACTTATTGCCGGAATATCGCCGAAACCAACAACACTAATATCACTCGGAATTTTCAAACCGTGCTCATACAAGGAACGCACAACTCCTACTGCCTGCTCATCGCTTGAAGCAACAATAACAGTCGGCAATGCAATGCCATCTATGCCAAATTTCTCAATCATATGATTCATTCGCGCGTAACTTTCAGAAGACTTCCACGAAGTACATTGCACAATATGCGAATGAATACCTTGAGCAGTTGAAAGTGAACGCCATGCAATGAGTCGCGTTGCAGCACCTCTCCATTGCGAAGGACCTGCTATATAAATGGCATTTCGATGTCCATAATGCGCAATAAGTGACACAATATCGTTCATTGCGCGAGATTGATTAATACCAATCATTGAATACTCAACGTTGCTATGAGAACGCAACATATTCATGCCTTCATGCGCGCTTATTGCACCATGAGTAGCAGTAACGCATACGCACGGCTTAAGAATACGCGTACGACACAGTGACGTAAATATTGCATCTGTTGGAGCGTCAATTATTAATCCGTCGACATTTTGCTCTTCAAAACTCTCGCATAAATCTTGAATATCACTTTGTTCACATAATGTTTCGTTGACCATGCTAATAGAAAGAAAAAGACCACGAGATTTTGCTTGCGCTTCTATAGGAGCAATAATGTTTCGAGATGTTCTATTTTCTGCACCAACGATAAGCCCTAAAGTACGCGATTTCTTAGTTGCTAATGCGCGTGCTGAATTACTCGGATAATACCCAAGCTGCTCAATAACTCGCAGAACTTTAATTCGCGTGCTAGCAGAAACATCAGGAGAATTATTAATAACGCGAGAAACAGTTTGATGACTTACACCAGCAGCGTGCGCAACATCGATCATTGACACGCGTTTTGCTTCATTTTTTGCCATATGCACCCTCGCTTATAAATGCCAAGACAGTCTATGCAAATCGCTAGGACCTACTTTTTTAATGGCATTGCGATGAGCTAAAGAACCGTAACCCTTATTACTTGCCCAATCGTAGGCTTCATATTGCGGATTTTTAGCAAGAGATACCATAAGATTATCCCTAGTAACTTTTGCCAAAACTGCAGCTGCAGCTACGCTCGCGCACTGCCTGTCTGCTTTTACTAAAGTATGAACTTTTACAGGCTCCGGAACGTAAGGAGCGTCAAAAGTATTTGCGACTTTGTCAATATAATCGCAAGGTCCATCCAATATTGCGGCAATACGAAAGTTTGAATTCGCACGCGTATTCGCACGCGTATTCGCATTTACGCTAAAACTTAGCTTTTTAATATCTTCTTCAACTTTAGAAATTGCTTTTAATGCAGCGACACCAAGCGCATAGCTAATACCCCACTCATCAATTTCTGTGTTAGTGCAAGACCCGACTGCCCAAGTTGTACACCATTTTTGCAACGGTTCATAAAGCTCTTCTCGACGCTTTTCGCTCAACAATTTAGAATCAGCTAAGCCTTCAGGCATATAGTTTTCTTTTACTTGTTTAATTCCAATAACTGCAGCTCCTACCATCACAGGACCTGCAAGAGAGCCTCTTCCTACTTCATCAAGACCAATAACCCAATCATAGCCTTCAGAAAGCAGATCTTGCTCATATTTAAATGATGGAACAAGCGGTATATTGGATGATTTATTTGGCATAATTGAAATCAGTTGATATAAGTCGCGCTAATATAATTTCGTTAATACTCATTGCGCTAATACTTTTATTTTGCAGGACGATCAGGCACATTGTTAAAATCATCATGATGTTCGTCTAAAAGACCAATTCGATCAAGCGGCCACGATCTAAACACAGCAACGCCCTCGATTTTGGAAATAGGAACTAAACCGTCATCGCCATCATTGCGATGGTATCGTGAATCTGCAGAATTAGAACGATTATCACCCAAAACAAACACGTGACCGGCTTTGACTTTTACTTTAAACGGAAAAGCACTCGGGTCAACACCAGGACGAATATAGGAAGATTCTCGTATTGGAACACCGTTCACAACAATAGGCTGCCCAGCGCCTTTACATTCAACAGTATCTCCAGGCAAACCAATAAGACGCTTAATTAAATCCTTGCCAACAGCACCGGAAGAATTTTCACCACTCAACCAATGTGCAGGATCCTCAAAAACAACAATATCTCCACGTTTTAATGGGAATAAGCGCGGAGTTAGCTTAGTCGTAATAACATAATCGCCAATATGAATAGTATCTAGCATAGAGCCAGAAGGAATTGTGTAAGCTCCAAATAGGAACACACGAATAAGTATCACTACTAATACTGGAATACCGAACCATGTTATAGCATCGCGCAAAGTTAGGCGGTCATTTTTAGCACGCTTAGAATGTGCAAAATGCTTACCTTTTCTATTTTTGCGCTTAAACATGCGAGAGCCGGAAGGTAAATCTCCTTCCGGCTCTGGTGGAACCGGTGAAGGATCTATACCATGACCCGCTACTGAAACGATATGAGTATCGCTAATTTGCGTGTCATCAGTCATAACAAATACCCTTCACATAAGTTCCATTTTACTTAGCAGAGTTATCGCGACGCTCGGCAATACGAGCAGCCTTACCACGCAAAGCGCGCAAGTAGTAAAGCTTAGCGCGACGAACGCGACCGCTACGAACCAGCTTAATCGAATCGATAGCTGGAGAATGAAGTGGGAAACGACGCTCAACACCAGTGCCGAAGCTCACCTTACGAACAACGAAAGTTTCACGCACGCCAGCACCCTTACGAGCAATCACAACGCCGGTGAAAGTCTGAATACGAGTGTTGTTGCCTTCCTGAATCTTAACATTGACATCAACGGTATCGCCAGGACGGAAAGCTGGAATTTCTTCAGCAGCCTTAAGATGCTTAGCATCAAATGCTTCTACAGCATTTACCATAATATTCCTCCATCGCCGCCGCATATCGACGCATAGTAAGCGTTAGCAACAAATGTGCTACGCAATTCTTTCCCCAAAAAGTTCGCTTTTTAGGGGGCTTCCGATCCGCGCAATCTTAAATAAGAAGCGACTAGACCTAAAAGATAAAAGAACTATGCGGCATCCCTTTATCGAAAGCATACAAATACCAAATTATGCTCAATAATGGACATTATTGAGCATAATTCCGCACTATTCTGCACTATTTCAGCGCACAACTCCATCGAGAGGAGCAGTTTCAACTGTACGAGTCAACTCGTCATCATCAGCGTCATAATCAAACAACTCGCCGTAACGACCCCAGCTAATTGCAATATCAAACTGCTGACGTGCCAAAGCATCCGTGTGCTTACTGCGCAACAAATCCAAAATCAGCTCGCCACGAAGCTTTCCGTTACGATTCCTACTCAAAGCTTGATCAATTGCGTGCACAAGAGGTGCATGTTCAATCGCAAGACGAGCAAAAACTTGCTTACTGTGCAAAATATCGGCATTATGCCACTCTTCACCCTCAGAAGTAATAGTAATATGACCGTTTTCTGCAGTAAGTAAATTAAGCATCGTGCCCGCATCGACAAGTGGGAACAAATCATCAATCTCAAACGACAAATCAGCTGCCAAATCCGCCAAATCAATGCCATCTGGGTTTTCAGAAATCACGTCAAGCAAACCAGCCATACCACCTGGTGTAGCGTTTGGAAGCAAATGAACAGCCACAGGCTCTGCCTTTACCTCACCTGCTTCAGCTTCATCCTCACTTTGCTTATCTTCATCTTCATCGTCATGGTGGCGCTGAATAAGCATATCTGCAATTGCTGCAGCTTCGTTATCTTCAGCATCTTCATTAGTTGCATTATTTGCTTGATCTTGAGAATCAGCATCTTCGGAAGCGTCTTGCTCTGCAGCGCTTTCTGGAGCAGAACCAGTCAAAATAGCATACAGATTATCAACCATCGCTTCAAATTCAGCACTGTGCTTATCTCGAGGACGAGGCAAATCAACATTCACATCAGCAATTAAGTGACCTGGATGAGATCCAAGAACCACAACGCGATCAGCCATTTGCACAGCTTCTTCAATATTGTGCGTCACAATAAGCACAGACTTAATATCTCGCTCCTCGCTAGACCACAGCTTAAGAACTTCCTGACGCAAGTTTTCTGCAGTAAGCACATCGAGAGCAGAGAATGGCTCGTCCATAAATAATGCATCCGGTCGTAGCACCAACGCGCGCGCAATACCAACTCGCTGACGCATACCGCCGGAAAGTTCCTTAGGATATGCTGTTTCAAAGCCGTCCAAACCGATTGCGTCAATTGCAGCTAAAGCAAGCTCAGTACGCTTTTCTTTACTAACGCCTCTAGCACGCAAACCAAGTTCCACATTGTCTTGTACTGTAAGCCACGGCATAAGAGCGAAGGTTTGAAATACGATTGCAACACCTGGGTTTGGACCTGTCAGCTCGCGTCCGCGATACGTTACTGTGCCTTCTGTTGGCTGCACAAGACCAGCCATTGTGCGTAGGAAAGTTGATTTTCCAGCACCAGAACGTCCTAATATTGCTACGATTTCACCTTCGCGAAGGGTGAAAGAAATATCGTGCAAAACGTGCTGAGTAGTGCCACTGTCAGAAGTGAAGCTTTGACTGATGTGCTTTGCGTCGATAATATCGCTTGTAATTGAGGATTGCACTTTTTTTGCATTGCTCTTTAAAGTATTCATAATTTTGCCAATCTTTTTCATAAAATTTTGTTATTTTAAGCGATTTATTAGTAATTTTATTAGTCGATTTATTAGTCGATTTAATTCAATACGTAACGTTTTTCGGAAATACGTTGCATTGGCGACCAGAATAATCGGTTGCTTAAAACAACAATCAAGCTCATAACAGTTACGCCAACTAAAGTGCGCGCAGAATCTCCTAAAGTGGTTGCATTAGTAATATATGCGCCCAAACCCTGAGTTTCCATGTGGTTCTTTCCATATTCCACAATCTCAGACACAATCGAAGCATTCCATGCACCGCCTGCAGCTGTAATACCGCCAGTGCACCATGAACCGAAAATAGACGGCAAAATAAGCGTCTTCCATCGCAAAGTACGATCCAAGCGGAAGCTGCGCGTCATTTCACGCAAATCATCAGGGATAGCACTAGCACCTGCAATAACATTGAACAGAATGTACCATTGCGTGCCAAGAGCCATCAAAATAATACTTCCCCAACCAAGATCAATATGCCAAGCCATAAACCAAGCCATAGCAAACGGGAAGATGAAGTTTGCTGGGAAGCTAGCAAGAATTTGCACTATAGGCTGCATAATACGCGAAATCTTAGGATTCATGCCGATTACAACACCAACAGGAACCCAAATAAGCGAGCTTATTAAAATCAACACAGCAACGCGTATAAAAGTGATGCCACCAAGCATGCCTGCAGTAATAAACTCATGCAAACCTGCAGTTGTATACACAAAGTAAAGCATATGGGCAGCGCCAGCAGCCACAATAATTAGCATAATAACGTTAAATACCCAATCACCAAGCTTATGCTGAGCAGCCTTGTGAGGCCACTTGGAGCCTGTGCGACCGAATGGGCGCGTTACTTTTTCAAGCCACTCGCGAATTGGCAAAAACAGTTTACTAATAACTTCATCTGCATGAGAGTGACGAATAAGAGTCAAAATAGCACTGTGACGCTCATTATCAGATGCGCTTTGCGTAATGCGGAAACGCTCAGCCCAAGCTGTAAGCGGTTTCCACAAGAAGAAGTCAAGTGCCAAAACAACAATCACCATCGACACAATAGCCCACCAAATAAGACCAAGCTTATTTTCAGCAGCAGCTTGTGCCACAAAACTACCGATGCCAGGAAGAGCGTAAGTGTGATTATTTACGGAAATCATTTCCGAAGCTGTAAGGAAGAACCATCCGCCTCCAACAGACATCATGCAATTCCAAAGCAGTGGAATCATTGCGTTAGGCATGTCTAGCACCCAGAAACGTTGCCAATGCGTGAGTTGCAAACTACGAACTGCCTCATCCAGTTCCTTTGGCTCGCTGAGCAGCGAACGGTGGAACGAAAAAGTCATATTCCATGCTTGACTCGTAAAAATAGCAAAAATCGAAGCGGCTTCAACACCAAGCATCGATCCAGGGAAAATTACCAACCAAATCGTGACAGTTGCCGAAAGGAAGCCAAGAATTGGAACTGATTGCAAAATATCTAGAAGAGGAATAAGCACCTTGCCAAGCCTACGACTGCGAGCTGCAAGAGAGCCATAAACAATAGTAAAGATAAGAGATGCAACTAATGCGATCAGCATGCGAAATACTGAGCGCAAAGTGTAGTAAGGCAGATTGATTAAGTCCGTGGATACCTTAGATGGTATGCCACTTGGACCAATCGGTTGATTTATGCGCTGAATAAGGAAGGCAGTTACGCCAAAAACGGCAATAATGCCAACGCACACAATAATGTCCGACCAGAAACGAGTGTTCTCGTCGACTTGCGCGCCTGCGCTTTCTTTGCGCGAAGTTGTAAATACGGTCATAATAAAGTCCTCGAATAGGCAATAAGTGGATTCACTTTCGTGTATTTTTTATTTCTATTCATTTATTACGCAGATATCTATTGAGATTTCTATGCGAATTTCTATTTAGATTTTCGTAAATTCTTGCGTAGCCGTATCACCATTGATTACGTTACAGGCGCAAATAACTAGAACTCACGTTTTAACTCCACAAATTATATTTCGTAAATTATACTTCGTAAGTTGTATTTCGTAAGTTATATATTTCGCAAGTTTTGCAACCTAAATTCGGTGATTGCCGGCTTCATATATTCAGGAGGAACATCCGAACTACTACTGCCAATAGTGTCGGAGCCTTCATCAGTACGAGTACTAGAATTATGGCTTTTACTGTCATGTTTCACGGCAAATCACCTCCTTAAGTTAGTGCGCTGCCGGCGCAAATCTTCATCATTGAATCGGAGGTTTACAAGAGAACAGAGGCGCACCAAAACACACAAACGCATATTAAGCGTGCCACGTCGTTCAAGCTTCAGCTTCGCAGGGCGGTGGCGTTGCATTAGTCGAAGCCTTGAATTCGACAACGACTGTTAACCAGCGTGCAGTGTCTCCACTGTGTTGCGGCAGCAACCCGTATCCCCGTGGTAGCCTTACCTACCGACCGTGCTCATTATAAATTATTGTTGCAGTTGTGTCAACATGCAGCAAAACACATTGCGATGCATTTGAAACTTACAAAACTCAGCGACAGATGCTAAACAAAAAAGCCTCTTGACGAATTAACGCCAAGAGGCTTATAAATCAACAATCGCTAAAAACGATTGCCTATATGACTACTATCTTACTTGCGATGAGCGCGATAGAAGCGAATCAAGCTCTGTGTAGAAGCATCCTGAGCTGCCAAAGCTTCATCATCCTTAGAAATTGCAGGAGTAATCTGCTTTGCAAGCTGCTTGCCAAGCTCCACACCCCACTGATCGTAGGAATCCAAGCCCCACACAGTGCCTTCAACGAAGGTAATGTGCTCGTAGAGAGCAATAAGCTCGCCCAAGCTAAATGGAGTCAAAGCATCGCCGAAAATGGACGTGGTTGGACGGTTGCCCTTGAACACGCGAGCTGGCACAATCTCCTCTGGAGTGCCTTCAGCGCGAACTTCATCAGCAGTCTTGCCGAAAGCAAGAGCCTTAGTCTGTGCAAGATAGTTGCCCAAGAAGAGCTCGTGCACATCCTGATCGCCATCCTTAGTAGGATTTGGCGTGTTCACGAAAGCAATGAAATCAGCTGGAATAAGCTGAGTGCCCTGGTGAATCAACTGGTAGAAAGCGTGCTGGCCGTTAGTACCTGGCTCACCCCAGAAGATTTCGCCGGTTTCGCTTGTTACAGGAGTGCCGTCCCAGCGCACAGACTTACCGTTGGATTCCATGGTGAGCTGCTGCAAATAAGCTGGGAAGCGGTGCAAGTATTGATCGTATGGAAGCACAGCGTGAGAAGCAACCTTGTAGAAGTTGCGGTACCAAACGTTGAGCATACCGAGAAGCACAACAACGTTCTTCTCGAATGGAGTCTCAGCGAAGTAAGTATCGATTGCATGGAAGCCCTTCAAGAACTCTTCGAAGCGCTCTGGACCGAGAACAACAGCCAAAGAAGTGCCGACAGCGGAATCCACAGAGTAACGACCGCCAACCCAGCTCCAGAAGCCAAAAGCGTTGGTTGGGTTGATGCCGAACTCTTCAACCTTTTCGAGGTTGGTGGAAACAGCCACGAAGTGCTTAGCAACAGATTCAGCCTTCTTTGCGTCGCTTCCGTCAATAGCACCGCACTCCTGAAGCTTATTCAGCAACCAAGTGCGAGCGGTACGAGCGTTGGTCAAAGTCTCCAAAGTAGTGAAGGTCTTGGAAACAATGATGAACAAAGTGGTTTCTGGATCCAAATCCTTGGTCTTTTCTGCCATATCGTTTGGATCAATGTTAGAAACGTAGCGAGCGCTAATACCAGCGTCAGCATATGGCTTCAAAGCTTCGTAAACCATGACCGGACCCAAATCAGAGCCGCCGATACCAATGTTTACAACGGTCTTAATGTTCTTGCCGGTAACGCCCTTCCAAGCGCCGGAACGAACTTCGTTAGCGAAATCGTAAATGCGACCCAACACTTCACGCACGTCTGCAACGGTATCTTGACCGTCAACAATGAACTTGCCAGCATCCTCTGCAGGACGACGCAAAGCAGTGTGCAAAACTGCACGATCTTCTGTATTATTAATGTGCACGCCAGTGTACATTGCCTTAGTGCGCTCGTCAAGCTTAACTGCCTTTGCAAGGTCTGCGAAAAGCTTAAGAGTTTCAGGCTTAATTAAATTCTTAGAAAGATCGAAGTGGAGATCTCCAGCTTCGAAGCTCAACTTATCCACGCGATTTGCATCCTCAGCAAACCACTTCTTCAGGCAAACACCTTCTGATTGCAACTCGTCGTAATGCTTCTGCAATGCAGCCCACTCTGGGGTTTTTACGGCGTCAACTGGCGGATTGATGGCCATTTCTAGGTCCTTTCATTTCTTCAACTTACGTGACAGCAATCGTCACTATAGTCCAATTCACAAGATACTCACAAAAGCAGACAGAAACACGCGAAGCTTAACACAAAAATGAACACAATCACACTGGTGCTGCGCGAAAGCAGGTCGTCGCGCCTGCGAGGAAAGAAATCCCACAAAACTCGCGCCACACTAAACGAATTGCAATACAAACTATGCAATACTTGCTTAATGACTATTATATTTTGTACGGCGCGCCCATTGGACAAATTTAAAAATATGATATATAGTAATTGATTTGTGCGCGAGTCGCGAATGCGTCTCGGGCGACATGCCGCTTTAGCTCAGTCGGTAGAGCGTCTCCCTCGTAATGAGAAGGTCGACAGTTCGATTCTGTCAAGCGGCTCTCTGACTCGCTCGAGTGTATTAATACTTTTGATTTGTTTTTATTCGCTCGATTATTTATATGAGTCTATGCGCGAGTGGCGGAATGGTAGACGCGCAGGATTTAGGTTCCTGTGTCTTACGACGTGTGGGTTCAAGTCCCATCTCGCGCACGAAATTTTTCGCTTATTCAGTAATAAATGCTTATTCGGTAATAAATAATGCCTGCAACTCCGGCAAAAGCGCGCGCAAAGCATTACCTCTGTGCGAAATAGCATTCTTTTCTTCTTGAGTCAGCTCCGCGCTAGTCAAACCTTTCATTTGCACACCATCGCGAATAGGCTGAAGATCTGGCACAAATAGCGGATCATAGCCGAAACCGTTAGTTCCGTGCACCTCGCGCAACAAGTGACCAACCATTTCTCCGACTCGAACAGTCTCAAAGCCGTGAGAATGCGACATAACACTGCCTTCAGGAACCTCACTGCACCCATCCGGAATAGCAAGAGCTGCAGCACAACGAAAACGAGCAGTACGACATTGATCTGGAATATCAGAAAGTTGGCGCAAAAGAAGCTCATTATTAGCTTTATCGTCCCCATGCACACCACTCCACCTGGCAGAAAGAATACCAGGGGCAGCACCAAGCACGTCGACAATAAGACCCGAATCGTCTGCAATAGCAGGATAACCTGTTCTTGCAGCAACATCACGCGCTTTGAGCAAAGCATTCTGTTCAAAAGTCACGCCAGTTTCCACAGGATCAGGCAAGCCAAGAGAACCTGCAGTTACTAACTCGAAACTGTTTGCCAGCTTCGACAATTGCTCCTCTAAAATTTGCTTAATTTCAACGAGTTTTCCCTCATTATGTGTTGCCACAATAAGCTTCACGCCCGTTCTCCTTCAATCTCTTCTATTTTGCTAAAGCGGCTTTTTGAGCAGCTTGCAATTCGCGATTACCTTTAGTTGCCAAATCAAGTAACGTATTTAATTCGTCGCGATTAAATGGACGATGTTCTGCAGTGCCTTGAATTTCAATGAAAGTGCCGGAACCTGTCATAGCTACGTTCATATCTGTCATAGCTTGACTGTCTTCAACATAAGGCAAATCAAGCATAGGCGTGCCGTTAATAACGCCTACAGAAACAGCGGAAATAGAATCCTTAATAACACTTGCAGCAGAGCGAATATGACCATTCTTTTCTGCCCAATTAAGCGCATCTACCAAAGCTACATAAGCTCCAGTTACAGAAGCAGTACGAGTTCCACCATCCGCTTGCAACACGTCGCAATCAATTTGAATCTGGCACTCACCCATTGCTTTCATATCGACTACACCGCGCAAGCAGCGACCAATAAGACGACTAATTTCGTGAGTGCGACCACCAATTTTTCCACGCACAGATTCGCGATCAGTTCGCTCAGCTGTTGCTCTAGGAAGCATAGAATATTCGGCAGTTACCCAACCCAAACCGGAATCTCTACGCCAACGAGGCACACCAACCGTAAAAGTTGCAGTGCACATTACGCGCGTATTGCCACACTCAATAAGCACAGAACCTTCAGGAACATCAGTAAATTTACGTGTTATGCGCACAGGTCGGAGCTCGTCAACATTACGACCGTCAACGCGAATTGGTTTTACAGATTCCAACATATCCTTGATTTGAGTCATACCTCACAAATTTAGCACGTGGCTGTTATCTTCTATTTCTTCTTCTTAGCGCGCAGCAATTTTGTACTAAAGCTGCTCAGAAAGCTTCATCCACTCATCCTCAAGAGCACTGGTTTCTTGCTCGTTTTTTTGGAGATCTTCGTTAAGAGATTGAAGTCCAACAAAGTCACTTGGGTTGTGCGCAGCCATTTGCGCTTCAATTTGCGACTTTTCTTCTTCAAGCTTTGTAAGTTTTCGCTCGATTGCAGAAACTCGCCTTGCAGCATCGTGATAGGCTTTGCCTGTAAGTTTTGGCTCAGCTACTGTACTTTCTGAACTTTCTTTAGTTGTAGAATTTGTAGTACTTGAAGCATTCACAGTACTCGCAGCACTAATGCTATTTTCGTGATCGCGCTGCAACTTTTCTACAATCTGCAAATACTCATCTACACCGCCTGGAAGATGACGAATTTTGCCGTCAATAAGCGCAAATTGCTGGTCTGTTACGCGCTCAAGCAAGTAGCGATCGTGCGAAACAACAATCAAAGTGCCGGGCCAAGTATCGAGCAAATCCTCCATAACTGCAAGCATGTCAGTGTCAAGATCGTTTCCAGGCTCATCCATAATCAGCACATTTGGCTCGTTTAGCAAAATCAGCAGCAACTGCATACGGCGCTTTTGACCGCCCGAAAGATCCGCAATTGGTGTCATAAGCTGCTCGGGCTTAAAACCAAGCCTTTCCATAAGCTGACCTGGAGTCACTTCTTTGCCATCGATAATATAGCTAGGCTTATAGCGACTTAAAACTTCTTTTACTTTATATTTTCCAAGCTTTTCAAGCTCTTCTAGCCGCTGCGAAAGCACAGCAAATTTTACAGTCTTGCCAATATTTACGTGTCCAAGCGTAGGCTTTAGAGATCCATCAATAATGCTTAATAATGTTGATTTTCCTGCTCCATTCGCACCCACAATTCCAAAACGATCGCCTGGGCCTATAAGCCAAGTTGCATCGTCTAAAATCATGCGTCCAGTAATAGTTTTGCGCGATGCAGCTGAAGTTTCTGCAATGTTTTCTGCGCTCGTAGCAGTATTTTCAGAAGTATTTTCCGCAGCATTTTCAAAAGAATTTTCTTGACTCTCGTCAACAGCAATAGTAACGCTTCCTACGTGAGTTGGTTGCGCAAAAGCAGATTCTACGATATCGACTTTATTTGATTTTTCTGCATTATCTTCACCTAAAGATGCGTTTTCTACAATATCCGGATCGATATTTTTTAGCTGCTGAGCGTTGTCGAAAATTTGCGTAACGTCAATTAAATCAACAACTTGCTTACCAAGACGCGAAGTTGCCATTTTCTTCAATTCAAGAGTGTCTCTTAGCGGCGGCACATCTGCAATAAGCTCACGCGCTTGCTTTACGTGGAACTTTTGCTTAGTAGAACGCGCACGAGCACCCCTAGAAAGCCAAGCTAACTCTTTTCTTGCCAAATTTCTGCGACGCTCTTCGCGCACATCCGCTTGGCGTTCGCGCTCCACGCGTTGCATCATATAAGCGCTGTAACCACCCTCGAAAGGATCAATTACGCCGTCGTGCACTTCCCACATCGAAGTGCAAACCTCATCCAAGAACCAGCGGTCGTGCGTCACAATCAAAAGCGCACCTTGACCGTCCTGCCAACGGTGAAGAAGATGCTCCGCAAGCCAATGAATCGTCACAACGTCCAAATGATTCGTAGGCTCATCCAAAGCCAAAATATCCCAATCGTGCAACAATAATCTTGCTAAATCTGCGCGCCTGCGCTGGCCTCCAGAAAGCGTGCCTACTTTTGCTTCCAAATTTATGCCACCAAGAAGCGCTTCTACAATTTCGCGTGAACGCTGATCTGCAGCCCACTCGTAATCTTCGCGATTTTCAAGAGCAGCCTCGCGCACAGTTGCGTTATCATCCAATGGATCTCGCTGATCCAACATGCCAAAAGTAAGCCCTCCGCGTTTTGTAACGCGACCAGAATCAGGCTGCATTGTACCGGCAAGTAGTCGAAGTAGCGTTGACTTTCCGTCACCATTTTTTCCAACAATACCTATTCTGTCGCCTTCAAAAACACCTTGAGTTACGTCTGTAAAAATCGTTTTTGTAGCAAATTCTAGCGAAACTCGTTCTAATCCCAAATCATACGTAGGCATAATCCACAAATATAGCTGAACACTTATACGAAAGGATATAGAAGAAATATGGAAAAATGCGATCGCAAATGCGAACACGAAGCTTAAAAGCGCTTGTGTTGGTAGTAGGACTATAATAATACGTGCTATGAAAACTCAGAACAATCAACAAAATCAACAGAATATGCAGAGCAAACACAATCAAAACAATCAAAACAACTCACATGCGCAACACAACGAAGATGGAGTTTTGAGATTAGATGGCGATGAAACACGTCCTGGAGACCCAACGCAGGAACTTTTGAACGCTTTAGGCACAACTATTTCGCCGGATCTTTTGGTAGAAGCACTCACCCACCGCTCGTTCTCGCACGAGCATCCTGGCACACGAAATTATGAGCGACTTGAGTTTTTGGGCGATGCTGTGCTTGAGTTAGTTTCTACGGAAACGCTGTTTTCTGCACATCCAGACATGACTGAAGGTCAGCTTGCAAAGATGCGAGCGAAAGCTGTGTCTGAATGGGCGCTTTCTGCTGTTGCGCGCGAAAAGCTGCATGTTGGCGCGTATATTCTTCTCGGTCGCGGAGAAATGGAGCAGGGCGGAAATAATAAAGATTCAATTTTGTGCGATATTGTTGAAGCGCTTATTGGCGCAACTTTTGTTGAGCATGGAATTGATGAAGCTCGCAGAGTTGTGCATCGTTTGATTGACGACACTTTGGCGGAAGTGCTAACTGAAGGACCAGCTCTCGATTGGAAGACTTCGCTTACAGTCAAAGCTCACGATATGGGTTTGGAAGATCCAGAGTATCGAATGGCTGTTTCTGGGCCAGAATACGCACCAGTGTTTGAAGCTCGCGCGGTTTTGGCGCATAAGGATGGCGACGAAGTGCTGGGAGTCGGAAGTGGCTCTAGCAAACGAAAAGCGCAACTCGCAGCCGCCGAAATCGCTTGGCACGCACTCGACGCGCGTAAGTAACTACGAACTTTACCTGATCTGCGAACTTTGTCATCGATACTTCGAATACGATAAGCGACTATCAATCAAAGAACACTAGCATTATTGCTCTGCCATCGCTACACCGAAATGACTACCACACAACAAAAACACTAATCATTTTCTGAGTAGTGAGGGGTGGGTGTTGCTTGAGAGGTCGAATATTAGTGCGGTAGAGATTTGAGATTTTTCGCACTGAGCGCGGCGAACGTCAGAGCCGCAGGCTGCTGATTCGCCAAGCGAAGAAGAAAAATCGAAAAATCTCTGCGATAAAACGAGGTTATTAAAGATTAAACACGCAGAGTTTGGGGGATTTCTTTACGAGCACTAAAAGAGGACTGAGGAAGCAACATTCCTTAAGAACAAAGCAAACAGCAAAACCTCTAACAGCCAAAGCGACGAAGGACGGGACGTGCGAGGAGAGAAATCCCCCAAAACTCACGCCACACCAAACGATAACTCGCGCAACAACCACAATACGAAAGAAAAAAGAAAAACCCTGCCACCCGTCGATGGCAGGGTTTCTGTTAATAAAACCTACTTGGTGTGCTCGGAGCGAATAGCTTCACGGTAAACACGACCACGGAAGGTTCCGCAAGATGGGCAAGCCATGTGTGGGAATGCCTGAGAACCGCAGTTCGGGCAAGTCACAGTCTGCACGGCAGACGCCTTCCAATTAGCGCGACGCGAATGCGTATTAGCACGCGAGGTCTTGTACTTAGGCAGTGCCATAATTCTTTCCTCTATTTCGTTCAATCGATTGAGCTTAAGCGTTCTGTATATTACAGCAAGCGCCGTACAAATTGCGCAACCTAATTTCTCTTTAGTGCGACAGAAACTTTACAAACGTGCGCAGTTTATGCCGCTTTTCAGCCCAAAAACGACCTTTTCTTTACACTACTGTAAAGTTTCGGTCGGGAATCAGCTCAAAAACGGCAGAAACTTTACAACTCGCTAAAATTAATGCCGCTCTTCATTCTGCTCAAGCTGAGCTTTCAAATCCTCTAAAGCAGCAAAACGAATATCCGTAACGTCGTGATGATGATCTGGATGCTCGTTTAAGTTTTCGCCACACTGAGAGCAAAGTCCGCGGCAATCCGGCTCACACAACGGCTGCAACGGCAACTCACTTACCATCGTGTCGCGAATAAGAGCCTCAATATCCGCAAAATCGCCACCCGCAACTAGAGGATACACATTGCCTGACTCGTCATTTTCATCCCAAATTTGCGATTCAGCTTCATCCGCATCGCCACGAGTATTGCGATTATCAGAACGATTAGAACGCGAGTCAGCATATGGGAAGAATACGCACACATCCACTTTCCAATCGCGACGAAGCGGCATCAAGCATCGAGTACATTCTGCATGCACCGGAGCAGTAATACTGCCCTGAAACATTAAGCCGTCAACCACAGCATCAAAATCGCCATCAACCATAACATCGCTGCCTGGCTTTACGCCAATAACGTAATCTCCAATGCCTTCCGGCGCCGGAAATACGCGATGCAACGACATGCTACTACCAGCGCGCGCAGCCATTTGCGCTACTGGAACAGCCCATGGTGATTGGGATGGATGCGAAGCCATTACTAATTCCTTTCCTCTTCATCATCGTCATACAATGATGAGCTAATGTCGTTTTGTACGTGCGCCGCAGCTCGGCGACGATCTTCTAACACTCGCTGACCCGCTTGCACGTCTTGCTCTAATTTATCTAGCTGCTGCTTTAAGCCTTCCATAACAGTTGCGCAATACTGATCCGCACCTTGCGTAAGCTTGTCTGATTTTGCTTGCGCAATAGCGAGAATATCGCGAGCTTTCTGTTTTGCTAAAGCCGTTACGTTTTCTTGACCTGCTAAGAATTGAGCACGCTCTTGCGCTTCTTCAATTATTTCTGCAGATTGAGATTGCGCTGAGGAAACAATAGAGCTTGCTTGTGCTTGCGCTGTACGCAAACGTCGCTCTGCTTCTCGCATTAATGCAGAAGCTCGCTCCAATTGCACAGGAAGCATATCTTTCAAACGCGCTAACTGGTCAACGAACTCATCGCGATCAATTTTTACCATTCCTGCAGCAAACAGAACATTCTTTGCTTCCGAAAGGGCTGCTTCCATTGCATCAATAATGTCGTAAACTGTTGTAAATTCAGCGCGACTCTTTGAGCGCACTTCATCGCTTACTGCTTCTGCAGCTACTTTTGAAGTTTCAGATTCATTTTCTTCAAAGTCAATAACGCCACCGTCTTCTCTTTCTCGTAAATCTGGAAGAGGGAAAGGAGAAAATGATGCTGGCGAAGAAGCTGCTTTGCTATTTTTATTGTTCTTATTTGCACTATCAGCGCCATTATCTCGCACATCTTCCGCAGCAGAAACACTTCCAACTGCCGCAACAGATGACGTTTCTGTATTGTCAGCATCTGAGTCAACTAATAGGTCGCCTTTACGCGCACTTCGCACGTCGGATTGCGTTGTATTTACAACGCCGTCTTGAGCATCTTCTTCATCTGCAAGAACCGGATGCAATGGAAGCTTTTGATTGCGATCAACTTGCACTTCGCGCTCCATTGTGTCGTCTCCTTCACTAGATAATCCAGAAGTTGCGTCAGTAAGTTCATTTTTATTTGTCATCTTCTACTCTCCTGTTCAATTGTTCAGCATAAATGAATTATTATCTACACCTAATGATTGTTCATTAAAAAGCTTTTTTAATAAGGGTATTACGTTATCTGGAACCATGCCAGTAACATTTCCCCCATGACGAGCAACATCTTTAACCACAGAGCTTGAAACATGCTCAAGCACAGGATCAGCAGGCAGAAAAAGCGTTTCGATACCTGCTAATTTGCGGTTCACTAGCGCCATTCCAAGTTCTGCCTCATAATCACCGTTTTGACGTAAGCCTTTTACGATTACTGTAGCACCAACTTTTGTACAGTAATCAGTAATCAAACCAGCTGTTGAAGTTACTACTATTTTGCAATTGCGATTGAAACTATTCTGAGCTTGCGGCAAATTATTTATTGCTTCTTGAATAATTTTTACGCGCTCAGATTCAGGAAATAACGGAGTCTTTGCAGCATTTACCGCAACTAGCACATGTACTTCATCAAATAGATGCGTACAACGTTGTATTACGTCTAAATGGCCGGCAGTGACTGGATCATACGAGCCGGGGCACACAGCTATAGTCATGCTCTTAGATTATCACCCATTGCGCTCAGAACAAAAATATATTAATAAAATAGCGTTACTTTTATCGTTAAAGATAGAAGTAACGCTGATATTTAATATAAATTGCTTAAATACGCAACATAATTACTTAAAAATTAAACTTTCCTAATTCCTCGTATATGCGCTTGCATTCAGGGCAAACTGGGTAGTCATTTGCTTCGTGTCGAGGAATCCACACTTTACCGCATAAAGCTACTACTGGTCGACCAGTTAAGCGCGACTCTTCAATTTTGTCTTTTGACACATAGTGTGCAAAACGATCTGCATTACCACCATCATCTAGACGAGCATCTTCGTCAACTTCTGGACGTTCTAGAACAGAAGTGCTTGTGCCGGAACCAGAGTCTGGATCTGTGGATTGCGAACCAGATTCCATAACAGCATCTAACGCATTATCTGCTTCTAAAGATGAAAACATCTCGCATCCTTTCGTAACGCATTGTGTAACGAATTTCGTAGCGCACTAAAATTTAATTGAATTTTATTCGCAAAACCAAGCATAAAGCATTATCGCAACAAACACTCAAAAAGCTGTCGAAAACGCTAATCTTTACGCATGAATTATTTGCGAAAATTATTTGCGATCCTTTTGCGAATCTTATTTAGTTATTTAGTAAAGTTTAGTTTTAAAAAGATCAATTTACAGTACTTCTACAGTACTTGAATTTCTGTTGGTATTGCAGGGTCTCCGCGCATCAAACTTTGCGCAGCCAAAGGCAGTCGACGCAAAGCAGAAGCGCAATAATCCTGGGCACGCATAATCGCATCGTGACCCATAAACTGTTCGTCAGCTTCACCGTCGACCATGTAATCAACTAGCAGATTCTCCCACGAATCCTTAGGCTTAAACTGAGCGAGCGCAACTTCCGAACCGGAAATCACGCGTTCGCAATCAGCTACACCGCAAGAATCGTTGCTGTAATCGTATGAACGATACGCCAATTTACGTCCAGGCACAGTCGCTTTATTCTTAGAACGCTTAGCAACAGGCTGCATTACACCATCTGCACCCTCACGCTCAGTAAGCTTATAAACCATTGCGCAAGTTGGAGCGCCGGAGCCGGTTACAAGCATTGTGCCGATGCCGTAAGAATCCACAGGCGCATTTTGTAAGGAAGCAAGAGCATACTCGTCCAAATCGTTCGTAACTGTAATCTTTGTGTTTTTAGCACCCAACTCGTCGAGCTGATTCCTAACGCGACGAGCCAGAGCGCACAAATCTCCAGAATCAATACGAATTCCGCCAAGATCTGGACCTGCAACTTCCACGGCTGTCTTTACAGCTTCCTCAATATTATAAGTGTCAACAAGAAGCGTAGTGCCTTTGCCAAGAGCTGCAATTTGAGAAGTGAAAGCGTCACGCTCAGTGTCGTGAACAAGAGTGAAGCAGTGAGCTGCAGTTCCGATTGCCTTTAAACCGTAAAGTTTTGCAGCTAACAGATTTGCAGTACCTTTAAAACCGCCAATTACTGCTGCACGAGATGCGGCAACTGCAGAATATTCGTTCGTGCGGCGGCCGCCCATATCCATGCAAGGACGTCCTGCGGAAGCAGAAACCATGCGAGCTGCAGCAGACGCCACAGCACAATCGTAATTGAGAACGGAAAGCAGAAGAGTTTCGAGCAAAGTGCACTCGCCGAAAGTGCCTTCTACTTGCAAAATTGGCGAGTTAGGGAAGAACATCTCACCCTCGCGATAACCGGAAATTTTACCGCGGAATCGGAAATTTTTCAGCCATTCAATGGTTTCTGTACTAACAATTTTGCGATCACTTAAGAAACGTAAATCATCTTCCGAAAGATGGAATTTTTGCAACTCTTCCAAAATGCGGCCCATGCCAGCAACAACTCCGTAACGACGGCCTTGAGGCAAGTGGCGCGTAAAAATTTCAAAAACGCACTTGCGATTTGCGGTGCCGTCTTTAAGAGCAGCGTCGAGCATAGTGTATTCATACATGTCCGTCATAAGAGCAGATGAAATCTCAGCCATGATATTCCTTTCGTAACGAACAAAATAAAAACAGCTAGGTAATAGATAAGTAATAGATATGAATCTAATTGGATTACTAAAGCTAAATCTAAAACCAAATCGCAATAATTGTATCGCTAACTAAAGAGCCGACGTACGAAATGCAACTTCTCGAAGTCACTCTGAGTATAAAGAAGCATTTATAATAGCAATTATGCTTAATAAGAGTTTGAACGAAGAGACTGCAAAAGTTACTAAAGCCGCAGAAAACCTGCACTTATACAACACGGCTTCACATTCAACGAACACTTTCGTACCTAAAAAGCCTGGTCAAGTAGGCATGTACGTGTGCGGCGCAACAGTGCAAAGTTCCCCACATATTGGCCATATTCGCGCAGCAATCGCATTCGATATAATCCGTCGCTGGATGCTACGTTTAGGCTACAAAGTCACGTTTGTTAGAAACGTCACAGATATTGACGACAAAATTATGAAAAAAGCCAATGAATCAGGGCAAAATTGGTGGGAACGAGCATATATTTACGAGCGCGAATTTACAAAATCCTACAATACTTTAGGGGTACTTGCGCCAACAGTTGAGCCGCGCGCAACAGGTCATATTACAGACATGGTTGAGCTGATTGAGCGTTTGATTGAGCGCGGTCACGCATATGTTATTAATGACAGCGACGGAAATCCTACTGGAAATGTTTATTTTGACGTGCCAAATTGGGAGCATTACGGCGAATTAACGCACCAAAATCAGAACCAAAATGAAACTTGCGCAGACGAAGCCGCAGCTATTGCAGACGCAAAAGGTCCAAGCGTAGACGCTGCTGAAAACGATATTTACAATCCAACAGATCCTGCAGATGCTTCACCAGACAAACATGATCCTAGGGATTTCGCACTTTGGAAAGCACCTTGCGATTTCGATCAGCCGGATGCGCGCTGGAAAACTCCTTTTGGCGAGGGACGCCCTGGTTGGCATATTGAATGCTCTGCTATGAGCCATCGATATCTTGGCGACGATTTCGATATTCACGGAGGCGGCCTGGATTTGCGTTTCCCTCACCACGAAAACGAAATGGCACAAACGCGTGCTGCTGGCTGGGAAAGCGCTGATGTGTGGATGCATTCAGCATGGGTTACCGCAAAAGGTGAAAAAATGTCCAAATCCTTAGGAAATGGACTTTCCGTACCAGTAGTTTTGGCAAATAATTCGGCTTGGGTTGTGCGTTATGCTTTGGGAGCAGTGCAATATCGTGCAATGCTGGAGTGGTCCGACCAAGCTTTGGTGGAGTCAAAATCGGCTTACGATCGAATTATGAACTTCCTTGAGAGAGCTGGCAGATTGCTTGACAAGAAGCCAACTTGCGAAGAAGTGCACTCTGTTAACGCAGACGAGCTTCCAGAAGATTTTACTCGCGCTATGAACGATGACATTAACGTTTCTGGCGCAATCGCAGAAATATTTACTACAATTCGTCAAGGAAATGCTCTTATTGACGACTGCAGCAAAGATTCTTCACAAGCACAAAGCGAAAGCGTACAAAAGCTCATATATCTCGCTGTTTTGCAAGTGCGAGCTATGTTAGATACTTTGGGCTTGGATCCTTACGCAAAAACGTGGGCTTCGAACGATAATCAATCGTCCGCAGAAGGCTCAAATGGCAAGGAAAGCAAAGAATACTCAGCTTTGAACTCTTTAATTACTTTGCAACTTAAAGCTAGAGCAGATGCTAGAAAAGCAAAGGATTTTGCTACTGCAGATGCTATTCGCGACGCGTTAAATAACGCAGGAATTGTAATTGTCGATACTTCGCAAGGATCATCTTGGCATTTGCAATAAACGAAAGTAACGCAAAAGTATTAGTTAGCAATTGCACTAAAGTTACGTTAGCAACAACAGGTAGAATGGAAAACTATGGCAGCATTTAGTTCGTTAACAGACCGCCTTTCCAATGCTTTTAAGCATTTGCGCAGCAAAGGCAAGCTATCAGAATCCGATATTGACGGCACAATTCGCGAGATTCGTCGCGCACTTCTCGATGCAGACGTTGCGTTGGAAGTAGTCCGCTCATTCACTGCTCGAATTCGCGAGCGCGCTCTTGGTGAGGAAGTTTCGCACGCTTTAAATCCAGCTCAGCAAGTTGTGAAAATTGTAAACGACGAGCTTACACAAGTATTGGGCGCAGGTGTAGATAGGCAGCTTAATTTTGCGAAGTACCCTCCAACTGTAATTATGCTTGCAGGTTTGCAAGGTGCAGGTAAAACTACGCTTGCTGGAAAGCTAGGCTACTGGCTAAAGGATGCAGGTCATACTCCTTTGCTTGTAGCAGCAGATTTGCAACGACCTAATGCAGTCACACAGCTGCAAGTTGTTGGCGAGCGCGCAGGAGTTCCTGTATTTGCTCCAGAAAAGGGTGTGCAAACAGGTGGAAGCGCGATTTCTTTGCCATGGTTCACTAAAGGCGACCCTGTTAAAGTTGCGCGCGATTCTATTAATTATGCGCGCGAAAAAATGTATGACACTGTGATTATTGATACCGCAGGTCGTTTGGGTGTTGACGAAGAGCTTATGAAGCAGGCACGCAATATTCGCGATGCCGTGCAACCGCAAGAAGTGCTGTTTGTTATTGATGCAATGATTGGTCAGGATGCTGTTCGCACTGCTCAAGCTTTTAACGATGGCGTGAACTTTACTGGCGTTGTGCTTTCTAAGCTTGATGGCGACGCTCGAGGCGGTGCTGCACTTTCGGTTGCAAGCGTTACTGGAAAGCCGATTTTGTTTGCTTCTACAGGTGAAGGTTTGAAGGATTTTGAAATCTTCCATCCTGATCGAATGGCTTCACGCATACTCGATATGGGCGATATTTTGACGCTTATTGAGCACGCACAGAAGCAGTTCGACGAAGAAGAATCGCGCAAGGCTGCTGCAAAAATAGCTGAAGGCAGCTTTGGTTTGGATGATTTTTTGGAGCAGCTTCAGCAAGTTCGTAAGCTTGGCTCAATGAAGAAGCTTTTGGGCATGATGCCTGGAATGGCAGCTCACCGTCAGGAGCTTGAGCAGTTTGACGATAAGGAAATTGACCGAACTGAGGCAATTATTCGCTCTATGACTCCTCAAGAGCGTAGAAATACAAAGATTATTGACGGATCTCGCCGCGCGAGAATTGCTGCTGGTTCAGGTGTGAGCGTTTCGCAAGTTAATGCACTTTTGCAACGTTTCGAGCAGGCTGCAAAAATGATGAAGCGAATGAGCGGAGGCGCTGGAATGCCTGGCATGGGCGGAATTCCTGGCTTCGGTGGAGCCGGCAGTAAGTCGAAGCGCAAAGATAAGAAAGGCAAGAAGAAGGGCGGAAAGTCCGGAAATCCAATGCGCAGGGAAGCTGAAGAGCGCGCGTTGCGTGAGCGTCTTTCTGGCGAATCTACTAGCGACGATGTTGCAGGTTCTGCTTTTGCAAAGCCGCAGCAACCAAATCTTCAGAATCTTCCTGAAGGACTTAAGGAACTTATGAATTCCGAAGATGCAAATCAAGATAATCAACTGCCACCTAACTTTGGCGGCGGATTAGCTGGCTTATTCGGTCGATGATTTTAGTATTGGCGTTTTTGTGGGTTATATTTGTGCCGCTTCTTTTGTGGCAGTTGATGCGTTGGCTGCCAACAGGTGCGGATAAATATAACCCACTTCCGTATATTATTGCGCTGCTTCCACTTGCAACTTACGTTATGGGAGCACTGTTTTTGTGTAATTTTGGCGGTTTTTTGCTGTATACATGCTGCGCAGAAAAAGTGACGAAATCGCTTAATTTAGCGCAATCTTACGCGAAATCTTACGGATATTTATGTATTGCGTACGCTGTGCTATTTTTGATTTCGCTTAAGTCGCATACGCCGTACTGGTTTGCAAAATTACGTAGGTTGCACGAAAGCAGGTCGTCGCGCAAAAGCTGCAAGAAACGGCATCAAGAAATACGCGTGATGACTCTTAATTGCAGATACGGAAAAGCGAGCGCATCCGAAATAATAGAAATAACGAAAAAATATCACGTAAATACGTTACTTTTACAAGAATTAAGCGAGTCTTTAGTAAAAAATCTTGAGAAACTTGGAATATACGAAATTTTCCCAACTTCGTGCGTAGGTGCGCAAAGTGAGCATAATAACGGCGGATTCAACGCTATTTTTACGCAATATTCCGCGATTTCTACTTGCAATAATTCCGTAAAAATTGAAGCTGCAAGCGTGCCTCGCGTTACAACTTGCTTAGATTTTGGTGCAACTGAAAAAGTTGTAGTGAAATTTGCTTCTGCACATCCAAAGTCACCGATGCGTGGGTGTGCTGCTTGGAGTAATGGAATTCGCGCACTTGCGACTATTGATTCTACTTATTGCGTTGACGAATCCACTTCGAAAACTTGCGATTTAGCAACTCTTACTATTGTTACTGGCGATCTTAATTCCACAGTCGATCACCCAAGCTTTCGATCTCTTTTGAAATACGGATTTACAGACGTTGCACTTTCGCTTGGAAAGCGTCTACGCACATGGCCTACATGGCTTAAATGGCCAAATCTTACACTTGACCATGTGCTATTTTGCGCAAAAAACTGTAAATCTAACGCACTATGGCAAAAGAATATAGTTGTTGACGGCACTGATCACCTAGCCTACATCGCAGCAATCGACCTACAATCACTAGATAAAAACGTCCAAGCGCGCAGGCATAATGGATAAGTTATTCGCGTGAATCGGCGCCCTCTTCCCGATCACGTGAGGAACATGTGGAAGCTCGCAAGGAGTGCCCCACACCCGAACGAAATTCCACGACTCTAGTTATAAGGAGAGCCATTTTGGCAACCAAGATTCGTCTTAAGCGATTGGGCAAGAAGTTCTATGCCTTCTACCGTGTAGTCATTTCTGATTCACGCAACAAGCGCAACGGTCAGTCCATCGAAGAGATCGGCGTTTACGATCCAAACAAGCAGCCATCTATGATTCAGATTGATTCTGAGCGCGCACAGTACTGGCTTGGCGTTGGCGCACAGCCAACCGAACCAGTGTTGAAGCTCTTGAAGATCACTGGCGACTGGCAGAAGTTCAAGGGTCTCGACGGCGCCGAAGGCACGTTGAAGACTTCTGAAGCTGGCCCAGACGCACAGGCTCGCGTTGAAGCTGTTGAAGCTGAAGCTCAGAAGCTGAAGGCCGCTAAGTCTGAAGCCGCTGCTAAGGCTAAGGCTGCAGCTGAAGCCGCTGCAAACGAAGCCGAAGAAGCCCCAGCTGAAGCTGCCGAAGCCGAGGAAAAGGCTGAGTAATCATGCTGGCTCAAGCTGTTGAACATCTCATTAAGAACATCGTAGATTTTCCAGATGACGTGTCGGTACGTTCTCACGAAAATGCTCGCGGCGAATTGCTTCGAGTACGCGTGAATCCTGAAGATATCGGTCGCGTTATTGGACGCAATGGTCGTACCGCTAATGCAATTCGCATTGTTGTGCAAGCTTTGAGCAACCACAATGTGCGCGTTGACATTATGGACGTACGTAAGTGAGATGAACGTGGCATTAGACCAACAATCTTTTGACAACCCTCAGCAAAGTCGTAATGACCTGCTGAGGGTTTGTCGTATCGGTAAAGCCCAAGGTTTAAAAGGTGAAGTCACTGTACAAATTTTTACAGATGAGCCTTATGAACGTTTTGAGCCTGGAAATGTATTGTGCACTGCAGACGGCGAACGCGAGTTCGTTATTGAGAACGCAAGAACGTTCAAAAATCGTTGGATTTTACTATTCGAAGAATCACAAAATCGCAACGATGCGGAAGCACTTAATGGCACTGAATTGTATGTGCATGCAGAAGATGCGCAAGAACTTGCTGCTGAAAATGCTTGGTATATTAAGGATTTGGTCGGTTTGCAAGCGCGTTTGTGCGAAGAAAATCAGCTTGGGCTTACTCCTAAAGTTATTGGAAAAGTCGTGGATGTGCTCAACGGCGCGCAATCGTTACTGAAAATCCGTTTAGATCATCCGATTGACGAAGAGAATAAAACAGCGCTCGTGCCATTTGTTGAAGCTATTGTGCCGGAAGTTGATGTTGCAAACGGGTATTTGACTATTGATCCTCCTGGCGGTTTAATTCCGGGGCTTTTGTAGTTTTGTAGTTTTCGTAGTAGAGTGCCTTATGATGGACATCGATATTATTTCCGTATTCCCAGAATATTTTCGCATGCTAGACCTAAGTTTGTTAGGCAAAGCGCAAAATAATGGTTTATTGCAAATTCGCGCATACAATTTACGCAAATGGACTCACGATGTGCATCAATCGGTTGATGACACGCCGGTTGGCGGTGGCGCTGGCATGGTTATGAAGCCTGAAGTTTGGGCGGAATGCTTAGACGAGCTGCTTAACTTGCCAAAATCTGAAGTAAAAAATACGTGTGATACGTGCGATAGTTGCGATACGTGTGATAGTTGCGAAGAAGCAAAAATCGCGCCTAATAAAATAGACTCAACTAAACCAATCCTTATATTCCCGAACCCTTCTGCCCCACTATTTACGCAAAAAGACGCAACGGAATTAAGCAACGCAAATCATTTGGTGTTTGGATGCGGCAGATACGAAGGCTACGACGCTAGGATTCCAGAATATTACCGCGCGCAAGGAATTGACGTACGCGAGTATTCAATTGGCGATTACGTGCTAAATGGCGGAGAAGTTGCAGTAAGCGTTATGCTTGAGGCAATTACACGCTTAATCCCTGGGTTTATGGGAAACCCTGAGTCGATTGTTGAAGAGTCGTACACAGGATCGGACGCACTTTTGGAACACCATCAATACACGCGTCCAACTACTTGGCGAGGTATAAGCGTTCCGGAAATACTCACTTCCGGAAATCACGCTAAAGTTGATCGTTTTCGTCGAGATGAAGCTATATCTCGCACAAGCGAAATTCGACCTGATTTGATTGAAAAATTGGACTGCCACAAGATAGATAAGGCGGATCGAAAAACACTTATGTCGCTCGGATGGGAAGTTTCTGGCGATCATCCGCGCAAAAACTTACTCTAGCAACAAAAGCCAGAAATACTCCGGCAACAGTATTGCTGCCGCACGCACAATGCTGCGCGAAAGCAGGTCGTCGCGCCTGCGAGGAGAGAAATCCCCCAAAACTCGCGCCACAGCCTGAGTGCGAAAACAGATTGTAACGAAGCCGAAAAATAAATTAGTCGCGAGAAGGCTGAATAAACAACACGGAAGTTTCTCCGTAATTACGCGTATCAAACAGCTCCCAGCCCTCAGGCATAGTCGGCAAAACACTTCGCGCGCTACGCTCCAACACAATCAACGTATCTGCAGAAACGCTCACAACTCCGCTCGCAATCATCGAAGCCAATAAACTTTCGCAATCCGCAGTTTCGTAAGCATAAGGCGGATCAATAAAAACCAAGTCAAACGCTTCCCCACTATAATCCGCAACGAACTGCTCCGCGCGCTTTCGAAGAACCCTCATAGAAAGCGCAGAATCCCAAGCCTTTGAACTCTGCAACGCTTTCGACGTACGAAGTATAAGCGCAGCTGCTTGCGAATTTGCTTCAACAGAAACAAGCTCACGCGCGCCACGAGATAGCGCTTCAACTCCGAGTGCTCCCGTGCCAGCAAATAGATCAAGTACGCGCGCATTGTACATAACATCCCACGAATCGAGCCTAGAAAATATCGCTTCTTTTGTGCGATCTGTAGTAGGTCTTGTACACGACTGCGCTGAAGTAAGCGGCAAAGATTTAAAACGTCCAGCAATAATGTGCATACTTATAGCTTAGCTGGAACCTGCAGACACGCACGTGGCGGCAGAAACTTTACGCGCGTGTAAAGTTTCGGTCGGCTACGCGCCAAAAAACGGCAGAAACTGTGCAGCTGTGTAAAGGAAAAGCCGTTTGCGCGCCAAAAAACGGCAGAAACTTTACAATATTACTTATCCGCAGCCTTAGGATCTGGAATTAAGAACGAGCAAGCAAGCGCAAAAGCGAGCAAAACGACGCCGGCAACCATCGCAGCAGCGTATCCGCATGTTACGCCACTTAAAGACGCAACATTCGTCATCACAGCATACAAAATTGCAAAACTTAAGCCGGCTCCCAAATTAAAAGCTCCAGCATTCATACCCGGCAAGTATCCCGGATTATCTTTTGGAGAAAGCACAATACCTAAGCCATTAAGCATAATATTTGCCATGCCAGAATAGCTCACACCTACCCACACTGAAAACAGCACCAAAGCCCAAGCAGACGGCATATAAGCAACATACACACCAAAAGCAACACAAATCATGCTAAACGCAATTCCAATACGCAACACAAGCCTGTACCCGTAATTTGCAGCAAGCACGCCCGAAATAGTGCCAAACAATAGCCCAATAATTGCGTAAGGAGTAAGAGTTACGAAACTTACCATATTTGTGCCAATATTTGCACCAAACTTACTATCGTTAGCAAGCTTTATCACAACGCCATTTATCAAAGCAAACACGCCAGTCATTGTCAATAAAGTGCACAAAAGCAAACCCCATGTACGACGCTGCTTCATATATGTTGTAGAAACCAGCGGAGCCGCGCTTAAAACTTCGATTTTCCAGAATATTGCGAAAAACAGCACAGCAACAAGCACAAGAATAAGCACCATAAGCCAGTTAGATTTAGCTAGTTTATTACTAAGTTCATTAATAGAAAGATATATTGCAAGAAACGCAATTCCGAGCGTTACAACTCCTAGCCAATCCATTCTGCTAGTAGCATCCGAGCGAGATTCATCAGCTAAAACAATAATCATAATAACAGCAATAGCTGCGATTGAAGCCATAATCCAGAAAACAGAACGGAATCCGTATTTACTGGCAAGCCAACCACCTAATAAAGCATCAAATCCAGCAATACCGCCATTTACGGAACTTAATATTGCCATCAACTTTGCGTAACTTTTTTCTTGCTGTACGCGCACGCGCAACATAATTAAGCACATTGGCAATACAGGACCGGAAGCACCTTGCAAAATACGCCCAAGCATAAGCATATTAACGTCTTGAGCTAGCGCAGAAATAATGCTTCCAAAAAGAGTTGAGATAAGAATTCCGGAAAGTACTTTTTTACGCCCAATTAGATCAGACAATCGCGGCAAAAATAGCGAAAATAATGCTGCAGCAGTAAAGAATATTGTTTGCGTTAAAGCGATTTGAGTATCTGTAGTATGAAGTTCTTTTGACATCGTCGTCAATACTGGCGAAAGCATAGAAACGTTTAGCTGGAACGCAAAGATAGCAGCAAGAAACGCCACCATTAACGCCAAAACGGAACGTCCACCCTTATCTAGCATACGCGTAGAAAATGTTGGAGATTCAACCTCAGCCATAATCTAACCTCCGCTTAATTACGTAAAGTCATTCAAACGTCATTCAAAAGTCACCAACAATCATCCAATGCGCTTAATCGCATCTATAATCAAATTCCAGAATTTATCGAAATCAAGTTTTGTAGCAACTTGCGTATGGCATTCTTCTTCAGAAGGTTCAGTACCACGCAAATCTGCAACGGTCATGCCAAGAGTTAAGTCACTGTTTATTTCAACATCAAGTGGGCAACGCCTTGTGCTAATAACACTTTTATCGATCAAATAAGCGACTGTGCAAGGATCATGCACTGGAGGATCAACAAAATCTTGATTATTCTTATAAGCTTTACGGAAGTAATCCATAAGATCGCAAGCAAATTTAGAAACAGGCGTTCCAATAGAATTAATTTTCTTCTGTATCTCTAAAGTGCACAAAGCTTGGTGAGTTAAGTCTAAGCCAACCATCGTAACTCGCCAATTTTCATTAATCACAACATGCGCAGCTTCAGGATCTGTCTTAATATTAAACTCAGCAACAGCACTACAATTGCCGCTATGATAGCCACCACCCATAAGAACTACTTCTTTAACGCGGCTGACAATTCTAGGTTCCAATCGCACAGCCATAGCGATATTCGTAAGAGGTCCGGTTGGTACAAGCGTAATCGTGCCAGGCTCATGGCTCATAATTGTGTCAATAATCCAGTTAACAGCATGCCCTTTATCCAAAGGTTTAGTTGGCACTGGAATATTTGCTCCGTCTAATCCTGTTTCTCCATGAACAGCAGCAGCAACTTTTAGAGGACGAACCATAGGACGGTCGCATCCGGCATGAACTGGAATATTAGTTGCATGAGCTATTTCTAGAGTTGCTCGAGCATTGTATGTTACTTTTTCTAGGCTTTGATTTCCACCAACCGTAGTTACGCCGAGCAAATCGATACTAGGATTGCCAACAGCTAATAAAATTGCCATCGCATCGTCATGACCAGGGTCACAATCTAGGATGATGGAAGTCATACTAACTCCTTCATAAACACATGTATTTTGGAAGCAAATCGTGACGAATGCACTTCGCATAAGAACGCAAAATTAAGCATGCTCATGAATATTCGTCATGCGTTGAGAAATAAGTTCTGGATTAAACGACTCATGTACAGGCTGCATAGATTCAGTATTCAAAGCTGCAGCAGCAACCGCAAATCTGCCAGTTTTTGAAGAATCAAATTCGTTATATCGCGCGTAAATAAGCGCCGCAGTAGCAGCATCGCTAGAACCGTTGTCGTTGCCGACTGCTTTAACACCAGCATTGCTATTTCCGCGAGTTAGCATCATTCTCTGGACGCGCTTGACTGGGACAGGATAGAACGACACTCCCTCATCTGCAACACCATAAGCAACTCCTGCGCGACCGGCATTTACAAATACACGTTTTATTCCACGCTTTAAAAGCACATTCGCACAGCGAATTGCAGAACGCTCGTCAACAGCATTAATGCCAGTTAAAGCCTGCGATTCAGCAGTATCTAAAATAAGAGTGTCAATACGAGACAATCTAGAAAGCACTCGAGGAGCTTTTGCATCCGTAACTGCACGAACAACAATAGGACGGCGATAACGGTCACATAGCCACTCAATTGACTTTTGCGGAATATTAGTATCCAACACCAAAATATCAGCATTTTCAATAATAGACATACGCTCACGCAAAAAATCAGGAGTCATGTGATCGTAAATACTCATATCGTCTAAAGCAAGCAAACGCTGACCAGAAGCGTCACCAACATACATGTACGAAGCAGTCATCGACTCAGGAAGTTGCTTCGCATAACCGATATCTAAGCCGTTTGCAGCAGCATCAATGCGGAAAAGTTCTCCGTTGTGATCGCCACCGTAGACAGAAACCATGCTTGTGCGAATATTAAGACGCTCCAACGCAACTGCAATATTCCTTCCAACACCGCCTAGCATGTAGCGCACGTGGGAGGCATTAGACGTGTAATCCATCAAATCTCCGCAAGCAATGCCAAGAACATCCATGCTAATTCCGCCAACAACAGTCACATAACTTGGAGGAGTAACAATATATCCCTTACCTCGTAAATAGCCTTTGCGAATTAAATTGGAAATATGAGCGGCCACACCTGAACGAGTAATTCCTGCGAGATTTGCAAGTTCCTGCTGGCTAATCATCGGGTTTTGTTGAATCCAAGTCAAGATTTGTTGTTCGCGTTCAGTCATTGTCGCCTCATCTCTATTGTGATTACAAATGATGCCTACTATCTAGGATATTCACAATTCTCATAATATGCACGTAAATTTATGTAATTTTGTTGTTTTTTTATATTATATCTAACAAAAGTTGATATTAATTATCAATTAAAAATAGTTTCTTACAGTATTTTTTACTAAATTAAGTGCATAAATATGCAATAATTTTTTCTTTATACTTTTCTTTATAGGATATTTTATTCATACAATATTTTAATTTTATAAGATATTTTGCGAGCAAATTCAGAACTTTAGAATTTTAATTGCTTACGATTTGCGTACTTCCGCCTCTCGTAAAATCAAGCACTGCACCTGCAAGATACGGCAACGAAACAAGATGAGCGTCTTTTTGCAAAGTCTCCAACGCATCTTCACGAGCCATAGCGATAATCTTTGCATCCTTAACAACTCGCAAAATCTTCAAACTCGAGCGACCACCCGACTGCTTATCGCCAAGAACATCGCCAACATTGCGCAATTCCAAATCTTTTTTAGCAATTACGGCACCATCTAGCGAATTTTCAACAACTTGCAAACGTTCTTGAGCAAGACTTCCATCCTCAGTTTGCGCAACCAAAAATGCCCAAGAATTCGTGCCACCACGCCCAACACGTCCACGCAACTGATGCAATTGCGCAAGGCCAAAACGATCCGCGTCAAAAATCACAATGCAACTCGCTTGAGGCACATCAACACCGACCTCAATAACCGTTGTAGCAACAAGAACTTGCACATCTCCGCGTGCAAAATGTTCCATCGTTTCGCGTTTTGTAGCATCATCGTCGCGACCAGTAAGCTTAGCAAAAGTAACGCCTTTAAATTGCGGCAAAGCTGAAAGCCGCTTCAAAATGCCGTTAACTGTGTGAAGTTTACGCAAAGAATCTGCGCTATTTTCTTCAGATTGATTAGATTGCACAGATTGCGAAACATCTTCAAAACCTTCAGATTCATCGCTATCAAAATCCCTAGCAGAAGCACTACCAGAATCCCTACCAGAATCCCTACCAGAATCCTCATTAAAATCATCATCAATATGCGCGCAAACAACATACGCACGCTCACCTGCATCAATGCGAGCACGAATATGCGCAAACATTCTCGCCATAGTATTCGCATCCGATTCTTGTACAACAAAAGTGCGAATAGGTTTTCTGCCTCCAGGCAATTCAGTTAAATATGAAGCATCCAAATCACCGAACCACGTCATAGCAGCAGAGCGCGGAATAGGCGTTGCAGTCATTACTAAAAGATGCGGTGTAAAAGACTTTTCAGCACTATCATGCGGATCTACACTCATTTTGCGTAACAAAACATCGCGCTGCTCAACACCAAAACGATGTTGCTCATCAATAATTACCAAAGCTAAATTAGTCGGCTTAAAAGTCGACGAGAACGCTGCATGAGTTGCAACAATAAGCGAAGGCTCTCCACTTGCAACACTCGCTAGCGCACGTCTGCGATCCGCAAGTCTCATGCCGCCAGTTACTACGATTACAGGCACTTTTAGATTCGCGCGCGAAATCATTTGTCGCAAGTTTTCGGCATGTTGAGACGCAAGAACTTGAGTAGGAGCCACAAGCACAGCCTGATAGCCTGATCCAACTGCTTCAAGCATTGCAGCGAGCGCAACAACTGTTTTTCCGGAACCAACTTCACCTTGAAGCAAGCGACGCATCGGATGGTTCTCACGCATATCGCGCACGATCTCATCAATTACATCTTTTTGACCTGCAGTAAGCTCAAACGGCAAACTTTCCACAAATTCATTTCTTAGAAGAGAATTATTACAGGATTTTGCTTGATTATCTTTAGAATCTTCACGAGATCGCAATACAGCTACTTGGGAAATAAAAGCTTCTTCATAGCGCAACGAGTCAACAGCTTTGTAAAATTCGTCAACTGATTGCGGATTATGAATTGAGTATATTGCTGACGCTCTAGTCATGAGGTTACGTTTTTTTAGCACTGATTCAGGCGTAATATTTGGGATTTGCAGGGATTCAGTAGCGCCAGCTGCGGAATCTTCAGAAACTGCGGAATCTTCAGAAAGTGCAGAATCTTCAGAAGCTGCGTAAAGTGCAGAAAGTATAGAAAGTATAGTTTCGTGAATATGCTCACTAGAGATTCGCGAATTTGCATGATACACGGGCATAGGCGCGCTCATACGCGCCAAACCATCTTCCACGCTTCTTACAGTATCGCGAGATTGATGTAAGCTATCGCTTTCTTCTACAGCAGATACGGTTAAAATTTGAGGATGCGTAAATTGCAATTTACCATTAAAAGCGCTAGACGTGCCGCCAACAACAACCATTTCGCCAACATGCATCTTTGCGGAAAGCCACTGAGCGTATTGACGATTTTTAGAAAAATAAATAAGTTGAGCTACTGCTTGCGTATCTTGCAAAACGTTAATTTCGATTCTAAAACCGCGACGAGCGTTCATAGGCACAACGTTAATTGACTGGACTTGCGCATAGAAAGCCACTTCTTCGCCAATTTTTACATCTTTTAAGTTCGCAATTCTCAATGGACTTGTGACTCTAAACGGGTAGTAAGTTAACGCGTCTTCGACTGTGACTATGCCCAAAGATTTTAATGCAGAAACGCGTCGCTTATTGCTGATTATTGTAGAAAGCGAAGTGTGCATTTTGGCTGAGTTCGTGGGCGTATTTAGCATATTTCGATTATAAATCATTCGCAATCAGGAATATAACGCGCAAGCGAAAAATATGCGAATACAAAAAAGCCCCGAGCAACACTCAGGGCCTTACAATTTAAACGCAATACAATGCGCGAATCACGCCTCAACGCGCTGAACCTTGCCAGCCTTAATGCATTTCACGCACACACGAAGGCGAACGTTCTCGCCATCAATGGTGGTGCGAACCGGCTGAAGGTTCGGGCGGAAGGTGCGCTTATTGCGGATATGCGAATGTGAAACAGTGAAACCAGTCTGAGGTCCCTTGCCACATACTGCGCAACGAGCTGCCATAATTGGACTCCTATTTTCTTTGACTTGCAAGTCTTGCGTCATTCAAACACACGAACTACTTACGCAAATTACTTACGCACATTGCATAAACAAATAAGCACGCTTGAACGCACAACTACACAAGTATATCACTTACCAAGACAATCCGCACGCACGAACTCAGTCTTTTCTTGTAAATCCTTAACTGTCTTGCATCCAAGAAGCGCCATAATCATCTTGATTTGCTTCTGCCAGTTATCAATTTGCAAAGAAAGCGCGTCCTCACCTTCATGCATAAGCGTATGCAAAAACTCGCCAGCAACACCAACTGCCGAAGCACCCAAAGCCAACGCGCGCACAACATCCAAAGGCGTGCGAACTCCTCCACTTGCAAAAATTTCCATATTTTTTAACGAATCACACTTGCGTATGTCAACTAGCGACTCAACAGTAGTAAGACCCCAATCAGCCAAATAATCACAGTCGCCTAAGTTCCTGCGAGCATTTTCTATTGTTACAAAATTAGTTCCGCCACGACCAGAAACATCTACAGTGCGCACTCCAACATCTTTAAGACGATGAACATCTTTAGCAGAAATTCCGCATCCAGTTTCCTTCACAATCACAGGCACTTTTAGATCTTCGCACGCATTGACAATAGACTCAATATTGCGCAACCAATTTCGAAAATCGCGATCGCCTTCTTGCATAACCAACTCTTGTGCAGCATTTAAATGCACTTGTAACGCATTCGCCTGAATCATGTTTACAGCACGCAATGCATCAGACGCGCTAGTTCCAGCGCTAACATTTGCCATCACAAATCCATGTGGATTTTCGCTTCTTATGACACTGAAAGTGCTGAGTAAAGTTTCGTCTCGAAGAGCAGCACTCAAAGATCCGCTCGCCATAGCAACAGAATTTTTTGCAGCAACTCTAGCAAGACTTGCATTCACTTTTTTAGCAGCGTCACTTCCGCCGGTCATTGCGTTAATATATATCGGCGAGCACCAATGCACAGAATCGCATACTTCGCTTCCTAGCACGTTCACGCTAGCGTCAATTTCTTCAAGCGCGACCTGTGGCAAAGCATTCGGCACAAAACGCACTTTGTCAAAATCTGAATCTGCACGAGTTTTATACTGCTTGTCCGCAAGCGCAATATGCGCGTCTTTTCGGTTTTGTATTGTGCAAGATTGAGCAGATTGCGCATTAGGCTCGCGACCCTCAGCAAACGCGTTTAATACAATATTTTCAGAAGGCTTACCAGTTCCAAAAATTTCCGTAACATCAATATTCAATGGCTTTATCCCATTGGCTTCCCAAGTAGATTTCATAGTTTCAATTACATTATTGTCATAAATTGTCGACAGCGCAATTGCGCAATCTCCCCCACCTGCACCGCTAGTTTTTGCAGGAATACCGGCACAAGTCGCAATTTCAATAAATTTTGCAAGTTCACGCGTTTCGATAACAGTTCCAGTAAGAGCACTTAATTTTTGCAACAACGCACGATTTTGAGCAAAACCGCTAGAAATTTCGCTTATTTCAAACTTTTCAATTGCGTGCGCAAGTTTTTGCACGCAAATCTCACTTTGTTTGCAAAAATCTTCGTAAGTAAAAGATTTAATTTTTTTGTCAAAAGCACTAGTTTCGACGCTACTTTCAGCATTACTTTCAACGTTACTTTCCGTACTAGTTTTAACGCTACTTTCTACGCTACTTACTAGCTTTGCGCTAGACGCAGGAGAACCAGTCCATCCGACTAAAAGTTTTAGCGACTTATCTGCATTTAAACGCTTAACTTCCAGGCGCGGCCACTTTTTGTGCAACAACTCACTGAAATCGGAGCATCCGGATTTTACTAGCGTAAGCTCAGCTTCAAGCCACTCGCGGTTATATGCGCGATACATAATCCAACCGCCATAAGAACTGGCGGCAACGTCTCCACCGCTTCCGGATTTTTTAACACTCGACGACGCAATTAACGCTAGCTTGCAAATTTCTGGAGTCGAAAGATTCAAATCATACCATTTGCACAACGCGCGAATAACCGCAACAATTACTGCAGCAGAAGATCCAAGACCGTATTTTCTACCAGTTTTTGCATCATCAAGTTCGCTAGAAATATGCACATTGTAACTTTTGCGGTTAATATTTGGCGCACATTCCTCACTAGCATAAGCGTCAACTACACTCATTGCTGCAAGCACATAAGCATATTTTCCGTCGTTTTGTATTTCAATACTTCCGTCGGATGCGCGCGCCCAAAGAAGCGGTTTATATTTTTCGCCATCTGAGGTAATTACACCACAATAATTTCTGCTACTAGGCGTATTTTTCTGCAAATTTTCGCGTAACTCTTCGTTTAAAGTTTCATCACTTACGCTAACCGTCACATAACGATTAACAGCAGCAACAATTGCAGCACAGCCGTCAACAACAGCATACTCGCCAGCAATATAAAGCTTTCCTGGGGCACTAGAGCGCACTTGAGTCATATTATCCGCCTATTTTAAACTCGTACTCACCGTCACAGCGTCACCTGGCAGCGCAATCGCAAATTTCGGCTCGCAATATTCTGTATTACAAAAAACGCTAGAATTACGCAAATCATCCTCAACTCGCGCACGCAACTGACACATTGCACGATAAGCATCATCTCCAGAAGTAAGCACCTTCACATTCGGACCAGCATCCATCGTAGACCACACCAGCCAACCATCTTTTCGCATATTTTTAACCGCTTCAAGCACAACATGCGTTTTGCTAGTCAAATAATTCACCGACGGAACAGCATTATGCATAGTTTCGTGCATTCCAAAAGCATTGCGCTCAACAACCTCTCCCAATTGCTCAATATCTGCTCGCTTAATTGCATCTTTAGCAATTTCAAGATCGTCTTTCGACTGCTCAACCCATTGCATATACGTTGGCGAAGTTTCAACCGTTCTGCGCATCGCTTCCCGGCTAGAAATCGGCTTTTTACTATCGTCCAAAGTAACAACAATCATAGCAAGGTTTAAATTTTTAAGCGCAACTTGTGCGTTTTCAATAGGCTCTGCGTAAGACGTTTCGTCGTCGCAACCTGCATGCCAAATTGAAAGTCCTCCAAAAATCGAACGACAAGCTGAGCCAGAACCACGTCTTGCAAGTCTAGAAAGTTCTCGTGGAGTTAGGTTTAATCCAGCAGCGTACGAGGCAGCAGACGCAAGAGCTGCAAAACCAGACGCGCTCGAAGCAAGACCGGCAGCAGTTGGCACAATATTATGCGAAACAACGCTTGCTTTCGTTGAAATTCCTGCAATTTCACGCACCAAATCGAGCATAGCGACTACGCGACGAAAAGTTTTTGCAGACGGCGAAATCTTTTCATTATCTAAAGTAAAAGTATCTTGTTCAAGATTATTCGCAAAACTTACGCTTGTAGTTGTAGACAAATCCGAAAGTGTGAGAGAAAGCGAGGAAGTATAAGGCAAAATCAGCTTTTCGTCGCGCTTACCCCAATACTTAATCAGCGCAATATTCGCGTTTGCTTTAGCAAAAGCTGAGTTGGGTGAAAGACTAGCGTCAAACGTTATTTTTGGCTGAATTTCAACATTTTGCATGCTGTTCCTTTTGCGGCAGATACGTAATTCTCGTTTGTTAATGTGCTAAGCAATATTTTAGCAAAACAGTGCGCACAAGCTTCTTTTATTTAAGCAACTGCAAAGTTTATGCCACATTTCAAGTAAAAATAAGATTCAATTTATTGCAGAATCACCTATATTCACAATCCACGTATCGCAAGCACCGGCATTTTTAAAAGCTTCACTCACTCGCTTAGCTGCATCCTCGCTATCAGCCAGCGCAATTACGCATCCTCCGCCACCTCCGCCAGTAAGCTTTGCACCCAACGCGCCATGTTGGCAAGCAGCATCTACCAGTGCGTCAAGTTTCGCAGTGCTTATGCCCAAATCCGCCAAAATACGGTGCGCGAAAGTCATTTGCTTACCCATATTTTCAATGCGACCAAACGCCAAATCATCTTCTGCAACAGCCGCAATCTCCCCCAATTTATTGAGCTGCGCTCCAACTTCAACAGGATTCGATTCCAAACGAGAACGCAAAGCTTCAACTGTTTCGCGAGTCATTCCTTTGCATCCAGAATCCGCCAAAACAAGCCACGCACGCATGTTAATTTCCATGCGATCAAAACAGCCACGACTAAAACGCACAGGCCAGGAAGCAGCAGTTGCAGTTGCATCCAAGCCTGAAGAACGCCCGTGAGCCACGCACTCAGCAGTCTGCGTCAACTTAAAAATCTCATCATCGCTAGCTGCAACGCCATAATAGTCAAGAATCGCACGAATTACAGCACCGGCAGCGGCAGCAGACGAGCCAAGACCTCGTTCTGCTGGAAAATCAGACTCAGTAAAAATGTGCAAATTCTCACCGCTCCACCCTGCAAACTCTAGCGACGCGCGGATTGCTGTTCGTATGCTATTAAAGCGCGCAGGAATTTCGGAAAGTTTGCCAGTAAAGTCAAGGCACGAAAGAATTATATGTGAGTCGAGATTCGTAGTAGATGCTGAAGATTCGCGCGGTGCAGGTGCTAAAGATTCGCGTGGTTCAGACGCTGAAGATTCGCACGAAGCAGGCGCTAAAGATTCGTTGCAACTAGTTACAACAGCGCGCATACGCAAGTTTTTAAGCGGCAAAGCTATTGCAGAATGGCCATAAACTACGGAATGTTCGCCGAAAAGAATAACCTTCGCGCAAGTTTCGCCGTAACCTTTGTGATTGCTGTATTTTATTGCGTTTTCGAGATTTGCACTTACGAGATTTTCGCTTACGAGATTTTCGCTTGAAAGATTTGCGCTTGCTGAATTCGTAATTGCGGAATTTTTACAAGCATACTCTTCGTCATTGCGAATAGCAGATATGCTGGCATCTTGCGCTTTTGCGTTCATACTAAGCTCGTCAGCCAGTTCATATTTGCTTTTCAGCACAGTTTGTATCTCCTTTATAATTCGCAATTTTCCAACTGTTCCAATTTAGTAGAGTAGAACTTAAAAAACTACGTTACGCACGTGACACTTACAACACATTCACATTTGGAAACGGCAGAAACTGCGCAGCTGTGTAAAGTAAAGGTCGGCTACGCGCCAAAAACGGCAGAAACTTTACGCGAGTGTAAAGGAAAAGTCGGATACGCGCGAAAATGCGGCAGAAAGTTTACACGAGTGTAAAGTTTTGGTCGGATACGCGCCAACAAACGGCAGAAACTGCGCAGCTGTGTAAAGAAACGGTCGGATGCGCGCGAAAAAACGGCAGAAACTGTGCAGTCGCGTAAAGAAAAGGTCGCGCGGGGAATAGAAATGTAAAACCGACCAGCGCGCACCAATAAAAAACTCTGCGCAGCATCGCAATGAGAAAACTCAATGCAACACAAACGCAGAGCTAATGCTTAAGTTCAATCCACATGTATTACAAGCAGAAAACCACTAAAAGCAAGAATCTGCTTGCTGCAACATGTTTTGTAAAATTCACAAAGCTACTTACTCAGCCACAACCTTAACAGTGAAGGAAGCGGTGATTTCCGGATGCAACGTTACGGTTGCTGGGAACTCACCAGTGGTCTTAATAGTAGCAACCTTAATTGCGCGAGCCTCAACTTGAGCCTTGGAAGCCAAAGCAGCAGCAATCTTATCGGCAGAAACGCCACCGAAAAGCTTGCCGGATTCGGAAACCTTAGCAGAAAGCTCCACAACGGTGCCTTCAATCTGAGCCTTAGCTGCAACTGCCTCTTCACGAGTGGCAACAGCCTTGGCAAGACGAGCGCGACGCATTGCTTCAATCTGGGAAGCAGCACCCTTGTTCCATGCAAAAGCAAGACCCTGAGGAATCAGGTAGTTGCGTGCATAGCCAGCCTTAACTTCAACAACGTCACCAGAGTGACCGAGGTTGGCAACAGTCTTGGTAAGAATAACCTTGGTTTCAGCCATATTCCTATCCTCTCAATCAGCGACCGGTAGTGGCGTAAGGAAGCAAAGCCATTTCGCGAGCGTTCTTCACTGCCTTCGCGATCTTGCGCTGTTCCTGCACGGTTACGCCGGTGATACGACGGGAACGAATCTTGCCGCGGTCAGAAACGAACTTGCGCAGCAAAGCAACGTCTTTATAATCAATTTCAGTAATCTTGGCAGCCTTCAAAGGATTTGGCTTCTTTTTGAAAGGCTTGACCGGTGGTTGCGGCCTTTTGCGTGACATAAGATGTCCTCTCTCAAATCCGTTATGCTTTTTGTTCGCATAACATTTAACTGATGATGTATTTATAAGGATTAAGTAAGCGCGTAAATAAATGCGTAAATAAGTGCGTAAATAAACAAATAAATACGCTATCTATAGCTCAACTAAAACGCTAGAACTCAGGTTCTTCAGAATCGCCACCAAAATCAGAATTGGCGCCGAAAGTTGAAAAACTATCGTTTGTTGGCGCAGCAGCACTCCATGGATCAGCAGCTGAAGAACTTGCGGCATGCTGAGAAGCCTGGCTAGCAGCATAATTTGCTCCGCCAGCATAACCTGCACCAGCAGCACCAGCAACTGTACCAGCAGCATTTACTGCACGCGAGCCACCAGCAAAACCTGTTGAAGAGCTTTGGCGGTTAACTTGCGCAGTTGCATAACGCAAAGATGGACCAATTTCGTCAACTGTAAGTTCAACAACTGTGCGATTCGAGCCGTCTTGCGCTTGATACGAACGCTGCGACAACCTGCCTTGAGCAATCACGCGCGTGCCTTTAGAAAGGCTGTTTGCACAATGTTCTGCCAAGTCTCTCCACGCTGAGCAACGCATAAATAATGCAGGCCCGTCCTCGAACTGATTCGTATTACGATTAAACGTTCTAGGTGTGGATGCAATGGTAAAGCTCGCAACAGAAGCACCGTTGGAAAGTGCCCTTAATTCAGGATCCGAAGTGAGATTTCCCACGACGGTAATAATTGTTTCACCTGCCATATCGTGCCTTTTCTTTCTCGCTTTACTCGTAATCGCATGTTAGTTAGCAATTACTGGCAATTTTGTGCGCAACTTATGCGCGGTTGTTTACGTATTTATTTAGCTTAACTAGTTTTTATTTAATTCACTAGAGCTTACTTAGTTTTGCTAGTTTTTACTTAGCGTCCTTGCGAAGAATCTTCGTGCGGATTACAGATTCGTTAAGGTTCAAAACACGGTCAAGTTCGTCACTTACAGATGGCTCGGCAGTGTAGTTCACCACAACGTAGTTACCTTCGGTTTTGCCTTCAATTTCGTAGGCAAACTTGCGGCGACCCCAGTAATCGGTACCGTCAACGGAACCGCCCTCGTTGGTGACAAGCTCAAGATACTGCTCGGTCAACTTCTTAAGACCGTGCTCATCCAGCTCAGGATTTGCAATGAACATCAGTTCATACTTATGTGCAGACATCACCCACCTCCTTCGGACTATCGGCTGTGGACCTTCCACAGCAGGAGTGTGTTTGCAAAATATGCGCGATTGTTTGATGATAAGCACCAAAACCGCACACAACTTCGCTATTTTACAGCACGCTCGTGACGACGAGAGTTACGCGCTTAAACGATGGTGTCAGGCGGCAGAAACTTTACAGCGGCGTAAAGTTTCGGTCAACTACGCGGCAAAAGGCGACAGAAACTTTACAGCGGCGTAAAGTTTCGGTCGGATACGCGCGAAAAAACGGCAAAAACTTTACAGCAGCGTAAAGGAAAAGTCGCGAAAGAGCGCAAAGTTACGCAGAACGCGCACGCATCGCCTATTTTCCAATAATTCTAGGCACTCCAACAGATGCAAGTTTCTTCTCAAGCTTCCTAGGATCAAGAATATCCGAGTAATTAAAGCGCACGATTTTATTTACGCCGCATTCCTTCATAAGCAATACCTCACGTTCCGCTTGTTTGTCGATATTCTTATGAATAACACTCTGGTTTCGCGATTCGAATAAATTTTTATTGTCTTCTGAAGAATTAAGATTCACATTCTTATATTGCGCATCATCTGTATCAATGTAGTATTTCGAATACCCGTCAAACTCCCCAACAATCAACTCCCCATTATTCAGACTCCACAAAAAGTCGCAACGATACTTCAAATTTACATGTGGAATCTCAAACTCACGCTGTAATTCTGGTATCATAAATCCCAAATTAATCATTGTCCCCCGAGCTAAGGATTCACCAGCGTTCTCGCTAAGACCATTTGCAAAGAAGCAAAGCTTACATAATTTAGCCAACTTTTTTTGTTCGCACTCAAAAATTTGCTCAAAAGACAATGAAAAACTAGTCCCACCATTCGTTTTTGCATAGTTTCGCAAGTCATCCAAATAAGCGTAATTCCTTGTATGATGGCGTTGGTTTTTGTGTAAACTGATATTCGCACACGTTTCATTATTTGCAATCTCGCTATTACAAGCGACGTCACTCAAGTTATTTTTGTAATCGCAGTTATTCTTGCAATTATAATTATTCTTGTAATTACAGCTATTCTTGCAATCGCAGTATCGACTTTTGCAAATTTCGATCACTCTGCTTAAATTCACATTATCTCGCGCTGCTGAATCGAAAATAGGCAAAGCAAATCTAAATGAGTAATTATTAGCAACGTCAAACAACATAGTGCTTTTATCTACCAAGTGACTTTTTATTTCTTCAGTCACGCAATCGCTTGCATGTGGAAGCTTCATTAATTGCCCAGTACTGTTATTCTCACGCGTTAAAATGCGGACATCGTCGCTCATACCATTCTGTTCGTAACCTGCGGAAGGGATAACTTTCAGTTGATTGTTATACTTGCTTGATTTTCGCTTGTTGCTTCTAATATAGATTTTAGTATCTTTTGCGTCCGCACAATTCTTCTTTTTGCTAAGAAAAGTATTATTATAGCAATTTTTTTCGCTGTCATAATCTTTCATAACTTGATACCCAAGAAGTGCCGAGGCAGTCGAAGCTGTTAATTTACAATCGGGGTGCGATTCAATAATAGATAGCGCAATATGACGTATTTTTTCAGCTTCGTAAAGACTATTCCAATATTCTTTACGCATGTAAAGATTTTTGTACACGCGCACAGCTTCTCCACGTTGCGACGACCTTTGAACTGCTTTTCTTTCAGCATTAGTTTTCGGGGCGAAGCAACGCTTATTTTGTTCGCTATTCGAAAATAAATCGTTTATATAAAAATTATTCATAATGCAAGGTTATTAAAGCTTTATTCGTGCGTAAATAAATTTTTTGCATTGTGGATAAAAGGTAGGGAAAGAAGGTGCGGAATTGGAAGAACGGCAGAAACTGTGCAGTCACGTAAAGGAAAGGTCGCGAAAAAGCGGAAAAACGGCAAAAACTGTGCAGACATGTAAAGGAACGGTCGGCTAGGCGCGAAGAAACGGCAGAAAGTTTACGCGAGTGCAGACAGAAAGCACAGACAGAAGGAGCGGCAGAAGGAACGTAAATCGGAAGAAACGGCAGAAAGCGCGGAACGGTAGGTAGCAGCAGAAAGTTTACACGAGTGTAAAGGAAAAGTCGGGTACGCGCGAAAATGCGGCAGAAAGTTTACAGCGGAGTAAAGAAACGGTCGGCTAGGCACGAAGAAACGACAGAAACTGCGCAGCGGTGTAAAGTTTCGGTCGGGTGCGCGCGAAAATGCGGCAGAAAGTTTACACGAGAGTAAAGGAAAAGTCGGATACGCGCCAAAAAACGGCAGAAAGTTTACGTGGGTGCGAGCAGAAAGTGCGAACAGAAAGCGCGGAACGGTATGTAGCGGCAGAAACTGCGCAGCTGTGTAAAGTAAAGGTCGGCTACGCGCCAAAAACGGCAGAAACTTTACGCGAGTGTAAAGGAAAAGTCGGATACGCGCGAAAATGCGGCAGAAAGTTTACACGAGTGTAAAGTTTTGGTCGGATACGCGCCAACAAACGGCAGAAACTGCGCAGCTGTGTAAAGAAACGGTCGGATGCGCGCGAAAAAACGGCAAAAACTTTACGTGAGTGCGAACAGAAGGAGCGAGCAGAAGTGCGGAACGGCAGGTAGCGGCAGAAACTGTGCAGCGGTATAAAGGAAAAGTCGGGTACGCGCGAAAATGCGGCAGAAACTGCGCAGCGGCGTAAAGGAAAAGTCGCGAAAAGACGAAAAAACGGCAAAAACTTTACAAGCGCGCGAACAGAAGGTGCGAACAGAAGGAGCGGACAGAAAGCGCGGAGCCGGAAGAAACAGCAGAAAGTTTACAGTAGCGTAAAGTTTTGGTCGGCTGCGCGCCAAAAAACGGCAAAAAGTTTACAGCGGAGTAAAGAAACAGTCGGGTACGCGCCAAAAGGCGGCAGAAAGTTTACACGAGAATAAAGGAAAAGTCGGATACGCACGAAAAAGCGGCAAAAAGTTTACACGAGCGCGGACAGAAAGTGCGGAATCGGAAGAAACAGAACCGGAAGAACGGCAGAAATTGTGCAGCAGTGTAAAGGAAAGGTCGCGAAAAGGCGGAAAAACGGCAGAAACTGCGCAGCTGTGTAAAGGAAAAGTCGTGAAAGAGCCAAAAGGAGGCAGAAAGTTTACAAGGGCGTAAAGAAACGGTCGGCTACGCGCGAAAAAACGGCAAAAACTTTACGTGGGTGCGAACAGAAGGTGCGAGCAGAAAGTGCGGAATCGGAAGAAACAGAACCGGAAGAACGGCAGAAAGTTTACGTGGGTGCGGTAGAAGGCGCAGACAGGAGGCGAAGAGCACAAAATTGTTATAAAAAGGGTTATAGGTCAAAAAAAAACTTAGTCTAGCGCACCTTTTAGCACACTAGACTAAGTAATTCACAATAAAATCGACTCAACGATCAACCAGTAAGCTAAAGCTTAAAATGATTCATCGCAGAATCAGCTTTTAGCTTAGTGACGGATCTTGCGAAGAGCAGCACCCATGCCAGCAAGCACAGAAGCAGCAACAGCAGCCATAGCTACAGCAGCACCACTCTTAGGAAGCTGAGCGGCAGCAGAGGCAGATGCACCGTTTGCGTCAGCGGCATTGTTCTTCTTGTTCTGCTGAGCAGAAGCCTTGGAATCCTTACCCTTCTGAGCAGCAGCCTGAACAGCAGGACCGAACTTGCCACTCACTGCAGCAGCATAAAGCTCCTTAGCACCTGGAACAGGGTTGAAGCTCAAATCCAAAGGATCAGCAGTCTTAACTGGTGGCAACAAAGCTGGGTTCACACCAACAGACACTGCATAATCATACGCATCCTTGTAATCCTGCAAAGCCTTGTTGTAAACATCCTTAGCTTCAAGAGCAGCTTTCTTAGTGTCATTGTACTTAGTCTCAGCATCCTTATAAGCTGCATTTGCGCGAGCAAGATGAGCAACAGCACGATTCACAGCATCAGCTAAACGCTGTTCCTTAGCAGAATCATTCACACCAGAAGTTTCGAATGCATCATAAGCAGCCTGAGCAGCCTCCCAAGCAGCCTCACGAGCCTTCACCTCAGCCTGAGCCTTAAGGAATGCAGCCTTAGCATCGTAGAAAGCCTTCTTAGCCTTAGCGAAAGCATTATCAGCGTTCTGCAAGTTCTTAGCGGCATCGCGAACATTATCAATAGCTTCCTGCTTCTTATCAGGATCTGGGGTAGAGCAGTTAGCAACGTTGTCCAAAGCCTTGAGATACTTGGCATGAGCTTCATTAGCAGTAGCGAGCTTAGTATCGTAGTTTGCCTTGTCGGCAACATACTGGTTCTGCAGATTTACATATGCCTGAGCAGCTGCAGCATCTTCTGGCTTGGTGCCATTAGGAAGAGGAGTCTTCATCTTAAGCTTGCCCTCAGCGCCATCAGCTTCGTACAAAGCCTTAACTTCAGCCTTAGTTGGCTCAGTTGGCTTAGTTGGCACAGATGGAACAGCAGCCTTAGCAGTATCATACTCAGCCTTAGCATCTTTAAGGATTTGCTCATTAGCGCTCTTAAAAGCCCACTTAGATTGATCAGCTGGGCAATCTGGAACAGTAACCTCAGCCATTGCTGGAGCAGCAAAAGCGAAACCAGAGAGGAGGGTGGCGCCGGCAGCGAATGCGGCGATAGCCTTCTTATTCAACATAATATTTTCCTTTCTTCTTCTCCTTCGCACTAGGGTATGCGAAGAAAAATTTGCCATTTGCGGTTTCCCGCTAGTACCAGTGAACTAGGGATTCAACCGGTAACTGAGTTAAAACTTACCGCAAGCTCTCAGAAAACTCAACACTAAAATTCAGATTTCTAAGCGCCAAAAATACAAAAATCTTGATAAATATTAGTTGTATTCATTAAAAAGCAGAAATATTTACGGCATTTCCATGTATTTTTTGATAAAAATTACGCGACACGCCATATACTGGATTTTTTTAATGTTTTTTCAGCTTTCTTTAAGGTTTGAGTTTTGCGATTGCTCCAAATGCCTTATAAAACAAGGAAAAACGCAATATTTAAGCATTGACGCGCTTTAAGCAAAACTAGGCAACAAACACACATCAAACACAAAAAATGCCCGAGTAAACAAGTAAATAACTCACTCGGGCATTAAAATCAACAGCGCGCAAAATCAATCTTTGAAAAAATCAATCCTTGCAAAAATCAAACTTTACAAAAACACTAATCAAGCAAATCGTCAGAATCTTCAGAATTTGCTAAATCGTCACCATTAGATGCATCAAGAACATCTCGCTCGTCAATAACAGGTGCCAAAACCAAATCCTTTACAAGCTCACGCGTGCGAAGTTGAGAATCAGCATCCAAACCATCGTCAGTAATAACAGTATCAACCTGATCAAAACGAGCAAACAGCGAAAGCGACGTGCAACTCCATTTAGTGTGATCCGTCAAAATAATCGTGCGATCCGCAATATCCATTAACGCCATATCCGTAGCAGCTTCCAAAGAGTTCGGCATAAGGAATCCGCGAGGAAGAGACACAGAGTGCGTGCCAAGAAAAACAGTATTCACACGAAGAGAAGCAACAACTTTATCTGCAATAGGCCCAACAAGCGAATTGGAACGCGTAATCACGCCGCCAGTAACAATAACCTCAACATCCTTCGACTCCAACGCTTGCACAAGCTCTGCAACAGGAATCGAATTAGTCAAAATCGTAATACCAGAAGCCCTGCGCGACTCGAGCAAATGTTGCGCAAACACATAAGCAGTGGTACCACCGCCAATAGCAATCACATCTCCAGGAGACACATAATCCACGGCCAAACGCGCAATCGCATCCTTCAAACCAATGTCCATCTGCGACTTTACAGAAAACAGCGGCTCCGAAAGCAAAGTATTAGTCGTTACAGCGCCGCCGTGAACGCGCTTTAAAAGACCGCGATCCGAAAGCTCGGCAATATCCCTGCGAACCGTCATAGCAGAAACGTTCAGCTCTTTAGAAAGCGCAGTAATGCGAACAGCACCGCGCGTACGAAGACGGCTTAAAATCAAATGTTGACGCTGCGAAGAAATCATACGAACATTATCGCACACGTAAACGCAAAAAACAAACGTAATTGAGCGTTTTAATGCCTTAAAACGAAAAGAACGCACATTTTGTTGTCAAGCAACGCAGGTTTTGTGAAAAATCGCACAAAAACGAACGCGGGCTAAGTGAGGAAACGCACAAAATACACTAAAGAAATTACGCTAAGTGAGGAAACGCACAAAAACACTAAATAATAGCGCATATAAAAATAATGCTCTACTATATAAATATGTACTACGTTTCTGAACATTCATTGCACAATGTCGTCAATAAAGCAACGACCGACCTTTTTACATTCTCATACAAACACATTATTAAACCGCATTTTGTTTTTAACATTCCTCCAGACGAAGCGCATGATCGCATGATTAATTTTTGCAAATTTAGCGAGCGCACTCCTGGATTGATGTGGCTTCTTCGCGAAATGCTTAACTACACAGACCCGGTGTTAGAAACTAACGTTATGGGCGTGGATTTTGCGAACCCGTTTGGCTTAAGCGCGGGACTAGATAAAAACTGCCAAATGGCAACCGTACTAGACAACGCAGGCTTTGGTTTTGAAACAGTTGGCTCTACCACGAGCCGACCATGCGAAGGAAATCAAAAACCTTGGTATCATCGCCTTCCAGAATATGACTCAATTCTTGTGCACGCAGGACTAGCAAACGATGGCAGCGAAGCCGTTATTGCACGAGCCGAAAAAGCTTGGACGCACGCAAAGTCTATGAATATGTCTATTTCTATTGCGCGCACAAACGACGACTTAGTTGGCGACTTGGAAGAAGGAATTGAAGACTACCATATTTCCATGGAACGCGCAGCAGGAAGAAGCTCAATAATTGAAGTAAATATTTCATGCCCGAACACTCGCGTTGGCGAACCGTTTAGTCAGCCGGAAGCGCTTGACAAATTATTCACCGATCTTGACACTATTAAGCGACCTCAGCCAACCTTAGTTAAGATGCCGCTTAATTTGCACGGCGGTTGGGAGCAGTTCAAGTCTTTGCTTGACGTACTTGCAGAACATAAAGTTGACGGAGTAAGTATTGCGAACTTGCAAAAGAATCGCGCAGGACTTGACGTTCCGCAAGATTGGCAAGGAGCGCTTTCCGGAGGTCCTACCTACAGCGCAAGCAACGATCTTATTCGACGCACGCGCAAAGCTTTTGGTGAACGCTTTGCTATTGCAGGCATTGGCGGAGTATTTACACCAAAGCAAGCATATGAGAAGATTCGCTCAGGCGCTGACTTGGTTATGTTTATTACGTCACTTATGTACAGAGGACCGCAGCAAATTACGACGCTGAAACGCGGACTTGCGGATCTTTTGAAACGCGACGGCTTTGAGCATGTTGCAGATGCAGTCGGTGCTGATTTGAACTAGCAGTGCGTATTTGCACAGTGCGTATTTGCACTAAAAATGACCCTTACTTTGCTCACAATCAAGTAGCATAAGTAAGGGTCTATTTGTAGGAACAGCACAAAACAACTTAGTATTTAGTAAGTTAACTAGCAATTACGAGTTGACAAATGCAGTTTAACAAATGCAGTTTGTCAAATGCAGTTTAACAAATGCCGTTTAGTAATTATCGCCTTCCGAATTGCTATAGTCGTCGCGACGAGCAGTGCCGTACTGATCTTGCGTGTTCTTTTGTTTCTTAGCTTCTTCCTGCTGTTCTTGTGCTGCCTGCTTTCTAGCGTCTTCATCTCGCTTCTGCTGATCAGTTTTAACAGTATTTTTAGGCATGCCAGGCAGAGTTCCACCGGCAGTGTACTTTGGATCAGGCTTGCCATAATCGTTGTCAACAGGAATGTTAGCAGCTTTCAAATAGTCATTCATAAACTGTTTCCACGCTGGCGTTGCAATATACATACCATACCAAGCTGCCATTGTACGACCGTTAATAGTCATGCCATTAAAGCTTTTTTGTGATTCGGCGTTACCAACTGCCACAAACGAAGCAACTTGATACGGCACAAAACCAGCTGTAGTCATGTAGTACTGTTCGTTAGTACCAGTTTTTGCGAAAGTCTTGCGACCACCATCAAGTTGGGTAGTTGAAGCCTCGCCGCCAGGTTGCACAACACCCTGATTCAGCGCATAAGCAGCAGTTTGAGCAATTCCCTTTGGAATTGCTTGATGGCAATGCGCACTAGGAACTTTCAAACGCTTACCGTTTTTGTCAACAACTCGCTTAATAGCAATAGGATCGCATGCCACGCCATCAGCGCCAATAGTTGCATACACATTCGCCACAGTTAAAGGCGAAGCTTGCACAGAACCAATCGTCATAGGCGGATTAAGCGAGTTAGAAGAATACACACTTTCCTGACCAAGAGGCGAATTATGGTAACCAAGTATGCGAGCAGCATCCGCGATTGAGCACAGCTTAATTTGCTGAGCCATAGAAGCCTGAGTGGTGTTATGCGAGCGCACAAGACCTTGCAAAGGAGTTTCCGGATTAGTTGTGCCACCACCAGAGTTTTGAACTGACCAACTACCAACTCCGCGGAATTTGCTGCAATTAAAATCAGCATTGTTGTAAAGCATAGAAGTGCGAAGAGGCTGATTAATCGACTTTCCAGCAAGCATCCATGCAACCATATTAATTGGCTTCCACGTAGAACCAATCTGCCAACCAAGACCGCCACCATCGCGCTCATCTACAGCATAGTTCAAAGCCGTATGCGTAGGATCTGATTTTGCAGCATCCGTAGCATCATAAATACGATTGCTGCCAAATGCCAAAACTTCACCAGTTCCAGGCTTAATTGCCGCAATTGAAACTTCAAAACCGCTCTTATCGTTTACAGGAATCGTATCTCTAGCAGCTTTCATAGCAGCCTTGCTGGCGCGCAAATCCATAGTTGTGTAGATATCAAGACCACCCTCAGTAAGCAACTTTTCGCGCATGGCAGCAGTTTTACCAAACTCGCGAGAATGCAAAATTTTCTTCGTTACATAATCGCAGAAGAATGCTGCATCACCTGCAGCTTGGCATCCAATCTTAGAAACTTCCCTCTGTATGTTAAGAGTGCTTTTAAGAGGAATAGCAACAGCGGAATCATGCTCGCTCTTAGTAATAAAACCTTGACGAAGCATTAAATCAAGTACAATATTGCGCTGCTTTTGCGCTTCAGGCTGATTTGCTTCAATAGAAGGATCGTAACGCGAAGGATTCTTTGTAATTGCAGCAATAGTTGCCGATTGCACAAGATTAAGTTTTGCAGCGCTCGTATTGAAGTAGCGATGAGCTGCAGTTTCTACGCCGTAAATATTATTGCTACCGAACTGCGCAATATTTAAATATCCCTGCAAAATCTCAAGTTTGGAGTATTTTTTCTCCATTTGAATTGCAATAAGCATTTCGCGCAATTTACGAGCAATAGTGCCTTCAGAAGCGTGATACTCAGCTAAAGGATCGTTATTTTCGCGAGCTTTAATCATAAGCACATTTTTTACATATTGCTGAGTTAAGGAAGAGCCACCTTGCATATCTCCCTTTTTAACGAATGTTTGCACGAATGCGCGAATAACACCTTGCATATCTACGCCGGAATGCTCAAAGAATCGACGGTCTTCACGAGCAACCATTGCTCGCTGCATATATTGCGATATGCGTCGAAGCGGCACTACAGTGCGGTTTTGAGCATAAAAAGTTGCAATAATAGTTTTGCCATCAGAAGCGTAAAGTCGCGATTTTTGCGGCAAAGCAGTTACATCAAAATCAATGCCGTCAACGCGAAGTGAAGGTACTACTGTTTTCACTATGCTATTCACGCTCATTACGCCAGGAACAAACATAATACTTGCTGCAACACCTCCTGCAACACACAAAGTGATGTAGGTAAGGAACAGTGCTAGCACACGGCGAACAGTCAGTGAATTCTTTTTCGGCATGCGTACTATTCTAAAGGTTTGCCTCTACTTGAAAACTGGCATCATAAACATTCGCACTTTAACGCTCAGCTCGACGAATAAGCATGCCAGGCTTATAAATAATAATTGACCTGCCTTGGCGCATAATCCAGCCTCTGTTTGCAAAATCCATAAGTGCTTTGTTAACTGTTTCGCGTGAAGAGCCAACAAGTTGCGCAAGCTCTTCTTGCGTTAAATCATGCGGCACAAGCAAGCCATCGCTCATAGGCTCGCCAAATCTTGAAGCTAAATTCAGCAAAGTCTTTGCTAAACGAGCAGGAACATCCATAAAAACTAAGTCGGAAATTCGCTCATTATTTGCTCTCATGCGCGCTGCAAGCACTTGAAGCATATCTACTGCAACGCTAGGGTGATTGTTTAGCCAATGGAATAACACGTCATTTTCTAGCCATAAAACTCTAGTATTGTTTGTAATAGATATTGCTGAAGCTGTACGAGGACCGCCGCTAGGATCAAAAACGGGAATTTCGCCTAGAATTTCGCCAGGAGTGTGAATACTTAGCAATTGCACACGATTGTCGTTTGAATGACGAACTAATTTTACTCTTCCACGCTCAAGCAAGTACATTCGATGGTCAGTATCGCCTTCATTAAAAATTGCCGAACCTTTTTTAAATGTCGATTCTTGCAAATACTGCATCAATTCTTTTACTTGATCAGCTGGAACTTGCTTAAACAATGCGGTATGTTGCAGTGAAAATTCATCGCTGTCAACGCTGAGTGTTGTCATTGCTGCTCTACCCCTTCATTAAGCAATAAGTAGATATCTCCATTGAACTACCTGTATGTGGATGAGCGCAAACGCAAGCGAAAAACGCAAGTGAAAGACGCAAGTGAAAGACGCAAGTGAAAGACGCATACGAAAAACGCACATCACTTGACCTATGATATCACGAAAGGCGAGGAAACGACATTTACTTTACAACGCTGTAAAGTTTCTGCCGCTTTTTAGCGTGGAAACGACCATTACTTTACACGCGCGTAAAGTTTCTGCCGCTTTTTAGCGTGGAAACGACCGTTTCTTTACACAGTTGTAAAGTTTCTGCCGCTTTCAGGCGCGCAAACGACCGTTTCTTTACACAGTTGTAAAGTTTCTGCCGCTTTTTGGTGCGTAGCAGACCGTTTCTTTACGCCGCTGTAAAGTTTCTGCCGCTTCCGACTAACTATTTACTCCCATAACATGCAAGCACCATGCGTTTTCATAAGCTAACTCCTGCCATTGCCTGTACCTGCCAGAAGTGCCACCGTGACCACCGTCAGTTTCAATACGAGCAATTGCATCAACCCCAGAAGCTTGCAATTTAGCGAGCCATTTCAAAGGTTCCGTAACAAGCACGCGCGTGTCGTGAATAGACGATGTGATTAAGATTTTCGGAAAATCAGCTAACTTCTTGCGACCATCTTCCGTTTTTGCGCAAGGCACATTTTCGTAAGGAGTATACGATTTCATATAAGCATAAGCTTCAGAATCATCGAGCGGATTGCCCCACTCATCCCACTCTGTTACAGTAAGCGGCAAAGAAGAGTCGAGCATAGACGTAAGAGCATCTACAAAAGGCACGTCTGCTTCAATTCCTGCATAACATTCCGGAGCCATATTTGCTATAGCACCCATAAGCAAGCCTCCTGCTGAACCACCGTTTGCAACAGTATGGCAAGCAGAAGCAAAACCAGCATTTTGCAAAGCACGCGTGGCATCAACAAAATCTTCAAAAGTATGCTTTTTATTAACACGCCTACCCTGTTCATACCACGCGCGACCCATTTCACCGCCGCCTCGCACATGCACTTGCGCATATAACACGCCGCGATCCAGCAAACTCAAGCGACCGACAGAAAAAGTAGGGTCTGAACTAACTTCATACGCTCCATAACCAGTAATAAACATTGAGTCAGTTTTAGAAATTTTATCCGGACGCCACACAAGCGATACTGGCACACGCTCACCATCTCGAGCAGTAATCCAAACGCGCTTTTCAGCATAATTGTGCTCATTAAATTCGCCTAAAATTTTACCTTGCTTGAGCAGCACATCTTCGCCTGTTAAAGGATCCAACTCGCGAAGTTGACCTAAAGTTGCGTAACTGCCAAAAGCGTAACGCATACGCGGAGCTTCGTACGAAGGATTTCCAGTCATAGAAATACTAAATAAGCGATTATTGTTGATTTCTTCTTGTGAAATATTTGCGAGCGCAGCACGTGATTCGGCTTGCGCTTGATCCGCAAGTTGATCCGTAAGTTGAGAAGAAAATTGATCCGTAGGTTGATCCGTAAATTGATTCGCAAGCTGGGAAGAAAGCGGTCGCACTTCGCAAAAACGCCACGGTTTTGCTTGCAAAAAATCTTCAACAGCGCGCTTCTTGCTCATTACAGCCAAATGCGGCAAACCTTGAGAACGGTAAGCTAGTGCCACATAATTTTTGTACATTGACAATCCGCTTATGCTCAATCCAACTGCATTTTGCAATATTTCAGGATTTTGAGGCGAATTATAAGGCTTTGTAATAGGCTCACTTCCGGCACCTTGTTGCCAAGCATCTCCCTGCTCGCAACCATAAGGAGAACCCGACGCAACACATACTCCATCCGAAAGCTTATACGTTACATGCTCATCAAACTTGCCGGAATTTCCTCTCATATCAATAATGTCAATTTCAAAATTAGGATTTTTAGCGTTATGGCACACAATCGCAATTGGAATATCTTCACCATTTTCGCCAGCATTCTCAAAGCAAGCGAAAGAAATATCGTATTCCACCCCCTCAACCGGCTCAATAACCATACGGAATTCGCCTTCAGGATTGCTCAAAGGAAGCATAAGCACGCGCGATGTAGTCTTTGAACTACTACTGATCATCATGTATCGTTCGTCAAAACTTTCATACACGTCAACAAAAAATCGCTCGTCAGTTTCTTCAAAAACTTTTACATCATTAGAAACGTTAGTGCCAACCTTATGCCTCCAAACCTGATAAGGACGCCAAGCATCATCAAGCTTTACATAAAACACCCATTTTCCATCTGGAGAAAGTGAAGCAGAAGCAAGATTTTCCCACGATTCTTCTAACTGCGACCAAGAACATGTTTTTGTAGAAAAGTCACGAATAAAATAGTTAAAGCGTTCATCACCTTGAGTGTCGACACCGTACAGCATTCGCAAACCGTCGGTGCTCAAATCCATTCCACCGACTCTAAAGAACTTGCCACCAGAGTGCTCAGATTCAAGGTTTGCATCAAATAAAATTTCTTCACCATCAGTTGTGCCAGGTTTTGCAGAATTGTCGATAGTTGGCGGATTCCAATCGTCACTATTTTCGACTTTCATACGGCATTGCACAGCGTATTGTTTGCCTTTTTCAGTGCGCACGTAATACCAGTAATTATTCATGCGCACAGGAACAGACATGTCTGTTTCTTGAACTCTTGAGCGCAACTCGTCAAATAATGTAGAACGCAAGTTTGCTAAGTGCTTTACACGCTGTTCAGTATAAGCATTTTGACTATTGACGTATTCCATAAGCTTAGGATTATTGCGATCTTTCATCCAAGCATATTCGTCTATATAAGTGTCGCCATGGAATTCACGTGCCGACGGTATGCGTTCTGCCGCTTTTGGCTTTGCAAAATCTTGATTATTCATAGCTACACCTCTTTTAATTTTCATTAAGTATTTTCTTCAGCTCTTATATATTAGTAACGAAATATTTTCTGCAATTCTTTAATATTACAAAATTATTTTGCAATTATTTTATACTATTTCGCAATCGCTTCCTCTATAAACGGAAGCATTACTTTAGCTAAATCTTTGCCTTGAGGAGCTGCAAAAAATGGCACGCCTTGCAAAGTACCAGCAGCACCTTCTGCTTCAATTATGCGCATTTGAGCATCATCAAAATCATCAATATCACCAGAAAACTCGTTAGCATTATGTAATTTTTCGATCGCCATAGTAGGAATTTCTTGCGCATCTTCACACGCAGTATCAAGAGCATCCGAAAAAACATACGCACGTTTAGATGCACTTAAAGCAACAGCAAAATCACGAGATAATTTACGACGAAAATCCTCAACAGTAGCACGCTTACGCAATTGCCTAATACCTACTGCAAGCACACGACCTGGATGCTTACGAATAATATTCGCATACGTTAAAGGATCCTTTTGACCATCATCGCCAATAAGCACAAAACGCATGCCAGGAAAATCATCCATAAGTTGAGTTGCAAATTCTAATTTATGCTGCGGTCCGTTTGGAATAAAAGTTTTAGGACGCGGATCCAAATCACGAAGAAGAAGAGGACCCTCAGGAAACTTTTCGCGATCAATAAAGTGACGAATTGAAGCCTCAACATTCCACGGAGAAGTAGAAAGATAGAAAAATGGAATATCGTCACGCAAACGCTCTAAAGACTGGAAAAACTCAGACATTCCAGCAACTGGCGAACGATGAGCAGGATTCATAATAAGCAAATTATAAGCAGCGCGAATTGGCGAAGGCGCTTGAGTAACCATAATAGTGTCGTCAACGTCCGAAATAACACCAACAGGAACATTTGCATCAATAGCAAATAAACTCGCTTTTACAGGCTCACGGTCACTAACAGAATACGAAACAACGTGACGACCAGGCTCTAAAGCGCGTTCGGTAATTAAATCTAAATACCCTGCACGGTCAGAAATACAGTACTCTGCACTACCATCGCGTGAACCTTCAGGCTTATCGTATATTTCAGAATCGCCAATTTGAGCTGTTTCTACAGGAATACCGTCAATAGACAAAGTCACGCGCACACGCACAGCAGGAACAACAAGCATCGCATAAATTCCGCGTTTTAGAGCAGAATGATGACCAAGCTTTGGAGCATACACAGTTCTGCAAATCAAGCGAGCATATCTATGCGTTCCATACCCAATATATGGCTCAACACTTGGAAACCAGCCAAAACGACGAGCAACACGACCAGCAAGACGCATCCACATGCCGACAATAGACGTAACGAGCCTGCGACCAAAACGCACAAGCAATGGCTTATTGTCAATACGCTCAGCTTTAGAAGGAGCGTCAAACAATGTTGCCGTAACATGCACAGGAATTGGCGCACTGCTAATCCGTCTAGACGCCACTAATTGCGGAGTAGATTGTGGGCTTTGCACATACTCAAGATTAGAACGCGCAGAAAGCGAAAGTCCTTCGGCGCGTTCATCTTTGTTAAGTGAGTTACCCACAGATTCGCTCATTCGCGTACCGGACCATCCGGAGTCGTGCCAACAATTTGCACAATAGTGCCACGTGGACAATTTTCAAAAATCCAGCGAGCATCCTGCTCATACATGTTTATGCAACCATGAGAGCCGTGATTTGCAGCATCGCCAGTTGCAATACCCTTATAATTCCAAGAAGCAGTGTGGAAACCTTCTCCACCATGGTAATAGCTAACCCAACGCACTCCAGGAGAGAAGTAAGGAGAGCCATCGCCATTCCTACCGCGCATATCTTGTGAAGCATAACGCAAGTAAATAAAGAATGTACCAGAAGCTGAATCATCGGCACCGCGCTTACCTGTGCAAACAGGGAATGTTTTTACAAGTTCATCATTCCTATAAACAGAAGCCGTTTGGGTTGTTTTGTCAACAACAATGCGCATTTCAACAAGCTTCTTTTCAACGGTAAACTTAGTGATTTTTGAAGGAACAGACATCTTGAAATCATTGCCATTGCGCAAAGATTCTACAGCCTTTTTCGCAATACTATCGGAATAGCTAATTTCAACACCATTAGAACCTTTAAGTGTTGTGAAAATAAACTTGCCTTCTTTATTGACTGCATCTTCCTGATTAATCTTTTGCTGATTAAGCTCTTTTGGAAGAACTTGAGACAAATAATAATCTGCTTTATCTGCATCAATTGTGTAAGAAAGCTTACGGCGAGTCGTATCTGCTTTTATACTGATCCAAGACGCAATCGCTTCTTTTGGAACCGTAAAATCTTTACCGTCACCGTTATTAAACGTGATTTTTTTCTCAAGAAGTTTATTTAAATCATCTACAAGTTTCTGCGCTGCATCAAGCTTAATAGGAGCGTCAGTGCGTCGAGATGTAACAGAAACTTTTACTGTTTTACCAGGGTGAGCAATTAACTTTTTTACTGCTTCACGAACAGACATAGTTTCTATAGTGCGACCAGGTATACCATCCTCTACCTTGTAAGATTCAGAATCCTTGTCGAAAACTGCACTATAAGGTACAGCGCGATCCTTCTCACGAATAAACTTATGCAATAAGTACGAATCCAAAGCAGAATCATCACGTACAGCTTTCAAGCTCACGGTTTGATGAACCCAAGGCATAATACGAGTAAATAAATTATCTCGCTTAGCATTCATAATAGCTTTTACAGTTGCGTTCTTATCAATCTTGACACCAAGTTGACTCAAATCTGCATCAACACTATTGCCTTGATCGTCACTAATTACTAATTCGCTATGGTCCACAGCATTCTGAACAGTCTTGCTTACAGAATCTTCCTGATAGCCAGTGAGATTGCGCGTAATAGAAGCATCACCAAAATCAACACCTGGAGCAACTCGATTGTTGAAATACAAATGAAGTGCAAAAAATGCTGCAGCTAACAAAATAACAAAAATAAGAAGCGAATACATCAACGCCAATGCGGAACGGTTCGCACGATGTTTCTTTGCTTTCGGCTCTACTACTCTAAATGAATCGGTTGCAGTTGAATCGGCAGGAGTTGCATTTGCATACATGCCATAAGATGTAGCATTATTGCCAAACACATTCTTCTTATTACCGGCAATATCTTCAACGATATCGTCAACAATGTCTCCAGAAGTATCTTCTTCATCGGCGACTTCGCCTAAATTATCAGCAAGAGTTCCCTCATAATTAACAGAATTATCAGCCATTTGATCTTCTACATGACTTTGAGGAACCTGCATAAAAGCAACAGTATCGTCACTAGCATCATCAGGCATATTACTAGATGTAATATTGAAGGATTCATCTCCCTCAAAATTTTGCTGTAATTCAGCCATATTCAAAACCTCTGCTCAATAATTGTATGCGACAGACACGCTTGCACAGTTTACCACTAGCGACGCACGAAATTAGTATTAGCGAAACATGAGAGCATAACTGGTTACATAACTAGCTATATAACTAGCTAAATATTTAGTACAGAATTAATGCGAATAATACACGTTAAAAAACGAGCAAAGAACAAGCAAAAGCAGCAAAATGCACAATTAACTAGCAACTAGCCGACACCTAATGAGTAACTAATAAACATCTAATACAAGCAATAAACGATATTTATAAAAACAATAAATACTACACAAATGTGTAAAAAACGTAAATATTCGCAATATGCCGCAAAATTTAGTATTGTAGAAAAAATAATGTGCAAGAATAGGAGGTATGCCAACTATGCCTATTCAAGCGACTATTGCTCTTATGATGATTGTATTCGCGCTTGTACTCGCACCATTCGTCATCATGATTGTTTCGCGCGCTTTAAAACGTCATCATTTGGCAGAAAAACTTGCTCAACGACACGGCGACTCAGTGCATTACGCATTCATACTTAATCCTTCAAAACCACAAGCGGAATCGTATCGCGAAAGTATTAAAAATTATTGCAAAGAACGCAATTTAACCTACGAAATTATTGATACACAGTTAGATAAAGATGGACGCGAATGCGCTTTAGAAGCACTTTCAAATGGAGCTAATGTAGTAGTAGCAGTCGGCGGAGATGGCACGGTTCGTACTGTTGCGAGCGCAGTAAGCGGTAAAGGTCATGCGATGGGAATTATTCCTATTGGAACTGGCAATCTTTTTGCTAGAAATATGGGAATTCCAGTAAACGACGTGGATGCTGCGCTGCGTGTTGCAACTTCTCACGGCTCTAGGCAGGTTGACGTTGGGCGCGTAACGATTCTCGACAATCCAGAAGAAGATCATGGACACGCATTCTTAATTATTGCAGGCATTGGTTTTGACGCGTTAATGATTGACGACACTGATCCAAACTTAAAAAAGAATATTAGTTGGCTTGCTTATTTTGTCTCTGGTGTAAAGCATTTGTTTATGCCAAAATATCGCGCAACCGTTACCTTACAGCGTTCAAATGGCGACGAAAGTGTGCTAAAAGGATTGACTTTCCGCACACTTATGGCTGGAAATTGCGGTCAAATTCCTATGTTTTCGCTTATGCCAGAAGCAGCATACGACGATGGTGTGCTTGATTTTGAGATTATTGACACTTCTGGCGGTTTAATTGGTTGGGCTAATTTGTTCCGAGGAGTAATACACCAAACGCTAACAGGGCGCGCACTCCAGCAGGATTCGCTTTCTGCAGGCTCGAGAATTGACCAAACGCAAGGTTTTAGCGCAGAAGTGCAATTAGAAAAATCTGCTCCAGTGCAAGTAGACGGCGACATTTTGGGATATACGAAACATTTGCGCTTCACTGTTGACAAGCAAGCATTGTGCGTAAGAGTGCCAGAAAATAAATAAAATACAAGCGCTGTGGCAAAATAAAAAATTATGGTAGCAAAAAATGCGGGAATGCCCGCCACCCCAGAAGATCTAGTCGACGTCGACGCTTTGGTTGGCGCTTACTATGATGAAGTTCCAAATTCCAACATTCCAGAACAGCGCGTGATTTTCGGCACGTCCGGCCACCGTGGTTCTGCTTTGAAAACTTCGTTTAACGAAGCTCATATTGTGGCAATTACGCAAGCTATTGCTGAATATCGCAAGAAAGCTGGCGTAACTGGTCCTCTTTATATTGGTCGCGATACGCACGCTCTTTCTGAGCCTGCTCAAAAAACCGCTATTGAGGTTTTGGTTGCTAACGGAGTTCACGTTCGCGTGGATTCTCGCGGCGACTTCGTGCCAACTCCTGTTGTTTCTCAAGCTATTTTGACGCATAATCGCGCAGCCGACGGCACTCAGCGTTTTAGCGGCGACGGCTTGGCTGACGGCATTGTCGTCACTCCTTCACACAACCCACCAACCGACGGTGGTTTTAAGTACGATCCTGTAACAGGCGGCCCTGCACCTGCGGAAGTAACTAACGCAATTGCAGCTCGCGCAAACGAATTGCTCGACAATTACAAGTCCGTAAAGCGCGTACCTTTCGAGGAAGCAATCAAGTCTGATTTGGTTGAAGGCTTCGATTACCGCGAACACTACGTTAGCGATTTGGCTAATGTAATCGATTTCGATGTGATTCGCTCTAGCGGCGTGCGTTTGGGAATTGACCCACTCGGCGGCGCAAGCGTAAACTACTGGCCACTTATGAACGAAAAGTACGGTTTGAACATCGGCGTTGTGCGTCCAGAAGTTGATCCAACTTGGCGATTCATGACTATTGACCACGATGGCAAGATTCGTATGGATCCAAGCTCCCCTTACGCAATGAAGGGCTTAGTTGATCAGCTTAACGCTGGCGCTTGGGATAAGTACGATTTGGTTGGCGGCACCGATCCAGATGCTGACCGCCACGGTATTGTGTGCCCTAACTGGGGCGTTATGAACCCGAACCATTACATTGCGGTATGCGTGGAGTATTTGTTCGGCGGTGCTCGTCCGGATTGGCCAAAGAATACTGCTATCGGCAAGACGCTTGTGTCTTCTTCCTTGATCGACCGCGTGGCTGCTTCTATTAACGCAAAGCTTGTGGAAGTTCCAGTTGGATTCAAGTGGTTCGTTGACCCACTCTTTAGCGGCGAAGTTGCTTTCGGCGGAGAGGAAAGCTCCGGCATGAGCTTCTTGCGCAAAGATGGTCGCGTGTGGACCACCGATAAGGATGGTTTGATTCCTGATTTACTCGCTGCGGAAATTACTGCAAAGACTGGCAAGAACCCAGCTCAGCTTCACCAGGATCAGGTTGCTCGCTTTGGCGAAAGCTGGTATAAGCGCGTCGATACGCCGACAACTCTTGAGCAAAAGCAGAAGTTCGCAGCTTTGAGCGGCAGCGACGTTGAAGCAACTAAGCTTGCTGGCGAAGATATTACCGCAAAGCTTACGGAAGCTCCTGGAAACGGCGCAAAGATTGGCGGCTTGAAGGTGACGACTAAGAACAACTGGTTCGCTGCTCGCCCATCTGGTACCGAGAATATTTACAAGGTTTACGCAGAATCCTTCGTTTCTCCAGAAGCACTTGACAAGGTGCTTGAGGAAGCTACTGCTGTAGTCGACAAGGCTTTAGCGTAACGTAATAATCTTGCGTAAATAAAGAATCTACTAATTGCGCTGGTTGCAATCTGCAGCCGGCGCATTTTTGAAAGGTTTTGTCATGATTGTTGTTTCAACAGACGGTTCCGCGCTCGGAAACCCAAACGGTTCAATGGGTTGGGCGTGGGCAGATCACATTGACGAGTCTGGTAGCTCTAACGAACACCATCACATAGGCAATGCAGATGCTGGAGGCGCAACTAATGGCACAAATCAAATTGGCGAATTATGCGCAGTTTTGGAAGCTTTACGAGCACATCCTGGAAGTGAGCCGCTCACAATCGAAAGTGATTCACAATACGCTATAAACTGCGCAACTACGTGGATTCACGGATGGAAAAAGAACGGTTGGAAAAACTCTAAAAATGAACCTGTTAAAAATGCCGAGCTGATTCGAGCAATCGACGCGGAAATTACTAAGCGCGAAGGCGCCGTAAAATTCGTGTGGGTTAAGGGTCACGCAGGAAACGAAGGAAACGAAAAAGTTGATACACTAGCGCGCGGATATGCGGAAGATTGCCGAAATGGTTTGAAGGACGGATACTTGCCTTTAGAAGGCTGGAAGTCGCTTCTTGCTTCTGAATATGCAAAAGGTACGAATGTGCCAAGTGATGCGAAAATGCTTTTAGATGGCAAAATTTCCAATGCAGAATATCATCTTGAACGCACAGTTGGCGAAGATATTAATCCTGATTTTTCTGCACAAAATAGTAAAAATGCTAGTGATCTAACTGAATCTGTAAATGAATCAGCACGCAAACAAGCGCAAGAAGCAGCATGTGAAACGAAGCCTGAACAAATGCGTGAAACAAAGCGTGAAACGTTAGAAGATAGCGAAAAAGATGCACTATCAATAGAAAATAAACAAGATATGCACCAGCAAGACGCTATAACTATTGTTCAAGAAGTTCCAAAAACAGAGCAAAATGTTACGCAAACTACATCTAAACCAGTTCAAGGATTAAGTGTTTCTGGCGTGCTGCAGTTTACTCCCCCGCCAAACACAAGCCCAAGCTTTAACGGCGAGGCGCGTTTTATTTCCGGCACAATCAACGTAAGCGGCTACGTAGAGCCCGACGGCACCTTGCATTTATCTCCAACTGCCTTCTACCTTTCATAGCTATTTTTGCAATTCGTTTAGTGTGGTGTTTGGCTGGCGGATTTCTATATGTGGCTGTGAGTAGTGGGTGTTACTTGTCTCGCAGCGCTCCGCTCTTATACCTTACTTAGACTTAGCGGTTGCGTAGTTAAGTTTAGTTTTTTACTTACTTTCTCTGCAAAAATAGTATTCATCATCACGATTATTACTATCGTTCCGCTTTTATATTGCTCGACCAAGCAACACCCACCCCTCACTACTAGTAAAACCGCTAGTGTTCTGTGGTGTGGTAGGAGTGCCTGGCGTGACGCATGCAGTAGCAATGACGCTAGTGTTCTCTAAGCAATAAATACTCAACGTCGGCAGAGCGCAACTGCAAAACTTCATAAACATGCAAGCATCCAATCAGTGCGAAAAATCTCAAATCTCTACCACACGAATATCCCGTGAATGAATGACGACGCAACTAAGATGCACATAGCCCTAAAAATCTTGGCAAAGGTTAATATGGAAATGTACGAAAATGAGGCACGCATAAAAACACAAAGCCTCTCCCGCAAATAGCGATGGAAGTTCATCGGCGAACTCGGGAATAACAAAAACAAGAAAGCAGGGATAATGGATAAAGCACAACAAGATGCGCTTAAAAAAGCAGCAGGCATTGAAGCCGCAAAGATTGTAAAGAATGGAATGATGGTTGGTCTTGGCACCGGCTCTACAGTGCGTTTCTTAGTTGACGAGCTTGGCCGCAGAGTTAAGGAAGAAGGCTTGAGCTTCACAGGAGTCACCACTTCTCGTCGCACACAAGAGCAGGCAGAGGGCTACGGCATTAAGATTCTCGACATTAACGAAGTGGATCACATTGACGTTACAATCGACGGTTCTGACGAAGTTGACAAGAATTTCAACGGAATTAAAGGCGGCGGCGCAGCTCTTCTTTGGGAAAAGATTGTGGCTATTAATTCCGACCGCATCGTGTGGATTGTTGACGCAAGTAAGGTAGTCGACACGATTGGCAAGTTCCCACTTCCTGTTGAGGTGATTCCGTTTGGCTCCGCGCAGGTGATTCGTAAGTTCGAAAAGCGCGGATATAAGCCAGTTTTGCGTCTTGATGCTGACGGCAAGGAAGTGCGCACCGACGAGAACAACTTCGTGGTTGATTTGCACATGGAGCGCATTGAGCATCCGCAGGAGTTGGCGAAAGATTTGATTGAAACTGTTGGCGTTGTGGAACACGGCTTGTTCTTGAACATGGTTGACACGGTGATTGTTGGCGATCCAAACGGTCCTCGCACGCTTACAAACCCAAATAAGTAGCGAAACTAATCGAAAAGTAGAGTCCGCAAACGCGGGCTCTACTTTTTTGTATATAAAAAGCGCCGGAAAAACCGACGCTTCAAAAAAGTCTTACGTGCCTAAACGTTCAGACACGCATCAACGCATAGTAAGAAAATTACTTGCGCTGGTGACGAGTCTTACGCAGCAGTTTGCGGTGCTTCTTCTTGCTCATCCGCTTGCGGCGCTTCTTGATGACAGAACCCATCTGAAGCCTCCATTCCTATGTAAAGTGTGCAACTTGCCTAATGTTACACCGTTTTAACGACTTTGTGGAGTGATATTACAAAGAACATCATTTTTTACAACATTTACATTGGGAATCTGTGATAAAAACGCTCTACTGCTTGCTTTGCGCCGTTCACTTCAAAAACAGCGGTATCGTTCTGCCACAATGCACTAGCCTGTGATTTATCATTTTCATCATTTCGCAACACATAGCTACCGGAAGTCTTACCAGAAACTTGAATTTTTCCACTTGCGATATCAGAACCCTTAAGTCCATCAACTAACGCTTCATACTGCTTGTTCGCAGAATCGCGATTCGACCATTGAGCAACAGTTACAGACACTTCCCCATCTGGCTGACCAGTTGAGTACTTAACAGAATATTCCTCCAAAGGCGACGATTCAGTCCAAGTTGCACTAGGTATAGCGTCAACACGAGCGAAATCAAGTACGCTATCAGGCATAGCCTTAAGCAATGCCGTAGAAGATGCTGGCAAAGGTTTCGATGGTATAGAAGGCGTTTTAGGCATTACCATATGATTTTTGCTCGCAACATTTTCGTGATTCAATGCCCAACCTGGCCACATAAATGCTGAAATTAGAGCCAAAACCACAATTACTGCAGCTGAAGTCAACACAACTAATAATTTGCTGTGTGATGAATTATTGACACTTGAGGAATTCATATTCAACGCACCCATCTTTGAAGCATTCATACTTGAAGCATTCGATTTCGACATACTTGCATTATGTCACATCGCGATGACGCTTTTAGTACGCAAAAGCGCTTTACAATCAAAAACAAATACAAAATATGATTGTCTAATAAAGCGTATAGCGTCGAGATATGGCTAGTAAATCTACTCTTCACTATTTATGCTCCGAATGCGGTTGGAGCGGCTCAAAATGGTACGGTCGCTGCCCTGAATGTGGCGAATGGGGCACAGTGAACGAGTTTAGAGAGGCGCGAGTTAGCGGATTATCTCGTACAACACGTGCATCACGCGCAACAACAGCATCGCGCACCTATTCACCGGATGGCATAACTACTTCTAATCGCAATATCGCACATTCAACTCTCGATTCAGCAACATCTGCGCAACCAATTAATGAAATTCAAGCAGACGACGCAATGCGCATTCACACTGGTTTTAGCGAATTCGATCGCGTATTAGGCGGAGGACTTGTGCCAGGCTCCGTAACTCTTATAGCAGGAGAGCCAGGTATCGGAAAATCAACACTACTTCTAAAAACTGCAGCTTACGTATCTAAACAATCAAAAGAAAGCAACACTCCCCCTGTATTGTATATTTCCGGCGAGGAATCAGCAGCACAAGTTAAATTGCGCGCGTCTAGAATTAACGCTGTAAACGATTATTTATTACTTGCAACAACAGGCGATCTTGACACTGTACTAGATCTTATTGAAACACATCACCCTACGCTTGCTATTGTCGATTCTGCACAAACGATTTCCGCACAAGAAGTAGATGGTATTACAGGCGGTTCTACACAAGTTAGAGAAGTTGCGAGCGCACTTATCGACGTTGCTAAAGCTAACAATATTCCGATACTTTTAGTTGGGCACGTTACAAAAGATGGTTCAATAGCAGGGCCGCGTACGCTTGAACATTTAGTAGACACAGTATGTCAATTTGAGGGCGATACACAAACAGCGCTACGCATGCTAAGAGCTGTAAAGAATCGCTTTGGACCTACAGACGAAGTTGGCTGCTTCGATATGAGCGGTGAAGGAATTGAGGAAGTGCCGGATCCTTCCGGACTGTTTTTGTCTTCTACAGAAAACAATAATCAAGGTAAAAATGCGCAAGATGGCACAAACGACGGAACTTGCGTCACTTTTACACTTGAAGGACACAGAAGCCTGCCGATTGAAATACAAGCACTTGTAACACAATCGGCTCTGCCCACTCCTCGCCGTGCAGTTTCTGGTGTTGATTCTAACCGTCTTGCAATGCTTACAGCAGTTTTGTATCGTCACGGACGCGTTAATTTGCTTGCAAAAGATTTGTACGTATCTACTATTGCAGGAGCGTTGGCAAAGGAGCCGTCTTGCGACTTGGCAATCGTAGCAGCTTTAGCTAGCGCTGCTGCCGGGAAAGCAGTAACTCCTAAAACTTGCGCAATTGGCGAGATGAGCTTAACCGGTCAAGTTCGCCCAGTGCCAAGAATAGAGCCGCGATTGCGCGAGGCTGCGCGAATAGGATATAGGCGCGCAATAGTTTGCCATATGCGGAAAAGCGTTAGTATTCCAGGATTAGAAATTATTGAAGTTAGCACAGTGCGAGAAGCGTTAAAAGCACTTGGACTATAAGCTAAACGCAGCTAGCAAAAATAATCGCAACTAAAAACCACTAAGCGCAAATATCAAAATCAGACTTCAGCTTCAGCATCTGTAATCTCGCGCACTTGCTCAACATTAGCTTTGAGCATATCTTTTAGCGCGTCAACTGAATCAAAAGCCTGTTGCGGACGCAAGAAACTAGCAAACTCAATGCAAACGCGGTGCCCGTACAAGTCTTTCCAATCGTCGAACAATCCGTAAGCTTCAACAGTGCGCTCTGCATCTTCTTCGCCATCTTTATTAAATGTTGGCTTAGTTCCAATAGAAATCGCAGCAGGCCAACGCCACGGAGAATGAACGCCTAAATGAAGCTCATCACGACGCAAAACACTCACATCTGGAACAGCATTTTTCGATGGTCTGACATCGTTCTTATTGTCAGCATCTAAATCAACAACCCAACCTGCATACACGCCATCAACTGGCACATAGCCTTCAATTTTTTCGCCAAGATTTACTGTTGGGAATCCAATCTCGCGCCCACGCTCGTCTCCATGAACTACTGTTCCTTCAACGCGATGCGGCTGATCCAAAATTTCACGCGCTTCTTTGACTCGACCAGTAGCCAACATCCAGCGCACATTTGTAGAACTCCAAGCACGCACTTTCTTATTTGGCATGCTCTTACTCCAAGCACGATATTCAGCTTTATTCATGCCCTCAGAAGGATCTTTAGGATCTCCAGGCTCCTGTGGAACTTCACGAACAATAGGATCAGGCACGCGAACGTCATCTGGACCCAAATCCTCTACTTCAATAAGCTCAAAAACTCCAGTTGCTTGAGACAACTCACGAATTGCTTTGATATCACCAGCACGACGAGCACCAAGCGCAGCATCAGAGCCAAGAACTAATGCTCGCATACCAAGCTTTCCAACGAGCTGACCTAAGAAGAAACGGTACGATTTTGCAGCAAAAGCAAGGCTGTAGCGCACAATCACAACATGATCAACATCCAACTGTGACATCACGCGCAAACGTTGACGCACGCTTGTAAGAGCATCCGGATCGTCCGGAAGTTTAGAATTAACGTCGCCAAAATCATCGTATAAATCAGGATTAGCATGCACTACGCTTGGACGCGGATCAAACATAATCACTACTGAAAACGCTCCATGACGATGCGCAAGATCCACAGTACGACGAATAACCTCGCGATGACCTTTGTGCATACCGTCGAATACGCCAATGGTAACAACCGCTTTACGCTCTGCACTTAACGTTGGCCAATTAATCATGCCGTTGGCATCTGGTCGAATGTCGATGACCTTCATGATATCCTTACTATCCGCGTTCAAGCATTACTCAAGCAAACTACGCAAAATACGCAATTCGTTATTTTAAATACTTATCTAGTTTACCAGTCTTCTCGCTTGCCGGAAATACCACAATTGGTTTGATTTGATTACTTTTTATATTTTTTGTCAATTCAACTACTGCAACAACGTCACATTCCTCAGTATTTGCGTTTGAAACGTACGCTATTGCAGGATAATTTTCGTAATTTATGCCAGATTTAAGCTCAATCCAGCGCCCAAAACGTAAGTCTTTAGCTTGATTCTCATCAATGCTTAAAGTTGGAAGCGAATGCGAAGCTGCATCCATCATATTTAAGCAAATTTTAGGAAGCATATTATTTGCGTCAAAATCGTCACTAGGAACTGCTTTTGAGCGATGCTGCAATACTCCATTGCGATCAGTAAATTCTCGCATTTGCGAGCGAAGTTTAAGAACTCGCGAATCAGTAACCGAAAAATCACCAACGCTAGTGCGACGAAGCTGAGTAAGATGTCCACCAACTCCTAGTAAGCGACCTAAATCACGAGCTAAAGCGCGAATATATGTTCCACTACTGCAAGAAACTTTTGCAGATATATCGCATACGAGTTTCCCACTCACTCCCCTAGTAATTCGAGGATTGCTCACTGAAAAATCACTAACAAATATCTCTCTAGGAGCAATCTCTACTGATTTTCCTTCGCGCGCTAAATCATAAGCGCGTTGACCATTAATTTTAATAGCAGAAAAAGCAGTAGGAGCTTGCATAATTTTGCCTACTAAATTTTCGCTAACAACTTGCTTAATTCGCTCAAAAGACAGTGACTTTTCAAAAGACATGTCTTTATTAGCGACGTGAACCCCCGGACCTATATTTAATGCGTCATTCGGAAGAATTTCACCTTCTGCATCATCAGTAGTAGTTGCTTCTCCTAAGCGGATTACTGCTTCATAGGTTTTATTGTGCCCCAACATGTAATTTAAAAGTCGCGTTGCATTGCCAAAACCTATGATTAGCAATCCTGTTGCCATAGGATCAAGCGTTCCTGCGTGCCCAACTCGCTTTGTATGCAACAAATGACGAGCGCATGCAACAATATCGTGACTTGTAACACCTTGCGGCTTATCTACAAGCAGTAATCCTGAATCTGGTATGCACATAAGTTAAATCTAGCTACTATACGATTCACATTGAGTTTGCTTTGAGATTTAATTGTTGTCAGACGATTCAGACATGTCTTCAAAGTCGCCCTCTTCAAAGTCATCGTCGTCGTCAAAATCGTCGTCGTCATCGAAATCATCGTCAGATTCTTCAACTTCGCGTGGCTTCTTATACGGATCGACATCGCCAGCATACTTAGCATTTTCACGCAACTTAGCTAATTCTTCATCACGATGACGAGCTGCAACAAGAATATCCTCAATTTCGTGCGCTTCAGACGGCACTTCGTCATAAATAAATTGCAATTGAGGAGTCAAACGCAATCCAGCTTTTGCACCGACCAAAGAGCGCAGTCGACCGTGAGCCTGCTGCAAAGCTTGTGCTGCACGCTGACGCTCGCCCTGCTCTTTGCCTTCGTGACCAAGTTGAGTCCAGTAAACCTTTGCAATTTGCAAATCGTTCGTAACGCGCACTTCCGTAATAGTTACACTCGCCAAACGCTTATCATGCAAATGCGATTCCATATTGGAAGCGATTACGCGCTGAATTAATGCTGCAATACGTGCAGCTCTAGGATTCGTTCCTGCCATAATTACTTGCGCTCAATCTGCTTCATTTCAAAGGTTTCGATTATATCGCCAAGCTCAATGTCATTAAAGCTGCCGAGATTAATACCAGCTTCATAACCTTCGCTAACGGATTGCACGTCATCCTTAAACCTACGCAAGCTGGAAATCTCCAAGTCGTTGACTGTAGCAACGCCGTCGCGCAAAATACGGCACTTCGTACCGCGCTTGACTTCGCCATCTTGAACCATAACACCAGCAATATTGCCGAACTTGGAAGAACGGAAGATTTCGCGAATCTCAGAGTGAGAAGTGACAACCTCTTCAAATTCTGGCTTAAGCATACCCTTCAAAGCAGCTTCGATATCTTCGATTGCCTTGTAAATAACCGAGTAGTACTTAACTTCCACGCCTTCACGCTCAGCCAAATCAGCAACCTGACGGTTTGGACGCACGTTGAATCCAATAATCACAGCCTTATCGACAGTTGCCAAGTTCACATCATTCTGAGTAATTGCACCAACACCGCGGTGAATAACCTGGATGCCAACTTCCTCAGAGACCTCAATCTTCATCAAGGAATCTTCCAAAGCTTCAACAGAACCAGAAGAATCGCCCTTAATAACGATGTTCAGCATGTCAACTTCAGACTTAGCGAACTGTTCCTTAAGGCTTTCAAGAGACACAACCTTGCGACGCTTAGCAAGCTGAGCTGCACGCTCTGTAGCTGCGCGCTTTTCAGCAATTTGACGAGCAGAACGGTCGTCCGAAGTAACCAAGAACAAGTCGCCAGCGGTTGGAACAGAGGTCAAACCAAGCACCTGAACAGGAGTGGAAGGAGCCGCATCCTGCAAATGCTTGCCGTTCTCGTCGAGCATAGCGCGCACACGACCATAAGAAGTGCCAGCAACAATAGAATCACCGACGTGAAGAGTACCTTGCTGCACAAGAACAGTAGCAACAGCACCACGACCCTTATCGAGTCGAGCTTCGATAGTTGCACCGCGAGCATCCATATTTGGATTTGCTTTAGGATCAAGCTCAGCGTCAGCAGTCAACAACACAGCTTCAAGAAGCTTATCGACGTTCGTGCCCTGCTTTGCAGAAATATCCACAAACATGGTGTCTCCACCGTAATCTTCAGCAACTAAACCGTATTCTGTAAGCTGACCGCGAACCTTATCTGGGTTAGCACCTTCAACATCAATCTTGTTCACAGCCACAACAATTGGCACATGAGCAGCTTGAGCGTGGTTAATAGCTTCAACAGTCTGAGGCATCACGCCGTCGTCTGCTGCAACAACAAGAATTGCAACGTCTGTAAGCTCAGCACCGCGAGCACGCATAGCAGTAAACGCTTCGTGGCCTGGAGTATCGAGGAACGTAATCTTACGAGGCTTTCCTTCAAGATTTACAGTTACTTGATAAGCACCGATGCGCTGAGTAATGCCACCTGCTTCGCGATCGATAACATTCGACTTACGAATGGTATCAAGCAAGCGAGTTTTACCGTGATCGACGTGACCCATAACTGTTACTACAGGCGGACGAGACTGCAAATCGTCATCTTCTTGCAGCTCTTCTTCGTCCAAATCGATGTCAAACTGCTGCAAAAGCTCTTTATCTTCTTCTTCAGCAGAAACAATGCTGATATTCCAGCCAATTTCTTCACCCAAAATTTGGAATGTCGACTCATCCAAAGATTGTGTAGCTGTTGCCATCTCACCCAAGTGGAAGAGAACAGTTACCAAAGCTGCTGGATTTACATCGATCTTTTCTGCCAAATCAGAAAGAGTTGCGCCTTGACGCAAGCGAATCGTAGCGCCGTTACCAGAAGGAATACGCACACCGCCAATCACTGGTGCTTTAAGCTCTTCGTATTCACGACGTTTCGCTAAGCGATTCTTACGAGCCTTAGAAGATTTACCACCTTGACGACCGAATGCGCCTGCAGCTCCTGCACGACCGCGACCGCCACTACGCGATGGACCACCATTAGGTGCGCCCGCTGCAGCAGCCTGGAAACTAGCTCCTTGAGACGCAAAACGAGATTCTGCAGATGGGCGAGAAGATGCACCGGAGCCTGCACCTGCGCCACCTTGACCGCGACGCTGACCCGACCACTGCGATGAGCGTGCGCCACCTTGACCAGAGCGACCGCCACGTGAGCGACCACCGCGTTCTGCACGTTCACCACGCGAACCTTGAGCTCCAGAGCCACCTTGACCCGGACGACCACCGCGGCCATTTTCAGCGCCAGGACGAGACATCGGATGAGGACGTGGAATATCTCCAGGTGTAGGAGCACGCATACCTTGCTTACGGCTAAACGGATTATTACCAGGACGTGGAGCAGATGCACCTGCACCTTGTGCATTCTGGTGCGGACGAGGGCGAGGAGGCATCTGTGAACGATCTGAGTGAGATTGACCTTGAGCTTGCTGTCGCGATTCGCCGCGATTATCATTGCGGCGATCATTTTTTCTATTTTCGCCGGCAGACGCATTAGAACGCGAAGTATTGTTTGAACGAGTATGATTTGCACCCGGCTTTGGAGCAAAATGAGAAGCTGTGTTATGCACAGGCTGGTTAGCAGAAGAGCCAGCTACAGAATCACTGTGTGACGAATCTTTAGCTTGAGGTTTAGCCTGCGGCTTAGCTTGAGGCTTAGCTTTTGGCGCAGCAGGCTTACTTGCACTAGATGCCTTTTCGGACTTATTTCCGTCAGATGCTAACGCTGTTTGCAAACGACGGACTACTGGAGCCTCAACTGTTGAAGAAGCAGACTTAACAAATTCACCCATGCTCTTCAAACGCTCCAACACGGTTTTACTGTCTACACCAAATTCTTTGGCCAGTTCATACACGCGCTTTTTAACCACTCAGTGTTCTCCTCTGTCTGTGGCAGCGCTAGTACACGCGACCACTTTACATTATTGCGAGCTTATTATTTATTATCGTGCGATATATCATCGTGCGACCATGATCTTATACCTCGTCTCCCGCCGGACGATGGCGATTGCCTTTCGCCCAGATTCCAGCTTTTAGCATACTCGAAACGTTGGATTGGCTCGAGTGTCGCCAAACGCTGCACGAGAGACTACTTTATTTGCACACCACTAGCAAAATAAACAATCAAGAAGTGCTAAACATTGCGGAAATATCAATCTAAAAAATATTTAGCACTTCTCAATTAACAATCTATTCAGCAGCAGATGCGTTATTATTCAAATCAACTGAAGCAGGCTGAGCATTTTGTGCTTGAGCTGCAGCAACCTTCTTAGCATGCTCTTCCGCAGACTCAATACCAATCTTCCAACCAGTCAACTTTGCAGCCAAACGAGCGTTCTGACCTTCTTTACCAATAGCAAGAGAAAGCTGAGCATCATGAATAAAAGCAACTGCAGTTTGATTCTTTTCACTCACTACTTGCACTTGTGTAGCAGTAGCAGGCGAAAGAGCAGCAGCAACAAACTTTGCTGGATCAGACGACCAATCCACAATATCAATCTTCTCTTGACCCAAGTTTTCCATTACAGCACGCACGCGTGAACCGCCAGGACCAATTAAAGCACCCTTTGGATTCACACCTTCAGTATTAGCTCTAACAGCAATCTTTGTGCGAGCACCGGCTTCACGCGCAATCGACATAATAGAAACTGCTCCAGAAACAAGTTCCGGCACTTCTCGCTCAAAAAGACGACGAACTAATTCAGGATGTGAACGTGAAACAACAATTTCTGGACCACGCAGACCGCGAGCAACATTTACAACATATACGCGAATACGCTCGCCATGGCGGTAACGTTCACCTGGAACCTGCTCGCGACGCGGCAAAATAGCTTCAACGTCTCCAACAGCAACGTGGATGTTAGTGTTATCTTTTGCGTCTTGTTGAATGATGCCGTTAATAAGCTTGCCTTTTTGACCAGAAAACGCACCAAATACGCGGTCATCTTCAGCTTTACGGAAAATTTGACTAATAACTTGACGAGCCGTCGCAGCAGCTAAACGACCAAAATCACGTGGAGTATCGTCATACTCCTCTCCCAGCGTTGGGGCTGGATACGGGTTATCTTCAGTAGGTTTACCAGGAATTTCATCCCTAGCCCACACAGTGAACGAACCTGCACGTTCGTCCAATTCAACTCGCACATGCTTTGCAGGATGAGCGGTTTTCATATACGCAAGACGCAAGGCCTCGGCGAGCGCCTCGTCCAGCTCCTCGGCATTAATCCCCTGCTGTGCCGCAAGCTGATGCATTCCCGCCAAATCCAATTCCATCGCGCACGTCCTCTCGTTATAACGCATTAATTTATGATTATTAATTGTAACTATTAGAGCACACTTATTTTTTTCTTCTAACAACAGTTAGCTTTAATTGTTACAGACTTAGAACAAATACCAAATTAATAAATCGATATTGGTCACAGTCAGTGGCTATTTTAGTAGATTATGCAGACACTTTATGTTTTGTTAAATGATATGCACAAACAAGTAAAACGCAGTATTGCCAGAGCACTCGTGCTTCTTATATGCGTTTTAATATCTCCACTCTTAACCGCTTGCGGAACATTGCAAAACATTCATGTCGAGCATACAGTTCACACAGCAGCTCCAGAAAATGCATGTGCTAAAGCATACAGGCTTGCGCAAAAAAGGCAGCGCGAAATCAAAAAGAACCAGAATAACACATCCCTTAAGGATTTTGAAACCGCAGCGAAATATTGGAAAACTGTCGCTCAGCAATGCCCAGGAAGATTAAGCGAAAGCATTGTATACAGCACGCAAGCTCAATGGGAAATGCTTTCAAAGAAAAATAGTGACGAAAATTCAAATAATGTAAGCAATAAAAGCGGAAACGAAAGCTCAGAAAATACAAAAACTACAACAGCGCAACAAATGGAGCACGATTCATACGCGAATCTTATCGAAGTAATAAATCATTACAAAAACTTCAAATGGACACATCAGCCCTTGGCTCAAGCTGCAGAAGCTGAAGACAAACTTGCTTTTATTTTACAGACACTAGCAGCGCGAAAAGAGCAAAATATTGCATTGGAATACAGCGATATGGCGTCGACAAATGCTCAAACTCTTATGCGAGCTGCAGGAGAAGGAACAGACTTGCGCAAAAAAGTTTACGATATTCCTCAAGAGACGTTAGAAAGCGGAAAAACACATGATTCAGTAAACGGAAAAGATCTGCCGATTACCGCTATAGCTTACATGGATTGCGCTAGAGAAGAACTAGCTGCTTTTAATCAAATAATAACGATTACGTCAAAAAATAATAATGCATCCGAGAATAACGTTACTGCAAAAAGCGATGATAACGATTCTGTAATGCGCGCCCAACAAACTCTTAAAAATGCAATTGTGCAATTAATCACATCTAGACTGTTAAGAGCTTATGAGCTTGGGTATCCTACTGATGCAAAACTTATTTTGAAGTAAAACTTAAACTTAGTGCTTTTAGCCTATACGGCATTCCCCTTTACACACAAAACAGGACTTGACTTCAAACGCGAGATAAGTTGCGCACGTTTGGAGCAATTTCCAAAACAAAACGCTCCAAACGCGAGAGAAAGTTCGCGCGGATTACGCGCTTGCTGCTGAGCTTGCGCGGAAATACACTAGTCTGCCCTGCCTGCGTCTTTATTGACGCAAGCTCGGCGAATTAAAAAAGCCTAAAGCAATTTACAGCTTTAGGCTTGGTTAATTCGCGGATGAAGCGAGATTCGAACTCGCGGAGGAGTTTACCCTCACACGCTTTCGAGGCGTGCTCCTTAGACCGCTCGGACATTCATCCACTTGCGATTTGTCGCACTGCAAGCGCGCACAAACGCAACTTTTCAATTGTAAACCATGCCGCGAATATAAAATCCATGGTGCGTTGAAACGTTATAACTCAGACGAATCACGGCGAGCGCGAATTTTTTCAGCGCGAGAAGCAAGCTCCTCATCAGGAGGATAAGCTACATATTCCAATGTCAATCCATGAGGATCAATTGGACCCGTCGAGCCTTCACGAAGAGGAACATTAATCTTTTCCTCAAACCAATCAAGAGAACGCTTTCCACAACCAATTTGCACACAAGCTTGCACAAGAGAACGCACCATATTGTGCGCAAAAGCATCAGCGACAATAGTAAATTCAAGCAAACTTTGTTCAATAGGAAGAACAAATCCAGTACTATTCTGCGCATCCTTTGACCCAACTCTGTGCCATCGAGCCTGCTTAACTTTGCGAATAGTAGTTCCGCCAGGATTCGGCTTAGCAAATGAGCCAAAATCATGCAAACCAACCATAAGACGCGCAGCCTGATTCATAGCATCAATATCAAGCTCTGAATCAAAACGCAAAACAAAGCCGCGCATACGAGGATCATATTTAGCTTTGCAATACCCATCAGCAATACGATACACATATGTGCGCTCTAGCGCAGAAAATCTAGCATCAAAGCCATAAGGCGCAACACTAACCTTGTGTATAACAATATCCTGCGCAAGAACGTGCCTCAGCCTATACTCCAACGCACTAACACCATCTAAACCAGTATGCCCTATGCAACGTTGCAATGTTTCATCTGAAATATCTAAATGACACACTTGATGAGATGCGTGAACGCCAGTATCCGTACGACCAGCAACAGTAAGACGCAACGATTCAGTAGGATCATTTTCCGGGACACGCAAAACCATATGCAATGCTGCTTCAATATCACCTTGAACAGTGCGCAAAGTAGGCTGCTTAGCCCAACCATAAAATCCGCCGCCGTCATAAGCCAAATCCAAGCGAAGTCGCATTTAAAAACCTTTCCAAACAGACTTTACACTAGCTTTTCTTATCCGAACCGCCCACAAGCGCAAAAGCGCTCATAACACTACGAATCAGCTCATGAGTCTTTGAATCCATATGCATCGCAACCTTCAATAATTTAGGAACAACTTCCGACCAATGCAAAGACATTTCATCAAAAGTTGGGTAACCCAAATTACTAAAAATCTTATAAACAGCGTCAATCCTGCGCTTGCGCTCTTCAAACGGCAAATTCATCATCCACTCGTTCGCTGCCTTAGAAACTGCCAGCGCGCGCGGCGTTACGCAATCGCAGTAATCAAAATCGCCATTCTTAACTTGCCAATACATGCCAAAATGTTGCATTAAGCCAATAGAATCGGCAGTCGTGACTTTATACGGCACCCCAGTATCCATAATCAGTCCAATAAAAGCAGACTGCGGAACTACTTTTTCAATACGACTTGAAACATTCGCAAAAACGCTTGTATCCACTACATCAGACGCAAAACCAGGGCCGTCCATAGAATAAATTTTTGATACAAGGTCACCTAGTTTTTGACTTGTAGCATCTAAGCGCATAGCCGCATAAGCAGCCATGTTCCCACCTTTTGAATGACCGACAACAATAATATTTGAATTATTATTTTGCAAGTCTACGGAAGATTTTGAAAAGCGGGCAAAAAGTTTGTTCGCAAAAAGTTTATTAAAGAAGTTTTTATTAGAATAACGTTTGCTATATCTTTGCGCTACAGAAGTCAAATATTCAGCAGCAGATTCTTGCGCTGGCACTGGGCAGCGGAAAGCCATGTTGAAATCTTCTTTCCACCCAACAAGCGTATTATCAGTGCCACGATACGCAACAACAAGAGTATGAGGATTATCAATCCCCTCGCAATTGCTAAGATCAAAAGTAACTCCAGCAAACTGCTGTTCTAATGATTCGTCAATATTTGATTCATCAAACCTCTCAAGATACTCCCCTACGCGAATTCCCCTATACCTAGGGCTGGAAGCGACAGCAAGAAGCAGCTTCCTACGGAATTTATCTACTTTAGGAGCCCCAGAAGCAAACATTGACGAATAGTCTTCTATTCTAAGCAATTCGTTAATAGATACAGTCGAAATATTCTTTGGATTATCGCAATATTTTGGCACGGAAGTTGGCATATTTATATAAGATAGCTCGCACAAAATCAGCGCATCCACGGCATTAAACTTGCGCTGAGCGAAGGTAGAGAAATCGTTGCGCAACAAATCAATAATATTCGGCATAACTTAATAATAATACAAATAAAAAACGAGCCGAGGAACTAACCTCGACTCGTCTTAGCAATTCTTTAAGAAGCGATTAAACGCTTGCTTTAAGATTCACTTTACCGATGCGTAAAGCTGGAATATAAACTACTCGGCAGCTTCTTCTTTAGCTGCAACCTTAGTAGCTGCTTCAGCTTCCTTCACAACAGCCTTCTTTGGGCTTACTGGCTCAGTCACGAGCTCAATAATTGCCTGAGGAGCGGTATCACCACGACGTGGAGCAATCTTCACGATGCGGGTGTAACCACCTTCACGCTGCTTCATCTGCTCAGCAATCTGAGTGAAAAGCACGTGAACCACGGACTTGTTGCGAATTACACGCAACACACGACGACGCGAATGTAAATCGCCACGCTTAGCGAATGAAATCAAACGCTCAGCAAGCGGACGAAGACGCTTTGCCTTTGGCAACGTCGTTACGATACGACCGTGCTGGAAGAGGCTGGTCGCCATATTGGCCAGCATCAGGCGCTCATGAGCCGGGCTAGAAGCCAGACGAGGGCCTTGTTTCGGTGTAGGCATTATTACTCCTTATTGTCGCATCGCTCAGGTGGGCATCAACCCGAACATCCGAACGTTACGACGATTGCAGGCGGAACTTACTCGTCTTCAGGCGAGAAGAAAGTGCCACCTTCGAGATTATTGGCGTCGAAGCCAATCGGTGAAGCCTTCAAAGACAGACCCATTGCCTGCAACTTCTCTTTAACTTCATCGATGGATTTCATGCCGAAATTACGAATATCGAGCAAATCCTGCTCAGTGTGAACTACCAGTTCGCCGACTGTATGAATACCCTCACGCTTCAAGCAATTATAGCTACGCTGAGTAAAATTCATATCTTCAATCGGTATAGCCAACTGAGAATCAGCTTCATCATGAGTTGGCGCTGGACCAACTTCAACACCTTCAGCATCAACGTTAAGCTCACGGCAAAGACCGAAAAGCTCAACTAAAGTCGAGCCTGCAGATGCAACTGCATCACGCGGTGTAATAGCTGGCTTGGTTTCCACATCCAGGATGAGCTTATCGAAGTCCGTGCGCTGTTCCACGCGGGTAGCTTCGACCTTATAGCTCACCTTCAAAACTGGTGAGTAGATCGAATCCACAGGAATGCGGCCGATTTCGCTGTTCTCCTGCTTGTTCATCTGAGCTGGCACGTAGCCGCGACCGCGTTCAACAGTAAACTCAATTTCAAGTTCACCATCTTCTGCGAGTGTAGCAATATGCAAGTCAGGGTTAGCAATAGTAACACCGGCTGGAGGAGTAATATCTCCAGCAGTGGCTTCACCTTTACCATTCTTGCGCAAATACATCACTACAGGCTCGTCGTACTCACTCGTGAGCACGATGCCCTTGATGTTCAGCAGAATTTCAGTGACATCTTCTTCAACACCTGGCAGAGTCGTAAACTCATGCAGAGCTCCAGAGATGCGAACCGAAGTAACGGCAGCACCTGGAATAGAGCTTAACAAGGTACGACGCAGCGAATTGCCGAGAGTGTAGCCAAAACCTGGTTCCAGCGGCTCAATAGTAAAGCGAGAACGCTGGGGATTCAGTGATTCCTCGGTAAGTGTCGGACGCTGTGCGATAAGCACTTTGGTATCCTTTCAGCTTCTGGTCGGTGGTGCACTCGCCGCCCATAAGCGGGTTGGATGGATGGATTCGTAAGAGTGCTCAGACGCGGCGACGCTTTGGTGGACGTACGCCGTTATGCGCTTGCGGGGTAACGTCGGTAATAGAACCAACTTCGAGACCCGCGGACTGGAGGGAACGGATAGCGGTTTCACGACCGGAACCTGGACCCTTAACAAACACGTCGACCTTCTTGAGGCCATGCTCCATTGCCTTGCGTGCGGCAGACTCAGCAGCCATACCTGCAGCGTAAGGAGTCGACTTACGGGAACCCTTAAAGCCGACATCACCGCCGGAAGCCCAAGAAAGGACTGCACCGGATGGATCGGTAATGGAGATAATCGTGTTATTGAATGTTGATTTAATATGCGCCTGCCCAACCGGCACCGACTTGCGGTCCCGGCGACGCGGCTTGCGCGAGGCTTGCTTTGCAGCTGCCATTGACCCTCGTTTCCTAATGACGAATGAGTTGGTATGTCTAGACGATGGAAATATATCCGTGGCCTAGAGCCGACCACCGACTACTATCGGGTGGCCTTCTTCTTCCCGGCGACAGTACGCTTCGGACCCTTGCGAGTACGAGCATTAGTCTTGGTACGCTGACCACGCACAGGAAGACCCTTGCGATGACGCTGGCCTTGATAGCAGTTGATCTGAATCTTACGACGGATGTCAGCGTCGATCTCACGACGCAAATCGCCTTCAATCTTGTAATTGGCCTCAAGATAATCACGCAAGGTGATCAGCTGTTCATCCGTAAGATCCTTGACGCGAGTGTCCGGATTAACACCGGTCGCGGCAAGCGTTTCCTTAGCGCGAGTACGACCAACACCAAAAATGTAGGTGAGGGCAATCTCAATGCGCTTCTCATTGGGAATATCTACTCCGGCAAGACGTGCCATTGTAATTCCTTTACTGTTACGCAGGTCGTGCACCAAGTCTTCCGCATTAATAGAAATTAAATGCGGCCTGGGCCTGCGCACCCAGGGTTCAGCTTCTGCTGTGACTTAGCGCCTTATTCTTTGTATTCCGCGATGGAAATCTGCTCAGCCCTGACGCTGCTTATGACGTGGGTTAATGCAGATCACCATGACGCGGCCGTGACGGCGGATCACGCGGCAGTTTTCGCAGATCCTCTTCACGCTAGGGCTGACCTTCATGGTTTTCCTTTGCTTGTACCTTACTTATAACGGTACGTAATACGCCCACGATTCAGATCGTAAGGGCTCATCTCTAGCACTACACGATCTTGAGGAAGAATGCGAATATAATTTTTACGCATCTTACCAGAGATCGTAGCTAAAACAATGTGCTCATTCTCAAGCTGAACGCGAAACATCGCATTTGGTAGTGCTTCTACTACCGTGCCTTCGACTTCAATCACACCGTCTTTTGCCATGAGCCTCGTTCCGTTCCTTGGGCATACTACTTTGCGCATCCGAAGACACGCCAATCTTCTATAATACAGTAAATGCGTCCCATTCAACACTCGGCGTGTCGAACAGAACGCATCTTACTTTTTAAATTTAAAAACGCACTACTTAATTAAGTGATTCAACAATGCGATTATTGATTTCCTTAATATCTCCAACGCCATCTACTTCAACCAACTGACCGCGGCTATCATAAATATCAAGCAATGGAGCTGTTTCTTTCTCATACGTTTCCAAACGCTTAGCAATTACTTCTGGAGTATCGTCAGAACGGCCTTGCTCCACTGCACGCTTTTGCATGCGTTCGAGCAAAACATCGCGCTCAGCCTCGAGAGCCACAACGTGATCAAGAGGAGTGCCAAGCTCTTCCAACATACGATCTAAAGCTTGAACCTGAGAAGCGTTGCGAGGATAACCGTCGAGAATCCAACCACTCTTTGCATCATCTTGAGCAAGACGATCCTTAACAATGTTGTTAGTCAGCTCATCTGGAACCAACTCGCCCTTGTCAAGATATCCCTGAACCTGTTTTCCAAGCTCAGTATGATTCTTAAGGTTATAGCGGAAAATATCACCAGTAGAAATCGCTGGAATGCCATAATGTTCACTTAACAAAGCGGCCTGAGTGCCTTTTCCAACGCCCTGTGGACCCATAATTAGTAATCGCATATTCATCTCCTTGGCTCGCTAACTGTAGTTACTTAGATACTTGCTTTTGCTCATCATGCTTGAACAAGAAACCAGCATACTGGAATTGTTCAGTCTGAGCCTTTGCTTGACGCAACGTATCCAAACCAACGCCAGCAATAATCAAAATTGTTGTACCACCGAATGGCAATTTTGTATTCAAATGCAAAGCCATAATCAAAACGGTAGGAATCAATGCAACAAAGAGCAAATAAATAGCACCGACAGTATTCAACCTGTTCATAACATAGCTAAGATAATGACTTGTAGCACTACCAGCGCGAATGCCTGGTATGAAGCCACCATACTCTTTCATGTTATCTGCAGTCTCATCAGGATTAAAAGTAATCTCTGTGTAGAAGAAGCAGAAGAACACAATCATTACTGTGTAAAACGCAATATACCAAGCAGAAGTGGAATTAGCCAAATTAGCTTCAATCCAATTCACCCAAGCCTTGCTCTTATCTCCAAACTGGGCAATAAGAGTAGGAACAGCAAGAATTGACGAAGCAAAGATTGGTGGGATAACACCACTCATATTCACCTTTAATGGCAAATAAGTCGAAGAGCCACCATACATTTTTCGGCCAATCATGCGGCGCGTATACTGCACAGGAATACGACGTTGAGCAAGCTCAACAAAGTCAACAAATATGAGGATAACAATCAAAACGCCACCAACAATAGCGAACTTATTCCAATCGCCATTAGAACCGTTGGTGCCCCAACCAATTTCCCAAAGCTTTGGCAAGAAGCCAGAGCAAATAGACATAAAGATTAAGACAGACATGCCTTGACCGATACCCTTATCGGTGATGAGTTCTGCCATCCACATAATAAGACCAGTACCGCCAGTCATGATCAAAACCATGACAATAAGGCTCCACATGCTTCCGTCTGGAATAATATTATTTCCGCACTGATAATTAAACAAAGCACCCGTACGTGCTGTTACCAAAATCGTAGTAGATTGCAAAATTGCCAATCCAATAGTTAGATAACGCGTGTACTGCGTAAGCTTTGTTTCTCCAGACTGACCTTCCTTATGAAGAGCTTCAAAGCGAGGAATAACCACGCGCAAAAGCTGAATCACAATGGAAGCAGTGATGTAAGGCATAACACCCAAAGCAAAAATAGAAAGCTGCAACAGCGAGCCACCTGAGAACAAGTTAACTAACCCAATAAAGTTCTCGCTCGATGAAGCTAATTTAACAGTGCAAGCATGCACAACTTTATAGTCCACACCCGGAATCGGAATAAATGAACCAATACGATAAATAATTATCATAGCGAAGACGAAGAGGATCTTGTTCCTCAACTCCTTCGTCCTGAAGGCCTGGATTAACGTTTTCACCTGGGTCTTCCTCCCTTTTTTCGCGCACTCCTAGGCGCAACAGTGCAAAAAACAAACTCTGAGGCAATAGTTTAACCCACGGTACCTACTGAAATAGGTTATTGGTGAGTTTTGGTGATAAAAATAGTCCCTCTAGACAATGCTAGAGGGACTATCACAGATTTATAACTGCATCAAGCTTTAAGTAGCCTTTAACTACTCTTCGCTGATGGAGCCGCCGGCAGCCTCAACCTTTGCCTTAGCAGAAGCAGAAGCTTTCATACCCTTAAGAGTCAAGGCAACAGTCAATTCACCATCACCAAGAACCTTTACAGGATAGCCATCACGTACAGCGCCCTTAGTAATAAGGTCAGCTACAGTAACCTCGCCACCCTTTGGGAAAAGTTCAGCAAGATCTGCAACGTTGACGACTTGGAATTCCTTCTTGAAAGGACTCTTGAAGCCACGCAACTTAGGCAAGCGCATGTACAGTGGGAGCTGGCCACCTTCGAAGCCAGGACGAACCTGATAACGCTTCTTTGTGCCCTTATCACCACGACCTGAGGTCTTACCCTTAGAGCCTTCACCACGACCTACACGGATGCGATCCTTCTTAGCTCCTGGAGCTGGACGCAACGTGTGCATATGCAGCATTGGTTCTTCGTTAGCCATAATCAGTCGACCTCCTCGACGCTCACCAAGTGGCGAACGGCCATAACCAAGCCACGATTGACGGGGGTGTCCTCGCGAACTACGCTGTGACCAATCTTATGAAGGCCGAGCGTATGAACATTCGCGCGCTGGCGCTCAGTTGTATGAACTAAACCATGCACCAGAGTGATCTTCAAATTTGACATCACTCACCATCCTTTGCTTCAGATGCCTTGGCGGCCTGAGCTTCTTCGCGAGCCTTGCGAGCTTCGGCAATGCCGGCAGCACGCTCACGGAGCAAAGCATCAGGAGCGACTTCCTCAAGAGAAAGACCACGACGAGCAGAAATCTCTTCTGGCTCTTCGAGCTTCTTCAAAGCGTCCACAGTAGCACGCACTACGTTTACAGCAGTTGCAGAGCCCATGGACTTGGTGAGGATGTCCGTAATGCCGGCGCATTCCATAACAGCGCGCACAGCACCACCAGCAATTACACCAGTACCTGGAGCAGCTGGACGGAGCAACACAGTACCAGCAGCATCGTGACCGAGCACTGGATGAGTGACGGTACCACGAATGCGTGGAACAGTGAACATATGCTTCTTAGCGTCAAGCTGACCCTTAGCAATAGCAGCTGGAACTTCGCGAGACTTGCCGTAACCAACACCAACAGTGCCCTTACCGTCGCCAACAACAACAAGTGCTGCAAAGCTAAAGGTACGACCACCCTTGTGGGTCTTGGAAACACGGTTAATAGTAACTACGCGATCCAGAAGCTCTTCGCCACGGTTTTCTTCACGACGATTACGACGTTCGCCGCGCTTACCCTCGCCCTTGTTACGGCGAGAACGACGATCATCGTTACGCTCCTCAGCGGATGCCTGAGTGTTCTGAGTTTCTTCAGCCACTTGGGTTTCCTTTTCGTTGTCGCTCACAGTGCCAGACCTCCCTGACGGGCGCCTTCAGCCACTGCTGCGACGCGACCATGATATTTGTTACCGCCACGGTCGAAGACTACAGCGGTGATACCCGCTTCCTTCGCCTTAGCCGCTACTAATTCGCCAACCTTGGTTGCAGCTTCAGTCTTCGTGCCAGTGAAACCAGCGAAGTCAGCAGTCAAAGTGGAAGCGCTTACCAAAGTAATTCCCTTGGTATCATCCACAATCTGAGCAACCATATGACGGTTAGAACGGGAAACAACTAAACGAGGACGTTCAGATGTGCCGGCAATGTGCTTACGAAGACGGGCGTGACGACGCAAACGTGCGACTTTGGTACCCTTACCGAAAATCTTAACGCTCATATCACTTACCAGCCTTTCCAGCCTTGCGCAGGATACGTTCATCGGTGTACTTAATACCCTTACCCTTGTAAGGTTCTGGAGCACGAAGCTTACGAATGTTAGCAGCAACCTGGCCAACAGTCTGCTTATCGGTGCCCTTTACGATTACCTGGTTAGGATTTGGCAACTCGAACTCAATACCTGCCGGTGGTTGAACGGTAATAGTGTGAGAATAACCGAGCGAGAACTCAATGCCCTTGCCCTTCATCACTGCACGATAACCGGTACCGACAATATCCAAAGTCTTGGTGTAGCCGTCATGCACACCCTTCACCATAGAAGCAACAATTGCGCGAGCCAAACCATGCTTTGCACGAGTTGGGCGCAAATCGTCAACTGGAGTCAGAACAATCTGATTGTCAGCGACTGCTGCGGTGATTCCCTCTGGAATTTCATAAGAATCAGAACCCTTAGCGCCTTTGACGCTGAAGGACTGACCTTCAATCTTTACTTCCACGCCTGCAGGAATGTCGACGGGGAGCTTACCAATATGCGATGCCATCTTCAGCTCTCCTTTCTCACCATACGTAGGCGACGATTTCGCCGCCAATGCCTCGATCGAGGCATTCCTTCTGAGTCAACAATCCCGAGCTGGTCGAGATAATAGCAATACCGAGGCCACCAAGAGGCATTGGCAAAGCATCAGACTTTGCGTAACGACGCAAGCCTGGCTTAGAAATGCGCTTGATGCCTTGGATAGAACGCTGGCCATTGGAGCCATACTTCAACGTAATTTCCAACGTCTGTCCAACCTTAGCTTCCTTAGCAGCGAAGTCCTTAATATAGCCTTCGTGCTTCAGAATCTCGGCGATATTCGCCTTGAATTTGGAGTACGGCATTTCCACGGTATCGTGCTTTGCCGCGCTCGCATTACGCAGACGTGTCAACATGTCTGCGATTGGATCTGTCATTGTCATGTGGGCTAACGCCCTTTCTCGCCGTGGTTTCCACCGCCTCTATATGAGAACTTTGTCTTCAAGCAGTGGACCTTCAGCGTCGATATTTACCAACTGGACTTCGTAACACCCGGCAACTCACCGCGATGAGCCTTCTCACGAAGGCAGATGCGGCACAGACCGAACTTGCGATACACGGAGTGAGGACGACCACAAACCTGGCAACGCGTATAAGCGCGTACCTTGAACTTCGGCTTGGCGGCCGCCTTGTTTTTCAGAGCGGTTTTTGCCATTTCAGTTCTCCTTGAATGGGAAACCGAGGTGCTTAAGCAAAGACTTGGCCTCCACATCGTCCTTGGTGGTAGTCACCACGGTGATGTCCATACCACGCTGATGATCAATCGAGTCAGGATCGATCTCATGGAACATAGACTGTTCCGTAAGACCAAAGTTGTAATTACCCTGACCGTCAAACTGGTTGCCATTGATACCACGGAAATCGCGGATACGAGGCAAAGCCAGAGTGAGCAAACGATCCAAGAATTCCCACATACGATCGCCACGAAGAGTTACGTAAGCACCGATAGCCTGACCTTCGCGCAAATGGAACTGAGCGACAGACTTCTTTGCCTTAGTTACCTTTGGCTTCTGGCCGGCAATCAAAGTGAGATCCTTAATCGCACCTTCGATGAGCTTAGAATCACGAGCTGCAGCGCCGACGCCCATAGAGACGACAACCTTCTGCACGCGAGCCACCTGCATAGGATTAGTGTGGCCGAATTCTTTCTCCAAGGCTGGTACGATTTCATCCTTGTATTGTTGCTTTAAGCGCGGAGTTGCCGGCAACTCAACTGTAGTATCGGTCATGCCAGCTCCTTTCCGGACTTCTTGGCGACACGCACGCGCACGGTCTTAACCTTGCCGTCACGAGCCTCTTGCTTAACAATCACGCCAACGCGTGTAGGCTGCTTGGTCTCTGGATCAATAACCATCACATTAGAGCGATGGATTGGAGCCTCAACCGAAACAATGCCCGCCTGCTGACCCTGCTGGGTGGCGCGAACGTGCTTCTTAACGACCTGAACGCCTTCTACGATCAAACGGTCATCGGCTAGTACACGAACTACTTTGCCTTCCTTACCGCGATCCTTGCCGCGAATGACCTTCACCTGGTCGCCGGACTTAATCTTGGCTACCATATCAGATCACCTCCGGAGCAAGGGACACAATCTTCATGAAGCGCTGATCGCGCAATTCACGACCGACTGGTCCGAAGATACGAGTGCCTTTTGGTTCACGACCGGAGCCGAGAATTACGGCGGCGTTCTCATCGAACTTAATATAGGAACCATCGACACGGCGATGTTCCTTGACAGTACGGACGACGACAGCCTTAACTACGTCGCCTTTCTTGACCGACCCGCCAGGGATCGCGTCCTTGACGGAGGCGACGATGATGTCGCCGATGCCGGCATAGCGTCGCTTCGATCCACCGAGCACGCGGATGGCAAGTAACTCCTTAGCACCCGTGTTGTCGGCGACATGAAGCCGCGTTTCCTGCTGAATCATTGATTCTCCTTAGCCGAGCTGGTTCTCCCCACTCACCTGTGTCTACCACAGTAGCAGACACAGGTGAAGCGCGGAGCCTTGCCGAACTTGTTTACTTGGCGCGCTCGATAATCGAGTCGAGACGCCAACGCTTGGTCTTGCTCAGTGGCCGAGTTTCCATAATACTCACGAGGTCGCCAATATGTGCCTCATTGTGTTCATCATGGGCTTTGACCTTGCGGGTGGAGCGAACGACTTTACCGTAAAGCGGGTGTGTCGAACGCTGCTCCAGCTCAACGGCGATTGTCTTGTCCATGGCCTCGGACACGACGTAGCCGCGACGAACCTTGCGGAAGTTGCGCTCTTGGTTCTCAGCCATGCTTACTTCTCCTTGACCTCAGTGGCGCCAGGCTCTTGGCTGATGCCGAGTTCACGCTCACGCAGGATAGTATACATCCTGGCAATGTCGTGCTTGACCGCCTTGAGGCGAGCGCTGTTTTCGAGTTGACCAGTTGCTGCCTGGAAGCGCAAGTTAAATAGCTCTTCCTTAGACTTCTTCAAGAAGCCTTCGATCTCAGCATTTGTCTTCTCGTTCAAATTCTTGATGGTGTAGTCTGCAGTTCCGACTGGCATCAGATGTCACCGCCTTCACGCGCAATAACACGGCATTTCATTGGGAGCTTATCGATAGCGCGGCGCAAAGCCTCGCGAGCGATGTCCTCAGAAACACCACCGATCTCGAACATTACGCGTCCTGGGTGGATGTTGGCAATCCAGAATTCTGGAGCACCCTTACCGGAACCCATTCGCGCACCAAGCGGGTGCTTGGTTAATGGACGATCTGGGAAGATCGTAATCCACACACGACCGCCACGCTTAATGTAGCGAGTCATTGCGATACGAGCTGCCTCGATCTGTCGGTTAGTGATGTAAGCCGGAGCCAGCGCCTGAATACCAAAATCGCCGAAAGCGATCTCGGTGCCACCCTTAGACATGCCGCTACGGGTAGGACGGTGCTGCTTACGATATTTAGTCCTCTTTGGGATAAGCATCTGCTCACTCCTTCGTTTCCGTTGCGGCAGGAGCTTCAGCAGCTGCAGCTTCAGCTGGCTTTTCAGCCTGTGCTTCAGCAGCCTTCTGCTGGTTAGCAGGACGTGCGCCACGACGTGGACGACGATCGCCACCACGACGACCTTCACGCTTACCCTGCTGAGCCTGCTGCTCTTCGAACTCACGCTCGGTCATATCACCCTTGTAGATCCAGACCTTTACGCCGATACGGCCGTATGTGGTCTTAGCTTCAAAGAAGCCGTAATCAATCAAGGCACGAAGAGTCTGCAGTGGAACGCGACCCTCGCGATAGAACTCAGAGCGGCTCATTTCGGCGCCACCAAGGCGACCGGAGAGCTTGATACGGATACCCTTGGCACCTGCACGCATTGCATCTTGCTGTGCCTTACGCATAGCACGACGGAATGTAACACGGTTTGTCAACTGCTCCGCAATTCCCTGAGCAACCAACTGAGCGTCAAGTGCAGCATTCTTCACTTCGAAGATGTTGAGCTGTACTTGCTTGCCTGTGAGCTTCTCGAGCTTTGCGCGAACGCGCTCAGCTTCAGCGCCACGACGACCGATGATAATACCCGGACGAGCAGTGTGAATATCTACACGAACGCGATCACGAGTGCGCTCGATAACGATACGAGATACGCCAGCACGCTCGAGGTCATGGCTCATTTCCTTGCGAATCTTGTCATCCTCAAGGACGAAGTCACGATAACGCTCGCCAGCTTTGTTGGAGTCAGAGAACCACTTAGAGCGATGATTCTCGGTGATGCCCAGGCGATAGCCGAAAGGATTGATCTTCTGACCCATCTTTAGCGGGCTCCTTCCTTAAGCGAGACGATAACAGTGATATGGCTTGTGCGCTTGTTAATGCGCGCAGCGCGACCCTGTGCACGAGCACGGAAACGCTTAAGCGTTACACCCTCGTCCACATAGGTTTCCTTGATGACCAAGTCCTGCTCACGGAATGGTTCACCGGCTTTTTCAGCCTTAACGCGAGCGTTAGCGATCGCGCTTTCAAGAACCTTGCGCACCGGCAATGATGCGTCCTGAGGAGCAAACTTCAAAATGGTAATAGCTTCGCTTGCACGCTTGCCTCGGATGAGGTCGACCATGCGGCGAGCCTTGCGCGGCGTCACGCGAACGTGACGAGCGATTGCTTTAGCTTCCATGTGTCCTAACTCTCCTTTAGCGGCGTGCCTTTTTGTCGTCCTTCACGTGACCCTTAAAGGTCTTGGTCGGGGCGAACTCACCGAGCTTATGACCAACCATGGCTTCGGTAACGAATACCGGCACATGCTTGCGGCCATCATGTACGGCAAAGGTGTGTCCAATGAAATCAGGAGTGATCATCGAACGACGCGACCAAGTCTTAATGACATTGTGCGTACCCTTGTCGTTTTGCTCGTCGACTTTCTTCTGCAAGTGGGCGTCGACGAAAGGGCCCTTCTTGATGCTACGAGTCATCTATTCGACACTCCCTTACTTGCGGTTCTTACCATTCGGGCGACGACGAACAATCATCTTGTTCGAAGCCTTCTTTGGACGACGTGTACGAACCTCGCCCTTGCCCCATGGAGAAACTGGTGGCTTACCACCACGGGTGCGACCACCATGTGGATGGTCCACAGGGTTCATGGATTCGCCTCGGGTGATTGGTCTACGACCAAGCCAACGTGCGCGACCTGCCTTACCAAGCTCGATATTGGCGTGATCGGAGTTACCTACTTCGCCAACAGTAGCGCGGCAACGAGCGTCCACGTTACGAATTTCGCCAGACGGCATACGCAACTGCGCATAAGCACCATCCTTAGCGACGAGCTGAACTGCGGCACCAGCGGAACGAGCAATCTTCGCACCACCAAGTGGACGAAGTTCAATTGCGTGAACCACGGTACCGGTTGGGATATTCTTCAGAGGCAGGTTGTTGCCTGGCTTAATATCAGCCTGAGCGCCGGTCTCAATAACATCACCCTGGGCAACGCCTTCAGGAGCGATAATGTAACGCTTCTCACCGTCTGCGTAATGCAACAAAGCGATGCGAGCGGAACGATTAGGGTCATACTCAATATGAGCGACCTTTGCTGGCACGCCATCCTTGTCCCAACGCTTGAAGTCGATGAGACGATACTGACGCTTGTGACCGCCGCCGCGATGGCGAGAAGTCATGCGGCCGTAAGAGTTACGACCACCAGTCTTGCTGAGTTTGCGTACCAGCGACTTTTCAGGCGTAGAACGCGTGATCTCGGCAAAATCCGAAACCGAAGCGTTACGACGGCCTGCAGTCGTCGGCTTATAAACGCGGATAGCCATAATATAGTATTCCTTTACTTTTCTCGGCTAGCCTTCAGTTACCAAAGATGTCAATCGTTTGACCTTCAGCCACGGTGACAATAGCACGCTTCTGGTTCACACGACGGCCGAAACCGGTGCGAGAGCGCTTCAACTTGCCAGCGCGGTTCAAAGTGTTAACGTTTGTCACCTTGACCTTGAAGATTTCTTCGATAGCCTGCTTGATCTGAACCTTGTTAGCATCTGGAGCCACTACGAAAGTGTACTGACCACGATCAGAAGCTGCGTAACTTTTTTCAGAAACAACTGGCTTAAGAATTACGTCATGTGCTGGGTTATGGACTGCGACCATTTAAATCAGGCCTCCTTAACGACAGGCTCGGTCTTAGCAGCAACGAAGGCTTCGAAGCCTTCCTTGGAGAAGACGACGTACTGAGCTGTAACAACATCGTAGGTGTTGAGCTGATCAGCGAAGATCACGTGAACAGTTGGAATGTTGCGTACAGACATCCACTCATTGATGTTCTCACGAGAAAGAACAACAGTAGTGAATTGGTTATTGGTCACAGGAGTAAGTGCTGCAACAGCTGTCTTGGTGGATGGAACATCCTTAATACCAAAGTCAACTACAGCAATACGTCCAGCATTTGCACGATCCGAAAGAACGTAGCGAAGAGCAGCTGCCTTCATCTTCTTCGGGGTGCGCTGATCGTACTTACGAGGAACTGGACCGTGAACAACGCCACCATGTACCCACTGAGGAGCACGAATGGAACCCTGGCGAGCACGACCGGTGCCCTTCTGCTTCCATGGCTTCTTACCGCCGCCGGAAACATTAGCACGATTCTTCACAGCATGGGTGCCCTGACGAGCAGCAGCAAGCTGAGCGATTACGACCTGATGAACCAGTGGACCGTGAGCTAAAACGTCTTCGTTGGAGATGCCGAAAATTTCAGCAGGAGCTTCAACGGTTCCGCTTGCATTGCCCTTAGTATCAGTGACGTTCAGAGTTACGTTTGCCATAATTATCAGGCTCCCTTCACTGCCGAACGGACGAGAACGATTGCGCCCTTAGGACCTGGAACAGCGCCCTTAATAGCGAGAATGCCGTTCTCGACATCCGAAGAAACGATTGTGAGGTTAAGCGCGGTGGAAGTCACATGACCCATGCGACCAGCCATACGCTTGCCCTTCAAAATGCGGCTTGGAGTTGCGCAAGCGCCCACAGAACCTGGGCGACGTTCGTTCTTGTGCGAGCCGTGAGTACGGCGATAGGACTTGAAGCCCCAACGCTTGATAGTGCCAGCAAAGCCCTTACCCTTGGTAGTGCCAGTGACATCTACTTCAGAACCCTCAGCGAACAATTCAGCAGTCAATTCCTGACCTGGCTGATAATCTGCTGCGTTCTCGGTGCGCACCTCAGCGAGGTGACGACGAGGAGTTACACCAGCCTTTGCAAAATGACCAGCCAATGGCTTAGTCACCTTGGTAGGATCAATCTGGCCATAACCGAGCTGTACTGCGCAATAACCGTCAGACTCTACAGTCTTTACAGCGGTAACTACGTTAGTAGCAACTTCAACCAGAGTTACGGGGACGAAGAAGCCGTTTTCATCCCAAACCTGCGACATACCCAGCTTGCGGCCGAGCAATGCAGTGCGATTCTTATTCTGCGACATTACTTTCTCCCCCTTCCTACAGCTTGATCTCGATGTTTACATCCGCAGGCAGGTCAATGTGCATCAAAGAATCCACAGCCTTTGGCGTTGGATCTACGATGTCAATGAGGCGCTTATGAGTGCGCATCTCGAAATGCTCGCGAGAATCCTTGTATTTATGAGGAGAACGGATAACAACAAACACGTTCTTCTCGGTCGGCAGAGGAACCGGACCCACTACTGTGGCGCCCGCGTTCGTCACCGTCTCGACGATTTTCTTCGCCGATTGGTCGATGACCTCATGGTCATAGGACTTAAGCCTGATGCGGATTTTCTGTCCCGCCATTGCCGTCCGCCCTTTCTAGCGATTCGTTTACTGTTTACCAACCTGAATTCAAGGGCACCGGCGAGAATAAACCCCTAGGGTAATTCCACATCAGTGCGCGGCATCAAAAACCTATTCATACAAAAAGATTTCGATTCAAAGTTTTTGCTTCCGCGCTCGCTTTTTTTAATTACAATATGCGAGCCTTAAAACAGGCAACTAAGTAATTAAACCATCAACCTTCGATTATTAAAAACCGGGCGTGTCGGCTATTTTCCAACAAAAAATGGCAGAAACTACAATTAGTTGAGCTTCTGCCATTATTAACTAAATACGCAAATAATTACGCCGCTTCACGCTCCAAACGCATACGATGGCCTTCTTCTTGAGAAACACCATAATATGCAGCAATAGCAATATCCTTCATATCCTCAATTTGCGGAATACGAGGATTTGCAGGCGCACACTGATCTTCGTAAGCACGCATGCCAATATTGTCAAGTATCGACCAGTAGTACTCTTCGTCTACGCCACAAGCCTTAAACGAAGCGTCCATTCCAAGCTTTTCATTTCGATACTCTTCAACAGCACGAGCAAGATTTTCAACGCCTTCTTCAGGGGTTTTACCAGGATCTACACCGAGATTCTTAGCGATCTCCTGATATCTCTCAAGAGCAATATAGCGGTTGTACTTTGGCCAGCTAGTTGGCTCTTGCGGAATTTGACCGTTATAGCGAATAACGTAAGGCAGCAAAATTGCGTTTGTATGACCGTGTACAACGTGGCACAAAGCACCAATAGTATGAGCCATAGCGTGGCACATTCCTAAGAATGCAGAACCAAACGCCATTCCAGCCATAGTAGCTGCATTATGCATTTTTTCTTGCGCTTCAACCTTGCGCTGAGAATCTTCGCAATTCACAGAATCGTTGAGATTTTCCCAAATAAGTTTCGAAGCATGCAAAGCCATAGCATCCGTAAAATCATTTGCGTAAACAGAAACATAAGCTTCCATAGCATGAGTTAAGGCATCAAAACCAGAATCACATGCCAATCGACGCGGCTGCGTACGAGCCAAAACAGGATCGACTATTGCGACCGTTGGAGTCAAAGCGTAGTCCGTAATAGGATACTTGTATCCAGTCTTGTGATCTGTAATAACAGCGTAAGGCGTAACTTCAGAACCAGTTCCGGAAGAAGTTGGTATGCAAACAAGCTTAGCTTTGCTGCCAAGAGGCGGAATCTTAAATGCGCGCTTACGAATATCGAAGAACTTTTCTCGCAAATCAGCGAAAGAAATCTCCGGATGCTCATACATAAGCCACATAATCTTAGAAGCATCCATTGGCGAACCACCACCAACAGCAATAATTGTGTCTGGCTGGAATTCGTCACGCATCATTGCAGCCCCTCGCTCAACTGTTTCAACGCTTGGCTCAGGCTCAACGTAATCAATAATACGGAAGCTAACGCGATTATCTCGAGCACGAAGCTGATCAACAATCTTATCGACTACGCCAAGTTGCTCCATAACCTTATCGCACACAATAACTGCGCGCTCAACGCCGTACATATCCCTCAAATAACGAATAGCATTCGGCTCAAAATAAGTTTTAGCCGGAATCTTGAACCATTGCATATTATTATTCCTTCGTGCAATACGCTTAATATTAAGAAGATTTATAGCTTGTACGTTGCCGGAAACGGAATTTCCACCATAAGATCCGCATCCAAGAGTAAGCGAAGGAGCAATCGCGTTGTAAATATCTCCAACGCCACCAAGAGATCCAGGAGAATTCCAAACAATTCTGCAAGCATGCATACGAACACCATATTCGCGCACAAGATCTTGATTATTTGTGTGAATTACAGCAGTGTGACCAGCTCCATGTACAAGCATCTGCTCGCACATCTTGAAGCCTTGTTCCTTATTTTCTGCACGAAGCATTGCGTGTACAGGAGCGAGCTTTTCCATAGTAAGCGGCTCCATTTCGCCAACTTCTTTGCACTCTGCAACCAAAATCACAGCATCATCTGGAATTTCAAATCCAGCTTCGTGCGCAATATATTGCGGAGACTTACCAGGAACAACGGAATTAAGTTTTGGTGTATTTCCAGAATATGCAGTGCATCCAAACATATATTGTTCAAGCTTAGCTTTTTCGTCAGCATTAACAAAATATGCTTTCCTGCGCTTCAATTCGCGAAGTAATGGCTCATACACATCCTTATGCGCAATAATTGCTTGCTCTGTTGCACAAATCATTCCGTAATCAAAATGCTTTGAAAGAATCAAATCGTTTGCAGCGCGCACAATATCAACGTCACTATCGACATATGCAGGAGCATTTCCTGCACCCACACCAAGAGCAGGTTTTCCTGAAGAATACGCTGCCTTAACCATTCCAGGACCGCCTGTTGCAAGAATAGTTGCGATCTTTGGATGTTTCATCAATGCACCGGTAGCTTCAATTGAAGGATGCTCAATCCACTGAATGCAATCTTTTGGCGCACCAGCAGCCACAGCAGCATCGCGAACAATTCGAGCTGCTTCAGAAGAGCACTTTTGCGCAAAAGGATGGAATCCAAAAATAATTGGACAACGAGTCTTAAGTGCAATAAGCGACTTAAAAATAGCTGTAGAAGTTGGGTTAGTAACTGGAGTTACGCCTGCAACAATACCAACCGGTTCAGCTATTTCGTCAATTCCGAGAACATCGTCCTCGCGAATAATACCAACTGTTTTTTGACCTGCTAGATAATGCGTAATATGTTCGCATGCAAAGATATTTTTTGTAGCTTTGTCTTCTACTAGGCCACGACCTGTTTCATCGACAGCCATCTTTGCAAGAACCAAATGTTTATTCAACGCTGCCACTGAAGCTTTAGCAACAATATGATCGATTTGCTGCTGATTAAGCTTCTCAAACTCATTCAAAGCGACGGTTGCTTTTTCAACAAGTTGATCAACTTCATTTTGAGCAGCTAACGCAACGTCATCAGCACTAGCAGTTTTGCCAGTCTCGGCTTGGTGTTGTGCCTCAACCATGAGTATCCTCCTCGATAGTTCCACCAGCGGTACCAATAGACTTATGAGCAGACTAATTTAGTATTCACCGCTAAATATGTGATACAAGTCACAATTTAGCCTCTTTGCTGTACTTTCGCATCTTTGAAGCGAGTTGCGCTATTTATGAGCGAGCTTTATCCTCTATTGTTCGTTATTTGTTCTTATTTGTAATAATTTATGTTCAATTAATAGATAAATTTTTCTAGAATGTCAATTTTAACGGCTAGTTGCACACTATTTATAACATTTACTCAACAAATTTAATTTAATTTAATAAATAATAAAAAATACAAAAAATGGCTCCCAGCAAAACCAGGAGCCATTTGCAAATATAAATTCGCGAAACTTAACGCTTCGAGAACTGAGGTGCACGACGTGCCTTGTGCAAACCAGCCTTCTTGCGTTCCACAACGCGAGCGTCGCGGGTCAAGAAGCCAGCCTTCTTCAAAGCAACACGGTTTGCATCGCGATCGATAGCATTCAATGCACGAGCAACACCCAAACGAATAGCACCAGCTTGACCAGTGGTACCACCACCGTCAACGAGGACTACAACATCAAACTTGCCTTCAAGCTTGAGCAACACGATTGGTGAATTCACTTCGCGCTGCAACAAACGAGATGGGAAGTACTCCTCCAAAGTGCGACCATTGATAGTCCACTTGCCGGAGCCAGGAACCAAGCGCACGCGAGCAACAGCTTCCTTACGACGACCAGTGCCATAGCCTGGCTCGATGGCGGAAGTACCAGTGCCTGCACCAGCATTGGTTTCAGTGGTGTAGCTAGTCAGTTCTTCTTCGTTCTCAAGAACCGCGGAGTTGTTATTTTCTGCCATATCTATTCTCCTTGATCTCACTTAGCCTGCTGAGAGACCTGAGCGATCTCGAAGACCTGTGGCTTCTGCGAAGTGTGCGGATGCTCAGCGCCGGTGAACACACGAAGACGGTCAAGCTGCACCTTAGCAAGACGATTCTTTGGAAGCATGCCCTTAACGGCAGTCATGATAATACGCTTTGGATTCCTCTCCAAAAGCTCTGCATAGCTATCACGACGAAGGCCGCCTGGACGACCAGAGTGGGAATACAGTTCCTTGCTCAACTTATTGCCAGTCAAAGCAATCTTTTCAGCGTTAATAATAATAACGTGATTGCCAGAATCAGCATGAGGAGCAAACGTTGGCTTATTCTTACCACGCAGCAAGATTGCTACCTGAGAGGCCAAACGACCAAGTACCACGTCAGTGGCATCGATGATGTACCAGTCATGAGTTAAATCTGCTGGTTTCGGTGTGAAAGTCTTCACAATCGTACCTTTTCTCTATTGTGTTTCGAGCTTATATTTTCTTGGTTTATAGAAAATATTTTACTCATAATCCGTGGGCTCCCTGAAAGTCCTCGATGGCGAGTGGGAAAAGCGCTTTGAAGGACCCCTTAGGGAAACACAACAATCTGCAAGTATATCGCCAAGTGGCGACTACTTGCAAATGTATATTTTATATAAGGCTGAGACGAATACAAAACAAATTGCTAAACAAATTGTCAAACAAAATAAATCACAAAATGTTATGCATTCATAATCGCAGCAAGCGAGCGCACGCGCGGCAAATCAAACATAGTATCCAAAGACACCGGATTGCCGTCACTATCAGCTAACGGAATACGCCAATTTGGATACTCGTCATTCGTTCCAGGCTGATTTTGCGCACGATACTCTCCAACTGCATCAACCAAAGAAGCAGCAAGCAAACGCGAAGGAGCAGCCTTCAAAGCGCGGTACAATGCTTCAATAATTTCCTGAGTATGAGCATCCTCATCTTCAAGCAACTGAGCATCCAAATAACCACCTTTGACCAACATTCGCATCATAGCGCGATGCTCTGCCTCAGCGCCAGCGCGGAATTCTTCAACAGAACCAGTAAGCAAGTGCAAACGCTCACGAATATTAACCTGTTCATAGCGCAAATAGCCGGCAGCAGGAGGCAAATCATGCGTATTTACAGATGCAAGCGTCATTTCGCGCCACTTGTCTGGAGTGCGGAATTCGCCGTCACGCTCTTCGAACCATTCAACCGTGCAACCAAGCACAGCCTTCTTGCGCAACACTTCCAAAGCATTTGCAGGCAAAACACCCAAATCTTCGCCAACAACTACACCGTGAGCGCGAGCGGCTTCAATTGCCAAAATGCCAAGCATAATATCAGCATCGTAGTAAACATAAGCACCGCCACTTGGAGCTGAACCTTCTGGAATCCACCATAAGCGGAAAAGTCCAAGAATATGGTCGATGCGAACAGCGCCTGCTGAAGCAAACATTCCATGAACCATATCTCGGTATGTTTTAAAACCAGTACGCTCAAGCTCAAATGGATGCAAAGGTGGCTGAGACCAATCTTGACCTTGCTGATTGAAGTAATCAGGCGGAGCACCAACAGTAGCTCCGTTAGCAAATCGCTCTGGATTCCACCAAACTTCAGATCCTGCAGGATGCACGCCAACAGCCATATCAGACATAATGCCGATTTTCATACCAGCATTACGAGCAGCAACTTGAGCATCATGCAATTGCGTAAAAGCAACCCACTCAAGCCAACGATAAAACTCAAGAGTATCTGGGAAACGATTAGCTAATTCGCGAACTTGATCAGAATCCTTAGTAAGAGTCCTCTCCCAGCAATCGTCACCCTTTGGAGCACCCCACTTGTCATAGCACAAGCACCAAGTAGCATAAGATTCAAGCCTGTCACCCATCTCCTGCTTAAACTCATTAAAAACGCGAGCGCGAGTTTCAGACATACCAGCCTTGAAAATCAGCCACAATGCACGCATTTTTACACGCCACATGGAATCACGGTCTATTATTTGCGCGTCATTGTTAAGCGGCTCAACCTGTCCATGAAGCTTTTCAATTTCTTTGCGAGTTTTATCGTTTAACGTTTCGTACTCAGGAATACTTTCTGGGCGAATATACGTTACATTTACCATTCCTCGAGCAACCGGCAGGTATGGAGATGGAGTAAGCGGAGTTATAGGCTCACCTGCATGCATTGGGTTTATTAGCACAAAGTCAGCACCAGTTTTTTGCTTAGCTTCAGTAAGAAGAGTCGCCAAATCAGCAAAATCACCAACGCCCCAAGACTTTGAAGAACGGATTGAGTAAAGTTGCGCCATCCATCCCCAAAGCTGTTCTCCATTTGGTTCCAAGGAATTAAGCGTATCAATGCTTTCTGGAGCACTAATAAGTGTTGCCTCTTCTTGACGCTCACCAACCGTCACACGCAATGTGTGATAACCCATTGGCACATCTTCAGGAATTTTTATAAGAGATGTTGCAACAAATTTTCCATTTACAGGGTATGCAACATCATTTTCGTTAGGAACAATAGTTAAATCGCCTTTATATTGTTCACCATTTTCCAATGTCAATGTTGCAACTGGGTATTCTAATATTCCCGTATTAACTGTAACTTCATCACATTTGCCAACAGTGTGCAAAATAGTTGGCGCAATAATGCGTCCATGTCGATACGCTAAAACGTCGTTTGTAGATTTTTCTATTGCCTCATTGGTCGAAGCGTCCACGCCTAATGCGCCTAAAACCGAAACTAATACGTTATCTTGAATCTCGTGTTTTTGATTATCTGAACCAATAAAACTCACGCCAACGCCCATTAATTCAGCAAGACGGTGTAATGGCTTCATTGCTACTTCTTCATCTGTTGTATTATCCATACGCTCCATTATTCGCGTTAGCAACGACTGCGCGCCGCTGATGATACATCTTCAGATTTATCGTTACATAATTCTTGCAGCACATTTTGTGGAACACCAGGATTTAACGCAACAGCTCTTCGTACCATGGAAGCTAATACAGTTGGAGCGTTTTCTTCTGCACTAACACCAAGGGAGGCCAAATATTTCAATGTTTCAGCACTTATGCCATCCGATTGCGCACCCTCTAAACGCATTTTCCAAGAAGCTTTTGGATTGCATAATGCAGCATTTCGAACTGCGTTACATGAATCTTTAGTAAGTCTTCCAACTAACCAATTTTTAGCATTTTTATTTTCAGCAACAGCCAAACGCACTTTATCAGCAGAATCTTCAGAAAGTTTCACTAATATGTTTGGAAAAGGCATTTCTGTAGCTAAATAAATACGGTCTTCTTCTGGAGTATTGATATTACCTGCAACTGCTTCAAGCAAGGAAGTGGCTCTAGAAAATGCCGCTTGATCTGATCGATCCGGTAATTCTCTCCTAGCAAATTCATGAAGCTCAGCTGAATCTTCGCTATGTCGTAAATGCTCATATACAGCAGTTAAAGGTTCATAAGATGAATCGTCAGTAGTGTTTGTTTTTTCATTAGTCTTTTCCATGAAATCACCTTTAACGCTTAGTATCTATCAGCTTATTACTTAGAGTACCATCTGCTTCCGGCACAACGCTTCCAGAAAAAGCATTCTGAACCATATCAAGAAATTCTTGTGATTTTAAAGTTGGAATAGCAATATTAAGAGAAATTTCAGCACCATAAATTTCGTTGTCAATTATGCCTTCCATTTGACTTACAATATGTTGCAACATTCGCAATTGTTGATATTGCAACTTGCAAGTAAAACGAGTGCACGTAATAATATCAACTATTTGCGCAGATTCTACTGCCATACTTGCTGCACGCGCATAAGCTCTGGTTAGACCACCAGCTCCAAGCAAAATACCGCCAAAATATCGCGTTACTGTTACTACACAATCTGTTAAATTTGACGATCTAAGTACATCTAATATTGGTTTTCCTGCTGTCCCAGTTGGCTCACCATCGTCACTCATGCGCTCACGCAATTGAGCTTTCGATGAGCCACAAATTGCAGCATAAGCAACATGACGAGCTTTAGGATTCTTAAAACGCACTGATTGCATAAATTCCACAGCATCGTCAAGATTGTCAATATGACAAATACATCCAATAAACTCTGATTTTTTCTCTACGAAAGAAGCCTCGAAAGGCTGCGATTGCAATTGACGAACAGTGTGCAGAATATTATGCGAATTAATCACTAGATACTACCAATACTACGCTTTTTCGTAACGCAATAACCTGTCAATGATACCAGAAATATCTTCCATTGCTGCATCGGCACCTCCTTCGGTACCAATTTTTACAGATTCATGTATTTCTTTATTGACATGTTCCCTTGCCACTATCACTGCTAAAGAATGTAAAGCAGCAGTTGCAGCGGAAAGCTGCATAAGAACATCTTGACACTTCGCATCGTTTTCAATCATAGTATTGACTGCTGCAAGCTGACCTTGTACTCGATGCATGCGTACTATCAGTTTTTCTTTATCAATATCATAACTTTTCATCATTACTCCGATTTATCAATTACATAACCACACAAAGGTTATAACATCATATACAAATTAATACAATAAATCGTTGTATCTATATTATGCATCATCGTATTATTTATTGCAAAATGACGCGTTAATCTACTTCAAAAAGATCTCAATAGACTAACGCGTCAAATATTCTATATCAAAACATATTATTGCACTAATCTACGCCTCATTGGAGGAATTTCGCTATGCCGTGCCCCAGTAGACATTCTCCCATGTTTAGGAACTATAGCTGAAAAACGACCTAACGATAAACCTGAAGCAAAGGTTAACATAATAACAGCAAGAAGTATCACAGTTACCGAAGAAGCGCCAGTAACAGCAAGCGATGTTGGAATTGTATTACTTTGATTAACATAATTCTTACTAGCATTTTCGTTGCTATTCGTACCGACATGTTGATTGGAAGTATGATCGTTCCCATCATTTTTTGAATCAGTTAAATCATCACTGTTAACCGTTTCATCACTACCAGTTTTACTATGATTTTCTTCTACTTTTTCTTTGCTTTCTTTACCATTCTCCTTATTTTCATTACTATTTTTTCCATCAGTTTCATTACTCAAAGTTTCTTCATTTTTCTCATCATTTGCATCATGCTCATCATTTCCATCATTCTTATCATTCTTAGAACGATCCTCGCCGCCGGAAACTTGCACAGTCTCTCCTTCTACACCCAATACATGAGTTGCTAAAGGATTACCCTGAGCATCGTAAACTTCAGCTTTCCAATAAATAGTTCCTTCATGATCTAATGTAATATCTGCAGAACTTACAGAAATAGAAGACTTCTTACTTTCTTCAGCCTGCTTATCTGTAATATTTACGCGAGATTGAGGCATTTTTTTCTCAATTTCAACAGATATTGCAGTTTCCTTAGTTTCTTTAGTTTCTTTAGCTTCCTTATTTTCCTTAGTTTCAGAATTACTGTTTTTTGTACCGCTATTTTTAGTTTCACTATTCTTAGCGTCGCCATTCTTAGCATCGTTACATTTAGCTCCGTCACAATCGCTCTTATTTTCCTTACCATCTTCATACTCGTATGCACTAAACACTACGTAACTGCCTTTTGGCAACGTGCCAGTAATACGAGCATTATCGTGGAACTTTTCACCAGCCTTAACCTTTTCATCGCTTACTCTAGTTGTAACAGATACAGGAGTAGTTAAAACATTCGGTTCAACTAAGGCACGACTCCACAATCCGTTATACGCAGATTTATGAGCTAAAGCGCGCGAAGAACCAGGAAAATCATAAACAAACACATACCATCCTGACTCACTATTTTTATTGGCGCGAATATGCACATTATCTTTCAAAACTTTCGGATCCGAAGAAGATTTATTGACTCCAGCAATAGGGCGCATTGTAATGCTTCCATTACCAACCTTATAAACTCCATTTACTGCTGGAACCTCCCAATTACCAATTAAATGATGATGCGCATCTTCTTTTGGCTCTTGCTCGGCTGCTTCACCTTTAGATCCCGGCATATATTTTTCATTATCTTTTTTAGTGCTTTTTTCACTGCCTTCTCCAGCCCACCAAACGCGAATGTGTGCCTTCTTGTCGGCATTAAAACCATATGTTTCATTACCTTTAAACGATCCATATGTTTCCGGAAGACCTCTTACAGTGATTTCACTAACAATTTCTGTGCCAATACCAACAATTTTCTGCTTTGTAACAACATCAGAACTTATAGTTGCTTGGTATACAGAAGTAGAATCTGCAGAACCAAATACTTTCACAACTTCATCATCTAATTTATCTGCATCTTCTTTTTTCTGCGCATCACGAGAAATAATCCAAACCCATGTGCCAAAAAGACCAGCTTCATTATCAGCGACTTTGTAATCTTCAGCTTCCTTCAAATCTGATGCACTAATATCGCCATTTGCGCGTTTAGCCTTAGCATTCACACTTTCGTTAGCTTTAGAAAAGTCAGCTTTTGCTGCAGCAACCTGTCGCAAATCTGGCAAAGCTCTAATACGTTTCAGGTATTGAACTGCAGATTCGCCATTGTTACGTTGCCTAATTTGCAAAATATCTTTAGCAGATCCAACGAAATAATATCCTTGGGCACGCAAAGTAACTCCATTTAACCAACTATCTTTTGCCAACACTCCACTGGTTACCGTGCTATCAACCTTCTCGCCCACATGCAGCTCATGTTTTGCAACTTTTGAAGTAAGAGTCGGCTGGAAACTGTCTTTTACTCCGAAAGCAAGTTTTTCACTATATTCAGCATCGTTTATGGAACGTATCTCGTCTTGATATTCAGGTGAATAATATCTTTCAGCTTTAGGAGCTAAAAATCCAATTTTAACGATGGCAGTACCATTCCTCTTAGAACTCCAAGGAATATTCACTACTTCATCTTTTGACTTTAATTCAACAGATTGTTTACCATCATTAAACTCAACTAAAGCATCTTCAGATTCAAGCCTAATAGGAACATCTTTAAGAGCATAGCCCTTGATATTTTTCACCCTTACATGCACAACTCCAGCATGCTTTCCTGAAGTATACTCTTGATTAACTTCTAAGTTCATAGGAGTATTATTTTCGGCTTCTTCCCACAATTTCTTAGATGTTTTTTTCAAATCCTCAGTAGAGATTTTTTCAAAACCATTATCTACAGCTCTTTTCCACTCATCTTTTTTAAGATCAAAATGATCGTGCATTGCGAAAGCTATAGATGTTTGAGTAAGCAAATCGTCATTATTACTAGAAGTTTTTATCATTTCTGCAGCAATGCGATAATCTTTGTCGAGTTCTTGCTTCCAATCACCTGATGAGCGACCAAAATCTACACTTGATTCAATACAATAAGATATATGTTTCTTGCCCCAATAACTTGGTGTAGGACCAAGCTTTGTGCGAAGAGTATGATCTTTAAGCCATTCTATTTTGTCTGAAACCTTATAAAATACACCAGGTTCATCATAATAACCTAAAGCTGACTGCGTGCAGAATATAGCAGGAATTACAAAAATAGAAGCAAAAAATGCTGACAGACTACGAATAGTTTTACGTTTCATACTAGCGCGCATATTGTTATCGCTACGAGCACTATTATGCTTCCCTCCATACTTTTTCATAAAAATCTCCTTTAGCCCAACCCTTTAAATATTATTTTGAACACTTTTAATAAGCATTCATGAGTCAACTATGAGCTTAAAGAAAGTATGAGTAAATATTTTTTTACTATTGTGGTTAAAAGCTTGAGTAAAATTACGGAGCTATTCACAAATCCACAATTTCTTCTTTTGATATATTATTTTTTATTTCTAAAGTGTAAAATAAGCGCATTTTAATTGCATACTGCACGTTTTCTATACGCAATCGATAAAAAAACAAAAACTCCGGACCGCGAAAAGCAATCCGGAGTAACCCGCGGAGTCAGAGAGATTCGAACTCTCGAGCCGCTTACACGACTAACACCTTAGCAGGGTGCCCCTATCGGCCACTCAGGCATGACTCCACTTGTTTACTGTACATAACAGCAACAGATTGACACTATAGCACCTCTTAAGGACTGTAAACAAGCTTGGCGACACACTTTAAGATAACATTAATATAACAATATCCAGTGCTACACAGGATTATGATCTCCAGAAAACGTTACGACTACAGCAAACATAACAAGAATTATTCCTGCAATATCAGTCAATGTTGGAATTTCACCAAATCCCATTCCAATAATAACCGCGATCGCAGGATACAACGCTTGCATAACAGAGTATTTTGCAGAAGTAACACGTTTCAATAAAACCTGATCAAGCAAAGTTGGGAAGAAAGAAGCGCATATTGCAATAACCAACATTAACGCAAGTAAAGCAAAAGAACCACCAGGGCGAGCAGCCCAAGTAGCTTCTGGTTTAGGCGAAATAACATGCTGCACTGCAGGAACAGCAAGAACAATAGACTGCAGCAGCCAACCGATAAGAGCTGCAACACTTACACGATCAATAGCATGTGAACTTTTTGCCAACATGCGACCTGAAACAATATATAGACCCCACATTGAACCGCCAACAAGAATGGCGAATAACCCAATTAGAAAATGTGGGCTTACTGAACTATGTATAGAAGCACTAGCTAACAGCATAATGCCACAAACAGCAATCACAATTCCCACACGCTCTCGCCATTCATGACCTGTAATAACAGCTACAAGCAAGGGGCCTATGAATTCTATGGTTACCGCAACGCCAACAGCCATGCAACTAATAGCAACATAGAACATAGTGTTCATAGCAACTAACGACACGCCAACAGCTGCAACAATCCCCCATTCTCGTAGCGTTTTTGGCAAAAGACTACGTTTGCTGCGAGAAAATGGTCTTCTCCAAGCCAAAAGCAACAATGTCATAAATCCTACGCGATACCACACTGCATACAGAGGATCCAATTGGCTAAAAGCTACTTTTGCAACAGAGGTTGCTGTATACACCATTGAAGCCTCAATGACGATAATAAGCAGCACAGGCATGCGATGTAAAAGATTGACGACAAATTGCTTCATAGCAACAACCCTACATGAATATTGATCCGACATACGCTTTTCTACAAAAACATTAGTTTAATCCACAAATTTTTTCCATAAAATCGAACGTTTGTTCTATTATAAACTTATGAGTACAGCACCGAGAGTACAAGCAGCGAAACGTGATTGGGGGCACGACACCTCAGGTTGTAACATACTTCACGTCGACATGGATGCATTTTATGCTTCTTTAGAAGTTGCAAGACATCCGGAGCTTAAAGGAAAGCCGCTTATTATTGGCACAGGCAATCGTGCTGTTGTTTCTGCAGCAAGCTACGAAGCGCGCGCTTACGGCGTTAATTCCGCTATGCCCGTTGTTAAAGCTAGAAATCTTTGTCCACAAGGAGTTTTCTTGCCAGTTGACATTCCTTATTATTCAAACGTTTCCAAAAGTATTTTTGAAAATATTTTTTTGCATATTACTAATCAAGTTGAAAAAGTTTCTGTTGACGAATGCTATATGAATGTTAAATCGGCTTTATTACAGTGGAAATCGCCTGTAAATATTGGAACTTGGGTACGAAAAGAAGTATTTGAAAAGTATCATATTACATGTTCAGTTGGTATTGCTAACAATAAACTTATTGCAAAAATGGCTTCCACTAATGCAAAACCTAATGGAATGCTTCTTATTCCGCAAAAATGCAATGAAGATTTTGTATCAATAATGCCATTGCGCGCAATACCAGGAATTGGCTCATCTTTAATACATAAGCTTGAGGATTGGGGCTTATCTACTGTTACGTCGCTTAAAAATGTTGACGAAGCAACGCTTACTCGCATAACAGGTTCGCAAATCTTAGCAAGAATGATATATCAATCAGTTAGGGGCATAGACGAGCGCACTGTGACTGCACATGCCCCTGAAAAATCCATTGGAACTGAGCGAACTCTTGATACAGATACCACGGACGAGAATGCTGTTAAACAATTACTACAGCAATGCTGCAGCGAAGTAACTCAACAGTTGCGAAACAGAAAACTTATGGCACGCACTATAACGTTAAAACTACGCTTTGGCGACTTGCATTATGTTACTAGATCTTCTACTTTGCAAAACGCAACTGATTCAACACACGAGTTTTACGAGCATGTCGTTGTTTTGCTTTCTAAAGCTAATCCAACTGTGCATAATTACATTCTTGGAGGCAATAATACAAAGCTTTTAAGCCCAGTTCGTTTAGCTGGTGTTACAGCGAATAATCTTGTGCCAACAAATAAGGTTTCACTTCAGCCTTCTCTAAACGATATTCTGGAGGAAAATACTCGCGAATCTAAAAATCCTACACAAAACAGCATGTCCGCAATGAATAAAAATACTAGATTGCGTCACGCAGAACACGCTTTAGATGCCGTTCGCAAAAAATACGGCAACAACGCGGCTCATATTGGATTATGAACTCGCGCCACATTAAACAATACTTTTCAAATGATTAATTACTTGCTTTATCTGAACGCGGAGGCAAGGCTGCAACGCGAGCTTCATCCCATCCGGAAGCTCCAGCATCTGTAGCTCCTCCCAAATCTCCGAGCTTGTCGAAATAATCAACCGCAGCATCGCGATACCACTCCCAGCCTTCTGGCAAATCATCTTCATAAAAAATAGCTTCTACTGGGCAAGCCGGTTCGCAAGCTCCACAATCCACACACTCGTTCGGGTTAATATAAAGCGTTCGATCGCCTTCATAAATGCAGTCTACAGGGCATTCATCTACACACGCTTTATCTTTTACATCAACGCAAGGCTCTGCGATTACATATGGCATAACGCCCTCCTTTCTGCTTTTATGCAACTTTTCTATTATAGAACATTTTTGAAAAGTCTATGACACAAAAAGTCGGCATGCGATATAACCGTATGCCGACTTCTTGCTAAATAAATAATTTATTAATTTTGATTATTTTGCGAGGCCGCAGCAGACGCCTCAGCTTGAACTTCTGCACGAGCCTGCTCCTCTGTTTCTCCTTCAGCTACCTTCGCTGCAGCAGCGGCATCTTGAGCAAACAAAGTTTCAACCGGAACACCGAGCTGCTTAGCTTTACGCAACTGCCTGCCAAGCAAAGAATTACGGTAAGAGTAACCGAAGTACACCGCAAAACCAATTGCTAGCCACACTGCAAAACGAATCCACGTAAGCACAGACAAGTTAAGCATGAGCCAGAATGTAGAAAGTGCTGCAAACAGCGGAAGCCATGGATTGCCAGGAACGCTAAATGAACGGTGCAAATCTGGTCTGCGCATACGCATAATCGGCACGCCAGCAGAAACAAGCAGGAATGCAGAAAGCGTACCAATGTTCACCATATCGGAAAGAATACCAATATCGAGAGTGGAAGCAACGACTGCCACAACAATACCAGCAACGATCTGAAGTCTTGCAGGAATACCACGCTTGCTCACTTTAGAGAAGCTGCGTGGGAGCAGACCATCACGGCTAACAGCGAAGATAATGCGCGTAAGACCGAGCAAAAGCACCATCACAACGGTTGTTAAACCAATAACAATACCGAGGGAAATAATCTTTGCAGCCCAAGTAGCACCCACAAGTTCGAAGCTTGTAGAAAGCGAAGGAGCGGCTTGCTTTGCCAAATCCTTATAGGAAACCATACCAGTTGTTACGACTGCGACGAGGATGTAAAGAACAGTAACAATAAACAATCCAAGACCAATGCCTCGTGGAATGTTCTTGTGTGGATCCTTAGTTTCTTCTGCTGTGGTTGCCACAACGTCAAAACCAATAAACGCGAAGAACACGAGGGCCGCGCCGGAAAGAATACCTGGAACGCCATAAACAGCTGGCTGCATGCCTGTTACCCACTGCCACAGAGGCTGGCTCATAACGCCAGAAACTTCTATTCCCTTTACACTTGCAGCGTCGGTTGCAGGTGGCACAAATGGCGTAAAGTTGGAAGCTTTAATGTAGAAGAAGCCCACAACAACCACGAACAGAACGATACCAATCTTCAAGATTGTTAAAGCGCCGTCGAAGCGTGCAGAAAGCTTAGTTCCAAGGACAAGCATAGTTGTAAAGAATGCAACAATTATAATTGGAGCAACATCAATAGTGAAACCACCTACGTTAAAACTGGTGGTCATATTCAAACCGAAAAGCTTCATTAAATCGTTAAGATAAACGCCCCAATACTTTGCAATTACTGAGCCAGCCATCAGCATTTCTAGGATCATATCCCAGCCAATAATCCAAGCAATAAGCTCACCAACTGTAGTATATGTAAACGTATAAGCAGATCCAGCAACTGGGATCATTGAAGCAAATTCTGCGTAGCACATTGCAGCAGAACCGCATACAATGCCTGCAATAATAAAGCTAATAATTACAGCAGGACCAGCATGGAATGCTGCAGCCTGAGCACCGACAGAGAAAATACCGGCACCAACAGCGACAGCAACACCCATAACTGCCAAATCCCAAGCATTTAATGTACGTTTAAGATGGCGTTCACCATCCATAGTCTCAGCGATAGTCTGTTCAACAGACTTTTTTCTCCATATTTGCATAATAAACGCACTTTCGTTGAGGTATAGGTATAAAGGTATGCCGCAATCAGAAGCGAATTAATAAATTTGCGAAACAGTTGCGACTTCACCTATATAAAATTTCTACTTAATTTTCTTTATTTATTCCTGTAAATGTAATTAAATAAAAAAATTTATATAGATAATGTAGGTAAATATTACACAAAACATTGCTTACACGGTAGTTTTACCGTGTGTTCCTTTATTATTTGTGAAAATTTAAACAATAAACTTATATATTACTGCATAAAACATATTATATTCGTAAAATTTTCAGTTTATAGAAATATTTATTACAACAGGTTCAGGAATAAGCGTTACACCAAACTTACTTTGCACACCACGGATAATAGTTTTTGCCAAATTTGCAATGTCGTCACAAGAAGCATTATTACGATTGGTAAGCGCCAAAGTATGCAATGAAGAAAGACCTGCAGGCGAAGGTTTCCCATTTTCTATAAGCCTAAAACCCTTATGGAATCCAGCATGGTCAATAAGCCAAGCTGCAGAAGTTTTTATACCATGCGATCCATCTTGCATAATTGCATCAAATTTAGGAGCATCTTCTGGCAAAGTATCGGCTTCACTAGTACTAAGTATTGGATTCATAAAGAAACTACCGCAACTATGACGATCACTGTAAATATTATCGCCCTCTAAAAATTCACCAGTAACATAGTCTTCACTTTGCAATCGCAAAGCAAATTCAACACCTTCAGCACACTTTGTACCACGCATCCACAGCTTATCGTAACGAGAAGCATCCTCAAGCATGCCTTTAGAAGCACGAACGCGCAAAACTTCACGACGTATTGCTGCTGTTTGCATGCGCTCGCCTAATTCTACGTGCAAAGCATTAGCTAATTGCGAATGAGAAACAACGCCGGTTGAATTATGCTTCAAACAAAAAGTAACAGACAGTACAACGTAACGAGGAGTAGGAAAATACGAGTCCACAGGGACTCCTACTGAAGAGTACATGCTTTTTTTAAGCAATGAAGTGCGATACCCAAAATTTAAAGCATCCTTCTGCAGCTCTATAGTTGATTTTGTTTTGCGGTCCCAAACTTCTACGGAAGTAACACTTTGAGATACTTCTTGACCATAAGCGCCAATATTTTGTACAACAGAAGCCCCAACAGTGCCAGGTATGCCAGAAAGACCTTCTACACCCTCTAAGCCAAGAGAAATCGTATGTGAAACAAAATCATCCCAATTACAACCAGCTTCAGCATTGATATGCACTAAATGAGCACCACTTTGCAAATCAATGCCATCTTCTGAAGGTGCTGCTTCATCAAGCACATGAATATCGCGTCTAGCATCTCGCACAACAACGCCGTTGAAATCCTCATCGCTAACAAGCATATTAGAGCCGCCACCGATAACACATAAAGGCAGACCAGCCTCATCAGCATCTTCTACCGCTTCAATAACAGCAACGCGACTTTTGGGCTCTATAAAACGCACAATTTTGCCACCTACGCCAACAGTTGTTATATCTGCAAATGATGGATTATTTACTAAAGATGCTTGCATACTCATGGTTTAAATATTAACAGCAATAAATAACAAAAACCCCGCATTAAGCGGGGTAATAAGCATAAAATCTGCGCAACTAGCAACAAGCTTAAACAAGCCAAAACCGTGAGCGCAGTAAGCTGAAAATTCAGCGAGTCTCGCGATGAAGCGTATGCTTGCCGCAGCGTGGGCAGAACTTGTTCAACTCAAGACGATCAGGCGTATTGCGACGATTCTTCGTCGTGATGTAATTACGCTCTTTGCACTCCGTGCATGCCATCGTAATGCCCGGACGGATGTCGGCGCTCTTGCTTGCCATTTCGTTCACCTCTACAATTCATTATTGGCCAGCCAGTCTCCTACTGGCCGTTGTAGCGAGGAAGAGACTCGAACTCTTGACCTTACGATTATGAGTCGTACGCTCTAGCCAGCTGAGCTACCCCGCCAGAGAGCCTCGAGTGAGAATCGGACTCACGACCTCTTCCTTACCAAGGAAGTGCTCTACCACTGAGCTATCGAGGCGTGGCGGGTAGTGGATTCGAACCACTGAAGCACGAAGCGGCTGATTTACAGTCAGCTCCCTTTGACCACTTGGGAAACCCGCCAGCAGTCTCCGTAAGAAGTGAACTTCAAACGGCAACTTTGTTATTTTGCCACGAAATCGCGACTAATGCAAGATTAAGACACGCCGAAAGCAAAACTTTTATGCAAAAAGCTAGTTATTTAGCGAAAAACCCTCTTTTTTTAAATTTTCGCAAACTGTCAAAACTCTGTCATTAGCCTCGCGCTCGCCGATACTAATGCGAATACCTTCACCAGCAAAAGCGCGAACAGACAATCCTGCAGCAATAAAATGTTCTGTTACTTTCTCAGTATCTGCCCCAAATGGCATCCAGAAGAAGTTTGCGTACGCATCCTCAATATTCCAGCCTTGCTCGCGTAAAGCTTCAACAATGCGCTCGCGCTCAGCAACAAGAGATGCAACACGAGTACTCATCTCCTTGCTTGCGTCATTTTCCAAAGAAGCCAAAGCTGCGACCTGCGCTATTTGAGACACTCCAAATGGCACAGCAACTTTACGCATACCCTCTACGACTTCAGCCGGAGCAATACCATAACCAATGCGCAAACCTGCCAATCCATAAGCCTTGGAGAACGTTTGAGCAACAACTACATTTGGATACTCATGGTACAGCTTTATGCCATTTGCAGTGCCTTTTGCTGTGTTAAACTGCACATAAGCTTCGTCAATAAGTACAAGAACGTCGCTTGGCACAGCATCTAACACCTTGCGAGCTTCCTTCTCGCTAAGTGAAGCAGAAGTTGGATTATTAGGATTATTCAAAATAATCAAACGCGTGCGATCGTTAATAGCTGCAATCATAGCGTCAACATCGTGAGAACCATCGGCACGATTAGGAATCTGAACGCTTGTAGCACCAGCTCCCGTTACAATAATCGGGTAAGCTTCAAAGCTTCTCCAAGGATATATGACCTCATCTCCCGGACCTGCAACCAAGTCAACAAGCTGCGTAATAACTTCCGTAGAGCCGCAACCAAGCACTACTTCGTCTGCAGTCACACCAAAACGCTTAGCAAGTTCTTCAACAACTTCTGTGCCACGCATATTAGGATAACGGTTTATTACATTAAGCGCGCGATTTGAGATTGCTTCTTTTACGCTTTGCAAAGGCTCATAAGGATTTTCGTTACTAGAAATCTTATACGCACGAATGCCGTCCAATTTAGGAGCTGGCTTACCCTGCTTGTAGCTAGGAATTGTATCTACAATATTGCGGTGTTTGTATGTCATACTTCTCCATCATACTCTACACATACCTTAACTGTGCAATAGCGAAAATCTGACTAAAATTGCGCACGCATGTAAAGAAACTGCCGCTTTATCGCCTTAATCCGACCAAAACTTTACAGCCATGTAAACTTTCTGCCGTTTCCAAGCCAAAATCCGACCAAAACTTTACAGCCATGTAAAGTTTCTGCCGGCTATCCAAATATTTCACGGCACATTCTTACGTACCGCAATAAAAAACGCTGGGAATAACGTTTCCGTCATTTCCAGCGTAAGTTTTATTGTTTCAACCAGCTAAATACTAGCCAAGAATCGCAAGCACATCACGAGAAGACACGATTAAGTAGTCCTCACCTTCGTAATGCACTTCAGTTCCACCGTACTTGGAATAAAGAACCTTGTCTCCAACCTTAACATCCATAGGAATGCGCTCGCCCTTATCGTCACGACGACCAGGACCTACGGCAAGAACTTCACCCTGCTGTGGCTTTTCCTTGGCATTATCTGGAATATACAAGCCAGAAGCAGTCTGAGTTTCCGCTTGAGCTTGCTTAACAATAATCTTATCCTCCAACGGTGTGAGCTTAATCGACACTGTTGCCACCCCTTTCATAAGAGATATTAATTTCGTACGCAAGAAACAATCCGACGAGGCTGACGATCACGTCCGCAACCGCACTTACGCTCTGTGCCTCATAATAGCGCGAATTTAGCACTCTAACAACTCGAGTGCTAATCTTTTAAGAAAATTTTTAGAAAACTCTTAAATCAGGCATTGCGACGAGCAAGAACATCATGCAAATTTGCCACACCAAGTGAGTCTTCAGAACTTTCTGGAGCATCCACTTCGCTTACTTTTTCTTTTTCGTGGAACTGAGAAGAGTTTGCAGCAACAAAATTAGTAGCGGCAGCAGCACTATCAGCGTTAGCAACTGGTACAGCTTTAACTACTTGCTTAGTTGATTTAATTTCCAAACTTTCTGGAGTACGAGATGCCAAATTAGCATTACTTGAATCAGACTTAGTTTGTGAATCAAGCGAGAACGAAATTAAATCTTGATTAGACTGATAGTTTTGCCCCGAAGCCACAGAAGCGTTAGAAGAATCGTATGCGTCTTTATTTTCCGCTTCAACGATATTAGATTCTTTAGATTCAGATTCTTCTTTATACGAACGCTCACGCAACGCTGCATTGCGCTCTTGCTCCGCACGATGTAACGCAACACGAATTTCGCTCTGCTCCATAACCGAAGTTTCAGTATTGTCACGAGATGCGCCATTTCGAACAGGCACTACAGTCTGAGATACAGAATACTCAGCACTGTCGTTTTGAGCAATCGCATCACTACTGTTGATTCCTCCATTAAAATCAGAATCAGATGCAGAAGAATAATCTTTCAACTGACGTATAACAGCACTATTGCGGCGTTCACATAATTCATCATCGGCTTTGCGTTTCGAAGCAGCGCGCATTGTTGCAATACGCGCCTCCCAAGCACGAGCATGCTTAGAAGCACGAGCTCCAAAATAAAACACTACTGCCAACATAGCTCCAGGAATAAGAGCAAAAACTGGAGAAAATATACCAGAGCATCCTGCTAAGAATACGACAAAAGTCAAGACAGCAAGCGCAACTACCAACACACAACGACGGCGTATCGCAGCACGCCTAGCAGCGCGAATGCGCGCAATATATTCAGGAGTTAATGTTCGTTTTTGTTGTGTCGGTTGCATACAAGCCCCTTTTGCCAACATACTAGTACCGTCGCAAATACGCGCAGTACTCCACTCACCTACAAGATGAAGTGTTGGTGAAAACCTATCCTCGCGATGTTCAAGCATAGACTTCATGCCGTTAACCGTGCGTTTAGGCAACCACCCGAACCATAAGGCTACGAGGATGACTAATACGAGTACCGCACTCACCGATTCATAACCCATAACTATTAATATAAGGAAGTCATAGGATGTGTAGCAACATAAACATTTCGGCGTGTCGCCAAAATGTGGGATTACTGCGCGCGCCATCACACAATATGCTGTGCCGCAATCATTCACTAAGCAAATTTAACACCTATAATAACTGTCATAGTATGTACTAGGATATGTGAAGGAACAGTAAGTTTCTACTTACGTGCTCGTGTAACTTCGGAGGGACTTTTGCCTACTTATCATTATCGTTGCAAGCAATGCGGATACGATTTTTCAGAACATCAATCATTTTCAGATGACCCTATTACCATTTGCCCTCAGTGCGGGAAAGATGCAGTGCACAAAGTGTACTCCGCTCCTCCAATCAACTTTAAAGGCAAAGGCTTTTATCGAACCGATAAATGATTTTGTAAAATTATAAATATTAATTATTGTTTAAATATTGCGCGCTAATAGGTTTTATCCACAGCGCGCAATTTTTCTTGCTCTTGCATTTTTTATATTTCAAAATGCAAGTATGAGCATAAATTTTTCTTTATTTAAATCTCAAAATAACGCAAAAAATAGTGCGTTATTGCAGCGAAGGCAACGCGCTTTCGTGCGGAAAATCATTATTGTGCTATGTGCTGGAATGATGGCTTTACTCGTTGTGTCAACTATTATTGATTCACAAGAAACTCAAGTCATAGCAGTAGCTAAACACAATATTCAGCAAGGTTCACGCGTTAGCGTAAACGATATTGCATACGTTCGAGTTCCTAAGCATAAAGTATTTAATCAAGCGTTATCCAATAATATAAGCGCGAATGCTTCTATTATTGCAACATGCGAAATACGTAAAGGCATGCCAATTTTGCAAACACTATTAAGTAAAATTCCGCGCATTCCAGAAGGATTCACTTCTATTACCATTCATTTAGCTAGTGCAGATCACACACTGCTTCCTGGCGAAAAAATCGATTTAGCTTTTAGCAAGCCTGTGCAAGATGAAGAAATTTCTAACTCTCAAAATGCAGAAATCCACAACAGCGAAAAATCCAAAAGCAACACTGTGACAAATAACGATAAAAACAAAAACCACGATATTGAAGAAAACAATATTGCAGAAATTGACGAACGCTATGTTAGCGTAGTTCATAATGTTATGGTAATGCAAATAACTCAAAGCACTCAAGCTTCACAAAATCAGCAGAATACTACCACTCTTGCTATGCCTGCTGCAGATGCGTTGCGATTATTACAAGCTCAGTCTGCAAACCCCTCTTTGGCAATTATTGCCATGAAATTGTCACAATGAGATTGCCGTCATGGAATACGTACACGATTAGTAGAAATCAGCGGTAATTACTAGCAATTAGCGATAATAGCCAGTCAGCAACAAGCAGCAACAAGAATAAATCATTCTGCTACTTCTCGCGTATTTCAAGCTCAACTCATACGCTCGGAAAACACCGCCCAGTGAGGCGGCAATTCGCTTAAAATACGATTATCGTCGTCTTGATTACGCTGTTGCAAAGTAAGCTCGTCAGAAGGCTCGAGTTTAACGCCATCTGCATCAAAAAGCTCTGAGCCTTCACGGACAACCCTAACCGACCTGCGGGGAGATCTTCTATTGGGATCGTATTTACTCATTCGTTGTCACCATACAATTCCCCGAGACGAGAAACAACACGATCAACCTCTTTTTCAGGATTGACAAAAGCTCCAACGCTCCACACTGTCATAACTGACCAGCCCAAGGATTCCAAATCCTGAATAATCATGCGATGACGTTCACGAGTTGATTGCACGCTCATAAATTGCGCATCATCCGTAAGCACAGCAACAGCAAATGGCTTATCCGCAAGTCCAACTACTAGAGGAATTCTAACGCCATTATCGAAGCCATAGTTGACTGCAACTTTTAATCCACGCGAGCGAATACGCTCAGCTAAATCAGTAAATAGCACATTCCTTTGCGCAGCTTCTGCAGCAATTTGCGCTTCAACATCGTTAGCATCTTCTGGACGAAGCGGCTTATCACTTAACTTCTCAGCCCATTGCAAAAGACTCTTCAAAAGCTTTGGACCATCTTGGTGCAAACGCTCATCTTCCATATCTTTAGATGTAAACGCACTAACAATATCTAGATGACGACGAGCTAGAGCCAAAGCGTCAAGAAGCATACTGCTTCCACCTTCTTCTTCAAGCAATCCAAACTGCTGAAGAAGTCTGCCATGAGATGTTTTTGCATAGCAAAGCGACATAATTACATCTGTTGCTATTGCTCCAGAAGCTTCATTAACGCCCAAAAGTCTCACATGTCGCAAGAATCTAGCCATGTTTTCGTCTTTAATAGACAAAGACTTCAACTCCGCTCCCAAACGACTACGGAACACGTTTGTCAACGTAACTACGACAAGCACATAGCTTGAAGGAACAACCGTAAACGTATTTGCGCGCTGACGAATAAGCTCAACTACTTCATCAATTTCACGCTGGCTGCTTTCAATAAGCCCAGAAGACATTACTGGAACTCCAGTTGCTTCAATTTGATGCAAACGAACTTTGCCTTGCAAACGCTCAACAGGAACGTCGTGACGCAACTTTCCGTAACCATGTTCTTCCAAGAATCGCGCTAAACGAAGCGAGCGCCTTGTTGCTCTAGAAACTACTGTTACAGATGGGAGTAATGAAATAAGCGAACGCAAGCTTTCAGAACTTATTGTTTGCTTATGTGCTAAAACTACTACTTGATGAGCACGAGACAAAATAGATAGCAACTCAATATTTGATATATGAGATGCCGAATCAATTATTACAGTATCTGCAATAGGTCTCAATGGAGTCATCATAGTAAGAGTAGATGGCATAGCTACAAGTATTGGTTTCGCAGCCAAAACAAGTTCCGCATAATTGCGCAATAATTTATTAAAAGTAATTCCAGAACGGTTTCCGGCAAGCATAGTATGTAACTGATTAGCTTCTTGCGTATGCGAGAACAATAAATCACACAAATGCCTCATAGCTTCTTGCTGAACCATTGGACCGATTGAACGCACATGTTCTGTATCAACTTGCACGAATCGATCAGAAGCATCTTGCATTGCTGAGCCATCTTGGTGAGAAATAATTGCAGAAGAATTAACGATATCTTCAAAAACAGTAGTCCACCAAGCTAATTGCAACTCACCGTCAATTGCATTACCTGTAACGTTGCGACGACGCAAATCGCTGACTAAATCAGATAAGCCCGCTTTACTGAACTCGCGTTCCAAATTGCAACGACCAGGGAGAGTATCTAGAGATGCTCTGTCGTCATGCAAATCTTGCAAACGAGCTTCGAGCTGCGCAAATTCAATATTTTCAAGATCTGCGCCCTTAAGAGTTGTTGCTAACACTGCATCAAGAGCAACTAAATGCCTTGCTAATAACTCTTGAGTATTTACAATATCATCCAATTTTGGCGGCAAAACAGGCCATCCGCCGTGAGGTACGAAAGTACGCCACTGAGCTGCTTGCTGCGCAACAATCTTTAATGCCTCATGCAAATCATCGACTTTAGCTCCAACTCTCAGCAAACTGCGCGCTTCTCGAACATGATGTCTACGTTCCCAGAAGCCCATAACTGTGCCTTCAGCTTTACGCTGAGCTTTCGGCTTACTCGCTTCAATCATTGCATCTAAATCGCGCTCAAAAATTTCAGGCTGGAATACGTCAAGTACACGTCGCAAATTTTTGAGAACTGTAACTTGACGACTCCACTCACGAGCTGTTGTTGGCACAGGGAAACCACAGCTTTGCACAGTGCTTTTAACTTGTTCTCGAGTTGCTGGAAGAAGCTTAAGAAGCACGTCTACAACACGCTGATATACAGATATAGCTTCATTTTCGTCAAATATCGACGCGCCAAACCAAGGAGTATCTTCAGGATTTATCCTAAACTCTCCAAGCTCATCGGCTTGGTGGAATTTCTTCGACCACTCCTCAATATGACCGGTCATAGCGTGCGCTGCGGCAACATCTAAACGCACATGCGTAGACGGATGAGTTGGGAACATTGCAATTGCTGCAAGATTCTGGATTGTTTGATATGCAGATACCCCCCAAGTTTCGTTGATACCGTGAAGATCGCCTAAATAACGAGTAAGGCGAGAACGCACTCCAACCAACTCATCTGCAACCTGCTCAAATCGTGAAGTCGCAATACTATGTCTAGCGCCAACTGCTGCAATCAACTGCGCATCGACATGTTTAGCAATATGACCATCCGCAACGTCTAATGCTAATGAGGAAATTTCATGCGTATTCAACGTGTAACGGAAACGCCTCTGCTGTTCAACAACATTAGGCACATACAACACAGAACGTCCTGCAATCACAGAACGAGAAGCAATCGCAGCAGCAATCGCAGCTGAATCCGATCCCGAATCAATATCCACGAACAGAGATTTTCCAGAAGCAACAAGCTCCGCTGCATAACGCACAACGTTATCTACTTCACCAACTTCGCATTCGCTATGAGGATCTGCGTCGAAAGGACTATATTCTGGCTTATTTGCAGACTGAAGCTTATGAATAGCTCGATCATCGCCAGCCATAGCGTCAATCATTGCATTCCCAACATTGCCAGATTGCAAAGCGTTAATAATTTGTTCACTTTCTGCTACGAAACGCGAACCAGCATCTGTGAAGCAGCCAAGTATAATATCGCGCTCAATATCAAAATCTGGAAAAGCTGAGCGAGCTTGCTTACAAATAGCATCAAACACTACAGAAGTTTCTGGCGTTCCACTTTCATATTGAGATCCGTCGAATAAAACATCTTCCCTAAGTTGAACACCACGCTCACTTAAACGCGACACAAGCGAATTGTTCAGCCCAACACTTCCAGAGAAATAAATAGTGGCGGAGGTTTCATCTTGATTAGTGTCACGAACAACTTTCACAGGATACGTAAGAACAGGCACATGGTTGCCATTCCACGATGCAACACCGACTATTAAAGAAAGCTCGGAAACACCACTTTCGTGCGCTTTTGCGTCTCTATCTTCAAAAACTCGATCTAGCCTTCGCCCAGCAGCTCGCAACATTCCAGCGTCCCGGAATAAAGATTTTAATGTTACTTTTCCGCTTGCAAAAAGTTGCGCAATTCCGGAAGGATGAGCATGCGTCAACTCTAATTGAGCAGCAAGTTGCGTTACATCTTCTAGTGGAGAAGGAGATAGCTGAGCCTGATATTGCTGCTTCCACTCAACTATATGTTGTAAAGCGTTAGTACGAGCGCTGTTCGTATTATTAGAGCCAGATTTTTCTAAAGAACCATCCTCTGACGTAGTATTTTCAACTACTGCATCAGTAAAAACTTGCTCTGACGAATCCTGCTCCACGTTGTTTGTATCACTCATATTCCCACCCTACTTGCTTACTGTTCAATAGCTTTGCGATATGCACTATAACCGCTGTTTCTAGCTAGTGCAGCATCTACTTCAGAATTACCTTGAGCTGCGAGCCACGCGTATAAGTCATCGTATAACCCAGTGTTTGCAGCCAAGAACGGAAGCAACTGCGAATATTGCGCCATCTCAAATTGCTTTGAAAAATCACTACTTTCTTCAGCTTCTTTTGACGTGAATCCGCCGGCTTCCACTACATTTTCTTGAGAGTCAAATTCGCCTTTTGATACTTTTTCAAATACGGAGCCTGGCTCAAATGCAGGTGTGTACTCCGCATCAGAATTGTTAATATCGAGATTTGTAGTACCGAGATTCGTAGAGCCAAAACTGTTAATATCGAGATTATTAGAACTTGTATTTGCACTATTAAAAGCTGAAGTATTGGCAATATTTTCAGCAAAAGTTTCAGTTGAATTTAATGGAGATACTGGAAATTCTTGAGAACTTTCGTTTTGCAATACATTTGCTTCCGAATTAACTGGCGTAACCGGAGAAGCTTGAGTAACCGGAGAAACCTGAGCAACCGAATCAGCTTGATCAACTGCAGAAACCGAATCAACTGCAGAAACCACAGAATCTTGTTGAGAAGGTTCTTCTTTAGTCGCACTTTCTTGCTGAATTGCTTGCGCATCTGCAAATAAATTACGCGGCTCTACAGGAGCCTCCTGCTGCTCTCGCATAACAGGCAAAGTTACATCATGATTGATTGGAGCAACATCTGTTTGCGAATCATCATTGAGCTGAGTTTGATTTTGCATGCCTTGTTTCCAAGACAACCCAGGATGCGAAACTGATTGAGCATGGAAAACACCTGTTGGCTCACCAGCGCGCAAATCAAGAATTTGGTCTACCGATAAATCTGAAGCTGCAGGCTCATCATGCGATTCATCTGTAGCATAAGAGAACAGATTACGCACTGCGTTATCTTTTTCAACTTCAGCAGATTCTTCTTCTACACGCACAAAATCAACAGGAACATCACCGAATTGCATGCGCATTAAGTTATCTGGAAGCTGAAAATCAACATCAGGCTCTAGACGCAGCAAATCACCATTTTCGCTGACTAAATACGTACCGTTAGTTGAATGCAAATCTCGTATTGTTGCCACGCCTCGCATGTCTACAATTAGCAGCGCATGCCTCTTTGACATAGAACGTTTGTTATCTACTATGTCGACGCGCGCGAAACCATCTTCACGCAACGGGCGTATAGGCTTTCGACCAATCTCTACAGACTGACCTGCACCCACACGTGCCTGCTCGACACCACCAACTGTAATCATCCAGCGCTGCACGGTTTGTCGCTCACTCACGTGATCTGCTCCCTTCAAAAAACATACTACCTACTATTGTGTCATGCTTTGTGTATATTGCGCTAGTATTTGTTGATTTTAAGCATAAAAATAACAAAAGGCTCGGAAGAAACTCCCGAGCCTCGAAACTTGCGATATTGCCAACCGTCCCTAGCGGAAAGCAACAACGCAAAGCGCTCAGCATTAATCGGTTAACGAAGCCTGAATCAATAGTAAAAAAGGAAATTTGGCAAACCATATCAACAAGCAAACGCAAACCAAGTAATTGCTGTATAAAACTAAAAGATCTACACAGCGTGCCAAGCACAAAATTTTTATAAAAGCACTTAGTCTAGCGCACCTTTTAGCACACTAGACTAAGTAATTCACAGTAAAACCGACTCAGCAATCAACCAATAAGCTAAAGCCCAAATGATTCATCGCTGAATCAGCTTTTAGCTTAGTGACGGATCTTGCGAAGAGCAGCACCCATGCCAGCAAGCACAGAAGCAGCAACAGCAGCCATAGCTACAGCAGCACCAGTCTTAGCTAAACCAGCAGCAGCGGCACCATTAGCACCAGCGGCAGCACCGTTAGCATTGTTGTTCTGCTGAGCAGAAGCCTTGGTATCCTTACCCTTCTGACCCTGCTTAGCAGCAGCCTGAACTTCCTTACCAAACTTACCGCTCATAGCAGAAGCATAAGCATGCTTCAAACCAGGAACAGCTGGGAATGTTGGAGCCAAAGGATCAGAAGTCACAACTGGTGGCAACAAAGATGGGTTCACACCGGCAGCAACAGCCTCATTGTAAACAGCCTTGTAAAGAGCCAAAGCCTCATTATAAGCCTTTACAGCAGCCTTGGCAGCAGCCAAAGCAGCATTATAGTCGGCAGTAGCCTTGTCAAGAGCATTCATTGCACGGACAAGATGAGCCTTAGCGCGGTCCACAGCATCACGCAAACGAGTCTCGGTAGCAGAATCATTCGTACCAGAAGTCAAGAATGCATTGAGCTTTTCCTGAGCATCATTGAAAGCATTCACGCGTGCATTGAACTCAGCAAGAGCAGCAACCAAAGCCTTATAAGCATCATTGAACTTATTCTTAGCAACAGCAAGTTCATCATCCTTATTGTCCAAGTTCATCTTAGCAAGACGAACCTTGTTAATAAGAGCCCTCTTAATCTGATCCTCAGTTGGATCTGGGTTAGAGCAGTTATTAACGTTGTCCAAAGCCTTGAGATACTTGGCATGAGCATTATTAGCATCAGTCACCTTAGCATCGTAGGTTGCCTTGTCTTCAACATACTTGTTCTTCAGATTTACATATGTCTGAGCAGCTGCAGCATCTTCTGGCTTGGTGCCATTAGGAAGAGGAGTCTTCATCTTAAGCTTGCCAGCATTGCCATCAGCTTCGTACAAAGCCTTAACTTCAGCCTTAGTTGGCTCTTGTGGCTCTTGTGGAACAGCTGGAATAGCAGCCTTAGCAGTATTGTACTCATCAAGAGCTAGAGCAGCGATAGACTCATTCTTGCTCTTAAGATTCCATTCTTCCCTATTTACTGGGCAATCTGGAACGTTAACATTAGCCATTGCTGGTGCAGCAAAAGCGAAACCGGAGAGGAGGGTGGCGCCAGCAGCGAATGCGGCGATAGCCTTCTTATTCAACATAATATTTTTCCTTTCTTCTTCTCCTTCGTGCTAGGTACACGAAGAAAAATTTGCTGTGTAACTCCAACCGGAGCCACACACGCCCGTCAAACTAGGACTGACCGGCGTTTGCTATTAACATACCCCCCCCCCGTTCGAAAAAGTCAAGAGCCAACACACAACTCATTAACAAAAAACATTCATATTTTTATAAAAATATTTCAGTCAAACTATTTTCAAGAATAAAAAATACAGTATTATGCGTTATTTTTCGTAAAAATGTCAATTTCAAGGTTTTTAAAGATTTTTCTCAGAAAACTCTCAGGAAACTCTTGAATACTCCCCCAACCAGCCGCAAAACCGTTGCAATATAGCCACTCCCACGCGACACGCCAACAACCCACTTTTACATAACACGCGCGGCAGTTCCTCTACGTTCATACAAAAGCAATACTGCTTCTTGGCCTATAGCCCAGCAAATAAAAAAATCGGACGACGCATAAATGCATCGCCCGCAAAACTTTCGTTTTCAAATCGTATCTAATAAATTACTATGATGGCTGTACATTATATACAATCTCTTTACAAAAAGCATACATCTGTTGCACTGATGTAGACGACTTATACAAGTCCCTATTAGTAATCATCCTACCGTCAAACAATTCCTTGATTTCCTGTAAACAATGATTCTTCAAATCCTCACTTTTTATAACATCATCCACCGCAATAAGCAGCGAAATAAAATCTTGCACACAGTTATTTTTTAATCGGTTTTGAATAGTCCTTTTTCTTATATCAGGCAATAATTCAACAAGTCTAGAAGCTAAATAACTATTGTAAAAACCATCTTTATTCGTTAAATCATGAATAATACAATTGCTATGAGCGGCAGCATTTCGTATATTCCTTATGCTATCCAACAATGTACAATTAAATTCATTATATTCATACTTTGAACAGTAATACTTATAAAAATTAACAAATTCTCCAAATGGAATCACTTCCAGAAAAACATATATAGGATACTTGGGGTGAGTATATTTACCCAATATAGTCTTTACATACGCAGTAGAACGTCTGTTATTAAGCTCTGTTATAATGCGTGGATACTTTGCGATATATTCACTTACTATACTGAATTCATCAATATTTTTTTCTTGTATATTTTTTAATATATTAACTTTTAAAGAATGTTCCACGCTAAGACTTGCACTAATAATCCAACGTCGTAAATACATATCAATAGTAGATAAATCTTTTAGAGCCATAAAATCAAGACCCACATATTTACCATTATGCTTATGAAAATTGGTTTTATAGGCAGTGACCTTAACATAATAATTATGCTCATTCAAAAATGAAATAGCATCCTTAATTGTACATTTTTGAAAAGTAACACCCTTACCTTTTAGCTTATCTATAAGTTGCTCTGTCTGTAACATGAAACACCACCTATCCATAAGCAAAATAATCTAAATAACTAAGAAAACTATTTATTTTCCTTTAATGATTCAAGTATAAGAAAGAATAGGAAAAGCAAAAAGAGTAAGTGCCTAAGTAGATAGGTAGGTAAGCAAGTAAGTAAATAAGTACGTAAATACAAAGAAAAGGGCTCGGAGAATAAGTACCAAATAAAAGCACTAAACCCAAGCCCTTAATAAACTGGCCTATCTCCCTAAAAATAAACCAGCCTTACACTCAACAGTTACACTCACAAGCCACACCACAATCCCACTGTCAAGAAAGAGATCTGGCAAAACAGTAAAATTATGAAACAGCCTACAAGCAACTCGCCGCAAAACACTGAACAGTATTTACGGCACGTTGAGTGAAAGATTTAACAAGTGAGCGTACCATACTTACATACAGCACGCTCACAAATCATTAAACAATCAACACACTTAATGTGCTAACAGCTTAGTGACGGATCTTGCGAAGAGCAGCACCCATGCCAGCAAGCACGGAAGCAGCAACAGCAGCCAAAGCTACAGCAGCACCGGTCTTAGCCAATGGAGCAGCAGCAACTGGGGTCTTAGCAGCAGCCTTCTTATCAGACTTCTTATCAGACTTCTTAACATCAGCCTTCTTGCCACCAAGATTGTTCAAGAACTTAGCAAAGCGTTCCTTACTTTCCTTGTAAGCCTTCTCAGCTTTAGCAAGCTCATCCTTGGCTTCCTTCTCATTCTTAGTAGCAGCAGAAATACTATCTAAGAATGGAACATTAGTGTAGTAAGCCTTACGCAAAGCAGCAGCAGCTTCATGTTCACCTTCAGCGTCAAGATAATCAGCCTGAGCCAACATATCAGCCCACTTAGCCTTCAAAGCATTCAAAGCAGCAGTAGCTTCATTAGCCTTGGACCTAGCTGCTGAAACCTCTGCAGCACCACGACCATTCAAGGTGCCCAAAGAACCATTTACAATGTCTCCCTTTTCGGAACCGTTAAGGAAGTTGTCAAAAGCCTTGGACTTATCGAGATTATCTAAAACTGCCTTATTTTCCTTAGCTTTGTTCTCTTCAACTTTTTTAGCCAACTCAGCTGCATCAGCCTTTTCCTGCTTCTTAGCATTCTCAATAGCTGTTTGAGGTAAATTCGCACTATCAGCCATTGCTGGGGCAGCAAAAGCGAAACCGGAGAGGAGGGTGGCGCCAGCAGCAAATGCGGCGATAGCCTTCTTATTCAACATAATATTTTTCCTTTCTTCTTCTCCTTCGTGCTAGGTACACGAAGAAAAATTTGCTGTGCAACTCCAAACGGAGCCACACACGCCCGTCAAACTAGGACCGACCGGCGTTTGCTATTAACATACCCCCCCCCGTTCGAAAAAGTCAAGAGCCAACACACAACTCATTAACAAAAAACATTCATATTTTTATAAAAATATTTCAGTCAAACTATTTTCAAGAATAAAAAATACAGTATTATGCGTTATTTTTCGTAAAAATGTCAATTTCAAGGTTTTTAAAGATTTTTCTCAGAAAACTCTCAGGAAACTCTTGAATACTCCCCCAACCAGCCGCAAAACCGTTGCAATATAGCCACTCTTGTGCGACACGCCGACAACCCGCTTCTCGCGTATCGCACGCGGCAAAAACTTTACAGCGGTGTAAATAAAAGGTCGTTTGCGTGCGAAATAGCGGCAAAAACTTTACAGCGTTGTAAATAAAAGGTCGTTTACGCGCCTTAATCCGGCAAAAACTTTACAGCGGTGTAAATAAAAGGTCGTTTGCGTGCGAAATAGCGGCAAAAACTTTACGCGCGAGTAAAGAAAAGGTTGGGACGCAACAAAAAAGGCGGCAGGAATAATCCTACCGCCTAATTTTCACTATGCACACACGCATAAAACTGCGTTACGCGCAAAGCAACAAAAAGTTAGAACTACTTAAGTTCAACGGAAGCGCCAGCCTCTTCGAGGGCAGCCTTAGCCTTCTCAGCATCTTCCTTCTTAGCCTTCTCGAGAACAGCCTTTGGAGCGCCGTCCACGAGAGCCTTAGCTTCAGCCAAGCCGAGGCTGGTCAAAGCACGCACAGCCTTGATGACTGCAATCTTCTTATCGCCAGCAGCGGTGAGAACGACGTCAAACTCGTCCTTCTCTTCCTCAGCAGCACCAGCAGCAGCTGGAGCAGCAGCAACAGCGGCTACAGGAGCAGCAGCTTCGACATCAAACTTATCTTCGAATGCCTTGACGAACTCAGAGAGCTCAACGAGGGTCATTTCACCGAAAGCTTCAAGAAGCTCTTCGTTAGTGAGCTTAGCCATAATTGGCTTCCTTTCTTACTTGGCCGGGCATACTTTATGCCTTACGACCATAACATTTTTATATTTGGTTGGTCTCATGCAGCAAGCTGCAAGGGAATCAAGCGGCCTTTTCCTGCTTCTCGCGCAAAGCGTCGATTGTACGAACTGCCTTGGTTGGCAATGCGTTGAACAGGCAAGCGGCCTTGGACATGGTGCCCTTGAGCGCGCCGGCCATTTCGGAAAGCAACTGTGGGCGCGACTTCAAGTCGGCGAGCTGCTTTGCACCTTCGGCATCGTAAACGGTTCCATCTGCGAAACCGCCCTTAATGACGAGGGCTTTATTCTCTTTGGCAAAATCACGCAAGGTCTTAGCAGCCTCAATGAAATCACCCTTAACGAAGGTGACTGCAGTTGGGCCGGCGAGAAGCTCGTCGAGACCTTCAATGCCCGCTTCCTTAGCAGCAATACGAGCAAGCGTGTTCTTAGCCACAGAGTAGGAAGTATCGCGGCCTAGCTTTTCGCGCAGAGTAGAAATCTGCGGAACGGTAAGCCCGCGGTACTCGGTGAGGTAGATAGCGTCTGCATTACGGAAAAGTTCCGTAAGCTCGGCAACTACCGCTTCCTTTTCGGGCCTCTTCATGGCGTTCCTTCCTAAATTGGCCGTAGGTGAAAGAAACGCATCAAGCTTAATTAAACAGGGCAATAAAAAAAGCCCTGCGCACTGGCAGAGCAACATAAGAAGCACTAAAGCGTGCTAAATTTTCGACTCATAACGAGATCCGCTATAAATCCTCGCTCAACCTGTGCTGGCATGACACATCAATTTCAGGAATCTCGCGATCCCACCAACGGTCTGTGGTTTACGTTGGGTAATTTTAATACGCTGTTAGGACAATGTCAAGAGAAATATTATAGAAATAAAAAAGAGGGCATGTAATTTACATACCCTCTAATTTTTTAATTTTTACTTTTATATTTTTTGTTTCACAAGTTCACTACTTGTAAAATGCACCCTTACATTAAATGCACATTTACAGCACAGCATTAGCAACAAAATCAAGTAAGAACAGCAAAGAAACAATCCAAAGCATTGGATGAACTTCTTTAGCACGCTTCTTGCAAGTCATCACCAAGCAGTACATGATAAAGCCGGCGGCGATACCATAAGAAATGTTGTAAGAGAATGCCATGAACACTGCAGCGAAAAATGCAGGAATTGCCTCAGAAATATCATCCCAAGCAATTTCCTTCAAAGAGCTTGCCATCATGCAACCAACAACCACAAGCACACCGGCAGTTGCAGCAGCAGGAACAGCGGAAACTACAGGAGCAAGCACTATAGAAAGCGCGAAGCAAATAGACACAACTACGGAAGTCAAACCGGTACGACCACCAGCACCAATACCTGCAGCAGACTCTACATAAGTAGTGGTATTAGAAGTACCGAAAATTGCACCAACAGAAGTTGCGATGGAATCAGCGAACAAAGCGCGATCCATCTTGGAACTAAAACCGGAGCCGTTTTCAAGAGCTTTTTCGTCAGCCTCAGAGAAGATACCTGTACGACGACCAGTGCCAATGAAGGTACCCAAGGTGTCGAAAGTATCAGACATTGAGAATGCAAAAATCGTTATCAAAACAAGCGGAACACGCGAAGGGTCTGCAAACAGCGTTGAGAAGCCTTTGTCACTAAATATTGCGCAGAAAGTAGTTGGCAAATTATTAAAAGCTTCTGAAACTGAAACAGAATTGCTCATGGTTGTAAGTCCCATTGGAATACCGATTAATGCAGTAACAACAATGGAAATAAGCAAAGATCCACGAACATTCAACACAGTAAGCACGATTGCCAAAAGCAATCCAATGAGGAACAACCACAATACTGGGTTCTTTAAAACAGCAAGACCTGGAATTGCAGGAGCTGCACCAAAATGAGACGCAACTTTTGCAGCTTTGTCATCCTTTGGAGTGAACTTAATCAAATCAACGTTCACCATGCCAACATAAGCCACAAATAAACCAATGCCACCGCCGATTGCGTGTTGTAACGAAGTCGGGATGGCACGAATAATCATTTTACGAATTTTAGTAACGGTAATAATAATGTTAATTAAACCGCATAAGAACACCATGCACATTGCATGCTGCCAACTAAAGCCTAAGCCTTTTACGACTGTGAACGTAAAGAATGCATTTAAGCCCATACCAGCAGCCTGAGCATAAGGCACGTTAGCAAATAAGCCCATAACAAGCGTGCCAATAATAGCAGCAATAATTGTTGCTAAGAACACGCCACCCCATGGCATACCAGTTTCTTTTAATACATTTGGATTTACGATGATAATGTACGACATTGCGAAGAATGTAGTGAGACCTGCAGTGATCTCCGTTGATACATTCGTGCCGTTTTCTTTGAGATGGAAGAACTTTTCCATAAACTCTCTGTTCCTTGGTTTACAAGCGCAAAAGACCAGAAAAGCGCGGCGAAAGCACTTGAGCAATCGCGTACGCAATTACATTTGGGCATTCACGCAGAGGTTACTGCGACTCGTCGAATGAACGAAGGCATCACAAAATCTCACATAAAATTATGAAAATTGCGAAACCTTTGAACAACCGAACAGCTCTGACCTTACGCGCACGTGCTGACCAAGGAAATACACCGAAATCAAAAAAGTATATAACAAATCAGCCAAAACGACCGGAAATATAACGCTCAGCTTCAGCATTGCGCGGATTGTTGAACATAGTAGTTGTGTCTGCAAAGTATTCCAGATGACCAGGCTTACCGACAGCCTTCAAATTAAAGAATGCAGTGTAGTCCGCAACACGCGCAGCCTGTTGCATATTATGCGTCACGATCACAATCGTGTAATCGTTTTTAAGCTCATTAATCAAATCTTCTACAGCCAACGTAGAAATAGGGTCAAGAGCTGAGCAAGGCTCATCCATAAGTAAAACTTGCGGATGCACAGCCACAGCCCTAGCAATGCAAAGTCGCTGCTGCTGACCGCCAGAAAGACCAATACCCGGCTTATCTAAGCGATCCTTAACTTCATTCCACAAGTTCGCGCCTCGCAAAGCCCACTCAACTAAATCGTCAGCATCACTCTTAGCAATTTTACGATTATTCAAACGAACTCCAGCAAGCACGTTTTCGCGAATAGACATTGTTGGGAAAGGATTTGGGCGCTGGAAAACCATGCCAACATCGCGGCGGACAGCCACAGGATCCACATCTTTGCCATATAAATCGCGGCCTTCAAGAAGCACCTGTCCTTCTACTCGCGCGCCCGGAGTGATTTCGTGCATGCGGTCTAAGGTGCGCAAAACTGTTGATTTTCCACATCCGGAAGGTCCGATAAAAGCCGTCACTTTATTTGGCTCAATATTAATATTCACATCTTCTACAGCAAGAAAATCGCCATAATAAATATTCAGATGCTTCACATCAATTCGCTGACCCATTTTATGCTCACTTTCTAAAAATTTAATTCGTTTTGCTTTGCTTTATTTCGCTTCGCTTTGCTTTACTTTATTTCGCTTTATCTCGCCTTTACAGAAAACACTCGAGCTACAACTCGCCCCAAAATATTTAGCAACAACACCAACACAATAAGCGTTAAAGCTGCAGCCCACGAGCGCTCCATCGGAATTGACGTTACACAAGAAGCCGGCGCGTTAGCAGGGCAATTCGCAGAAAGCTTGGAATACTCCTGGTAAACATACACCGGCAAAGTCGTCATTTGCCCGTCAAATAAATTGAGATTCGTTGAAGCAATAAAGCCTGAAGCCATAAGAAGTGGCGCAGTTTCACCAATAACGCGCGCAACCGCAAGAATACAGCCAGACACAATTCCCGGAAGAGCAGTGCGCAAAACGATTTTTGTAATTGTGCGCTGCTGAGTAACTCCCAAAGCAAGAGACGCCTCGCGCAAATCGTTAGGCACGATTTTTAGCATTTCTTGAGAAGACTTCACAACTGTTGGAATCATAAGAAGAGAAAGAGCCACAGATCCTTCAAAACCATTGATTGTACCTGGGCCAGCAAGAAAAGCAAACATTGAAAACGCAAACAAGCCAGCAACAATAGACGGAATACCACTCATAACGTCAACAAGCAGATTAATTATGCGCGAAATTTTGTTTCCGCGAGAATACTCAACCAAATAAACAGCACACATTAAACCAATCGGAATTGAAATAACCATAGCTCCTAGCGTTATTTCAAGAGTTCCAATAATCGCGTGCAAAATTCCGCCATAACCGCCAGTTCCAGTAGCATTTCCGCCCACAACGTAAGTCATGTTATGAGTGAGAAAATCAAAATTCAAGCGCTTAATACCATTAATAATGGTTGTTAAAAGCAAAGAAATAAGCGGAATAAGTGCCACAACAAAAGATAAGAAAATCAGCACGCGCATAAGCATGTCTTTACGTTTGCGCGCAGCTATGTGTGAGCGAGTTGGGCGGAATTTGTTGAAGTCAATAACCGGAGCTGCGGAATTTTCTGCGGAATTCTCAACAGAACTTTCGACAGACTTTTCGGCAAAAGTATTCTCGCTAAGCACTTCAATATTATTAATTTGATTCCCCATTTATGCGCCCGCCTTTCCTGTGATTTTGCGAGCAATAAAGTTGACTGCAAAAGAAATAACGAACAAAACTAAGCCGGTTGCAATAAGCGCACTTACGCCAAGTCCGTTTGCTTCCGGATACTGCGCTGCAATATTTGCTGCGATAGTTTGATTTTGAGAAGCCTTGAGAATATTGATACCAAAAGTAAATCCAGGAGACAAAATCATCAAAACTGCCATCGTTTCGCCTAAAGCACGACCCAACCCAAGCATAGAAGCCGACACAATACCAGACTTTGCAAACGGCAGAACCGCTAATCTAATCATCTCCCACTTTGTAGCGCCAAGCGCAAGCGCACCTTCTTGCTGCAAACGCGGAGCCTGCTGGAAAATATCGCGAGCCATAGAAGTAATAATCGGCAAAATCATCACAGCCAAAACTAATGCAACTGTAGCAGCAGAACGAGAAGGATTAGCCGCCGGACCAGAAAATAACGGAATCCAGCCAAAAAGTTTAGAAACCCAATCCCAGAAAGGATACATAGCTGGAACCAAAACCAATCCGCCCCACAAACCATAGATTACGGATGGAATTGCCGCAAGCAAATCAATTACTCCACTGAAAAGCGGAACAATTTTTTTAGGTGCATAATAAGAAATAAATAGAGCAATACCAATTGCCACAAAAAATGCGAACAGCAGCGCGAGCGCAGACATAAGCACTGTGCCAAAAATAAGCGGAGACACATAGCTTATAAAATCATGTGCCTTACCACCAGTAAAATCAGCAAACACATGACTTACTTGATCGTGATTTCCACTTATTAAAGGCAAAGCACAAAACAGCAGAAATACTGCAACTGCCGTAAGAACAAGCAAAATTAGCATGCCGCAGCCTGCAGCCACGCCTTTAAAAAGACGGTCTGCAAGATGAGTGCCAACATAATTTTTTCTATTGCTCTCAGAAATTTTAGCAGTTTCGTTTGCACTATTCGCGACTGCTTTCGCATTTTTCGTAGAACTCAATCATTCTCCTTTATAACCGATACGTTCATAATATCAGTTTGTAAAGTTTTTATTTTCTTGTTTTAACAGACTTAATCGATGCGTTAATTTTGCTTACCAAATTTTGTGGGAGTGGAGCTGTTCCAGCAGCAGCAGAAGCAGCATTCTGCCCTTCCGCGCTAGTTACGTAGCTCAGCCAAGACTTCACAAATCGAGCAGTTCCTGCATCTTTATAAACCGGGCAAGCAATATCGTAAGAAACTAACACAATTGGATAAGCGCCCTTAGATTGCGTATTGTGATTAATTTTCATAACAACGCGATTAGGATATTTTGCAGAAGCGTCTGCGTCAATTTCAGAATCAGCTAAAGTTTTAGAAGCAGCTTCCGGAGAAATCTCATTGTAAGTATCCCCCACTTTCACTGCAACAGTGCCGAGCTTACCGACCTGTGAAAAATCAGCGTAACCAATCGCACCATTCGCCATGCGAATAGTAGATACAACGCCCGAAGTTCCCTTTGCGCCTTGACCGACGCTATTTGGCCAGTTTTCGCTAAGATCGTGCGACCAATCGTCTGGAGCCGCATCCTTCACATAGCTTAAGAAATTCTGCGTTGTGCCAGACTTATCGGAGCGGTGAACAACAGTAATCGGGGTGTCTGGAAGCTTTAGCTTAGGATTCTGCTTCTTGATATCGTCATCATTCCAGCGCGTAATTTTTCCGTCGAAAATTTTAGCAATCGTCGAAGCGTCCAAATTAATATGCTTGCCAGCATCAGAAACACCTTTAAGGTTGAAAATAATCGCAATTGGTGAAACATACACAGGCACGTCGAAAGCCGTAGTTCCATGAGCACAAACCGACTTAGACTTTTCAACTTCGTCGTTACTCAACGCTTTGTCTGAACCAGCCCAAGCCGTGGCTCCTGTCATAAAAGTGGTAACACCAGCACCAGAACCGGTTGGATTGTAGGCAATTTTTGCACCCGGATTTTTAGATTGGAATCCTGCAATCCACGCTTCCATTGCAACCTGCTGGGAAGAAGCACCCGAGCCTTGGAAATTGCCGGAAATTTTTGCATTCTGCGCTCCGGTTGCGTTGTTGCTGCCCGCTGGACTATTGTCGCCGCAAGCAGCGCAAGTTGCGCACAAGCCGAAAGTGAGCGCCGCAGCAGCAATACTACGGAACTTAAGTGCGCTTTTATTCATATTAAATTTATTCATATTTGACTTATTCATATCGTTACGCATATTCTTCTTTCCTTTCGCGAAGAATTGCCTTGCGCCCCACCACATTTTCGCGTTCCTATAGCCGTATTGCGAATTGGGCGCATTTTCTTAATTAATCCCTATCTTTTTTTATTAACGCAACCATCGTAAACAGGTGGGTAAAACCTCACCGGCAAAAATAAAGTGGGTATCAAAAACGGCGGTATTTGGCGTTATATTTGACGCGACCTAAGCAAAATGAAGGTCGGCGACTACATCGGCGTGTCGAAATGTCACAAATTGCGAATTATATTTACAGTAATTTTTGCAGCAGTGTCCGCGTATTCGGAAATATCGAAAGCGCGGAAAGTTTCGTATTCAGTGTCTGCATTATCACTCATTGCGCGCACAATAAGCGCAGGAACGTCATTACGAGCAGCAACATGCAAGACAGCAGCACCTTCCATTTCAACTGCATCTGCTTTAGTAGCTGCAATTACTTCCGCAACTTTTTCTTGCGAATCAACAAAATATCCGCCGGACGCAATCGTTCCAGCAATATGCGTGATTTTCATGTCAGTTAATACATTGCTAGCTACTTTAAGCAAGTAATCATCCGAATGAAATTCGCTTGCAAACGGCTTCCACTGACCGATTAGACGCATATCAGTATCGAGATATTTTACAGTCTTTCCAAGAACAACATCGTTCGTATGCAAATTTTTATTAAGATTTCCTGCAATTCCAGAAAAAATTACAGCTTGAGGATTGTATGTGTCAATAAGATACTGCACAGTTGCAGCAGCATTTACTAAGCCCATTCCGCCAACCGTAGCTGCAACTTCGATTTTACTGCCATTCGCCGAGTCAAGAGTGCCGCAAGATACATCAAGACTTGCAGACTTATCGTGAGTCACGTTTTCAAGCGCGCTAGCAATATGTGCAACTTCTTCCTCTAAAGCACCGACAACAGCGACTTTCGTAATTTTCTCAGTACTAGGCATTAGCAGAATCATCCTTTTTTACTTCGCTACTTACGCATTTATCGTTATTCTTAACCAAAAACACGCATACTAAAGTCATAATAACAAAAGTCAAAGTCGCAATCTTCAGCAATGCTCCGCACGTAAAATCAAACCAAGGATTCACAACAGGAACATTGAAAAACGCAATAATTTGATCCTGCAAAGCAAGAAAAGCAAAAAATCCAGCTATAAGAAGCACACAAACTAAAGTACCAACAATGCGACGCCATCCGCTAGCAAAAACAATTAAAGCAATTCCAGTTACAAACGGCATAAAAACGCTAAACCACAAAGCAGAAAACGTAACAAGCGTATACCCAGCGCTATGCGTGCCACGATACCATGCAAGAGCCAACAAAAGCACACCGTTGTAAATCAAAGCTAACAATATATAACGCACCACCGGTAATGCTTTACACATAAAACCTTTATTCGCTTTATTAGCTTTATTCAAGTCTTTGTTATACATTTCAACACACTCCCTTGTACACAAAATATAATGCAAAAATAGGCGGCAAATACAGTAAGGAATATAAGCCAAGTAGAAATTAATTGAGATTATCTTACTACAATCTCTAATCTCTAAGCTCTACGGCGAGTTGCTACAGATTTAGCTAAAATTCTTAGCAAATTGGCAGTATCTTCCCAAGAAATGCAACGATCTGTAATAGACTTGCCGTATTCAAGCTCGCTAAGAGGAGCAGGATCTTGATTGCCACCCTGCAAGAAGCTCTCCATCATAACGCCCTTAATACCCTGCTCGCCATCAGCCAAACGATCTGCAATCTCACGCACAACCTCAATCTGGCGACGCTCATCCTTGCCAGAATTACCATGCGAACAATCCACAACCACGCCGTTAGAAGCCATACAACCAGTGCCCAAGCGCAAACGAATCGAAGCAACAGCAGAAGCAACCGACGCAGCATCATAATTAGGACCTTTACTAGAACCGCGCAAAACCACGTGACAATCAGGGTTGCCAAGAGTCTGCACAGCACAAGCGCGACCAAGATGATCAATACCAAAGAACGTATGATGCTGGCTCGCAGCTAAGCAGCCATTTACAGCCGCAGAAACGGAACCATCCGTAGCATTCTTAAAACCAACCGGCATAGAAAGACCACTAGCAAGCTGACGATGAATCTGAGACTCCGTATTACGCGCACCAATCGCGCCCCAACTCACAGCATCCGCAATAAACTGAGGGCTAGTCGGCTCCAAAAATTCAGTAGCAGCAGCCAAACCAGCATCCAACACGCCGAGCAAAGTCTTACGCGCAAGCAACAAACCCTTATGAATATCATGCGTTCCATCAATATCCGGGTCGTTAATCAAACCTTTCCAGCCAAGAGCTGTGCGCGGCTTTTCAAAATACACGCGCATAACAATAAGAAGCTCATCTTCGAGCTCCGAACGCAACTTAGCCAAACGATTCGCATAATCAAGAGCAGCCTTAGGATCATGCACAGAACACGGGCCCACAATAACAAGAAGGCGATCGTCGTCGCCATTCAAACAGCCACGAATCTCATCACGCGACTGCGCAACAATATCCTGCGCATACGACGACAATGGCAACTCGCCAAGCACCTGAGCAGGAGTCGGCAGCGGCTCCAGCTCAAGCACGCGGCGGTTAATAATGCGATCCACACCAACCTGGTCCTCCCAGCGCTGGAACTTCGCAGAGTTAAGAGGGTTGCGCCCCTCCTCAACCTCCTTCTTTACCGCGCGAGAAGTACGCTGCTCAGCTGCAGAAGACATTTGTCACCATCCTATAAAACAAAACGCGCACCGCCGCGCTTGCGCAAAGAGTTAACCTAACTGTGGGGTCGGTGTACGCATCTTGAAATAAAGATGCGTACACCGCCGAGCTTGCGTTGAAAGCACAACCACATTTGATGTGGTCGGTGCTTGCATCTTGAATAAAGATGCAAGCACCGCCGCGCTCACGCGAAAAGCACACTGTGCTTTTCGCAATAGTGAGCGCGGCGCTTTGGAGTAGCTTAAGCGCCCAATGCGCTTAAGCTAAGCCAAAGCGCCCATTGGATCCCACGCCGGCAAAACAATTGCTGGTTCTTCTAGGGCTTTGCGATATTCTTCCGGAAGCAGATTCTTCGGCACTGCAACTTCGTACACATACTCAGTAAACCAGTCGTCACTCATCGTAAAGTAACCCTTATCTGCAATATCAGTGCCCCAAGAGTTCTCTACGCGCCAACGGCGAGTAGTCGTACCATCATCAGCAACATCAACACCAGCAAAAGCCATAGCGTGATTCATCGCAGAATCAGCAAAACGCACACGCGCTTCCTTATCCAAATCAAAATCAACGCCATAAACGCGACCATACTCGAACAAATCAGTAGCCCAAGCGCCATTCTCGCGATCCATCATAGGATGACAATCGGCACCAAACCACACTGGAATGCCCTTCTCAACCAAAATCTTACGCACGCAATCCTTCATAAACTGGTTTGGCACGTTCAAATACTCGGTTGCGTCTCCGCCAGCAACATTACCCAAGTGCTCAATAGCAATCTTCTTGCCCTTAGGATGTTCAGCGCGAGGATCGTCAACCAAGCACACATAATCCTCAAGACCAGCATTCACGTACTTCTTCCAGAACTCAACTGGCGTAATCTCACCATCGCGATGGAACTTGCCGTCGCTATCAGTCCACTCCCAATCGAAGCTCTTAGGTGGCTCACCCAAGTGAATTGTCAAAATCCTGTGACCTGCAGCAGTAGCATCCGCAATAATCTCATCAATTTCAGTGGCATTCGCATACATATGAGCAACAGCAGTATGCAAAAGCGCACGCAACTGCGTATTCATAGCACCAGTATTCTTAGAAGAAGCGGTTTCTGGGAACAAATCCTTAGGAACAGCACCATACTTCTTGTAAACGTTCATAGCCATGGTCCACTGACCGCCATCGCCCATAACGTCATGCAACAAATGCTGAATCAAACGAGAATCTGAAGGCTCACCTGCACGCACCAAAGCCGCAACATCCTTCAAGAAGTAGTTAATTCGCTCAAGCTTGTCATAGTACATTGCGTAGTTCTGAGAAAACTCAAATTCCTTCAATCCAAGGGATTTCTTCGCAATGAAACGAGCCACGTTCAACGAGCTAAACAGCCAGCAACGGCCAGAACGATCCTGATGTGTTGCATCTCCGTTATCAACAATGGTAGAAAAACGACGCTGCAATAAGCGCGCACGATCATAATTACGCGCGACTTTATCAATACCAGCAGCAGTCACACCATTCATAGCTAAACGGTTTAAAGGATTTGCGTCAAAATCCTCACGCAAACCTTGTAATTTTTCATCAGTTAGAGCAGTGATTTCAGTCACAATGCTACCTTTCCTGTTAATTATCAATATTTATTTCAAATATTTATTCAAATACCAGCACATTCTAACGTACGATACTTAAGCCAATCTACAAATTTTATAATATTTTCTTTATTGATTATCTGTGTCTTGGTTTTCTTGAGACTCGTTAGCTTCACTAGCTTCCTCAGATTCAGCCAACGCAGCTTGAACATCTCGCTGAGCCTGCTTCGCATCCGCAGAAGATTGAGCATTCGCCGAATCCTCATTATCGTCAGAAGCTTGCGCAACTTGTTGGTTTTGTTGAGCATCTCCAAAATCAAATCCAGAGAAAGCATTCGCAAACAGCGAGCGCAATTCCGTAACTCGCTGCGTAATAGTTGCCTCACGATGCTGCAATTGGGTTAATCGAGTCGTCATGCCATCAAGCTCTTGTTGTGCTGCAGCTCTACGCTCTTCAACCTGAGCAGTCGCCTCCTGCATAGCTTTGCGCACAATATCAGCAGCCTGACTATCCGCAGCCTGATGCGTTTGCGCTGCATATTCGTCAGCTTCTTGATGAACAGTTTTTGCACGAGCAACCAAAGCATCTGCTTCTTCCTGAGCTGCACTTTCTTTCTCTTTCAAGCCAGAAAGCAAGGCATTGACTTTCTTTGTAGCTTCCTCCTGTTGAGCAGCAATATCTGCGCGAATCTGCTCAACTTCTGCACTAACTTGGCTTAACGTACGCGTACGTTCAACTTGAGCATCATCTGCAATTTCTTGAGCTTTAGCGGCAGCAGCATCCGTAATTTCGCCAGCTTTGCGCTGTGCGTCAGCCATCATCTTCGAAGCGTGTTCGCGCATATCAGCAAGCTTTTTATTTGCTTCAGCGAGAGCAGATTCAATCTGATCGTTTGTTTCAGCCTTAGCACGCGCAATCTCTTCGTTTGCAGCCGCACGCTGCTCAGCAATTTTTTGAGCAGCTTCCGACTTAAGTTGCGAAATACTGCTTTCTTGTTGCGCGCGCTCTGAAGCCATACGCTTTGTATGTTCTTCTTGAGCGTTTTGTAAAGCTAATTCTGCAGCGTCTTTTGAGCTTGCACATCTTTAGCAGTAGTATCGCGCAAACGTGCAGAATCTTCTTGCGCAGCTTGCATAAGTTGTGTCGACTTTTGCGTGGCATTGGAAAGCATTGTGTCTGCTTTAGTTTGTGCTTCTTGCATTAAATGTGCAGCATCCAGCTTTGCATTGTTCAGCAAAGTTCCGGCTTGTGCTTGTGCATTCTTTTTAATTGATGCAGCATCTTGCTTAGCGCGCTCAAGCAATTGAGAACTAGTTTGTTCTGCAGATGCCAGCAATTGTTGCGCATTTGCACCTAAAGACGCAAAAGTATTTCCGCTTTTGGCACGTTTTACATTATTTTTTTCTTCTTGCAATTGCGCTTGTAATTGCAAAATTGATTCATCACTTGAACGCACTTGTTCACGCAGACGAGAAATAGTACGCTCATAGTTTGCAAATGCTTCATTTACCTTGTCTTTATCGTACCCACGCAACGCGGTTGGGAATAAATCAGCCACCATAATATTCCTTTCACAAGCCCCCACACAGCTGCACAAAACGCTGTGCTACACCATCAGAATCAACGCTATCACTTACAAGCAAAAAACACTCGTGTGTTGCGCACGTTTTTGCTAAGCTCACACAACTGCACTTACTACCTAGCTCAAATACAGTACTGTTTATATAGCATATGCGCTTATTTGTCGCGAATTACTAAAGCAAGAAGTCTACCTTCATGCGATTTTCCAGCTAAACTAGCACGTCGATGAGAATACCAGAGTGGATTTTCCAAAGTGCACATTGGGTTTTGCAAATTTTGCAAACGTTCTGGCAAAGATTCACCTTCCCCATCTACTTCGCAAATCGTACGCAATTCCTCATCTTCAGATAAATATTGCGTTGCAGCTGTAACTCGCGGCAAAGCGTCAACAATATTCGCAACTCCTGCGAGTGCTAAATCAATGCGAGCAGCTTCAGCAATATCAATACCGATTCCACCGAAACGAGTTTTTGTTACAGTTTGCGGGTAACGTTTTTCAAAATCGCGCGCAATACTCTCACCAACTTCGTAGCAATCTCCACAAATACATGGACCGAGCACTGCTGTTATACGAGAACGCTCAGCTCCCTTTTCGCACATTGCTTCGATAACAGCATCAAGCACTCCAGCCATCAATCCTTTTCGCCCACAATGCGCTGCAGCGATTACTCCAGCTTCGTCGTCCGCAAGTAAAACTGGCAAACAATCTGCAGCAAACATTCCTAATGCAAGCGAGCACGCAGTTGAAACTTGCGCATCTGCTTCAATTCTCAATTGCGAATCCGCAAAACCTGTTGCATCAAAGCCGTAAGAAGTATTCCATGAATCTACTACACTATCTGCGTCAAATACTTCTCTGCTATGAACTTGAGCAACAAGCGACAAGTCAGCTTGCAAAGCTTTTTGTAAAGCTGCGCGATTGCTTGCTACAGCCTCCTCACTATCTCCTGCGCGTCCGCCTAAATTAAGTGAAGCAAATGAGCCTTCAGAAATTCCACCCAATCTAGTAGTAAAAACTGCATGAGTGTGAGTTCCTAAAGCCACCGGAATAGTCACAGGAATTGGCGTACCGTCCTCATCTTCGTGAGGCAACGGCATACCAGTTACGCTTGTTTCTTGCATTTTATTGTTTTCTTTCAGCCTAAATAAGCCAATTCTTCATTGCTTAATTGCAAATCGGAAGCTTTCAAACTATCTAAAATTGTAGCTGGTCTGTGAGCTCCAGGAATTACGAATATGTGATCGCCTTTAGCTAGTTCCCAAGCCAAAACTACTTGCTGATAGCTTACGCCATGATTTTCTGCAACTTTGCGGAATGGATCGAAAAGATGCTCGTCATAAGGATGACGGAATCCACCAAGAGGACTCCAGCAAACAAAAGCAATTCCAAGCTTTTCACAATATTGCAACGTATCTTCATTCTCTAAATGAACTGGAGAATATTGATTTTGCACTGCTACTAGCTTTTCTCCTAAAATATTGCGTGCAATATCGATTTGCTCTACAGAAGCGTTAGAAATACCGATTTCTCGAGCCACACCTTCGTCAAGCAACTGTTGCATTGCTTCAATAGACTCATTGTATGGAACTTCCGGATCTGGCCTGTGGAAGTAAAGCAAGTCAATAGTGTCAACGCCTAAAGCCATTGCAGACTCTTTAGCGTGACGAATCAAATGCTCTGGCTTACCATCCTTACCCCACGTTGGTCGTCCGTCAGTAAAGTTACGGAAGTGACCGACTTTTGTTGCAACTAAAATAGAAGATTTGTCGCCTTTCCAGCTTTCTAAAGCCTCACGAACAAGCTTTTCACCAGTTTGTTCCTCGCTGCCAGAGCAGTAATATGCCCAAGCTGTGTCAATATGCGTACAACCTGCATCAAGAGCTGCGTGAATTGTCTTAATTCCCATATCGTGACCAAGATTATTTTCTATTGTCAATGGCATTTCGCCAAAACCAATAGCGGTTGTATCAAACGAACCTAATGCGCGATGCATGACCATATTTCACCCCTATTTTGTAAGTTTTATATTTTCCGTAAGTATTTATTATTGCATTACGCTACTTTACGCAGTCACAATATTTTACTACTTTTTATATTTTATTTTATTGCACAGATTACATAAAACATTTAAATAGCTATCTAAAAGAAATGCCTCCAAACGCAAACGCAGCTTGAAGGCATTTCTACGAATATTTATTTTTTACTTAGTATCTAGCAATAATTTTGCTTTAATACTATTTGCGCGATTAATCTTCCTCAAATGGATCAAAATCGCGACGCACGCGGCGACGAGGACGCTCTGCGCGCTCTTCACGAGCCGAACGATACTCGTCATAGTGATCGTCATCAGCTGCATAACGCGGCTTTCGATCAGATACGCGACGATTTTCTGAATCTCGACGATTTGAACGATCTTCACGGTCGTCACGGTCGGCACGCTCTTCACGGTCGTCGCGATTTTCGTAACGATCGTCACGGTCATCGCGCACGCGGCGACGAGGACGCTCATCAAAATCGTTATCACTGTAACGGTCATCACGATCTGCACGACGGTCGTCGCGACGAGTGCTGCGGTCATCATAACGGTTATCGCGATCCGCGTATCGGTCATTTCGATCCATGCGATCTCGATCGTCACGATCATCGCGCATGCGGCGACGAGGACGCTCTGCACGATCCGCACGATCATGATTATCGCGATCGTCACGGCGAGAACGACGGTAATCGCCACGAGAGTCACGAGAATCGCGATCGTCGCGAGAACCGCGGGAACGATTTTCACGCACTGCTGGAGCAGAAGATTCTTGATCTTCAAAACCTGGAATAGCCAAAGAAATCTTGCCACGCTCATCTACGCTTTGTACGATAACTTCAACATTATCGCCTTCCTTCAGCACATCTTCAACAGTGTCAATGCGCTCACCATTTGCTAAATTGCGAATCTGTGAAATGTGAAGCAAACCGTCAGTTCCAGGAGTCAAATTCACAAAAGCTCCAAAACTTGTGGTCTTAACAACCTTGCCTGTAAAAGTTTCACCAGCTTTTGGCACGCGAGGATTTGCAATAGAATCGATGATTCCCTTAGCTTTCTCAGCAGCTTCGCCGCCTTCAGAAGAAATGTAAACAGTACCGTCATCTTCAATAGCGATTTCAGCACCAGTTTCTTCCTGAATTTGGTTAATCATCTTGCCCTTAGGTCCGATTACTTCACCAATCTTGTCTACAGGAATTGTGGTTGTAATAATGCGTGGAGCAAATGGGCTCATCTCAGCTGGGCAATCAATGCACTCGTTAATAACTTCAAGAATCGTTGTACGAGCTTCATGTGCCTGCTGCAAAGCGGCAGCCAAAATATCAGCTGGAATACCGTCAAGCTTCGTATCGAGCTGCAAAGCAGTGATGAATTCAGAAGTACCAGCAACCTTGAAGTCCATATCACCAAATGCATCTTCTGCACCAAGAATATCAGTCAAAGTCTTAAAGATATGCTTTCCATCAACATCGCCAGAAACTAAGCCCATAGCAATACCAGCAACTGGAGCTTTCAAAGGCACGCCAGCAGCAAGCAAAGAAAGCGTAGAAGCGCAAACGGAACCCATAGAAGTAGAACCGTTAGAACCAATAGCTTCAGACACCTGACGAATAGCGTATGGGAACTCTTCGCGTCCAGGCAATACTGGAACCAAAGCCTTCTCAGCTAAAGCACCGTGACCAATTTCACGACGCTTTGGAGAACCAACGCGACCAGTTTCACCAGTGGAGTATGGAGGCATTTCGTAGTTGTGCATATAACGCTTAGTCTGTGGACCAGAAAGCGCATCAACCTGCTGCTCCATCTTAAGCATATTCAAAGTAGTCACACCCAAAATCTGGGTTTCACCACGCTGGAAGAGTGCAGAACCGTGTACGCGAGGCACAACATCAACTTCTGCAGAAAGCGTACGAATATCGCGCAAACCACGACCATCAATACGATAATCTTCAGTCAAAATACGACGGCGAACAATTTGACGCTGCAATTCTTTAAACGCATTGCCGAGTTCCTTTTCCTTTTCGGCTTCGTCCATATCAGTGAATTCTTCAGCGATTGCAGCACGCACGCCTTCTTTAATTTCAGCGATACGATCTTGACGAGGAAGCTTTTCAGCAATAGAAAGAGCTTCATTTAAATCAGCATGAGCAATCTCGTCAATACGAGCATAAAGTTCGTCAGTATATTCTGGGAAGAGTTGGAATTCCTTAGTTTCCTTAGCTGCAATACGCTTCAACTCATTTTGAGCATCGCAAATAACCTTAATAAATGGCTTTGCAGCTTCCAAACCTCCGGCTACAACTTGCTCATCTGGCTTGGTTTGACCATCATTGTAAATCAAATTCCAAGCATTCTTACCAGCACCAGCTTCAATCATTGCAATAGCAACATCGCCATTTTCAATCACACGACCAGCCACAACAATTTCAAATACTGCACGCTCGCGCTCACTCCAACGTGGGAAAGCAACCCACTGGCCATCAATCAAAGCCAAACGAACGCCGGAAACTGGACCCTCAAATGGCAAGCCAGAAATCATAGTAGATGCAGACGCCGCATTCAAAGCAATAACATCGTAAGCATCATCTGGATTAATTGCCAAAATTGTTTCAACAACTTGCACTTCGTTACGTAAAGTGTGTGGGAACAATGGACGCAACGGGCGATCAATAATACGGCATGCCAACGTTGCTTCGTTAGAAGGACGACCTTCACGGCGGAAGAACGAACCTGGAATCTTTCCAGCAGCATACATTTTTTCTTCCACATCAACAGTCAATGGGAAGAAGTCGTAATTTTCCTTCGGGCTAGATCCTGCAGTCGTCGTCGACAAAATCATGGAATCGTCATCCAAATATGCGGCAACAGCACCATCTGCTTGCTGAGCAAGTCGACCAGTTTCAAAGCGTAGCGTACGCTTACCAAATGAACCATTATCAATAACGGCTTCTACAGCCTTAATTTCGGGACCCTCCACGGGTTCCTCCTTTTCTTAACTTACCTAATCAACCAACATGCGTAATAACATTGACGACTTCGCATTATTACCTATATGCGAATATTTGCACTCTTTGCAACACTTGCGTTACGTCAATATTTCGTAGTGTTTTTTGTTTCGGTTACTTCAATCATCCGTATTAAGTTATGCTTCAATTTTCAATTATGTGTTGAATTATTTGTTAATTCTTTTTAGTTATCAATTACTTTTTAATTATAAATTTTAAATATTGCCCACTACACTTTCCCCAAATATTGCGCATGAGTGAACAATTTATACATTTAACAATTAAGCAAAACGTATAAATAATACAAAAGCCCGAGCTTAAGCCCGGGCAATAAGACTATCGACGCAAGCCGAGTCGTTCAATCAAAGAACGATAACGGTTGATATCAACACGCTTCAAGTAATCGAGAAGACGACGACGATCACCAACCATAAGCAACAAACCACGACGAGAATGATGATCGTGCTTGTGCTCCTTCAAGTGCTCAGTAAGGTCAGCAATGCGCTTGCTAAGCAAAGCGACCTGCACTTCTGGGGAACCCGTGTCACCCTCGTGCGTCGCGTATTCGTTGATAATGTTCTTCTTATCTTCAGCCGTTAATGCCACGGCGTCCTCCTTAATATCACTGCGCGGTGCCACAACCTTCTGCTGTAGCGCTCTCAATCCGCGGGCGTTACACGCCAAATATCTATTGTACAACCACTTGCAAACAACTCATTTTCGCAAAATCTAAATATTACATTGCTGTCAAAAAACCACCAAAAATAACCGCTAATATTGCCAAAACCTCAATCGCATAAAACATTATGAACGACGCCCAACTACGCGTAAGAACATTCAAAGCCGAGGTTTTAGGAACAATGACAAGCAAACCAACAAAAATGACAGCAAATACAGCTACTCCAATACCTGCAGAAATAATGCCAAGATTTGCCGCATTCGCTAAACCTGAAGCGTGACCATAAACCACATACGTCGAATACCAAAAGCTCATGTTTAGCATGCATAATCCGGCAATAAGTTGTTCTAAAGCCAGAAAAACAGCAAACATTATCCGCCAAATCCAACGATGAGTGTCAATTAACGCCATAGCAAGACTTGTAAAAGCAGACACTGTGATTACCCACGAAATAAAAACAACACCTTGCGAAGATAATCCAGAGCAATGCGAAATAACCCACGAAGTATGACGAGCTGCCATAGTGCGACCAATCCAATACGGAATAACAATAGCAACAAGCAGAACGCCAAAATAAATCCACCAATTCTTTGGATTAGAATGCTTACGAGAAAAATCAGCAATCGATAGGTCTGTTTCCGGCAAACCAATGTTTAAATATTCGTCAGGAATTTTGCTTTTCGAATCATCATTCTTTTTCGGAACTTCATTAGCATTGATTACGCGAGCAGAACGTTTTCTAGGCTTTAGCGGAGCAAAACTTTGTGGATGTTCACCATCATGCTCATCATTTAACTTCATGCGTTACTTCTCCTGCCAATCTTTAATCGCCAAGCAATTTCTCAAGTTTTAACCATGCAACATTACATTACTAATTATTATTGTATGTTATAACGCAATTAACTGATAGCGTGTGCACAAAAAGTGTCAACCGTTTATGGCGACTGCTAGGCTCAAAATAACAGTTGTTTCGCTTGATTTTTAATTAACAAGCGTCACTAAATACGCAAAATTTATGACAGGACATTATGGGATTTATTCATTTTATTGTTAACCTACTCAAGGATCCACGCTCAGCTATTGCAAGTTGGATTGCAATGGGCACAGCTCCAGCATTAGGCCTTATTTTTCTCATTGTTTTTATTGAAACAGGCGTAGTATTCTTCCCATTCCTCCCAGGAGATTCACTTCTTTTTGCAGCAGGCTTTTTTGCAGCTCCTGACGCTCAAACAGGTCATAGCGCGCTTCCACTTCCACTATTACTTGCCGTAGTGTGGCTAGCCCCAATTATTGGCGATCAGTGCAATTACTTTATTGGTCATTTCTTCGGACGAAAGATTGTAGAATCTGGGAAAGTAAAAGCGCTCACTCCAGAACGAGTTGCAAAAACCGAAAAAATGATTGATAAATGGGGTCCGCTGGCAGTATTCTTGGGTAGATTCTTCCCATTCATACGCACTTTTATGCCGTTTATTTCCGGAATTTCTGGAATGCGTTGGATACGCTTCACACCATTTTCTGTACTAGGCGGTCTCATTTGGTCGTCGCTTTTCACATTTCTTGGATATTTCTTCGGCAAGATTGATTTCGTACAGAAGAATTTTGAATTAGTAATTGTTGCAATTTTGCTTATTTCGCTTGTGCCAACTTTTATTGGTTTATACAAAGCACACAAAGCAAAGAAAACAGCAAAACTTAATAAAGAAAACAAATAAACTAGTATTTTAACTTACGACACTCAAGCACGCTGCACTACAAGAAATGTTGTTTTTATACAAGCTTTGTAGTACAGTGTGCAGAGTTGTCGTAAGATGATTTGTCTTAGACATTGGGGCTATAGCTCAGTTGGTAGAGCGCTTCGTTCGCATCGAAGAGGTCGTGGTTTCGATTACCATTAGCTCCACTAAGCCCACTGCATTCATTCCACCGCAGTGGGCTTTTTATTTTCTTGCACAATGCCTATCAAATCTATCGAAACTATCAAAACCATTAAAACTATTAAAACAGCTTACTTACGTTAATTTTCTTTTTAAAAATAATGCTAATTCCTAATACAGCACAAAGAATTGCTATAATTCCAGCACAAATATAAGCCACAATTCCTATATAATTTACCGAGTTTCGTTTAAAGGAATCAGCATTTTCAAAAGATTTTTCCGATTTTTTCACTTGCGAACGAGCTATCCAATCATCGTTATCGGAGCTATTGTCGGAGCCATCATCTGAACCATCATCAGAACTATCAGTGTCTTTACTCTCGCTATTTTTAGATTTTTTATCTGCTTCAGATTTTTTTACAAGCTTATTTGCAATAGAAACAATTTTTACATTTTTATATTGCAAAGCTGTTATATTTCCCGCATAATCTGCAGCTTTTACTAATACGTCATGAGTAAAACCGTCTGGTTTTAGTTTTGTAGATAAAACTGATTTATTCACATCTTTACCGTTCCAAATATGATTTGTTTTACCATCAACATCGATCGTTACATATTGCAATGCTATGTTATCTTTTGCACTAATACGTAAAGTTTTTCCTTCTTTATTAGTGTGATAAGTAGAATTATTTTGCATATCAAACACTGTTGCGATTGGAGCAAGATTATCTACTGTAAATTGCACGGAAGCTGGTGCAAATTGCAACATTCCTTCTTTTTTGCTAACTGCATTTTCGCTACAAGAATGATTTCCTGCCTTGTCGACTGACATAACACGTACACGATAATGAGCATTATCGGCAAAATTCCGTTTAAAAATAGTGTAAGTCAATCGTTGCCAGCCATGATCTATGCGACTGTTTACAGAAAAATCCTGTTTTGACAAAATCTTCTCTACACCGTCTTGCATAACACTAATTTTTGCAGGACTTGCCAATCCGCTAGGATTGAGTTCTTCAATATGAATATCTTTAGCATTTTGCAATTGTTTACGATTCATTGCTTTAGTGGAACTATCTATACTAAATGATGAACCGCTTCTATTTATAGAAAATTGCAACTTACCAGAAATAACATGATCTACTAAATCTTTAGCACTCCACTGAAGTTGATACACATCATCGTCTTGAATTCCATTATAAAAACCTGCGTATTGCACACTTACGCTTTGCGAATCGGCTTTTCTAGGCACAAAAGAACGCAATTCCTTAGCATATCGCATTCTTCTCAGAGAATACGTTACGCTTTCAGGTTTTAACCAACGATCTTTTATAACTAATGTTGGAACTACAGCATGAGAATATGCTCCGCCTTGTTGCACTCCAGTAATAGAAACAGTTGGCGCAAGCGTATCAATAATGAATTTATTACTGATAGAAGAACTCACATTACCTGATAGATCTTCAACACAATAGCGAACATTCCAAGAAGCATCCCCCGAAAAAGAAACATCAGCATACCACATATTTGTATGCACGCCATCGTTTTTAAAGCTTTTAGCTGTAAGTACCATAACCTGTTTACCATCAGCAAAAACTTTCGCAATAGGATAAGAATCATGAAGCAAATACGAGAAAACGAACGAATCATCCTGTATTAATATTCTTGAAGCTCGATTATTACGAAAATATTTGCCTTCATACGATGCGTTGTTATCATAGCTAACACTCAAGCGAGGAGCAATTTTATCAATAACAATATATCGTGAACGCTTGCTATAAGAGTTATCTTTTGTTAAATCTGAGGCATTCAGAACTGAATCAGGAATGCTTAATATTGGCTTACGAGAGCACAATTTGTTGCCAGAAAGTCTATTTTCATTAGAAATATAGTTAGTTTGCTTTGAAACATGAGGATTAGAGTCAACTCCTCCCCATATGCGTTTAGGATGCATTGTTACAGCAGCAAGTCTTATAGAGATATCTTGCAAATCATATATTCCTTCTTTTTGCAATTCAACTCTTACTATTCCTAATACTCGAGGTCGGATCTTATAACGAATATTAACTAGCGACGACACCGCCTCAATCTTAGCTAAATCAGCTTTGGCACTCACTATTTGATATCTTCCAACGCTAACAGTAGCTTTATGCGCGTTCCTAATTTCCGAAGCGTCCAATCCATCAAAAGTTATAAGTAGCGAAGCAGAACGTTTAGTAAACATGTACTCGCCTTGAGTGCGAACAGTTTTCTGTTTTGTCATAACAGAAACATTTGCTATATGCAATCCTTTGGCTGCGTTATAGCTGTTTTTCGCATACGCAATAGAATTAAGTGGCAATAATGCAGCAACTATAGCAACACTAATAAATGCAATAATCCCAATATAGACACCAATGCGAGCGCAACCGCATTTAAGTCGCTTGAAAAAACACATATCCCCCAAATTTCTTTGTTTACACATTTATTCCCCCCTTTTTTATTATTTCTTTTATTTCTTTTGCAAAAAAGCTAGATTAATTTCGTCTTGAACTTTTTTGACACTGTCGATTGCGTTTTTCTTTCTACTTACAGCTTCATCATTTGACACATGCGCTTGTTTAAGAAGATATTCTGCCTTTTCGCACATTTGCTGAATTTCTTGTTTACTGGATCCACTTTCTAGGAACATTGGCAACCACGAATGAATTGATTGCAAAACTAGTTCTCCAGTATCCACGAATAAGACGTCTCCGTGATCTTTCTCAACAATTTGCATTAACTGCTGTAATTGATTCACATAATTTTTATATCTTTCTACGCTTGCACAATCTTTAGAAACATCAACAAGTTGCGCATAAGCGTCAGAAATAGCGATGTACGCGCTTAACATTTTTTGATTTGAAACAGTATGCGATATGTCATCAGAATTAGTTTCTACAGTTTGCGAAGACGTTTCATTCGCATCCTTCTCATATTTTTGAGCCTCTTGGAACCATACTTTTGCTACTCGCATACGAGATAATCGTTCTGTTTGCGAAACTTTTCCAGAAAATCCTGCAAAATAGTACCAATACGCTTTGCCTATTTCTATAGAAATATTCGACCAATCTTTATTTACAGGACGCAAGTTTTGCTCGTATTTATTAATCAAACCAACAAAACATTGCTCTTCGTTGACACTCCATTGCTGATCTGCAAGTTGAATTTGCAATAAAATTTGGAGAGGTTTAAATGACATTTTGCTTATATATTTCTTATTGCGCATGCTATTTTGCACTTGCATTGCATGAGAAATATATCGACACGCAATATCCGAATTGCTTTCACGCTCAGCTAATTGCATGTAAGAATCGTAACTTTTATTATTTTTGCGTATTGCTTCAATTCTTTTACTACTTGGCTCACCATTAAAAGATTGCTTATTTCGATTTACAAAAGCATTCCCCACAAATAAACCTAAGCAGTTGAATAAAATTACTATAAAAACTAGCACTATAACAATTAATGCCGTAATTGCATAGCGCTTTTTTCCAGGCTTAGAACTATTTTTGCATTGTTTACGTCGCAATACATTCGTAGAGGTGTCGCATTGTTGTGAATGTTTTTCTGTATGCTCACACGCTTCCAGTGCAGAAAACATTTCTTCGCAATCTTTATATCTATGAGATGGTTTAGTAGCTGTAGCTATTGCGAGCACAGACACCAATTGTTCTACTACTTCACGATTCTCATGAGGCAATAGTACAGCAGATTGCACGTCTGTTTTAGACACTTCAGCTGGCAATAATGCGTAACGCAATGTCATTCCAATCGAATACACATCGCTTGAAGTAGTTGCTGCAGAGTTTTCATTCAAAATTTCAGGAGCAGTAAAAATATTAGTAGCAAATCGAGCGTCGCACTGGTCTATTGTGCGTAAATCAAGCACTCCCCCGTTTGCATATAATTGCGTTGCAGCACCAAAATCAATCAAACGGACTGTGCCATCTTCTGAAATCATAACCTGAGAAGGCTTAAGATCACCGTATATAATTGGCGGATAATGCGAATGTAAATAAGAAAGTATTGAGCAAAGTTGCATACCTAAATCAAGAACAATTTCAACATTTTGCAATCCAGATTCTTCTACAATAGATTTTAAAGAACGCCCCTTTACATAATCGCGAACAGCATAAGCTCTACCATTTTCTTCAAAAAAATCAACAATTCGCGGAATAGCTGGATGATCGCATTCCTTTAAAACATTCGCTTCAGCGCGTAAGGATTGAATAATATGCTGTTGATACTCTTCGTCTCCTTGCAGAAGCGTTTCTTTAACAGCCCATTGCTTGTGCAAAACGGTGTCAACAGCAAGAAAGACTGTTGAAGTGCCACCACGCCCCAGCTCACCAAGCAGCTGATAGCGTCCGCCTACACAAACCATCGTTACGCCTCCGCAATATTGAAAACTACAACTACTCATCAAATATTTCAGTTAATTTTTTGAGTAATTGAATTACAGTTGCGACTACTGTACCGATAAATTTATGCGTAAAAAAGCTTTTTATAGCATTGTGGATAAAAGCTTATAAACCTACAAAACTCACGTTTTGTAGAAGAAGTAGAAGAATATATCAGTCAATATTAGCGCCCAAAGCTAAAAGTTTGCCTCTAAAATCTGCATATCCTCGATCAATTAGCGAAATTCCGCGCACATTCGACGGACCTTGAGCAGTAAGAGCTGCAATCAAATGGCTAAAGCCTCCGCGCAAATCAGGTACGTCAATATCTTGACCTGTCAACGGAGTAGGTCCGAAAATAACTGCAGAATGCTTGTAATTGCGCTGCTGGAACCTGCAAGGAAGCGAACCTAAGCATTCACGATAAAGCTGAATCATAGCTCCCATTTGCACAAGTGGCTTCGTGAAGCCAAAACGATTTTCATAAACAGTTTCATGCACAATACTCAAGCCCTTCGCTTGAGTAAGCGCAACAACAAGAGGCTGCTGCCAATCAGTCATAAAACCAGGATGTACATCGGTTTCAATAGCAACAGGATGCAAATCCCCACCCGGATGCCAAAAACGAATTCCTTTATCTGTAACATCAAACTGTCCGCCAACTTTACGGAACACGTTTAAGAAAGTCATCATTTCTGGCTGAGTTGCGCCCTTAATAAACACATCTCCGTGTGTTGCAAGAGCAGCAGAAGCCCAAGAAGCTGCTTCAATGCGATCAGTTAATGACGTATGAGTGTATCCTTGAAGCTCTTTTACTCCTTCAATACGGAAAGTACGGTCAACGTCTACAGAAATAATCGCACCCATCTTTTGCAAAACGGCTACCAAATCCATGATTTCTGGCTCAATTGCAGCTCCGGAAAGCTCTGTACGACCTTCTGCAAGAACCGCTGCAAGCAAAGTCTGCTCGGTTGCACCGACAGAAGGATAAGGCAAATGAATTTTAGTGCCATGTAAGCCATTAGGTGCAGTAATATGTATACCATCCTCATGATCTTTATCTACATTTGCACCAAGTTTACGCAACGTCTCAAGATGAAAATCAATTGGACGACCACCAATATTGCATCCTCCAAGCGCAGGAATAAACGCTTCTCCAAGACGATGAAGAAGAGGACCAGAAAAAAGAATTGGAATACGAGACGAACCAGAAAGAGTGTCGACGTCAGCTACATCTGCGAGCTGCACTTTTGTGGCATCAATTGTCACAATGCCTTCAGGCCCATTAACCTCAACGTCAACACCATGCAAACGCAACAGATCAGAAACTACATGAACATCGCGAATTTCAGGAACGTTTTTTAGAACAGACTTACCTGGTGCCAACAAAGCTGCAACCATAGCTTTGCTAACAAAGTTTTTTGCGCCACGCACTTTAATAGTGCCATTAAGCGGCTTACCACCTTCTACATGCAACACATCTGCAGCGTCAATGCCACTATTGTTGTTCTGTTCAGCCGTATTGTGTGCGGACACATTTACCTCTTTCGTTCGCGCTAAAACACTATTCACTATAATACCGGCATATTTGCCAACGCGCTCATGCAATCTATTAAAACTGATTAAATTAGCGCGTAGATCGTTGACGCCATCGACGAATCAATCTAGTAAGCAATGATGGTTTACGCAATAAATCTACTTCTGGCAATTCATGCTCAGACTCAGCTGTAAGAGCATAAGTATAGGCTTTTTTGGAAGAAGGTTTGCCAACAAGATTCCCAAATTCAAGCATTTGCGTACGCGGTTCAAACGGATGACGAATATCAAATTCGAGCAAGCGCACGCCTCTTTTAGCAGGTTCAGGGCCGTAAGATCCAAAACCACATGTAGGAGTAGCAACAAATAGCATATTACTCTCGGGATCTTTAGCTGCGAAAGAATTGCGGTGATCGTGACCGGCAATTAGCGCAAAAGCTCCGGCATCAAGCAAAGCAGCATATTCGCCACTATCGACGTCAGGGCAGCTAATTCCTTCACCTAAATACCCATCGGGCAGAACATGTTTTTCGTCAAGAGCATAATAGCGGCCAGCAAAAGTACGATACCCCTCGATAGCATGTTCGCGCGCAGCAAGTTCTTGCGGAACTTCACGAAGAACACGATAATATTGCGGCAATGGAAAATGCTGAAAAACACAAATATGCTCAGGCAAATAAGAAGAAAGACCAGAAATAAACTCGATAGTTTTTTTAGAAGGGCTACCATAGCCGCCTGATTTAGCATAATCTCCAGAATCAACTAAAACTATTGAAAAAACAACCTTTTCATGCTTTTCATCCATAACAGGCAAGGCAAAAGTACCAGGCTCGCATGTAAAAATAATCTGCTTTGGCAACACACATTTTGTCGATTGCATAGCACTTGCAGAAGATGTACTAGAAGCACTACGATTCATGCAACATGGAAAATCTTGATATATCTTATCAAGCTCTTCATTATTTAGACCGCACTGGAAATCATGATTACCATAAGTAACAACCCATGGAATACTGCGATCTTCTAGTGGCTTCATTAACTTAGCAACGAATTCGTGCACTTTATCAACCAATTGCTTCTTATCAGAAGACGAAATATCGGAAGATTCCTGCCAGCGTCTACGCTGAAAAGTTTTTGCAAATACTTTTTCATAACCTGCAATCTGGTTTCCGCTAAAAACTACAAGATCTGGTCGCACAGCATCGCAAGCAGAAGCAATAAGTCGAATAGTATCTTGTGAAATACGTAGCCCATCTTGAACATCTGCACACTGAAGCACTCGGAATTTACCAGAAAGATGGAACTGCAAACGTCCTAAACGCGCCGAAACAGATAAAGGAAGTGCCGCAGATGCATTAGCTTCGGATTGTGCAGAATCAGTCATACTTTAAGCATACGGCAGATATGCCGCGACTCACTCAATTTTGTTCGCAAGTTTACATAAATTATTTACATTCAAAAATACTAAATTAAGCAAATACTGATAAGAAATAACCCAAAAGCGATAAAAACGTGCAATTTCAGTAAAATAGTTACAAATTCACAGACAATTCACAGGTAATCGCATTACTGCACTCAGCATAAGGTGGTTATTATATATACATCAAAAGGAAATAAACTACAAGCAAGTAGTTGAATTTGACTTTAATAACTTAAACCTCTCTTCTTCTCTTCTTTCTCTAACCCCGGTCACGCACCGGGGTTTTTGATTTTAAGGCTGCATAAGAAGCGTGCGGCAAGCGTAGTAAACGGGATAAGCGTGTACAAGCGCGGTAAACGGCAAAAACTGAGCACGCATGTAAAGAAACTGCCGTTTTATCACCTTAATCCGACCAAAACTTTACAGCCGCGTAAAGAAAAGGTCGCGCGCTGAGGCAAATCGCAGGAATACAGATAGATAACAAAAAAGCCCTCGTTCTACGAGAGCTATTCGCTGGGGTACCTGGACTCGAACCAAGAATGGATGAACCAGAATCACCTGTGTTGCCAATTACACCATACCCCAATTGGCAGGCTTCGCGGCTCTTGGGACCGTTCCGTCTTCGTACCCCCGACCGGATTTGAACCGGTGTTGGCGCCGTGAGAGGGCGTAGTCCTAGACCGCTAGACGACGGGGGCTTTCATTTATCAGCTACGCCTCTTGACGCAACAAATAGCGACTTTACAACATAACAACTCAATACGCAACCGCGGCGTGTCGAAAATATATTAAACGAAACATAAAACAAATAAAAAAGCGGGAACGTAGCAATAGTGCCACGTTCCCACCTTGTTCAAATTTTATTTGAGCTTATAAATTATTGGTGATTTACAAATGCTCACGCAATCCAGCTAAACGCGCCAAAGTCACGTCTTTGCCCACGATTTCCATGGACTCAAACAGTGGCGGAGAAACGCGACGGCCAGAAAGTGCAACTCGCACAGGACCAAATGCCAAGCGCGGCTTGTAACCAGCTTCCTCAACAAGCTTCTTATTCAAAAGCTCATGCAAGGAATCAGTATGCCAATCAGCGGCATCAACACCCTTCAAAGCAGCGAGCGCAGCGTCAAGAACCTCGCCTGCAGATTCCTTCAACTGTTTACGAGCGTCGTCATCTGGAGCAATGTAGCCATCTTCGCTTAACAGGCTTCCAACCATTCCAGCGACTTCACCAAGCAAACGCACGCGAGGCTGTACAAGAGGAGCTGCAGCTGTGAGTACTTCACGCTCACGGTCAGTTAACGCATCCCAATTATCTGCGCTAACTACGCCATCCTTATGCAAGTAAGGCACAGAACGATTCAAGAAATCTTGCGGATCGAGCATACGAATATGCTCAGCGTTGATGGAAATCGCCTTGTCTAAGTCAAAGTGTGCAGGATTTGCCTTAACGTCTCGCACATCGAACTTTTCAATCATTTCGTCCATAGTGAACACGTCACGATCAGGAGCGATCGACCAGCCAAGCAAAGCCAAGTAGTTCAGTAAGCCTTCTGGAATAAATCCGTTATCTCTATGCAAGAACAAGTTGGACTCAGGGTCTCTCTTGGAAAGCTTCTTCTTACCTTCGCCCATAACGTAAGGCATATGGCCGTAAAGTGGAGTTTCCTTAGCAATGCCCATCTCCATAAGGTAACGGTAAAGCACAATCTGACGAGGCGTGGAGCTAAGAATATCTTCACCGCGCAAAACAACGTTCACATCCATTAACGCATCGTCAACAGGGTTTGTAAGCGTATAAAGTGGATCGCCATTCGGGCGCACAATCACATAATCTGGAACAGATCCAGCTTTAAAGGTGATTTCGCCACGAATTAAATCGTTAAAAGTAATGTCTTCATTTGGCATCTTCAAGCGAAGTGCAGGTTTGCGACCTTCGTCGCGGAAAGCTTGCTTCTGTTCTTCCGTAAGATTGCGATCGTAGCCATCGTAACCAAATTCAGCAGGACGGCCAGCAGCAATATTACGCTCCTTAATTTCTTCAGGAGTAGAGAAGGATTCATAAGCGTATCCTGCTTCAAAAAGCTTTTGTGCTACGTCTTTATAAATTTCCATGCGCTGGGACTGGCGATACGGTCCGTTATCTCCACCAACATCAATGCCCTCGTCCCAATCAATATTGAGCCAACGAAGAGCCTCAATAATCTGCTGGTAGCTTTCCTCACTATCGCGCTCATTATCGGTATCTTCAATACGGAACAGCAATTTGCCGTGAGTATGGCGAGCCTCCGCCCAGTTAAATAGCGCGGTACGAACCATACCTACGTGAGGTGTACCGGTTGGCGAAGGGCAAAAACGCACGCGAACATTCTTTGGAAGTTCAGGCTTTGCGGATTTTGTTGCATTATTAGCAACTTCTTGAGTTTCCTCGATATCAGTCATAGGTTCCATTGTGCCGCGCGTTACGGACGTGCAGCATTCGCATCAAACATAAGTCAACCTAAAAACTAATCAAGCGCCTGCGTAGATTCTTTATTACCCTCAACGTGCGCAAACTTCGCAGCAAGAGCCTCGCGGGACTTTCTATCATCCTCTTCTTTTGCGAGCTTCTTCGCAACTTCAGGATCCCACAGCACGTCTTCACGATGCTTTTCCCACTCTGAAATAAGCAGCGGCGAAATAAAATTGACCAACGCACTTATATCACAATTACACTTATCACTAGAATTGCGCACACAATCAACAATCTCACGCCATTGAGCATCCTTGAACATCATTCGCGGCAAACCAGCACACTCACATATTTCGTTAATATATAAGAAGATTGGTAAAGTTTCGCAAATCTCGTTAGTTTTTTTAATTAGATTTGTTAATAAGCTTAAAACTACAATAATTTTTTGCGTTTCCAATGATTTATTTTCATAACAAGAAACCATTTGTTTCGCATAATTAATTGCAAAGTCGATATTGTTAATACTCCAATTACCTTCAACATTTAACGTATCGGCTGCTGCATTTATTGCATTAGAATCTTCGGCAGAATGAGATGCAATCTTACTAAAAATAGAATTTATATTATTACTATTTTCTAGTATTTCTTCTTCTGGTTCATCATAGTTAGGCTCATAGCATGAATCCATATTGTCGTAAGCATCGGCGGCAGCAAGTAGCGCGTCTACTATTTCTTGCGGACGTCCAGGAATTTCATCCGCGCCTTCATACACAAATTCAGCATCCGGAACGGTAACGTCAAGATTCGTGAGTATTCGTGCTATTGCTCGCATTGAGCGCACCTCAAGATTTTCCGCATATTTTGCGTCGTTATCTAAATGTCGCGCTTCCGTCAATGGCCATAATTCTGTTAGTTTTGCGGCAGATTGCGCTGCATCATTCAGCATTAGCATACTTTTTTCATTATTTTTAATATCTTCAGAATCTTTGACAGAATCAACAGAATTAACCATTTCAATGCTCCTTCGCATTATATGTTACTTACTTCACTCGCCCAGCAGGATCAACATACGTAATTGAAAGCACACGCAAAGTCTCACAATCGTAAGTAATAGAAGTAATCGAAGCTAAAGCCGTGTGACGAAGAAGCATATTATGTTCAGCGTGACCGGTTTCCAGTAGGTGTCTATAAGACCAGATTGGCGACTCATGAGTAACTGCAACGATTTGCTCACCAGGATGCTTACGAACCTGCTCGCGCACAAAATCACCAACGCGAGTAGCAATACTGCGGTAGCTTTCTCCCCAACTTGGCTTCCACAAATTCGCAACAAGCTTCCAATTGTCGTTTTTCCACAGCGCGCCTTCACCGTAGCCTATGCGTTTTCCGCGGAAATTATTTCCAGCTTCAATTAAGCGTTTATCTAAAATAATGTCGCTTTCTTGAGATTGCGCAGAATCTTCATCACAGTGCGCTTTTACATAGGCAGAATCTGCAATATTGCGCAAAGCATTTTCGATTTCACGCGCTGTTTCACGAGTCCGCTCAAGAGGAGACGAATAAATTGCAGTAATTCCGCGCATTTGCGGAACAGTGGCAATATATTTTGCTGTAGCTTGCGCCATCCTCACTCCGCGAGCCGAAAGATGAAATCCAGGAAGACGCTCATACAACACGTGATTTGGATTATCAACTTCTCCATGACGCACAAAATGAATTGTCGTAGCTGGCATTGCGTTCTACTTTCTGTTTAAAAGATTAAACCAATTACTTGCGGTTTTTTGTATGATTAAGCGACCACATTCCCAAGCGGTGAGCAAAACTCGTATCTTCTTGCGCAACATACCCAGGCTGTTGAGATTTAGTATCATCGAGCAGCCACTTTCGTATAACAAAATTCCACACAGCAACAACAACAGTAGCTACAAGTTTTCCTATATTTGTGCGCAAAACGTATACTGCAGATCCGCGTAAAGTTTCAGCCATTCCTAACGTACTAGCCCAAATAATCAAATCGTTTATAAGCAAACCTATGACTGCGGAAATAACAAAAATCAGAAGCTCCATCCACTTTGCCATATCTTCACGATGTTTAAAGACGTATTTCATACTGGCAATATAGTTGAAGATAAGTGAGATTACGAAAGAAATCGTACCCGCAACCACATTATTTAAGTGCGCAAGCATTAATAAATTGAGTAGCGCAACGTCAATAATAAGGGCAATAATGCCCACAATTCCAAACTTTACAACCTGTTCAATAAGCTTTTTCATAATATCCATTAAACACGCGGCTGCTAACAAATAACATATATAATTGTTACGTAATAAAGCTTACTAAATTTAGCAAAGGAGCGATTATGCCAGTTATTCATACTCATGTTTCTGTAAGCACAACACCTGCCCAGCGTGACGCATTAAAAGCTGCTTATGGCAAAGCAATTAGCGCAGTTCCAGGAAAAAGCGAGCATTGGCTCATGTGCCCATTCGAGGACAATATGCCGATTTATTTTGCAGGAGACAATACTAAGCCTGCAGCTTACGTTGAGGTGAACGTGTTTGGTTCCAGCGTGCCAGGGTCTGCTTGGGAAAAGTTAACTGAGCAGATTATGGCAGCTTTAGAGCGAGAGCTTGGGATTCCACAGGATCGCACTTATATTCGTTACACTGCAACTACTGACTGGGGTTGGAACGGCGGCAACTTCTAGTCAAAACTGCAAAATATATTAAGCCAATTACTTCTTAAGAGGAGCTGCCCCAACCGATTCACGCACGATGAGGGCAGTTCCTAGTTTTTTATGCGAAACAGGCAAAGCTTCTTCATCAAAGCGTATTTGATCAATCAAACTTTCTGCAGCCAAACGTCCTTTTGAAGTAATTGGCTGATGAACCGTAGTTAATCGTGGCGTACAAATTGTAGACAAAGGCAAATCATCATAACCAGTAATGGAAAGGTCCTCAGGCACACGTAGCCCTTGTTGTTGAGCTGCTCCAAGCACGCCTAGCGCAATAATGTCGCTAAACGACACAATCGCAGTAGGTCTGTATTCGAGATTAGTATCATTCCACATTTTATTGAAAACATCAGTGCCACCCTGATATGTGCAGGGCGTTTCTATAACGGTAATTTCTTTATCTTCCGGCGATAAGTTATGCTTTTTAAGCGCGCGCACAACACTTGCCATGCGCCTACCAACTATTCCTTGCCACCCAGGATAATCAGTATGCGATTTCGTTTCAATTGCCGCAATACCAATATTTCTATGACCTAAATCAATAAGTCGATCTACTAAATCTTCAAAATCATGCTCATCGTCAACTTCTACAGTCGGAACGTTAATAGGTTGAGCAGGATCCACAATCACTACAGGAACATGCTTATTCAAAATTTCAACAACTTCTGCACGTTCAGCTTCCAAGCCGCAAATTATAAAACCACTTACTGCAGCTGTAGGAATAGCTTTTAACATTGAACCTCTTAGCGGAGGAACAAGCATCAAAGTGTAGCCTTCCGACTGGCAAACCTGCCCAATGCCCTGAATCAAAAGTGAATAATAGGGATTTTGCAAAATCGTATCAATACCTTGCGGCAGCAACAAGCCCAAAGCATTCGAAGAATTCGTACGCAATGCTCTAGCTGTTGCACTTCGCACATATCCCATTTCTTCAGCAGTTTGCATAATATGTTCAACCGTCGCCTCAGATAGTTTTGACGGATCATTATATGCAAAAGATACTGCAGACTTGGAAACATTAGCTTTTTCTGCAACATCCTTAATAGTCACTCTACGAACATTCATAGCTTCCCCACTGCTTCACCTTCATATAATATAATGGATTTTTCTCCCATACGGTATTGCTTACCTATTATACTTGGCACACCAAATAGCGAACGATCCATACGCACCGGCAAATCATCACAATTGATGTAAGCTCCAGATCCGCGATGCACTAAACATAAGCATGCACGCCCCGAAGGTAAGTTGCGCGTAATACACACAGTATGTTTACCTAAAGCAGCTACATGCTGCCTGCCATATTGGAGAGCAGCATTTTCTCTACGTAGACGCATTAATTTGCAAACTGTTTTACGAACAGATAAATTCCAAGCATTCTCATTCCAAATCATAGGAGCGCGGCAACCCGGATCATTTTCTCCTTCCATACCATTTTCATCGCCGTAATACACCATAGGAGCGCCATCAGCAGCAAATAACAGCGCATAAGCTAAATTCTCAGCGTCTTCAGCAGACGTATCCCAAGCATATTCATGAGCTTTTGTACGCGTAAGCAATCGCTCAGTATCGTGACTCCCAAGCAAATTCAACATACAAGAACGATGTTCTTCTGGAATATCGTTATACAAAGCATTCATACCATCTGCAAAATCATAAGCATCCAACGTTTCATCAGCGCAAAAACCTAGGACTAAATCACGAACTGTATAATTCATGGTTCCATCCATAAGTTCCGGAGTAAGCCATTGAGAAGGGTTACGCCATTCTTCAGCTACTAAGTATTTATCATCCCCAAAAGATTTCACTACTTTATGGAAACCCTTCCAAAATGTTTTATTGACGAAATATGGAACATCTAAACGCCAGCCATCAATACCACGATTTAACCAATATTTAGCAACGTTATAGTGATGTCTACGTACTTCTGGATTATATACATTCCATTTTGGTAAATAGTAACAGCCGGAACATGTTTTATAATTCGGTTCCGGATGAGACACTACAGGAAAGCCCTCTACCGAAAACCAATTAACATATTGCGATTGTTCGCCGTTACGTACAACATCTTGAAACGCCCAGTGGCCTATTCCACAATGATTGAATACACCATCTAAAACTACACGAATCTGCAATTCATGAGCACGCTTAATAAACTCATCAAAATCTGCATCATTACCAAGACGTGAATCAATTTTGAAATAATCAGTGGCATCATAGCGATGATTCGTATCCGCTTGGAAAATTGGAGTAAGATACAAAGCATTGACACCCATATCCGCAAGATATGACAGATGCTCACTGATCCCTTGCAAATCACCACCGAAAAAATTGTCCCTAGTTGGAGATTTATCCCATGATTCTACAGGATTAGGGTTAATAGAGGCATTTGCATTTGCGAAACGCTCCGGAAAAATCTGATAAAATACACTTGATTTTACCCATTCAGGTTGCATGACTTGTTCCTAAAAAATAGTAAATTTTACAAATTGTAAACGTCTTAGCACTTCTTCAATCTTTAAGACCTGTAGAAGCGATTCCTCGTTCAAGAGCTTTTTGGAAGAAGAAGAAAATAATAATTGATGGCAAAGTTGACGTCAAAGTTCCAGCCATTAAATAGTTCCATGACGTACCATAACGTCCAACAAAACCACTCAAGCCGATTTGAATAGTACGCATTTCTTCTGCATTTGTAGCCAACAGAGGCCACAGAAAATCATTCCATGCAAATAGGAATGAGAATACACCAAGAGTTGCAAGAGCTGGCTTAGAAAGCGGCAGAATAACTTTAATAAAAATACCAAGGCTTGAACATCCGTCAATTCTTGCAGCCTCATCTAGCTCACGCGGGATAGTAGTAAAATGTTGGCGTAGCAAAATAATGCCAAATACATCAGCCAAACGCGGAACTGTTAAAGCTGCCATAGTATCAATCCAACGCAACTGAGCGATAATACCGTACATAGGTATAACTGTTACGAAAGCAGGAACCATGAAAGCAGAAAGTAGCAGCACGAATAATATTTTCTTTCCAGGAAACTCTAATCGCGCAAAAGCAAAAGCTGCCATAGCATCAAACGCAAGGTGACCAACTACAATAATTGCCGACATGATCAAGCTATTAATATAATAGTTTGCAAACGGAGCGCTTTGCCACGCATGCAGATAATTTTCCCAATGCCATGATGTTGGAATCACTGACTGAACGGCATACGTTTCGGCTTTTGTTTGCAACGACGTTGTAAACATCCACATAAATGGAATAAGTACCGAAGCTGCACCGATAATGAGTACAATATGCCGAGCAAGATGCAACGAACGCAATCTCGTAAAAACCTTACTTATTTTCTGCATTACTTACCTTCCATTGCACAAGAGTTACGATAAGAACTAACACCAGCGACGCTATAGCAATTGCCGTACCATAACCGAAATTGCCTAACCTAAATGCTTGACGATACATAAACATTCCTAGTACGTCAGTGCCACCTCGAGGACCGCCTTCAGTAAACACATAAATTAAATCAAATGATTGGAAACTACTAATCAGCGCTTGCACAACCACAAAGAATGTCATTGGTCTAAGCAGAGGAACTGTAATATAACGCAGCTGTTGCCAGCTCGTAGCACCATCAAGACTTGCAGCTTCATAAGTCGACTTAGAAAGAGATTGCAAAGCAGTCAAATATAGAATGATATTAAAACCTAAGTTCTTCCAAACTGTAAGGAGTGTAGTAGCAAGTAATGCTAGCCACTTGTTGTGGAGCCAGTCGGGTCCTGCAATACCTAGGGATGAGAGTACAGAATTTACAAGACCCGATGGATCCAACATATATTTCCACACAATTGCTACAGCCACCGAGGAGGTAACGACAGGAAGGAAATATATAGTGCGATACAATCCGCGAGCGCGAATTGGCGCATCTAGTAATACCGCAAAAAGCAACCCCGAAACAACCGATAGCACAGCTACACCAAATGCATAGATAACAGTCACGGTTAAACTATTCCAAAATTCTGGATCTTGAGATAGTTTCACATAATTCTTCAATCCAATAAAATCTGGATTTACAGAAAACCCGTTCCAATTTGTTAAGCTCGTATAAGCTGCAGAAATAATTGGATAAAAAGTGAAGATGACGAGAATCACTAATCCAGGAAGCAACAATCCCCATGCTGTGAGAATTTGCTCCCATTTACCTACAGTTTTACGACTATCACGAATCAGCTTACCATTACTAGCCTTTGCTTCTGCATTAGCAGCTGACTTGTTCTTTTTCAACTGTACTATCGGATTACGCATGATTACTTACCTTGCGATATTACTTCGTTGACTGCTTTTTCTGCATTCTTTAATGCAGTTCCAACATTTACTTCGCCAGAAAATGCTTTTTCCATTTCCTTTGCGAATGCCAACGAAATCTGTGGATATAGTTTGGTGTTTGGACGAGTATGAGCAGTTGCCATTTGTTCAATATATGGAAGTAAGCGAGGCTCTTTCTTTTCAACCCATGAACGATACTCTGCATTGTTAGCAGCACTCTTTGTCGCAGGCAGGAAACCAGTAGATTCACACCAATCAAGCACTTGCTTGTCCTGCAAGAACCAAGTCACAAATTCAGCAGCAGCTTTTACTTTTGCATCATCATTGTTAAACAACATGGCTTGTTCTCCGCCAAGATTAGTAGATGGTTTACCACCTTCAGGAGTTGGTAAAGGAGCTGCAGCAAAATCAAATGGAGGATCCGCTGCCCAAATACCTACCATCCAAGAACCTTCCTGCGCAGAACCACCTTTACCTTTTTCAAACTTGCCCCATCCAGCATATGGGCTCACTCCACTTTTAATAAGATCCATCCAGAAATTGGCAGCTTTCTTACCTGCAGGAGTGTTAAAAGCAGCAGCAGAGTTATCTTTCTTTAAGAATTCACCCCCAGCTTGCCAAAGATTGACTTGGAAGTTCCAGGTAAGAGCCTCACCGCTGTCTCCTGCTTCGGTTGGCAAATCGTATCCTGGAAGACCAGTCTTATCTTTGATTTGCTTTGCCATTTGCTTTAATTCAGCCCAAGTTTTTGGCGGCTTATCTGGATCTAAACCAGCCTTCTTAAATATTGTGCGATTGTACATATAAGCAAGATTATTGGCTGACATTGGAACGGATACTAAGCGACCATCAATTGACCCAAAATTCTTTAATGCAGGGTTAATATTGTCAATTACTTCAGGCTTGAGAAGCTTTTTTAAGTCTGCAGACTTACCAATTTGTGCCATTTGAGGCATCCAAATCAAATCACCTATGGCCATATCAGGCAAAGTATTTGACGTAGCAGATGCGCGTAATTTTGTTAAGAAATCAGCATTAGGAACATTTGTAGTTTTAATCTCAATGTTCTTGTGCGAAGCATTAAATGCTTTTACTTTTTTATCGAAGGCATCTGCATTAGCGCCATCCCAATAATGCCAAACAGAAACGGTTGTTTTACCTTGAGCATTACTCGTGGAGCTTGTGCCGCCACCACATGCGGTAAGCGAAAGCGCAGCAACGAGCATCACAGAGATTGCTCCAAACTTTTTTAGTTTCAACATCGTTGTTCTTCCTTAGAAATATTTAGAGAAACTTAAAGGTTCTTGGGCATACCGCCCAATGCACCATTTGATATATAGCAACGCCAGACTTCTGCCGCAAACAGCGTCGTTTACTCCTTTCACTCATGAACAACCATTTTGCTAATGCCTCAGCGCCGAGCACTAGACGTGTGCCTTTTCGTATCTTGCTTTACTGGCTAAGCGAGAATTACTTTTAGATTGCACATTATTTTGTTCGTTATTGAAATATACTAAATCGTTCCAATAAATAAGTCAAGCGTGCGTTTTATATAAAATTCGCCATACTTTGCTACGAAAAATTACGCAACAAAATATGGCGGTTTATTTAGCTTATACGGTTATTTCATGATTTTCTAATTTTGCTCGCAAAACTGAGAATCAATGGAAGCATATGAATCATTTTCGCTAGCAACACTGCCTTCAAGATCTGGACCAGCAGCTAGACGAGCCACCTCTTCCATGTCCTTGTTTTCAAATAAAACCATGCGGACATAGCCAACAACAAATCCAACAACAGCAGGGCAAACCCAAGCCATGCCAAATTCCGAGAACGGCAACCAGTTTTGAGCAACCACCAACATATCGTTCATATGCAATGCGTTGCGCAAAGCTGTTGGCAAACTATTCAAAAAGTCAAATACAGCTGCAACACCAGTAAAACCAAGTGTCCAAGCGTACACGACTTTGGAATTTCCAAAAAGTCGACCGCACAAAGCCAAAAGAATCAATACGATTGACAGTGGATACAAGAACATCAATACTGGAACTGCATATTCGATGATTGTGCTCAAACCAAAGTTTGCAAGGCCAAACGAAACAAGCGTAATCAACACAGACCAAACGCGATAGCTAGGACCCTTAGGGAATAACTTAGAGAAGGTTTCCGAGCAGCTTACAATTAAACCAACTGCCGTCTTTAAGCATGCAAGAGTAACAGTTGCAGCAAGAACAAGCAAACCAACGTTTCCAAGATGGTAGCGTGCAACTTGCGCCAAAGTTACGCCACCGTTTTCAGCAGGCTTAAACAGTGCACGGCTACGCACACCGACAACAACAATTGCGACGTAAATCAACGCCATAAGCAAGCAGCTAAAGAATCCAGATCGCACAGTATTCACTGCCACATCTTTAGGGTCTTTTACGCCAAAGGATCGAATAGTACTAACAACTATAATGCCAAAAGCCAAGCTAGCTAAAGCATCCATTGTATTGTAGCCATCTAAGAATCCTGTAAAGAATGATTCATTAACATACTTCCCTATAGGAGCAGCATCCGCAGAAGCGCCGCTTACAGGAGAAAACAGTGCAGTAAATACCAGAATACCTAAGAAAACCAGGAATATCGGCGTAAGAACTTTACCAACCCATGTAAGTATTCCACTAGGCTTCATAGCAAAGAAGAATGCTAACGCGAAGAAAACCACAGAGAACAAGAACAAATACAATTGACCGTTTCCGTCTTGTGGAACGACGCGCTCCAAACCAACAGTGTACGAAGTTGTTGCGCAGCGAGGAATTGCAAAGAATGGCCCGATTGTTAAATACAGCACACAAGTAAAGAACATGCCGTATTTTTTGCTCGGCTTACTAGAAAGTTCAAAAAGACCGTTTGCGCGACTCATCGCAAGAGCCGTAACACCAAGCAATGGCAAACCAACGCCGGTAATAATAAAGCCTAATGCTGCAGGAGCGGAATTGTTTCCTGCATTAGCTCCAAGGAACACAGGGAAAATCAGGTTTCCTGCGCCAAAGAACATACCAAACAACATGACCGCCACGTACGCGGACTCAATAATGGTCAAGTTCCTTTTTTTCGGGGCACTATCTGTGCTGACACTTTGTGTTGTGACGCTCATGCTTACACCTCCCATAAGGATAAATTTGTATTTATATACTATTCAGCTAAATCTCTTACTTTGTAATTTTGTGGATTTAAAGCGAAAATAATATTAGAGGGTATATTAATAAATTGCATGTACTTAATCGATAGAAACTTATAATTCGTGCGTGTCTCTAATAAAAAATAAAAAGGACGCTGGCAAACTACCAACGTCCTATGTAATCAAAAATGCTCTATAGCTTTGCTCTAAATCTTATATAAAATAAGCAAAATCACATCTTTTCCGGAGCAGAAATTCCAAGCAAATCAAGACCAGTTGCAATAACTGTGCGCACAGCAGCGTTAAGCTTTAAGCGAGCTGCAGCACGAGCTGGCTCTGGGCACTTTGCAATGCGCTGAGATTCACGATCGGCTTCTGGCAAACGATTTTCAGGGTCAGTTAACTCCATTGGCACAACGCGCTCAAGGTTGTACCACTTGTGGTAACTTGCTGCCAAATCCTCAAGATAATGCGCAACTCTGTGTGGAGCGCGCAAATCGCCAGCTTGAGCCAAAGCAGCAGGCCATTGAGCCAAAGCAGCCAACACTTCGCCGTCAGCCTCGGTATTAAGCAAGCTTAAATCAGCACCATCTTGCGTAATTCCAGCGTCCGCAGCATTGCGAGCCACATTGCAGCTGCGTGCGTGCGCGTATTGCACGTAATACACAGGATTATCGTTGCTGTGAGAAGCAAGCAAATCCAAATCAATATCAACACTTGTATTGTAATCTGTGCGAGCAAGCGAGTAGCGCGAAGCATCAACACCAATTGCATCAACTAAATCGTCAATCGTAATAACGTTTCCTGCGCGCTTGCTCATGCGTACAGGCTTGCCATCTTTCATAACGTTTACAAGCTGACCAATAAGAATCTGCATGTTTTCGCCTGGCTTGTCTCCAAAAGCCGCGCACATTGCCATCATTCTGCCAATATAGCCGTGATGATCCGCACCAAGCATGTAAATCGCTACGTCCGCAGGATTCTGTTCGCGATGGCGCTTGTTGCGATAGTACGCAATATCTGCAGCAAAGTAAGCGTAATTGCCGTCAGACTTAATAATTACGCGATCTTTGTCGTCGCCATGCTTAGTGGATTCAAACCAAGTTGCGCCATCTTTTTCAAAAATGTCTCCGCGAGAACGCAAATCTGCAATAGCACGCTCAACTTCGCCATCCTCGTACAGGCTGTTTTCGTGGAACCACACGTCGAAATCAACACGAAAATCGCGCATGGACTTACGGATTTCGGCAAACATCATTGGCACTGCGCGCTTGCGGAACTCTTCGCGCTGCTCGGAATCGCCTTCGCCAAGAGGCAAACCTTCCTCATCTTTTCCAAGATCAATTCTAGGCAAAGAAAGAACATCAACGCCGTCTGCTTGCGCTTCTTTTATAACAGCGTCTGCGATTTCGTTAATATACGCGCCTTTGTAACCATCTGCAGGCGTTTCTTCACCATGAGCTGCAGCAACTAAAGACTTTGCAAAACGGTTAATTTGCTCGCCATGATCGTTGAAGTAGTACTCGCGCACAACTTTTGCGCCGTTCGCTTCCAAGACTCGAGCCATAGAATCACCAACTGCAGCCCAGCGAGTTCCACCAATGTGGATTGGACCAGTTGGGTTTGCGGAAACAAACTCAAGATTCAAAGTTTTGCCGCTTAAGTGCGTATTTTTGCCAAAATCAGCACCTTGCTTTAAGACCTCGTCTACGACTGCCGCTGCAGAAGCAGAATCAAGCGTTATGTTAATAAAGCCAGGACCTGCAACTTCTACAGACGCAATACCTTCCGCTTCTTGCAAACTCTCAGCAAAAAGCTCGGCTAAATCACTAGGCTTCATACCAGCTTTTTTAGCAAGCTGCATAGCAACATTCGTAGCCCAATCACCGTGTGCGCGATCCTTTGGTCGCATAACTGCAAGTTTTTCGGCAGCAGGAATCAAATCTTCTGTTAGACTGCCAGCTTTACCGCTTGCTACTAAATCTTTAGCAATTTTTTCAATTAATTCACTTAAGCTTTCTGGATTCATGGTTTACAGTCTAGCGTTACCGCGCGATGCTTCGCGATTACAATACACAAAAAGCGCTGGAGTCGAAGATTGACTTCCAGCGCTTTTGTTTTGCGATTAATTATTTTCGATTACTTGCAACTACTTACAGCTACTTCTTTTTTGCAGGAGCTTCGCCGAGTTCGCTTTGAGCAACAGAAACGTTTACGTTAGCTGCATCAGATTCCGCGGAATCAGATTCAGAATCAGAAGAATCTCCAGCAACTGCTGCCTTAACAGCGTTAAGATTTACTTCTCCAGTAACGCGTCCAGCTTCAGCAACGTCATCCAAAGTCTCCTCGACAGCCTTGTAAGCATTTTCTGCTACGTTCAAAGTCACTTGCAAAATAGGAGTCTTCATAGAAACTTTTGCTTCAGACTTAATCTTGCGCAAAGTAGCCAAAGCTTCACCCGCGTAAGCCAAAGTATCTGCAGAAACACCGTTTGCAGCAGCCTCATACGCCTTAGCGCATGGCCAGCTAGCGCGATGCACAGAGCCTTCGCCGTCATGCATCCAGCTCCACACTTCTTCAGTAGCGTAAGGCAAGTAAGGAGCAAGCAAGCGAGCCAAAGCATCGAGCGCAAGGCCAAGAGTTGTGCGAGCAGACTTTACAGCAGCTTCGCTTGGAGTGCGTCCAGTCGATTCTGCAGTACCGTAAGCGCGATTCTTTGCAAGCTCAATATAGTCGTCGCAGAACTCCCAGAAGAATGTTTCGATTGCTTCCAAAGCCTTGGAATGCTCGTAAGATTCAAGCGCATCAGTAGCTGTACGAATAACGGATGCAAGCTTTGCCATAACAGAGCGATCCAAAACTTCAGTAACATCAGCAAAATTCCAGTCCGCGCTAGCAGGCTCAAGAACCTGATGCTCATCATCTTCACGACCAATCGCGAGCGCAAACTTAGTAGCATTCAAAAGCTTAATAGCTAAGCGTCGGCCAATCTTCATTTGGCCTTCGTCGTAAGTTGCGTCCAAGCCAAGTTTTGCAGAAGTTGCCCAGTAGCGTACAGCATCTGCACCAAACTCTTCGATTGGCTTATTTGGCACAACAACGTTGCCTTTAGATTTAGACATCTTCTTATGGTCAGGATCAAGAATCCAGCCAGAAAGTGCAGCATGCTTCCAAGGCAAGCAGCCGTTTTCAAGATGTGCGCGATCAACAGTACTAAACAGCCAAGTACGAATAATATCCTGGCCTTGTGGACGCAAATCCATTGGGAAAGTAGCCTTAAACAAAGCTTGATTTTCCTCACCTGGCTCTTCCCAACGAGTCACGATTTGTGGAGTTAAGGAAGATGTAGCCCAAGTGTCCATAATGTCTTGCTCAGCAGTAAAGCCGTTCGGCTGGTTACGTTGCGATTCATCGAATCCTTCTGGAACGTCAATAGTTGGATCGATTGGCAAACGATCTTCGCTAGGAGTCAAAGGATGCTCGTAATCCACTTCCCCATTTTCGTTTACTGGATACCAAAGTGGGAATGGCACACCGAAGAAGCGCTGGCGAGAGATAAGCCAGTCACCATTCAAACCGTGAACCCAATTCTCATAGCGCACGCGCATAAAGTCTGGGTGGAAGTTAAGTTCCTTGCCTCGCTCAATAAGTTCAGCATTCAACTTTTCGTCCGTGCCACCGTTCTTTAAATACCACTGGCGAGAAGTGACGATTTCCAAAGGCTTATCGCCCTTTTCGTAGAAGTTCGTCATACGCTTTGTTGGCTTTGGATCGCCTTCCATGTCTCCAGCTGCTTGCAAAGCTTCAACAATTTCCTTACGAGCAGAGAACGTGGTTTTGCCGGCAATTTTCTCGAACATTTCACGGCCGGATTCATCTGTAATCCAATCAGGAGTCGTCATAACGATGCGACCGTTACGCTGAATAATTGGTCGAGTTGGCAAATTCAAATCGCGCCACCACTCAACGTCTGTTACGTCACCGAAAGTGCAGCACATTGCAATGCCAGCACCCTTGTCCATTTGAGCAGCAGAATGCGCCAAAATCGGAACCTTCACCTTAAACAGTGGCGAATAAACTTCCTGACCAAAGTACTTCTTGTAACGCTCATCTTCTGGATTTGCAATTAAAGAAGTGCATGCAGCAAGCAATTCTGGACGCGTAGTTTCAATATAAATTGGCGTACCATCTTCAAAACGGAACGCAATCTTATGGTAGAAACCAGGATATTCGCGTGATTCAAGCTCTGCTTGTGCAACTGCAGTCTGGAAAGTCACATCCCACAATCCAGGAGCATCTTTTTGATAAGCTTCTCCGCGAGCAAGATTGCGAAGGAATGCTTTTTGCGCAACTCGACGAGGCTGCTCACCAATCGTGTGGTAAGTTTGCGACCAGTCTACAGAAAGACCAAGCCTGCGCCACAATGCTTCAAAAAGCTTCTCATCTTGAGAAGTCAAGCGCTCACAAAGCTCAATAAAGTTCTGCCTGCTTACAGGAACCTGATCTTTAGCCTCAATCTTCTTGCCTTCAGTGCCTTCAAAAGGCGGCTTAAAATCAGGGTCATACTTCAACGAAGTATCCACTCGCACACCGTAATAATTTTGTACGCGGCGCTCTGTTGGCAAGCCGTTATCGTCCCAACCCATTGGGTAGAACACGTCAAAGCCTTGCATGCGCTTATATCGCGCAATGACATCCGTATGCGTGTAAGAGAATACGTGACCTACGTGCAAGTGGCCACTAACGGTTGGAGGTGGAGTATCGATAGAATATACGGCCTTACGGTCGCGAGAATTATGGAATGCGTAAGTTTTAGCTTCGTCCCAATTGCTACGCCACTTGTCTTCAAGACCATCAACGCCAACTTTGTTAGGAAGAGGCGTTAAATGTGCGTGCTTTACTGTGTTATTATCCTGTTCACTCATGAACTGAATATTAGAAACTCAGCGCGACAACGCAAATCTTTACGCTTTTCTATTTCACCACTACGCTCTGCAATGGCAGAAGCTGATCCGTCATATTTTTCGTATAGCCGCTTACATTAGACTTCACAGCCATAATGCTCTTTCGAGCATATAACCAGTGAGCTGCAGCATTATTGCTTACTTCGCGCGCATATGCACGAGCATTTGCCTCATATTCGTTTGCATTCTTAGAATGAACCGCATCGGCCCAAGCTTGTTGAGCACGCGCGTCTTGCAAAACGAACGGAGAACCGCTTTCTGCAAACATGCCTTCATCTAAAGTACGATTGCTCGTAGTAAGCGCAAGATCATACTTACCTTCACTAATACGCTTACGCATAGTTTGTTGATCAACTTCTTCAAGATTGACCTTAAAACCACTCACGGAACTAATCTGTTTTGAAAGCTCGCGCCCAACTCCACCTTCGCCCTGTGGAACAAGAAAATTAATAGTTCCTAAATAGCTTGCGCTAAAGTAATGGAACAAGGGAGCAGCTTTGCCTGGATTATAAGGATACAATCCATTTAAATCTTCATAACCAGTTGAAAGAGGATCAATAGGTCCTCCTACTGGAACACCACCATTGCCATCAGCTGCAAGTACAGTTTGCGCATTCAAAGCGTATCTCGCAGCTTTACGAGCCTGCTCATCGCAGAAAATCGATGAAACTGTTGTATTTATTGCAATAAATCGCACTCTTGTGCTCTGACCCTCTACCATTTGCGTATTAGCAACAGCAGCAAGACGCTTATTTTCGTTACCTTCAAGCGGAACTGCCATTTGAATATTGCCCTTTTCCATTGCCTCAGCTAGAGCAGTATCGCTATTGAAATATTGCAAAGTAATACTTGCACAAGAAGCAGGGGTTCCCCAGTATTTATCGTTGCGAAGTAATACTAAAGAATTGCCTTTATTGTAGTCACTTACAGTGAAAGGACCTGTGCCAAGAGCAGCACTTGCATAGTCAATCATCGATTTTGTGTCATAGACAATGCCAACACGTCCAGCAAGACGACGTAAAAGTAACGCATCTGGATTATTAAGTGTAATTACTAAAGTGTAATCATCCGGTTTATTAACAGTTTTAATATTTGTAAGTGCGCTATAACCAGGATAATTATTTGTGATGCCTTGTTTCAAAGATTGTAATACGGAAGTCGAAGTCATCTCACTACCGTTAGAGAAACGCACACCTTGACGCAAATTAAAACGATATGTTAAGCCGTCTTTCGAAATATCCCATGACTTCGCGAGACCTGGTTGCAAACTATTATCATCGCCACGTTTAACAAGAGTTTCGTAAACATTACCAATTAAAGCTTGCTGTAAAGCGTCACTGTCGTCGTTTCTAATATCAAGAGATTCAGGAGCAGTACGTAAACCAACTTTTAGCACTGAGTTACTAGCTGGATGCATTATTGCAGCAAAAGGCGAATGACCCTGGTATATTTGCCATCCACACCACAAAATGCCGCTCATTATTACAGACACAACTACAAACACAACCCATGGCATCCAGTCTGCATTAGTGCGAGCATGAGCTGACCTGGAAGTGCGATACGCATATTTGCCTGTTCTTGACATAACCTACAGTCTATATCAATATCTGAATTGGAGACAACACGCTTTAAATAATTGCCGACGGACATGTTGTATTTAAAGGGCATGAAACACATTTTGGATTCCGAGCAGTGCAAATTTTTCTGCCATGCAAAATAAGTCTATGAGAAAGATTAGTCCACTCTTTAGGAGCAAAATAAGCAGTTATTTCGCGCTCAATAGCAACAGGATTTGGACGATTCTGAACCTTACGCCAACCAAGACGACCTGTAACACGTATTACGTGAGTATCTACAGGAAACCCCGGTAATCCAAATGCGTTGCCAAGAACAACATTGGCAGTTTTACGACCAACACCCGGCAACGATATTAAATCTTCCATATTTGATGGCACTATACCAGAAAAATTATTAAGCAAACATGCAGATAATGAAATAATATTCTGTGCTTTTACTCTATAAAATCCGAGAGGGTAAATAATTGACTCAACTTGAGATACAGGAGCAGCAGCTAAGGAACTCGCGTTGGGAAAAATAGAAAAGAGTTCAGGCGTCACGATATTCACGCGCTTATCCGTAGTTTGCGCGCTTAATACAGTAGCGATTAGTAGCTCAAATGGATTTTTGAAATTTAATGCACACTTCGGCTCCGGTATTTCTTTGCACAATAAATCGTACTCTGCATAAATACGAGCTAATTTCGCTTGTTTTGATTCTCGCATATTAGAGCTTCGATAAATCATTATTGCGCAGACTGCTTATCTGCATCATTTTCAGAATCATCTTCAACACTGCTTTCGGAAATTTCGCTATTCTCATCAGACTCCGAAGGATCAAAGCGATAGCCAACATTACGCACTGTGCCAATTAGATGTTCATATTCAACACCAAGTTTTGCACGAAGCCTACGAATATGAACGTCTACAGTACGAGTGCCACCGTAGTAGTCGTAACCCCATACTTCTTGCAACAAATGAGCACGAGTAAACACCCTGCGCGGATGCTGCACAAAGTATTTCAGCAATTCAAATTCTTTATAAGCTAAATCAACAGGATGACCATGCAAACTCACTGTGTAGCTACGCATATCTACAACAAGATCTCCAGAACGCATAGTTCCATTGTCTGAATTGAAAGAATCATCAATTTCAGAGCCTTGCGAATGCACAAACAAATCATCAGAAGATCCGTGTTGCAAAGAAGCCAAACGCAAACGACCCTCTACTTCCGCCGGAGAAGCATTAGTAAGCACAACATCAGAAATGTTCCACGAAGGATTTACTACAGTAAAACCACCCTCAGTTATAACTAATATGACAGGAACCGTAATATTTGCAACACGCAGAGAAGAACACATTGATTTAGCGAGAGCTAAATCCTCACGCGCATCAAGCAAAAGAATGGTTTGTGCGGGCAGTTTTGCCAAACTTGACGTATCCAAAGAAAGTAAACGCACTTTATGAGATAACAAAGTAAGTGAAGGTAAAACTGAAGAAGGAGAAGCACACGAAGTCATCAATGTGATATCAGTCATATGATGCCTCCAACAAACAATTGATGTAGTAGCAAATTCAGCCTTTACAGGAATTGTAAACCATACTGCGAAAAATAGCGACAACTGCAACACTTGCATCTTCTAAAGATAAAAAATATCAACACAATAAAGCGCAGTGCAGGTTATAGGCTACATTAGTAAATAAACAAAGTAATTTGTTAATATTTTATGGACATATTACGCTTTATAAATATAAAACTTACAGCACTAGGGAGTGTGTATGAGCAATGAAACACGTATCTGCAATGATAAGATGCAGAAAAATGATAATTCTTGCGTAAATGTTCAAAAACATACCCGTATACCTAGCATGAACGCATTAGCGATGTTTGTAAGCCAAATTTTTGTTGTAGTACTTCTCGCAATTGCAGCAATATTGCCAATCGCAACAGCAAAAATAACACTTATATTATGCCTTATCATAATGCTTACATTTATAGCGTTGTGGCCACTGCACGGAAATGTAATTGACCGAGCTATTGCATTATGCGCAGGAATTGCTTCTACATGGTTTGCAACCGGAGTATTAAAGGGATGGCTACCAAAAAGCGTCATTATTGATAACGAAACTGTGTCGATGAGTAAGTTCATTGCTGCAATTCACCCTTACGAACGCTGGGCTGTATCTTTTGCTCTAATTCTTGTAGCAGCAACATTTGTAACATTCTTGAGGCAAATGCTGCGCGAGAATCGCACAAATTTAGTACGAAATCTTTCGCACACGCTTACTGCAAGTATTGCTTGTGCAGCACTTCCGGGTTGGCTATTTTTGCCGTCAATTATTAGCTTTATGCCATCGCTTCGCAATTTAGACGGTGGAATACTCGTTATAGTACTGTGCATATTTATGCTAATCGCGCTATCAGGACTTTCATATTTGTGGGTTCGCAACAATTATGAAGAATACGAAACTGGAATAGTTTCGCACGATATCGCCATTTCTATATTGCCAATAATGCTTTCAGGAATGCTCGTGTATATTGCAGGCCTTGGAATGCTAGTAGCTGCTTAAAATTATTTAAAAGCGTATGCAACGTTACATTTTAATTTACTTTTGAAAGCAGCACGCACTTACATAAAAACGTCGAAAACACGGTATGTGTCTTCGACGTTTTATTTATTAGCTTTTAATTTTTATTGTTTTGCTCATTAAAAGCGAAACTTATTTTTCGCTTTCTTCCAAGCGCTTGCGAGCTGCGACGATTTCCTTCTCAGCCTGCTCTACACCAGCCCAGAAGTCACCAGGAAGAACTTCCTTACCTGGCTCCAAAGCTTTGTACTGCTCGAAGAAGTGCTTGATTTCAGCTTTATGATACTCGTTCACGTCATCGATATCCTTGATGTCGTCAAAACGAACGTCTGCTGGAACACACAAAACCTTGTCGTCTCCGCCAGCTTCATCAACCATGTGATACAAGCCAACGGCGCGGCACTCAACAACGCATCCTGGGAACACAGAATTTGGAATCATAACAAGAGCGTCGAGTGGATCGCCATCTTCGCCCAAAGTGCCATCAATATAACCGTAATCATCTGGATAACCCATAGCTGTGAAAAGGGTGCGATCCAAGAATACGCGACCAGTTTCGTGATCCACTTCATACTTGTTCTTAGAACCGCGTGGAATCTCTACCACAACGTTAAAAGTTTCTGCCATATTGGCTCCTTTGATAACTTTAATAACAATTCATATAACTGTTCTATCTCACTTTAGCGCGCACCGACGAACGACAGCAATAGAGCATATAAAACAAAATTTTGTTAACAAATTTCGTTAAATGATAAACGTTTTGTATCACTTACAGAAGTAGCATAAAATCACATATTTCTAGCACATCCTAGGCATAGCAACAAGACACGCTTTAAGCTATAAAAGTGTCTTAATACACAGTTACTATTGCTACGTTTTACACACGATATGTTGCATACATACCAGTATGGTTACCGAAGCGTAGGCAAGATGACAAAAAAGAGATGCGTGAACACTTCCACTGCTTCACAAGCAGATCAATCCTTCAAAACAAAGAAGGTTCCTGCAGAAAAAAATGCTAGTAAAACGACCTCAACTAATCTTTCAGCAAACGCAAATAATACCGTAGAAAAAACTATTCATAGCGCAAAAGCTGAAAATAAACAATCATCTACTTTACCTACAAATACTGTTTCGAAGCGAAATAAAGCAATAGACGGTTTAAGAGCTTTAGCAATTATTGGTATTGTATGCTTTCATATGCGTCCAAGCCTTCTTATGGGAGGATTCCTTGGAGTAACACTATTTTTGGTATTGGCAGGATATTTTTGTACGAGATCAGTTCTGCGCTATTTAAACGCAGATGAAAACGCAAAAAATGCAAAAAATATCGAAGATAATAATAAAAATACTCAAGGAATCAAGCATTACTGGGAGTATTTACTAAAGCGCATAAAAAGAATTTGGCCGTCAACACTTGGAATTATCGCTATAACAGCACCAATTATGTGGCTTTTTTCGCCAAGTCTACTACCAAAGTTACAAGCGGATGCTCTTTCAGGCTCCGGATTCTTTAGCAATATAATGTATGTTGCCCGTAAACTTTCATATTTTGAACAGTCCGGACTACCTTCTCCTATCAAACATCTTTGGTATCTCGGACTTTTAATGCAGGCTTTTGTTATATGGCCTATTATCCTTGCTGCACTTATTAAATTCGTGCGTAGCAAGCTAATACGCATGTATATCACAGCAGGCTTAGCCATACTTTCTTCTATTCTTACTTTTACTTTTGCCTACTTATTTAACAATTACACAACTCCAGCTCGCGTCTACTATTCTCTAGATACGAGAGCATCAGAATTCTTAATGGGTGCAATGCTAGCAATGTACGGTGCTTGGTTTGTCAAACATTCATTCCACGCGTGGCTTATTCATGCATTACATTTGCTAATGGGCAAAAAGAACATATCGGTCAGCTTAGCTTCATCAGTTAAGTTAGACAGTAGTGTAGATAATTCAGCACTAACGAAAAAATCAGATAAATCCTGCGCAAATAAAGAAAAAGAGTTTATTGAAGATGGAATACCTGCTGACTTGCGTAAAGGATTACAAATTGATTTATCAGATAATGGCGTAACTCCAGATATACAAGAACTTCCAAATAACGCATTCAATAAGCCAAAAACTGTTTTTTATAATCCGCTTCGTGCATGGCAGCGATCTTGCGTTGGGTTATTGGCAACAATTGTGTTGTGCTACTGCTTCGTGTATGCAGAAGGCACATCTTCAGTATTTGTTTTTGGCGGATACACAATAACAGCAGCCGCTTGCACACTAATACTATGGTCTTGCACGCAAACTGATAATATTTGCTCGAGAATATTTGCATGGACTCCACTCGCCTATATCGGCAGACGCTCTTTTGCAATTTATTTAGTTCACTTCCCTGTTCTTGAATTATTCAACCCAGCAAATAGAACAACTGCTATTTCTACAGGAGAGCAAGTCTTGCAAGCACTAGTAATAGTTGCACTTGCAGAATGCTTGTATCAGTTATTTGAAAAGCCAATAAAAGATCAACAATTATTTAAGCTTATTCGCTCCGTCTCACTAACTTTGTGCTGCATAATTATTGTGTCGTTAATTATCTTGCCAGTAAATTGGCAGGATATAGCCAAGCATAGGTCAATGCAGCTTCGCCCAGAATTGACAGCACAAGTAGAGCAATCTTCATCGTCAAATAAAAAACCTACTGCTTTTGACAAAACTAATTCTAAGCAAGAAACAAAAGAAAAAGCAGTTCCAAAAGGTGTGCAAAAGAATGTAGTAAAACAGTCTCTTCCACCTACACCATCGAAGTATCGTATTCTCTTCCCTATTGCAGAAAAAGTTCCACGAAATCTTGTTACTACTCATACGCGGATCGACAAACGACGCAATACTTGTTCCGTAAACTTAACTATGGTTGGAGATTCTATTACTGAAGGCGCTAAACCATATTTGATGCAAGTTATGCCTAACGCTTATATAGATGGAAAAGTGAGTAGACAAATTTTCCACGGAGCTGATGAATACGAGAAAGATATTTCGGCAAAACACGCTGGAGATGTGGTGATTTTCGCTCTTGGAACCAACGGTCCTCCTCATGACGATAGCGTGCTTCAACACATGGTTGATGTCGCAAAAGGTAGACCTGTTTATTTCGTTACCACACGAGTTCCGCAACCTTGGCAGGATGCAACGAACGATAGCTTACGCAAGTTCGCAGCAACTCATCATAATGTTGGCATTATAGACTGGCATGGTTTGAGTAATGGTCACTCGGAATATTTAACTGACGATGGAGTTCACTTAACTCCAATTGGCGGTCCACAATACGCGAAGATGATTCGTTTAGCTGTATGCGGCGGCTGAAAATTAGAGTTATAACGCGCTAAAACTTTTTAATACTGTTATTAAGCATAATAAATTGCGTTTTGCGTGGTGAAAATAGCTACGAAATATTACGATAGTATCTATGACTGAGTTGAGGACACTACGTGATTTGCAAGACGCTGGGGAAAGCGTATCTACTTGGACGAATCCTTTGCGCGATCCACGTGATTTGCGTTTAGCTCGCATTGCGGGTCCGTGCAGCCTAGTAATTTTTGGCATTACTGGCGATTTAGCACGCAAAAAACTTATGCCAGCAGTATATGATTTAGCTAATCGCGGGCTTTTGCCTCCAGGATTTGGTTTAACTGGTTTTGCGAGACGCGATTGGACGGATGAACATTTCGTAAACTTTGTGCGCGAAAATATTGAGCAGCATTGCAGAACGCCATTTCGTGAGTCAACTTGGATTAATCTCGCTAAAGGCATACGTTTCGTACGCGGCACCTTTGACGATGCGTCCGCGTTTGAGCGTTTAAGCAAAACAGTGAACGAACTTGATCGAGACAGAGGTACTCGCGGAAATCACGCTTTTTACATGTCTATTCCGCCTTCCAGCTTCCCAGTTGTTGCCCAACAGCTTGCAGCATCAGGTCTTTCGCACTCTTCTGAGCATGCTTGGCGACGCGTAATTATTGAAAAGCCTTTTGGCCACGATTTAGCGAGCGCACGAGAATTGGATCGCGTCGTTTCTGAAGTTTTTGATCCTAATTCTGTGTTCCGAATTGACCATTATTTAGGCAAGGAAACTGTGCAAAATTTGCTGGCTTTCCGCTTTGCTAACGCAATGTATGAGCCGATTTGGAACGCAAATTACGTCGATCACGTGCAAATTACGATGGCTGAAGATATTGGCATTGGCGGAAGAGCCGGATACTACGACGGAATCGGTGCTGCACGTGACGTGATTCAGAACCATTTGCTTCAACTTATGGCGCTTACTGCTATGGAAGAGCCTGTAAGTTTCCGCGCTAGCGATTTGACTGCTGAAAAAACGAAAGTTCTATCCGCAATCCGACTACCTCAAGACTTGGCTGCCAATACTGCTCGAGGACAGTATGCAGCAGGATGGCAAGGCTCTTACAAAGCTGTTGGATACTTGGAAGAGCAAGGAATCGACCCTAAAAGCACTACTGAAACGTACGCTGCAGTGCGACTTGACGTTGATACTCGCCGTTGGGCTGGAGTTCCGTTCTACTTGCGAACCGGCAAACGTTTAGGCAAGCGTGTTACGGAAATTGCTGTTATTTTTAAGCGCGCTCCGCATTTGCCGTTTGAGTCTACTGCAGTTCGAGAGCTTGGTAGCAATGCTATTGTGATTCGAGTGCAGCCAGACGAGGGCGTTACTATGCGCTTTGGTGCGAAAGTCCCTGGCGGAACTGCTATGGAAGTTCGAGACGTTTCTATGGACTTTAGTTACGGACGCTCTTTTACTGAAAGTTCCCCTGAAGCTTACGAGCGCTTGATTCTTGACGTACTTCTTGGCGAACCACCGCTATTCCCAACTACGCAAGAAGTAGATTTAAGTTGGAAAATTCTTGACCCTATTGAGGAATTCTGGAGTTCGCTTAGCACACAACCGCAACCATATCGCGCTGGAACGTGGGGTCCAGCAGAAGCTGATACTATGCTTGCTCGAGATAATCGCCATTGGAGGCTGCCATGATTATCAACCTTCCTGATACTAATACAAGCAAAATTGCAGCAAAAATCGACGAATTGCACGAAGAGCGCGGCGAATCTGCTACTGGTCGAGTGCTCACTTTGCTTATTGATACAACTCTTAAAGAGTTAGAGCATGCACTTGATGCAGCAAACGCAGCTAGCCGCGAGCATCCTTGCCGAGTTATTGCAATGGTTCGAGATTGGTCTAGCGAGCACGCTGCTGAGCGCGGTGAGGTTGTGCCGAATCTCGATGCTCAAGTACGTTTTGGCGCAGATGCTGGAGCTGGCGAAATTATTATTTTGTATCCGCACAACGGTTTAGTTCGTCATCCGGATACGCTTGTCATTCCACTACTTGTGCCAGATGCACCGGTTGTTGCATGGTGGCCAACAAACGCTCCGGAAGATCCTGCTCACGATTTGCTTGGAGCTATGGCAAGTAGCAGAATTACTGACGCACAGCGAGCAGACGATACTCTTAAAACTGTGCAAAACTTGCGTAAAAACTGGTCTCCGCAAGATGCAGATTTGTCTTGGACGCGTTTAACTCCTTGGCGCGCGTTACTTGCTTCTATGCTCGATCAACCTCCACATTTGCCTATTCTTAGCGCAAAGGTTGTGGGTCCTACTCATTACGTGTCTTTGCATTTACTTGCAGCTTGGCTTAAGAGTAGCTTGCACGTGCCTGTAGAAATAGTTGAAAATCCTGAAGCTCAAGCTATTACTTCCGTAACTTTAGAACGCGAGGATGGCACATTGTCACTCACTCGCCCTGCTGGCGGAGATCAAGCTTTGATTAGCCTGCCTGGACAGGCTGCACAACCTATTGCGCTTCCTATTCGCACTCTGGATGATTGCTTAAGCGAAGAATTGAGACGCATTGATCCGGACGAAATTTACGCGCAGCTGGTGCGAGATAATCCTTCAGAAAATGCGTGAAACATTACGTGAAACAATTCGTGAAATATTTTTAATTGCATAAAAGGAACAACTATGACAAATAATGAAGTTACTTTTGCACATAACGCAAGTATTTACGGATACGATAATCGCGATGTGCTTGCAGCCGTTGCAGCCCAACGTCTAGTAACGCTTATTATGGAATCACAGAATGATGTGCAAAATCTCAATAAACCATTTCATTTATTACTTACTGGTGGCACAGATTCAATACGCATGTTCCAAATGCTTGCTAATAACCCGCTTTTACCAGCAATTAATTGGAATTTAGTGCATATTTGGTGGGCAGATGAGCGTTTCGTAGCTTATGATAGCGAGGATCGCAATGCGCGCAAGGCTCGCGAAATGTTTCTTAACTTACTTACTTCTAACAAAGCTTTGGCAGAATCTCATATTCACGAAATGCCTGCAGATGAGCGTAATGCTGAGAAAATTGCAGCAGCCAGCGACGCTGAAAATGACGCTATTTTAGATGCTGCAGCGCGCGACTATGAGGAAGAAATCGTGAGCATACTTGGCAAAGAGCCAGTGTTTGATCTAGCAATTCTTGGCATGGGGCCGGATGCGCATATGGCTTCACTTTTCCCAGGATTACCGCAGGTTAATAATCGCGATCGCATTGTTGTTGGAGTAAATCACTCCCCTAAGTTGCCGCCTATGCGCTTAACTCTTACTGTTCCTGTATTAGCTCACAGCCACCGAACTTGGTTCTTGACTGCAGGAGAAGAAAAAGGCGCTGCTTTAATGAATGTACTTTCTGGTGATAATAATCCAGAATATCCTGCGTCTTTTGCAAACGGAACTGACGAAATCTCTTGGCTAACCACCGCGGAAACTTTGCAAGCTGCTATTAAGTAACTTGTATAGCTTTCTAGCAACATGCATAATACTCAGAACAATAAATAACAGACCTCTGCATAATAATGCAAAGGTCTGTTATCTCTAAATATTATTTGTTTTAATCTTGCTTTACTTCTGGGCGATTAGGCTCTGCCCACAAAGTGTGGAATACGCCTGGCTCGTCAATGCGACCGTAAGTGTGAGCGCCGAAGAAATCACGCTGAGCCTGAATAAGCGAAGCTGGCAAACGCTTGGAACGCAATCCATCGTAGTATGCAAGCAAGCTAGAGAATGCTGGCACAGGAACCCCGTGCTCAACTGCACGCGCAATAACACGACGCCAAGCAGCCTGCGACTTTTCAATAGCATCCTTAAAGTACGGTGCAAAAAGCAAAGAAACGCTCGCTTCACCGGACTCAAAAGCCTCAGAAACGCGGTTCAAGAACTGAGCGCGAATAATGCATCCACCACGCCAAATGCGAGCAACCGCAGCCTGGTCAATCTTCCAATCATGCTCAATTGCAGCAGCAGCAATCTCATCGAAGCCCTGCGCATAAGAAACAATCTTAGAAGCGTACAAAGCTTGGCGAATATCCTCAATAAACGCCTTACGCTCAGCATCGCTCAAATCAAAATGCACATCCGGACCAGTCAAACCCTGGCTTTCAGCAGCTTCTCGCAAAGCAACCTGGCTGGAAAGTCCGCGAGCAAACACGGCTTCAGCAATACCCGTAACTGGTATGCCGAGCGAAAGCGCAGACTGTACAGTCCAAGTGCCAGTGCCCTTCATGCCAGCGTGATCCACCATCATCTCAACCAAAGGCTTACCAGTCTTAGCATCCTTCTGGCGAAGCACATCAGCCGTAATTTCAATCAAATAAGAATCAAGTTCGCCCTTATTCCACTCGCTAAACACGTCTGCAATTTCGTCGGACTTCATGCTCAAACCGCGAAGCATTAAATCGTAGCTTTCGGCAATAAGCTGCATATCCGAGTACTCGATGCCATTGTGAACCATCTTCACAAAATGACCAGCGCCGTCAGTACCAATATGCGTTACGCAAGGTTCACCTTCAGCAACAGCAGCAATAGACTTCAAAATAGGACCAAGAGTCTTCCAAGATTCCTCAGTGCCACCAGGCATCATCGAAGGACCACGCAAAGCACCTTCTTCGCCGCCAGAAACACCGCAACCAACGTAATGAAGACCACGCGCGCGAATGTCACGCTCTCTGCGAATCGTATCTTCAAAATAAGAGTTTCCTCCGTCGACGATAATATCTCCAGGCTCCATAGCATTTGCAAGTTCTTCAATCACAGCATCCGTAGGAGCACCAGCTTTTACCATAATTATTGCGGTGCGCGGACGCTTTAGAGAAGCCACAAATTCTTCAACAGTTTTTGAAGGCACAAAAGCACCTTCACTGCCATGCTCATTCATTAAAGTTTCAGTGCGAGAATAATGACGATTGTAAACAGCTACTGTATTTCCATGATGCGCAAGATTACGCGCTAAATTCGAACCCATGGCAGCCAAACCAACAACACCAATATTTGCCTGAGCTTGAGTCATAATGACACCTCTTATCTTGTACTTGTTTTGTTATTTGCACGCATGCTTTGCGCACCCAAGCAATCTGCATTATCTACAAAATACACAATTTTTTATTTTGCGTTACGCCCCTTCAAGAAACGCACTTAATAATTTTATAGGCGGATATGCACAAGGCTTAACAATATGTAAGTTAAGTAGTTTCAAATATAAATTTTGTGAGATAGATTACATTTTTCATCGTTAAAGCTAAACCCATATTCACTTCATAGAACACGACACGCTTACAAACACGCTATTTTTAGCTATTTTAAATAATAACTATATATAGTGTTCACACAGTCGACACACCACTATAAATAGTGCTTATTCAGAGTAAGCTAACTACTTGGCTTTTGTCGATACAACACGGAATTGCAAAATTCCCCATCACCAGAGGAGATTGAAATGACTATCACAGTGTTTACTAAACCTCATTGCCCACAGTGTGATGCAACTAAGCGACAGTTCACAAAACTTGGCGTGAACTTTGAAACAGTAGACTTGTCAAAAAGCCCTGAATCACTCGAACAGTTAAGAAATGCCGGATACCGTCAAGCTCCAGTAGTCATTGCTCCCGACGCATCCTGGAGTGGGTACCGTCCAGATCTAATTGCGCAAATTGCGGATAAACTCGGAACTTCCGCAGAGGCAGCAAAAGAAGCATAAGAAATGTGTGAGCAAGAAAATATAACACAACAAAGCGAGCCTGAATCGCGCGCACAAGGCGAATCAATCGGAGCTGTAGTCTACTTTTCCTCAGTTTCCGAAAACACGTTAAGATTTGTGCAAAATTGCGATTTTCCAAGCAATAACGTAAACGTGTACCGCATACCACTTCGCCCTAAAGAGCCGGAATTAAACGTGCGCGAACCGTACGTTTTGATTGTTCCAACTTACGGCGGTGGAAATATTGCGAAAGCAATACCAATACAAGTTCGCAAATTCTTAAATAATCGCGAAAATCGTTCGTTTATTCGCGGGGTAATTTCTTCCGGAAATACAAATTTTGGAGAAGCATATTGCGCTGCAGGCGGTCAAATTGCAGGAAAGTGCAAAATCCCAAATATGTACTCGTTTGAACTCACGGGAACTGCAGAAGATATAGAAAAAGTAGCGCATGGGATACCGAGATTTTTAAAACAACTCAAAGAAACAGAACAAACGAAATAAACGAAATAAGTAAAAGAAACAAAACAAACAGCGTTTGAAAAACAAAAATAACGCATGAAGAAAGGAACAAACCCCATGAATAGCACGGATCCGATGAGCGAATCTACTTCGCTTAATCTTGATCACACTGATTCTGCAAGCACAACTGCCAGCACAACAGCAGAGCGCATTCGCAACAGCCGCGACTACCACGTTCTTAACGCTATGCTCGGTCTTTTTGACCCAGAAAAAGGCATTCAGTTTGATAAAGATCAGGAAGCAGAAAAGCTTTACGTTTCGGATTACGTGCAAGAACACAGCATGAAGTTTGCTTCAACTCGCGAGCGCTTGAACTATTTGATTGACAACTATTACTACAACGGCAACGTGTTCAACAAATACAGCGATGAGTTTCTCGATAAATTCTACGAGCATGCAGAAGCCGCTCACCACACTTTTGGCACATTCTTAGGTGCTTTTAAGTTCTACACTTCTTACGCTTTAAAGACTTTCGACGGCAAACAGTATTTGGAAAACTTCGCTCAACGCGCAGCTGCAGTCGCTTTGGAACTCGCAGACGGCGACGAAAAAGCAGCGCTCAACTATTTGGACGAAATGCTTGCAGGTCGCTTCCAGCCAGCCACTCCAACGTTCTTGAATCTTGGTAAAGCTCAGCGCGGAGAGGCTGTGAGCTGCTTCCTCGTGCGTTTGGAAGATAATATGGAGTCTATTGCGCGCGGAATTAATTCTGCTTTGCAACTTTCTAAACGAGGCGGCGGCGTGGCTCTTTTGCTTACGAATTTGCGCGAGCTTGGCGCTCCTATTAAGCGCATCGAAAATCAGTCGAGTGGCGTTGTACCTGTTATGAAGCTTTTGGAAGATTCATTCTCTTACGCTAATCAGCTTGGCGCTCGTCAGGGCGCTGGTGCTGTGTATATTAGCGCTCACCACCCAGATATTATGCGTTTCCTCGACACTAAGCGCGAGAACGCGGACGAGAAGATTCGTATTAAGTCGCTTTCTTTGGGCGTTGTTATTCCAGATATTACTTTTGAACTTGCTAAGCGTAAGGAAAAGATGGCTTTGTTTAGCCCTTACGATGTTGAGCGTGAGTATGGTAAACCTTTTGCAGACATTTCTGTTACTGAGCATTACGATGAGATGGTTGCAAATCCTCGCATTCACAAGAAGTACATCGACGCTCGCGAATTCTTTATGACACTTGCGGAAATTCAGTTTGAGTCTGGCTACCCTTACATTTTGTTTGAGGATACTGTGAATCGCACAAATCCTATTAAGGGTCGCATTACTATGAGCAACTTGTGCTCCGAGATTTTGCAAACTCAGGAAGCAAGCACTTATAACGCTGACTTATCTTATAGTCACGTTGGCCGCGACATTTCTTGCAATCTCGGCTCTCTTAATATTGCTAAGGCAATGGATGGTGACTTGGGTGCAAGCGTTGATTTGGCGGTACGTGCGCTCACTTCTGTTTCGGAGCACACTTCGATTGATTCTGTACCTTCGATTCGTCGCGGAAACGCAGAAGGTCACGCTATTGGCTTGGGTCAAATGAATTTGCACGGTTTCCTTGCTCGCGAGCACATGCAGTACGGAAGCGAGGAAGCTCTTGACTTTACAGACATGTACTTTATGACTGTTGCTTACCACGCTTATAAGGCTTCTCACGCTTTGGCTGTAGAGCGCGGACACGCTTTTGCAAGCTTTAAAACGAGTGCCTACGCTAAGCCTGCAGGAAAAGGCAACTATTTCGATAAATACACTGATGGAAGTCGTTCTCTTGAGCCTCGCACTCAAGCGGTTCGCGATTTGTTTGCTCGTTTCAATGTTGCGATTCCAAGTGTTTCAGACTGGGAGCAACTGCGCGACGAGATTTTGCGCGACGGCATTTACAACGAGTATTTGCAGGCTGTTCCTCCAACTGGCTCAATCTCTTACATCAACCATTCCACGAGTTCAATCCACCCAATTGCTTCTCGCATTGAGATTCGTAAAGAGGGCAAAGTTGGTCGCGTCTACTACCCTGCAGCATACATGACGAACGACAATATGCAGTACTTTAAGGATGCTTACGAGATTGGCTGGAAGGCAATTATTGATACTTACGCTGAAGCAACTCAGCATGTGGATCAGGGATTGTCGCTTACTTTGTTCTTCCCAGACACTACGACTACTCGCGATTTGAATAAGGCTCAGATTTACGCATGGCGCAAGGGCATTAAGACTCTTTACTACATTCGTATTCGCCAGAAAGCTTTGGAAGGTACGGAAATTGAAGGTTGCGTAAGCTGCACACTATAAGTAGTAGTGATAAAAATTTTAGCTACGTAGATATTTCCAAATTAAATAAAAAAACTTAAAAATTTTGTAAAACGTAAACACAAGATCAGGAGTAATTATGACAGAACTCGATACAACTGCGCTCGATCCAACAGCATTGCGCAGTAGCCTCGATAAGCCTTTCGGCACAAATCGCGTAATCGCAGATGACGCTATGATGGCAGCTTCTATCACACCATCTCAGTACCGCTACCATCACGGATCGCGTGTACGCCCAGTTAATTGGAATAATATTGTTGACGACAAGGATTTGGACGTTTGGAATCGTCTTATTGCTAACTTCTGGCTTCCTGAAAAAGTGCCGCTGAGCAACGATATTCCTTCTTGGCGTTCCCTCACCGATCTTGAACGCAAGACCACTACTCGCGTTTTTACGGGCTTGACTTTGCTTGATACTAGCCAGGCAACTATTGGCGAGCTTTGCCAGATTGAGCACGCTCGCACTGAGCACGAGCAGGCTATTTACACGAATATTGCTTTTATGCAGTCGATTCACGCGCGCTCCTACTCCTCTATTTTCTCTACTCTTTGCTCTAGCGAGGAAATTGACGAAGCTTACCGTTGGGCTGTTGGCAACGATGTTTTGCAGCAGCGCGTCACCACTGTGCTTTGCGAGTACGAGAGCGAAGATCCGCTTAAGCGCAAGATTGCTGCAACTATGCTTTCTTCACTTCTTCTTTACGCGGGATTCTACCTTCCGCTTTATTTTGCTTCTCGCGGAAAGATGATGAACACTGCCGATATGATTCGTTTGATTTTGCGCGATAAGGCGATTCACGGCTATTATTCTGGTTACAAGTTCCAGCGCGGTTTGGAGCTTAGAAGCGAGAACGATAAGAAGAATCTTGAAAAGTTCACTATGAACTTGCTCGATACTTTGTACGATTTGGAAGTTGAGTATTCTGGTCAGATTTACGAAGGATTTGACTTCCACGATGACGTTTTTGACTTCGTTCGTTATAACGCTAACAAGGCTTTGATGAATCTTGGCTATCCTGCTAAGTACAGCGAAGAAGAAACTCACGTAAGCCCAGAAATTCTCGCAGCTCTATCTCCTGCTGCCGACGAAAATCACGACTTCTTCTCCGGCTCTGGCTCCAGCTACATCATGGGAAAGTCTGTTGAAACCGACGACGACGATTGGGACTTCTAGTCGCATAATTGATTGTTTATTTGATTAACTGACTGTTCGATTGGTTAACTAATTAATTTAATTAGTTAACCAATTTAATTTATCTAAGTCAATTATTGAACCAAAATATCGTATACATAAAAACTGAAAAATTAGAAAGTAACATGAGCCCCCTCAGCCTTTATGGTACACTATGGAAAAGAAACTGGTTTTGTTAATCCCTTTATGCAAAAATCAGCAGTGACTATCAATTCATCCTCCGTTTAAACTAAGCGTTTTGGGCTGAACTGAGCAGGCGCTCAAGTTTGGAATCCAAATTGATAAGGATGCCTAGCAGTTGTTAGTCACATCTATACGAAGAAAGAAGGTCAGTTATGGGGAAAATGACTTATAAAAAAGTACTTTGTGTTGTAGTGCTATTCAGTTCGCTGGTGGGGCTAGCGGCCTGCGGTAGCTCCAAAGCAAACAATTCAGCGTCTACGAAAATAACCCATCAGTCAACTAAAAAACATTCAAAATCAATCAAAAAACCTTCAGAAAAGAACGTTCCTGAGGCTTTTGTGAAAGGCGAAAAAGGAACTTTTGAAGCACTAGGTGAAACTAAACCCGTTATTTGGGACGCTTATCCTGATAAGTTGGCCTACGTGAAAGATGCTTTTTATCATTGGACACTTCAAGACGACTGGTTCCAAGTCATTACTGGTCACTACATGGTCGTCGACCGTTTAAATACTTCAGGAATGTTATTAAAGAAACTTCAAAAGGGCACACCAGTTAAATTAAACGGCAAAGACTATAAAGTGGCAGATTATAAAGACTTTGAAGGAGGAGGCAGCGCGGATAAATTGTTAAGCCAGTTCAAAGGATATGTTGAGCAATTCCCTAAATCTGCTTACTTTATTCAAACCTGTCTTGATGCCAGAACTTATGGCGGACAACGTTTAGTAGTTCTTGACGTAGCAAAATAGTAAATGGTTTAGCCACAAAATTTAGGCTATTTGCCAAATTTTGTTGTTTTGAAAATATTGCCTGTTAATCAATATCGTTGATGAACAGGCAATATTTTTTAACTGATTACGCGACTGTATCGTATAACTTTAATTGCACATTCGCTATGTTATACGCGTTATCGTGGTTAATTTACGCTATCTGTCCTCTTCAAGACCAGCAGTGAATTTTTCTGCTAAGATGTGAAAGCCTTCTAAATATTCTCCATAACCATCGGCAATAATCGCATCGTCATGAACTACAAACTTATTATTTTCTAACACTACATACTTGGTAAAGAATTGCTCAAGCTCTGCAGCCAATTTATCAAAATCTTCTTCAGAAAGCTCATCGTCATCGTCACTAGTATTTGCTGCAGCAGATGGATTCCAATTTTTTACTCCAAAATCTTGACTCATGATATTCCTTCTTCTTAATGTAATCTATGAATATTGCATATTAGCATCCTAGACAGCAACCAAAAAGTTACTGATAAATAAAAAACAACTAAATAGGATTAAAATCTACCGTAATATAACTTAGAAAATATGAAATAGAAGATTAGCGAAGTGCTGTGTGCATTTCGCTAATCTTTATGAAATAAATTGTTCAATAACGATCATCAGGTATGAAGGCACGTGCAAAAGCAACAATAAGTGTAAAAACAAATGTTTCAATCCACCTATTTGGAGATGAAATGTAAGCAATTGTATTGCCACTAAATATTGCAAAAATTCCAAGCAAGCCAATAAATGTCAACGGCATATAAGTAGCTTCTCGTTTGATAAGTCGCTTAAAATAAGCCAAAATTTGCTTTTTCATAATGATTCACCTACCCCACTGGTCACGACATTGCCATGCGCAATACCCAATTGAAATGCAATACCAACAGAACCACCGAGTTTCTTTAACACTGTCTTTGCTAAGCGCTTCACCGCATAATTCCTTTCCTTAAAACGTTATTTTGCTGTACAAATAAATTGTGCAATGGCTCTCAGTGTAATAAAAAAATACTGTCATGTAATCAGCTGTAACTATATTTAGTGACACAGTAAAATTGGCAATACTTGTGATTGTTATTTTTGGGCTCAGTAGAAATTTTTATGCTGCAAAAATCAACCCAAACACATCCGTTATCGTGTCAGTTTTTGTTAGATTTGCAATTTTTGCCACGATAACTCCATAAATATGTCTTTATTTAAGAATGGTTCCAAAACGGAAATGTTCTTAAATGTTGATTGTTGAGAACATACAAACTGCTAATCGTAAAAGTTTTAAAAAGTTTTCTAAAAACGCTATCGTTAAAAATAAGTACGCCTATTTGTGTAGATAAAATTTGAACGTTAGTATGTTGGTAATTTACAAAACAAGAATCACAAGGAGGTGCTTATTATGACCAATCCTTTGCGCGGTATACGAGAAGAAGATATCGTCAAGTACTTTAAAGATCACAATCTTTCAGTTGATAAGACGTATGTATTTACCATGAAATACGACCCTTGGTGGAAAGATTTACTCAAACTATTTTTGTTACCTAAATTATTCTATGTAGCGCAAAGTGTTGATGCGCGTATTGTTGCTGCCACTAATAATGAGTTTATTGTTGTTAATCCGAATACCATTTTAGGCTCGGGTAATCTAGCTAAATTAGACGATAAGCATCTTCATCGCATTCCGTGGAATCAACTCACTAATTTTGAAGTTATAAATAAGCCAACAACTCAAATAATTCGCTTTACTGCGAATGGTAAAACCGAAGAATGGAGTGTGCCAACGGAAAGTGCTAGCGTATGGCACTTTAATGTGTACAATCTTGATAATTTGAGAAAAACAATACAATCGCACATCTCTTGATAAGCGGATTCCAAAACAAGATACCATATATTGTATGAACACTACTTACGCAATTGTTGATAATGACACGCTTGTATTGCGATATATGCAACTTCTTCTGAGAAGTCGTTTGCCTGAAAACTTTGTTTGTGCATGGATGTGTTCTTCTGCAAAACAAGCTATTCATCGTTGCGTTACAGAAAATACTCCTGACATACTTTTAGTAGATATGTCAATGAGAGAAATGAGTGGTGTTGATGTAATTAAGGCAATTCGCGAGCGCAATAGCAATATTGTTTTGATTGGCATTACTTCCTACATGCTGGATGAATACGTATTGCAAGTTGCTAAGTCGGGTGGTCAAGCGCTAGTACATAAAGACAATTTAGCAGACATAGTTGCAGCTATTCAATCGCGCACAACAAGCTACGGTTGCCCAGAATTGCCACAATATATTGACTATTTTCACACTCCGCAAGAATCATTCAATATGATTTCTCAACTTCCGAAGACCTCAGTTTTGTCTCCTCAAGAATCGGAAATTATGCGCTTGTGCAAACAGGGATCTTCTACGAAAGAGATTGCAGATCAGCTTAATGTGAAAGTTTCAACAGTCAACACGCACTTACGGCGTATTTATGGAAAACTTCAAGTTAAAAGTCGTATGCAAGCACTCGCTGCGCTCGCAAAATATTCGCATGACATATAACGTGTAAGAAATTAACATGTAAAAGTAGGTAGTTATGAAATTATTAACGCGTATGATCAATTTTTTGCCGCATGATGCCTGGCAGAAAATTGGAATTGGCGCAATCATAAGTTGTACTTTGATTCTTGAAATTTGTTCCTATAATAATCTTCATTACTACTCTAATTGGCATGCAATTACGGTTGAAATAGTATGGATTGTAATCTGCTTATGTATTGCAATATGGCCTCGTAAAGCATCTTTTATTGTGCTTATTTGGATGCCGTTGGTAATTATTGCGCCAAATATCAACTACTCATCTATGATGCTTACCATATTGATTTGTTTAGCAATTGCTGTAATTACTCAACCTTGGTACACTGTGCTTTCTTCTTGCGGAGTTTCTTCATGGTTCTTTATTATCTGCGATTTTCAAAACGCTTATGTGTTAGCGTGGTGGCTTCTTATCACTCTTATTTCTAGCGCAATCGTAAAATACTATATTTCCACTATTCACCAACAGCAGGAACAGTTATTTGCACAGCGTTACAACATTTTTCAAAAATATGCCACTATTGCAGCAATTCGCATGCACGATGAAGTAACTAATGAGCTTTCCAGCATTATGATGATAGCTCAACAATCTATTGAACCTCAAACAACTCATGACCAAGAGCATGAAAATTCGCGAGAGATTCTTCAACGTGCTACTACAACTGTTCATAGAGCACGTAATATTATTTCTCTTCTTGACAATGCTACAACTGCAAGCACTGGCGATGTTATGCAATCGACTACATTTTATAAAGATTTTTGCACAGGCTTACGTGTTTTATTTGACTGTGAACAAAAGTCATTTGAAAAGCTTGACTATATTGGTTCCATTGACTTGAGTAGTGATTTAGCTACTGAAAATTCGAGATCAGCACATTTACCTTTTGAAGAATGTGCTCAAATTGAATATATTTGCAGAGAACTGCTTGCGAACGTAAAAAAGCATGCTGCAAAACCTAAAGAATACGCCATGAATGTAATGCTTAATGACCATGAATGTCATATTACGTGTATAAATAGTGCGCAACGAGGCGTTCTTGCTAACTTGCAATTAGGATATGGACTGCGTTTTCATAAGATGCTTGCGGAACGAGTTGGCGGAACTTTTAAAGTTATTGAAGATGGCGATTCGTGGATTATTAATGTACATGTTCCACTTCATGTAGAGAAATAGTCATTGTGCTTTCTTGCGCTTTAATCGAGTATTTGGACACGTTTTAATCGAGTATTTGGACGAAGCTTTGCACAGAAGATGCAAGTAAGCGGTTAATTTGCAATGCAGAATGCTGTTTCGTTGCTATGTCATACACGTTATCGTGGCAGTTTTTGTAAGATTTGCAATTTTTGCCACGATAACTTGCTTAAAAAATATAGTTATACAAAAGGAATAACATTTTCAAGCGAACTTGATGAAATTATAAACTTATTGAACGTTCTTAGCTCTAAGCAAAATGACTAAATTTTGTATCCATTGGCGACAAAGCGACAATTTTGGCGACATAAAAATGCCGCTTTGTGTCATATCTCTCATGTTTATTCTTGACAAACTCATATAACAACTTTAATATTTTTAATAAAAGTTTAATTTAATTAAAGTTTTATAGGTTGACGAAAGGGGTGATATGGATCATATTCCAAAATGGATGGCTAATCTCACAGACGAAGATATGTCGTTTATAAAGAACTTTGTATTATCGTCTGGATCGTTAAAAGAAATGTCGCAAATGTATCAAGTCTCTTACCCAACGATGAGAATCAGGCTTAACCGGCTCATTGAAAAGCTGCGCATAAGCGACAATGAACCAGAAGACCCGTTCGTTCTTTTAGTAAAGAGTCTTGCTATTGACGATAAATACGATGTTGACACAGCTCGAACACTCATAAACGAATATAGAAAAAGAAAGGATGAATCATGAGCTATGCATTATTTGGTCCAATAATTGACATTCTTATTGCACTTGTTATATGCGTATTAGTGTTCTTTATTGCAAGAAGTCTTATTCGATATGCGCATTCTCTTAAGAAAGACGATAAGTCATCTAAGCAGTCTGCAGAAGATAAAAGAATTGTATTACAAGACTTATAAAACACAAAAATCACACGTTATCGTGGCAAAAATTGCAAAATTCGCAAAAACTGCCACGATAACTCGAGAGTTTAAGTACTGCTAGTTTAGTGGAATAACAACATTGACCAGCCAAGTGTCATCATCTTTTTGCGCGTTTAAAGATCCACCTAAACGTTCCACAGATTTTTTGTGGAATAGTAACCCTTTGCCAAAAACAAGTCTTCCACCAAACTTATTCGACAACGAATTCATGCACATTATTTTGCATTCTCGCTCATCAACAGTAACGTTCATAGAAAAGTCAACGCTAGTACTGCAATGCTTACGAATGTTAGTAAGCAACTCACTGCACATGCGAATAGCACATTGAGCTTTTTCAGTACTAACAGTTGCAGATGCAGCAAAATCACCACTCCCCGAACTTTTATCAACCACTATTAAAGAGCCATAGTACCCAAGCTGCTCACAAATTTGCCGTTCAGCCTGTAAACGCGCACGAATATTGCATAAAAAATCAGTCAAATTCATGCAATCATTGTTATTAGAACTATAAACAAACTGCGTACTAGCAATATTTGAATCTAAAGAATCATCATACTTTTGTTCAGCTTGCTCAAGCAGGCTGATAACAAGTCTCGCTTTGGAAAGTGCATTACGCGAATGTTCAATAATCTGCTCTAACGATTCTTTTGTATGTTCATTGTTCTCAACATATAAAGCATCCGTTGCAAGCAACGTAATATCAGTAATCTCATTGTTCACATCGTCATGCAATTGCAACGCAACAGACGCAATATAAGACTGGAACTTACTTCGTACAATATCCATTTTTGCGCGATTATTTTCTTCCAACATGTTCAAATATTTGCGCAAAGCGTAGCCACAAATCATAGAAATAAGAACAAAACAAGGAAAAGTAAGCGGAATGTACGCCATTTTTGCAAAGTACATAATATTAAGCGAAACTATGTAAGCGCAAAGCAAATACTTCCACGAATCGTAAAAGCCTGCAACAAGCATGCCAGCGAGCAGCGCAAAAAGCACACAAGTTGCATTTACGCCTGGTACTGCTAACGTTACGCAATAAAAAATCGGAGTTACGAGTGATATTTGACGCGGAAAAGCAATCATAAGAAAAGTTGCAAACATCCAAACGTATTGGCACGCAGATTGTAATGGATTGTGCCACAACCCAGCTGTATTACAAGATTGCACATCCATTGACACTACAAGAATCGCCAATATTATGAATAAAGTTCGCTGAATTTTCCAGCTTTTAACCAACTCAATAACGCGCGAAAATGTTTTCATTAACATGCGTTATCCGTTTCTTGCAAAATATTCGTATGATTCTGCGGCGAATCATTCAAATATTGCAGATTGCTATTTTGCTCACGATTTTGCATTGCAGCAAATGCGGATATTGCTTGCACTCGGTTAGAAACATGCAATTTTTTGTAAATTCTATGAATATGCGTGTTAATAGTGTTTGGCATAAGACCAAGTTGAGCCGCAATCTGATTCGTTGTGTAGCCTTTAGCAAGCAGATCCATGATTTTTAGTTCTTGAGGCGGCAAAACGCTACGCGATCTTGATTTAGAAAGCCTAATAAAAGATTCTTGCGGTGTAGCAAAATCGTAAGCAACGTCTTTAACGCAACGGCAGCCATACGCGTGCTGATTATTACAATATTGCAAAGCTTCTGCTAGCCCTTTGAAATTGTCTTTAGCAACCATTGCCTGCCCACCAACTTGCGCCACTGACGAAGCATAGGATCTGCAGTCATACGAAGTCATACCAATTAAAATAATGCTATTGTTTTTCTCACGAATTGCGCGTATTACGTCTACTCCAGACATGTCTTTCATTGACATATCAATCAAAATATAATCCGGAGTAGTTTTTGCTACTTGGCAGTATTCCAAAGCTTGCGCTCCAGATTTTACGCACCATTTGCACGCGTACTCGCTTGGCAAAAGCTTGCTGAGCACGTTTCGCATAACCGCTAAAACTAATGGGTCGTTATCTACTATTGCATACGTTTTTTGCATAATGGCTTTCTTGCAATTTCACGCTACTTTTCTTATATTTTACTTTATAAGTGCGCACAAAATAGAGCAAATTGTGTAGCAAGAAATGATTACAAGTAATGCATGTAAGTCAAATGTGATTATAATAAGTGACAGTATGCGACTTTTGGTTGCGTTGAAAACTCATTTTCAATAATGATTGCAGCAGGATTATATGACAAAACGATTAGTAGTATTGCACTCCGCAGAAGTAGCTGCGATGGCGTTTGCCTCGGCAGCTGCTTTTATGCGTAGTTTTGGCTTTTTTGTTTTGTGGCTTGTTTTAGGACTTCTTTCTGTTGCAATGTATTCTTATGCATATTTTTTCTTGCGCAAGAATGTTCTTGAAGGCGAAAATGCAAGTAACACAAATAATATAGCTGAGCTTGATAGCGATAACACTAACAGTATAAGTAGAGATAGTGAACTTAAGAGCACAGGCAGCGAAAAAGCTTGCGATACTGAAAATTACGATAGCTGCGATAATTGCGATAACTATGACAACAATGTTAAAAACAGCTACGGCTCAGAAAACGACAAAAGCGAAAGTGCCGAAGAAAACAAAGTTGTCGCACTAAAACGCAAAAAAGTCGAATTGCAAAATAAGCAAATACTTAACAATTACTCAAATAATTTAACAAATATTATTACATGCTTTATTTGTGGGCTTATTCACGTTCCTTGGATTTATTACTACGGAATTGCAAATGGTGTCTTAGCATTAGTGATTTTGTGTCGAGTCATAAAGCGCCCACAAGGTCACCCTACGGATAAAAGCGATTTTTAAGGATTTAAGCTTATTGGCAATCTACCATTACGTTGAGCACTAAGTTTTGAGTACATTTATTGCACGGGTTGAATTGAGGCCTCTTGGCGAGCAACATCAAGCGCTTTGTTGAAGGCATCGCTAGTCCAACTTGCTCCAGCAACAACCGAAATATGCAAATCTTTTAGTGACTTTCCAACAATTTTGCCAGGTATAGCTTTTGAAAATGCGTCCATGTGGCCTTTTGAAATCGGCGTAAACGGATGAGATGTTATCTGCACATCGCTAACATTTCCATTTGCAACGCTTAAGCGTACATCAAAACTGTCTTCTGAAACCGGACCATACGTGGATTTGATTTTGTAGTCACCATCTTTGTAATTGCCAGTATCAGTTTTAGACTGGTTTTTAGAATCCCCAGAATCTTCACTTTGAGCTGAAGACTTAGATTGCTGAGCACCAGCATTGTACTTGCCTGAAGGATTACCACCATCATCTGCACTCTGACCAGAATTGCCAGCAAACTCATCATTCATTGGCACAGCACTAGGTTCACCGCAAGCCGACAACATAGCAGAAGATGCAGCTACAATTGCAAGCGTAGCAACGGTTTTTGCAACTTTTTTGGATTTCAAATCATCGCGTGAAACATCGTGAAACATATTATCTGAAATCATAAAATCATCGCCTTTAAATCTTGTATATTTTAAAATCTTGCGCAACTAATCATCTAAATTCGCTAATTTAGGCGACTTAGTAGGCTCATGGTCTTGCAAAGCTTCCACAACACTTTCATCAACGTGAGCACTCGTAAACGCAGGCTTGCCACCAATCGCCTCGTACGCTTTGCGCGCACTCTCATTATTCCAACGCTCACCAACAAGCACACCGTGATTAAGCATAATTTCGCGATCCGCGCATTGAGCAACCAGAGAATCGTGAGTTACAACAATAATCGTAGTCCCTTGATTGTGCAGCTGCTTAAACAAATCGAGCACAATCTGCTCATTTTTTTCATCCAAATTACCAGTCGGCTCATCCGCAAGCAGCAACTTCGGACAGTTAATAAGCGCGCGAGCAACGCACACACGCTGCTGCTCGCCGCCAGAAAGCTGGCTTGGTAAATGGTGAGCGCGGTCCTTCAAGCCAACTCGATCCAAAGCATCCATTGCCTGAGCTTCGTCAACAACAGAATGATAGTATTGCGCAACCATCACGTTTTCAACTGCCGTTAAATGCGGCACAAGATAAAACTTTTGAAAAACTAAGCCAATTACGTTTTTACGAACGTCAGCAAGCTGACCGGCATTCAAATCCTCAAGTTTGCGACCTTGCAAAGACACGGAACCCTTGGAAGGCGAATCCATGCAGCCAATAATGTTCATAAGTGTTGTTTTGCCAGAGCCACTCGAGCCAACAATAGAAAGCCACTCGCCTTCTGGCACAGTAAGCGACAAATCGTCAACCGCGCGAAGAGATCCGTAAATCTTGGAAATATGATCCAAAGTCAACAGCATTTTTGGCTTAGACTCCGCGCCTTCCAACTTATTTTCTACATTCTCTGTCATATTAAATCCTTAACTCAAATCTTAAACAATCTCTAAATTTACGCTTAAAATTATTCTTCTCGAAGCACAATCGCAGGATCGATCTTTGAAGCGCGCAAAACAGGCGGCAACGCAGCAACGCAAGATGCAATAATGCTAAACGCCACCGAGAACGCAACAAGCCACCAATTCACGCCCAAATCTCTAGAGAACACCATTGCTGCAAGCAAACGTGCAAACACATACCCTACTGCGGTACCAGCAACGCCACCAACGAAGCCATATAATCCAGCTTCAGCAGTAAACTCCACGCCAATACTCCGTGCGCTCGCACCCAAAGCTTTGCGCAAACCAATTTCATTTCGACGCTGTTGCACAATCGAAGAAATCGTAGTGCTCACGCCAACCATCATCAACACTAGAACAACTAGCGACACAATGCAGAACAGGCTGCGCAACATAGTAATAATGCCCGTATCAGCAGCAGTAACTTTAGTAACTTGCTGAGCGCGCACACGCATAGAAGTCATGTCGTTAATACTTCTCACAACAGCATCAACACTAGGAGCAGAAGACGAGTAAGCAATAACATCCGTACCACGCTTAACTCCTGTAAGAGAATTTACATCTGCGTTTAGCGCATATAACATGGAATCCTCTGCGCCGCCTGTGTCCAAAATGCCACAAACTCGGAAAGTTGTGCCGTGAGTATCCATAATATCTGTTGAGACTCTGCCTTCAACGAGCTTTTGTTGAGATGAATTTTGCGCTGGCTTATCTGCAGACTTATTTTCAGACTTATCTAGAGATTTATCTGCTGGCTTATGCGAGCCGGCAGTATTATCCGAGGATCTATACGCAATCGCAATTCGAGAACCTATTTTTAAGCCCATCGCAAGAGCTACATCTCGCCCAACCATAACATTTCCACTGCTAGGCCAAGAGCCGTCTACATTCCAATGCTTATTAAGCGACTTTACTGAACGAACGTCTATTCCTGCTAAAACATACGGAGCTGCGTTAATACGCACGTTTTCGTAACGATACGTAGCAGAGCGCATAGCACCTTTTGCAAGAACCATATCATTTGTGTGCAAAACCATTGCGCGATCAATACCGTTTTTCCACTCGCCCTCAATTGGAGTTACGATAATATTCGCTCCATACGCACGCATTTCATCACTCATTTGCTGAGGCACAACAAGGCAGATTGCAGCTAAACAAAACAGCGTGGCAGCACCAACAAGCGTTGCAATAACAGCCATCAAAGCACGCGATTTTCTACGAAATACCGCGCTAAATAGCATGGTAATAAACATAGAATTGTTGGAAGTCATATAAGATTTACCTGCCATGAAGCACCTCCGCAGGACGCACACTCAAAATCGAACGAATCGACGAGCCTGCAGCCGCAAGCACAGTCAACGCAAGCAGCACGAATACCAGAACAAATACCATCGGTCGGAACAAAATCGCAGAGCCGAACACTGTGAAACCAATAATCTGCGCAACAGCAAATCCCAAAGCCATGCCGAGTAACGCTCCACCAAACGCAATAACCGCAGTTTCCATAAGCATAAGACGAGCAACAGCACCATCACGCGCACCCAAAGCCTTAAGCAATGCAAGCTCACCGGAACGCTCAGAAATTGAAGCAGCCATAAGATTCGCCACAGCAACAGCCGCAGCAATTAAACTCAACGCAGTCATCAAAACCATAACAGCGCGCGTCTTATTTAATACGTTACCCTGAAGAGCTGCAACTTGACGAACCTGCTTTGCAACAGCTCCAGGAATTACCTCCTCAATTTGGTAAGTAATCGAACTCGGGTAAGCCGTGCAATACCAAGTTTCCCACTCTTCCTGGCTGAGCGCTGCCGGATTTTTAGCAGCCTTGCGCGCTAAATCATTTTCAGGAGTAGTAAGAGCCTTTACTTCAATCGAATCAACCTTATTCGGTTTATTTGCAAGGCTTTGAGCATCACTAGAACTTGCGTAGATTGCGTTATTGTCGTCGTCGCCAGAATCGTATACACCAACCAAGCGCAACGAAACCTCGCGCCCGTCACGAATCAAACGCAAACGCTGACCAATTTTTAAGTGCAAATGCTCAGCTAGCTGCGCACCTACCATTGCTTCAGATTTATTATCTTTTGCCCAACGACCTGCATTAATCTTCCACCAAGAGCGCAAACCCCTAACACCAACAACCGTTGTTTCCCCGGAAGCGAGCGCAAGCTTACGATTAAACCAAGTTCCAATAATAGGCACTACCAAATCGCCAGAAGATTTCGCTTCAAGATTTGCGTGAACTTTTATTTTTGGCGCAAAATTAGTGATATTAAACGCCCAGAAAATCATTTTTATTTTTGCAGCATCAGATTCTTTTAGCGAAGCAGTAGACTCGTGGCTTTCCGCAGCCTTTAAACTCCCAGAACCATTAGTATCAATCTGCTCGCGAGAAGCATACAAATCATTTACAACAGCACTTGATTTTGGCTGAACCACAATATTCGAACCGTACGAGCCGAGCTCTGCGTTAATTTTGTCTCCAACGTCATACACAACGCTAAGCATTGACACACTAACGCACGCACTTAAGCACACTACGAGAGCAATTAACACACGCTTTTTCAATTGCCGCACAAGAGATCGAGCAACCATGCGCATCATAAACATAGCAACTCTCCCTTACTTAAAATGCGAACTGAGCACGTCTAAATCAGCAGTATGAATTGTGATTTTGCCATGCCCAGCCTTATACGGGAACGGAATCGGATTGCAACCACCTTTAAAACCGATAGTTGCCAAATTAATTGCTACGTCACATTTACGGCAAATAATCTTACCGTCTTTTTCATAGTAGCCTGCATCTCCACAGTTTTCGCAAGCATCCAAGCCAACGCCATACGCTCCACCATTCTTTTTAATGATTATAAAGCGCATAACAGTGCCGTCTTTTGCTTTGTATTGGAAGCGATGCAAATGACCATCTGAAACTTGAACGTAATTAATAGTCGCAACACCATCGTGCAATTCGTACGGTTCTGGAGGCGTAAGAGTTGGTTTAATATTCATAATAGATACGCCTACAGTAAGCGTAAGTATTACTGTGATAGCAGCCAAAAGAGCTGCGAGCGCAGACTTTCGAGATTTCCTTTTAAACGCTCGCTTCGTGCGAATTTCTGCAGCATTTTCACCAACTACAGCCGTTTTAAAGCCGATTATTACGGATGCAGCAGCAGGAATCATGAACACGCTAATTTGCGCCATAATCATTAATGGAGCGTTATTAATTAGCCAAACAAGCACGCTGAAAGAAAAGTCATCCATATAAAGCAGAATGCTTCCTTGCATAATCTGCAAAAGTGAAGTTATGTGTTGCACTAGCAAAATAATCATGCTTAAAACTACAGCAATTTTGAAGCAAATAGCGTTAGATGTAGTGCGCAAAGAACGAACCATAAGGCTTAAGCAAATAGCAGCAATAACGCCAAGTACAAAACCAAGCGCGCGAAGCAACATGTCTGATGTAAAAGGCGGAGTGCTTGAATCTACGAAAATAGTAAGCTGCAAAATAACATCTGGCAAAGCATAAAACACAGTAAACGCTAAGCAACATGCACCAATTGCGTTACTTATGTGCATTAAAAGCGGGCAATTACGCCAATTTCTTACTATTTTGTGTGAAAAGATAACCACAATAATTGCAGCAATATCAAGCGGAACTGCAATGCACAACGCCGGCATATTAATAAAGTTTCGCTGATTAATTACCACAGATGCGCGAAGTATAGCAAAAATAAGAGCTGCAACTGTGCCTGCAGACAGCCCATACAATCTCCAACGTGCGCTTAGAGGCTTATCTCGCCCCTCGCCAACAGTAAGCGATGTGCTTAATCCCATTGTGAGTAGCGCAAGAGGGAGCAGCCCAGGCATAACTGCCACAAACAGTCTGAGCATAACTCCCTCCTTTGCTATTACTTATTATTTACTAAAATTATTAATTAATCGCTAATTATTAACTAGCTATCACTACCATTGACGAGGAGTGTACTTCCAATCGTCGAAGGTTGCCTTAATTGGCTCAGTCCAGAAGCGACCGGTTACGCCGGTAGCAGGATCGACATGAAGCATCCAACCCTTCTTTTCTGGGGATTCAATAGAAAGCACGAGCTTGTAATTTCCAGCCTTGTCAAGCTTAACGTTTGCACCGTAGTGAGGGCCATCGGAAGCGTTCATCTGCATAAAAGTACCCTTGCCAACGGATTCACCGCTTGCCTTATCGACAATCTCATAATTCACAGTCAAATCTGGAATGAACTCGCCCTTACCGTAGCCAAGCTTTGTACCTTTTTGGTTAGCGTGGATATCGGCTTCAAGGTGGAAGCTTGCTTCACTTGCCTTCAAACCCATACCGGTTGGGAGCATATCAACTGGCTGGAAGTACACGGCACCAATAGTAAGAGGTCCAATGTTCTGATCTTGGTGAGGACCAACTGGAACCTCCTCAAAGCCCTTATCGCCGCCCTTGTCATCAGACTTGTTATCAGACTTCTGCTCGGTTGCTTGTGACTTAGCATCAGTTTTAGCTGAATTGCCATTGGAACCGCATCCAGCGAGCGCAAGCAGTCCAGCAAGAGCTAAAGCTGCAATTGCTGTCATTTTATTATTCTTCATATCTAACCTTCTGTATTTGTTGTTAGTTACTTTTATTTAATTGTTGTTATTGGTTGTTTATTAATTATTTATTAGTTGGTTATTTGTTGTTTTGCTTATTTATTTTCTATCGCGCGTTTCCCACGACTCCGCGCAATAGATACGCAAAGCAGTGAAATCACAACAATTGCTGCCACAATTTGAGCAACAATCGTCTCAACATACGGATAGAACCCAAGCCAATCGTTAGTTGGCAAGCCTTGAATATACATTCCTTCGAGAGCATCGCCCTCGATTAACGCGTGCACGCCACCGCCCGCAAAAATTACTACGAGAACAGACATAAGAGCGCTTGTTCCAGTAAAGAATGGGCGAATTGGTATGCGCACAGATGCGAAACGAATCAGCAAGAATATCACTACAAGAACTGCAGCAGCGGAAATGAAGCCTCCCCAAATCATAGAGTCAGCTCCGTTTGAAACTGCAAAGATTGCTTGATAGAAGATTACAGTTTCAGCACCTTCGCGGAACACCGCAAGGAAACTCAATAACACTAAAGAAACCAAACTTCCCTTAGAAACTGCTGCCGTTGTTTGCTCACTAATATACTTATTCCATGCTTGCACTGAAGATCTAGAAATCATCCAATTACTCGTGTAAAGCAGCATAAGCATTGCGAACAATGCAACAACGCCTTCTGTAATCTCCTGCTGCGGACCAGAACCATTAAATAGCAAGCCGAATAGTGCAGCTACAGCAAGAGATGCCACAATTCCAGCCGCAATACCTAGGTAAATATACTTCACCATATTCTTGTGACCGGATTTAACAAGGTAAGCAATAATTGCTGCAACAACTAGCAACGCTTCCAAACCTTCACGAAGCAAAATTACGAAAGCCTGACCGAATGAGCTAGTTATGAATTGCATAAATGGATTTGCGCTTGAAGATGCGCCTTTGTCTAATTTTGCTGCGTCTTCAATAAGCATCGCTTTAAGATCCGTTACGAACTTTTTAGCTTGCTCAATAGTTCCGCCGTTGTTCATTGTTTGGCGGCACTCTTTGAATTGATACTCGACAGTCGAAACGCGACTTCCGCTTATTGCATTCATCACGTTCTTCTCGAAACCAAGCTTTTCGTAATACTGGTAATAGGCTTCATTAATTAAATCAACTGCAGATGCTACTTGAGTTTTATTACCTTTTGCAGACTTGTATTTTGCAACAGACTTGTCGAGAATAACGTTCATTTCTCGAGCAACTTGACCCCACGTACGACCATTGCGCCCAAGGTTTTTCTTTTTTGCAGCATCAAGCTTTTTGCGCTCTGCTTTAATTTGCGCACGCAACTTTTGTGCATAAACATTTGGCTTATCCACTTTTAAGTTGGCATCGAGACTAGATGCAGTTTGTGCAACATCCACTGAAAGAGCCGTTGAAACAGCACTTATTTGTGAACCTTGATTTTGCTGGTATACAAGCGTTTGTAGCTGCTGGAATTGATCAGTTTGTGCCTGAACTTTATTCTGCCCGATTGCATCTCGCACAACCGTAATCATGTTAGAAGCAACATAAACGGAATTGTATGCTGCTTCAAATCGAGTTGCAGCTCCAGAATTATTGCCACTATTGTATTCTGATTGACCTTGTAGCAATTCTTTATTAATTGCTTTAGAAACTTCTGTCCAGCTAGTATATGAACGATCCGCATCTGTTGCAAAAGCTGGAATAGTTGTAGCGAACGAACTCACTATGCAACCTACCAACATGCACACAGCCAGAATCAGTGCAGCCGAGTCACGAATAATTCGGCGCACTTTTACATACGCGCGCATAACATCTCCTCGCGTTCTTCCGCGTCTTCTTGCGATTCCGCACTTCTCACGCGTTTTACGCCTTTTGCGTTAACGCATTTCTGCATATCTACGCGCTCTACCCCAAATTGAGCGCACCCAACTAAAACTTGCCATTACAAAGGCCCCACAGGTACATAATATCGACATATCATGTAGATTGATATAGTTCTACGCAAAAAACACGCAAATATTACAAAAATGATATTGATAACGATAATTATCAATCTTTTTGCGAATCGTATTGAGAAAAGCCAATAAGCCCAACAAACTCATTAAACATGTTTCTCATACTTTCTACAATGCGACTTTTCTTCTCAGTGCGCGCCTTAGCAGCAGCGCCAAATCTGCTCATCCTAGGCATTAAATCATTAATGTCTGTACCAAGCTCACTCACTTCGCCAGCGCTAAAAGATTTCTCCATAAACTTGCGAGTCAAAGCATCGTTTAATCCTTCGCTTTGCACAAGTTGCGCCAAATCATGATTATACTTTTGCTCAACATACTCGCTCCAGCAATCAACAATACTCAACTTGTTGCCGTTAGAATCGTAAATAGTAATGTTACCTTCAGAATCCACAAGCTTCCCGAGCTCATTCTCGTTAAGCTGCACAATAAACCCTTCAATAAGCTTCTTTTTACTACGCAACTGTGGGCTAGCGTCAATCGCCACCTTAATAGAAGCAAGAACATTTTTATCTTTACAATGCTTGCTATGGTACTGTTCTACTAACATCAAAATGTAGTCAATATTTACTTCTACTTGGCGCACAAGCTCCATTTCAAACACAACATCATCCGTAATGTCTGCAATCTCGCCTTTTTGCTCTTTGCGCTTCCATTCTTCATGCAAATCCTGGTAATGCCCCAAGTAATCTTGCATATCGCGCTCTTTGATTATCTCGTTGCCTTCAAATTGATCGAAAGCTTTCAGCATGTTACGTAAGCGCAGAATATTACTAAAAAGCGATATAAACTTTTTCTGATTCTCTTCTCCAACAATGTTCAATCCTTGCAGCGGATACTTTTCCATAAGCTCATTTACTAAATCACTGTATCCGCAACGCTCAAATCCATTAGCATCAATATAACCGTTGAAAATCTGCTCAAAGGTAGGGCAAAGCACAATACCTTGCGCATCTTTATCTCCAAAAAGAGCTACCGCTTTGTCAACTTGATGACTTAAATCCCTAAAGCACACAATGTTTCCGAATGTTTTAACAGAATTTAAGATTCGATTTGTGCGCGAAAACGCTTGAATAAGCCCGTGCATGCGAAGATTTTTATCTACCCAAAGCGTGTTCAAAGTTGTTGCATCAAAACCAGTTAGAAACATGTTGACTACAATCAAAACGTCAATTTCCTTATTTTTCATGCGAAGTGAAACATCTTTGTAATAGTTTTGGAATTTGTTATTTGACGCATCGTAAGTAGTATTAAACATTTCGTTATAGTCTTTTATTGCGCTTTCCAAGAATTCTTGCGAATTTGCGTCTAGCTTTGCAGTGCTTTCTGAATTTTCTTCTCCAAGAGAACCCATGCCGTTGACGTACGCCGAAGAATCTGACTCCCCTTCGTTTACTGCATAGCTGAAAATAGTTGCTACTTTTAAGCGTTCGCTTGGAGGCAGATTTTGCTGCTGCTTTTTGAACTCGTTGTAATACAATTTTGCAAGCTCAATGTCTGCAACAGCAAAGATTGAATTAAAGCCGTTTACGTCAACTGCTTCAGAAGATTTTTTAGGCTCTAAAGTATTGTGCTTATCTGCGGCAAGTTCTTTAACGTTAAGAATGCGCTTGTACTTGTAAGTTTTCTCGTTGCGATACGTTTTTTGAGTAAAATGCTCAATAATGTATTGAACAACATTGTGCACGCGCTCCGGATGCTTAATTACATCGGGTCGATTAATATCTTTAACCAATTCGTCGATTGCTTTTTCAAGCTCGCTAGACGTTTTTACAGTAGCAACGTATTCCACGCGGAATGGCAACACATTTTTATCGTTAATCGCGTTAATGATTGTGTACGTGTGCAAGCACGGTCCAAAGGTTTGCTCGGTTGTAGAAATATGCGTAGCGTCGGAGCCAGCAGCGTTCGCTTCAAAAATTGGCGTGCCAGTAAACCCAAAAAGCAGAGCATTTTTAAAATGTTTTACAATATCTGCATGCATGCCTCCAAACTGGCTTCTGTGGCATTCGTCAAAAATAAACACTATTCGCTTTTTGTAAATTTCATGACTCGGGTTGCTGCTTATAAATCTACTAAGCTTTTGAATAGTAGTTATAATAAGCCTGCATTCTTCCGTATTGTCTTCTAGCTGTTTTGTAAGCACAGATGTTGAAGTGTTACTATTTGCGGCTCCTTTTTCAAACCTGTCGTATTCTCTCATTGTTTGATAGTCAAGATCTTTACGGTCTACAACAAACAAAACTTTGTCAACAAGATTATTGCCTTCTGCGTCTTTTAACGCTTTTACTAGCTGCGATGTTTTGAAGCTGGTTAGCGTTTTACCAGATCCAGTAGTATGCCAAACATAACCACCCTTTTGACGCTCTGATGCTGGCGTTTTGCTCGCATTAGCAAACATGTATTTTACGCGATTCACTATGTTTTCTGCTGCAGTAATCTGGTATGGACGCATAACCATCAAGCAATCTTCTGCATTAAAAACGCAATATTTTGTAAGAATGTTAAGAATTACGTGCTTTGCAAAGAAGGTTTTAGCAAAATCGCATAAGTCGGAGATTATAGTGTTTTGAGCATCGGACCAATAGTTTGTAAATTCAAAACTGTTACTTGTTGTGCTTTTGCTAGATCCTTTACTTTTCTGCTCGTTGTACGCATTATTGCGAGTTGAGTTGGAGTAATACTTTGTTTCAGTGCCGTTTGAGATTACGAAAATTTGCACGTATCCAAATAGTCCGCTTCCAGCCCAAAATGAGTCGCGAGCATAACGGTTAATCTGATTGAACGCTTCTCTAATAGGCACACCTCTGCGCTTTAGCTCAATATGAACCATCGGCAAGCCGTTTACTAGAACAGTCACATCGTAACGATTGCTACGCGCAGGGCCATTTGCATCATTATTGTTTGCATTATCGTTTGCGTTAACAGCATATTGGTTGATTACTTGCACAATATTCTTGTGAATATTTTCTTTGTCAATAATAGTAATGTTCTTATCTACGCCGTCATCTTTTTTGAGTATTTTAACGTTATCTCGCTGAATAGTATCTGTTTTCTTAACTATATCGTCAGTGCTGTTTGCAATATTTTCTTTGAAAAATCTTTCCCACTCGTCATTCGAAAAATGGTAGTCGTTGAGCTTTTCGATTTGCACGCGAAGATTTGCTATAAGATCTTTCTCGCTGTGAATGTGAGCGTACTCGTAGCCTTGGGATTGCAAAATGTTAATGAACTCTTCTTCGAGCTGCGCTTCGCTTTGATAGCTGCCGTCGTTGCGCGCGCTTGGCGTAAACGTAGACATTACAGTGCTATCTTGATTCTCTAACACAATTTTCATTCTGCTTCCTTCTTTCTTACTTACTCACATAACGCATTGCATATTCTACAAATTTAAATTATCTCCAATGTAAATGGTTAAATATCCCATTTTTATATTCTTCATTTTTATTCAGAAAATCTTTTATTTCAGTCTCATAATTATGATTGTTTTCTATTTTTGATACTAAATACATTAAATTTACTAATGCTGCAGCAATAGATTTATCCGTATAACCATTTAATAAAGAAGAATTTTTAACATCACGAATTGAAGGAGTCGATATTACAGTTTCCTTATACCATAATCTACAATGATGAGAACACAAATTACGCAAGTAAACTATTGAATGGATTGCTTCAGAAGATTTACGAATTTCTGTTTTTAACCCCATTGAATCAAAAAGTTTTCGCAACACATTAGTATCTTCGTACAAAGAAATCATTCGTGAAATAGTATCAAATGGAAAAGCTTCAACAGCAGCCCATATTGGTATAGGTTGTTTCTTACTCTTGTAATGTTTTATACAAACTTCGTTAGATTTTTCCAGCCATTTATTCATATTAGATAAAAGATTATTTATGCTTATATTAGATTTTTTAATATACGAATCTGAATTGAGGTATGTATATGCTCCTCCAGAGTTTGCAACGTGATATGCAAATCTAGATCTTAATGTTAACTCTACTTGTGCGGTACCTTTAAGAATAATTGTTCGCAATTCTTCATCCATTTTGTACGGCACAAGAAAATCAACATCTTTGCTGCCTGGCTTAAACTGATTATTGCCAGAAGAAGGATCGACTTGAAACACTCGAAAATACCCAGATAATCTATAGTAGTTGCAGTTATATAGCATACTTTTTAAATTATTTTCATCTGTAACTACTAATCCTCGAGTTTTCATGAGTTGAATCATATCGTCAATAGATTTTGGAGGCTTTGAATCAGCTGAAAAACAAGAAGAACCCCCAGGTTTGAGCACTGTTAGTAGGCTTAGGGGGCTGCTGTTATCAGCAAGTCTATCAGACATTTTTTACCTCCTCAATCTCTTCGGCGAGTCTCACTAGAAATGTAATTTATATAAATTGTAATACTAGATACGCTTTTATAGGTTACTTTACATAAATTGTGCATAACTACATTACGCACGCTTGAAGGTTAGGAGTTGATCGCGATAGTACTCGTACTGCTTACGTCTAGCTTCGATTTCTGCAGGCAAACCTTGAGTTAAATCATTGCACAGAGCATCAAAACGATCCAGAATTTGTACGATTTGACGCTGTACTCCTAGAGGCGGAACGGGGATTGTTACTTTACTCATAACATTACTCATGAGTTTTGCATTACCCATGCCCGAACTTACATAGTTCTTCGCATGAATTGTCAACGCATAATACACATACTTAGTGTCAACTTGACAATCTGATATATCAATAACGCCACAAACATTTGTCACACTGAATTTACCGTCACGATAGAACACTGTTCCAGCATTAGCACCATCAGTTGTCCATGTCACATACTTACCGTCAAACATGTAAGTAGAAATCGCACCAAATTGACCATTATTTTCTGTTTGAGACGAGTAAACAGGATACTCACCTGAATTATCATTTATAAAGCTTTTCGACATTACTTTACCACGAGAAAGCGTAGCAATATCGCCAATCTTCTTATACTCCACACCGTTTGGGCAGTAGCGTGAGATAAGCGAGCGTAGGGGATTATTATCGTTAAAAGTGAGTAAGGTATCTCGATAATACTCGTATTGCTTTTTACGAGCTGTAAGCTCTGCTGTAAGCTCTGCTGTAAGCTCTGTGAAATTGTCCAATATGCGGACAATTTCACGTTGTACCTCCAGAGGAGGGACGGGGACTTGAATTTTAATGAAATCTTTTTGATTCAGATTGCTACGATCGCTAATAGTCATTTTACGTATATCAATCTTGCACTTATGTGAATTGAAATATGTGCATAAATAATACGGATAAACTTGATTAAAATCCTTTATTCTAGAGGTAATTGTAGTAAATCCTATAGATCCTGCATATTCATCAGTAATAACTGCCGACGTACCTACATCACCAGTATGAATAGTGATAATGTCATTCTTTCTTAGAAGTTTACTACTATTTTTTTTAGCGAATGAATCATCAATATGTTCAATATTTTTCAGTTCAATTCTACCTTGTTGAATATCTGAATTGTGAAGTAACAAAACGCCAGAATCTCTTTTATATTTTGTTACAGATGTTGCTAATCCAATACTAACATCAGCAATATCTCCAATTTTCTTATACTCCACACCATTAGGGCAAAGCTCAGCGATTAACTCCTCAAGTCTGCTAGTCATTGAGCCACCTCGCTATTATCAAAGTTAACGCTGCCAGCTTCAATCTCGCTTACAATCTTCTCAATTTGTTCGCGTAACTCTTGCTCGCGAGCGCAAACCGACGCAATCTGCGCGTTAAGCTCCGTAATATCAATCTTCTCGCGAGTATCTTCTGCTTCAACGTATGTAGAAACGGAAAGATTGTATTTATTTGATTTAACTTCTTCTAAAGATGCCACGTGCGCAATATGATCCACATCTTGTCTAGAAGTGTACCACTTAACAATCTGCTCAATGTTCTCGTCCGAAAGCTTGTTGCTATTCGTTGACTTTACAAACTCTTTACTTGCGTCAACAAACAGTATAGAAGTATCATTCCGCTTATTTTTGCGCAAAACCATAATGCATGTAGCAATCGAAGTACCAAAGAATAAGTTGCTTGGAAGTTGAATCACGCAATCAACAGCATTATGCTCAACTAAATATTGGCGAATCTTTTGCTCGGCTCCGCCGCGGTACATAATTCCAGGGAAGCAAACAATAGCAGCAGCACCATCTTCCGCCAGATGCGCCAAACAGTGCAACACAAATGCCATATCTGCCTTGCTTTTTGGAGCAAGAACTCCAGCTGGAGCAAAACGAGGATCGTTAATCATCAACGGATTAGAATCCCCCTCCCAACTCGTGGAATAAGGCGGATTAGAAACAACTAGCTCAAACTTTTTATTAGCATCGATCTGCGGATTTATAAGAGTATCACCGCAAGTAATTTCAAACTTGTTAAAATTCACATCGTGCAAAAACATGTTCATGCGGCACAAGTTGTAGCTAGTAACGTTCTTTTCTTGGCCGTAAAAACCGCCATTAATATTTTCAATGCCTAGCACTTTTTTGGCTTTTAGCAGAAGCGAGCCAGAACCGCACGCAGGATCGTACACGCTGGAAATACTTGATTTTCCATTGGTTCCAAGGCGCGTGAGCAGCATTGAGACTTCTGCAGGCGTAAAGTATTCGCCACCAGACTTGCCAGCGTTAGAAGCGTACAAGCCCATCAAATACTCGTAAGCGTCACCAAAAGCCTCAATCACGTTGTTGTTTACGCTACCAAGCTTCATCTCACTAATCACTTGTAATAACTTAACAAAACGCTTATTTCTGCCTTCAACAGTATCTGCAAGCTTAATATTATTCACATCGTAATCGGAGAATAATCCCTTAAAATCACCAGACGAATCAGTTCCTTGAGAAGAAGCTTCAATATTGCGGAACACACGACTTAATGTTTCGTTTAGATTGCTATCTTGAGGAGCGTTCTTAAGCACATTGCAAAACAGCTCGCTAGGAAGTATAAAGAAGCCTTTTTCACTAATCATTTCACTGCGAAGAGGCTCAGCATCTTCATCGCTTATTTTTGCATAATCAAAGTTTGGATCGCCGCCTTCAGATTCGTGCTCATCTTTATTAATATAATCGCATAAATTCTCGGAAATATAGCGATAAAACATAGTGCACAATACGTATGCTTTGAAGTCCCAACCATCAACAGAACCCCGCAAATCGTCAGCAATCTTCCAAATCGTACGATGCAATTCCGCGCGTTCTTCTTCTTTACGAGTGTCCATTTACTGCTCCCTATTTGTGCAATTCGTGCAAGCGTATGCGCAATATATAAGCTAATTAAATAAGCGCAATAATTACGCAATAATTAAATAAGCGTTCTTTGATATTCTACTGTAAACGCGCACAATCAGCAGCGATAGTACTCGTATTGCTTTTTACGATCTTCAATTCTTGCAAGCAAGATAGCTCGCATAGTAATTATTGGGCATTAGTTGGCATTATCCTGCATTAGTCAACACTATGCGGCATTATCCAGCATTATTCAGCAAAAAAGCGCGCTGGGAATGCGCGCGTTTTGCGAAGCGCATGATTTGGCGAGATTACAGCAAACTCAGAGCCGGTAGTTTGCACGATTTTTTGCAAATCGCTTTCTTGCGATACGAACAACGCAGTTGCGAGCGCATCAGCGTAAGCAGTTGGAAAAGCACAAGTTTTAGCAGGAATATACGCCCAGCTTGCAGAAAGTTTTTGCGAAGGAACGCCGTCTAAAGCGTTAATCAGATGAGTTGCAATTAAATTAGATTCAAAAGCATTGTCTGCAAGGCAATTTGCGTCTTTTACTTTCCAACGCTTTCTTGCAGCAGACGAAGCACACAACGCTCCGCTTGCAATTGATGCCACTCCAACTGCTTGCGTTGTATCAAAAGGATTTTCCAGCGCAACTTTTATTTGGTAATCTTCATCGCTAAAGCAAGCGCGCATATCACCGCCGGCATTTACCAAAAAATCGCAATCCGAAAGCGAATCGTCACCAAGCTCGTCTTTAAGAATATTCGTTACAAGATCTACAAAATAACCCTTCCCAGCTGCCCCAAAATCAAGCTGCACTGGCTGATTTGTGTGAAGCGTTGTGCCGCTGTCATCTCGAGAAATATCTGCCCACTTAACTGGAAGAGAGCGGCGATATTTGCTCCAGCTGCAGCTGACACTGCCACTATTCTCGCTCGCGCTAACAGTAGATTCCGGAACGAATTGCACAGAATTATCGTAGCCAAGCGCAAGCAGATCCGCGCCAATACAAGCGTCGAAAGCTCCGCGAGTGGCATCGTAAAACTCGTCGTAAATTGCAAAAAGCGACCCAGCCCACGACGGAAACTCAAAATCGCCGCCATGCTCCGCACAAGCCATACGCGAAACAAGCGAATCTTCACGAAAGCGCGAAAGCACCGATTCATACTCTTCAACAAAAGCGCGAATCCGCTTCTGCACGCGCTGCGAAATCGGCTTGCTGCTAGAGATAATAATCCCCGTTCCAAGCGCGCGCGCAATCGCAGTAACATTTTCAAACATCGCTTGCTTCAATCCCTAAGTCAAAACTCTCTGTTACTCGTCAAAATCCGCAACAAAACAACAAAAACAGCAAAATGTCGACATAGTTTACAGACAGTCTCATTCTATACCGACATTTTTAAAAAATAGCAGCATAGCACACAAAAACATTCGCCTATACCTACATTCTGGCAAAATGAAGGCATAGCGTGCAAAAAATATTCATCTATACCAAAATTTTTGCAAAAACGCATTATAGAAATATTTATGGCACTGGCAACATAACGCAACTCGTTTCTGCGTAGCACGATTTACGCGTTTTAATGAATACCCATAACAACTAGCTAAGAAACAAATAAACAACGCTACTTAAGCAACCAATCAACAATGTTTTCAACACGAATGCCGTCGTAATCATCGTCCAAAGCCTTACTCAAACTAATAACCAGCTTTTCATAATTATTCTGAATCTTCCGAAGCGGCTTTAACTCTCGCTCGCGCACAGACTCATCCATCATGCTTTCAGTTACTTGAATATAAAGCTTTTCGCAAGCAGAAGTCGCAACAAAATCCACCTTTTACAAGTTTAAGTTATTCATGATCTAAACTTTTCTTTTTCGTGAGTTTAAGTTATTGATAACTCAAACTTTGTATTTTTGCAAGTTTAGATTGCACACTATAGCGATACATAATTGCTAGATTCAATCTATGCCGTAACGAGTTTTATACGCAGCGTAATCCTTATCTTGCAAAACACTAGCCACATTCGGCGCGTATTCGTATTCTTCTTCAACAAGATGCGCAAATTGCTTCTGAGCTAAAAGCTCAACATTCAAAGGCTTTGTAATAATGTGGAACATGCCCTCAAGAAGCTTTGTATCGTTAGCATCTTTAGCCTGGATTGAAGCTTCGTCGTTAACACGCTGCGTTATTAATCCCCAATCGAAATGATACCCAACATCTCGCGCAACTATATCCCAAAAAACACGCTGCGTTCTACCATTGCCCTCACGAAATGGGTGTAAAACATTAAAATTATTGTAATTTACGCTTAGCTTACTAATAAACTCGTCAATAGATAAACCTTGCAATAAATTATCATTTTTAAGCGTTTGCTCACAGTAACGAATCCCAGCACCCATGTATTCAAGCGGGCGGAACGGCTCGCCACCGCCCTTAGACATGTCAATAGTGCGAATCTGACCAGCCCAATCGTAAACATCCTGGAAAAGATAATGATGAATCCACTGCAATTGCTTAACAGTTCCTTCAGCATGCGGCAAGTTTTCGTACAAAATAGAACATCTTGTGAGAACAGCATCGTTCTCATATTTATCTAATTCAATCTGATTATTTATATTAGATTTGTTCTTCAATACCCTTGTGTGAGGAATAAGATAAGGGTCAAAAACTGTTTCCACGACACACACAACCCAATAACTTAATCCATTACGCCATATCTAGAACGCATTCTAGCAACAAATTCGTCACTGGTTATAAGACCTTTAGCATATTGATTTGCGTCATAAAGAAACTCTTTTGAAGGCGAATTGCCTTCAAGTCTGCCTGAAGCTATTGCAAGACCCAAATTTTCTTGACGCCTACGTTGCGTTTCTTTATCAATCATTTCTTCTCCCTGCCAACACACGCACCCAAATCAAAAATAACTACGCACTATTTTACTATTCGCAACGCATTTTGATTACTGCATATTCTGCTTACAACACATTTTTGTTGCATCATATTTTGCGATTTGACGAATCCAGCATCGGCAACATAACGCCACTAGTTTCGGTGCAACATGATTTACGCACTTTAAAACTAAGCAAATCCCACTTCGCAAATTTGAAAATTTTTTAATTTTGCGAAGTCAGATGATATTTGCACAAGCCGCAAAACACAAAAAACAGAACGCAATCGGAAAATGCATAAAGAAAAGAGCCTTCGAACGCGAACACAAATAGGCACTCACTTTCAAAAGTGAAAAAATATTAAAGTTTTGAAAGTGAAACTACGCATCTATTTTCAAAAGTGAAAAATACTACATACTGCGATTCTGAAAACAAAATTAACGATGATTCCAAATTGGAGCGCGATACTGCTACTATCGCCAACACAATCCCAAAACCCAAACCAAAGCTCAAACTCAAACCAAAGCTCAAACCAAAACAAAGCCTAAACCCAAACCAAAGCTCAAACCGAAACCAAGCCAAAGCTCATAACAAACCTCGCACCACTGCGCGGCAGAAACTTTACAGCGGCGTAAAGTTTCGGTCGGATTAAGGCTGTAAAACGTCAGAAACTTTACAGTCATGTAAAGAAACAGTCGCGAAATAGCAGAAAAACGGCAGAAACTTTACACGCGAGTAAAGAAAAAGTCGTCTACACACCAAAAAACGTCAGAAACTTTACAACGCGCGCCAAAAACAAAAGGCAGGAGCTCGGGATACCCAAACTCCTGCCTTTTCGCTTACTTCACTTATACGTAAGCCTAAATCACCTTAGCGTTAGGCAGCACGTTGCCGTCTTTATCAACGTTACAACTATGCTCAACAGCAATAGTAATATGATCAGAATCAACAGAGAAGAAGCCGTCTGTCACTTTAAAAACGTGACGCACACCCTTCAAATCGTCAACCTTCACAAAACCGTGATCAATCAACGCAAGCACAGCCTCATGTCCAGGAAGCACGCCCATAGCGCCATTCACAGAAGGAATAACCACGAACTTGGCGTCACCTTCCCAAACAGGATGCCTGGCTGCCACCACACTAACGTGCAGCGATTTTACTTGCTTCTCCGACATAATCACGCACCAAACTCTTGCTGCATATCGTGCCAACGACGCTCAAGATCATCAATGCCACCGATACCAGAGAATGCCTGCTCAGGAATCTCATCGTAAACACCATCGCAAATGCGAGTGAATGCCTCAATGGTTTCGTCTGCTGGCACATAAGAACCTGGACGACCAGTGAACTTTTCAGCCACATAGAAGTTCTGACCAAGGAACTGCTCAATCTTACGAGCGCGGCTCACAGTAGTCTTATCTTCCTCACCAAGCTCATCGATACCAATCAAAGCGATGATGTCCTGAAGCTCCTTGTTACGCTGCAAAATAGCCTTAACGCGGTTTGCGCAATCATAATGAGCCTGACCAACGTAACGCGGATCCAAAATTCTAGAAGTAGAAGTCAAAGGATCCACAGCTGGGTAAATACCCTTAGCTGCAATATCACGTGAAAGCTCAGTAGTTGCATCCAAGTGCGTAAAGGTTGTTGCAGGTGCAGGATCAGTGTAATCATCTGCAGGCACATAAATAGCCTGAAGCGACGTAATGGAATGACCGCGCGTAGAAGTAATACGCTCCTGCAATGCACCCATTTCATCTGCCAAGTTTGGCTGGTAACCAACTGCGGAAGGCATACGACCCAGCAAAGTGGACACCTCAGAACCAGCCTGAGTAAAGCGGAATATGTTATCGATGAACAGCAACACATCCTGATTCTGCACATCGCGGAAGTACTCAGCCATAGTCAAAGCGGTAAGAGGCACACGAAGACGAGTCCCAGGAGGCTCATCCATCTGACCAAAGACAAGCGCTGTTTTCTCCAAAACGCCAGCATCAGCCATTTCGCCAATCAAATCGTTACCTTCACGGGTACGTTCGCCAACGCCAGCAAACACAGACACACCACCGTGATTCTGTGCAACGCGCTGAATCATTTCCTGAATCAACACAGTTTTACCAACGCCTGCACCACCGAACAGACCAATTTTACCGCCCTGAACGTAAGGGGTAAGCAAATCGATAACCTTAATACCAGTTTCGAACATCTGAGTCTTAGACTCAAGCTGATCAAAAGCAGGTGGGTTACGGTGAATTGGCCAACGCTCAGTTACTTCAATATGCTCGCCAGGCTTAGCATTCAAAATGTTGCCTGTAACATCGAACACGTGACCCTTAGTAACGTCACCAACAGGTACAGAGATTGGACCGCCAGTATCTCGCACTAAAGCACCACGAACCAAACCGTCAGTAGGCTTTAAAGCAACTGCACGCACAGTCGAATCACCAAGGTGCTGCTCAACTTCCAGCGTGATCTCGTGAACGGTATCACCTTCCGTGTTACCAACGGTAGCAATATCGACTTTGAGAGCATTGTAAATATCCGGCAGATAGCCGACTGGGAATTCAACGTCAATCACGGAACCCTGAACGCGGGTTACGCGACCAGCTGTTGGATCGACCTCCTGCTCAGCTTCTGGAGGCGCTGTGGTCTGATTTTCAGCCATATGCTCCTAATCCTCCTCATTATTCAGCGCATCAGCGCTGCCGATAATCTCGGTAAGTTCTTGAGTAATGGATGCCTGACGAGAAGCATTAAGCTTTCTTGTCAAATCATCCACCAAATTGCGGGCGTTATCTGTAGCCGTATGCATAGCGTTCTGTCTGCTTGCCGTTTCGGAAGCAGCAGAAGTAAGTAAGCACTCGTGAATACGAGACTGAATATATTTCGGCAAAACAGCATCCAATACTTCATCCGGGCTTGGTTCGAAGCAATACTCCACAGCTTCTGGATTGCTGCGGCTAACTGCTTCTTCACGAGCCGAAACTGCGCTCGTAGACGACAACGCTGCTGAAGGACCAGATGCTGCTTCATAGTCAGGACGATGCATAGAAAACTCTTCACCGTCCTTCAAAGGAACCAGCTCAACTGGCAGCATGCGTAACGTACGAACTTTTTGCCTCACCATATTTATAAATTCAGTGAACACAATATACAGTTCCGAAACTCCGCCTTCTGCTTCCGGCGTCATATAAGCGTCCATTAAAGTATCGGAAATCTTTTCAGCAATAGTAACGTCAGGATGGTCAGTAGAACCTTCCCAAGTACCTGCCACATCGCGATTGCGATACTTGTAGTAAGTTGCACCACGTCGACCGTACACGTACAGTTCTGCATGCTTACCTTCTGCATCGAGTTTTGCAAGAAGTGCTTCAGTCTCACGAATAATCGAAGACGTAAACGCACCTGCCATACCACGATCAGAAGTAAGAGCCAAAACCGCTACGCGATTGCCGGCATGCTCTTTACCAAAAATAGGATGCTTAATATTTGCTTCGTGATGAGCTACCAACGCCTGCACGGCATCGAAAATTGCGTCACTATAAGGCTTAGCATTAAGCGCAATATCTCGCGCTTTAGCGATATGAGAAGACGCAATCATTTCCTGAGCCTTAAAGATTTTACCCAAAGACTGTGTGGAAATAATTCTCGATTTCAATGCAAGTTGGGAGGACATACGCTACTTCCCCTCAGGCTCGCGACTGTCTGCTTTTGGCTTAGCTACAAGCTGTTCCTTCTCAACAGGAGCAGGGTTTTCAGCCGGCGGCAAAGAATCCTTTACAATCAAAGGTTTGCCAGCAGATGTCTTAAACGTCCTACGGAAATCATCAATGGCTGCATCAAGCTTAGCTTCAGTTTCCTTAGTGAAGTCTTCAGTATCGCGAATTACTTGCAAAATGTCGGTTCCTTTATCCAAGTAATCCAACAATTCGCTTTCGAAACGCAACACATCCTTCACAGGAATATCGTCAAGCTTGCCATGAGTACCAGCCCACACAGAAACAACTTCTTGCTCCATTGCTCGAGGAGAGAACTGCTTCTGCTTAAGTAGCTCAGTCAAACGAGCACCGCGAGTAAGCTGTGCCTTTGAGGCTGCATCCAAATCAGAAGCAAACATTGCGAAGGATTCCAAAGACTTGTAACGAGCCAAAGAAATCTTCAACATGCCGGAGACTTTCTTCAAAGCCTTAGCCTGAGCTGCGCCACCAACACGAGACACGGAAATACCAACGTCTACTGCTGGACGCTGACCTGCGTTGAACAAATCAGACTGCAAGAAGATCTGACCATCGGTGATAGAAATCACGTTGGTTGGAATGTATGCAGAAACATCGTTTGCCTTGGTTTCGATAATTGGAAGACCGGTCATAGAACCGCCACCCAAATCGTCAGAAAGCTTAGCACAACGTTCAAGCAGACGAGAGTGCAAGTAGAACACGTCGCCTGGGTAAGCTTCACGCCCAGGTGGACGACGCAAAAGCAAGGAAATTGAACGGTATGCTTCTGCTTGCTTCGACAAATCATCGAAAACAATCAAAACGTGTTTGCCGTTGTACATCCAGTGCTGACCGATTGCAGAACCAGTGTAAGGTGCAATGTATTTAAAACCTGCAGAATCAGAAGCTGGGCTTGCCACGATTGTGGTGTACTTCATAGCTCCTGCTTCTTCAAGGCTTTGACGCACTGAAGCAATAGTAGAACCCTTTTGACCGATTGCTACATAAATGCAGCGAACCTGTTTCTTTGGATCTCCAGTTTCCCAGTTAGCACGCTGGTTAATAATCGTATCTATTGCGATTGCAGTCTTACCTGTTTGACGGTCACCAATAATCAACTGGCGCTGACCACGACCTATTGGCGTCATTGCGTCAATAGCCTTCAAACCAGTAGACAATGGTTCATCGACTGGATGACGGTGAATAACGTCTGGAGCCTGGGCTTCAAGAATACGACGCTCACTGCACTCAATCGCACCCAAACCATCGATTGGATTACCCAACGGATCCACAGTACGACCAAGATAAGCGTCACCAACCGGCACAGACAACACCTCGCCTGTGCGGTATACTTCCTGCCCTTCCTCAATACCTGTAAAATCGCCGAGAATAACGACGCCGATTTCGTGTGCATCAAGGTTGAACGCAAGACCCAAGGTATCGTTCTCGAATGTGAGCAGCTCGTTTGCCATGCAGCCGGACAATCCAGCTACGTGCGCAATGCCGTCACCAGCCGTAACAACATAGCCAACTTCTTGCGTTGGCATGTCGGTAGGCTTATACGAGTCAACAAACCCGTCGAGCGCCTTGCGTATCAGGGCGGGATCAATAGATAGTTCCGCCATAATTCTCCTTAATTTACTACTTCACTGCCTGTGTCCAAGCACCATTTCGCGCAGAACGCTGCAACTGCTTAAGCTGCATCAACATGGTGCGATCGGTTATTTGATCACCGATTTGTATACGCATACCACCAAGTACGTTTGGATCCACAATTGGGTTAATGTATGCACGATGACCCAACTTATTGCTGTAGATTTCAATCAAACGCTTAATTTGCTTATCTGTAAGCGGCTGAGCAGTAGTGACTGTAACCAATGTTTCGCCAGCTTCACGCTCAAATCCTGACCAAGCACCACCGAAGCTACCGGTTTTACCGCTTTCGGCACCTCCGTGCCAAGTTCCTACTAGATAATGCATAATGCGCAATACAACAGGGTGCGCCTTACCTCCAATAAGCTCGTCAATAAGGCGAGACTTATCTTCCGAAGACCTATTCGGATCAGTAATCGCATCAGAAAGCTCAGGATACTTATCAATCATGTCCATCATTGACGAAAGCTCGTCTGAAATGCGCTGCGCTTCATCGTGCGCATCTGAGATGGCCTGAGCAAGCGAAGAACGCGACAAACTATCGTTTGCTCGCGATGCCTTTTCTGGCATTCTTACCTCCTCGTTTCTGTAAAAAACGAAGTAATGCAAATAATACAAAATGAAATAACCGTAATTTCATTTTGCGATCATTCAGTTTTGTACATTACTTTACTTGCTTTGATCCGAATTTTTAGTGTCTCCAACTTCATCGATCACATGATCAATAATCTTGGAGCTGACGGTATCGTCATCCAATTTGGATGCAAGAATCTTTCCAGCTAAAGCTGCTGCAAGAACCGACACCTCTCCTTGGAGGCTGGACATGGCATGCTTATGCTGAGCCTCAATAGAATGCTGCGCTTCACTGATAATCTTCGCAGCATCCTTTTCAGCGCGTTGTCTAGCTTCGCCAATAATTTTTGAAGCTTCCGATCGAGCCTCTTCACGAGTCTTTGCAGCATCAGTTTGAGCTTGAGAAAGTTCGTTTTCAATCTGGCTCTTCAACTCGTCTGCTTCACGCTGCACATTAGCAGCCTTAGCCATTCCGCCTTCAATTTTTTCTGCACGCTCGTCGAGAATTGCCTGGAATTTAGGCATAACAAACTTGTAGAAAAACGCTGCAAGAACTACCAAAACTACTAATGACCACAGTACGTCATAAGGCTCAGGCAAGAACAACGCCAACTTATTACTTCCGGCTGCATATGCCATGGCTTGTCCTTTCTATTCTTTCAACACTATTCGTGTTGTGCATTGTAAGTTTTGTTCAGGCTCCCATAATGTAGGAAACGAAGCCAAGCAAGCCCAAAACCTCAATAAATGCCAAGCCGACGAACATAAACAGCTGAATGCGGTTGCCAACCTCTGGCTGACGTGCAGTAGATTCCATAGCCTTAGCCACTACTATTGCCATGCCGAGTGCAGGGGAAATAGTTGCTACAGCAAAGCCAAGAATGCTCAGGTTGCCGGTCAAACCTGCAAGAGCGATGATACTATTCATTGGTTTCCTTTCTGTTGAAACAGTAACCAGTATAAACCCGTAAGATATGTAAAATCTGAAAATCTAAACTACTTTTATTAAGCAGCTACAACAGCAGACTTTTCTTCCTCTTCCGGATAACTTTCCGAAATGTAGACTGAAGCAAGCACTGTAAAAATAAATGCCTGCAAGCCAGCTACCATAATTTCGAATAGGGTAAACAGAATGCCACCAAGCAGCCACAAAGCACCGCCTAAGGCAAGGAGTTTATTGCTGGAATCCACCACGAAGAAATTGGTGAATACTAAACAAGTGGCCACCAGCAAATGGCCAGCAATCATATTCGCAAACAAACGGATTGTAAGCGAAAGTGGTCGCACAATTATTAATTCTATGAGCTGCAATGGCGAAAGAATAAAGTAAATAGGCCATGGCACACCCGCTGGGAACAATGCTTCACGGAAGAATCGCAAAAAACCCTTTTCGCGAATGCCAGCAATAAGATACTGGCAAACAACCCACAAAGCAAAAACAAGCGGTCCAGTAATAGTTGCTGTTGCAGCCATATTCAATCCTGGAATCACAGAACAAAGATTAAAGAAGAAAATAGTGAGGAATAATGTGGACATCATTGGCACATAGCGCTTACCGCGTTCCTCGCCAATCATTTCATAAACAATGTTGTAGCGCACAAAATCCATCAAAATTTCAAGCACGCTTTGGAATCTGCCCGGAACAACCTTTGCGCGGGCTGCACCAATTCCAAAAATAATCATCACTACTACTGTCATAAGTAAACGCACTAAAATAATGCGATTCATGGCAAATGGAGTGCCTTGGAACAAAATTTCTGGAGGCAAAAACTCACTAATATTAGGTAGCTCTGGTTTATTCGAAGCTACAGTAGAAGCTACAGTTGTGGCCTTCTGTAAAACATCAACCATTACATCCATAAGTGCCTCCTTATAGCAATTCGTTCACACGCCTCAATTCAGTGCCGCTCACTCACATACTCAATTCAATCATTCTTGCGGCATATATATCAACTAGATCATATGTTTCATATTTCGTAAGGCGCGGGGCACGAAACGAAAAATATATCTAACTGCTGATTGTACTCTTTGCTTGTACATAATTACGCAACTAATTACGCAACTAATTACGCAATGTCGAAATTTATTTGTTCATACCGTACTTAACACCGTCAAATGGATAAAAATTATCGGAGCGCGGAGAAGCTGGCTCATGCCTTATAGAACGTTCAGTTCCAAGCCTTCCAGCAGTTCTTAAATGAGGAATATCAGAAAGATTGTAAGGCGTAGTTTCGTACACCCAATTAATCCAGTTGCGCCAAAGCAAATTCGCGTGCGCACGCCAAGAAAATAGTGGCTCTAATTTTGGATCGTCATGAGGGAAATAGTTGTAAGGGAATGGCACGTTGCTCAAACCTTTTAACATGTCACGCTCATATTCCTGCGCAAGAGTCATTTTGCCATATTCCCAATGTCCTAGCGCAAAAACTTCAGAAAAATCACGCGTAGCAACTAATCCCGGACCAGATTCGGGACCATACGTAAGAATTTGTAAACGCTGATCTGCAGAAATGCTGTCAACATCAACACTCGCTATTCTAGAATGCGGTTGTAAAGCGATTTCATCAAAACCATTTGTAAGAAAACAGTACTCATCCTGCAAATATTGCGGGAACACGCCAAAAACTTTTTTGCTGAGAACATGCTTTTTTACGCCATATCGATAGTAAAGCGCACCCATTGCGCCCCAGCACAAATACATTGTTGAGAAAACGTGTGTTGATGCCCAGTCAAGAATTTGCGTAAATTCGTGCCAGTAGTCGACTTCTTCAAATTCCATATGCTCAACAGGAGCGCCCGTCACAACGAATCCGTCGTAATAGTTGTTACGAAGTGCGTCAAGATTTTCATAGAATTTTACTAAATGATCAGCGCTAACATGTGTCGATACATGCGTAGAAGTTTTCATAAAATCGACGTCAACTTGCAAAGGAGACTTAGAGATGAGTCTCAAAAGCTGAGTTTCTGTCTCGATTTTTTTGGGCATAAGATTCAAAATCAACAAACGAAGTGGTCGAACATCCTGCTGTTCTGCTTCTGGGCGTTCCAATGCAAAAATTCGCTCAGCATCTAATATGCTTCGCGCTGGCAATCCTTCAGGAATCTTAATAGGCATGTGTTTATTATACTCCACACTTGTTTATGTTTATTATGTCTATGTCACTCATGTACACGAATCGTAAAATTCTAACCAAATACAGCGAGACACGCCCGAAAGTTGACAAATCTAAATTTGCACCTATCGTAGATAGAGCTGCTAAAAGTAGCCGACGCGGGGTGGAGCAGCTCGGTAGCTCGCTGGGCTCATAACCCAGAGGTCCATGGTTCAAATCCATGCCCCGCTACTAAAGCCAAGAATCACACAAATTTCTCACGATTGTTGTGGTTCTTGGCTTTTTTGTTTAATACTACATAAGTCGCCCAAAAGCGTCATCGCGCAATAATCAATAAAGAAGAATTGCAAGACGGCGACGAGCGCGCGCAAGACGCTCATCATCTGCAGGAAGTATGGCAAAATACTCAAGCATACGAGAACGAATAGCATCCGCATCACTCTTATGACCAGATGCAAGGAAGTCAAGCAGTCGCCCAAAAGCGTCATCAATATGACCGTCAATCATATCTACATCTGCTACTGCAAGCTGCGAATCTAAATCATCCTTATTATCGCCAGCAGCCTTTCTAACCGCAGCAACATCAGTATTAGTATTACGCGAAAGCAACAAAGCTTTTGCATGTTCACGCGATGCAAGCACATCATGAGGATCTGCTTCCATTACTTTTGCATACTCGCGTGCAGCACCTTCATAATCACCCTTCATAGCAAGCGAATGAGCTTGCTCATGAGCAGGCGGAACATTCTCAACAGAGTTATTCCCGGAACTATCTTGATCTGAGTCTTTAGACATTTCAGACTTTTTCTCAACCGAGGATTCCACAAAAGGAGCAGTTCCAGCAACACCAGAGCGTTCAGCAACCTGAACCAATTGCGGCAAAATAGTGCCACAAATCTGCTGTAATTCCTCGTCGCTAGGTAAACCTTGCGCAATAGGCATAGGACGTCCGCCAATTAAACCGTAAATTGCAGGAAGCTGCTGCGCTTGCAATGCTTGAGCAATACTTGGGCTTTCATCAGAGTCGATACGAGCTAACTGCATACGACCGTCAAGCGCGTTAACAGCATCCGCTAATTTCTGTGCCACATCATAATAGGCCTCGTCATTAGCTTGCCAAAGCAAAATAACAATTGGGAAACTTACAGACGTTTGCACCATCGCCTGAAAAGACTGCTCATTAACATCGATTACATAGCCGCCAGCTTTTGGAGCAGAAGAACCAGTAGAGCCCGATGCAGCTTTAGCAGCTTGCTTAGCTTGAGCTTCTACGCGACGCTTTACGCCTTCTAAATCTACAGCCCCAGCAAGCGAAAATCCGCCAGGATTCATGCCTTGCGCTTTACTACTCACCATTTTTCCTCTTTTCCAAGCACACTAAATTGTACTTACAAAATTTATAAAGCTTCTACCTTAATAGGCTGACGCTCAGCACCAACAGGAATAATCTTCATATGAGAACTAGCTGGAGGAACTACTAGAGCAATAACATTTACGTAAGTTACTCGCATAGTACCTTTTGCTTTACCATCGCCAAATAATGCTTTTTCTTCATCAGAAGCAGGACGAGATTCACGCCCTTCACCAGCTTTACGAGTCCACACAGAATCTATGCGCGCAACAACCAAATCGCTTCCATCGCTTGAACGCATAATGCTTATTTGTTTGAGATTTGGTGTAAAGATTTGTTCTTGAGAGCCTTTATTTCGCTCCATTCCAGCTTGCACTGCTTTAGAAAGTTCAACTAACTTTTTACGCAAATAATCGTCAGCAAAATGCTTCGCGTACTTGCTGTTTTCACCATTTTGTAAAACGTCTGCATACGCAGCTACCGCTTCATCTGGAGTCATCACCAAACCAGTATCATTAGATTTACCCATTGAAGAACCAATACTTGGCACAGCAAATTTAGGAAGATGCACTCCAGGGAATAAGCGCGCAACAGCCCAAAGTTTATAATTCGAACGCGCTCTCTGTTGACGTAAAACCAGCAAACGTTTTGACTGTTGATCTTTAGTAGTAGTTGTAATAGTCATTAAATCTCTTGGCCAACCAGAATTAGTTGGCACAATAGTTTGCGCGGCTTCACGCGGAATAGTGGTCTTAGGATCTAAGTTTCCAGTTTTGTTTGCAATCGTAAGCTCGCTCGTGCGAATATCGAGAGCAGGTCCAGAAACTGCTTGAGATAATGAATCCACATCTTTTTCGTCATTTGCCTTTTCTAGAGTGCGAAGCAACCCCAAGCGGATATCTTTTTCTTGGAGCATAGTCACATTAGGCAACTCTTGATTACTACGCGCTTCAGCAGGTTTCGGCACCTGCCCATCGCAAGCAGATAATCCAGTTACCATAACCGTTGATACAACACATGCTATTAATGTGACTATGTTGTTGCGCAATACGCCTCTATTTTTACTGTTTACGCGGTGAATATCGACATTAGTATTACGCATTTTATTCATTTCCTCGCTCACTTGAAGAATTACCGCGGTAGCCTTTCCCATTTTTTCTGTAACGACCGTTACCACCGTCTCCTCTAAACCCATTTCGTTTTATGCGAGACTGCTTATCGTTGCTATTTTTAGACGAATTTTGACGCTTGTTTGATTCTGAGTTGCGATAGTTTTCGTGATCATTAAGCTTTTTCTTACTAGATTCATGTGAAATCTTGCTATTACTATCTGAAGGCTTGACCGTTTCTAAACGTTTCTTTGCAAACTTTTCAGAATTATTAGCATTGTTTCTATCGTTCTGACGGTTACGCCTCTTGTTATTCTGCTGTGCATACTTATTTTGCTGCTGATGCTTATCCTTATGATCGTTCAGACTATTGCCATCCGACGCGCTTGCGTAAGATTTTTTCTTATTTCGCGGAGTCTTAATATTCTGAGAATTCCGCTTATATTGCTTATTTTCTGAATTTGCTGATTCTGCTGAATTTCCAGAATATTTCGCATTTCCTATATCTTCCGCATTTGCTAAATCTTCCCCGTTTGCCGCAGCATCCTGATTGTGCAAATCATTAAATTCATCATCAACATTGCCTAAGTCATCTAAATAAGAATTATCGTCATGTTGCTGCATAAAGCGCGCGGCAAACGCAAGCATTTCATCTTGTGCAATAACAGTAGTTTCAGCCAAAGAATCAGTAGATGCAACCGCTGTAGAAGCAGACGCAATTCGAGTTTGCATACCATTTGAGTCGCCGCTTTGCATTGAATCTTTGCGACGACGTGCATGACCCCCATGCCTTGCGTGACTTCCAGAATCCTTCTTGTGTCGTTTGTGACCAAAAATACCAGACATGGTTCCAGAAATCGCCTCAGCAAAGGTGACTTCGTCACGCTGTGCAGACTTTACTGCCAACGCTCCTGAACGGCTAGCTATTAATTGCTTATTACGACGACGATGCGGAGCCATTGCAAAAATAGTTGCAGAAAGTATAGCTAATACTGCAAAAAGTGCTCCTACAAAATATAAAGGCGTTGCAAAATCTGGAATTTGATTACGACGCCACCGCAATTCTATGGAAGCTTCCGGTACATTATCCCCCAAATCAATTAGCAAAACACGTCTAGCAGCCTGCGAACGCAGTGCAGAAGAAGCAGTATCAGAGCTATTTGACTTACTAGAGCGAGTGCCTGATTTAGACATTGTGCCGTTTGCAACAGCATGATCGTATGACGCAGAACCAGAAGATTGAACATAATCTGCAGTATTTATTGCCAATTTCGCTAAACCAAGCTGGCATGTAACTATAGGCCATAAATTAGATTCTTGGAATTTTACGTCAGGATCCTTAATGTCCACAGAGTCACCCGCTTGCACAGAGGTTCTACCAGACACTTCAGAAACTGAAAGATTATTCCAATCACGCAAACCAGTAATTCTTTGTACTGGAGAACCTGCCACCCAGCCTCTTACGTCTTTCGTTAAACCTACAGCAACACAAATAGGCTTACGCGTATGCAAAGCAGCGACACTAATACGAACCCTGTTATCTACAAGATTCAAAACACCAGGATCAGTGACAATATAACGAGTTCCAGATACTTTAGCGTACGCAATAACCACATTACTAGGCTTCCAAAATGTTGAGTTGGCAACACCAAGAACAACACTTAATACTGCAAGCAAAGCAAAAAATGGAGCTACAACGCCGCGCATGATTTTACTGCGCAAAGTGAGCCGTCGCATTGGTCGTCGCATTGGTCGTCCTTCTGTATCAGAAGCATCTTCTATATTTGTCATAACGATACCATTCTACAGTCTTTTAATATTACTTGCATGTTTTGATGTAAAAATCAGCGTCAAGCGGTAATGTGAGGCTATGAAAAAAATCAAAACATTAGGACAAAAATCTCTTTTACTTCGCGCTTTCGCAACTATTAGCGCAGTAGCAATGTGCGTAGTGCTTGCTTCATGCGGAGAAAATTCTGACAATAACAATTTAACTGATGAAAACGCTCAAAAAGCTGGAATGCAGTTGCTGGAAGGCGTAAGCGCATCGGGAGAGCTGGGCAAAAAGCCTAAAATAACGCTGAAAACGCCTGTAAAAGTAAAGCAAAATACTTATGCCGTTTTGCAACGAGGCAACGGAGAAACAATTAAAGAAGGCGATCGCGTATGCTCTCAGGGCATTGTGTTCGACTCCAAAACCGGCAAAGAGCTTATGAATACTTGGAAAGAAGGCAAAGTTGATTGCTCAATTTCCATTAATAAAAACTCTACAAGCCGACCATATTACGCTTTAATTAAGGGCAAAAAAATTAATACGACTATTGCTTTGGGCGTAAGCGGAGGAGCCAAAAATCCTTCATATATTATGGTTCTTACAATGGTTTCGCGATCAAAATCTCTAACTAGAGCAACAGGCAAAGCTGTTACGAATATTCCCGCAAATTTGCCGAAGGTAACTCTTGATAAATCTGGAGCACCAACCTTAGATAAAAATAACTACGTTCCAGACGGAAAGCTTGTTTCTCAGACTTTGATTGAAGGAACCGGCAAAAAAGTAACTGCAAAAGACACAGTTTCCGCTCATTACACTGGTTGGACTGCCGATAAAGACGGCAAACTTCATCAGTTTGATTCTTCTTGGCTTCGTGGCATACCTGCAGACTTCCAACTTGCTGGAGGAGTAATCCCTGGTTGGACTAAAGGCTTAACTGGAAAGAAAGTTGGTTCCCAAGTTCTTTTGGTAATCCCACCAGAAGATGGCTACGGCAAAGAAGAAAAGAAGGACGCGCGCGGAAACGTAACTATTCCTGCAAATGCCACGCTGTACTTTGTAGTCGATATTCTTTATGCTTCGTGAGATTTGTAATTTTGCAAACTGTTGCAAAATTAACTAGCGATTCATAAATAATAAACCCCTCCTTCCCGAGGGGTTTTTACATATTTAGAACACATATTTAGAACAGACGAAGATCGTTGGACTCGACTCCACGCATTTCATCGTAATCCAATATTAAGCAAGTAAATCCACGATCCTCAGCCAAAACACGGGCTTGTGGACTAATAGTTTGCGCAGCAAAAATACCTCTAACCGGCTTAAGTAACGGATCTCTATTCAGCAACTCACAATAACGCGTAAGTTGCTCAACGCCGTCGATACCGCCATGCCGCTTAATCTCAATAGCGACATGTACACCATCCGCGTCCTGAGCCATAATATCCACTGGGCCGATAGCCGTAGGATATTCACGGCGCACCAACGTGGCACCATCGCCGATTCGTTCAATCTGCTCAGCCAAGTAACGTTGCAAATGATCCTCAACACCATCTTTAACTAAGCCAGGATCCTCACCCAAATCGTAAGTATTATCACTATAAACATGCTCAAGCGAAATCATAAGCAAATCATCGCTTTTAGCAGCAGCAACACGCAAAATACAGCCATCTACAACAATGCCAGCATCGGATTCGCCGCTATCTTCTTTACGTAAAACACGCATAGTACAAGGAGCTACCATCCAATTAAGAGGTTTATACGCACCAAGCTCAGAAAAAATAAGTACGCTGCCATCTGCTTTAATAAGCAACACTCGCTTAGCTAAAGGAAGCGTGGCATTTAACCTACCTGTATACTCTGCACTGCAATCTGCAACAATAATTCGCACACAGCAAGCATAACAGAAATCAAGTAAAGAAGTACCCTACTTCCCCAAAGCTTCAGCTAAATCGCGATTCTGCCAATGCTGATGTAAGGCGCAGTATCCGCCGAACAATACGAGCCACACTAGTCCACCAATTGCAGAAGCTCGTGTATCGTCACTAATAAACAAAGTCACATACACAAAAGCAAAGAACGCTATAGTAATAGAATTCAAAAGCTTATAATGCGGCATAACGAAACCGTCTGGCATAAAATCAGCAGATTCACGGTACTTACGATGCGTAACCATAATCAAAATATAAATCATGATTATCACTGCAGAAGAAGCCGAAGCAAACAAAATAAACGCACCATGAATGCCAGGGATCGAATTAATAATTGGCGAAAGAAGAATCAAAGCAGACGAGAACAAAATCGCGCGAGCAGGAACCTTCGTGCGTGAAACCTTACGCAACTTACCCAAAAGAGGCGAAGGTGACTCAAGCGCAATCTGATACATGTGGCGACCAGCAGAATACAGCAAAGAATTAAGCGCAGAAGAAGCAGCTGTAATAACCACAAAGAACACAAGCGCAGAAGCCCAATGCAATCCTGCGTATTGGAACACCATAATGAATGGTGACATAAATACGCCTTCCGCATTCGTAGCTTTAAACTGTTGCCACGGCACAATAAGCATAATCGCTATAAGAGCGCCAACATAGAAAACTAGTACGCGCACAATAATCTCGTTAATAGCCTTTGGTAAAACCTGACGAGGATTCTTAGTTTCCGAAACAGTCACACCAACAAACTCAATAAGCTGGTACGCATAAAACACCATTTGGAAGCTCATTAAGAAAGAAAGCCATCCGTTTGGCATAAGCGAAAAATTGTTGAAAATATTATCTAATCCAGCGTGACCAGCAGGACTTATTACGCCACCATGCAAAGGAGCTGCAGAGTAATGGTAACCAACTAAAGCCATAACTACGGCTGTAACAATAAGAGCAACAATTAGCGTGATTTTAATCATTGAGAACCAAAACTCAGTTTCCCCAAATAGCTTTACAGCTACCAAATTTATGCACACTAAAGCCGCTAAAAATACTACTTCTATAAGCCATTTCCAATGACTTACGTCAATATCGAAAGTTTGGAAGAATGTGACGCAATACGTACTAACTGCCGTAATTTCGCTCATACCAATAAGTACAAGCACAAACCAATACGACCATCCAGCAAAATTACCCCAACCTCTGCCAAGATAACGCGTAATAAAACTAATAAAAGTATGCTGGTTTGGATCCTTGTACATTAGCTCACCAATACCACGCATCAGCAGGAACATAATCAAGCCCACAATAATGTAAACGAATACAATACTCGGACCTGTTAAGCTAATTGATTTTCCAGAACCAAGGAACAAACCTGTTCCAATTGTGCCGCCAATAGCAATAAATTGCACATGACGCTTGGTAAGACTACGCTCCATTTGGTTTGTATTGCTACTTGCATTTTCTTGCGCAGATACGCTAGAAGATTGATTATGAGAAGATGTGCTATTGTGCGTCTCTGTAGATTCTGTTTGTTTAGAACCTACATTAATGTCACTATTCACAGTCTCACTCATTATTACAACTCCGTTCCTTAATAGCCACGAATTTCTAATTTTATAGGAACCCTTAACTATTCATTACGCATTCCACAATTCGCGCAACTATTCCACACTTTTAAGTGAGCTTACTGGATCTATGCGATCCAAAGCTGGGTTGGTAGCCCATTGCACAATTAACGCAAAAATTAGTGTTGCAACGCCAGCAATGCAATAGCTTAAAGGAGCTACTTCAACTTCAAAATACAAAGACGGCATACGAAGCGCGCTAGTCAACAATCCTGCAATAAGCCTTCCTAATGGCAATCCAACTGCAATGCCGATAACAGTTAAGGTAAGCATTTCTTTATGCACATAGGAATGAACTTCTCTACGATAAAAACCAAGAACTTTCAGCGTAGCCATTTCGCGAGTACGTTCCGAAATATTAGTACTTGCAAGAGTAAAAAGCACAGCTAAAGCTAAGCCAGCAGCCAAAGTTACGATTAAAGCAACAACAGCATTCATAAGATCAAAACTAAAAGCATGCTTCATACGCGTAATATTCATAACAGCAAGCACACCGTCACGTTCAGAAACCTTGTCAGCATATTTAATTTTATTATTATCGCTACCGCGCAAACGCAAAATTAACGCATTATGTTTCAGAAGCTTACTGTTTTCACCATTAAATAAGCGTTCGTAGCAACGTTCAGTCATGTAAATATTAGAACCGATAAGATTACGAACAATAGCTTTAACTTTAACCTTCGCACGTTTAAAACTAGTATTCGTCACATTAATTTCGCTACCACGAGTAATGTCCAGAGATGCAGCAGCGCTTTGAGAAAGCAACGGACCTTCATCCGTAAGTTTAATAGTTTGCAAATTATTGTTCACATCCTGCAAATTTACAAGATGAGACAAAGCTTTTGTGTCTTTTACAACAATCAACTGCACGCTTTCCGCATCCTCAACATGACGACTATTCGACTTATTTGATTGGCTTTTAGCTATTTCTCCAGAGCCCACATAAGCCGGAAGTATAGTTTCTACTTTATTGTTTGACTTGTCTTGCTCAACGCTTTTCTTCATATTTTGGAAAGATCCTGGAGCCGAGATAGAAATCATATCGTATCGATAAATTCCCTCGTATTGGCGAATACCCAAGGTCGCAACAGTATCGTTCAAAGCAAGACCGCAAACAATAAGCGCTGTGCAACCAGCAACTCCACCAATAGTCATGCACAATCTGCCTTTAAATCGCGCCAAATTGCGAACGGTAACCTTATTTAAGAAACTCATTCGCTTCCAAATCCAAGGCAACCTTTCAAGAAGAACGCGAGAACCAGCTTTTGGAGCTTTTGGTCTTAACAAAGCTGCAGGAACTTGCTTTGTTTCTCGCCAACTAACAACGATTGTGCATATTGCAACAGGAATCACAAATGCTAGCACACACAAAGAGCCATATAGCCAGTCATACTTCAACCTAACGTCTGGCACAGCGTATAAACCACGCAAGATTTTTAGTAAAAGTGAAGGGATTGCAAGAAAACCCATAATATCGCCAATTCCGCCGCCAACAAAGCACGCAAATATCGCGAAGAAAGCATGTCTTGTTACTGCAATAGAACGACCGTATCCCAAACTTAAGTATGTACCAATAAGCCCTCGCTCTTCTTCAACCATACGAGCCATAGCAGTTAAACTCATCATCATTGCTACAACAAGAAATACCGCTGGGAAAGCGTATCCAAGTGACTGTATTGAAGCAACGTCAGAACGCAAACTTGCATAACTATCGTTAGCTATGCGAGTAGATATATGCCATTGAGCTTGAGGAACACGTTTTTGAATCTCTGACTTAATTTGTTTACAAATTTGCTTTTTTGCTTGCTCTTTAACAAAATTTGGAGCGCGCTGAAGCCTAGGATCATTTGCAATAATATTTTTTAATTCTAAATTAACTTGTTTGTCGATAATTTGATTACGTCGAGCTTTTTCGCGTTTAGATTGCACGAGTTCCTGAATCTGTTCAGATGCATCGTCAACAATGCCACGATAATCTTTAGAAAAAACATTGACACGTTGAGCATCATTCAAACGCACCGACATTGCTGTATACGGCAAGCTAGTCACGTTATCAGGAGCAGCAGAAGTAAATATTGGGTATCTAGACGTCACAGAGTTACGAAATGCTTTAGATTGATAGCCATCAGGATTGTTTAAATCGTTGCTATCTAGCACGCTACCAGTTATGCGCAAACGATAAGTTTTAGACTTTGAATTAGAAGAACCAAGACTTCCAACGCCCGCATTTTGCTGCACGTTGACTACTATCACATTGCCAATGCTCAATCCACTATCGTGTAAAAATCGCTGAGTTACAACAGCTTCACTATTATTTTTAGGCATGTTGCCCTTAAGCAAATGCAAGCGATTAAGATTTTTTTGTGATTCTACATAATGCACGAAATTCATTGCGTATGAAGACTTTGCATCATCTGTTGCGTGCGCTGTTGCTTTCCAAGAACGCTCTGCTTCAACTTCACTCACACTTGGCAACGCGCGTAATGCTGCAACATCGTCTTTAGTTAAACCAAGAGTAGATACGATTTGCAAATCATAAGCATGCAATTTCGCATACATATCGTTAGTAGCGAGAAACATGTCGTTGCATCCTGCATAAATACCAGTCATAACAGCAACGCCAAGCATTGCAATAACCGCAAGAACGCAAAAGCGGCGCCATTCGCGAACCCACATTCTAATTGCGCTAATAAATACTATTGGCAGCAACGAATGCATGCGCTTAACTTCACCACCATTATTGGCATTTTTATTATCAGATTGCTTTGAAACTGCTGCTACTTTCCGCATAACAACCACCTAATCACCACTCAATATCGGCTATAGCCATAGGATGTTCTTGCACAGTTTCGTCTACAACTTTTCCAGAACGGAAACGAACAACTTTGTGAGCCATCGGAGCAATGGCAGCATTATGAGTAATAATCAGCACTGTCATGCCTTCAGTTCGGCAAATATCTTGCAATAATTGCAATACTGCCTTACCTGTTTCATAATCCAAAGCACCAGTAGGCTCGTCACATAGCAATAGTTTAGGTTTTTTAGCAAGAGCGCGCGCAATAGATACGCGTTGCTGCTCACCGCCAGAAAGTTGCGCTGGGAAATTATGAAGCCTTTCTTTCAAGCCAACATCAATAAGCGTTTGAGCAGGGTCAAAATGATCTGCACAAATTTGCGAAGCTAGCTCTACGTTTTCAAGAGCAGTTAAATTTGGAACTAAATTATAAAATTGAAAAACAAAACCAATGTCTTCTCTGCGGTAGCGAACCAAATTACGACCTTTTAGCTTAGTAACATCGCAATCGCCAACAACAACACGACCGCTTGTCGCAGTATCCATACCGCCCAAAATATTTAATGCTGTAGTTTTTCCAGCGCCAGATGCACCTAAGATTACTGTAAGCTCACCGCTTTGTGCAGTAAAACTGGCATCATCTAAAGCTCGCACAGCACCAGAACCTGATGGGTATTCTTTCACTACATGATCAAAAGTTATATATGCCACAATGCACCTTCACAATATGAGAAACTATAAAAATTCAACTTCTCTTTATTTGTATTATCTACCGTTATATTTCGTACTATTTTACTAAATGAGCGCAAAATTCGCTAACTTACTTCAGCGACGACACTCCACATCTTTCCATGCAATATGCATTACCAAGCCAAGTATGACGAGAATTTGGCCAAACAGCACCTAAACGCGGAGCACACTGACTCATCCATATACTTGGCACACGCCCATCTGCGCTTTGCGAACCAAGCAAATTAAATCCATTCTTGCTTTCAAGCCAATCTGGATGCTGTGTTGCAATAGCAAGCCCTTCCTCAAGAGTAAGAGGCAAACGTTCATCAGAATCAATAAGCTTACGAGCGACATCAGGCTCTCGATTCAAATACGATGAGCCAGTATGTGGATCGACGACTATATAGAACGGGCCTTTAGGAAACTCATACCCGTCTTTGGGAAGAAAACTTATGATATCTCGCGGAGGCATAGTGGTGAATCCAGCCATGCGATTAATACTCGTACGAGAAATCAACGATTCAGGCGAAACTAATTCACGCGTAGGAACCAATAAAATATTCGCACCTAAACTACTATTTTCAAGCGCACACAATATAGGATTTGCCAACTTACGAAAAGCATCGGCACTCATATCAGCCACATCTGGATACCCAAGTGCCACTATACGATCGAGTTGCTGCTGTATTTCTTCAGATGCTATTGACATAATTCCAGTTTACGCAAAATCTTACATAATCGCGAGCGCAATATAACCATAATTAGTTTAGGAAATTACGCTTTTTAGCAATAATTTCAGCCAATTGCACAGCATTTAGTGCAGCACCTTTTCGCAAATTATCGTTAGTGATGAAAAGTGCCAATCCCTTATTTCCATCGACCGCTTGGTCTTGCCTAATTCTACCAACATAACTTGCAGACTTTCCTGCCGCTAGCTGAGGAGTAGGAATATCGTTAAGCTCAACTCCTTCAGCCTTGCTTAATACTTCGCGAGCCATGTCTGGAGTTACATCATGCTCAAACTCAGCGTTTACACTCATGCCGTGACCAGTGAAAACACCTACGCGCACACAAGTACATGAGGCTGCAAGATTTGGCAAATGCAAAATCTTACGGCTTTCATTGCGCAATTTTTGTTCTTCGTCAGTTTCTTCAGAACCGTCATCAACTATTGAACCAATAAAAGGCACTACATTAAAAGCAATAGTACAAGCAACTTTTGTAGGTTCAGGGAAATCTATTGCACTACCGTCGAAAACGAGTTTATCTGCTCCTTGGTTTAATGCAGCTTGAGCCTCATTCATGAGTTGCAAAGCACCGGCTCGACCGGCGCCAGAAACAGCTTGGTAAGACGAAACAATTAAACGTTTTAATCCAAAAGCATCAGCAAGCGGCTTTAATACAGGCATGCAAGCCATAGTTGTGCAATTTGGATTTGCTACTATTCCTCTTGGAATAGTATCTAAATCTTCAGGGTTTACTTCCGCAACTACCAAAGGCACATCGTTATGCATACGCCATTGCGAAGAATTATCTACTACAATTGCGCCAGCTTCAGCGAATTTCGGAGCCCAAATTTTTGAAGTTCCGCCGCCTGCAGAAAAAATAGCTATGTCAATTCCGTGCAAATCTGCTTTTTCTACATCTTCTACGACTACGTCTTTGCCACGATATTGCAAAACTGTGCCAGCAGAATGAGCGGAAGCCATAAAACGTAAATCTTTTATTGGAAAATCGCGCTCGTCAAGCACTCGACGCATTACCATACCAACTTGGCCAGTTGCGCCAAGTACTGCCACGTTCACGCCTTTTTCGTTGATAATTGTCATCGAGACTCCCCTAAAAGTAAGTACGTATAATTTCTACAGTTTTTACAATTCTACAATTTAGTTAATTTAATAATTTAAATTGCTTCAGCGCCCGCTTCCGCCGTACACTACTGCTTCAACCTGGCTTGCGTCCAAACCGTAAGCAGTATGCAAAGCACGAACAGCTTCATCAATTTGTTCAACAGGAACCATGGCAGCAATACGAATTTCCGAAGTAGAAATCATCAAAGTATTTATACCATGTTCACTTAGCGCAGTGAAGAAGGTAGCAGCTAGACCTGAATGTGTTTTCATACCAACGCCAACAACAGCTACTTTTCCTACTACTGGAACGACATCCATAGAAGTAAATTTCAATTCATTATGCGCTTCTTCTAGAACTTTACGGACTGCTTCCATTGACGCTCCTGGAGCAGTAATAGAAATATCTGCTGTACCAGTAGAAGCACTTGCTTGCGCAATCATGTCAATATTTACATTTGCTTTTGCAAGAGTTGTAAATACTTTCGCAGCCATACCAGGAATATCTGGAATACCGCGAACCGTAATCATTGCCTCACTGCGATCATGAGCAACGCCAGAAATAACGGGAGTTTCCGGACCTAAATCAGGAAATAAATCGCCCATAGTCGAAAGAATATCGTGGTTTACCATTGTTACCGCCTTTAAGCTCGAAGATTATTTGACATTATCTATTAATATTTAGTTTTGTATTTTCTAACTCAGATTAGGCAAATCGTTCGGATTAATATTATTTGGAACTATAAGCGTTCCGTTCCTATGCGAGAATGAACTTCTAACATGAAGAGGCATGCCAAAACGCTGAGCGTACTCAACACAACGCAAAGCAAGCACGCGCGAACCGCAAGATGACATTTCAAGCATTGAATCATAATCAATTACAGGAATACGTTTTGCAGTTGGCACAATACGTGGGTCTGCAGTAAATACTCCATCTACATCCGTGTAAATCTCACATACATCAGCACCTAAAGCAACCGCAAGCGCTACAGCGGAAGTATCCGAACCACCTCTACCGAGAGTCGTGTCATCTCCAACTTCGTTAATTCCTTGGAACCCGGCAACAATTGCAACACTGCCTTTGCTAAGAGCTCTTCTGACACGATCAGGCTTAACCGCACGAATATGCGCAGCTCCGAACTGAGTATCTGTCATAAATCCAGCTTGAGAACCAGTAAAAGAATAAGCATGAGATCCTTGAGCATGAATAGCCATTGCAAGCAAACTCATAGAAATTCGTTCGCCTGCTGTCATAAGCATATCCATTTCGCGAGCAGGAGGATGAGTATTTACACTCATTGCTTGATCAATTAAATCGTCAGTTGTATCTCCCATCGCTGAAACTACAACAGCAACATCATTGCCTTCTGCTTTTGTAGAAAGAATGCGTTTGGCAACACGTTGTATGGAATCCGTATCCGCTACAGAAGAACCACCGTATTTCTGTACGATAAGCGCCAATTTTTACCCCTTGCTCATGTCAATATTGATAAACGCACAGGATATGCCGAATAATGGCTTCGATATCAGACTACCAACTATGCCCTATTTATTGATAATAATTTGTGCACATAAAAACAATATTCAAAATTACACAGATTGACGGCCAGAAAATGCACGACCTAAAGTGATCTCATCCGCATACTCTAAATCTCCACCAACAGGCAATCCACTTGCCAAGCGAGTAACTTTAATTCCTAGAGGATCGAGCAATCGAGCCAAATACGTAACAGTCGCTTCACCTTCTATATCAGGATCAAGCGCAAGAATAATTTCTTGAACTTTTGCATCTTTAAGACGTTCAAGTAATTGCGTAATTGCTAAGTCCCCAGGCCCAACATTTGCCATTGGGTTAATTGCACCACCAAGAACATGATAAACACCTGAATACTCATGAGTTCGCTCAATACTCATAATGTCTTTAGGTTCTTCAACTACGCAAATTTTGCTATGATCACGCCGAGGATCTGCGCATACTATGCAAGGACTCTGCTCACATACGTTTCCGCATACATCACAAAAACGCACACTTTCTTTCATGTTATTAATTGCGTCTATTAGCTCTTGAACATCTTTATCCGAGGAAGAAAGTAAGTAAAACGCAATACGCTGAGCGCCTTTAGGTCCAATCCCTGGAAGCTTTGAAAATGCTTCAATTAAGCGACCAATTGCTCCATCATATGACGATGAATTATGCACTGTAAACTACTCCTCTTGCTTTTTCTTAACGCTCATAATCGCATTTTTAGGATTTTTAGGATCAGTGGAAGCAAATTCTTCAACAGATTTAACTTCAAAAATTTGTTTAAGCTCATCAGTGCTTACAGATGTTGCTGATTCTAATGAAGCATCATCCATTGAACATTCGTCAGCAGTAGCTCCATTCGTAGGAGAAACAGTAGTCTGAATTGATTCAGCAGACAATTCTGAAGTATTAGTTGCATTCTGAACTTGAGACTGTAGTTTATCTTGATCCAAGACACCAGAAATAGCTTCATCTTGGTTATGAGAATGCGAACTCTTCTGTATTGTAATCTCGTCATCATGATTCATAGGCTCATCTTCAATAGAAGACTCTTCAGAAGAAGAGTTTTCTGGCATTGCAATCACATCCGACATAGGCATAGACGACATGTCTGCCCAAACATCATCATCCGCATTCGCAACATCACTTAACTCATCCGCAGTATTTTCAGAAGCTACTGATGCTGCGGAGCCATCAGCGCCACTAAAACCCGAAGATTCTTTTTTAGTAGGATTTTTATTTATTCCGCTGCTATCAGAATCAGTTTTATTACTAAAACCAGCAGATATACCTGTTTTACGCAATAAAATATCGCGCTTAACTTTTGCAAGCTTCTGCGGATCCATTCGAGCAACAGATTCTACTTGTTCACCATTAGCAGCAACTGGTGCAGGAGCAATCATTACTTGCGTGCCAAATATCTCATGCACTTCATTCATTACTACTTTTGGCACTTTTTGTCCATCATATGGAGAAGTAGTGCATACTGCGAGCGCAAACGCATGTTGACTCATAGGCTCATTAAAAGTCAAAATAAGACGCTGTCGACCTGATTGTGCTGAAGTAAGTTGCACTGTAGGAACATACTCACGAGTTACATACTCACGTACGTCATCAGGCAATTTTGAAACTACTTTATCCCACATTGCATCAGTATCCATGGAATCATTCTTTGAATTAGCATTATGCGCATCGTTCAAAAACACTTTTTTAGATTCCGTTTCTTTTGTGTTTGTAGCAGATTGCGTTTCTGCTTTAGCAATAGGAGATGCTGTAGTTTCAGAAGGTAGTGAAGAATTTGAAGTACTATTATTCTCACTATCTGCAGAAACATATTTCTTATTGCTTGTAGAACCTACGAAATGAGCACCAGAAGATACTTTATTTTGAATATTCTGCGTAGAAGTGGAAATATTTTGTTGTTGCACGTTATTGATGCGCAAATTAGTTGCAACAGTATTTGAAGTTTCGCTGTCTGCAAGCAAACGAGCAACTAAAATTTCCAAATTCATGCGAGGAGAAATTGCACTAGCCATTGCACTTAAAGCATCATTAATTGTTTGAGCCATACGTGCTAAATCATGCAATGTCATGCTTGCAGATTGCTTATTCAATATTTCCAAATCTTCTGGAGAAACATCATTAAGTAAGCTTGAAGCCGCTTTAGGACCTGCAGATACCATAAGCAACAAATCACGAACTCTACCTAATAAATCTTCTACAAACTTACGAGTATCGTAACCTCCAACAATAACGCGACGAACTACATCGTATATCGAAGCACCATCATGATTAATAAGATCGTCAATGAATTCGCTAATCAATGAATTAGGCGTAAAACCTAATAAAGCAACCGCAGAATCCAAAGAAATTGAACCATCAACAGCACCCACCATAAGCTGATCGAGCACAGATAACGTATCTCGCATTGATCCCGCACCAGCGCGCATAACAAGGCGAAGAACTCCCGGCTGCGGCAGAATACCTTCCTTTTTGCAAATATCTTCAAGATATGGAGACATTACCTCTGGAGGCACAAGTCTGAAAGGATAATGGTGTGTACGCGAGCGAATAGTGCCAATAACTTTATCCGGCTCAGTGGTAGCAAAAATAAACATTACATGCTCAGGCGGCTCTTCTACAATCTTAAGCAAAGCATTAAAACCTTGCTGTGTAACCATATGAGCTTCGTCGAGAATGAAAATCTTATAACGGTCACGAGCAGGAGCGAAACCAGCACGCTCACGCAACTCTCTAGCATCATCGACACCGTTATGGCTTGCAGCATCAATCTCTACAACGTCGATAGAACCTGCACCGCCAGTAGCTAAATCTTTACAGCTTTGGCACTCTCCGCATGGGTGCGAAGTTGGTCCTTTTTCGCAATTAATGCAGCGAGCTAAAATTCGCGCAGAACTTGTTTTACCGCATCCACGTGGTCCAGAAAATAAATATGCATGCGTTATTTTCCCTTGGTCTAATGCTCTAGACAAAGGTATGGTAACCTGATCCTGCCCAATAACACCATCAAACGTGTCAGGACGATATCTACGATACAGTGCAAGTGCCATGTTTCCTAACCTACCGCGACCTAACTATTTCCCCGATATATCTTAGTTAAGACTATCAGCAGCCGCCACCCGACTGCTGATATTTATATTCGTTTTTGCTACTTACTACTTATTGCAATCTTCTAGTCCTGCTCTAGCAGAAACTTCCACGTTAGAAGCAAATGGAATATTCAGCCCAACAGAAACACGAACAGTTACATCATTACTAGTAGAGTTGCAAGATTTCAAAAAAGCATTGCTTGAAGCAACAGTACGCGCAACAACCTCACACGCATTATCCTCCATCCTTTGCAACGCAGAAGCACCGGATAAAGCAGCAGAAGTTGCAACAGCATAAGCTTGATGTTTAGCTCCGAGAACATTACATAAAATAGCAGAAAGCACTAGTATTGAGCAGACTGCGATCACTAGCATAATGCCAAGCATAGTGCCAGAACCGCAGTCGATGCCCTTACATCGCTTATGAATGAAATTTATTGAATGCTTCACAAAATTCTTGCGCCTACTCATACTAAAACCTGGCTTACATGACTTTCCACTAGAGGCGGCAAAATATGAAGAGGATCAGGAATAAGAGGACATTTAACAACAATATTCGCCATATTATTGCTACGACTTATTTTCACCGACGCTCCTTGACCTGCGACCGACTGCACGATACTTGCGGCAGCTTTATCGTCCTTATGAGTCACAAGATAATACGCAACTTGCGCAGCAGCATCATGACAATTCATAGTACATACAACTGCTCTACCTATGCCAATCAATACAAATAACAGTATTAATGCACAAGGTAAAACAATAGAAAATTCAGCAGTTACCGTCCCTCTGTCATAATCACTAATTTTGCGCAACAACCTTTTGCACACAATAACTTTCCGCATCATAAGCTCATTTCATCCGCTAAAGCATGCCGTTAGCCGATTTTCAATGCTTTTTTAACTAAATCTGTCAACGTTGTGCGAACCGTATCTGATTTCAAAATAGCAACTAGCAGTGCAGCAAAACCAGTGGCAGCAATAATAACTACTGCATATTCAGCTGTTACAGCTCCAGAATCCTTATTTTTAAGACCGTCAGCGTACAATTTTCTTTTTTGACACAAACATGACTCAATATTCACTAATTGTTCATTTACTTGAAGCATAGACACAGAGCATCGTGCAACAAGTTTTTGCATTATCCCAACCATCATCTTGTACCTTTCACTTCAAACTATCCGAAATTTTCGGATAGAAATATTATTACAACTTGTTTTGCGAATGAAAATAAAAAAATTGCATTGTGGATAAAAGCTAATTTATTTTTCTAGAAATTTATTTTTAAAAAGCTAGCGCATAAGTGACATAACTGTTGGCAAAATTCCTATGCATATAAAAGATGGCAAAAAACATAATCCAACAGGAAGCAGCAATCGCACAGACAACCTAGAACTTTCTTGTCTAGCAATATTGGCCATATTTCTCTCATAATGTTGAGCAAGTGCAGACAATACAGGAACTGGAGATGAACCATAACACCATGATTCTTTTAAAGATGTCATTAACCATCTAGCTAATATTTCTGAAGAATCTAAGTTTTTACGATTAGTAAATTTTGATTTATTTTCTAATTCAAAATCATCTTGTCTAGTATAAGTAGAAGACCATGCTTCATGCCACGTATCTCCTGCAAGTAAAGCATTGGAAACAGAGCAAAGCCACATGCCTTGACCGCAAGGAAACACTTGCCCAACAGCACTAAGAGCCCTAGTAATAGCAACACCACTACGAAGTGAAACAATAATCATATGTAAACCAAGAAGAGGATCTACATATGAAACTTTTGAATTACGCCATTCGTATTTAAATAGCATAATTTTACTGTTAAAGCGCATACGATTATCTAATGAATCGCACTCTAATCTCAAACTCACCCATTGCCAAACAATTACAACAAACAATGGGATGATAAACAAAAGCTGCTTTGTGGATTCCATAAATCATCCTTCCAGCGAAGCAGCATCCATTGCATGCTGAGATATTTGCAACATAGAACTAACCCACGCCAAACCCAATCCATAACATATTCCACCTATTGTTAATAAAATCCATCCATTTACTGTTGTAATTAACATCAAAATAGGGTGACCACCTAGTAATTCACCAGCAAAAAGAGCCAAAATAGGTAGAGCAGTAAGTAATTTTATTGTTGCTTTTGGCATTGCAGCTACGTCAGCACGTAAATCTTCTGCACGCTTCTGAGCATGATATGACGCTGCCGTAGCTTCCACACATTCTGCCATAGCGCAACCAAGAGTATTACTCAATTCATATGAAGCCATAAGACTTTCAGAAACAGTATGCATATGTTTTTCAAGCTGACGACGTTGAGTCTTATTCATATTGCGCTTCTTTGGAAAACAACGTTCATAAAGCCATTTATAAATAATTTTTGTATTAACTGCATTACTGCAAATACATTGTTGAGACTTAGAGTCACTGTGAACAATCATTGCAAAAGTAGAACCAGAACGTAATGCAGCAATCATTCCAGCAAGAACTTCTTCAATATCCATTTTTACGCTCCAAGCAACACAATCGACTACTAATTATTTGAACTGTCAACACATATGCTGGCCATATTCCCGAGAAGATTCCAATAATTTGAAAACTTAACCCATGCAGGCAAAAATTTCATAACAATACTGCCGTCAATTCCACAAGATAATTGCAAAACTGGAACGCCGCACAGCAACGAAACGCTAGAAGCGTATTGCAGAATACCGAGTTCTTTGATCATTCGACGCCCGTTAGAGGATCTCTCTACATGAATAACAACATCGAATGCTCCAGCAGCTAAAGCACATAAAGCTGCAGGCTCCAACCCAGCCAATAACCCTAATGCCATAAGACGAGCGGGAACTTTCTCTATTTCATCTGCATGAAGAGTTGTCATTCCACCCTTATGACCAGAAGTAAATACTCTCAACAAATCAGCAATTTCTTCCCCACGACATTCACCAAGAATAATGCGATCCGGACGCATTCTTAATGTTGCTTTTACTAATTGAGATAAGCCAATTTCTCCTACACCTTCTACATTAGCTTCTCGCGCACTTAACGAAACATGATTTTGTGTCAACTCGCCAAGCTCTCTAATTTCTTCAACAGATACAATACGATCTTCGCAATCAGCAGCAGCCAACAAAGCCTTCATAAGTGTGGTTTTCCCAGATCCAGTACTTCCAGTGATCATTATATTTGCTCGCTTTTTAACTAGAACGCTTAGAATACAAGACAATTCTTTTGGAAACATGCCTTGATCACTCAAAGAAACAAGATCATAACGATTAATTGAAGGAAAACGAATTGACAATGCTGCTCCTTGAGATACAAGTGGCGCTAAAACAGCATGTATGCGAATGCCAGAAGTACTTGAAGCATCAGCAATAGGACACGCATCATCCAGTCTTTTGCCTAATTGTGCACAGAGCCATACAGCATATTCTCTTAACAAAGCAGGGTTGTTAAGTGGAACTCGAGTTGCGCGTTCCTTAAGACCTTGCCCACAATCTACCCACACACGACCAGACTCGCTTACAACCATGTCTGTGACTCTTACGTCATTGGCAAATCCCTGCAAAATCCCAAAATCGATATCACGAATATTATTTACGATCATATTTACCTCTTGAATATTTCGAACGACGATATTGCGAACGACGATATTTAGTTACAACATTTTTTGTATTTGATATAACATCTCCAATAAGCCAATTATTTATGCGTTTCATGGTTTCCTTCATTGAAGATGGCACATTTCGAATACCGTAGCCCCCTATAATGTCGGTGTACATGCGAGCATCATGTTGCAATGAACCAAGAAATGTAGTTGATAGATATTCAGAAGCTTCATCGATACTTAAAACATAAGATTTTTGCATTAAACCGCGAGGAGGCAATCCCACAACAGCAAATTTGTTGAACTTTACGCCAGAATCACACAAAGTATCTAATTTTTGTAGCAACGCTCTAAACCTTGCTAAATCAAGCACAGATAGCTCAACCGCAGCAAGAGTCGCACTGTCAATAAATTGCGGAATATTACGGTAAGACTTCATAGCAGTCTCGCCAGAACCTATATCTACAATAACTACATCAACAGCATCAGCTAGACCTCTAATAGCAGCCTCCAAAACCCAAGGTTCAGGATATTTACCATGCCATGGAGAAAATGCTAAAACATCCACATTATCCCAATGCAATAGCTCATTGCGCAACACATAGCCATCGCATCTACCTAAGGGAGCATCAACTTCTTGCAACCTGCGACCTTCATCTGATTCCAAACCAAGCAGAACGTCTAAACCGCCATGAGTCAAATCAGCATCTACAAGAGCAACACTATGGCCTTGTTCACTTATATAGCGAGAAAGAATAGATAGAGAAGTGCTTAGCCCAATGCCATCTGCAGCAGACATTCCAACCAAAATATTTTTAGGCAATGAATCTAAAGAATCACGCGCAATAAGATTATCTTCTTCAGCATTATTAAACATACGAGATTTATGCTTAATAGAAATATCTTGCGAGCGTTCAGTATTTTGAAAACTCTCCACATCTTGAGAACTCTTAGGCAAAAGAGTCATAACAGTATGATCGTCAGCTATACATGGCGCAATTTTTATACCATTAGACGCAGATTCGTATATAGATTTATCTGCAACTTGAGGAGGATAAACATAACGTTTAACATCTCTAAATGCGCCTACAGCTTCGCCATTGTTATAATTCTTATCAATCTGCTTAACGCCAATTGATTTATTGTTTACACTCATATTCATACTCATGCGCCTATTGAAACGCATACAGCAATGAGTTTTCAACAATATTCATGCAATGTGGTTAAAAGCTCAGAAAATATTAAGAATAAGCAAATATTGCACAAAAATTATCTATAAAAACATCTATTTTACAGAATTTACAGATGGCAATACTAAATCTTTATTAACTTTCATATAGCGTTCAAGTAACTCACCATAAATTGGCTTAGTTTTTAGAATATCTGAAATAAGCAATGCTATAAATGCAGAAGCTGCAACTGGGAGCGTATGAATCATAGTTCCAGACATTTCAACAGTAAGCAAAATCGAAGTAAGTGGAGCTTTTACAGATGCAGACAACGTACCAGCCATAACGCAAACTGCAAACACAGATACAAATTTTGTATCAATGCCAAATGCTGAAACGCTAGTAATACAGCGCGCAGCAACACCACCTGCGAGCGCACCTACTGCAAGAATAGGCATAAAAATACCACCAGGAGCGCCACAGCCAAAACTCGTAGAAGTAAACAACATTTTTGCCACAAATAGCAAACAAAGCATTACAAGACTTGCTTTTCCATATTCAGAAAGTCGCACTAAATTAGATCCGCCACCAAGAACTTCAGGCAGGAACAAGCCAACTGGTATTGCAATTAAGCAAGCAACAGCAACAGGCATCCACTTTGGCAAATATCCGTATAATGTTTGCAGACCAAGTAACGAACGATTCATTATCGAGCCTACAAAACCTGCAAAAATACCAAGAGGAATAATCCAAATATGCAAGTTCATTGGCAAATCTGGAATCTGACCAAAATCAAGAACTGGACGCAATCCGAAACAAGTTTGCGAAACAAAATCAGCACATAAAGCAGCTGCAGCAGCTCCTATAAGAACAATTGAAGTTAAGCCGTGCTGAATCTCCTCCATAGCAAACATAACTCCAGAAAGTGGCGCAGAAAATGCAGCAGATAAACCGGCTGCAGCTCCAGCAGTTACTACATAATGCTCTTTAATATCGTCACGCCTACCTTTACGGAAAATTCGAGACAACATTTGAGCACCACATGCACCTATTTGAATAGATGGACCTTCACGCCCAAGAGACAATCCAAATAAAGAACCAAGTAAACCACCAACAAAACGCACTGGCAGAATTGTATGCCATCGCATATTCAAACCGCGATTAACATATCCCACGACTTGAGGAATACCACTTCCAGAAGCCATACTTTCTTTACGACTCATCCAGCCAATAATTAGACCTGCAATTACAGCAAAAATAAAGCATGGCAAAATCCACCATACGTTATGCCGGATTTGTAAATACATCCAACGCGCAAAATCCGTACCGTATTCAATACCAAGCCTGTAAGAAGCTACTAATGAACCAGAAACAGCGCCGACAAATATCCCAGCTAATATTACTTTCCAACGAAGCTGGCAAAAAGTTTTTGATATTTGCTTTAACTTATTGCTTAAAAAGCTCAATGCATTCTTAAACTTCACTACAACTCGATTCTGCGCACAACACTTAACTTCTAAATACTAAATTACGTGCAGTAACAATATTTGCGAAACAATATACCCAACAGAAGCAGCAAAGAATGGAACAATAAGTTCTGCAAAAAGCAAGAACACTCCATCTTTTATGCGCTTTCTTTGAATAAGATCCACACCTTCAAAAATTGCAGTAGAAAACGTGGAAAATCCACCCAAAAATCCCAAAATCATCAAATAAGCAAAACGTACTCCACATATTGCAGCTGCAACCATGAAAACATTAGACACAACACCTATAGCAAATGAAGCAACGCAATTGATAAATAGCGTTGCAACTGGAACTTCGCTTTTATGAGCAGCTGAAATTTTTTTAGTCATTGCGCATCTTAAAACAGCACCTAAACCACCAAAAAAGCAAGGCAAAATAAACATAATAAAAACGTATAAAGAATTCATCACTTCATCACCTTAGTATTAGCTTCTGCAACAGATCGACTTTGCTTTTTATTCATGCAATTCGCAATTCCTGCTCCAACCCAATTACCAACAAAAGCCATAAAAACGCCAAAAAGCAGCGAAAAAAGCATGCCCAAAACAACAAGCGTCATGCGTGGAGCCATGAAAGACATTGCACTTTCAAACGCGAAAGTAGACATAGTCGACAATCCGCCACAAAAGCCTGTTCCTAGCGCATATTTATACAAAGTTTGCTTTTCTTGCGTTAAAGCTTTAACAGATATTGCAGTAACAAGAGCAAAAATAAAGCATGCAATCATATTTGACAAAAAAGTCCCTAAAGTAAGCTGGCCAAATATAAATGATTGTCCGTCTACTTGGTGAATCGTGTGCGCATAAGAAGAAATTACTGCGCGCACGAAAGCTCCACATGTACCACCAATAAAAACTAAAAAGTATAATCGACAATTATTTTTTTTATTTTTTCCGCTTATTTTACTCATTTTCACTCTTTTTGAAATTATCGTCATAAACCAAAACGACACTCCCAATCGAGAAGTGCCGTTTTGCTAAGTTGATCATAAAATAATAAACAATTTCAGTCAGTTAGTGAGTGAACACTAATGATATGATCACGCTGCGGACCAGTTCCAATAGCAGAAATACGGCAATGAGAAAGCTCTTCCAAACGCTTTACATAACTTTGCGTATTTTGAGGCAAATCTTCAAACTTATGGATTTGAGAAATATCCTCATTCCAGCCTGGAAGCATCTCGTATACTGGTTTCGCAGAAGCAAATAGTGATTGATCTACAGGCATTTCTTCCATACGCTGAACTGTTCCATCAGACAAAGCCACATCATAAGCCACGCAAACTGGGATTTCCTTCAAACCAGTCAAAACGTCAAGCTTAGTAAGAACAATATCCGTCAAACCATTTACGCGAGTTGCATAACGGCTTACTACAGAATCAAACCATCCACAACGACGAGGACGACCAGTTGTAACACCATATTCATGGCCTTGCTCACGCAACCAGTCACCCTGCTCATCCAAAAGTTCAGTTGGGAATGGACCTTCACCAACACGAGTAATATACGCTTTCGCTACTCCAATTACGCGCGTAATACGAGTAGGACCAACACCAGTACCCGTGCAAGCGCCACCAGCAGTAGGGTTTGAAGAAGTTACAAACGGATAAGTACCATGATCGACGTCAAGCATTGTGGCTTGCCCACCTTCAAACAGCACAGTTTTGCCTTCATCCATTGCTTCATTCAATACTAATGAAGTATCAGCAACATATTTCTTCAAGCGTTTGCCAAGCTCCACAAGTTGAGCAGTAACTGCATCAATATCAATAGGATGTTGATTATAAAGTTTTATAAGCATTTGATTCTTTTGATGCAAACTTGCTTCAACTTTGTCGCGCAAGTGATCAGCATTAAATAAATCATGCACTCGAATACCAACACGATTAATTTTATCCGCGTAAGTAGGTCCAATACCACGACCAGTCGTGCCGATCTTGTGTTTACCAAGGAAACGCTCAGTTACTTTATCAATAACTCGATGATACGGAGTAATAACATGCGCGGCTTCGCTCACAAGCAAGCGCGAGCAATCTACACCGCGAGATTCCAAAGCGTCAATTTCTTCAAGCAATACCTCTGGGTCAACAACAACACCATTACCAATTACAGGCGTAACATTAGGGCTGATAATTCCGCTTGGAAGTAAATGTAATGCATAAGATTTATCGCCAACAACAACAGTGTGTCCGGCATTATTACCGCCATTAAAACGTGCGACAATATCAACCTTTGAACCAATTAAATCTGTTGCTTTGCCTTTACCTTCGTCACCCCATTGAGCTCCAATAAGCACAATACCAGGCATGCCGCACCTCCATTTTTGAGCTAACGCTGCTCAAATAAGCACAATTCTTACCTGTTAAGACTATCTCTATGCCACTACCGAATAAGAAAAAGAAATATATAAAATTAAAAAATTTACTATTTCAGTGCTTTACCAGCAGAACCTAACTGCACACAAGCTTCTACTACACGCTGAGCCATGGCTTTTTCGGCTTCACGACCCCAAGATCGAGGATCATACAACTTCTTTTCGCCAACTTCTCCGTCTATTTTAAGAACAGAGTCATAATTACTGAACATGTGACCAGCAATTGCACGAGTAAAAGCATATTGAGTGTCAGTATCTATATTCATTTTAATTACGCCGTAGCGCACAGCTTCAGCAATTTCTTGAGCAGTAGAACCAGATCCGCCATGAAATACCAGCAGGAACGGCTTTTTAGAAGCGCCAAAGGTGCGAGTATCACAAATATTTTGATAGTTCTGATATACAGTTTTTTGGATTTCTTGCAATAATTTAGGATGCAGTTTTACAACGCCAGGCTTATAGGCTCCATGAACGTTGCCAAAAGTAAACGCTGCCATATACCTGCCACGTTCACCCAAGCCAAGCTTATCTACAACACGCAAAGCATCTTCAGACGTAGAATACAATCTCTCGTCAATATCAGCACGATGCCCGTCTTCTTCTCCACCAACAGCACCAATCTCAATTTCAAGAATTGTGCGAGATTTTTGCGAAGCGTCAAGCAACTGTTCTGCAACGTCTAGATTATGTTGCAAAGGCACTGTTGAACCATCCCACATATGCGACTGGAATAACGGCTCTTCGCCTTTTTTGACTTGTTCTGTTTCATAAGAAATTAGTGGTTTAATCCAACCATCTAAATATCGCTCAGCACAATGATCTGTATGAAGCGCAATAGTAATATTAGGGTATTGAGCTGCCACTTCGTGCGCAAACTTTGCAAATGCTATTGAACCAACAACACGATTATTGAGAGATTGACCTGAAAAATAAGCAGAACCACCGACAGAAACTTGAATAATGCCATCAGATTCAGCTTGAGCAAACCCCTGCAAAGCTGCATTAAGAGTTTGCGTACTAGTAACATTGATAGCAGGGTATGCGTAGCCACCTCGACTTGCAGCATCAAGCATATGCGCATAACGTTCAACAGTTGCAATAGTCATACTTGTATTATCCGCCTTTATTACTCAGATAGCTATGCATATGCACAAAAACATTACATACTGGTATGCGAAAATCTATCTTCAAAATCTACAAACTGATTGTGATTCTATAGTTCAGCTCAATTAAAATAACAGAAACATCTAATCTCAAAACTGCATTTGCTGATGACGTTTTTTAGCCTCAGTAACAACAAACTCGTGATATTTCAACGCAATCGAAGAATCTAATCCGGCATTTTCCGCAATATTTAGCAAACTTTCTATTTGCTGCCGCTCTCTTCTAGAATCCTCAGGAGCAAATCCAGCTTCAGCCTTCAACTCACCAATTCGTTTCGTAATTTTAAACCGCTCAGCAAGCAGTGCAATTATTGCATTATCAAAATTATCAACAGATTGACGCAACACGATAATCTCTTCGGCAGCAACTTTGCAACATGTCGTAAGAGATGTATCGCGCGCGTCAACCGTTGTTTCAGAAAAATCACACATATTATTTAATCGAAATATGTTTGCAGAACCATAGTTGTTTCTGTACTGACAGGGACTATGCGATGAATGGTATTAATAAGTTCTTCCAATTTGCTTGGCGTAGCAACACGCACTACCAGCATAAAACTTGGACTACCAGTAATCGAATAGCAAGCTTCAATACCAGAAATATCACGCAATTTGTTAGGTATTGTAGCTTCCTGCCCAAAATCAAGTGGTGTAACAGACACAAATGCACTTACAGGTAAACCACGACGCTCATAGTCAATTAACGCGCGATAACCGGTAATAACACCTTTACGCTCAAGCTTTTGCACTCGAGATTGAACCGCAGAAACAGACAAACCCGAAGCCTTAGCCAAACGAGTTAACGTCGCTCGACCATCATGCTCGAGAATATCAACAATGATTGCATCAGTTGAATCCATAGCTATACTAGTTTCAGCTTTATGAGGATTTCCAGCCATACGTCCTCCATTCTCCAGTCGACGCTGAATTGAGAATCTAAAACGAATCTATGTAGCGCCACATTGCAGTCTCTTTTATGGTACAGTATTTTTTACAGAAAAAGAACAAATTTATTCAAAAAATAATAAAAAATACAAATTATTACGTTAAAAATAATTTTTTCTTTTAACATCAGCCGTAATAGTGTTGTACAATTCGCATAATAAGCGTATAAACGAAACCTATAACCTTTAAAGATTATTCTTATAAAATCAAAACCAACAATCAAAAAGGAGCACAGCATGGCAAAAGTAGCGAAACATGCAATTTCAATACCTCGTTCAGGTATTAGAGATGTATTTGACCGTGTAGAACAAATACCAGACGCTATTTCACTATGCCTAGGAGAACCAGGCGAAACTGCTTCCTCACACATTGTTGAAGCCGCGTGCAACTCATTACGAGAGGGAAAAACAAAATACACAGACGTTTTAGGCATACCAGAATTCCGCGAGGCAGCTGCAAATTATACGAATAGAGTAAAAGGTTTAAACTACAACGCAGACACAGAAATTCAAGCCGTTGACGGCGCTACTATTGGATTATATTTAGCTATTAAATCAGTAATAGATCCGGGAGATGAGGTTATTATTCCATCTCCATACTTCACATCATACGATGCAGAAGTGCTAATGTGCGAAGGAATTCCAGTAACTGTAGCCCTTAAGCCAGAACATGGAATGCATATTAATGCAGAAGAAATACGCAAAGCTATATCACCACGCACTAAAGCCATCATTATCAATTCTCCATGCAACCCAACCGGTGCAGTAACAACCGCAGAAGAACTCGAAAAAATTGCAAAATTATGCCAAGAATTTGATCTTTGGGTAATTTCTGACGAAGTCTACCATCCATTCGTATTCGCAAGCAATCCAGAAACTGAACCTTGCGGAAATGCTGTAGCACCATCTATTGCAGCAGCTGAAGGAATGCACGAACGAACCATTATTGTAGAAAGTTTATCGAAAACTTATGCAATGACAGGCTGGAGAATTGGATATATTCTTGCACCAAGTCAAGTTATTGAGCAAACCAGCAAAATTGCAGAAATGATGCATTCTTCTGTAAATTCTACCGCACAATATGGCGGCGTGGCTGCATTAACAGGTCCGCAAGATCACGTGCGTGAAATGAGAGAAGAGTATCGTACAAAACGTCAGCTTGTTATAGACGGATTGGCAAATTGCAATGCATTGCGTCTTATAGAGCCTCAAGGTGCATTCTACGTTTTTGTTGACGTTCGACCAACTGGTTTAAGTTCAGAAGAATTTAGCAAAAAACTTTTAGATGAAGAAAAAGTTGCTGTTGTACCAGGAGAAGCCTTTGGCGCAGAAGGAAGCGGATTCGTGCGACTATCTTACGCTGGAAAAGCAGAAGAACTTAAAGAAGGCGTAGCGCGCATAAGCAAATTTGCACTTGCGCAACAAGCTTTACATGCTGCATAAAATATTAGTTATTAATAAATATAAATATAAATAAAATTATTGCCCCTTGGTAGATAATCCAAAGGGCAATAATTTTAATTCCTTACGAAATAAGAACTACGCAATAGTCGTAGAAGAAGAATTATTCGTAGCAGTGCCAGTTTGTTGAGTTATAGCAGCTAAGAAATCACGGTTTGAAGCAGTTTTCTTCAATCGAGGAATCAAAGTCTGATACGCTTGCTCTGCCTCAAGACCGCCAAAGAGACGGCGCAAACGATAAATAACTGGCAAATCTGCAGCTGGAGTAATTAACTCCTCGCGACGAGTTCCAGAAGCATTAATATCTACCGCTGGGAAGAGACGCTTATCAGCCAAATCTCTACTCAAGCGCAATTCCATATTTCCAGTGCCCTTAAACTCTTCGAAGATTACTTCATCCATCTTAGAGCCAGTTTCAACCAATGCAGAAGAAATAATCGTCAAAGAGCCGCCGTCTTCAATATTTCGAGCAGCACCGAAGAACTTCTTTGGTGGGTACAACGCCTGAGCATCAACACCACCGGAAAGAATACGACCAGAAGCAGGAGCTGCAATATTGTAAGCTCTAGCCAAACGAGTCATAGAATCAAGCAAAACCACAACATCCTGGCCAAGCTCAACCAAACGCTTAGCGCGCTCAATAGCAAGCTCAGCAACAGTAGTGTGATCTGTTGCAGGACGATCGAATGTAGAAGAAATCACTTCGCCTTGCACAGTACGTTCCATGTCGGTAACTTCTTCTGGGCGCTCATCTACAAGCACAACCATAAGATGCACTTCAGGATTATTTGTAGTAATTGCATTTGCAATATTCTGAAGAGTAATGGTTTTACCAGCCTTTGGTGGCGACACAATCAAACCGCGCTGGCCTTTACCAATTGGGGCAACTAAATCAATAACACGTCCCAACATGCGATTCGGAGTAGTTTCTTGCTTCAAACGCTCCTGCGGATATAACGGCGTTAACTTAGCAAATTGCGGTCGAGACTGAGCTTCTTCAACGCTCATTCCATTAATGCTATCGATTGTTTGCAAAGGAACAAACTTTTGGCGCTGATTTCGACGATCGCCTTCGCGAGGAGCACGAATGGAGCCTTGAACTGCATCACCCTTACGTAAGCCATATTTTTTAATTTGGCTCATTGAAACATAAACATCGTTAGGACCAGGCAAATAACCAGAAGTGCGCACGAATGCGTAAGATTCTAAGACATCAACAATTCCAGCTACTGGCACGAGCTCTTCCTGAGGCTCTTCACGACGAGGCTCGCGTAAATCATGCTCTTCGCGAGCATCGCGCGCATCACGTGCATCGCGATCAAGACGAACATTGCGATCGTTACGATCTTGACGTTCTCCACGCTCAGCACGACGTTCATCACGATCTTCACGTTCTATTCGATCCATGCGTTCTGAACGATTCTGCCGATCTGAATAATCTGAACGAGACTCATCGTAATCACGTGCACGACCGCGCATACGACGCTGGAAACGATCAGCACGATTTTGTTGTTCTTCTCTATCAAAGTCACGAGAAGCTACACGCTGACGACGCGGTTCACCCTCTGCATGAGAATCTTCACCAGGCAATGTTGCCAAAATTTGATCCAACTCATGCGAGTCCATACCATCTTCTCTACGATCGCGATTATCATTACGATCTTCTGAGGAACGACGACGCTGGAATGTATTATTACGATTCGCATCGCGTCGATAATTTTTATTCCCAAAATCTTCTTCGTCTCTATAGCGACGATCTGAAGTAGCATTGGGAACCAAAACTTCTAATGCTTCTAAATCACTATTGTCTTTCGATGATCCAGCATCTTCTATATCTGTACTAGTATCTGCAGTTTTATTAGGATTTACAACATCACGAGGAACACGAACACTTACACCTGCAGGCGCTTCTCCCCCATTACGAGCAGCCGTCAGTGTAGCCACCAACTCAGGCTTACGCATTGTAGATGTTCCGCGCAAACCCATCTGTTTTGCAAGATCTTTCAATTCTGAAAGCTTCATTTTTTCAAGATTCTGGCCTGTTGCCACAATTTTACCTTTCCTTAACTCACACGGAATAGAGCCCCGGCAAGTCTTTACATGGAAGATTACGGAAAAATCCGTCACGAACTCGCTGCCATTTCATAACAATTCATATGTACATAACAACGAACATTATGTATGCTACTACAGCTATACGACGCTGTACAACGCGACGCGCCATAGTATTTAGTATTTTTTATTACAATTTTTATAAAGCTTTTAAAGCGATATTAGAATAAACAAAAAGCGCCAATAATATGGGTAACACCCAGTATTATTGACGCTATATCGCTAAATTATTTGCGCTTTAAAATCAAACGCTCAAATTTATACGAGAATTAATTACTACTTCTTTTCGTGATATGACTTTTCAGTGTTAACAGACCACACGTTCTTCTTAGAAGTTTCTCCAGTTCGGATATCTTCTACAGCCTCAATAGCAGTTGCCATTGAATGATCTTGGTTATTATAACGATGTTGTCCATTACGACCAACGCAATACAAATTACCGAAGCCATCAAGATAATCAATCAATTCAGGCATCTGAGCGTATGTGTCAAAGTAAGCAGGATATGCCTTTGGAACTCGCTCACGATGAGAATCAAGAACGTCTTCCTCACCATTAATAACCTGCATACGAGTCAACTCGTCAATAGCCATCTTACGAGCATCATCATCACTCATATTCCAGAAGTCGTCGCCTTCTTCGCAGAAGTACTCAAGACCGATCCAAACAGTGTTATCAACATCCTTAACGAGATATGGGCTCCAGTTGTTGAAGATTTGCAAACGTCCGACTTTATATCCAGGATCCTGCACGTAAATCCAGCAATCAGGAACAATAGGAGGATTACCAAGCGTTGGAATAGTAGTAGTATTACGCAGACGCACGCGCTTAACAAGCAAGCCTACAGTCACAAAATCGCGATAAGGCAAACCTTTGGCAACGCGTTGCATTTCTGCTGGAACTTCAGCCTTTTCGTCACCATCTGCACCCTGCTCAAGAGCAGCTACCAAATCCTTAATTGGCATAGAAGATATAAACTGGTCGGCGTGCAATTCTGAACGCTCTCCATTTGCATCTTCAACTACAACACTGGAAATCTTTCCGTCTGCTTGCTTAATAGCAACTACCTTTGCGTCTGTGCGCACAGTAGCACCGTTTTCGCGGCAACGGCGCTCAACTGTTTCCCATAACTGACCAGGACCAAGCTTTGGATACCAGAATTCCTCAATTAATGAGGTCTCTACTTCCTTCTTCTTGCCTTTTTTCTTAGGGAAAAGCTTGGAAAAAGCATTCTTCAACACTTCCACAATGCTCAAACCCTTAACGCGCTGAGCACCCCAATCGGCAGAAATCTGGCTTGGATGCCTACCCCAAAGCTTCTCTGTATAGCCCTCAAAGAACATGGAATAAAGTTTCTTGCCGAAACGATTAATGTAGAAATTCTCAAGATTAGTTTCTGGCAATTTGTGAATCATAGACCACAAATAGCTGAAGCCAACTTTCATTGTCAAAATAAAGCCCATAGAGCGCAAGGTTGCTGCAGAAAGAGAAATTGGATAATCAAAGAAATGATGATTCCAGAAAATACGAGAAACGCGATGACGCTTCAACATCACTTCATCTTCAACTTCAGGATCAGGTCCACCTGCTTCCAAATCGTGATGACGACCAAGCTTTTTATCATCATATGAAGGCGCACCCTGTAGAGGCAGCATTTCACGCCACCACTGCATAATACGGTCATCTTTTGAGAAGAAACGATGACCGCCAATGTCCATACGATTGCCGTTATACTTCACAGTACGCGAAATACCGCCAAATTCACGCGTGGCTTCGAGTACTGTTACGTCGTAGCGGCTGGATCCGCCATCCTTAACGAGTTCCCAGGCTGCCGTCAACCCTGCCGGACCGCCACCAATAATTACCACAGATTCCTTTGGGGATTGTGTATCCGTCACTTGTCCTCCATCTTAATACATCAAATTTTTACGAAAACACTTTGCGTGCTAGGTAAGCAATTTCTATATATCCTTATTGAGCATACGCGCATCACGCGATAGATTCAGGAATGTCAATGTCTGTTTTCTGTACTTCTTCAACATTTACATCTTTAAAAGTTACTATTCGGACATTTTTAACAAAACGCGAAGGGCGGTAAACATCCCATACCCAAGCGTCTGTAAGTTGAACATCAAAATAAACATCCTGACCTGCTGAACGCACATTAAAATCGACTTTATTGGCTAAATAAAATCGTCGCTCTGTTTCTACAACATAAGTAAAAAGCTTAATAACATCACGGTATTCTTTGTATAACGCAAGTTCTGCATCGGTTTCATAGTTGTCGAGATCTTCGGCGCTCATTACTTACCTTCCGTATTACGTTTGCGTCCACGACCTATAATGCGCCACCAAGCTTTTTTTGATGAACTTCCTTCAGAGATGTTTGCATTGTACGGCCATGCTTCATCAAGATTATCACGATGCACAGGTATAGCCACAGAATGCTCATGCGCGCTCAAAGCTTCAACTACACCAGGATTTTCTTCAATAACGTGTAGACCAAACGCATCCAGCGAGCGAATTGCATCATATTCATCTACAAGAGTGTCCATTACAACAAAATCTTGATATTTTTGATTTTGAGCATCCCATAATGCGTCGCGCGCAGTGCCTGTTTTTACGAATCCAAGAGATTGATATACAGAAAGTGAGCGAGTATTAGTTGCCGGAACTCCTACCCAAATTCTATGCAACCCTAGACCAGTCGGCTCTGATGCAAAAGCATAAGTCATAACCCTAGGCATTGCGTCGCGCGAATAGCCTCTTCCTCGATAATTTTTGCCTAAAACAACTTGAATTCGAGCACTGCGAGACCATCCGTCAATATCTATAAGGAAAATCATGCCAATAATATCGCCGGAAGCGTTATTTGAATCATCCAAAACATCAGGAACAATCGCCCACGCAATAGTGTGACGCAACTGAACATCGCCAGCAAAACGACAAGATTCAGAAGGATTTTCGCCAATAAGACTATCTTTAGTCCATTGCATAGAGCTTTCAACCCACGAATGAACCATAGAACGCTCTGAATTAGCATCCTTTCCAGTAATAACTGCAGCACCATCAAATGCGCACAAATCATCCATTCTTTGAAAATCATCGCACGTAGCTGGACGAAGGTGCGCCATCTCTCCACGAATTTGAGGAATTACTATAGATTTTGGTAACTCGCGAGAGTTAATAACACCATCATTGGTTTGTTGCATAGTCACCTACTTGTATTGTGCCTTTGAAAATTAAGCCCTTCGCATAATTCTCACATCGCATAATATATGATAATCCAGAAGACGAAAAATGCCTCGCAATGTTGATAAATAGTAAATTCTGCGCACCTGCTACACAAACAAATCTGATTTGAGTATGCAGCAAGTACGCAGCACTTACTTTTGAATATTGATTACGCTTTTACGTTTATACATTAGCGTTATCAAATATTAAATTTTTCAGCCTTTACGGCACTTTTCAGCCTTTGATTTTTGCCATCACAATCTTAGTAACAGCCTTAGCATCAGCCTGACCTTTAGTTGCACGCATAACAGCGCCAATAATTGCACCCATCGGCTTCATATTTCCAGCCTTAAGCTTTTCTGCAACTTCAGGATCAGCAGCAAGAGCAGCGTCAACAGCAGCTTCCAAAGCACCGTCGTCGTTCATAACCTTAAATCCGTGCTTCTTAACAACTTCATCAGGCTTACCCTCGCCAGCCAAAACGCATGCAACAGTTTGCTTAGCGAGCTTATCGTTAAGATTGCCGTCTGCAATTAGCTTTTCAACTTCAGCCACATCTTGCGGAGTAATAGGCAATTCTTCCAAAGTCACGCCACGAGTGTTTGCTTCACGAGCAAGCTCACCAAGCCACCACTTCTTAGCACCTGCCGCACTTGCGCCAGCCTTAACGGTTTCTTCAACCAAATCAAGAGCATCTGCGTTCAAAATATCGCGCATTTCAAGATCACTAATACCCCATTCGCTTTGCAAACGGTTACGGCGCTCGCGAGGCATTTCAGGCATTTCTGCCTTCATGCGCTCAATATGCTCTTTAGTAATGTGAAGCATAACCAAATCAGGATCTGGGAAGTAGCGATAATCGTCAGCATCCGACTTCACACGACCACCAGCAGTGGTCTGAGTTGCCTCATCCCAGTGACGAGTTTCCTGCAAAATCTCGCCGCCTTCGCTCAAAATAGCAGCCTGACGACGAATCTCATATTGGAGCGTCTTTTCGATTCCGCGGAATGTGTTCACATTCTTAGTTTCTGAACGCGTACCAAATGGATCGGTTGGCTTGCGACGGAGCGAAACGTTCACGTCAGCACGCATATTGCCCTGCTCCATACGAGCGTGAGAGATGTTGAGAGCGCGAACAATATCGCGAATAGCACGCATATAAGCACCAGCAATTTCTGGAGCGCGGCTACCTGCACCTTCGATTGGCTTAGTTACAATCTCGATTAAAGGCACACCTGCACGATTGTAATCAACCAAAGAGTGATTTGCGCCTTCAATACGGCCGTCAGCGCCGCCAACGTGAGTATTCTTACCAGCATCATCCTCAATGTGAGCACGTTCAATCGGCACACGGAACACGGTGCCGTCTTCCAGCTCAACATCCAAGTAACCGTTGCCATTAGTAGGCTTATCGTACTGGGAGATCTGATAATCGCGAGGCATATCTGGGTAGAAGTAGTTCTTACGAGCGAACTGGCTCCACTCAGCAATTTCGCAATGTAAAGCCAAACCAAGCTTAATTGCATAATCAACTGCAGTCTTGTTTACAACTGGCAAAGAGCCTGGCAAACCAAGGCTTACAGGAGTTAGCTGAGTATTTGGCTCACCGCCAAAAGATACTTCTGCTGGGCAGAACAGCTTCGTACGAGTGCAAAGCTCAACGTGAGTTTCCAAACCGAATACTGGATCGAATTGCTCAACAGCATCGGCATATTTCATAAGTTTTTCAGCCATTAGATATCCTTCTTACTTAAGCTTTACTTCACTTTACTTAGCCAATGAATCGAGCCAACCAGCTTTAAGCGACTTCCAAATTGGACCGCCCCACTGCTCTTCGAGCGCTGCTTCCAACGCTGCTGCAGGCTTGTACATCTTTTCATCGTGGCATTGCGGAGCAATAATCTGAATGCCAACAGGCAAACCGTCGTCGCTTAAGCCAGCTGGGAGGCTCAAAGCAGGAACTCCAGCCATGTTTGCAGGAATTGTAGCAATATCGTTCATGTACATAGAAAGTGGATCATCCATCTTCTCGCCAAACTTAAATGCCGTTGTAGGGCTTGTTGGAGAAACAAGAACATCTACTTTCTTAAACGCTTCTTCAAAATCGCGAATAATAAGCGTACGAACTTTTTGTGCAGAGCCATACCAAGCATCGTAGTAGCCAGCGGAAAGTGCGTAAGTGCCGAGAATAATACGACGCTTTACTTCGTCGCCAAAGCCAGCTTCACGAGTTGCAGCCATCATATTTGCAGCAGTCTGAGGCTTGTCTGCTGGTGGCATGACGCGCAAACCGTAGCGCATACCGTCGTAGCGAGCCAAATTAGAGCTAACTTCTGAAGGCATAATAATGTAATAAGCAGCCAAAGAGTAAGGGAAGTGAGGGCAAGAAACTTCCGTAACCTCTGCGCCCATATCCTTAAGCAATTGCACAGCTTCATTAAAGCGTGCTTCAACGCCTGGCTGGAAGCCTTCACCGCTAAGCTCCTTAACTAAACCAACCTTCAAGCCCTTCAAATCACGGCGAGCGCCCTCACGAGCAGCTTGAGCCATTGGAGGAACAGGAGCTGGAATAGAAGTAGAATCGCGCCTATCGTTACCGCCGATAATTTCCTGCAAAAGCGCAGAATCAAGAACGGTACGAGAAACAGGTCCAATCTGGTCGAGAGAGCTTGCCATAGCGATTGCACCAAAACGGCTAACACCACCGTAAGTTGGCTTTGCGCCGACTGTACCAGTTAAAGCACCTGGCTGGCGAATAGAACCACCAGTATCTGTACCCAAAGCAATAGGAGCTTCGAATGCAGCAACAGCTGCAGCTGAACCGCCGCCGGAACCACCAGGAACACGCTCAGTATCCCAAGGATTGCAAGTAGTTTGATAAGCAGAATGTTCTGTAGAAGAACCTTGAGCAAACTCATCCAAATTAGTCTTGCCGAGAATTGGCATGCCAGCTGCTTTGAGCTTTTCAATAACAGTAGCATCGTAAGGTGGAACCCAGCCTTCGAGGATCTTCGATGCTGCAGTAGTAGGAATGCCCTTAGTGACAATCATGTCTTTAATGGCAATTGGCACACCAGCCAACTCAGGCAATCCTTCAGTCTCACCCTTAGCGTTCTTAGCATCAAAAGCATCTGCCTGCTCGAGAGCAATATCTGCAGAAACATGCAAGAATGCCTTAATTTCTGGCTCTGCAGATTCAATGACTGCCAAGTGAGCTTCAACAAGTTCACGGCTAGAAACTTCTTTAGCTTTTACAGCCTTTGCCATATCGGCAGCAGAAAGTTTTACCAAATCTTGAGTATTAGTCATGTTTTATTCCTCCCCCAAAATTCGAGGCGCTACAAACATGCCAGACTCACTTCTAGGAGCATCCGAAAGAGCTTCTTCTTGAGTCAAAGGTGTAGCAGGCTCATCTGGACGCAAATAAGCTTCCAAAGGCACTGGATTTGCAGTAGGTGGCACATCTTCGCCAGCAACTTCCTGCACTTTATTAATAGATTCTGCAATGACGTTTAATTCGCCTTGCAAGCGACTGATTTCTTCGTCGCTTAAAGCAATCTGGGACAAAACGCCCAAATGCTCAATTTCTTCGCGTGTGAATGTAGGCATAACCTCAACTATATGTGTGATACGTGACCTTCGTTAGTAGAAAAAAGCAATGTGGATAAAAGCTTTACGAGAGTTATTTGTTGATTATTTTTGTTTTATTGAGAAAGTACTACAAATTAATTTTTTAAGACTGAAGCAATTAAAAATTGCGCATGCGTAACACTAAATAATACTTGCACAAATATTTTGCATATATTTTCACAAAATTATCACGAATCAAAATACGTAAAATCCGCTCGTTTTATCTGTCAACACGCCGAAACAACAAAACTGACGTAACCAAAAAGTGTTGGTATTTCAGCATTATTTAAACTTTTGTTTGAAACTTAAAAAAATTATTTTAAACAATTATCGCATAAATAAAAAGTGTGTAATAATCATGTGATGTGAGAAGCTGAAGCTGATGCACTGAAGCATATATATGCACTGAAGCACGTATTTTGCGGCATCTCACTGAAAAATAATTTGAAATAAAATCTAATAAAAATCGAAGGATACATATGAAGAGCACAAAGTTCTACCGTAATGCAGCAATGTTGTTGCTCGCGGGCGCGACTATTATTCCACAATGCTTAGCAGTTCCAGCAATGGCAGATTCTTCCACAAAGCCTTCTGCACCAGCTGCATCTTGCGCAGCTAGCAAGGACTCGCTGAACAACTACTTGTGGGATTTGCATTACGATAAAACAAATATTCTCGCACGTCACGGCGAAACAATTAACAATAAATTCTCCAGCGACAGCTTCAACAAGAACGGCGAATTCGTTGTTGTTGAGCATCAGAAGAAGAACATCACCAATACAACGTCAAACTTGTCGGTAACTTCGGCCAACAATGATCGCGTGTATCCTGGTGCATTATTCCGCGCTGACCAGAATTTGATGGATAACATGCCAAGCTTGATTTCAGCAAATCGCGCACCATTAACTTTGAGCATTGATTTGCCAGGCTTCCACGGCGGCGAGAGTGCTGTAACTGTGCAACATCCAACCAAGAGCTCCGTTACTTCAGCAGTTAACGGTTTAGTTTCTAAATGGAATGCACAATATGCAGCAAGCCATCATGTAGCAGCTCGTATGCAGTATGATTCCGCAAGCGCACAAAGCATGAACCAGCTCAAGGCTAAGTTTGGTGCTGATTTTGCAAAGATTGGCGTACCGCTGAAGATTGATTTCGATGCGGTACACAAGGGTGAGAAGCAGACTCAAATTGTGAACTTCAAGCAAACTTACTACACAGTAAGCGTCGACGCTCCAGATAGCCCAGCAGATTTCTTTGCTCCATGCACCACGCCAGAAAGCTTGAAGAACCGTGGCGTTGACAGCAAACGCCCACCAGTTTACGTGTCAAACGTAGCTTATGGTCGCTCAATGTACGTAAAGTTCGATACCACCAGCAAGAGCACTGATTTCCAGGCTGCAGTAGAAGCAGCAATTAAGGGCGTAGAAATCAAGCCAAACACCGAATTCCATCGCATTCTCCAGAATACTTCTGTTACTGCAGTGATTCTCGGCGGCAGCGCTAACGGTGCAGCAAAGGTTATTACCGGCAATATCGATACGCTAAAGGCTTTGATTCAGGAAGGTGCAAATTTGAGCACCTCTAGCCCAGCTGTTCCAATCGCTTACACTACTTCCTTCGTAAAAGATAACGAAGTAGCAACTCTCCAGAGCAACAGCGATTATGTTGAGACTAAGGTTTCTGCTTACCGTGACGGTTATTTGACCTTGGATCACCGTGGAGCTTATGTAGCTCGCTACTACGTCTACTGGGATGAGTACGGCACTGATATCGACGGAACTCCATACGTACGTTCTCGCGCTTGGGAAGGAAACGGCAAGTATCGTACCGCTCACTTCAGCACAACGATTCAGTTCAAGGGCAATGTGCGCAATCTTCGCATTAAGTTGGAAGAAAAGACCGGCTTAGTATGGGAACCATGGCGTACAGTGTACAACCGTACTGATTTGCCGTTGGTTCGCCAGCGCACAATCAAGAACTGGGGCACAACCTTGTGGCCTCGCGTTGCTGAAACTGTAAAGAATGACTGAACTCATATTGCAATTGAGCATAAATAAATAAAACTGAAAAATTAAGGACTTTATCTTATAGCCAGTTATGAGATGAAGTCCTTAATTTTTTACACAAATAGGATTTTTTTATTACATTTTTAGCAGTAGGATTTAGTTATGTTAGAGATACAAAATATATCTAAGTACTATAAAAAACAGCAAGTACTAAATAATATTTCTTTTGTAGCAGAAGATGGTAAAGTTACAGGTTTTGTTGGACCTAACAGTTCCGGAAAATCAACTGCACTATATTGCGCATTGGGACTCATAAAAGCCAATGGAGGTGAAGCATTATTCGACGGCGTCCCATACAAAAAACTTAATTCCCCAATAGAAACAGTCGGCACAGTATTAGATTTAAAAGCTAATTATAGAAATACTAGTGCTATAAAAAAGCTCACATTCGTCGCGAAGTATTGCAAAATTCCAAAAACGCGCGTATCGGAGATTATGGATATTGCCGGAATCAGCTCTATACAAAATATGAAAATTAAAGAAATGTCAACCGGCATGCGCAAACGACTTGAGATTGCTGCAGCACTTCTCGCAGATCCTCATAATCTTATTCTCGATAATCCATTCTATGGCTTAGACGTTGAAGGAGTTAGATGGATGCGCGATATCTGCAAATACTATGCAGAACGCGGTGGTGCGGTACTTATCAGCACTAATAACATTAGTGAGCTTTCTCTTATTGCAGACGATCTTGTTATTATTGCGCATGGTAAAATTCTACAAAAAACAAGCGTGACAGATTTGCTTACTGCATATTCTCAGAACACTGTACGAGTTATTACTCCTGAGCCAGAAAAGCTATTTGACATTATGCAATCGCAGCATAGTGAATGCTCTATTATGCAAGTTGAGCACAAAAACGAAGACGTGCAGGAAGGCGCAGCTTTCGTTATAAATAATGCAAATATTGCAGATTTGGCGCAATTCTTTAACGATAAACAATTACTTACATATCAGTTGAGTAAAGAATGCGTTTCACTCGAAGATGCGTATATGGCGGCAATAGGAGACAACGCAGCATATGTGTCCAAACCTCCATATGTTTATAACAATGTACAAAAATACCAAAATTCTACAGAAGCATATGCTCAGGAACACATCCCTAATAATGTCAACAATGAAACGACTCAGCTAAATTCAATACAACAATTAACGCAAGATGCGGCAGTAGATACTCAATTGTTAAATGAGCCTGAGCCACAATTGACTCCTGAACCTCAACTAACAACAGAGAATACAACTGTGGAGGCAGAAGTAGAGACAGCAGTAAAGGAAGAAGTAAAGACAGCGGTAAAGGAAGAAGTAAAGCCTCAGCTGGCGGAAGAACCTCAAGCAGTTGCAGAACCTAAGGCAGTTGAACCTCAGGCAACAATTGCGGTTGAAACGCATGTGACTACTGAGCCTGAAGCACAGGTATTTCCTGAGCTTGATACGCAGCAAATGACAGAGCATGAAACAAAGGTAGCGCCTGAGCCTGCTGTGCAAGTAACACCTGAGCCACAACCTGAACCTGAACCTGAACCACAAGCCAAGCCTGAGCCTCAAGCCAAGCCTGAGACTGAACCACAACCTGCACCTGTGCTACACGCCAACGTAATAGAGGAAGCCTCTCAAACTGACTTGCCAGCTCAAAAGGCACAACCTATTCAACCGCAGCAGGAGACTCCACAATACTTACAAAATCAGTATGCTCAGCAGCCGTACGCACAGCAACCGTATGCTCAACAGCAATATGAGCAACAACCGTACGCTCAACAGCCACAACAAATACAATACGATCAGCAGTACGCTCAACAACAGTACGCTCAACAACCGTACGCACAGCAGCCGTACGCACAACAATCATACGCGCAACAAAATCAGTATGCGCAACAACAATATGAGCAACCGCAACAAATCCAATACGGTCAGCCGTATGCACAACAGCCGTACGGACAACAGCCGTACGCGCAGCCACAATATTACAATCCGCAATACAGTCAGCAACCATACTATGAGCAGCAGTATGCGCAACAAGATCAGTATCCTGAACCACAGCATTGTGAACAGCAGTATGCGCAACCTCAGTATGCTAAGCCTACTACCGAGCTACCATTGCCTGATACTTCATATATTGGGCCAGAGTATGCTCATCCTCAATTTGCTAAAAAGAAACAAAACGATCAGGATTCTCAAGAAAATGCACAATGAGCTTAGTGCCAGAATTAGTGCCATCTATTATTGCTATGGTTGCTCGGGGCGTTATGCTATTTGCAGTGGGCGCTTTACTTCTAGCAAAAAGAATTAAAACTAGTATCGGCAAAAGTTGCAATAAATAAACCCCGCTCGTTTGCTCAGTAATGATTGCAATCGAACGGGGCTTATTTTTTATTTATACTTACTATGTTTAAATATCGCGATGCTTTTCAATAACGTAGCCAATTGCGTACATGACTACAGCCCAAGCGAGAACCACTAAACCGGACTGCCACCATTCGAAAGCAGTTGCGTCTGGCGGAAGTTGTTCGCCCGTTCCTAAGAATCGGCTCACAGCCTTGGCTGGCAAAAGCTGCATAAGTATTGAAGTCCACTTCGCGAAATTGCTCGTAATCATAATAATGCTAACAAAAGTAGGCAAAATCATCACGGCTCCAATAACGCACATAATTCCGCCAGCAGTTGACTTGCAAATCATGCCGAAACCGTACGCCATTGCTGCCACAACAACCATAATTACAGGTGAGCCAAGGAACAGAGTAAGAGGTAATTGCCATGTTCTACTTCCAGACAAGCCTGAGATATTCTCACCCATAAATGCTAATTCTGCAGCAACTAACGAAACTGCCATTGCAATAAGTTGCACAACAAAAACGTAGATTGTGATTGCAACAAACTTAGCAGTAAAGAACATACCCCTGCGTGGTACAGACGTAAGCGAAGCTTGAATTGAAGTTGTGGAATGCTCAGCTGTTATAGCAAGCACTGCAAAAATCGCAATAATAATCAAAGATATAGAGGCAAAACTAATAACTAAGTTGAAAATACCTTCTTGAGAAGAAATAAGGCTGCTTTTATCGCTCGGCCCCATGGTGACTACACCGCTTGATTTGCCAGCAGACGCACCATGTTTAGTAAAGTCAACTTTAGATATTGTTTTTTGCACAATCGCGATAATAAAGCTGAAAATTACAGGCAAAACAATGGCCAATGCCATACACCACCAGGTTGATGCAAGTCCACGCAACTTAACCATCTCAGATTTAAGCGAGTGCATAAATGTAAGACGTAGATGCTGAGCGTTCATGCTTCTGCCGGTTTTGTAAGAGTTGCTTGTTTCTTGATTAACAGATTGATTAATTTGCTCACTCATTTTGCATTTCCTCCATCCGCATATTGCGTTCCAGTCACAGCAGTAGCATTTGGCAATGCTTTTGTTACGTACTGCTCTTGGCCGTGCGTAAGAGCCAAATATGCTTCCTCAAGCGATGCATGCTCTTGATTTAGCTGGTAAACCATAATTTGATTATCTGCAATTTCGCGAGCAAGTTGATTAAGCTCACAACCTGTTACCTTAAAAAGTTCGCCCTCTTGAACATCTTGAGGTGTGCGATTATCAGACAAAATCTTACATTCCGGATGATTCTGAGTGAGCACAGACTTTAGTTTTTCGCCTTCAGGTGTCACTAAACGTATAGCATGCTGAGAATGTGCATTAACAAAATCTTGTACTGTTGTGCGCGCCAAAATTTCTCCGTGCGCAATAATCACAAGATTATCTGCAGTAAGCGCGACTTCGCTCATTAAGTGAGAACTAAGTAGTATTGCACGACCTTGGCTTGCATAATACTTGCATAATTCGCGAACCCACTTAACACCTTCCGGATCCAAACCATTAACCGGTTCGTCAAGTATGAGATTATGTGGATCTGCTAAAAGAGCCGCAGCAATGGAAAGACGCTGACCCATGCCAAGCGAGAATGAACCTGCCTTGCGATTTTTTACGCTAGTTAAACCAGTAATATCAATGACTTCATCGACACGTTTCTTTGATATTCCGTGAGTTAAAGCCAATGAATACAGGTGATTGTAAGCCGTTCGACCTCTGTGAGCAGACTTTGCATCAAGAACTGCGCCAACTTCCGTCATTGGGGATGCAATTTTTGCGTAAGGTTTGCCGTCAATAAGAGAAGTGCCACTATTTGCATGAATAAGATTTAACGCGCAACGCATGGTTGTAGATTTACCAGCGCCATTAGGTCCTAAAAAGCCCGTGACTTTACCGTCTTCGGCGACGAAAGAAACATCGTTAAGCGCTGTCTTTGCACCAAAACGCTTTGTAATATGTTGAAATTCTAACATAAATTAACAATATCACAAATAAAAAAAAAATAAACATCAAATGTAAGCGTTTATGAGTACAAGCTACTGCGTTTTAACTAATATTGCTGATGAGATTCTGCTGACAAAATTCTGCTACCGAAATTCTAATTAATATTTTATTAAGATTCAGCAATTTGGTGCTGCATGTTGCGCAATCCATGCGTGCATGGAAACAGCCGCAGCTGCTCCTGCGTTTAGCGAGCGAACAGAGCCAAATTGCGAAATATAAACAACGTCATCCGCCATTTCTAACGCTTTTTTAGAAAGACCCGGACCTTCTGCACCAAAAAGCATAAGGCAACGTTTAGGAAACTTGTAGTTTTCCATAGCAACAGCACCTGGAATAATATCGAGCGCTATAACGCGCGCGTTTTTAGCGTCGTGTTCCTTTATATTTGCGATTTTTTCAGCTTCTTTGTTGCCTTCTGCTTGTGCTTTAAGCAAAAGTTGATGCGCTTCTTCTGCTTCTCGTACTATATTTTCGCGCCAATTAGTTACTAGAGTTTCAATAGTTGGGCAGCACTCAACGTATTGGTAAAGCTCAGTCATTAACGAGCCTTTACGATTCCATTTATGAGGCCCTACAATATACACTTTTTTCGCTGTAAACGCATTTGCAGTGCGAACCATAGAGCCTATGTTGAAATCGTGAGTCCAATTTTCTACAGCTACTTCAAACTCGTGGCGTCCTTTAGAATCGAGATCCGCTTTTATAGCTTCTACTTTCCAGTATCGGTAGCGGTCTAGGACGTTGCGCTGGTCACCTTCGTCTAGTAATTCAGCGCTAAACCGCGCATCGTAATTTGGCGATTCTGGATTATCTGGACGAGGCTCACCTGGATGCTCTTCTTCCCACGGGCCAACTCCTATAGGTCGAAATTCTGGTTCATCGGAAGCTTTTGCAGCCAAAGTAATTGGATTCGGTTCGTGCATGTGTGAGTTTTGCTCCGTTTAATACTTTTGCTTAGTATTGGCAGCTAGTAATTACAACTAGTCTTGGCAGCCGTCAGTTGCGCAATCGCCTGTGCAACCTGACTTGCAATGACCGCCACAGCAATCGTCTTCGCAGCAAGGCTCAGTGCAACCGTCATGAGCGCAATCTCCCGTGCACTCTACTTTGCAATGGCCACCGCAGCAGTTATCTTCACAGCAAGGCTCAGTGCAACCGTCATGAGCGCAATCTCCCGTGCACTCTACTTTGCAATGGCCACCGCAGCAGTTATCTTCACAGCAAGGCTCAGTGCAACCATCGTTAGCACAATCTCCCGTGCATTTAACCTCACAATGGCCGCCACAGCAATTGTCGTTGCAGCAATCTTCGTGATCTGCATCTGCACGTAATTCTTCTTCACCGAAAGCTTGAACAAATGCCATTTTAGTACTCTCCTCACTTATTGGATTTACTAATTGAAGATGCCTCATGCCTTGTTCGTCGGCGTCAACACCACCAATTAATGCAACTATAGCAAGAATTTGCGCGCCTTGCTGATGAACAATGCCAAAATCAAGACTTAATTCATTGCCGTGTCGTAAAGTAACAAGCGAAGAAGTTTGAACATACGATTTTTCAGAAAGCCAAGAGTCAAGTAACAATACTCGCTTGCCTTTAACTGACGGACCTTTTGTTGCAGGAAAAACAAAATCCATAACAAAGCCGTCGAGTGCAATTCCTTTACGTTCTGCAGCATGAATAAGCGCAAAAACCATCGGCACTGCAGCAGCAGTTAACGCACCAATAGCGTCAACATCGCGTTCTAACGAATACCCAGCTTTCTCAATTGCATCAAAAAGAACATCTCCAACCAGCTTAGAGCCGCGCTGAGCAAATGTAACAGAAAACAGTTCGCTAAATGGTTTCGCACTCATATCCGCACAAAGCATGCGCTTAAGTTCCGCGCGTTCCTCTTGTAATTCTGCCATTTTTGCACTCCTTAGCGTTTAGAGCTGTTCAATTTTTGACGCTTTGATGTTTTTATGCTTAACGATCTTCTACTGATACTTCTGGAGCGCTCAGCTCTTTAACATCAGCTTTATCGGAATCTATAAGATCTATTGAAGCAATAACCTTACTTTGATCTAACTTCTGAAGTTTACGCGCTGTTACCAACACTCTAGACTCAAGTGAGGAAGCAAACTTATTGTAAGCTGCAACTGTTCTTGCCAAAGATACGCCAAGTTTTGAAGCATTTTCTCCAAGAACCGCAAAGCGATCGTACAATTCTCTAGATAAATCGAAAAGTTCTTTTGCATCATCTGTAAGACTTTGCTGCTGCCATGCGTACGCAACAGACTTAAGCACAGCCCACAAAGTAACTGGTGAAGTGAGTGCTACTTTTTGTGCAAAAGCATCATCCATAAGCGTTGGATCCGCTTCAAGAGCCGCCTGAAGCAATGCTTCGTTTGGAATAAATGCAACTACAAAGTCTGGTGCTGTTTCAAAAGCCTGCCAATACGCTTTAGCTCCTAATACTCTAACATGCTCTCGCAAAGCCTTAGCGTGCGCTTTTAGAAGCTCGCTCCTTCTAGCTAATTCTTCGTCACTTGCGTTATCTGGGATTTCACAAGCACGCTGATAATCCGCATACGGAACTTTTGCATCAACTGGAATTGTTTTGCCTCCTGGCAGATGCACAACCATATCTGGCCTCTGCTGTTCGCCATTTACTCCAGTTACAACAACCTGCGTATCAAAATCAACATGCTCAAGCAAGCCTGCAGATTCAACAATATTCTTTAGTTGAGCCTCGCCCCAAGCTCCGCGAACCTTATTATTTCGCAATGCTGCAGAAAGCGAACTTGTTTCGCGGTCAAGCCTTGTTTGCTGCTCACTTAAGCCTTTAAGCTGAGTGCTCAGCACACCCATTTCTTGTTTACGCCCTTCTTCAATCTGCGAAACTTTATTCTTCAATGCTTCGAGATTGTCTTTTACTGGAGCAAGCGCTTCCAAAACTTTACCTTGTTCTTTCAAAGTTTTCTCACGATTTAACCGTTCGCGTTCTTCTCGCTCTGCGCGCAATTGCTCTTCGCGATTCACTCGCAATTGCTCTGCTTGCTGCGCTTTAGCAAGTTCTGCTTCAACAAACTTTAATCGTTCAGCAAGCTGCTCTGCTTGCGTGCGATACCGTATAGCCTGATTACCATTTTCTTGAGCTTGAGCGCGCGCTTGTTCATACTGCGAGCGCAATTCGTTAAATTCGCGCTGGTTTACGCCATTAGCGCCTTGCGTTCCAGAGTTGCGCTTAACAATAGCCAGCACAACAATGGCGGTTATTACAACAGCAACCACCATTAAAACAAACATCACAATATTATCGAACATACGTTCTATTAAACACTATTGAGTTGACTTTTGAAACATAATTAAACACGTGCATTACCTAATACAAAATAGCGTGCTGTCTACTGGAAAATAATCCAATAAACAGCACGCTTTTTTATTTGACTACATTGAAGAATGCAGGAACTACGCAATCTTTAGGGTCACATGGTCGCTAGTATTCTCACAATCCGCAACTACGCGAGCGCCATCATGCACATCGCCAGAAAGCAGCAATCGAGCAAGCTGATCGCCAATTTCCGTTTGAACCAATCTACGCAACGGACGAGCACCATAAACTGGATCATAGCCATGCTCCGCAAGCCAAGCGCGAGCAGAACCGCTCACATCCAAGCTAATGCGGCGGTCGCTCAAGCGTGCAGCCACTTGACGAACTTGAATATCCACAATTCCACCAAGCTCTTCGCGGCTCAACGGATGGAACATAACAAGCTCATCCAAACGGTTGATGAACTCTGGCTTAAACTCAGCGTGAACAGCGTTCATAACAGCCTTACGTTTAGCAGCATCGTCCAAGCCCTCTTGCACAAGGAATTGCGAACCCAAGTTTGATGTCATAATCAAAATCGTATTCGTAAAATCAACCGTTCTACCCTGACCGTCAGTCAAACGACCATCGTCCAAAACCTGCAACAAAACGTCGAATACTTCTGGATGTGCCTTCTCAACTTCGTCAAAAAGCACTACAGAATACGGACGTCTACGCACAGCTTCAGTAAGCTGGCCGCCTTCCTCGTAGCCAATGTAACCAGGAGCAGCACCGATTAGACGCGAAACGGAAGCCTTTTCCATGTACTCGCTCATATCAATGCGAACCATTGCACGCTCGTCGTCAAACAAAAAGTCAGCAAGAGCCTTAGCAAGCTCCGTCTTACCAACGCCAGTAGGACCCAAGAACAAGAAGGAACCAGTTGGGCGATTCGGGTCTGCAATTCCAGCACGGCTTCTGCGCACAGCATCCGCTATAGCCTGAATTGCTTCACTTTGACCAACCACACGCTTAGAAAGCTCCTTTTCCATGTTGAGCAGCTTCTCATTTTCGCCTTGCATCAAGCGACCAACAGGAATGCCCGTCCATTCGCTAACGACTCCTGCAATAGAATCAGCATCAACCTGATCCGGAACCATTGGCTCTTTCGCTTCACTTTTAGCATTAGCGGCCTCAGACTCCGCTTCTTCCAAAGCTTTTTGAATGCTTGGGATTTCACCATACAAAATACGGCTTGCTTGTTCCAAGTTGCCTTCACGTGTGAATTTGTCGGCTTCTACGCGCTTAGCGTCGAGTTGCGCTCGCAAATCACCAACCTTGTTATGGCCAGCCTTTTCCGCATCCCAACGCGCTTTCAATCCAGAAAGCTTTTCGCGCGAGTTAGCTAATTCTTCCTGCAACTTTTCTAAGCGTTCGCGCGCAGCAGCATCTTCCGCCTTCTTTAATTGCATTTCTTCCATTTCAAGACGCGTAACTTTGCGCTGCAATTCGTCGATCTCTTCTGGCTGAGAATCAAGTTCCATACGCAAGTGAGCTGCCGCTTCATCCACCAAATCAATCGCCTTATCTGGAAGCTGTCTGCCAGTAATATAGCGGTTTGAAAGCGTTGCTGCAGCTACGATTGCATCGTCACTAATCGTCACCTTGTGGTGCGCTTCGTAACGTTGCTTAAGTCCACGCAAAATCGTCACCGTATCTTCAACAGATGGCTCGCCAACAAACACTTGCTGGAATCTGCGTTCAAGCGCGGAATCCTTTTCAATATGCTCGCGATACTCGTTAAGCGTAGTTGCACCAACCAAGCGCAGCTCACCGCGCGCAAGCATTGGCTTAAGCATATTGCCAGCATCCATTGAACCTTCTGCAGATCCTGCGCCAACAACAGTGTGAATTTCGTCAATAAACGTAATAATTTGACCGTCCGATTGCTGAATTTCCTTCAACACTGCCTTTAAGCGTTCCTCAAACTCGCCGCGATACTTCGAACCTGCAACCATCGAAGCCAAATCGAGGCTTATAAGACGCTTGTTTTGCAAAGTCGTAGGCACATCTCCTGCCACAATTCGCTGAGCCAATCCTTCTACAACTGCCGTTTTACCAACGCCCGGCTCTCCAATTAGCACAGGATTGTTCTTCGTGCGGCGAGAAAGAATCTGAATCACGCGGCGAATTTCCTGGTCTCGTCCAATTACTGGGTCGAGCTTTCCTTCGCGAGCGCGCGCAGTCATATCAACAGAATACTTTTCGAGCGCTTTGTAGTTGCCTTCAGCATCCGGACTTGTCACTTTTGCGCCACCGCGCACAGTTGGCACAGCCTTACGCAACACGTCTGCGGAAACGTTGTGCTTTTTGAAAATATCCGCAACAGCGTTTGGTTCGCTAGCAACCATGCCAATAAGCATGTGTTCCGTAGAAACGTATTCGTCTCCCATTGCGCGCATTTCTTTTTCTGCCTGGCTTAGCGCAGCCAAAAGCTGACGACTTGCATCTGGCTTAGTTGTAGTTGAGCCAGTAGATGAAGGCAATGCCACTAATGCGTTACGAATTTCAGCACCGATTTGTTGCGCGTCCGCCCCCGCCTGAGCAATAAGCGCGCGAACGACGCCCTGCTCTTGGCGGAGTAAAGCATCCGCCAAATGCAGAGTGTCAACTTGCGCATTGCCAGCAGCCGCTGCACTTTGCACAGCGTCGCTTAATGCGTCTTGCGCTAAGGTTGTAAACTTTTGTTCCATATCTACCTCATTTCCACGAAAGCTCTAAAACACATTTCAGTTAAGTCAAATCGCTGCAACTTTTATTGCAATTTCAAGCTTTTTGACGATACTTTTGAGTTCTAACGAGCTTTCACTTTCATGTATCTGATACGTATAACAGATTTTCCTATAACTTTATTCCTAAAACTTGAGTGTACTAGACTCAAGTTTTGTTTTCAAGAACTTTCAATCGCAAATAATTTACACAAATAATTTAATTAAGTAGTAAGCAAAGTTTAGTTAAGTATCGAGCAATGCTTAATTAAGTAGCAAATATGTCGTAATCTTAAAAACATGATAATTGCACGTTTTTCGTATAATGAAGTTCCGCAATACGCTTTCGTCCAAAAAGACGAAACCGACGGTAAAGATTATTTAGTAGCCCTTGAAGGACATCCTTTAAGTCCGCAAGGAGTTAAGCCAACTGGTAAACGTTACGCGTTGGACGCTGATGGCGTGCGTTTACTCGTGCCTGTAATTCCATCAAAAGTATACGGATTGGCAAAAAATTACGATACCCGTTCTGACGACGAGCGCGCTGCTTCTCCTGCGGCATCTTCGCATACTGCTGCAGACATGGTGATTTTTACAAAGCCGAGCACTTCTGTAATTGGTCCGGACGATCCGATTGTGATTCCTGCTTGCTCAAACGACATGAATTTTGAGCCAGAAGTGGCAGTTGTTATGGGCAAAATCGCCAAAAATGTAACTGCAGCTACCGCAATGAATTACGTTTTTGGCTTTACTTGCGTAAATGACGTAACTTTACGAGATTGCGCAGGAAGCGACCCAATGTGGACGCGCGCAAAAGGTTTCGACACTTCTTGCCCACTTGGACCTTGGATTACAACCGAGCTAAATTGGCGCGATGCACATATTTCATTTACGCTTAATGGTGAAAATGTGCCGGAAGCTGACGGCACTACAGCTCGACTTATTCACAGTATTCCTGAGCAAATTGCAGCGATTTCAAGCTTCTCAACGCTTCTTCCAGGAGACGTGATTTTGACAGGAACCCCATACCCGGCTGGGACTTTACGCGCGGGTGACGAAGCGATTGTACACGTAGATGGCATCGGTTCGCTGCGCAATGTGATTGTGCATGCGTAACTACAATCATCAATTTGGCTTAAAACTTTGACTTAAGACTACACAAATGCGCGTGGGCCAAAGATTGCCGAACCGATTCGAACCATCGTCGAGCCTTCGGCAATCGCCCACGCAAAATCGCCGGACATTCCCATCGAAAGCTCTAATTTTGCAGAGTTTCCATCATAATCTTGCGCGAGTTGTCCACTTACACAATCTCGAATTTCTCGCAATTTTGCGAAACCACTTCTCACTATTTTTTCATCATCCACGCGCGCTCCGAGCGTCATAAATCCGTGCAAATTAAGCGCCGGAAGACTAGATATAGCGAGCGCTTCATCAATCGCACGTTCTGGCGCGCATCCCGATTTCGTAGCTTCTCCCGAAACATTCACTTCCAACATAACGTCTGTGCAAAGTCCCAAATTTTGTGCGCGCGTAGATATTTTTTGCGCAAGTTCAATGCCGTCAACCGACTGAATACCATTTGCAAGTGGTAAAACTTTATTTATTTTATTGCTTTGCAGCTGACCGATTAAGTAGAGTGGAATTTCACCGTTCACTCCAACGCTTAAACCTTCTCTAGCAGCTTGTGCGCGTAAAATCTCGGCTTTTGCAACGATTTCTTGTGGGCGATTTTCCCCAACTACTCGCACTCCAGCTTTAAGCGCTGCCATGATTTCGCCAACATCTCGCGTTTTAGTTGCGGCAAGTAGCGTAACCGACTCAGCTTTGCGACCATAATGCAATTCGGCTTGAGCAATGGCGTCTTGCACGCTGTGCACGCCGTCGGCAATTTGACACGCACGAACACAATCGACTTCAGTATTCGCTAAATCTTTTTGCGTCATATATGCCATTTATGCCCCAATCTATCAAACCTAACTACATAGTTTAGTCAAGGAAGGGCACGGATTTGTCGGCTAGGTTTGCGCGAACAGAATCCCACGGCGTGTCAAGGCTTTCAAACAACGCAAGCGCATCGGCAGCACTCATATCTACCGATTGATTTTGACCATGCTTTTTGTATCCCAGAAGATACATACAATAGCCAATCATGCGCTCGGCACTCCAGCCAGATTCTCGAAGCGCACCGACGTCTAGCGAGTGCTTACTTTTTGCAAGCCGCTCACCTTGAGCGTTATCAATTAGCGGCAAGTGCGCAAATTGCGGACGCACATAATGCGTACCGTGAGCCGCAAAAAATCCTGATTTTTCAAGCAGCTCACCAATCCAAATTTGAAGCGCCGCAGAACGAAGCAAATCGCGGCCGCGCACAATGTCGTTTACTCCGCTCAGAACATCGTCAACAACAACCGCAAGCTGGTACGAAAAAACGCCATCCGCGCGGCGAATCACCATGTCACCCAAATCGCGATTAATGTTAAACGATTGCGCACCAAAAATCGCATCTTCAAAACTCACATTTGCTTGCGGCGAATCAGCCGAGGGAACAGCAAGCCTTAAAGAATGTTGCTGATTATTTTGCAAACGCTTTTCGATTTGTGCCAGACCTTCCGCGTTTTTACGAAGATTTCTGCACGTACCCGGGTAGCGTATAAAACCGTCGCCTTCCTGCGGAGCTGCGATTGCGCGAATATCGGAACGCGAGCAAAAACATGGGTAGATTAGAGAATTCCCGTCTTCGTCTTGCAAAGATTCTAACGCATCAAGAGCTTCTTGGTAAATTGCAGTGCGTTCATGCTGATAAGTCGGCTCGCCGACCCAATCAAGCCCAGCCCACTTCAAATCGTCAATAACTCGCGCGCTAGCATCCTTTGGCATGCGCGCAATATCAAGATCTTCCAGACGTAAAAGCATGTGTCCGCCTTGCGATTTTGCAGAGAGCCACGCAGCCAACATTGCTACCATATTGCCAATATGCATACGCCCGGAAGGAGTAGGCGCAAAACGACCAATTGCAATAGTTGACTTCGAAAACATGATTTAGTCTTTCTTAATATCTTTAATTAATAAGCATAAACTTGCAAAGCATAAGCTTACAAAATAAAAAGCGCGTAACGCATTCATACTAGCATTACGCGCTTCTTACAATCGCAATCAAGCACAGCTAAAAGCAACTACTTTATGCAAATAACGACTTATACATAACCACACCCAAGATTGCGCCGGCAATAGGAGCAATAACTGGAATCCACGCTTCACCCCAGCGAGAAGATCCCTTGTGCGGAATTGGCAAAATTGCGTGAAGCAAACGCGGCATAAGATCACGAGCAGGATTCAAAGCAGGACCAGTTGGTCCGCCCATAGAAGTCACCAAACCCCAAACCACGAAGCCGACAACGATTGAAGCGCCAGCCAAATTCTTCTCACCCCATGGAGAGGTAAGGCAGCAAAGAGCAGCCAGAACAAGCACAAGTGTGCCGAAGAACTCGTTAAGGAAGTAGTTAAGCTTGTTGTTATACGCATCCGTAGTGCAGAAAGTGCCAAGAATTGCTTCTGGCTCCTCAGTTTCGTTGTAATGCGGCAAATACGTTACGTACACAATAAGCTGACCAACCAGCGCACCTAAAAGCTGAGCTACAATATAAGGCGCAACGTTAGCCCACGGGAACATGCCGTTTACAGCTTGCGCAATTGTCATAGCAGGATTGATATGCGCACCTGAGATTCCGCCAAACATGAGCACTGGGAACATCACGCCAAAACCGTAGCCCATAGCAATATTTAGCCAGCCGGCATGGTGTCCTTTAGTATTTTTTAATTCAACGTTTGCAACAGCACCGTTTCCAAAAATCATGAGAATAGCAGTGCCAATAAATTCTGCAGCCAACATTGCCATAAACGAATGTTGCATGGTCCTTCGATCCTTCTTACCTGTTTCAAACTCCACACACGTAATCACGCGCATAAATAACGACTCGTCGCTTAACAATCGTCCAACAACTCGCAATTGCGATTAGCACAGCATGGAACACAATATATTCTCATTTTCAAAGAAGCTAAGAAAATGAATTCCAACATTTATTCTTTGATAGTTTCCCTTATACGCGCGACAGTCTGCGTAAATAGTAAAATCGCCCTCACATCAAAAGAGGCCCGCCACTTTGGCGAGCCTCTTATCTACAAAAACAATATCTGCGGTTTCATCTTCACAACATCCTCGTTGCAACGGTTAAAGTCTTAAATATCCCGTCCAACGTCCACGGATTTCATATCCATACACTTTTGTGGGTTACCGCTATCTCTTTTTTGTTTTTGTAATTATTATTATCATCGTTTTTTACCTAATAGTAAAGAGCAAATTAGCCTTTGTTAACATATTGTCACTACTGTTCAATTGCACACGAAAAATCGTAACTCTTGCGGCCTTTTGTGAACATGCAAAGGTTATCATGTTAAATTACGTTCGCATGAGACACACTCCGGCGTGTCGCAAGATATTTTTCGAGCGCGAAGCAAGCAAATAAAATCGACACTCATTCGCGCACTTCCCTTACAACGCATACAATTACAGAATATGGTACAAATTTTTGACGCTCCCTCAAAGGCGATTCTGCGCGGTCAAATTGCAGAGCATATCGCCGAAGATGAAAAGGCAGAAAAGCGTGAAGCTCGTGAGGGTGAGCTACCGTTGCCAAAAGATCGTTTCTTCGACCGAGAATTAAGCTGGTTGAAGTTCAATCGTCGCGTGCTTGAGTTGGCTCAGAATACAGATTTGCCACTTCTTGAACGCGCTAATTTTGCTGCTATATTTGCGTCAAATCTCGACGAATTCTTTATGGTTAGAGTTGCAGGATTAAAGCGCAGAATAGATTCTGGAATAGCAGTAACTGCAGCATCCGGCTTAAGCCCTCGCCAGCAGTTGCGCGCTATTAGTGAGGTAACTCACCGCCGTCAAGATGAGCACGCTCACTATGTTATTGAGCACATTCTTCCCGAGCTTGCCAAACAGCGCATTGTTTTGCTCAGCTGGGATAAGCTTACAGAATCAGAAAAAGCACGTTTGTCTGATTACTACAAAAAGCAAGTTTTCCCTGTTCTTACGCCTCTTGCAGTGGATCCTGCTCACCCATTCCCGTACATTTCCGGCAAGTCTATTAACTTGGCTGTTATCGTCGAAAATCCAAATTCTGGAAAGTCGCATTTTGCTCGTGTAAAGATTCCAGATAATTTGAATCGCCTTGTACCAGTTGACGATTTAACAGACGAGGAAGGTCGCGAAGAGCGTTACGGCTTCATTACTATGGAAAAGCTGATTGCAGCACACTTGGAATCGCTTTTCCCAGGCATGATTATTAAGGAAGCCCGCTCATTCCGAGTTACGCGTAACGAAGATATTGACGTTGAGGAAGATGACGCAGAAAACTTGCTCAACGCTATGGAGAAGGAACTTCTTCGCCGCCGCTTTGGACCGCCAATTCGTTTGGAAATTTCTAACGAGGCCAGCCCATTCCTTTCTCAGCTTCTTGCAAATCAGCTTCGCGTAAGCCCTGAGGAAGTATATCGCTTGCCTTCGCCGCTTGATATGACGGTACTGTTTGAATTGCAAGCGCTTGACCGCCCTGATTTGAAGTATCGTCCGTTCATTCCTACTACAAACCGTCAGATTGCGGAAGTTGAAACTAGCCACGCGCAAGATATTTTCGCTTCTATTCGCGAGCATGACATTTTGTTGCATCATCCTTACGATTCGTTCTCTACTTCTGTGCAAGCATTCCTCGCGCAGGCTGCCGCGGATCCAAAAGTGCTTGCAATTAAGCAGACTTTGTATCGCACGTCTAGCAATTCGCCAATTATTGACGCTCTTGTTGACGCAGCTCACGCTGGCAAACAGGTACTTGCGCTGGTTGAGATTAAGGCACGATTTGACGAGGACGCAAATATTGCTTGGGCTCGTAAGCTTGAGCGCGCAGGCGTTCACGTTGTGTACGGCATTGTTGGTTTGAAAACTCACTGCAAGCTTTCGCTCGTGGTTCGTCAGGAAGCAGAAGGATTGCGCCGCTACTGCCACGTTGGTACAGGTAATTACAATCCTAAGACTGCTCGCTTGTACACGGATTTGGGATTGCTTACTTGCGATCCTGTAGTCGGCCAGGATTTGACTCGCTTGTTTAACCAGCTTTCTGGTTACGCGCCGAAGTCTAGTTTCCACCGCCTGCTTGTTGCCCCTCGTACAGTTCGCACAGGTATTATTGCGCGAATTCAGCGCGAGGAAGCTGCAGCTCTTGCTGGTAAAGAAGCATGGATTAAGATTAAGGTCAATTCTGTAGTTGACGAGCGGACTATTGACGCTTTGTATCGAGCTTCGCAAGCTGGAGTAAAGATTGATATTGTTGAGCGTGGTATCTGCTCGCTTAAGCCTGGCATTGAAGGATTGAGCGACAATATTCGCGTTCGTTCTATTCTTGGCCGATTCCTTGAGCACAGCCGCATTTACGCTTTTGCTAACTCTTGCGGTCCGCAGATTGGCGACGGTCCTGCAAGCGGCCCAGAAGTGTGGATTGGTTCGGCTGATTTAATGCACCGCAATCTTGACCGCCGCGTTGAGACGCTGGTTCGTATCAGTGCGCCTGATCAGGTTGAAGCTTTAATCCAGTACATTGATTTGCAAATGGCTGATTCTACTGTTTCGTGGTGGATGGATGGTGACGGCACGTATACCTTGCATTCTCGCGATAAGGAAGGTCGTCCGCTCGTTGACAGCCAGGCTTACTTGATTCATACTCACACGCGTAAGCCTCGCGGCGCGAACTAATCGCAAGCAACTAAATAAACGATAAGTAAGAGCCAGATTCAGTAACATGTTTCTGGCTCTTTTTGTGTTTATTACCACTTCTAATCTGACTAAATCTCAAGCGTTCCAGCAATAGTCGAAATCTTCTACAGCACCATTTGCCAGTTTTAGGAAGTTTTTTAAGTAATTATTTATCAGTTTTGGCAAATTTAAGGATTATAAAACAATTTGTTACTGTTATGACTGTGACAAAAGTAAAAGATTACGGCACAACTAAAAGTTGTGAAAGAAAACCGCTAAAATAGTGAATATGAGTGCAGTAACGACGCAATACGTTGAAGCAGCTGGCGGAATTATTTATCGCAAGCGCAATACTACAAACAGCTCAAATGCAAGTGGAGAGGCAAAAACAAGCAGCGACTCAATAAAGTCTAGCGACGATGATTTTGAGCTTTGCCTAGTCTACCGTCCTAAATATGACGATTGGAGCTGGCCAAAAGGAAAGAATGAGCCAAAAGAATCACATCGCCACACAGCAGTGCGCGAAGTTGGAGAAGAAACAGGATATTCAGTCACACTAGGTCCGCACATCGCCAAAATAGAGTATCCGCTTGAGCGCGAAGGCAAAAAATCTTCCAAGAGCAACACATCAAATAGCAACCAAAATCGCAATTCTCAGCCGGAAGTAATAAAGCGAATCCACTACTGGATGATGCGCTTAATCGATAAGCCAACCGCAGCAAAGCGTCTTCCTGCTTTCGGACCAATTAAGCCTGCTAAACCCACTGAAATCGGCAATGTGTTATGGCTTACTCCTTCTCAAGCACGAAAAAAGCTTACGCACGATAGTGACCGCGAAGTGCTAGATGCTTTCTTAGAGAAGCTACACGAAGGTCAAGCAGAATATAGCACGTTGCTTTTAGTGCGTCACGGAAAAGCTGAGTCTCGAAAAACTTGGCAAGGAAGCGAAGCGACTCGACCAATCACGCCTCTAGGTGCTGCCGCCTCATACGCTTTAGGCCGCGAGCTTGCCTGCTACGCGCCGAATAAAATCATATCGTCTCCTTGGAAGCGTTGCTTAGAAACAGTTGCGGCTTTTGCGCACGACTCTTCGCTTTCTATCGAACAGGTTGCGGAACTTACAGAAGATTGTCACGAGAAAAAACCAAAATCTACATTGTCTGTGCTTATAAACGAAATACAAAATCTTGAGTGCAACACACAAAATACAAGCGAAACTAACAATGTAAGCACAACCAACAATGCAACAGTCATATGCTTGCATCGCCCGGTTATCGGCACTTTCTTCGATTATTTGCGCGAAATAACAAAACCTAGAGCACACAAACGCATACTCAGCCAAAAATCTCCATACATGCCTACAGGAAGCGCAATAGTTTTGCACATAATTAATACCCCTAAAGGCGCTCGCATTATCGATATTGAAAAGGTTCTTCCAAGTGTCTACTAGTTTAAATTCACAATCGAGTTCTATTCATTCAAGCAGATCTGCTTTTATGCCAAGCCCCACTGGCTCTGCCCGCCCAAGCCGACCTGCACAAATGGATCCTGCGATGCTCGCGCAGATTGAAGGAGGCACGGATCCGCAAATTGTGCATGAGATTAGCCGCACTTCCGCTGCTGTTTTGCTTAACCGCGTTCATAAAACACAGTCGCCGGAAATCGTTGAGCGCGTGCTGAATTTGGTTGAAAATGAAGGTATTGAAGTTATTGCAGATTTGTGGAGTCATGCGGAGGCTGAGTCTCTTCCTGGAATGTTGTGGCGACTGTATTTACTGCGCATGTCTTTACGAAAACAGCGCGAAGCTTACGCTGAGTACTGGAGTCTTGGCGAGCCTGAAGCAACAAGTGCTTCAGCTATTACAGGAATTGATGAGACTCCTACCGGAGAAGATATTGCGCGACTTGCAGATTCTATTCTTTCCGGCGCTTTTACAGGCGATTTTGCTGTAGCGCTTTACCGCGCTTCAACTTTTACTTCAATTATTGCGAGCGGAATGCGAGTTTACGCAAAAAAGTTAGACGAGCAAGAAAATACAATACACACGCAAAAAATTTCAAAGGTTTTGCACATATCCGCAAATATGCACGCTCTTTCACTATCTTTTGCTCATGGAGCAAAATTGTGGCGAGCAGGAAAGTTGGAATAAATTATTTTCGATTAAAATTGTGCGGCGCGTGAAAACAGAAAACAAGGTATACTCAAAATGATGCTGGCTTGTGCTTAAGCCCCGGGCTCCATTTTTTGCCGCTGCGAGCGGCGTTTGCGCCGACAGGCGCTTTCGCAAGTCAGTATCGTTTCTGTTTTGAATTTTAGATTTTAGATTTTGCTAGATAAGTTTAAATAAAATATATTTTCCACTCACATTTGTTTATATTTTGCGCAAAAATAACGGCACGCCGCTAGCTTAACGTGCAATGCTTGCACTAATCTAGAAAGTATGGATCTTCATGTTTTACATCATCCGCTGGTGGACCACAAGCTCACCGTTTTGCGAGATAAGAATACACCTTCTAACATTTTCCGCGAGTTGGTTTCCGAATTGGTAACCCTCGAAGCATACGAAGCAACCCGCAATTTGGAAGTTAGCGATCGCGAGATTGAAACTCCTATTTGCAAGATGACTGGCAAGCATTTGAACCGCCCACGCCCAATGGTTGTGCCGGTTTTGCGCGCTGGTCTTGGCATGCTCGATGGCATGACTCGCCTTCTTCCAACCGCTGAGGTTGGATTCCTTGGCATGAAGCGCGACGAGCAGACGCTCGACATCATCACTTATGCCAACCGTTTACCAGAAGATTTAACTGGCCGTCAGTGCTTCCTTCTTGACCCAATGCTTGCCACTGGTGGCACTCTTATTGCTGCTACACACTATTTGGCTGAGCGCGGTGCTAAGGACGTTACTGCTATTAACATTTTGGCAGCTCCAGAAGGCTTGGAACGCCTGGAGAAGGAGATTGATCCTTCTATTGACTTTAAGGTTGTTGTTTGCGCTGTTGATGAGCATTTGAACGACAAAGCTTATATCGTTCCAGGTCTTGGCGACGCCGGCGATCGCTTGTATGGCTTGATTGACTAATAGTTACTAACCAAATCAAGCGAAAGCTAGAATCAAAAACTACAAAAAGCCTGCTGATTTTGCAACACTTTGCAAGTTCAGCAGGCTTTTGTGTTTAGCGTTGACAAATTTTGCGCAGATAAATCTCTTTACCGCGGACGAGTTACGGCCACTTCGCGAGCGCGCTCTGCTAATTCGTCTAGTTTAGCAATTTCCGCGCGTTGAGAATCAGTCTGCTTTGGCGAAAATTCGCCGTAACGATTTTGCGCAGCAGTACGGATTAAAAAGTCAGCCAGACACGGATTTTTTGGCAAAACTGAGCCGTGCATATAAGTGCCAATAACATTGTATTTGCGCGCTCCTTCCGTGTGATCCTTGCCATTATTACCGCAATTTTCACTATCAACCGAGCCAAGTGGCTGAGTATCACCCTCCAAGCTTGTTCGTCCAGAATGGTTCTCATAGCCCACAATATCGCCAAAATCGTCGCTATGTTCCACAAGATTTCCAATCATGCGCACATCTTGACCAACCGTATGCTCGCCAAGTATTCCAATTCCTTTAAGCTTTTGACCCTCAACGGTTTCAAAATACTCTCCAAAAAGCTGGTAAAGTCCGCAAATCATAAGCATTGGAACGCCATTTTCTGCAAGCTCACGAATCGCGCCCGCGCGCGCAAATAAATCTTCTGTGACTCTGCTTTGACCATGATCTTGACCACCGCCGCCAAGAATCATATCCACACGCTCTGGCCATAAATCGCCAACATTGTACTCGTGAAGTACAGGCTTGTAACCGTACAATTCCGCTCGGCGCATAATCGTAAGCACATTGCCGTAGTCGCCGTAAATATTCATGTCTTTTGGATATAGCGACACAATATGTAGCACGCGATTTGCGTTTTCAAAAGTAGCATTTGCTTTACTAATATTACTGGAATCATTCATGACAACTACTTTCCAACTCCAACGTCTTTAACTTCCGCGAGTTGCGCTAAAGCAGCGCGTACGCGAAGCATGGCAGTATACGTGCAGTATATGCGTTTAGCATTTTTAGTATTGCCACTAAAATCGCCATTTACAAAAGCTTTAGCATCTTCTTCCAAATCCGTATTCACATTGCGAGCCTCAACCTTATCGTATTGCAGCCGCAAAGCCATATCCCATGCGCGAGTACCAGAAACGCACTCAACTCCAGTGCCGCTAAAGCTTGCAAAATCAACGTCCCACAGCCAGCTCATGTCTCTACCGTCCGCATATTCGTCACAAATTGCAATCATAGTATCGTGATTTTGCGGATGATCCGAAGCGATTGCAAGCCTAAAACCAATAGGATTCTTCACTAAAACAAGCTCAACAGGAGCGCCATTAACTTCAATTACTTCGCCTCTACCAAAAGCAGGAGTTACGTGCGAAATCGCTTCCATAAGCGCATCGTCATCGAATTTTTGCAGCGCAGAATTTTGTTTTGCAGCGTCCGCCAAGATAGCGCGAACTACTGTTGCTGCAGCAGCAGCGTTGAAAATATTGTAAGCACCGTCAAGTTTTACAGATGTGGTTTTACGCTTGCCATCAAGTATAAACTCAGCCTCATGGTCTCCAACTTTTGAAAGCACAACGTCTGCTTTAGGAAGATTGTTAGCCTTGCTTTCTGCAGCATCTTCGCAATTTTCGCTTTTTTCGGAACTATTGTGCAAATCATCATCCGTCGGGAACATGCTTTTTACAGCGTCATCCAAACCAAAATACCGCACACAAGTCCCGGAAGGAACAACTTTTGCAAGCGCGCAAATACGTGGATCCTCACGGTTTAGCACTACCGTTCCTTCGGTTGCTTCAGCCACGTTGCTTAATAGTTTTGCAGTTGTGTCAATTTCGCCGAATCGGTCAAGCTGATCTCGCATAACGTTTAGCAATAAAGAGTAGCGAGGCTTGATTTGATTTACAAAATGCACTGCGTACGCTTCGTCGAGCTCTAAAACTGCAATATCCGCATTTAGTTTTGTGCCAAAAGCAGGCATTGTTTTTGCAAGGGCTGCCACTACTCCTCTAGTAAAGTTTGAACCGGTTGGATTAGTAAATACGTTAAGTCCTGCGTCGCGCAGCATAGAAGTTACCATACGCGTTGTGGTAGTTTTGCCATTGGTGCCAGAAATCAACACTATTCCGTACGGCAATGCGGCAAGAGTGCGCGCTAAAAAGCCAGAATCGAGGCTCTCAATAACTTTCCCAGGCAATGCGCTTCCACCATGATGTAGCAGCCTAGAAAGCGCGCAAACAAGTTTACCAACAGCAGGCATGGCAAAACTGTACCAATGCTTATGCAAATTTTGGCGCAACTTTTTATGCGATTCATGGTCGCGGCTTGACATACTAAATCACACCCCTTATTGCTGGTAGTCTTGCGGCATATCCATGAACTTGGAAGTTGCACCCAAGAAGGCAAGATTAAACGTGTCAGTAGGGCCGTTACGATGCTTTGCCATAATAATATCTGCTTCGCCTGGGCGATCTTCCTTATTGTAAAAATCAGGGCGATGCACTAGGAACACAACGTCAGCATCCTGCTCAATAGAACCAGATTCGCGCAAATCTGAAAGCTGTGGTTTCTTGTCGTTTCGCATTTCCGGTCCACGATTAAGCTGGCTCAAAGCCACAACTGGCACTTCAAGCTCTTTAGCAAGAAGCTTCAGCGCACGCGAGAATTCCGAAACTTCCTGCTGACGACTTTCCACACGCTTGCCAGAACTCATCAGCTGAAGATAATCAATAACTACTAGCTTCAGATCATTAGTTTGCTTCAAACGACGGCATTTTGCGCGAATTTCCATCAAGCTCATATTTGGGCTGTCATCAATAAAAAGCGGAGCGTTTTGCATTTTTGTCCAAAAAGTATTAAGAGTATTCCAACGATCTGGAGTAATATCTTCCGCTCTTCGCATAGCAGCGAGTGGGATATTAGTTTCTGCAGCAATAATGCGCTGAGCCAATTCCACTTTGCTCATTTCTAGAGAGAATACAATAGACGTCATATTGTGGTGCAGTGCAGCCGAACGAGCAAAATCAATGCCAAGTGTTGACTTACCCATAGCCGGACGACCAGCAACAACAATCATTTGACCAGGCTGCAAACCCTGCGTAACTTCGTCAATATCTCTAAATCCAGTCGGTACACCTTGTTCAAGTTCGTGATTTTGCATTTTATCTAACTGATCAAGTGTATTTTGTAAAACTGGACCAATAGCAACGTAATCTTGACGCACTTTGCCAGCACTCATTTCATACACTTCTGATTGCGCAAGATTTACAATATCTTCTGCTTGCGCCCCGGAAGCAGAATAGCCCATTTGTGCAATTTTTGTGCCAGCAGTAATAACGTTACGAAGAACAGCATTTTGATGCACAATATCTGCGTAGTACATTGCGTTTGCGGCTGTTGGCACAGAAGCTACTAGGCTGTGCAAATAGTCAGCTCCGCCAACTTTATCGAGATTTCCATCTTTCATTAATTCGTTAGCTACAAGCACAACGTCAACAGGCTGTGAGCCAGCGAAAAGCGTAAGAATAGCATCGTAAATTGTTTGGTGCTGCGGTAAATAAAAATCTGATGTTTCAAGTAATTGAGACACTTCGCCAATAGCATCTTTGCTCATGAGCATTCCGCCAAGCACAGCCATTTCTGCATCAACATCGTGAGGAGGTACACGATCAAACAACGTAGCACCTACTTCGGCACCACGATTTGCAACGCCAGAACCATATGCAGAGGCGTCACCATTGCCACCATGATTGCTACCTGCGCGGATAACATTGCCTTTAGTAGATTGCCACATATCATTATCTGCCATAGAAACGAGTATAAACGCGCGCACGTATTATGAAAAAACGTAAATGTATTAACACAAAACTTTATCTACATTTTTAGCGCAGAATCCATCCACGTATCATTTCTTATGCGCAAACTATTGCCTATTGCACGCCCCCCAATATAAACAGCATTTAAAACAACCCACAAAGTAATAGTTCTTATCACGTCATTAGCATCAACGATGACATCAAAAACGCTTGTGAGCGCCAAAAATGTTAAATATACGACAGCCATTACTGAGCAAGCTTTTGCCAAGTAGCGATGATCACCTGCGCCAATCAATACGCCATCTAACGCCCACATCCATCCAGCAAGAGGCAAGAACAATCCTAATATTGTCATACCTACAGAAATTAAAAACTGAATATCTGTATGCTGACTAAATAGTGGCGCGCAACTCCAACCCACGAAAATCATGAATAAACCGACTCCTACGCTGCTTACAGCTCCCACTTGAGCACAAATACGCGTAATCATTCCTGCGCGCTTACGACAGCCTGCACCTAGCGCTGCAGCAACAATAGTCTGCGCAGCAATACCAATTGCATCTAAAATATTCATAACAAAATTCCAGCAAGAATTAGCAACCTGATACGCAGCGAGAGTATTGGTACCGAGATGAGTCGCAGTAACAACCGTAGCTACCATGCACACGCGCAATGCAAGTGTACGAACAAACAAAGGCATACCAGTTCCAGCAGAATGTAGAATATGCTGGAAATGCGGTTTGAGACGCGCACCACTTTGAGTAGCCCAAATAATTGCAGGAATAGTGAGAACAAGTCCCATATACCATTGCGCAATCATTGTTGCAATACCAGAGCCAGCAATTCCCATGTTGAGACCAAATACTGCGATTATATCGAGAATTGTATTTAGAACAGCTCCACTTACAGCAGCAAATAATGTTATGCGCACGTTGCAAAGACCGCGAAATATGCCATTTGCTGCATATACGAGTAGCATCGCAGGCAATCCAGGCATAACCATTTGTGTGTACACAATAGCATTTTGCAACGTAGAGCCACGCGCGCCTATTGCGTAGCATAACGGTTCAGCGGCAAAAATAAGTATGACTGTAAGAATTATGCCAAGCAATAATGCAAGCCACAACCCATCCATGCCAATGCTAAAACCTTCTCGACGCTTACCTGCGCCTAAAAGACGCGCAACCTGTGAAGTTGTATTGTAAGCCAAAAATAAGCAAAGACCTGTAGTAGTAAGAAGTACCGTTGATCCAATAGAAAGACCTGCTAGAGCACTTTTGCCAATGTGGCCAATAATAGCAGTGTCAATAAGTACAAATGCTGGCTCAGATATGAGCTGTCCAAAAGTTGGTACGGCTAGTAGCCAAATATTGCGCAGTACGTCTTTTTTGTTCTGGTTGTCCAACTTTTGATTTGTCATAATGCTTCATTCTACCGCTACTTTGTCACGCTTGTATAAAAGAAGATTGCAATTGCTAACAATTTTATGCAAAAACAATTGCAAGTGAAGTAACACAAATATGCGTAAATCGCAAATAAAAATATTATTTTAAAAAGTTATCCGCAGGATATCCACAATGTTATCCCCACTATGTGGATAAATTTGTGTGATATCCACGTAGACACGCCTAAAATGTGGATAACTTATCTTTTTTATCCACATCAAGCAATTCGTGCGTGTCATATGAATAACTTATTCATTAAAAATAACTTATTAATTAAAAACTTGATTTTAAATTAGCAAAAATAACAAAACCGCATATCTTAGATAAGACATGCGGTTTATATCAAAATAACTAGAACTTGTTGCTAAACAATAGCGCTTACGCACATGCTTCTATTCTTTAGCACTATTATTTCGTTTTCCTGTTTTCTTATTATTCTGCGCTGATTTATCTTTTTCTACAGTTTCAGACTCTTTTTCAGAAGAAGACTCTTTCTGCTCAACTTCAGATTTAGTATCATCAACCTCAGAATCGCCTTGCTCAGGATTTGCCTCAGATTGATCAACCATAAAATCAGATTGTTCAACCTCGTTTTCACCCATATCAATATCAACAGAAGTAAGAACAGCCATTTGAGTTTTATTTGCATCATCATCTGCAACAGCAACTACAGCGCCATCATGACTTTGTGCAATAGAAGAAAAATCGTAAGCACGCTCTCCTTGATCAGCTAAATCAACGCCCTTACGTTCCTTAGCTTCCGAGATTCGCCATCCAAAAAGCTTTTCAAGAACAAAAGCTAGCACTGCAGTTACAGCACCTGCATAAAGCACCGTAATCCCAATCAAGCACAGTTGTGCAACTAACTGATGCCAATCACCAACAGCGAGTAATCCAGAGCCATCAGCAAATAAGCCTACTGCAAGCACACCAATAAGCGCAGCAACACCATTCACGCTAACTACATGCAAGGCACCATCGTAGCGCACAAAAGTACGAGAGTGAGTCACTAGAGAAGTAATAACACCAGAAAGAACACCCAAAACTAAAGCCCACAATGGAGCAATAACATCCGCGGCTGCAGCACTTGCAGCTAATCCAGCCATAACACCAGACGCAGCTCCCAAAGCAGTAAAGCATCCAGAGTGTAAACGTTCAGTCACACCCCAGGCAAGCATTGAAGCAGAAGCAGTTATTGTGGAACTCACCCAAGCATAACCAGCAACTCCAGGAACACCTGCAGAAGAACCAATCATTAACCCAAGCCAACCGAACCAAATCAGGAAAACGCCAAGCATAACGAAAGGAACATTATGCGGCTGGCGAGCAGCAACACCATTTTCGACTGCTGACTGCGTTGCAGTGGATTCAGCAGCAACTTCAGTTACTGTAGCAACTGGAGAGACAACAGTCTCACTAGCAGCATTTTTAGCATGCTCAACATCAGCCCACAATGCGCGCGATAAACGACTTTTAGGATTACGCGAATTAGTAGCTCCAGAATTAGCATTGCCACTCGTATGCGCAACATTCTTAATATGCAAAACAAAACGCTTAAGAGGGAAGTGAGCATGTCCGCCAATGATCATAACAATTGCAAAAGCCGAAACAGCCGCAGCAATATGCAATATAGAGCCACCCGCGAAGTCATGCACTGAAATACCTAACGCCTGTGAAATAGCACCATTAGGCGAAAGCAATCCACCACCGCACACCATATGCGCTAACGGAGCGAATACTAAAGTAATCCACACAGCTACGAAAATAAGCCAAATAGCGTAACGCACTCGACCGGCTAGAGCTCCAGTAATAAGCGCTACTGCAACAACAGCACATGCTAAGCGAAAAGCTGCAGGAATGCCGCCAGATAATCCGGAATTTGCGTCCATAGACGTAAACACACCATGATCTGCCACCATCGAATCACGGAATAGCAAACCGCTCAATGGATCACCTATAACACCACCAGCCATATCTTTGCCAGCAAAAGCTAACGACCATCCCCACAGCGTCCAAACCAGTGTAGTTACAGCAATAGCGCCAGCTGAAAGCATCATCATATTCACCATGGAAGTAGCGCGTTCACGGCCTCCATAGAACAGGGCAATACCCGGCGTAATAATAAACACCAACGCGCCAGCCAACAATGCCCATTGCGGATCCATTGTGGTCATTTTTCACCTCAATTATTTGAAACAGCGCAACAATAACATCATTGCAGCTTAAGTATTACTTTATATAACTATTGTACCGAGAAACTCTTATAGCCAAAACTCATAAAGACTTTAGCGGAAGATTAAAAACTACCACTCATGCAGCTACATCAATGCTCAGCATTAAGCGAGCAGACCGTCTACGAAGCTTTGAGCATCAAACGGGACCAAATCATCTGGTCCTTCGCCAAGACCTACTAGCTTAACCGGCACACCAAGTTCACGCTGTACAGCTATAACAATTCCACCTTTAGCGGAACCATCAAGCTTAGTAAGGACTACGCCCGTAATGCCAATAGCTTCAGCAAATACTTTTGCTTGAGACATGCCATTTTGACCAGTAGTAGCATCCAATACCAGCAATACTTCATCAACAGGCATAGTTTTTTCTATAACCCTACGAATTTTGCCAAGCTCTTCCATTAAATTTGCTTTATTCTGCAAACGACCAGCAGTATCTACAATCAATAAATCAGTTTGTTCTTCTTTTGCCTTATTCGCAGCAATAAAAGCAACAGAAGCAGGATCAGCACCATCTTTATCTGCACGAACAACTGGCACGCTTACTGCAGACGCCCAAGTTTCAAGTTGATCAGCTGCAGCCGCACGAAAAGTATCTGCTGCAGCAAACATTACTGAACGTTTTTGGGCAATAAACAATCGCGCTAATTTACCAGCAGTAGTGGTTTTACCGGTGCCATTAACGCCGACCATCATAATAACGCTAGGATGATGCGCATCTGATTTATCTGCATTTAAGCGTCGATCAGCGTCTTCATCTACTATTTTCAATAGTTTCGTACGCAATGCTGAATGCACATCTTCTGAACTAGAAGTACCAGCAATGCGTGCATCTTTGCGTAGATCTTCTACTAATTCTTCACTAGCTCGAGAGCCAACATCGGCCATAAGAAGAGTATCTTCTACATCTTCCCAATCTTCTTCCGAAAGATGGTCCTTGCTTATGATATTAAACAATGCACGACCAAATGGATTTGCACTATGAGCCAAACGTTCGCGAAGACGTTTAATACGCGAAGAAGTACTTTCTGGCAATAATTCAGACTTTACTTCTTCATTAGGTATAACAGCTATGTTACTTTCTATCTGTTTTCCAGATTTTTTTGTTCCACGCGCTTTAGTTTTGCCTGTATCGATTGAACTATCAACGCTTTCAGGAATTACTGGTCCATGACTATTGCTGTGAATGCGCAAAATCACTGCAACTGTTACTAATAAGATGGCAATAACAACAGCCGCAGCCGCAAACCAAATTAGCATGTTCATATCCATAACCATATTCATGACATCAAGACTATGAAAGTCAAGGGACACTAGCAATACATTTCACTATTTTTTCTCATCTTTGTCACACTTCAACGTCAATATGCTTAAGTACATCTGCATCTATTACACTAATAAAAGTAGTAATAAATAGCACGAGCTATTATTACGCAAAATTTGAATTCACAAAATCATTAAGGAGGATTTTATGTCAGATCAGCCTACCGTAAATGTATACGGTGCAGATTGGTGTGGAGATTGCAAACGTGCAAAAGCTGCGCTAACCCAGTATGGTGTGGCATTCGTTTGGCACGATATTGAAACAGAAGAAGGTGCTGAAGAAAAAGCGATTGAAATTAGCAATCAAAAGCACATTCCAGTTGTTACTTTTGCGGATAATACTTTTATGGTTGAGCCATCTGCAACACAAATAAAAGCAAAACTGGAGTCACTCGGAATACTGCAATAAATATATATAACACGCATAAGTTCACACGATATTCACTTCGTCGATTGAATGTAGTATACTTGGCATTTGTTGCCCCTTTAGCTCAATTGGCAGAGCAGAGTCCTTTTAAGTCTTGGGTTGTGGGTTCGAGTCCCACAGGGGGCACTTTTTTATATCCAAATTTAGGGTAAGCGAGTAAACTGCAATAAAAAAAACGGGGGAGTCGAAGCTCCCCCTACGAAAAATTCACTTAAGATCAAAAACGACAATCAATGCCATACTTGTTGAGAATTAGCTAATTACTTATATAACGCAATACTCAACTCGCCCAAACACTAGCATCTTGATCATCTTCAACTATATCGTGACCTACAGGTGCTGGAGAAGAATACGTGTATTCATCATCCACAACGCCAGAATCAGCATCTGCATTAATAGCAGCAAGAACATGCTTATCCATTTTGTACTGTGGTAATACGTTCTTAATATAGCTAGTTACAGCATCTTGCATAGCAACGTCATGGCCAACTTTTTCTGCCATAAACCAACGATGATCCAACACTTCATGGAAGAACTGAGCTGGCTCAATTTGCGAACGGAACTCAGGAGGAATCATACGAACTGTTGGCTCGAAAATTTCACGCATCCAATCAGTTGCGACGATTTCCAGCTCTTCACCTTGACGCCATGTAGAAGTGCGATACGCATCCAAATCGTTCAGAAGCCTTCGAGCCTGATTCTCTTGAACGTCCAATCCAGTAAGACGAAGAAGCTTGCGGGAAGCATAACCAGCATCCACAACGCGAGGTCGAACCAAAACCCTTCGACCATCTTCTGAAGTCTTCATCTCCAACTCATCAACATCGAAACCAAGCTCATTTAGACGATTGACACGACGTTCAATTCGCCACATCTCATCAGGACTGAACTTATCAACGTCAGTAAGCGTACTCCAAAGCGAATGATAGCGATCTACTAGACGATTTCCTATACTGATTTCATCTACTTCTGTCGGTAAAAGCTGACCGGAGCTCAAATCCATAAGCTCACCAATAATGTTGGTTCGGGCTAAATCGATATCGTATTCTCGTTGACCTTCTGTTAAACTTCCATGCAAATCACCAGTTTCTGCGTCAACTAGGAATGCAGAAAAAGCATCTGCATCTCGCAAAAACAGCACGTTGGAAAGCGATACATCGCCCCAATAGAAGCCAGAAAGATGCAAGCGCACCATAAGAACAGCAAGCGCATCGATAAGGCGCTCTGCAGTATCCGGACGCAACGTACGAGCAAATAATGCACGATATGGTAGTGAGAACTTTAAATGTTTCGTAACTAACATTGCCTCAAGCTTTTCACCATTAGCGTCATGGCGTCCTGCAACAACAGCTATAGGAGTAACTGTAGGCAACTCAAGTTTACGAAGCCTACGCAAAAGCTCATACTCACGTTCTGCAACTTGACGAGTAATTTCCTTCATTGCATACACTTCATCGCCAACGTGAACAAATCGCACAACGTGACGAGAAATACCACGCGGCAAATTCACGAATAAATCAGCAGGCCATTGAGAAAGTGGTAATTCCCAAGGCAGTGTAAACATTTTTGGATCTGAACTAGCCGCAGTAATCTTCAGTGCCTGCGGCTCTTGAGACGACGCATTCTCGTCCTGTGCAGATACCGAAGTTGCTTGCACAGCACGCGGGTCTAATTGAGGAGCGTCATTCCATTCCATAAAGTTTATTTACCAATCAAGCTCATGCCAACGATATCACTGCATTCCAGATAAACACAGCTCAACCACCGACGAATTATTGATAACAACTATATATAATAAGCGATGCATTGTAATGATGTATTATTGCACACTTATTATGCTGCTTTTTTGTGCCAAAAACGGGGTTCGCGTCATACTGCGAACCCCGCTATACCTTATACCGAAAGTTTGCTTACTAGCTCATATAAGCAGGCAAACCAACACTTTTAGTTCAAACGCAACTCCGTAGAAGGTGCGAACAGATGCATCTTAGATGGATCGATCTTGATCTTCACAGTGTCGCCAACCTTTGGAAGAGCACGTGGGTTCACGCGAATAGTCGTGAGCTTGTTTTGATCAGACATCATCGTAGATGCTTCCTCAGGAGAACCATCGGTGATGATATTGCCGTAGATATAGCCATCGGAACCGAGATCTTCCACGTTCATTACCTTCAAGGAGAACGCATTTGGATCATCGGATGTTGCCAAGCTTGCATCTTCTGGACGGAAGCCAACAATAATCTGTCCGTTATCTTCTGCAGTGAGCTTGTCAACAGCCTCAGCTGGAAGAACTATAGAATCCTCACCGATCTGAGCTCGACCGTTTACAACTGGGTGCTGATTGATATTCATGGATGGCGAGCCAATGAAGCCTGCAACGAATACATTTGCAGGGCGGTCATAAAGCTCAGTAGGAGCTCCAACCTGCTGCAATACGCCAAGCTTAATCACTGCAATGCGATCGCCCATGGTCAAAGCTTCAGTCTGATCGTGGGTAACGTACAGAGTAGTAACACCAAGCTGACGCTGCAAAGCAGCAATCTGAGTACGAGTCTGAACGCGGAGCTTAGCATCAAGGTTGGAAAGAGGCTCATCCATGAGGAAGACTTTTGGTTCACGAACAATTGCGCGACCCATAGCAACACGCTGACGCTGACCACCAGACAAAGCCTTCGGCTTACGATCCAAATACTCTGTCAAATCCAACACTTCTGCAGCTTTTTCAACACGCTTGCGAATTTCTTCCTTAGGAACACCAGCAATCTTCAAAGCAAAGCCCATGTTATCAGCAACTGTCATGTGTGGATACAGTGCATAATTCTGGAAGACCATTGCAATATCGCGATCCTTTGGCTGCATTGTAGTAACATCTTGACCGCCGATGAGGATACGTCCTTTGTTAACCTCTTCAAGACCTGCCAACATACGCAAAGTAGTTGACTTACCGCAACCAGATGGACCAACGAGTACGAGGAACTCACCATCTTTAATAGTCATGTTCAAGTCATCAACCGAAGGCTTATCGTTGCCCGGGTATATACGAGTCACATGATCAAATACAACTTCTGCCATGATATGTCCTTTCATCGGCAGGTACGTGCCGAACGATCCGTAGTGAAGGGTGTGCACTCATGACCCCAATTCCTACATCGGCGGGTATCAATCGTCCACAGTTTACTTACCTGGTCCATTGAAGGTTCTCTTCGTTGAGCCATGCCTTAATATATCATGTTTATCTTAGAAAAACAGCAAAAAATCAGTATTTTGCATAAACTCGGCGTGTCGAGTAAGACGCACAAAAGGAGAATAACTATGGATCAACAACAAGAAACAACAAATAATGAAATGCAAAAATCAAATACCCCTTATAGTAAAAGCTTAATTGGCATCGTAATAGCACTAGTTATTCTTGCATTCGCTGCAGGAGCTGGGTTTATGACTTATTACAATTCAATCAATAAACCACAAGTAAAAATTGAAAATCCAACAACCAATAAGCCAGATACACAAATTGAGGATACAGCAAACTCCCAAATAGCCAAAGAGATTAAAAAACTGCCTTCTTCTGACATCCCACCGGCATCTAATTTACAAGGCGGAATTCTTCTTAGCAAGGATGGGTATGGCAAGCAAGCTGCTGGTGCTCCTACAGTTGCTACTTATTTTGATCCTTTGTGCCCTGGTTGCGGATCCTTTAATCGTACTGTTGATGAAACTTTAATTAAAATGGTTGAAGCAGGTCAAATTAACCTAGAGCTTCATCCTATGTCATTCTTAAATCGTTTTAGCTCAGATCAATATTCTTATCGCGTCTCAAGCGGTATTGCTTATATCGCCTCATATGATAACGATCCAAAGCATTTGCTTCAGTTTATCAATAGCATCTTTAGTGAAAGATTCCAGCCGGAAGAAGGCGATGGATACCAAGCAACACCGAATAAAGCTCTTATTGATTTAGCTGAAGATGCTGGAGTTGCAAATAAGATTGCGAATGAAGCCTTTAACCTACACTATGTTAAGTGGCAAGAAGTTATTAATGAGAATACTCCAGAAGAAAAAGCTTTATGGAATGTTTCTGGCTCTAATAAAGGCGCTATGACAACTCCAACAGTAACAATTAATGGTAAGCTAGTAGATCTCAATGCAGCTTCTGAAAAGCAGATGGATCCTTTGGAAGCTATATTAAAGTCTTTGGGAATCGATAAAGAACATGTTGGCAAATCTGGCCATATGCCAAAAGTTACATATAAGAGCAAGCCGCTTGATTTATAAATAAAATTAAGTAATTTCTATACTAAAACGGACGTTAAGAATACACTCAACGTCCGTTTTTATTTAATAATTTATATTTCTATAATTTAGCTTATTTACAATGCAATAGGGGAACTAGTGTCAGACACTTTAGGCATCTGACCTGCAACTCCAACTTGCTTTTTATCCAAGCCAATGCAATGAAGCAGAGCATCAAGCACCTTCATTTTTTTCTCATTAATGGCATTCATATCAAGCAATTTATCGTTAATAGTTACTGTTGGAGTTGTCATAGATCCTTTATTTGAACCGCTGACATTCCACAATTCCTTACGATCAGGAGTGTATTTATTAACTAGCAGCTGCCACTTCAAATATTGGCGGTTAAAAGCTTTACTTGCAATTTCGTTTGGAATTCCAGATTTCTTAGCCAGTTTAATCAATTCTTTATTGCTTACAGGCTTATATCCCTCGCCTTCTTCCGGCTGGAATTTTTCGTTAAAAATACCATTGATAAACTGAAGCAAATGCTTTGGATCGTTATCATATGAAGCGATATAAGCAATAGCACTAGAAACACGAGTCGAGTAATGGTCAGTAGAAAGTCCATCCAAGAATGACATTGGGTGAAGTTCTAGGTTAATTTGACCTGCTTCAACCATTTTAATTAAAGTTTCATCAACAGTACGATTAAAGTTTCCACAGCCAGGGCACAAAGGATCAAAATAAGTAGCAACTGTAGGAGCACCAGCAGCTTGCTTACCGTACCCATCCTTGCTAAGAAGAATTCCATTCTTAGAATTAACACCGCTTGGACGAATACTTGGATCAATATTATCCAAATTATGATTAGATTTTGCAGATTGCTCTACTTTTTTCTGAGGCTGAACGTAAGCTGCCTGATACGCAGTAATGCCTACAGCAGCCAACATAGCCGCAACAATAATTACTACAATAACGCCGATAATTGCTTGCTGACGACGCTCACGCGCGGCACGTTCGCGATTTTCTATGGTTCTTTGTAGGCGAGTAGCAGATGAATCTCCCTGCTTATTATCACGCATCTGAATTTTAGGCATTGTTATCCTTCAACCCTTTATTTCGCATGCTAAGACTAGTTCCTAGCAGCATTCTTGCTAATGAAATAATAACCTCACCACAGTTTAGTAGATGGCATCAACGGAAAATACACATTACGTATCGTACTATTTTTATTTTTCAAATGATTTTCCAGAATAAAATAACGCACCTAATCCTAAACGGAATTTTGTAGTCCATTTAACTACAGCAAAAACAACCCATGCAACAATAAATCCTAGAGTATATCCAAATGCAGTATTTGAAAAAATATTAGGTGAGTAAGCTGGCAAAAGAATACGCAAGGATCCAACATCTATAGAAAGTAATTCAGGATTATCACCACAGAGAAATGGATATATAACAGCTCCAATACCTCCAGAAATCACAATAGCTATAACTCGTGGAAGCATGTAGACGAATCCTCGAATAATATGCCATGGCAAAGTTGCAATACGCACTACAGAATCATGACGAGGAATTATTCCATCGTTAAGTTGCCATCTTCGCAAGCTTGATGAAATACTGTAGCCGGATGTTGCACTAATCCACATAAAAACCATCGCAAAACCAATAGAATCGAGAATGCTTAAGCAAGCAATGGCTAAATGAAGAATTATACAAATCAGCAGTATCCATGTTCCTTTACGCACATAATCATGTTGATTAAGAGTATGATCAACAGAAGGCACTTCATCACTTTTAACATGAAGGGAATCGCCTGCTTCATTTTCAATATTGTCATTATCAAAAACGTTATTAGAAGCATGAATAAGTTTTGAAGATTGTGCAATACGTGAATTGTTTGAATTGTCGTTCTGTATATGCTGTAAATCGACATCGTTTAACGCATTAATTCGTGTTTTTTCATCTACACAAAATGTTTTATCGTCTTCACTATCTAATGAATGCGGCATAACAGTAGTAGAACGAACAGTTACGGTTGGCGTTTCTCCATCAGAGTTAAGATTTGTTATGCCAGCTGTACCAGCTGCATCGCAGGTACGAGAATTTGTTAGTATAGCAGTTTTTTCTTTTGTTTCACGACTCGTTTCACGCCACATTTTACGCATAGTTATGTTAGTGGCATTACGGTCAAAAGGGCGGTTCACCTCCGGCCAGGCTAAAGGATCCATAGCATCTTGACTAATTGCATTTTCTAAATCAGATAGCATGCAACGCTGTTCTCGAATCGGATTCAACGCCTTACGAAAAGCAGCCATTGTTCTAGGAGGCAACCCAGTTAAATCTGCATTGCCTGAGGCAGCACGCTCCAAAACCGCCATCATAGGCTTTGTGCCAAAAACAGGCTTACCGGTAGCCGCAAATGCAAGCACAGCAGCAACAGACCACCAATCTGTAAGTTCATCTGAATCTCCGCCTTCAATAATTTCTGGAGCAATAAAACCAGGAGTGCCCATCACTAATCCCGTGCGAGTAACATGGCTTTCACCTTCACCCATCGCAATACCAAAATCTACTAATACTGGTCCAGTAGCAGAAATCATTACATTAGTTGGTTTAATATCGCGATGAACAATACCGGCTTCATGAACTGCCTTAACAGCTTCAATAAGCTTATGCGCGAGACGCTCTAAATCATCTGCAATATAGGGCCCATTCTCATCCACGTCTTCGCGCAAATTATGTCCTTCAATCAATTCTGTCACAATAAAAGCGATTGAAGCATCTAATTCCATATCCACTATCGCGCAAACACCTGGATGATGAATCCTCTGCAAAGCCAAAGCTTCACGTTTTAAACGCATTCGAGCACGTTCCTGCTCAGAATCCTCATCTTCACTCTGTTTTGTACGAACAGAAGCACGTAATATTTTCATAGCATATTGATTGCCGCCATCGTCATTAACGCGCCAAACTGACCCCATTGCGCCGCCGCCAAGCCTAGAAATAAGCGTGTATCCGCCTACATTATTCCCTGGCTGCAAATCGAACATGCTTGTATCTTCCATACTGCATTATGTTAATGCCTTATATTGCCAAATACACAAATATAAACAACAAAAAACACGCCGTTTCTATATTCAACATCGCCGTAATTTTGTAATGACGTGGCATATGGTACACTAATCAATTGTTCTACTTAGCATGATTTGTTATGCTAACGAGAAAACATCGCCTCCTTAGCTCAGATGGCCAGAGCGGCCGCCTTGTAAGCGGCAGGTCGCCGGTTCGATCCCGGCAGGAGGCTCCATTTTTATTCCACTCGTTTCGTGAGTATTTCTTATTTTTTGTTCACATATTCCAGAACTATAGTTTTGTTATCTTTCGTATCACATATAATGACGTGAAATGATTAAAGCAGAGGGGATAGTGGCTAATTAACTATTCAAAAATAGAAAAGATTTCTATTTTTCATATACAGTGCCAATTATGGCGTATTATGAAAATGACAAATCTATATCTGCGCACATGATCATCTTTATAACAAAAAACTTTTCGCGAGTAAGAACTCGGGAACCTTCCCCCAACTCAGGGTTTCCGAGGTGAGAGTGGAGCGTCCCCCAACCAGCTCCACCTCATAGGGGGCGGGAATATCCCCTTCTCTCCCGCCCCCACTTTTATTTTGTTTTGCATTCGATTTTGAATGCCAAACTGAAGGTATAATAGAAAAGTTAGCATTATTGCGAAGGGAGTGATTGTATGGCACGTCGATGGACGCCTAGACGATTAATAGTGATGCGTCGTGCAAGAATAATCGCCTGCGTTTTATCTATATCACTCACAGCAACAAGCTTGTTTATATTTACAGCTAAAAAATCTGTTGCAATGATCGTAAATGGAAAAACGCGTATTGTAAGCACTTATTCAACAAATCCAATACGTTTATTGGAAGAACAACACGTGCCAGTAAAAACTCACGATCAAATTATTTCTTCTTCTGGAGATATTCTCACAAATCATTCTACTGTAACAGTTCGCAGTGCTTATCAAACTTCTATCACTGTAGATGGAGTAACTATACCGTTCTGGACTGTTGCAACTAGTGTCGATCAATTAATCGGCTTTTTTAAAGCTAATGCTAAGAACGCTTCACGAATTACAGTAAATTTGCAAAATATTTACGATAAACTAACTTGCGGCTTATCGATTAATAAAAAAGGTCCAATTAGCGTTATCTCTGACGGGAAAACACGCGTTGTGCAAAATGGAGACTTACCTGCGAGCGCAATTCTTGATTCTCAAGGTATAGTGCTCGGCAAGGAAGATCGCGTAAGCGTAGAAGAAGATGATGGAAATACTGTTTTACGTGTTTCTCGAGTTACTCATGGCAAAGAAACTCGTACGGTTTCATTACCTTTTGCCACACAAACTGTAGTAGATCCTAAACTTCCAGCAAATTCTCGCGTTGTACAACAAGTTGGCGTGAATGGTGAGCGGGAAGATGTTTATAACGTTACATACGTAGATGGCAAAGCAGAAAGCGCAACTCTAGTTTCGCAAAATTTGGTAAAGCCTGCAGTTAATCAAGTTATTGCTGTAGGTAAGGCTGCTCCCGCACCAATTCACAAAAATAATACAAATACACAAAAGTCAAAACAATCCAAACAACAAACAAACTCTCAACACAAAAAGCAGAATACTGAGCAGCCTGCAAAACAGGAGAAGAAAAACAGCCAACAGCAAACTCAACAAAATCAGAAAACGCAAAATCAGGCTCAAAGCAAAGACCAGAATGGTAACAATGGTGCGCAAACATCACAAACTCAACAACAAACCGCATCTGCTGCCCCCGCACCTGCAGCTAATCCACCTGCACCCGCTCCAAGCTCTAATCCCGATAGCCTCGTACATGCTACTCCAGAACAAGCTAAACTATTTGCTCAGGGCGCGGCTGCGCAAATGGGTTGGACCGGTAAAGAATGGGAAGATCTTTTATGGTTATGGAATAGGGAATCTGGATGGAGATGGAACGCAGAAAATCCTAGCTCACACGCTTATGGCATTCCTCAAGCTCTTCCTGCAAATAAAATGAGCAGCGCAGGAGCTAATTGGCATGAAGATGCCGCAATACAAATTAGCTGGGGTCTAAGTTACATTAAGGGCAAATATAAAACACCTAGTGGAGCAGTAAAGCATTCGCGCGAAATTGGCTGGTATTAAAAGGCAGCAGCGTGTTTTAACGCACTTTGGTGCAACAGATTAATTGTTACGAAATTTGGATGGTAAAACTTTGACAGAAATCAGCATTGAAAATGAAGGTCAGCTTTTAGGTGCAGCAGATATTAGACGTATTGCTGCCGAGGAAGGCATTACTCCTACCAAAAAGTTTGGTCAAAATTTCGTTATTGATCCTGGTACAGTGCGAAAAATAGTAGCGGCAGCTGGAGTTAAATCTGGCGATATCGTTATGGAGGTAGGGCCTGGTCTTGGTTCTCTTACTCTTGCAATATTGCAAACAGGAGCACAGCTTACTGCAGTAGAAATAGACCCTCCGCTAGCTCGACGATTGCCGCATACTGTAGAAGAATTTATGCCTAAAGCAATGCAAAAGTTTAATGTCATTCTAAAAGATGCTTTAACAGTAAATGCCGATGATGTTCCACAAATTGCACAGGCTAAAAAATTTACTCTTGTTGCAAACCTGCCATACAATGTTGCGACGCCTATTATTCTTACTTTGCTAGAAAAATTTAGCAACTTACAGAATTTTCTAGTTATGGTTCAAAAAGAGGTAGCAGATCGTTTATGCGCACAACCTGGGAATAAAGTATATGGCACACCAAGTGTTAAGTTGGCGTGGTACGGCAAAGCCCAGCGCGCAGGGCTTATCGGTCGTAATGTGTTTTGGCCATCGCCAAACGTTGATTCGGCATTAGTTTCTTTTACTCGCGATTGCACAAGCAAAGGTGACAACAATGAGCGTGAGGGAGTATTCGCTTTCATTGATGCAGCCTTCCAGCAACGACGTAAGACATTGCACGCAGCTCTTAAAAATCAAGTTCCAGAAGAAGCATATAAAAATTCTGGAATTGACCCAACTAGACGCGGCGAGACGCTTACTTGCGATGAATTTATTGCTTTGTATCGCGCATGCAAAGATTGTCAATTATAAATAAAACGCATATTTATTCGTTGAATAAATATGCAAAATAAAATATTACGCAATGAAATATTACGTATATTCTGCAGCTTGTGTAAACTTGCTGCTAACAAAGTTACAAACCACAGATCGGAAGTGAACATGACGCAAGAATACGACGAACGTATTGCTCGTAAAGCTTTCATGTATCAAAGAAAAAGATCTGTACTCACCACAGTGGGCGTAGGCCTAGGCGTCACCTTTATATTTGCTTTACTTGTGCAATTCCACGCTTTTGGTATAAATTCTGTGCGTGCTCCAAAAGATAACCCAAATTATGGTGTTCCAGCTCCATGCGCAATAATAGGAAAAGAAGGAGCCAAAGCCCCTTACGTAGATAATAGAGCTGTAGCAATCAGAGTTCTAAACGGCACAAAGTTCCGCGGTTTTGCTCGCGCTGTTGGCGAAGCTTTAAACGCTCGTGGATTTAACTTAACAGAGGTTAACAATAACAAATCAAGTAATATTAAACGAACAATCATTTACTTTGGAAAAAACGCTATTAATGAAGCTTATACAGTAAACGCTAATTTTACCGATGCAATTATGCGAATGGATGATAGAAAAGATAAGCTCGTCGATATTGTGCTTGGCTCTACTTTTAATAATCTTCGCCCTAAAGTAGATGTTCCAGCAGCAGGCGCAGCAATACATGAAGTGCAAGGATGTATAAGAGCTGACCTTATGAAAAACATTCCTAAGGCAGATCAGCATAAGGAAGTTAGATAAAAAAGAGTAGCAGTATAAAATATTTTACTGCTACTCTTTTATTTAAGTGAAGAAACTTTTACTTTTTGTACGTTTCCTCATACCATCGCTGTAATTCTTCTACAGCAATATCATGGTCTACCGGACCATTATCGAGACGGTAATCAAGCATATGCTTATAAGCCTCACCAACTATTGGACCTGGTTGCAAATGCAATAATTGCATTATTTCATTACCGTCTACATCAGGTCTAATAGCGTTAAAATCTTCCTGCTTTTTAAGCTCTTTTACGCGCTCTTCCATCTCGTCCATCGCATGCTCAAACATTAACGATTTGCGACGATTCTGAGTGGTTGCATCTGCTCTAGTAAGTCGATTCAACCGCTCATACAGATGTCCTGAATCTTTTACGTAACGACGAACTGCAGAATCAGTCCACGGTTCATCAACATACCCATGAAAACGCAAATGCAAATTCACTAATTCAGTAACATCGTCGATAAGATGATGATCAAAATGCAGTGCTTTCAAACGTTTACGAGTCATTTTTGCGCCAACAACATCATGGTGGTGGAAACTAACTTTCCCTCCATCTTCAAATTTTCGAGTTTTTGGCTTCCCAATGTCATGCAATAAAGCAGCTAGACGCAATGTTAAATCTGGAGACGGCACTGGACCTTCTTGATCTGTTTCCAAAGCTATAGCGCGCTCAAGAACCATCATTGTGTGTTCAAAAACGTCCTTATGACGATGATGCTCGTCAATTTCAAGCTGTAAAGCTGGAATCTCCGGAAGAACACGCTGAGCTATACCAGATTCAACAAGAGCTTCTAATCCTTTACGAGGTCTGTCCGAAAGTAACATTTTAGTAATTTCGTCGCGAATTCTTTCAGCAGAAACAATATCTAACCTATCTGCCATGTCTACAATCGCTTCAGCAGTATTTGCTTCGATACTAAACCCAAGTTGCGCAACAAAACGAACTGCACGCATCATACGCAAAGGATCGTCATCAAAAGATTGACGAGGATCAACCGGGGTTCGCAACACGCCTTTAGCTAAATCACTGGCACCGCCAAAAGGATCCACAAACTCTAAATCTGGCACGCGCAACGCCATTGCGTTGACAGTAAAATCACGCCTAGAAAGATCACCTTCTAAAGTATCACCGTATTGCACTTCAGGTTTACGAGAATCTGGATCGTACACATCAGAACGATATGTAGTAATTTCAACTTTTACTTCTGTACCATCAGCACGCCGACGCATAGCTCCCAACGTGCCAAATTTACGACCCATATCCCAAAAACCATCATGTCCCCAACGACGCAAAATAGGTTCAAACTCTTCAGGTCGAGCTGATGTACAAAAATCAAGATCATGCGACACGCGATGCAGTAGCATATCTCTCACAGGACCACCAACTAATGCAAGTTCATAATGACGCTCAGCAAAAAGTCGCCCCAACTCTATAGCTTCAGGCCAAACTTCGAAGTTCTCAGTCACCCTTACCGACACCCTTTCAGCAAAAATCAATCTATATTCCAGCATACCGTTACCCCAATGCACAGCGGATTGAGTAATGTTGACTATATGATTACTCCTGCAGATTTACGACGTACACTCGCCAAGCTTGCGGATAATCATGCCCAAAATCAAGCTGCTCCTGTTATTACACCACTTGATTTAGCTAAAATGCATAGAAAAAAGTCTTGGCAACAAGACAGTTGCGAAGAGCAAAATGTTGTTGATATTCCGCTGTTTTCTAAGGATGACGGTACTGCGCAAGACTCAGAATCGCCGGAAGATAATCTTCAAAAAACATCTTCTTTCTCAGGCGTATCTCCAGCACTTATGCCACCACGTAGACAGGCAGATACTCCTACAACTTTTGCTTCTTTAGATGCGCAAGACTTGCCAATTATTCGAGAATATTCCGCAGGCGGTTTAGTATTTGACTCTCTTGGGCGTGTCGCAATTATTGCTCGTCATTCGAGAAGCGGACACCTTGAATGGTGTCTACCAAAAGGACATATAGAAAAAGGTGAAACACCTCAAGAAACAGCAGTTCGCGAAATTCATGAGGAAACGGGTATAGTTGGCGAAGTAGTAGATTCGATTGCCACAATCGACTATTGGTTTACAGGCACAACGCATAGAGTACACAAGCTAGTGCACCATTTTGCGTTACGTTATGTAAGTGGCGACTTATCTGTATTAGGAGATCCTGATCACGAAGCAGAAGATGCAATATGGGTGAATTTTAAAGAACTTAATGCAATATTAAGCTATCCAAATGAACGTAAAATTGCATGGCTTTATGCCAAAAAAGCACATAGGCGGTCTAACAGTGAAGAAACTCACGCGTAAACATCAGACCACAAATGCGTCTACTGCTCTAAAGCAGAAATCACTTTCATACGTATTTTCTTTATTACGAATTACGTTACAGACTTGTTTAATTTCTGCACGTTTTATTTTTATATTATTCGTAGTATTTGCAACGATTTTTGCTTTTCCAACAGCAAAATATGCAGGATTAGTAAATTATGCATATGCAAACACGAAAAAAGCAGATTTATCTGACAAAACTTCTACAAGGCAAAATAAAAAACAATCTACGTATGAGAATCCGCATAGCAAGGGCATTGAAATAGATATAACTCAAGCAACGCCTGTAGTAACAGATAAAAGCGGATACCACCTTACTGCAACACTAAAAGCCGTAAAAACGGCACTTCCAGAAGGCACTTTACAACTTTCTATAAATTCCAATTACACTTTTGTTTCGCGCACGGACGTGCAAAATTGGTCGCAAGAGGAATCTCTTATACCAACTCCTCAAATTTTAGATTCCGTAAAAACTCCAAGTTTAGCTTCCGGCCATACGTGCACTCTTAGCTTTAACATACCTGCAGATAAACAAGAATTACGTTCCATCCTGAATTGGGGTCCAAAACCATTAAAAATTACGTATTTCTCACAAAATTATTCAAAATACAAATCGATACATTCTTTTTTGACAAGAGCAAATATTGGCATGCACTCAGCTAGCTTACCAGCGATGAAACTTACTGCGCTTATGCCAATATTAATTCGTACACAAAACGATTTACGCAATTTTAAAACTAATAACATTCAGCCTAGCGATCATTTAGAAACGCTACTTAGAGCCGACAAAGATAGTATTCACAACATTATTGGGAAAGCTGATTTAGCAAATAAACACTCAAAATTACAAACAATCGCAGATTTAAGCACAATACAAGCATCGCATTTAACACTCAAACCAAGCGCTTATATGCAACAATCTGGTTTTGATATCAGTGCTTATGCAGATGACAATAATGACGATTTGTATAAATCGGCAGGAATTACTAAAGAAAAATGGTCTGCAAAAAATTCGCAATCGCAGAAAAATATTACTAAAGCAAATAATTCAAAACAAACCGACTCAGCTAATCATAATTTAAATAAAGCTTATGCATGGCAAACATATGGCAAGTGGACTATTCATGCACTAGAGCAAGCAAAACGTAATGGATATGAAACTGTTATTGCAACAGACGAATTTGACAATAATGCTTCACAGTTTGCTGTTAGAAATGGCATATACGATATAGATACGCCTGCAGGGAATGTGCGAGTTTTGTCACCTCAATCAGTGCTTACTCTTCTAGCAAATGGAAAGCCTACAAGCGATAACGCAACAAGCGAACGAACTCAGGCTGGGCGCATTAATCGTTTAGTGGCACAAAGCGCGTTCTACCAAATGGAACAGCCGTATGTTGATAGGCATATTCTTATTACTTTTTCGAATAATGCATCTAATTCAAATATTGATGCTGTTATGAACGCATTAGAACAATCTCCTTGGCTGTCGTTAAGCGACTTGCAAACAATGGCAAATACGAAGCAAAATGCCTTGCCTGACTGGAAGAAAAATTCCATAATGCGTGAAATATCTCGCAACAGCTCTATAAGCGCGAATATTACTAAAACAAGACGCTCTTGCCTAAACGATTTGTCACATTCAAGGAAAGACGTTTTACGTTTTACTAAGAATATTCTCGACTATAGTGCCGCTAAGCATCCTCATAATACTGAAGGTGACGCTCAAGCACTTGCAAAGCAAACAGCCAAAACAAAAAAACTTATTAGCATAAAAGACTTAGAAAAGTATCTATTACGCTTATACGACGATATTTCGTTGCATGAATTTACCAATAATACAATCAAGCAGCAAAATTCAGCTAAAACTACTGCACACAGCAAGAAAAATAACAAGTCTTGTATAAGTAAAAATACTGCTAAGACTTTTGCAAATACACTGATGAATGGCATTCGCATAATCCCACCGCATGATATTACTGCCGTAAGCGAAACAGCAAGCATGCCTATTACGATAAGCAACACATACTCTTACCCTGTGCAAGTGTATTTATCTGCAAATACTCATGCTATGGAAATTGTTACACGCCGTAAAACTTTAGTAAAAATTCCAGCTAATAGCGAAACTCAAGTAACTTTACCGTTGAGAATTACTACATCAATTCACACAAAAGCTACTTTTGTGCTTGAAGACAATCAGCATCGCGTATTTGCAAAAGAACAGAGCACACTTATTACTAGTACACTGCAAATTAGTGATAAAAGCGGTACGATTATTATAGTATTTGCTTTCATTCTTGGTCTTCTTGGCCTTTGGAGGCAATTCCACCGTAAGAAGGATCCAGACGAATGAGTTCAGTAGGTCGAAATTCTGTAATTATGGCTAGCGGAACAGCCGCATCACGCATTACAGGTCAAATACGTACTATCTTATTAGCAGCAGCCCTTGGAACAACAGGTTTGGCAGCAAACGCATATCAAGCTGGATCTATGATTCCACAGCTAATATATACGCTTGTTTCAGGTGGAATTTTCAACGCTGTATTAGTACCGCAAATTGTTCGCACTCTCGAAAAGAAAAATGCCGAGGAACGCTTAAATAAACTTATTACATTTGCAATTCTTCTGCTTCTCGCGCTAACAGTTCTTATGTCTATAGCAACGCCTGTGCTCACTATGCTATACGCCGGCGGAAGCGCCGAAATGCAAACATTAACTTGTTCATTTACTTTATGGTGCATGCCTCAAATTTTCTTTTACGGTATTTATACAGTACTTGGGCAAGTTTTGGCAGCAAAAGAGCATTTTGCTATGTACGCGTGGAGTTCAGTTGCAGCAAATATTATTAGTTGCCTAGGCTTTGGCGTTTTTATCATCATCTTTGGTAAAGCAAATAGGATGCCACTAAGTTTTTGGAATGGCAATACTCTTTTGCTCACTGCAGGATTCTGGACTATCGGCGTAGCAGCACAAGCTTTAGTGTTATTCCTACCTCTTATAAAATGCGGAATACACTACAAGCCAAGTTTTGGTATACGAGATATCGGTTTAAGATCAATGGGCCCTGTTGCTGCATGGAGCATGGGCATTGTTATTGTTACACAAATAGTTGTAATGATTACTACGCATATAACAACAAGCGTCCCATTTGTTGCTGAAAAACGTTTAGGATTAGATCAGTTTGAAGTAGCAGGTAATGCTACTTATCAAAACGCTTACACAATGTTCCTATTGCCATACTCTTTAGTTGCAGTATCTGTTGCAACAGCAATTTTCCCTAAAATTTCACGCTCTATTGCATCTCACGATTTACATAGCGCGCGCAATGACTTAAGTGAAGCACTCAGGCATGTAAGCATAATTATGTGCTTCTTTACAGTCATTTTTATTGTTATTCCAACACCTATTTCGTTAGCTTTAATACCATCAATAAGTGTTCAAGAAGCAAACCTTATGTCCGCACCTCTAATGATGCTAGCTTTTGGCTTGCCTTTAACTAGTAGCTATTTGATTATTCAACGCACATTCTTTGCTTTTGAAGACGGTAAAAGTCCTTTTATTTTCGCAGCAGCGCAACTTTTTACTGAGCTTTTCGCTTTTATCGGTTGCATTAATGTACTGTCACCTACTTATTGGGTTACAGCTTTAGGCTCATCAGTTTCAATAAGCTACTTCTTGACTTTCCCATCACTTGTTCATATGCTTCGAAATCGTTTCAACAATGACTTAGATGATCGAAATCTTATAATTACGCATATAAAAATTATTATTGCTTCAATAGTATCTATTGTTGTTGGTTTCTTAGTGAGTAAACCGCTATTGCATGTTTTAAACTTCAATTCCCCACATATGCATGGAGTATTAAGGTGGGTATACGCAATACTTATTTGCGCAATAACAACAATTATTATTGCTGTTGTTTATCTGTCAGCACTCTTACTTTTGAGGACCAGAGAACTTGTAGATTTGTCTGCTCCAATAATTAGTAAGCTTGCCCAAAAGATTCCTGCTCTTATTCCTCTTGCTAAAATTTTTGAAGAAACTGCAAAAAGTCAATCACAACGCGAACAGAAAAATCTTAGAATTCCACGTAGAATACAATCCGATGCAAAATATCATGATTCTTCTAACGGCAAAAACTTCTAAGAGCGTAGTTTCATATTGAGCTTTTCCTTAAAATATGTGATTATTTGGGAAATTATTTCAATAACAGCAAAATGCTGTACATAACATGACGGCTCACCAGTACAATTATGTGTTAGTAAAAAATGTTAAGTTACTTATTGCACATGCGTAGGAAGATGAGGAACAAATGGAACCTCGGTTAGGAGATATTGTACTAAATCGATACGTATTAGTATCGCTTTTGCGCAACGAAGCAGGCTTGCAAGTATGGCAAGCTAATGACCGCATACTTACGCAGGATTGCCAGCTTTTTATTGTACGAGATTCACGTTTTTTGCCGCAAGTAAATACAATTGCATCAACCTTGGCTTTATCGCATAGCCGCAAGTTTACGCAAGTACTTCAATTACGGCATCATGATTCTGTTGCAATTATTGTTACAGCTTTAGATCGCGGTATTACTATCAATGATTATTTGGCTCTTAAAAAAGCACCTTTAAGCTACGAAGCAATAAGAACTATTGTTGCAGAAACTGCACAAGCTTTAAGCAGATTACTTGCTAGCAATATCACTCACCACGCTGTTTCTAGTGACACTGTTCGCATAAGTTCTTCAGGAATTGAGTTAGCAGATACTCCAGTAAGTCCTCTTTTGGAAGATGTGACTCAAAAAGATGATGATCAAATTCCAAGGCAAAATGTTGAACATATTGCAACTAAGCAACTTGCGTCATTGTTATACACTTTGATTACTAAAACTTCTTCTCGAATACAAGCTCGTTTTGATGCGTCTCTTCTGCCAGATAATACTCCTTCAGAATTTAGGATGATTTGCACAAGAAGCCTAGCTCCAAATAAAAATAACAACGTAATACCTATGGCGTCTATTGCAGAATTAGTAGCATTATTAGGTTCATACACGCCTTTATCGAAGCTCACAACAAAAGATATTGTGCTTGATGGTAAAACAAGTGCTGCTTCTATTAGCAATGTTCGACTTCGCGAAGCAAAAGATGATTTTATATTACCTTTGCCTGAAGGTCTTTCACAAAGTGAAGAAGAATTTGATGCACAATTAATGCAAAGAAATAATCAGGATTCTAACGATTTTTCTTCAACTAATTCAGCCAACACTATTTCAAACAATACAAATGGATCCGCTAAATTAAGTAATAGTTTCAAAAATGCTGGGAGAACATTAGGATCTCTTCTTAAAAGAAGCAACACTAACTCAGATTCTGAAGGCATTGGTAACAATAGTTTTAGTGACGAAACTAACACTAATACAGATATAGATTTTCATGATATTGCAGCAGCAGAAATGGCTAGCATTCTCGCTCCTACAGAACTTGATACAGACGATGCTCTTTTCCCAACATTGTCTGCTTCATATAAACATTTTCCTGATACTGCTACGTCTAAAAATATTTTTGATCACGCTGAAAATACAAGAAATCAAACTTCCAAAAATACTATTAACGAAACAGGCGTAGTTAGTAGTTTTGATTTTGGGCATCTTCTTACTGAAAATAATCAGCACACAGAATTAATGTCAAGACCACAAAACTTAACTTCAGAAGGCGAATCTACTGGTCGCGTTCCTGTTGTTGATTCTCACGGAAGATTTGTAGCTCCTGGAGAGGAATCAGCAAGAGCACTTAGAGACGAAATAAACAGTGACCAAAACGACGATATCCAAGAAAATGGAGCACCTTCTTTGCCGCCAAGCTTCCAGCCTCTGGAACAAGCTGCTACTTTGCACAAACAAAAGCAGAATACACAAAATAACAACACTATTGCAGATGCTAAAATTTGGTGGGGTCTTTCAACCAAAGTTATTGCTATCGGTGCTGTTTCGTTACTCCTTGTAGCTGGATTAGCTTTGGCATTACATGGTTTATTTGGAAATCATGAAAGCACAGATAGCTTCGGAAACAACGGCTCATGGGATAGCACTAGTCTAGAAAATGTTCCGTTTGGCAGCCAAGGTATTCTTCCTCAAGAAAAACAACCTGCTAAGAAAAATATGGGTCGTAAGCAAGTAAAACCTGTGCCTAAGCCTAAAATTCCTACTAATAACGTTGCTTACGAAGCTGATCGTTATCAATTCTTAAGCTTCCCAGCTAATCAAGCTGGATATGGATACTATATTCACTTAACCGAACCACAAACTGTGTATCGCTTCGTTGTTTCGATACGTTCCTCTGGAGGTCACGCATATTTGTTGGCAGATACTAAAGATAATCCAACTAAGGGAACTCAAGTAGCAGAATTTACATTCGACGAAAGTGGAACAACAGATGTAAAACTTAAGAAGATTGTAAAATCTCAAGATTTCATGCTATGGGTTCCAAAAGATAGCATGCCTAAGAACAGTTTGTACATCAATTCTGTAAAACTGTACTGAATCTCTTATAATAAGTGCTTTAAGGAAATAAGTAATGGAAAATAAACTTCGAAAAGTTATCATAATTGGATCCGGACCTGCAGGATACACTGCTGCAATATATTTGGGTCGCGCTGGGTACAAACCACTTGTTATTGCTGGAGCTCTTACTCCAGGTGGTCAATTGATGAACACAACGGAAGTAGAGAATTATCCAGGATTCCCAGAAGGTATTTTAGGCCCTGACTTAATGGAATCTATGCAAAAACAAGCTGAAAAGTTTGGCGCAGAAGTATTGTTGAACGATGTCACTTCTGTAGACTTTAAGAGCGCTGTAAAGCTCGTTACTACCGATGACGGTATAACTTATGGGTCCGACGCAGTTATTGTCTCTACGGGCTCGCAAGTGCGCAAATTGGGCGTTCCGGGAGAACTCGAGTACTCCGGCAGAGGTGTATCTTATTGCGCAACTTGCGACGGCTTCTTTTTCCGAGGAAAACCAATTACTGTAGTTGGTGGGGGAGATTCTGCTTTTGAAGAAGCATTGTTCCTCACACGATTTGGTTCTTCTGTTACTTTAATTCACCGCAGAGATGAGTTCCGCGCTTCAAAGATTATGGTTGACAGAGCAAAAGAGAACGAAAAAATCAAATTTATTACAAATAGCGTTGTAGATGAAGTGCACGGCAACGATGTAGAAGCTACTTCACTCACTGTTCGCAATGTTATTACGGGAGAAACTCAAGAAGTTGAGTCAGCCGGATTGTTTGTGGCAATTGGTCACACTCCTGCAACAAAGTTCTTAAACGGCCAATTAAAGCTTAATGAAGATGGAACGATTGTTGTTGATGGCGCAACTACTCGCACTTCTGTTGAAGGCGTTTTTGCTGCTGGAGATGTTGTCGACAACATGTATCGTCAAGCAATTTCTGCAGCAGGAATGGGATGCAGAGCAGCTCTTGATGCTCAAACTTATCTCAACGAAAAATATAGCTAAGCATCATAATATAAACTCCAGCTTTTATATTTGTTAAATTACTAAATTTTATTATTAAAATATTATTAAAGTATTTTCGGCTGAGTAAGTTTCACGTGAAACAAGCTCAGCCGAAAAACGATTTTATCTAATAGATATATTAGTTAGCATTTAGTTATGCTGAGAACCTGGCACAGGAAGAGCAATCTTAGCATTCAACTTTGCCTCGGCTAATTCTTTATGTTTCTCTAGCAACTCATTTTCAATTTCTGAATCCGAGCTGATCGTGTCGTAAGCATTTACTTCATCCAATCTGATGTCATCATCTATGTTAGTGTTGCCAGGATTAGCATAAGTATCGAGATTGACACCGTCAAAAGTAAAATCATAAGATGGAAGCGAAGTGTAATCCCCACCAGTTGTATAATCACCCATATTCAATAATTCAACTGAAGCCTTTTTACCTGAATAAAGATTATCAAATGAGTCTAAATCACCCAAGTGATAAGAAGAAGGATTGACATAGGTATCAGAATCGACACCGTCAAGAATAGAAGCATAAGGCGGAAGCGGAGCACAATCCCCACCAGTCATATAATCACACTTGTTCAATAATTCAACTGAAACCTTTTTACCTGAATAAAGATTATCAAATGAGTCTAAACTACTCAGGTAAGAACTAGAAGGATTGGTATAAACACTATGATCAACATCATCAAAAACACATGCATGAGCACTGGATGCAAATAATCCAGAAACAACTAGCCCACAAACCACGCTTACACTAAAAGCAAAAGTTTTAGCAACTTTCTTATTTAACATATCTTTCCCTTTCTTCTATATATGCATTTTTGCAAATATTATTCACCATTTATGCGAATGAGCGTTATCTGTTTTAAATATCGGATAACACTAAACATTAGGCTATATACGAACCGATCAAAAATCAAGCATTATGCATAATATTGGATTTGATATTCCTATTTTACTTACTTCACATGCTATTCTTATACATGCCATCCTAATTACGTTGCTACTACTGAGCAACTTATTTGCACACTCCGATATTTATTTCTTAATAGTTCTTAACAGAGATGCAATTACTCGTTGCATAAATTTATTCCGTCCATAAACTGCGGAGATAGGAATATTAGCGCAATTTACTTACTGTTATATTTTGTGCTACATGCTCTTCAAATCTGGTTCTAGTTTTTACCATTCCCATCAACAAGTAAACCAATAATTCGTTGCATTTCTTCAGGAGAAGAAAATACGATTTCAATGCGACCATGATTTTCTGTGCCCTTAATAGAAACTTTGGTAGCAAAATGCTCCTCAAGCTGCTTGCGCACAGGCGAAGAAGACCACTGATTATTGCGACGCACACGCGTACGTACTGCTCCATGAGATGTATCTTCATTCTTCAACGAAACAATCTCTTCAGTACTACGAACTGACAATCCTTCTGCAATAATGCGCTTAGCTAGACTTTCCATATCTTCTGGATTTTCCAAGCCAAGTAGTGCTCGTGCGTGACCTGCAGAAAGCACGCCTGAGGCGACATGTTTTTGCACGCTAGCAGGAAGATTGAGAAGTCTTAAAGTATTAGCAATTTGTGGACGTGATTTTGATACAGACTGAGAAAGCTGAATCTGTGTTAAACCAAAATCATCTATCATCTGAGAATATGCTGCCGCTTCTTCAAGAGGATTAAGAGCAACGCGATGAAGATTTTCAAGCAATGCATCTCTTAACATATTTTCATCAGCAGTTGTGCGCACAATCGCTGGAACTGTATCAAGTTCAGCTAGCTGAGAAGCACGCCATCTTCTTTCACCCATAATAAGTTCATAATGTGCAATTTGTTCATCATTTTTATCGGCATCAACAATAGGTCGCACAACTATAGGCTGTAAAACGCCAACTTCTTTAATAGATGATGCAAGTTCTCGCAGCTCATCTTCATCAAAAATTGTTCGCGGTTGATGCGCATTAGGAACAATATCTAGCGGCTTAAGATAAGCTAAATATCCGCCTTTTACTGGCTTCAAAGGCTCATTTTTTGCGGTTTTATTCGATTTTTCAACAGCTTTATTTTTTCGCCAAAAGCATTTTCTTCATTATTTTTTGTCTTAGATGACATAAATGTAGTCGATGCTGAATCTCCAAAAAAGAAATCCATAGGTCTAGTGACATCTCCAAGAGACGGCATAGTTGAACGTTTGTGAGAATGCTTGTTAGTATGAATTGACGGCACGGTTTCACGTGAAACATTCTTTATTTTGTTATTATTCTTATCCACATGAGGAGCAATTGAATTGCTCATACTAGGGACCTTTGTTTCATGTGAAACATTTTTTGATTGATTATTATCTTTATGTAACGTTTCACGTGAAACTTTTGCTTGTTTTTCTAATTGACTATCCACAGATTCGGATTTTTCTGTTTCATGCGAAACATTAAATTGCAAATTATTAGACGCATCGGCAAGCGCATCCTCGCCAGGCAAAGCTGGGAACAAAGCGCCTAAACCTTTACCCAGGCGAGACTTATTTCCACTCATTATTTATTCTCCTGTTGTTGTTCTTGTCGATTAGCATCTTGCTTTGCTGCAATAACAGATAATACAGTCTTAGATCTTTTCGCAATTTCCAACGCAGCTTCGCGATAAGAAATCGCTCCTGATCCATGAGGATCATAAGTAATAACACTTTGGTTAAAACTTGGCGCTTCAGGTATTTTCACAGTACGAGGGATCGTAGTCTCAAGCACAATATTTGGATAATGTTTTTTAACTTCTTGGAAAACTTCTCTGCCTAATAAAGTTCGCTTGTCAAACATAGTAACAAGCATTGTAGAAACAACTAAAATTGGATTGTAATGTTGCTGGACCAAACCAATAGTTCTTATAAGCTGTCCTAAACCTTCAAGAGCATAATACTCAGCTTGAATTGGTATAAGCATTTCACGTGCTGCACACATTGCATTAATAACTAATAAGCCAAGCGACGGAGGACAATCGATAAAAACATAATCATAGTGTTCGCTGCTATTATCAAGATATTCTTGCAAGGCATCCTTTAACAGATTATTACGATTATCCATATCTGCAAGCTCTAATTCAGCACCGCTTAAATCAATAGATGCTGGAACAACATCAAGTCCCTCAATATCTGGACAAGCATGTTTTACTTCAGCGATACTTTTTCGCCCTTCAAGAACATCGTAAACCGACAAATTACCAGAAGCATGAGGAGCATTTAATGCAGTTGATGCATTCCCCTGTGGATCCATATCAATAAGAAGTACTTTTGATCCACTCACAGCCATAGCTGCAGCAAGATTTACAGCAGAACTTGTTTTTCCTACTCCACCTTTTTGATTAGCAACAGCAATAAAACGCGTTTGCTTAGGCTTAGGATATTTCGCCTGTTCAATGGAATGAAAACGAGATGTCAAATCTGCCAATTCAATACCTAGGGAGGATTTCGAATCTCCAAAAATTCGTTGAATCGTTTCAGCAGCTGATTCCACGATGTATCACCCCCAATTAAATATGCGAAACTCTTAAAATAAAATATCGTGTTTTAAGTTTCGTCGTTTCTATGGACATAAAAAGCACAAATTTTTTTGATGTTTCACATGAAACATCAACACCTTATTCCATAACTAACTACGTATTTTTTCGATTTTTCGCACTGATTAAATCTTGCACGTTCATGAAGCTTTGCACCAGTGCTTCTGCGAACAGTGGTTTCGTAGCTTTGCATCAGTGCTTCTGCGAACGTTGCTTATGAAGCTTTGCAGTTGGCTTCTGTGAACAGTAGTTTTGTAGCTTTGCATCAGTGATTTGCGAACGTTGCTTATGAAGCTTTGCAGTAATGCTTTGCTAACGTCGATTACTTATTGCTTAGTGAACTTTAACATTAATGCTCTGCAGACGCTGATTCCTGTTGATCAGCGAACACTAGTATTAGCGCTGCCGCACACACCACACCAGAAACCTCAACCCACGCACCCACCCGCAGCTTAATTGCGTTACTTTAGTTGCACTTAGTAAACCACGCACTTTACGTAACTTTCTGCACGAGTCTATGAGTTTTGTGTTGGTGTTTAATGTGTTGAGAGGCTGGAAAAATTGTGTTCAGTGCTAAAAGAGGACTGAGAAGCTACATTCTTTAAAGATAGGCGAACAAACTAAACTCTTTTAGCAGCCAGAGCGCACGAAGGACGGGACGCACGCAAACACAAATTTTCCAGCCTCGTCAAAACCAAAAAACTAAATCAGTTACAAAACTCATAGACGATATGCAAGAACATCGAAAATAAACTCGCGCCATAGAAAACACAAATTTTAATTAAAAAAATTAGGCTTTATCGATTAATACGACTGTAGTCGGCTGCAAACCAGATGCAACTGGCGCTTCAAGAATGCGAGGATTTGTGCCACCAGCTTTTCGAATCATTTTTACAGCTTTTTCTACTTCTGCTTGAGCAGATTTACCTTTTAATGCTATTAATTTCCCGTGCTTATTCAATAGAGGAATAGTCCATCCAGCTAATTTCGTCATAGGAGCTACGGCTCTGCATGTTACTACATCAAACGCTGGAATTTCATGTGACTTAATTTTGTCAATAACTTCATCTGATCTGCCGTGAAATATAGTAACATTTTTTAATTTCATAAGAGCAACGCACTCACACAACCAATCAACACGACGCTCCATAGGTTCAATCAAAGTAACGTCATAATCAGGTAAGCACGCAGCTAAAACTAGACCAGGAAAACCTCCGCCACTACCTACATCTGCAACTCTTTTATTTTTCCTACCAACTACTGCTTCTTTAATAAAAGGAACAACTGCTGCAGAATTTAATATATGCCTTTCCCAAAGAATATTCATATCTCTAGGACCGATAAGACCTCTTACTAATCCTTCTTGCTGAAGTTTCACGTGAAACAGCTTGCACTTTTCTAATGCTTCACCTAAAACTTCACTTAACAATGGGGATCCTTCTAATTCGTCCGCTACTTTTTGTGCATCTTCCTCATATTTTTTATCTAAACTAGCTTCCATATTTTCCCCAAAACAAATAAAAGAAATATAATAAAAAATAAATAAAAAGTAACACAACAAAACATTTTTTGTTTCATTGTGTTACTTTTCATTTTATTTCTCTTTTCCTTTGAAAAGAAACAATTAAATAAAAATTAATTATTCTTCAGAATATTCGCCGTCTACATCGTCAATTTCGTCAATATTTTCATCTTCAGAAGCAACTGAAGGCATGTAAACAGTTACATAGCGGTGTGGTTCTTCACCATGTGAACGGGAACGCAAACCTTCGTCACGTACAGTATCATGAACAACTTTGCGTTCAAAAGAATTCATTGGCTTCAAATTCACAGGTTCACCAGTTTCACGCACCTCATCAACAGCATCTAACGCAATATCGCGCAAATGCTGGCGCTTACGCTTTAAGAATCCATCTACATCAACTATAAGATGCGAACGATCACCGGTTTTTTGCTGAACAGCAAGACGGCTCAATTGCTGCAAGGCATCGACAACCTCACCATTGCGACCAATTAAATTCTTAATATCAGTGTCATCATCTGCAACAATCTGAATCATTGGGCGATTATTGCGCACACCCATCTCAATATCACCCTCATAATCAGCAATATCGAGTAAGCCTTCTAAATAATCTGCGGCAATATCAGCTTCTTCATTGAGTTGATCAACCGTCCTCTTCTCATCTTGTACCATTAATTACTCCTTATCGTGAGAAAATTCACGTTTTAAAAATTTCTGAAGTCTAGTTTAGCGGATAATAAAGCCAAGTTACTAACTTATTTTAAAGTCATAAAAATGACTTTATATATCCGCAAAATGTATCTAAATATTAGCGCTTTGCCACCTTACGCTTACGTTGCGGCTGCTTGCGTTGGAATCCCTCAATCTCTCTACGCTCAGCTTCTTCACGAGCTTTTTGAAGATTCTCTTCTTCAATAGAAGGCAAACCTTCGCGCTCGCGCCGAGCAGTTTCTTTTTGATAATCACGCTTTTCTTTTTCTTCAGCTGCAGGAGATCCAGGAGTTGGGAATGCATAAACCTGCCAAATTGAACGCAGCATATTTATAACATTGTTTACTAACCAGTAAACCAACATTGCAAACGGCATAGCAAACGCAGAGAAAACGTAAATCAACGGGAATCCCCACATCATGAGCTTTTGTACAGTATATTGGCTACCCTGCTTAGACTCAGGCGGAAGATTCTTACGAATATTATTGAATTGCATGTACCACATTGCAGCACACATAAGTACAACAAATATAACTATAACAATTTTACCTGCGCCAGCAGTTGTCATAAAAGTATCTGCAACACCAACCCCAAATACGCGAGTTTTAACGAATTGCTGTGCTGTTGCAATATCAAAGGCACCAAGAGCTGCATGCTTACCACGAGCAATAAAAGGAATAACGGAAAGCGTATACCAAATACTCATAAATGCAGGACCCTGAATCATCATAGGCAAGCACGAACCAGCAGGATTAGCTTTGTTATCTTGATAAAGCTTCATCATTTCACGCTGCATAGCTTCTTTACTTGCAGGGTCATTTTTACCTTTATATTTCTGCTGTATTTTCTTAACCTTAGGCGCAATAGCTTGCATTTTGCGCATGCCTTTAATGCTTTTAATAAATGCAGGGAAAATGCACGCATGCACAACTAATACCAAGAATACGATGGAAAAAACCCATGAAAAGCCAATTTCATTCATTCCAAGAAGAGTTAATAACTTGTGGAATAATGACATAATTTGAGTCATAAGCCACTCAACTGGCGTCAAGATTTTATAAAACCATCCCAAGAATCCATTATCAAGTATGAAGTTATCTTGATTAAACATTAGTTTTCCTTGTCTTCTTCAGCCAAGGGAGTTAGCCGTGGCTCTTCATGTGCCTTAGACCAAGCACATCTGTAAAAAATTGAATATTTGCGTGGCACATCATCAATACTGCAGCTTGTCCAAGGTCTACAGCGTAGAAGGCGTAATAATGCAAGAATACCACCTCTGAACGTGCCATATCTAGCAATTGCTTCAATAGCATAACGCGAACACGTAGGATAGTATCTACAGCAAGCTGGTCTATTTGCAGAAATCGTGCGCTGATACCATCTAATTGCACTAATTACAAACTTAGAGCTTAAACTTTTTTTACTACGCATAACAATAACCACCATTTACTCAAAATAATATATTTCAATTATCCTTGATTCTGATTATTCTCATGCATTTTGCAATTTTGTGTAGAACATAAATCTGCACTAATTTTGCCAAAAAGCTTTTGTATCTGGCATTGTAATGAATCAAATGAAGATTGAGCTGCAGAAGGTTTTGCTCTTAGCACCACATCACAACCTGCAGGTAATAAAGATTCATAATTTTTTGCGATTACTCGTAGACGTCTTTTTACCTTATTGCGAACTACAGCTTTCCCCACTGATTTAGATACAGCAAGACCTAGCCTCTTTACATGTTCAAATTTTTGATCATGTAAGAAGGTACCAGAAAATGCCGCGGGAGTATCACTTTCAAAACCCGTGGCAATATAATCTAAACTTGCACTTCTATCTTCGTTAAGTGTGCTCTGCACGGCTATATCGTCACGCATAATGTAATGCGCGACGATATCCCGGGAACTCACCTTGCGCCGTTTTTTTAGCACCGCAACAAAATCACGGTGGCTTTTCAGCCTTTCCATGCCTTACGACGCTACCTTAACTCAGGCAGACAGTGACTTGCGGCCCTTGGCACGACGACGATTGATTACTGCGCGACCTGCACGCGTACGCATGCGAACGCGGAAGCCGTGCTTCATGTGACGACGACGATTATTCGGCTGAAATGTCCTCTTCATAACTAATGCTCCTGTATTCAGCCATGCAAAAGCATGGCCCCGTATGAGTCAAGCTATACCAAAATACTATTACCCCTCACCAATGTTCAAAACTCCACATTTTCTTATTAAAGAATCAACATAGTCAAATATAAATAAAAATGATTTATTCACATTTCTATCATAATTTATTATACACGCAGAATCGTTGAAAAATAGCCAAATCTCAGCTTTAAACTTATCCACAAATTACACACATGTTATTCACAATTAAACAATTTCAACACGCTAGACTGTGGATAACTTCGTAGGGTCAGAGTAAACATATCTTACTGATACTTATTACACACGTGCGCTCGTAAACAGAATCAGCATTATTACATGCGCTAAATGCAAGTTTGGGGGGTGAAATGGCTGATACATTAGGCGATCCTACATCGCAAGCTGCTTTGGTATGGTCTAATACGCTTACTGTTTTACAGCATAATGCCCTTTTAACTGCGCGCGATAAAGGTTGGTTTGAAGGTGTTAAACCAGAAGCAATCTTTGGTACAACCATTGTTTTGTGTGTATCTAATGCTGAAACGCAACAAGCCTTGCAAAATGAATTAAATTCTCCTCTACTTACAGCATTAAAGATTTGCACTGGTAAAGATATGTTTCCTGCTTTTAGGATTGTTCCTCAATCTGAATATCAGGAAAAAACTGCACAAAGTCCTTCAAATTCTTTATCTCATCAAGCACAGAACAATACGATTTTAAATAAAGCAGTAACTGATAATACAGTTTTACCTGTTGATAATATTTCAGTTTCAGCATCTAATGATTTGCCATCAGTTACAGCTAATGATGTATCTCCTGTACAACCAGATTTTGATCATGCAACTGGAATATCTACTCTTCAACAAACTGATATTTCTACTGAACAGGCTGCACAGCAAAAAATGCCTGTCTCTGTTCAACGCGATGCAATTACACATTTAAATACGTGCGCAACTTTTGATACTTTTGTGCCTGGCGATTCAAATCGTTTTGCAAGAACTGTAGCTTTGGCAGTCGCAGAGGGTTCCGGCAGAGATTTTAATCCTTTATGTATTTATGGTGGCTCCGGTCTTGGCAAAACTCACTTGCTTAATGCAATTGGCAATTATGCTTTAGTAAAAGATTCTTCACTTAAAGTTCGTTATGTAACAAGTGAGGAATTCACTAATGAATTTATTGAAGCTCTTCAAACACCAAATCAAAGTCAAGGTCAAATTGCTGATTTTAATAGGCGATATCGTGAAGTAGATGTTCTTCTTATTGACGATATTCAGTTCCTTGGTGGAAAAGAAGCAACACTTGAACAATTCTTCCATACTTTTAATTCTTTATATCAAGCAAATAAGCGAATAGTTATAGCTTCAGATGTTGCGCCAAAAAATCTTAAGGGATTTGAAGCACGCTTAATTTCCAGATTTGAATCAGGTCTTACGGTTGATATTAAACCGCCAGATTTGGAAACGCGTATTGCAATTCTGAGAATGATGGCATCAATGAATCACTGTAATGTTCCAAGTGACGTACTTGATTTAATTGCTGAACGTTTTACGGAAAATATTCGTGAACTTGAAGGTGCATTGACACGCGTTACTGCTGTAGCATCTTTAAGTAATCAGCCTGTTAGTAAAGCTTTAGCTGAACAAGCATTACAAGATTTCTTTGCTACAGATATTGAAGTAAGACCAACTGACATCATTAGTCAAGTAGCTCAGTATTTCCACATGACTTTTGATGAACTTGTTGGTCGTCAGCGCACAAAGAATGTTGCACTCGCTCGTCAAATTGCAATGTATCTTGCAAGAGAAATGACAAGCATGAGTTTGGTTGATATTGGCGAAGTTTTTGGCGGTAGGGATCATACTACAGTTATGCATGCTTATACTCGAGTAAGTGGCGAGATGCAAGAAAAGCAAGAAATTTATAACTACGTCATGGAATTAACTGTTCGTTTAAAACAAAATCCTGTTGAGCGTAGAAAGTAAACTTATTTTCCACATATTTATGAAGAAATGTTTAAAAGTTTATAAAAAGTTATCCACATACTTAATAACAAATGTGGGTAAAAGCTGAGCATAACTCGTGGAAAACGCCGCTTAAAAATGTTATTAAGTTGTTTATAAGGCATTTAAAAATGTGGAAACTTTAAAAAATAGAAAAAGCTGTGGATAAGTTGCCTACTTATCCACATTGTTGTTCTTGCGTTATCCACATCTTTTAATTGTTAATAAGTCTTTTAAAAAGCGATTTTTAACCACTTTTCCACATATACACAGTCTTTATTACTGCTTTTATTTATTACTTACTTAATAAGAAAAATAACAATTGCAAAAGCAATGTAATCATTTAAAAATATTTTTTATAGGCAACATCATACTGTAGAATAAATGCAGACTTTACAGAAAAGAGGAAGCATGAAAGTAGAAGTCAACTCTGCATCATTTGCTGATGCTGTAGCTTGGACTACACGCGTAATTGACGCACGCCCTGCAAACCCTATTCTTGCAGGCTTAAAGATTGAAGCAGCAAATGGCACATTGCAACTTTCTGCATTCAACTATCAAATTTCTAGCTGCCATCACATTGAAGCTGGTGTTGACGAAGAGGGAAGCATACTTATTCTAGGCAAATTGATGGCAGATATTACTAAGTCTCTTCCTGCAGAAAAAACTTATCTAAAATCTGAAAATAATACTTTGACTATTACTTCCGGAAAATCAACATTTACTCTGCAACTTATGCCTCTTGGAGAATATCCTGATTTGCCTAAATTGCCTAATAAATTAGGTCAGGTTGATGCACCAACATTTATTCAAGCTGTAAACCAAGCATCTGTTTCTACATCTAGAGAAGAAAATAGACCGGTCTTAACTGGAATTAGGATCCAATTTGAAGATGACACCGTTACTATGACTTCTACTGATAGATTCCGTCTATCTAGATCTACTTTTAAGTGGACACCAGAACATAATGACATTCATTCGACCACTCTTACTCGTGGGTCATTACTAAGAGATATTGCTCATTCTCTTGACGATCATCAAAATGTTATTATTCATTTTAACGAGGAAGATAAGTCACTTTTAGGTTTTGAAAATTCCGGTCGTACAAGTACTTCACAAATAATTGATGGAGAATTCCCTTCTGTAGATCGACTATTCGTAGATGAATATCCTATTCACGCAATTATTAATAAACAATTATTGATAAATGCAATTAAGCGAGTATCTTTAGTCGCCGAAAGAAATGCTCCTATTCGAATGATTTTTTCAAATCAGGAGTTAACTTTGAGTGCTGGTACTGCTGACGAATCACAAGCAAAAGAAGTACTTGATATCGATATGGATGGAGAAGACATAACTGTTGCCTTTAATCCAAACTATTTACTTGAAGGTTTAGGAGCTATTCCAGAGCCATTCGTTCATATGAAAATGGCAACAGCTGTAAAACCTGTTGAATTTAATGGTCAGCAGGAATCAGATGGTGATGAATCAACAGATTATCGCTATTTGCTTGTTCCTATGCGTTTTAATAATTAATATTGTTGCGATATTGCATTGTATTTTAGATTATTTTTTGATGTACAATGTAATATCGCATTTTTCTTTTAAAACTATTAAGAAAGGGTAATTAAGCAATGTATATTTCGCGAATTGCCCTTGATACATTTCGTTCTTGGAACCATATAATTTGTGATTTTAAACCTGGAATAAATGTTATATATGGCAATAATGGTTTAGGGAAAACCAATATTGTAGAAGCATTAGAAGTTACTGGTACTGGAATAAGTCACAGAACATCTTCAACATTGCCTCTTATTAAAAAGGGCTATGAAAAATCAATAATAAGAATAAATACAATTAATAACGAAATAAATTATAAAAAAGATGAAACAAATACTGATTTAAATAATATTTCATCTTTAGAAAGTAATTTAGATAAAACAACTTATGAAATAGACCTTTACTTAAAAGGTTCTAATAGAGCACATATAAATTCTGGTAAAGCATTATATGTTAAAGACATTATTGGATTATTGCCAATAGTTTCTTTTACTCCAAGAGACCAATTTCTTATAATTGGTGATCCTAATGTTAGGCGTACTTTTATCGATCAAGCTGGATCTTTGTTAGTACCAAATTATGTGCAACTATTGCAAGAATTTAAACATATTTCTAAACAGCGTGCTGCACTGTTAAAAAATATTAGAGATTATTCATACAAAAATCAGACAGTTTCATTATCCGGATTAGAAATTTGGACTGGTAAATTTATTGAAAGTGGTATTAACTTAACAAAAGCACGACAAGAAACTGTGCAAATTATTAATAAATATTTCAAAAATATAATTAAATCTTTTACTAATGAAGAGAATACGGGAATAATATATGTTCCTTCTTTTGAAGAAGTATTATTTGAAAAAAATAGTGAGGAAAATGTTGAAAATAAAAACGAGCTTTTTTCTAAAATAAGTGAGCATTTTCAACGTATTTATGAGGGAGAACTAGCTAGAGGATGCAATCTTATTGGCCCTCATCGTGATGATATTGACTTTGTTATTAATAATATTTCTGCTAAAGATTTTGCTTCGAATGGTGAATCTTGGACAATTGCAATAGCTTCAAAAATGGCATTATGCAAGGCCTTAGAAGAAAAAAATAATAATAAACCTATTGTTATTCTCGATGATGTATTTGCACAACTTGATGAAAATAGGCGCATAAGAATATTAAATTTTGCACTTAATCAAGGTCAAGTTTTTATTACTACTTCTTCTCTTAGCGACATTCCTAATAAAGAATATATTAAAAAAACAAATCTTATAAATATTGGAGAACTATTAGAAAAAAATAATGAAATTAATAATTTCAGTGAAGAGCATAATAATATTTTGCTTGATGTAATAGAACAAAGAAAAAATAAGCAGGAGGAAAAATAATGATTCCTGTTAATATTCTTTTAAAAATTGATACTCGAAAATTACCTGCAATTATTTTTGATCCTATTAATAAAAAAGCTGAACGCGAAAATAATCGTGAAAAAATTGCAGAACAAGCTTGGGAAAATTTTGGAAAACCTGGTAGAGATCCTAAATCATTCTGTGGTATTTTAAAAAATTTTGCTTCTACAAGTAACTGGAATAGTCAACTTTCTATAGCAAAATTACGTTCTTCTTGGCATAAAGTAGTAGGGGAAAGTATTGCAAAACATTGTGAAATAAGTCAAGTTGTAAATGGTGTGCTTATTGTTCGTGCTCAATCAACAGTTTGGGCAACTCAACTTTCTTATTTAATTCCACAATTAAAAGAAAAAATTAATAATAACCTTGAAAATATTGAAATAAAAGAAATTAAAGTTATTGGTCCAACAACGAGTGGATTAGGATTTTTAAGAAATAAATTTTAATAATAGTATTATATTTTTTTAAAAATAGTAAAAATGCCTCTTTCTGAAGAGAGGTCATAGTATGTGTGTAGAATGTCATGTATTATGGCTAAAACGCTAGAATCCCCTTTTATGTGCTTTCTAGCATGTGTTGGCTCTATAAATGCCTTTTGATATGAGGCAATTTGTGAAGGGACCTAAAGTGGCAAACACGGAAGATAATTCGATGGATAATGCCGTCGAAGAGCATAAACTTGATGATGCTCAACTCGATGATTCACTTGCTCCTGAACATTATGATGCGAGTGACCTTCGCGTTCTAGAAGGATTAGAGGCAGTTCGTATTAGACCAGGTATGTATATTGGTTCTACTGGTCCTCGTGGATTGCATCATTTGGTTTATGAGATTGTTGATAATTCTGTTGATGAAGCTTTGGCAGGATATGCTTCGCATATTGAAGTAACAATTTTGCCTGATAATGCTATTCGTGTTGTCGACGATGGTCGAGGTATCCCAGTAGATGAAGTGCCAGGCGAAGGTGTTTCTGGTGTTGAAACAGTTATGACTAAGCTTCACGCTGGCGGTAAGTTTGGTGGCGGCGGTTATGCTGTTTCTGGTGGTTTACACGGTGTAGGTATTTCTGTTGTTAATGCACTTTCTACTCGTGTAGAAATTGAGGTTCGTCGTCAAGGATTCCACTGGACTCAAACTTATGTTGATCAGCATCCAACTGCTCCTTTGGCAAAAGGTGAGCCAATGGCAGAAGGAGAATCTACTGGAACTTCTGTGACTTTCTGGCCAGACGGAACAATTTTTGAAACAACAGTTTATGATTTTGAAACCTTGCGTTCTCGCTTCCAACAGATGGCTTTCTTAAATAAGGGTTTGAAGATTTCTTTAACTGATTTACGTAAGCCAGATGAAGCTGGAGATGAAGTTGCAGGTGATTCTGAATCTTCTAGTGAAGAAAAGCATAGAAGTGTAAGCTACCAGTATGAGCATGGTATTAAAGACTATGTTGATTACTTAGTTAAATCTCGAAAAGCTGTTCCAGTAGAGCCAGATGTTATTGACTTTGAGGCTGAAGATCTTGAAATTGGTATTTCTGCGGAAATTGCTATGCAATGGACTGTTGCTTATTCTGAAGCAGTTCACACTTTTGCTAATACTATTTCAACTACTGAAGGCGGTACTCACGAAGAAGGATTCCGTGCAGCGCTTACTACTTTAGTTAATCGTTATGCTCGCGAAAAGAATATTTTAAAAGAGAAAGATACTAATCTTTCTGGTGATGACGTTCGCGAAGGCTTAACAGCAGTTGTTTCAGTAAAGCTTACAACTCCACAGTTTGAAGGTCAGACTAAAACAAAGCTTGGAAATTCTGAAGCTAAGACTTTTGTACAAAGAGTTATGACTGAAAAGCTTGGAGATTGGTTTGATGCTCATCCAAATGAAGCAAAAAATATTATTCAAAAAGCTATAGAAGCTTCTCGTGCTCGACTTGCTGCTAAAAAAGCTCGCGAAAATACTCGTCGCAAGTCTATTTTTGAAACTGCTGGAATGCCAGATAAGTTGAAGGATTGCCAGTCAAGTAATCCTGAGGAATGTGAATTATTCATAGTCGAGGGTGATTCTGCAGGTGGCTCAGCAATTCAAGGTCGCGATCCTATTACGCAAGCAATTTTGCCTTTGCGCGGTAAGATTTTGAATACTGAACGCGCTTCAATTGACAGAATGATGAAGTCTGAAACTATTGAATCCTTAATTACTGCTGTTGGTGGTGGTTATGGAGAAGACTTCGATTTAAGCAAGGTTCGATATCACAAAGTCATTATTATGGCTGATGCTGATGTCGACGGCGCTCATATTGCTACTTTGAATTTGACACTATTCTTCCGCTATATGCGTCCTATGATTACTGCAGGATACGTTTATGTTGCTATGCCACCTTTGTACCGTTTGAAGTGGAGCAAGGGAGCACATGACTTTGTTTATACGGATGCTGAGCGAGACAGAGTTTTGGCAGAAGGTAAAGCTGCTGGTCGTCAACTTCCTAAAGGTGAAGGTATTCAGCGATACAAGGGCTTGGGTGAGATGAGTTATCAGGAGTTGTGGGAAACAACAATGGATCCTGAACATCGTATTTTGAAGCAAATTCATATTGAAGATGCTGCTCGAGCTGATGAAACATTCTCTATGCTTATGGGCGATGAAGTAGAGCCTCGTAGACTCTTTATTCAAAGAAATGCTCATGATGCAAGGTTTATTGACGCTTAAAAGTATTAATTTATTCGAAAAGATAAAAAGAAAAAACTTTAATTTTTATAAGATTAAGAAGGAATTGAAGTGGTAGACGAAATAAATTCCGCTCGTGATGATGCTGAGCGAGATCAGCTTCCAGATGGTTCTATGGAACCACAGAGCCCTCAGGAAGCAGATAATACTGATTATGGCTTAATGAAGGGTGCTCGCGTAAAGAACATGGATTTGCAGCAGGAAATGCGCGAATCTTATTTAGCTTACGCATTATCTGTTATTGTTGAGCGTGCTTTACCAGATGTTCGTGATGGTTTAAAGCCTGTTCACCGTCGTGTTATTTATGCAATGTATGATGGAGGATACAGGCCTGATCGCGGATATAACAAGTGTTCTCGCGTTGTCGGTGATGTTATGGGTAAGTATCACCCTCATGGTGATTCTGCTATCTATGACACTTTAGTGCGTATGGCTCAGTCTTGGTCAATGCGCTATATGCTTGTTGATGGTCAAGGAAACTTTGGTTCTCCTGGTGATGATCCTGCAGCAGCAATGCGTTATACGGAATGCCGTATGGCACCGTTGGCTATGGAAATGGTACGAGATATCGATAAAGATACCGTTGATTTCCTGCCAAATTATGATGGTAAAACTCAAGAGCCTACGGTTTTGCCAGCTCGTTTCCCGAATCTTTTAGTTAATGGTTCTGCTGGTATTGCTGTTGGTATGGCAACCAATATTCCACCTCATAATATGCGTGAAGTGGCTGATGGTGTGCACTGGGCGTTGGATCATCCTGATGCAAGCAAGGAAGAACTTCTTGAAGCTTTAATTCAGCGAATTAAAGGACCTGATTTCCCTACTGGAGCAACAATCTTAGGTCATAAGGGAATTGAGCAAGCCTATCGTACAGGTCGTGGCTTAATTACAATGCGAGCAGTAGTTAATACTGAGGAAATTAAGGGACGTATGTGCTTGGTTGTTACCGAGCTTCCATACCAAGTTAATCCTGATCGCTTAGCTGCTTCTATTCGTGAAGCTGTACGAGATGGCAAAATTCAAGGTATTGCAGATATGCGCGACGAAACGTCTGGCCGTACTGGTCAGCGTTTGGTTCTTGTTCTTAAGCGCGATGCTGTTCCAAAAGTTGTTTTAAATAACTTGTATAAGCATTCGCAATTGCAGCAAACTTTCGGCGCAAATATGCTTGCTTTGGTTGATGGTGTTCCTAGAACTTTGAGCTTGGATGCGTTTATTCGTCATTGGGTAACCCATCAGCTTGAAGTAATTGATAGGCGTACACGTTACTTAAAGCGTGAAGCTGAAGAGCGAGATCATATTTTGCAAGGCTATTTGAAAGCTTTGGATATGATCGATGAAGTTGTGGCTTTAATTCGTTCATCTAAAGATGTTGAAACTGCTCGTACTGGTTTAATGAATTTGCTTGATGTTGATGAAGTTCAAGCGGATGCTATTCTTGCAATGCAACTTCGTAGACTTGCAGCTTTGGAACGTCAGAAGATTCTCGACGAGCATGAAGATTTGATGATTAAAATTGCTGATTACAACGATATTTTGGCAAGCCCAGAACGTCAGCGCAAAATTGTTGGCGATGAACTGGATGAAATTGTTGCAAAATATGGTGATGATCGCAGAACTAAGATTCTTCCATTCTCTGGTGAAATGAATGTTGAAGATCTTATTGCTGAAGAAAACGTTGTTGTAACAGTAACTCGCGCAGGTTATATTAAGCGTACTAAGGCAGACGAGTATCGTGCTCAACACCGCGGTGGTAAAGGTATTAAGGGTGCAAAGCTTCGTGAAGATGATGTAGTTGATCACTTCTTCTTAACTTCTACACACAATTGGTTGCTCTTCTTTACTAATCGTGGTCGAGTTTATCGTCTGAAAGCCTACGAACTTCCAGAAGGATCTCGCGATTCTAAAGGTCAGCATGTTGCTAATTTGTTGCAATTTGCCCCTGGAGAAACAATTCAAGCAGTGTTATCAATTCCAAATTATGATGTCGCTAAATACTTGGTATTGGCAACTCGTTCTGGAAAAGTTAAGAAAACTGCATTGCAAGAGTATGATTCTCCACGTCAAGGCGGTTTGATTGCTGTACGTTTGATGGCAAATGAAGAAACAGGTGAACCTGTTGATGAGCTTATTGGTGCAGCTTTGTGTAATTCAGAAGACGACATTATTCTTGTTTCTAAGCTTGGAATGAGTTTGAAGTTTAGAGCAGATGATGAACAACTTCGACCAATGGGTCGTCAGACTGCCGGCGTTCAGGGTATGAGATTCCGTGAAGGTGACGAATTACTTGATATGGACGTTGTTGCAGCAGAAACTAGTAAAGATCTTCTTGTTGTTACTAATGAAGGTTTTGCTAAGCGAACTGCTATTGAAGAGTATCGTTTGCAAGGAAGAAACGGCTACGGTGTTAAAGCTGTTCAACTTGCAGAGGGTCGTGGTTCATTAGTTGGAGCTTTGATTGTTGAAGAAACAGATCAAGTAATGGCAATTATGAAGTCCGGTAAGGTAATTCGTTCTGACGTTAACGAAGTGAAGCGTACTGGTAGAACAACTCAAGGCGTAACCTTAGCTAAGCCGGATAAAGGCGATGAAATTATTTCTATTGCCCGTAATGAAGAAACGGATGACGAAGAAAATCAATTAGAAGAAAAAGAAGCTACTTCAGAAAATGAGGAAGCTTAAGAAACTTCTTATACGGAATAATATTAATAATATTATTTCTTAAAAATTTGAGAGTACTAATAAAAACTGTTCTAGTCTGTTTTTATTGGTACTCTCATTGGTATAATGGCACTGATTATAAGCAAATTAATAAGAGAAGGAACACTGAGATGAGCGAAAATTTTGAGCCATCGCAAAATCCGATGAATATGAATGAGGAATCTGCAAGATTTTTGTCTAATGACACAGAATTATCTGCAGAAAAAATGGTTCCTTCTAAGGAAGCTAATTATTCAAGTGAAGAAAATAATTTTGATGAAGTATCTGGTAATTCTTCTTTAGGAAATATTGTTAAAAATTCATCATCTTCTGGACGTGTTAGTGGTAGTTCCAATACGTATCGTCGTACAATTGGTGGCGTTGCTTCATCTATTTCCAATAAAACAAACGCAACAAAATCAGGACGTGTTCCGCGTGCTCGTCGTATGAGTCTTTCTTTAGTAAGAGTAGATGCATGGTCTGTAGCAAAAGTAACATTCCTTCTAAGTGTTGCAGGAGGAATTATTCAAGTTATTGCTGCAGGTTTAGTGTGGTTGTTCTTGAATATGATTGGTGTATTTGATCAAGTAACGCAGATTGTTTCTTCTACTGGTTTGGATAGTAACGGTTTTAATCTTGCAGATGTGTTCTCACTCCCAACAGTATTAAGTGCTGTAACTATTTTTTCAATTGTAGAAATAATTATAATAACCGTATTATCTGCAATAATTGCCCTTCTATATAACGTTGTTGGTTCATTAGTTGGAGGAATTCACATTACTTTAGGTGACGACTGATAGTGTGAATAATTTAGTTTTGGATAATAAAATTCCCACTGTTTACTACGAAGCAGTGGGAATTTTTTATAAGAAAAATAAGAAATTAGCGTTTTACTAGTTCGTCACGAATATCTTGTAACAGTTGAATAGTTTTTTCTTCGCGCTCTTTTCTTTTTTCTTCTTCAGTTTTTTCATGTTCAATTTGCAACAAATCTGCACCAATTTCACGTAATTTATTAATAGGTAAAACAATGCAGAAATAAACTGCTGTAGCAACAATAAGGAAATTCAATAATGCTCCAATTACTGCGCCAAAAGAAATTGTTGCACCATTCATACTAATAGTTAGAACGCCATTAAGTTCTGGCTTTCCGCAAATCATTGCGATAAGAGGATTAATAATATAATTAACTATCGTTGTTACTACTGCAGTTACTGCACTACCCATAACAACACCGACAGCCATATCGATTACGCTGCCTCGTAAAATAAATTTTTTAAATCCTTTTATCATTAGTATTTTCTTCCTTTTATACATTATTGAATATTAGATTGTGAGTTAGAATCTAGTACTTGTTCTTCGTAAGTAGATTTGTCATCATTTCTGTTGTCAATATATAAATTATGTCGCTGGAACGAGCGCAAAATTGTAACAGAAAGTAGTGGATATATAATTGCTGCAGCTAATACATCCGTAGGGAAATGAGCAGCGACAATAATACGTGAAACAGCAACTATAACAACAAGAATTGCGCTAAAAAGTAATCCAAATTGAACTGACGATGGTTTATTAATGTAAAGAATTAACATTGCCATAACGCAAACTGCTACAGCTGCTGAAGTATGACCACTTGGGAAACTTGGATCAGGTGGTAATTTAATATTCAAACCAATGTACGGACGCGGACGATTTACAGCAAATTTAACTGCAAAAATGTAAATCATAGGAAGAAGCGAAATTAAAAGTTGAATTATTGTCATCTTCCAATTTTTATTTATAAATAATGAAAGCGCTGCTAATAAAACAAGTATTGCTATGCAACCCTTAGTTGAAAAAACTAAAGCTAATATTTTTGAAATACTGAGAATTACAGAGGGAACACTCTTGTGGAACCAGGAGACTATGGATGATTCATAAGTACGCTCTTTACTCGTAACTAGTAGTGCTTTTCCTAAGCACGGAATAACAACTGCGAGTAATAGTGTAAAAATAGTAGCGGAATTTCTAGTGAAAACCGATAATCCGCTGTGATTACTGTTATTTTTCTGCATCATACTTGTTAAGATTACACGCACAATGATGTAAATGCACGTTGGAGAGTACGAAATAATATGTATAAAAAAGAAAATATATTAGAAGAAAAGCGTGTGGTAGTTGAACACCGTACCCGGTGACGAGTACTATGATGAACAGATAGAAAGGGTTTACCATGAGCGTGTTTGACCGATTTGAGAAGAGCGTGGAAGGTGCAATGAACGGCGTCTTCGCAAAATTCGGCTCCAAAGATTTGCAGCCAGTCGATTTTTCGAGTGCTTTGGAACGTGAAATTGACGCTGAAGCCATGCCTATTGGCAGAGATCACACAGTTGCTCCAAATGAGTATCGTTTTAAGCTGAGTACGCCTGATTTTGATCATATTGAACAATGGGGCAGTGAAGCATTAGCTAATGAGCTTGCAGATAATCTTACTCAATATGCTAAGAGTCAGCATTATGCTTTCGTAGGACCTGTAGTTGTTATTTTTGAAGAGGATTTGGAATTAACTAAAGGTAATTTCCATTTGACATCTGAATCTGTTCAGGGTAATGCTGTTCCTGTTACCACAGACGATCAGCAACAGAATCATCCTATGCTTGAAATTAATGGTAACCAGTACCTGCTTACAAAGGATCGTACTATTTTAGGACGTGGGTCTGGTTGCGATATTGTAATAGATGATCCAGGTATTTCTCGTCATCATCTTGGTATTGATATAACTCCTGACGGTGTTATTGCTCGTGATCTTGGATCTACTAATGGTACATATGTAGAAGGTCATCAGGTTCCTGCAGCAACATTGGTTGATGGCAACACTATTACTATTGGTCGTACGCGTATTCTTTATTGGGCATCGTCTCAAGACCAGGAGTAGTAAGTATTTCCGAGCTAGGAGACGATAACGCGCATGATGTTCACTGAATTAACGTTTGCAATACTTAAGTATGGCTTTCTAGTCTTACTCTGGATTTTTGTATGGTGCGCTATCCGTTCGCTTCGCTGCGATATTGAAGTATTTAGTCCTAAAAAATCTCGTTTTTGGAAGAAAAGTTCTCGTCGTAATTCTCGTGAAGCAAAGTTTTCACAAGTCATGCAAGTGCGTGAGACGCCAGTATTTACCAAAGCAGAAAATCAAGAAAATACATCCGGTTCTCCAACTTTGTTAGTTGTTATTGATGGACCTTTGGCAGGATCTTCATTCCCATTGAACGCTGCTGGTGTGACTCTTGGTCGTGCTGCTTCTAATACGGTCGTCTTAAACGATGAATTTGTATCTTCACACCATGCTCGTGTTTATTTTAATCAATCAGTTAATTCTTGGGTTCTTGAAGATTTAGGCAGCACAAATGGAACCATGATTGGTCATAATCGTGTTACTGAGCCTGTTATATTAGCTCCGCGTACTTCTGTGCGAATCGGCGCAACAATGTTTGAATTGAGGTAACAAATGAAACAAATCAATTCAAATAACGAAGAAGAAATTCAGACCGCAGTTACTGGGCAAATAGAAAAAATATCATCTATAACAGATAAAAATGATATTAAAGAAAATCGCGCAAATTCTGTAGAAAAAATACTTTTTATGTATGCTACGGCTGTCAGTGATGTTGGAACTGTTCGTAGTAATAATCAAGATTCTGCATTTGCTGGTGAACATTTAGCTGCAATTTGCGACGGAATGGGTGGTCATGCTGGAGGAGATACAGCTTCTACTATAGCGATTCGTTCTCTTGCACATATTGAACAAGATTCAAGACCGCATGATGTTAAAACTGTTTCTTCAATGATGGAAACATCGATTATGGCTGCTCATGATGCGATTGTTGGTAAAGCTAAGCGTGAGCGCCGTCTTGCTGGAATGGGAACGACAGTGACTGCAGTAACTCTTGTAAGAGGATACTGGGTTCTGGCTCATTTAGGTGATTCTAGAGCGTATCTACTAAGAGATAATCATCTTATGCGCATGACTACTGATCATAGTTATGTTCAGCATTTGATTGATACAGGTCATATTACGCCTGAAGAAGCGCGAAATCATCCTCAACGAAATGTTGTTATGCGAGTATTAGGTGATTTTGATATAGATCCTCGTCCTGATATTGCTTTGCGTTCAGCTCATCCTTCTGACCGTTGGCTTCTTTGCTCTGATGGATTGTGTGGAGTTCTTGAAGATTCAACTATTCAAGATGTGATGAGTAGTATTTCTAATCAAGAAGAATGCGCTCAAAAATTAGTATCTATGGCACTTCGTGCTGGTAGTACAGATAATGTTACAGCCGTTATTGCAGATGCAACGCTTGCACTTGATGCTGATGCATTTGATCTTCCGCATCAAACTCCACTTATTGGAGGAGCTGCAAGTAAGGATCTCGAGTCAATTGCAGATATCGTAAATAAAGCAGTAGCTTCAGCACCGGCATTGCGCGAAGATAAGAATTCACCAGCTCAACGAGCAGCCGCGCTAGCTCAAGATGATGATAATTCTAAAAATCCAGATGAAGGAACAATATCTATTACAAGAATTGTGCAACCTTCACACATTCGTGAAGAAGTTGGAGAATTACATACACCTGACACTAATGAGATTCCTATAGTCAAAAAAAAGAATGGTAAAGTTTCAACGGATCCTCATGATCCAGATGTTGCTCGTGCTGTCAAACATGAGCAGGATGAGGCACATCGTGCTCATTCATTGAGGCGCAGGTGGACTCGCATAGGCATATCTTTGGGAATATTGTTAGTATTATTTGTTATTTCTGGAGTAGGCTACGGAGTATATGCGTGGACTCAAACGCAATATTATATTGGAAAAGACAGTAACAAAGTTGTTATCTACCAAGGAGTGCCAACAAATATTTTCGGTATTGCATTATCTCATGAAGTGGAATCTACTGACATCCCTGTTAATAAACTAGATAGATCTTGGCAGGATCAATTAAAAGAAGGCATTAGTTTTGGCAGCTTAGTTGAGGCTCGTGGTCATGCTTCGTTAATTCGTCGAGAAATGCGTGCACGAGAACAAGAAAAACTTAATGAACAGAATCAAAAGAAATTAGAAAATAAAATAAATAAAAATAAAGATAATGCGAAGCAGGGGGGTAAAACCTCATGAATATGATTGCTACGCGTATCAGACAGATAGCATTGTTGCTTTTTGCAACGTTGCTTTCTGGCATGGCATTTTTACAGATGTTTTTCCGTATTGACGGTTATATTTCTGCTAATTATGCAGCAATGTTGATTCTCGTTATGGCACTGTTTTTCGTATTTTGGGGTGTTCTTCTTGTTAAACAGCCATATGCAAGTCAAGCTATTTTACCTTGTATTATGCTTTTAACTGCAATTGGAACAGTTCTTATAGCTAGAATTGATAGGCAAAATAATACAAATGTTGCAATAAAACAAATGGTGTGGATTTGTGCGGCACTGGTATTATCAATTATTTTCGTTATTCTTTTGAATGATTATCGCATTTTAAGGCGTTTTTCTTATGTGAATATGGTCATAGGCTTGATTCTTTTGCTTTCACCTATGGTTCCTGGATTAGGTAAAGAAATTGGTGGAGCAAGAATTTGGATAGGTTTTGGTGATCACACAGTGCAGCCAGGAGAGTTTGCTAAGCTTTTCCTGTCGTTCTTCTTTGCAGCGTATCTGTTTAATCATCGTGATCGACTTGCTGTAGGTGGAAATAAAGTTTTGGGAATTCACCTTCCTCGCTTACAAGACATGGGACCTATTGCTTTAGTATGGGCCGCATCAATGGGCGTGCTCGTTATTCAGCATGATCTTGGAACGTCATTGATGTTCTTCGCAATGTTTGTGTCAATGTTGTATGTTGCAACAGGTCGCAGAGGGTGGATTGCTGTTGGAGGTATTGCTTTTGTAGCTGGATGCTTGATGGCAGTAAAGTTATTCGCACATGTGCAATATCGTGTGGATTCGTGGCTTCATCCATTTGATAATGCGGTCTATAATCGTTTCCCTGGTGGCTCAGCGCAAATTGTATCTGGATTGTTTGGTTTGGCTGCTGGAGGAACAACCGGAACAGGTTTAGGACAAGGTCATCCTTCTATAACACCGCTAGCTAATTCTGATTTTATTTATGCTTCTGTTGGTGAAGAGCTTGGTCTTACTGGGCTTCTAGCCGTATTGGTTTTGTATTTAATTATTATTGCATCTGGAATGATTACTGCAATGAAAATTAAAGATGGCTTTGGAAAATTATTAGCTTCAGGGCTTGTTTTTACTATGGCTTTCCAAGTGTTTACTGTTATTGGTGGAATTACTTTGGTTATTCCATTAACCGGTTTAACTTTGCCGTATATGGCAGCTGGAGGCTCTTCTTTAGTGGCAAATTATTTGCTTGCATCTTTGCTTATTGTTATTTCTCACGCTGCAAATAAACCTGAATCTGCTCCTGTTTCAGATACTTTCCAATACGCTGCCTTAGCAGCGTTGCGCGAGCGTGAATTGCGAGAGCGAGCTAATACGAATACAAATAATAGCGAATATAACAATACAGATTATGAAAATAATATAGATGCTTCTGCTGTTATTTCCTCTTCAGAGAGAGGTGATAACAATGAATAAAAGTCTTAGAGAACTTTTTACTGCAGTATTGGTACTTTTTGTAATACTTGGTATTTCAAGTACAATTATTACTTCTATTAAAGCGAATGCTCTAAATTCTGATCCTCGAAATCGCAGAGCTTTATACCATGAGTTTGGTGCTCCACGTGGAGCAATACTTACATCAGATGGCACAGTTATAGCGAAATCTGAACCATCTAAAGATGCTTTTGTGTATCAACGTCAGTATTCTAACGGATTAGTATATGCTCCAGTTACTGGATATTTTTCTATTAGCCAGCGTGCAGATAGAGGAATTGAAGCTTCTCGCAATAGCTTATTAAGTGGAGAATCAGACGCTCTGTTCTGGCAAAAATTCCGTTCATTATTTACTGGAGCAACTAATCGCGGAGCTTCTATAGAGACGTCAATTGATTCACGCTTGCAAAATCTTGCTTACAATCTTCTTAAAGGCAAAGACGCAGCTTTAGTTGCAATTGAGCCAAAAACCGGAAGAATTCGCGCCATGGTAAGCACTCCAAGTTATGATCCGAATGATCTTGCTCTTCACAATATTAATGAAGTAAATAAATCGTATGAGAGAATAACATCAGATGTGTCAAATCCTATGCTGAATCGTGCTGTTTCTGAGCTTTATGCTCCTGGCTCTACGTTCAAAACTGTTGTTGCAGCAGCAGCATTAGAATCTGGAAAATACAAGCCTGATACGAAAATACCTGCTGGTGCGAGCTATGTTTTGCCTGGAACCAAGACGTCTCTTACAAATGTCACTTACCAAGCGAATGGCGTTGATGGAAAAATATCTTTTGAGGATGCTTTAGCATATTCGTCTAATACTGCTTTTGCTCAATTGGGTAATTCTTTAGGATCTGACGTAATTGTAAAGCAAGCAAGAAAGTTTGGATTCTTCGATTCGCTGTCTATTGATGGTTCTGATTCTACTGGATTCCCAATGCGATCCGTGAAATCTACTTTTTCTATTAAGCCAACTCCAGATAGACTAGCTCTGGAATCAATAGGTCAAGGTGATGCTAAGGTTACACCTTTGCAAAATGCTATGATTGCGGCAGCTATTGCAAATAATGGAACATTGATGAAGCCTACTCTTGTTGATTGTGTAAGATCTAGTGATTTGTCAGTATTGTCACAAACTAGACCAACCGTTATGAACCAAGTAATGAGTAGTGACAGTGCATCTAAATTAACTTCTATGATGCAGGCTGTTGTTACAAAAGAAAATCCTAATCTTGCTTTACCTAATATTCATGTTGCTGCTAAAACAGGTACTGCACAGATTGGAATGTATAATCAAGCTGCTAATGGTTGGGTTATTGGATTTGCTCCTGCTGAAAATCCTAGAATAGCTATAGCAGTTATAGTACATAACACAAGTACATTTGGTAGTTACGCGGCAGGACCTATTATGCGACAAGTGATGGAGGAGGCGCTTAAACAATGAAACTCGTTGAAGGACAGTTAGTTCATCATCGTTATAGACTTGATCGCCGCCTTGCTCAAGGCGGTATGGGAGAAGTTTGGAAAGGCTTTGATATTCAACTTGGGCGAATTGTTGCCATTAAGGCGTTACGCACAGATACCGTAAACGTTGAAGCAAAATTACGTCGTCTTCGTGCTGAAGCGCATAATTCTGCCAATTTAGCGCATCCTAATATTGCAGCATTATTTGATTATTATGAGCATGATGGTATTGGATTCTTAATTATGGAATATGTGCCAAGTAAATCATTGGCAGATTTGTATCATAAAGAAAAAATAATTGATCCTACTAAGTTACTTCCTATTCTTATTCAAACAGCTCGAGGGCTTTTTGTAGCTCATTCTCATGGTGTAATTCATCGCGATGTAAAACCTGCAAATATTATGGTTTCTGATACTGGCAATGTGAAAATCACAGATTTTGGCGTGTCATATTCCAGCGACCAAGAACAAATCACTCAAGATGGCATGGTAGTTGGAACAGCTCAATATATTTCTCCAGAACAAGCGCAAGGTGAGCAAGCTACTGCACAATCTGATATTTATTCGTTAGGTGTTGTGGCATATGAAGGCTTGTGTGGACATCGTCCATTTACTGGAGCAACGCCGGTAGATATTGCTGCTGCACATGTTAATGATCCTGTGCCACCTTTGCCAGAAAATGTTGATTTGCAATTGCAACAGTTTATTATGTCTATGCTTGCAAAGAATCCAAAAGATCGTCCAAAAGATGCATTAGTCGTGTCGAAAGTATTATCTCGTATTGAGCGCAGACTGTTAGATCAAGAAACAGCCTTCAACAATACAACAGGAGTACTTTCTACAAATTTGCGACAACGAAGATGTATTAAAAGTATGCCGCAAAGCCAAGTAAATATTATTAATATTTTTAATACCAATGATCGCAAGGAGCAGCAATGAATACCACAATGCCCACCTCATTAGCGAATGGTCGATACGAATTAGGGGAGCTTATTGGCCGTGGCGGCATGGCAGAAGTGCGTGTTGCTGTTGATAAGCGCTTAGGTCGTACAGTTGCTGTGAAAATTATGCGTTCCGATTTAGCGAACGATGAGATTTTCCTTTCGCGATTCCGCAGGGAAGCGCATGCCATTGCGCAGATGAACAATCCTAATATTGTGAATATTTATGATTCTGGAGAAGAATCTGTTATAGCAGAAAATGGCTTAGAAGAGCGTTTACCGTATCTTGTAATGGAATACATTAAAGGTAAAACATTACGCGATATTCTAAAAATGAATGGAGCTTTAAGTCAGAGAGACGCTGAACAAGTTATGCTTGGAGTGCTCAATGCTTTAGAGTATTCGCACAGAATGGGTATTATTCACCGCGATATTAAGCCTGGAAATATTATGATTTCTGAACAAGGCTTAGTAAAAGTCATGGATTTTGGAATAGCTAGAGCTCTTGATGATTCTGCAACAACTATGACACAGTCTCAAGGTGTTGTTGGAACAGCACAATATTTGTCTCCAGAGCAGGCTCGTGGTGAACAAGTAGATATGCGCTCTGATTTGTATTCTGCAGGGTGTGTGCTGTATGAAATGCTAACTGGACGTCCTCCTTTTATTGGAGATTCAGCTGTTGCCATCGCATATCAGCATGTTTCAGAAGTGGCGACACCTCTTAGCACACTTGTTCCAGGCATGCCTGCTATGTGGGACAAGATTTGTGCTAAAGCAATGGCAAAAGATAGACAAAATAGATATGCTACAGCATCAGAGTTTAAGAATGACATTCTAGCGTTTATGAACGGTGGAGTGCCTGTTGCAGCAGCGTTTAATCCATTGACTGATTTAGCTAATATGAAGGCGCGTAAGCAGGCTGAACAGAATGCTGCAACTATGGCTATGGGCATGACAGATGGTGCTGCAACTCAATCGTTTAATCCTATTACTGGTCAAGTTGAATCTGCAAATATTGCATTTTCTCCTAGTACGCGCGCGTCACAAAGAGCAACAATGCAAGCGCAACGTCGTAAACGAGTAGTAATCGGATCTATAGTTGGAGTATTAGTAACAGTATTAGTTCTTCTGGGTGTGCTGTTTATGCTCAATCGAAGTCGTGCTACTGGAGATGTTGTAGTTCCAACATTTATGGAGACAACAACGCAGGATGCTGCTCGTGAAAAGTTGCGTGCACTTGGTTTGGTTCCAGATATTCGTGAAGATGATCATTCTTCTCAACCTGAGGGAACTTTTACTAAGCAATCACCGCGTGGAGGTGAACATGTTGCTTCTGGATCCAAGGTGACTGTATGGTTCTCGGTTGGACCACAATCAACTCGCGTGCCAGATGTAAGTGGTAAAACGCAAGAAGCTGCTCGTAAAATGCTTGAGCGTGCTGGGTTTAAGATTGCTAATGTTCGAGTAGAAGATAGTGCAGATATTAAGAAAGATCATGTAACTCGCACAGATCCTGATGCAGATTCGTTTGCTGATAAGGGTACATTAATTACTTTATATATTGCATCCGGTTTAACTAAAATTCCTGACGGTCTTGTTGGTCAAAGCAAAGACATTGTGGTTAGCCAATTAGAGAATTTTGGTTTTACTACGGATGTAGTTAAGGAAGATTCAGATAATGTGCCTGAAGGTTCTGTAACTCGACTAAATCCGTCGTCTGGTTCCTCTGTTAAACCACACAGCTCTATTACTGTGTACGTTTCTCAAGGTGCTTCGAAAGTTGAAGTTCCTAGTATAGATCTTGGTACTGTTACCTTCAAACAGGCGAAGAAAATACTTGAAGCAAAAGGTTTGAGAGTAGTATCTGATTCAATGGCAAAAGATGACGATATAGTCATGAGCATGTCTGAGGAAGCAGGAAGCAAGGTTGAGAAGGGCAAAGCGATTACATTAGTTACACGTCCAAGCCTTGGTTCTTCGTCTGATTCAGACTGATTTAGATTTGTGTTAGATTAAGTCTGTAAAAATAATGTATATGCTGCTTGTTCTACAAGAAAAGTAGAGCAAGCAGCATTTTTGTATCTCTAATGTTTGTATCTCTAATAAAATCCATATATTACTTATAAAAATTGATGCGTGAAAATAGATCTGCAAAAATAGACTTATATTAGGTTGCAAAGTATGTGATAAAACGAAAAAATAGCTGTTTAAGATATGTTTGTTTATTTAGACATAGTTTTATAGCAATGCGTTATTTTATGTGTTTCTATAGGCTTTTATTTTATTAATATAAACAAAAGGCGACTGCACTTCATACGCAATCGCCTTAAATGTTTTTATTTTGTAAGTTTTAAAGCAATCGTAAGAATATTTAAAACTTACTACTTAACCCGTTATCATACAGTTGTTGAGTAATTAGACATCTGCTGAAGGAATGGAATTGTAGATGCGGCCCAAGGGAAAATCCACTGGAATAATGCTAATACAATGAAGAAATAAATCAGAATCGAAAGAATCCAACGAATCGCTGTAATACCTGGTTGTATGCGCAAAAGACCGCCAAAAATGCTTGCATCAGGCTTTTTCTTTAATCCAGAATGAATAGCGCGAAGTTCTGGCCATTGCCAAGCGATTGCTCCTGCTGCGAAAATCATCACATACACTAATAAAACAACCACCATAACTGGCACTAGTGAAGAAAGATGAGAAACTAGAGATTGTTGCTCATTGTTAATAAACTTCACTTTTCCTTGCTCATCAATAGTAGAAAGTTCTTTTGGAATGCCATCGCTAATCTTTGCCCAATAAGCGAATTTTGCGTAGCTAATCCAGCGATGAGTTGCAGCAGTATACTTAGGTTCGCAAGTTGTAAGAGTAAGCATACGTTTTGTTGGTTTCTCACCAGGATGATCAGGATTTGCATCAATAACTTCACCGTGATCTGGTGTAACAATCTTGTAAGAAGTGTACTTATAGACGAACCAATAATCCTTTGTACGAACTACTATTGCGTCGCCAGGCTTCAGTAAGTCTACATCTCCCAATGGCTGACCATAACCATTTCGGTGACCTGCTACTGCGAAATTACCTATTGCGCCAGGCATTTGTGTGGTTGGATAATGACCTAAACCACGCTTGCTTAAGATGTCTGGCGTAATGCCTTCTACAACATTTCGTTCCCACTGATTTCCAAAACGTGGTATGTATAAACGAGCTACAAGGTCTTCAGACTTTGGTTTGCTTAAAGCAGGTGGGTCAGTATTCTGTGGTAAAGCAATCTTCGTTTTATCGCCAGTTTTTGGGTTTTGCCAAGATATTGCTTGACGCGCCTCTACTTGAGTGTGCTCAGCCTGCTCTCCAGTCCACCACATTTGCCATGCAATGTACAATGCGCAAATAACTGCAAAAGCTATCAACAGTTCGCCAATAATTCCAGCGGCTTGCCACCAGAAATTCGAGCTGCTACGCTTCGTTTTTCCTTCCTGCATATTAGCAGATTGCATAGTGTGCTACTCCTTTATTGATGTATGAAGACTTTGCAACATATTTTATTTGTTTAGCACTTTAGGAACTGTTGCGTACCTTAATGGTTGCAACAAGGCCGATGCTTCGGGGAATCGCAGATTATTCTTTTTCTCCACTTTCCATCCTAATCCAAACGAACTTACATACTCCTTGTAGGTGTGTATGGCTGGTGAATTGTTTAGAGCATCAACCATGCTATCCATTGGACCAATAGCAGATATTTTATACGGTGGCGAGTACTGATGACCTTGCAACATAAGAACGTTACCAATACAAACAACTGCGGAGTTAAATAATACTCGCTGATCCTGAATAGTTATTGCTTCTGCTCCACCGCGCCACAAAGCATTTACTACAGCTTCAATATCTTGCTGGTGGATTACGTAATCATTAATATTTCCGGATGTTCCGGAACCATTAACCGCGCCTTTCCATAGAGGAGAGTCGTTAAGAGTTACAACAATTCCAGGTCCTTCAAGTTTTGGAAGTACGGTACTACTTCCAGTATCAGAAGATTCTTTTCCTTCACTAGTGCTGCTGCCGAGCGTTTTATTAAGTAAATTAATTTTAGAATCTAAAGATTTTATATCTTCTCGTAAATTTTTTGTGCGCTGCGAATTTCTTTCAACCATTTGACTCGTATTAGAAGTCACAAAAGCAGAGCGGTTTACGCGCAAATTAAGAACGAATAAATAGCCGGTAAGAAATACTGCAACGGCAACAGCAAAACTGCTTAACAGCGAGTGTTGAGCACGATGTTTCCCAGTTCTCTTAGCCATATTTTATCTTCATCCTTCACGCGTTCGAGTGTAACCACTATTATAGCGTGTAGCCGATTGATTGGAGAGTTACAGTTATGGCTGATGAAGAATTGCACACAACTGCAGCTGACGACGCTGCAAAGAAGAGCGATACGTCAAATGAGAATACTTATGGCGTTCCTATGGACGAAGTTGAAGCAGTGTTGAATGCTACTGCGGATAAAGCAACGCTTTCTCCACAGATTCAGCAAATGATGCAGAGACAAGCTGAAAATAGGCGACGTGTCGAAGAAAGCATTAAAGGCACAAAAGCTAATGCTGCATGGTTTGTGCCGCTGTTCTGCACATTAATGGTCGTTGGATTAATTTGGGCTGTTGTTTATTATTTGAACCCTGTGCTTCCAATTCCTGGAATTGGTGCATGGAATTTAGTTATTGCATTAGTAATAGTAATGACTGGATTCATTATGACAATGTGGTGGCGTTAGTCTGTAAAACAAACTGTTTAATATGTTTTAAAAGTAGCTATGCAAATGTTGCGTAGCTACTTTTTTGTTGCTGCTACTGCTCGAATAAGTATGTGATTTTTATTGTTATCAGTTGTTGCAATAATTCTTGTATTTCCGCCATCTTGTAGGTTTAATTTTTTGCGCAATGCTTCTACAGGTATTGGAAAGTTACGAGTAACAATATTTGCATGAGTAATATCAGCAAAAGTTTGTTTTATTTCGCGTTTATTCATGCTGCATACATTTTCAATTTTCCATGTCTTTCCTGGAAATTCTGAGTAGTATTCTTCCGATACGTAAACATGACTATTCGCACTGATTTGTTGTATATTGTATTGAGTTTCTAACAATGAAAAACAGCCAGCTTTCATGATTGCTGCATTCGGCTCATAAACGTATTGCGACCATTCTGGCCAGTTATTTATATCTAAATTTTCATCTTTTTTATTATTTTCTTTTTTATTATTTAAAACATTTGATTCAGGCTGTATTGATACCTGATTTGTTGAAGTATTGTAAGTTGCTTGTATAACAGTTATCTGATCATCGTTTGCGCAATATACTGGTACTTTTGTGTGCTGAGAGTTACTAAGTATTATCAATAGTTCCTTGCACTCGTTATTATGTGCGACTATATGTACGGCTTCTACATTGCCACTGAAATCACTAACTGTTTTGTGCCAATCAAGCATTGGAGAAAGTTTAATAATTACTATTTCTGCTTTAGTGAGCAACTGATTTTTAAGATCTAATACGTTTGGAGTGCAATCTTCAATAGCGTATGTGCGAGATCCTTGTTTGTTACGGCGAGCTGGATCAACGTATATTATCGTTGACTTAGGAATATTTTTGAGTGCATCAAGGCTATTGTTGTTGTAGCATTTTACGTTTGTAATACCAAGTGCATTCATATTGTGATGTGCAATGCTAGAAAGTTCGTTTTGCTGTTCAATACAAATAGCAGAATCGAAAACTTCAGACATTATTGTGCAATCAACTCCAAAGCCGCCAGTAAGGTCCACAAGTGTGCTACTAAAATTTTCTGAATTTAATTTGTTGAGTAATTCTTTTGCAACATTTGCTTTGTATTGTGCTGTTGATTGAGAAGAACACTGTTCCATAGAAATGTGTGCAGGATATATGACTTCGTTGCAGGAAGCCCATTTTGGCAGTTTTTGTTGCGCAATCTGTCTACCTGCTATTTGGTTAATTGCAAACGGTATGTCGATATTCGCGTTGCGTGGAGCTTTAAGAGCAGCTTTGCTTGGCGACAATTGTGCGTTTTCTTTAATAAAAGTGAGTGTAGAAGCGTTTGCTGGTTCGATTGTTTTTGGAACTTGAAGTGTAGGCATGAATCTCATTCCTTATTGAGGTGTAGAAAATTTTAGAGCAAGTAAATTTTAAAATTATGTAGTCGATAGTTTAGTCCACAAAAAACTTAAATTGTGGATAACTCTTATACACTTGTGCACAGGTTCACAAAAGGCAAGTTATCAACGTTTGTGATTAACTATGTGGATAACTTATATAGTTGTCACCAATTTAGGCACAACTTATACACAATCCTGTGCACATTGGTGGAAAACTACACGTGTGTAATTTAATAAATCATGCCTTCAAACAAAACATTGCACAAGCAGTGAGAATAGCAAATAGTGATACAAAATATACTAAGAAACGCGTATTAAACGAAGCTTTTTTAAGTAGCGGATTTTGTACTCCGAGCAATGCTGCAATTGCAGTACCTGAAATTAAGCCTCCAACGTGTGATTGCCAAGCGATATTAGGTACAATAATTGGCATAGCGAGAGTAATAGCAATCCAAATAATTGTTCCTCGCATGTTTTCTCCTAGTCGCCATTGTGCTACGAGAAGTGCACCTATAAGCCCCATAATAGCTCCCGAAGCACCGTATGAAGCAACGAACCAATTATTAGTGAGTTTGCACCATACGATATCAGCTACGCTTCCGCCAAAGCCGGATATTAAATACAATCCAAAAAACTTCCATTTACCGAAGAATCGTTCTAATTCAACTCCGAGCGACCAAAGACATAGCATATTGAAGAAAATATGGGTTAAATTTGGTGCGTGAACAAACATTGATGTGAACCAAGTCCAAGGTGTTTGTAACGCAGTAATTGGAAGAAACGCAGTATAGCTTATTAGAGTCGAATAATAATTTGGATATGCAAAGTTTAGTACCATTTCCAATATCCAAATAAAAATGCATGAATATACTAAAATGGCTGTGGTTGTGTTAAAACGAAGTCTTATATTATTTAAAATATTTTTAATATCAAAGTTGTGCATATGCTTATGATATCGGTTTTACTTCACAAATTTAATCAATAACATTATTTAAAAAAGATGCAACTCTGAAGAAAAGCAACTATGATAGTTATTACGCGACAAAAAGCGGTATAGATTGTTGACTTGGACGAGCAGGTCAGCTTAACCGGAAAGGAGCCATCATGGAGAACAGATCCTCTGGCGGTTGGAAGTTCTTTGCACTGCTCTTCGGAGCACTGCTCGCAGGTATTGCTGCGTTGTATGTGTACAAGCAGCATAATCCTGATTATGACCCTTGGGAGGAACCATGGGAGAACAGTTCTTCGCCAATTGACCTAGGGTTAGAAAAAGAAGAGAAAGAAGCTAACGATACTCCTGCCGCTGAGGCATAAGTGACATTTGCTTTATACAGTCCAAAATAAAGGCGATTGCGTATATTCGTAGTCGCCTTTATTTGTAATTACTAAAGAATTGTTGCAAACAAAAGCGTTTGTCTTACATGCAATTTAACTAAAATCTACACAAAAAGGCGGAAACTGATTAACAGCTTCCGCCTTTTATGTAATTTACGCAGCAGTATTACTTAATTGCATGCTTGCGCTTTTTGAAACGCAGTTTGCCCAAGGAGAACGATCCAACGGAGGTTGCAATGAACAACGACAGTAATGCTGCATATTGCGTTGCAGAACCTGTTGCTGCTAATAGATTTTTTGACGCATTATTTTGTTCAGTGTGCGATGCGTTAGAAGTGCTATTTGCAGACTGGTTGTTTCTTTTATTTTCGTTATTACCGATATTTTTAGCGGAACAATCACAATTGCAAGCAGGCGAAGTATCGTTATTTTGTTGATCTTTTTGATTTTGTGTGCCGGCATTATTTGGCATAGTTTGAACGTAAATAATATTCGGCTTGTCTGGAACATTTGAGTGATCTGGATTTGCAGGCTTTTGTGGTTCTGGATCTGTTTGTGTTCCAGTATCAGTGGTTTCTGGTGTATCTGTCACTGTATCTGTGCCAGTGCCAGTGTCGGTTGTTTCCGGTGTATCAGTTTGCGTGCCGGTATCGGTGGTTGTTTGCTTATTGTATTGAACATAATAAACATCATCTTTAATATTGACAGTAGTAGAAGCTTTTTCTACTGGCATAACACTATATCCCTTAATTTGAGGAAGTGTAAACTTCTCAAAAACAGCTTTAGACCAAGGGCTTAACACTTTATTGCCTTTGCTATCAGTTTTAAGAGTACGATGAATCTCTCTTTTGCGAATAATAGTATATTCTGGCTCGCCCGGCTGATCGTGAACTGTTATAGTTTGCGTAATAGTTTTTTTGTATTTTACTTCTTCAATAACAAATGATGCGTTAGCTGTTAAATGAGCGTCATTGTAGCTGTTTTTGAACTTGTCGAAAATGGTATCTGTAATTACGTATTTTTTATTATCTTTCTTTTCTTTTTCTTTTATCCAGTTATTGACTTTTTTCTGAGCTTCCGCAAGAACAACGTTTCGTTGTGCATCTTTATTTGAAGCATCAATGCTTGTGCTGTAGTAGACTACTGGCATTTTGATAGTTGCAAAAGGAGCTTTTTTATCGTCATAATCTTTGCGAGAATGATAGAGGCGCACACAATGGTGGAATCCACTTATATTTTTTATTTCCTTAACAAAGGGTCCATCAGTTATGAAAATTGCGCCGATTCCTGATCTGTTATAAGGCCCTTGTTCTTCTCCTTGTGCCATATTATTGATAATTTTAATAAACAGTGGACTATTCTTATAACTTGTAACAGACTTCCAATCTTTAGCTATTAATGTACCGGTAAGTTTTGAAAACATTCTGTTCATATTGACATCGTGATTAAGCTGCCACTTACCTAAACCAGAGAAGTCTTCGAGATTATAGTTAGAAATAAACATCTGTTGCATATTAGTAACGTTTTTAACATTCCAGTTAGCAAGTGGAGATAAATCTCTTATGTCTGCAGCATAGAACATATCTTTCATAATCGTTACTTTAGCAGTGTTCCAATTCTTCAATGGTTCTACTGATCTCAACTCATAGCATTGTGCAAGCATGCTGTCCATTGTTGTGACATTGTCGGTTTTCCATTTGCTCAAGAATCCAAAATCTTTATCTGGCACTATTTTTAATCCGTTGAATACATAATCCATGTTCGTTACTTTAGAAGTATTCCAGCTAGATAAGTTAGGAAGATCTACCAAAACATAGCATTGAGAAAATAGTTCTTCTAAACTAGTAACAGTACTTACATCCCAATTCTCTATGCCTTTTATAGTTTGAAGTTCCCCATTGTCAAAGAATGTTCTATGTAAACCAGTAATTCTACCTGTATGTAAATTAGCAAGATCAATATGTGTAAGCTTTGTGCTTGCAAACAAATAACTTAAGTTAGTGTCAGGCATATTAACAGGATTGCCATTATGAGAAATAGCAATAGTTTTAGTGTTATTTGTAGTGTCAGTTTGATTTTTATCAATTAATCCAGATAAAGTGTTCTCTGCAATGCTTAAGCTAGTAACACCTTTGTACTTGCTTCCATTAGTTGTATCATCTTTAAGATCTGCAAGCGTTGGAACAACTACATGCTTTTTATCGCCATTGTAAGATTCAATGGTCGCGCTTGTGCCATTTACTGTAACAGTCCATTTACTTACGTCAACTTTGCCGTAAATATTTTCGTCTAATGGTTTAAGAGATTGTAGTTCAGTGTTATTTGTTTGAGTTGTGCTTCTATCAGTTTGTTTCAGGGGGGGGGGGTATTCGTTTGTTTATTATTTTGTGACTGTTGCGTTGACTGCGCAGTTGCGCGAGAAGTTAAAGCAAAGCTGTTTGCTGCAAAACTAAACAAAAGCGCGAGAGCGCATATAACTGCTGTAATTATGTATGAATACGATAAGCGTATACTCTTCTTCTTCATAAAACCTTCTTTAATAAAGCACGCAACTAAAGGCATGCGAATATTGTTGAAAATACATTGCTATTCTAGGAGTTATTAGTGTCAAATGGTAGGTGCATGCAAAATAAAATAACAATATTTACAATTTCTTCAAAAGATTAAAAATAAAAATATATGCATAAATAACGTAACTATGCAAATAAATAACACTACGAAATAAATAACACTACGAAAAGCAGTAGTGAGTTTAGAAACAATAACGCCTGCGGAAGTACAAAACTCACGCAGGCGTTATTATGTATTGCTATTAGAGAATACTCAATTACTCAGCAACAGGTGTTGGAAGAGCACCAGTGTGCCAAATGCGATCGAGGTAATCTTCGATAGAGCGGTCAGAAGAGAAGTAACCAGAGTTGGCTACATTCAAGACTGCCATGCGAGCCCACTTCATTGGATCGCGGTAAGTTTCCTCAATCTGAGCCTGAATATCCATGTAAGAGCTGAAGTCAGCCATTGCCATGAAGTAATCGTGGGTAAGCCAATCGTTAACGAGTGGCTCATACACGCTCTTGTCGCCGTTGGAGAAGGTGCCGTCAGCAACCATATCCACAGCAGTCTTCAAGCGAGGATCAGACTCATAGTACTTACGGGAGCCGCCGTGATCGTAGCCTTCAGCGTAGAGCTTCTCAACCTCGTCAACGGTCATGCCGAAGAGGAAGAAGTTCTCAGCGCCAACGCGCTCACGAATCTCAACGTTTGCACCATCGAGAGTACCAACAGTCAAAGCACCGTTCAAAGCGAACTTCATGTTACCAGTACCGGAAGCTTCCTTACCAGCCTGAGAAATCTGCTCATCCAAATCGGTGGCAGGAATCAAGTTCATTGCCAACTCGATGTTGTAGTTTGGTGGGAAGAACACAGCGAGCTTGCCCTTGCATGCTGGGTCGTTATTCACCACGCGAGCAACATTGTTAATGAGCTGAATGGTGAGCTTTGCCATAGCATAGCCAGGAGCAGACTTAGCGCCGAAGAACACGGTGCGTGGAAGCATCTTGTCGACGTCGATTGTGCCGTTCTTAATTCCAGCGTACATGGAGATGACCTGGAGGATCTTCATGGACTGGCGCTTGTACTCGTGCAAACGCTTGATGATGGTGTTGAACATGGTGTCTGGGTTGATCTCAAAGCCATACTTCTGCTTTGCGAAATCAACGAAGGCAAGCTTGTTCTGCTTCTTGACTTCAGCAAACTTCTTAACGAATGCCTTGTCGTCAGCCAATGGCTTCAAACCTTCGAGAAGCTCCAAATTACCTTGCCAAGCGTCGGTGCCCAAGCCCTCAGTGATAAGAGCAGACATACGTGGGTTGCTCAAGCGCACGAAGCGACGAGGAGTTACGCCGTTAGTGACGTTCTTGAATTTATCTGGGTAAACGCTGGAGAAGTCCTTCAAAGTGACATCCTTCAACAACTCAGAGTGAAGCTCAGCAACACCGTTAACGTAAGAACCGCCGTAGGTAGCCAAGTAAGCCATACGAACTACAGCACCTTCGCCATTTTCGTCAGCGTCGGTAGCGATGCGCATGCGCTCAACCTGATCCTCAGCAACGCCCTTACCGCGAAGCTCGTTGCGGAACTGCTCGCTGATGCCCTGAATGATCTCAAGGTGGCGTGGCAAAAGTTCGCCGATAAGCTTGGCTGGCCAAACTTCCAAAGCTTCTGGAAGCAAGGTGTGGCAAGTGTAGTTGAAGGTCTTGGTGGTGATACCCCAAGCGGTGTTCCAATCGTAGCCGTACTCGTCCATAAGAACGCGCATAAGCTCTGGAATGCCGATAACTGGGTGAGTATCGTTCAACTGGAAGTTAATCTTGCTTGGGAAGGTGGTGAGATCCGGCTTATCCTGACCTGGATAGAATACGCGGATAGCATCATGAATAGAAGCAGCTACGAAGAAGTACTGCTGCTCAAGACGCAAAGCCTTACCTTCTGGAGTGGAATCTTCTGGGTAAAGAATCTTAGAAATGTTTTCCGCTGCAACCTGTGGCTTAACAGCGTCCAAGTAATCAGACTTGTTGAAGGTGAGCAAATCAAACTCGTCGTAAGACTTAGCAGTCCACAAACGAAGAGTGTTTACGCGACCAGAATTATAACCTGGAACCATGTAGTCAACTGGTACTGCACGAACAGACCAAGCTGGCTTCCAAACGCGCTTGCCGTTTTCTTCTACAACTTCACCACCGAAGTTGACGCGCTGGTCACGACCATAATCAATGTGACCCCATGGCTCTTCATTGCTAAGCCAGTAATCAGGGGTTTCAACCTGCTTACCTTCTTCATCAAAGCGCTGCTTGAAGATGCCGTAACGATACTGGATGCCGTAGCCAAATGCTGGAACGCCAATAGAGGCGAGTGAATCGATGAAGCAGGCTGCGAGACGACCCAAACCGCCGTTACCTAAACCTGGTTCATACTCAGCATCGATAACAGCCTTTGGATCAAAGCCAAGCTTAGTAACAGCCTTATTGAATTGGTCAGTAAGACCAGCGTTCAACAAAGCGTTCTCAAGCTGCTTACCCATCAAGAACTCTGCGCTCAAATAGCCCACAGCCTTGGTGTTGCCATTAACCATGTCATGCTGAGTCTGCATCCAAGAGTCCATCAAGTGACGACGAACTGCGGTAGCAGCGGCAACATACACATCTGCCGTAGTGGCCTGCTCTGGCGTTACACCCTGGGTGTACTTGAGGTGCTCTTGAAGTTCTTTGGCAAATGCCGTCGCAGTAGTTTTGGCTTTCGGCGCGACGTGTTTAGTCATATTTGACTCCTTGTGCCGTTTGATATATTTCCTAAAAGTGTGCAGCCTAAAACTTTGTGTTTAGACAATTAAACCACCACCATTTTGCAGATAACCTTTGCAGATAACTACAAGAGGCATGTGAATGCACACGATAACCCCAAGAATACCACAACCTAGCCCCTTTAAATATTTGTATATAACGTCTTAATACAAATATATTGCTGAAAGTAGGTTGTTTAGAAGATAATAAAAAGTATGTCAGTAATACTTGAACGAGATATAAAACGAGGACAATGTGCTTGGCAATCCTGGCGCGAATCAGCTATTAAAGCACTTGGCGATGGCGTAGAAGCTACGCAAATAAATAGTAATATTTTAAATATCTCTTTAAGCGACGAAGCTTTAGCAGTTAGATATTCGTTATATCTTCTTGAAAATAAGGTGCCTGGGTGTGCAGTAGAAGTAAGAGTTGCGCCTTTTGGTGCAGTAAAAATTTTGGAAGGACCAGCTTCGGATCCGCATAATCTCACGCCGCCAGATGTTATTGAACTTGAGCCTAAAGTATGGCTTCGATTAGCGAGTGGTGTTACTAAATGGCATCAGGAACAGGACTTTGGCAACATAAGTGCAATTGGCGAGCGTGATGATTTAAGCGATATTTTGCCGTTGTAAGTTGGCTTTAAGCAGCTTAAATTGCGTATTTACAGCATGTATTTACAAATATCCTGGGCAAACAGTATTTCGAATGCCCAGGATACGTAAATAAAATAATTTTAATAAAATTTAATTTTTAATTGTCGTGTTTGTGTATGAAGTTTGGAATTGGCATAGGGATATGATGATGCACTGGCGTGTGCGCTCCCGAGTTTGTAGAAGAGTTTTCGCTGCTAACGGCTTTTGCAGCTGCTTCCGCAGCCCACTTGGCATACTCGTCTAAATCATCTTCGTTTGAAGCATCAACGGCATCATTTTCTTGATCTGTGTCATTCTCTTCTGGAAGATATGTATCTTCCTCATAGCTTTCGCTCGACGCAAATGGATCGAAGGATCCTTGTCCGGGTTCGCTGGAATTAAGTTCCTTAGCAAGCTCGTCATAATCCGTATCGGTCGTCAGGTATTTGAGCTTACGGGCAATTTTCTGTTGCTTTGCCTTCTGTCGTCCGCGGCCCATCTGACCCCCTCTAAAAATTAAGTAACAATCAGTTCATCACACAAGAGCGTACCACTTAACCGCAACCGAGTATATTGTCTGTGTAAACTTTTACCATAAAAGCCATATTTTCAGCGTAAAAATACGCACAATTAAGGAGCCTAAAATGCCGGAAGAAGCACAGGTTACAGCTGCTGGTAATGAGATGAGCGCAAGCTTCCTTGCAGCGCGTAAACGTTCAGATGCAACGCTTGAAAAGTTAAAAGCTAGCCCTTCGTCTTTTACTATGCTTACTGGAGATCGCCCAACTGGCCGTTTGCATTTAGGACATTATTTTGGATCTATTCGTGAGCGTGTTGCAATGCAGCAGCGCGGAGTAAAAACTAATATTATTATTGCAGATTATCAAGTAATTACTGATCGTGACACTACTGAGCATATTGAAGATAATGTTTTGAATTTAGTGCTGGATTATATGGCTGCCGGAATTGATCCTGAAAAAACAATGATATTTACTCATTCCGCAGTTCCTGCAGCAAATCAGCTTATGTTGCCTTTCCTTTCGCTCGTTACAGAAGCAGAATTACACAGGAATCCTACTGTAAAGTCGGAAATGGAATCATCTGGACATGCTTTAACCGGATTGCTCCTTACGTACCCAGTGCACCAAGCTTGCGATATTTTGTTCTGCAAAGCTAATGTTGTGCCGATCGGTAAAGATAATTTGCCGCATGTTGAAATTACTCGTACGATCGCGCGTCGTTTTAATGAGAGATACGCAAAAAAGAATCCAGTGTTCCCAGAGCCAGCAGCAATTTTGTCTGATGCTCCTGAAATTCCAGGATTGGACGGACGAAAGATGAGCAAATCTTACGGTAATTCGATTATGCTCGGAGCTACTGCCGAGGAAACTGCCAAATTAATTAAGAAGAGTCCAACTGATTCTGAGAGGATGATTACTTTTGATCCAGTAACTCGTCCGCAAGTTTCTGCGCTTCTTACTACCGCAGGTTTAGTTACAGGCAGGGATCCTAAAGAGATTGCTGAAGAAATTGGCAACGCTGGTGCTGGTGCATTGAAAGCTTACGTAATTGAAAATGTAAATAATTTCTTAGCACCTCACCGTGAGCGTCGTGCAGAACTTGCAAAAGACATGGATACTGTTCGAGACATTTTGCATGACGGCAATAAGCGTGCAAATGCTATTGCAGAAGAAACGCTTTCCCAAGTGCGAGATGCTATGGGAATGAAGTATTAATTAAATTTCAATAAGTAAAGTAATAAAAAATAAAGCCGCTCGCAAGAAAACTTGTAAGCGGCTTTTTGTTAAAAATTAACGGGCTGAAACTTAGAACATCACACGTCGTAACGCCAGCTTTTATCTGTAATAACGCGTGCTACAGCAAGACCAATAGGTAAGCAAATAATTACCATGAAAGCGCGGAAAGTCCAGTCTAACGCCGGGAGCGTGTGGAATTGACCAAGATAAAACATTGCGCGATACATATAAAGTCCAGGAACCATAATTACGATAGATGGAACCGTAAGACCTATTCGTGGATAACCCAAATATTGAGGCGCTAATCCGTGACGAACGATAGTTCTCCAAGCAGAAGCTAGCAAACCTGCCAATAAAGCACCGCTGAAAGCTGCAATTTCGGCAGCAACTCCAAAATCTGTCATAGTTAAGCGAAGAGTATCTGTAATAGCGCCAATAATGCCAGCAACTATGCACATGCGTTGTGGAGAATTAAACAGCACTGAGAAGCCCCATACTCCGGCAAAAGCTGTAATAAGTCGAAGAACTGCGTTAAGCCAAGGATTTAATCCGAGAGGAGGGAAGCCTTGAGGATTGAGCTGTACAAGGCTTGCAACCGTCCATCCTGCAAGAGTTCCCATCAAAATAATCGCCATTGTGTAACACAGTCGTTGAATTCCTGAAGGGAAATCAATTTTTGCAATATCTAAGCCGCCTGTAATAAGAGGGAATCCAGGAATAACAAACAACACTGAACCAATATATGCAGTTGTATGATTAAGCGCGCTAGGGTCAAAGCAGCCAATAAGACGTAAAGCCCCAATGCATGATAGTGCACCTATTGCAACAGCTACGAATGTAACTACAAACTGGTTTAGATGCTTCATAAACATTCTGCGACGAATATAGTGACCGATTCCTGCACCAATAAAAGCACCAATCATGTCGTAAATACCGCCGCCAAGCAAGAACGCAAAGGATGCGCAAGCAACTGCCGAAGCAAGACCAGCAAACCACGGTTTGTATAGCGGTTTCCTATTTTTAATCAAATCAAGACGGTCGTGTACTTCCCTAACTGTAAGAGGATGATCATTTTTAGACTCGTCATTACTGTTGGATGTGTTTACGTGCGAAAAATGTTCAGCGTAAGCACTTTCTGGCTGCAATGCAAAAATGCCGCGTGGTTTTTCTTTTTTTATAGCTTCTTGCAACGCTTTCTTTTTTGCAATTTTAGTAGCATTTTCTTCAGACTGCTTAGCTGTTTGTACAATGGTATGTTCGTCGTCGCTCGCTTGCAATGTGTCAACTAATTCCTTAGAAACAGCAGCTTTAGAGTGATATAAAGAATCGTTTCCAAGCTTGACGTTAAACCAATCTGCAAAATGTTCTAGAAGCCAAATACGCTCAGTGTTAACACCTGTGGTTGGAAGATCTACAACTTCAGTAATTCGCTCATGCTTATCAGTACAAGTTGCTTCAATATCTGTGAGATTCACGTCCGCGCGCACATGTACACCCATTGGTTCGCCGATTCTGTGCATAAGCTCGCGAACTCGGTAGCTTCCTGTGCCTGCTCCTAAACCGAGCGCACCGACGCGAATAATAATACTCGATTTCGCAGCAATTCCTGCTTGCGTAACTGGCTTATCCCAATCTCGCTCAACATCGTCCATATCGAGTGGAATAGCATGAGTATGAAAACGCCCAGAAGGTTTTCCGACTATATGACCAGTCGAAAGAATTTCAGGCTTATCGCAATCGCAGTTGTTGATGCTGTTGTCGTATTCATTATTCTCGATATTATTCTCTGCTGTACTCACAATTTTTAGTATACGCAACCCCGTTGCCGAGTTATATTTTGTTGATAAATCAGCATTCTTTACTACGTCCGGTGGTAGTTTCACAATTAACTTGGTATCTCGCTGGAAACAAGGCTGTGGGCTTGCAACTTCTGACCTACATAACCGCGGAGGAGCCGCGGAAGTCAGACGACCAAGCAACCTTAGTCTGGCGTAAGGAGGTCTGATGGCAACAGAAAATCAGCAGGTTACTCCGGCAGACGCAACTATTGTTACGTCTGGTTTAGGGCGAAAAGGCCCAGAGGAGCGTGACCTTCCAGCATCACTTAAGCAAGACATGGATTTGTGCTTGCATATTCTTCGCGATGTTCTTGGCGAATTTGATGAAAAATTATTAGCAGTATTCGACGATGTGCGTTTGAATGCTGTAGAAGCTAGTGCAGCTCATTTTGCGCAAATGGTAGACGCAAAAGTAACTGCAGATGATGGCTTAAGTAAAGCTGTTAGCAAGCTCAACGGAATGAATTTGCACGATACGCAGCTTTTAGCTCGTGCTTTTGCAACATATTTCCACTTGGCAAATTTGTGCGAGGAAAATTATCGTGTTTCTGTACTTCATCAGCGTGAATGTGAAGTTGAAGACTCGTTGCCGGTTGATCCAGTTAACGAACTAACTTGTGCTTATCACAAGTTACTCACTGAAATGAGCCCTGCTGAAGCGAAAGAATTGCTCGCAAAGCTTGAGTTCCATCCTGTATTTACTGCGCACCCAACCGAAGCTCGTCGTAAAGCCGTTGCAGGTAAAATTCGCAGAATTTCGCAATTATTAAGCGAACATCATCGTTTAGGCGGATCTGATAAGCGCGAAAATTATCGTCGTCTCTATAACGAAATTGATGCGCTTCTTCGCACTTCTCCGATTGCTTTGAAGAAGCCAACTCCAGTTGAAGAAGCTGACACTATTCTTGACATTTTTGACGCTACTTTGTTTGACACGATTCCAGTCGTGTATCGTCGATTTGACGATTGGCTGCTTGGCAAGAAGGCTGGATTAGTTCCTCCGCGTTGCCCTGCATTCTTCCATCCAGGAAGCTGGATTGGTTCAGATCGAGATGGCAACCCTAATGTGACAGCTAAAGTGAGTCGTCAAGTCGCTCGAAAGTTTAGCGATCACGTGCTTGTGGCTTTGGAGAATCGTACTCGCGAAGTTGGCAAATGCTTAACTATGGAAACGCGCACAACGCCTCCAAGTGTGGAGTTGCTTGAGTTGTGGAATCGTCAGCGCGAAATGAGCGAACAGCTTACAGAAAACGCTTCAGACGTTTCTAACAGTGAGCCGCATCGTGCTGTAATGCTTGTAATGGCTGACCGTTTGCATCGCACTATTAGCCGCGATACGGATTTGATGTATCATTCTTGCGAAGATTTCATTGAGGATTTGCAAATTGTGCAACGCTCTTTGGCAGAAGGCGGAGATCCTCGTGCTGCATATGGTCCTTTGCAGGATTTGATTTGGCAGGCGCAAACCTTTGGATTCCACATGGTTGAAATGGAATTCCGTCAGCATTCTCTCGTGCATTCTCGTGCTTTGGAAGATATTCGCGAACATGGATTGCACGGCGAACGCGGACCGCTTCAGCCAATGACTCGTGAAGTACTCGATACGTTCCGTGCTTTGGGTGCAATTCAAAAGCGCAACGGAATGCGTGCTGCTCGACGCTACATTATTTCCTTCGCAAAATCTGCTCAGCATGTGCGCGATGTATTTGAGCTTAATCGTCTTGCTTTCGCTCACCCACAGGATGCGCCAACAATCGACGTCATTCCGCTGTTTGAGCAGCTTGAAGATTTGCAGAATTCCGTAAATGTGCTTGAGGAGATTATTAAAATTCCTGAAGTGCAAGCTCGTCTTAAGGCTACTGGCCGCAAGATGGAAGTTATGCTTGGATATTCGGATTCTTCCAAGGATGCTGGTCCTACTTCCGCAACGCTTGCTTTGCATTCCGCTCAGGAGCGAATTGCTCAATGGGCTAAGAAGCATGATATTGATTTGACACTGTTCCACGGTCGCGGCGGTGCTGTTGGTCGCGGTGGCGGTCCTGCAAACCGTGCAGTGCTTGCTCAACCAGTTGGTTCCGTCAACTGCCGTTTCAAGCTTACTGAGCAGGGCGAAGTTATTTTCGCACGATATGGCAATCCAATTCTTGCTATTCGTCACGTTGAATCCGTTGCTTCTGCAACTTTGCTTCAGTCTTCGCCAAGTGTTGAGAAAACTAACACTGATATGACGAAGAAGTATGCGGATATGGCTGCAAAACTTGATGTTGCAGCTCATGAGCGCTTCCTTGACTTGCTACAAACGGATGATTTTACTCCATGGTTCTCTACGGTTACGCCGCTTAGCGAGATTGGCTTGCTCCCAATCGGCTCTCGCCCAGCTAAGCGCGGTTTGGGTGCGAAGTCTTTGGACGATTTGCGCACAATCCCGTGGGTGTTCTCTTGGGCTCAGGCGCGAATCAATTTGGCAGCATGGTACGGTTTGGGCACGGCTTGCGAAAAGTTTGGTGACTTGGAAACTTTGCGCAGAGCTTACGAAGAGTGGCCGCTATTCAGTACTTTTATTGACAATATTGAGATGTCTTTGGCTAAGACAGATGAGCGTATTGCTCGCATGTACTTAAGCCTTGGAGATCGTGAAGATTTGAGCGATAAAGTACTTTCAGAAATGCAGCTTACTCGCAAGTGGGTTTTGCAAATTGTCGACGACAAGTGGCCTTTGCAGCACCGTCACGTGCTTGGCCAGGCTATTCGTGTGCGCTCGCCTTATGTTGACGCGCTGTCTGTAATCCAGTCGCTTGCATTGCACAAGCTTCGCAACAAGGTAGACAAAGAAGAGCTTAGCGAAAGCCAGCAGGCAGAGTTCATCTACCTTATTCTTTGCACTGTTTCTGGTGTTGCTGCAGGCTTGCAGAATACTGGATGATTTTATAAGTTTATATGATTAAGAAAAGCCTTCGTGCTGCTTTGTTAGCTGTGCGTTGGCTTTTCTTTTTATAATCATATTTTATAAATTTTGTTAGCTTTTATAGCATATTTTCTATTTAACACAGTAACGATAGAATATGTTTTATAAGTCGAAGTGTTTTCAAAATTTGTTGATAGCTTGTATTCGTCACCTTTGCGCAAGCGCATCAATACAAGGAGGTAATAATGCACGAGACAGTCAAAGAAGATCTTTTAAAAGAAGATTCACTTTTGGCTACATCTGTGTGGAGCGCGATGCTAGCTGGTAACCGTAAGTTTGCAGAAGGCTCATTAAATTGTGATGGACTTAGTGAAGAAACGAGATTATCTCTTATTGAAGGTCAGCATCCTGGAGCTGTTGTTCTTTCCTGTGCTGACTCGCGCGTTGCTCCAGAATTTGTGTTCGGTGCCGGTTTAGGTGATATTTTTTCTGTTCGCACTGCAGGCGAAGTGCTTGATGATGCTGTAATTGCATCTTTAGAATACGCTGTAAGCGATTTGGGAGTAAAAGTGCTTGTTGTGCTTGGGCATGAGCATTGCGGTGCAGTACAAGCCGTTTTGCCGAATGTGCAAAAGCTGGTTTCTAAATACGGCGAAGATGAAACAAGCGAAATAATTGAGTCTAGCGAGTCAATATTGCTTCGTTCTTTAGGTCCTGCTGCACTTGCTGGTATTGAAGAAGAATTAAACACGGATGATATTGAACGAATCCATGTATCTAATATTCTTGCTGAAATATGTAATAAATCTCAAACTATTCGTGAATCTGCTTTTAATGATAACCTCATGCTAGTTGGTGCTAGGTATAGAATGAAGGATGGTTTGGTAGAGGTTCTTTCATGCTAAGTAGCATGTAGTCACATTTTTAACAGAATTATTAATACGTTGTTAGGTTACAAATATGAATCAATCATCTAAAGGTACGCTTGGTGCGAATTCTGCAAATTCTGCTAATTCTGCGAACTATCTTTTCTTGCTTGTTGGAGCTCCTTTAGTAGCTTTTATTATTGCAGCTGCTCCTGCTTTACAGGGGAGACATCCTTGGTTTCTAATTGATACAACAATTCGAGGTGTTTCCGGTTTGTTGCTACAAGCGATACCTTTTACTCTCATAGGTGTGCTTGTTTCTGCTGCAGTAGAAACTTGGGTAACTGCTGATTTTATTGAGAAACATGCTCCAAAATCTACGGCAAACGGTTTTTTGGCTGCCATATTGGCTGGCGTTTGCGTGCCTGTTTGTGATTGTGTAGTAGTTCCAACGTTTTCTCGTTTAGTTGCAAGAAAACTACCATTACCGTGCGCCATAACTTTTCTATGTGCAGTTCCTGTTGTAAATCCAGTATCTGTATTAGCAACATTTTATGCGTTCTCTGACGCCCCAGCTGTTGCTATTATGCGTATTGCTCTAGGTGTTGGTATTGCATTACTGGTTGGATTAAGTTTTGTTATATTCCCTTCAAAAACCAATATTTTGCGTAAGAAAATTTTAGTAGAAAATAAATCTTCTTTACATTGTTCTTGCGAATTGAATAACGAAAGTAATCTCACAAAAAATAATATTGAAAAGCATAGTATTTCTGCGCAAATTCGCAAATATGTGCAGCATATACATCAGGATTTAATAAAATTAATTCCAATTATTGTATGTGGAACTATAGTTGCTTCTGTAATTCGCGCATGGCTCGGAGCTGATCCTGCTTCTCGCGTACAAGTGAGTAATGTGTTAATTGCTATTCCTGTAATGATGGCTATTGCGTACGCAAGCTCTCTATGCTCCAGCTCAGATGCTGTAATTGCAAGAAGTTTAGCAACATCATTGCCTATGTCGTCGGTGCTAGTATTTCTGCTGTTTGGTCCTATGCTTGATTTAAAGAATACGCTTATGCTCGTTGAGGATTGCCGTGGTAAATTTGTGTGGCGCTTAACATTAACTATTGCTTTTGCGTGCTTCCTAGCGTCATTATTAGCTCACTGGGCTTGGGGGTTCATCGCATGAAAAAACAAAAATGTGTTGAGCATAATGCTTGTAAAAAAATCACTTTAGCTCAATTGGTAGAAGCTATTTTATTGCTATTTTTTGCAGTCATAATTGCGGAAGTTACTTTAAGCGGTCAATATACGCTTTTTACTACGCCTAGAGCATATTATTATTTGTTAATTACTGCTATTTTGCTATTTATTCTGTCTATATGCGCTGCGATTGGATGGTTTTCTGTTTCTTCGCGCGATGTTTGGCGTATGCTTGTAGCTTTCGTTGTTCCTGCGCTACTTATTATTGTTCCTTTGCGTTACGCTCAAAATATTAGTGTAGATGGATTCGACCAGTATGCTGGTGGTCGTGCTATTGCTATTCGTAGCCAAAATTATCCTTTGTCGGGATTGTATGAAAAGTCTCGTGAGATAGCAGTTGATGATGATGATTTTGGCTCCTGGTATGACGAAATCGATCATAATGCTGCAAAATATGATGGATACACGATTACTCTTACAGGTTTTGTTAGCAGAGATTCTACGTTGAATGCAAATCAATTTAGGGTATCTCGTCAGCTTATGTCATGCTGTATTCTCGACATGTCTCCGTTTGGATTAGTTGCCGAAAAATCAAATATTGGCGAAATTCAAGATCATGAATGGGTGCGTGTTCGTGCACGTGTTTCTAGAGGCAATATTGGCATTCCTGGATATCAGCATCCTGGAGTTGTGCTGCACGTTATATCAATGCAAACAGCTCAAGCTCCAACTGGATATTTTTATCGCCCATAAATAATTTATCTTCGTTAATGGTGATAATTATTTTAGAATTGTTGATATCGCATAGAAGTAAACTAAGATAACAAGTATGGCGATTGGTTTTAATATTCTACTCATTATGATTTTTTTGCTATTTGGTTCCGTATTTGCGGCAACCGAATTAGCTTTAGTGAGCTTGAGAAGTTCGCAAATTGATCGCATGGAATTGCAGGATGCGCGTGGCGCTAGAGTTGCAAAAATTGCCCGCGATCCCAACACTTTTCTATCTGCTCTACAAATTGGAGTAACTCTTTCTGGCTTTCTTTCCGCATCGTTTGGTGAGTCTGCTTTAGCTCCGTATGTTGTGCCGGTTGTATGTTCATGGGGTGTTTCTTCGCACGTTGCTGGCCCACTTACAACAATCTTCCTAACTCTTGTTATTTCTTACTGTTCTATTGTTATTTCTGAATTAGTTCCGAAACGTATTGCTATGCAGCGTGCTGAGCAGATTGCGCGATCGGTTGTGCCGGCAGTAGATATTTTCTCAAAGATTTGCAAGCCTTTAATTTGGCTTATTGGAAAGAATACGAACGGTTTTGTGCGCATTCTTGGCTTTGATCCTAATGAGAAGGAAAGCGAAGTTTCTGACGAAGAATTGCGCGTGCTTGTTAATAGCAATAAGCGTTTAAGTCAGGATGAGCGCAATATTTTGGATGACGTGTTTGATGCTTCGGAAACTATTGTTGCTGAAGTGATGCGTCCTCGTGCTGATGTTGAGTTTTTGGATGGTTCATTGAGCCTTGAAGAAGCTGCCGCGAAAATTCGTGAGCTTCCGTATTCTCGCTACCCTGTTATTGGCAAAGATTTTGATGATGTTATAGGTTTTGTGCATGTTCGCGATTTGCTAGATGTGCGTGATCCAAATGCAAAAACTGTTGCAGATGTAACTCGCGAAGGAATTAGTCTTCCTGGAACTTCCAAACTATTGCCGAGCCTGGAACTTCTTCGTAAACGTGGTATTCATTTGGCTGTTGTCATCGATGAATATGGTGGAACTGACGGTATTGTTACGCTCGAGGACATGACAGAAGAGCTAGTTGGAGATATTCGCGATGAATATGATTTGCCTGGTGAAACTGAGCAAAATAATGTGAATAAAACAACTGCTTTTGTAAATGGTGTTGCAAAAATTGATGGCGGTATGACCATTGAAGATTTTGCTGACATTACCGGCATTGAGCTTGAAGACGGTCCGTATGAGACTGTTGCAGGCTACTTTTTAGCGCATACTGGTTCAATGGGAAGTGTTGGAGCTGTTTTGCATGATGCGGATGGTTACGATATGACTGTGACTGCGGTTGATGGTAGGCGTATTGCGACGATTGAAGTGCGTCGCCGCGCGTAGTTTAAGCCATAGCAGTAGAATAATAACGGTATTAACAAACCTAAGGAAGGATAGAACATGGCTTTGTTGCATATTTTGCCAGGTCTCGACGAAGCGGCCAGTGAAAAGGCTGTTGCCATTTTACAGAATCGTTTAAGCCACGAGCAGGAAGCTGCTTTGGTGCTTAAGCATGCGCATTGGAATGTTACTGGTTCAGATTTTATTGCAGTGCATGAAATGCTTGATCCACAGGTTGCTGAAGTTTTGGCGCAGGCGGATGAAACTGCTGAGCGAATTGCAACTTTGGGTGGTTCTCCACTTGGACGTGCTGATGATGTTGTTGCTGCTCGTACATGGAAGCGTTTTGCTTTGACTGGTCGCAAGTCCACAAAGGAGTATTTGCAAGCGCTTATTGAATACTATAACGATATGATTGCAGACGATCGCAAAGCTATCGCGGAGCTTGATGAGCTTGATTTAGTTAGCTCAAATATTATTCAAGATCATGTTCAACAGTTGGAAAAGTTCCAGTGGTTCATGCGCAGTCATCTTGATTAATTAACCTCTGTTTAATTTTTTTGATTCAAACCGCAACATGCTATTTTCTTTTTTATGGCGTGTTGCGGTTTGACATTTTCTGTGTCTGTGCTAATGTAACTACTTGTATGTTTTAGGCGTACGAGTTGGGCCCGTAGCTCAGGTGGTTAGAGCGCATCCCTGATAAGGATGAGGTCGGAGGTTCAAGTCCTCCCGGGCCCACGGAATTGAGTGATTATTTCATTCAATACCGAATGGGGCTATGGCGCAGCTGGTAGCGCATCTGCTTTGCAAGCAGAGGGTCAGGAGTTCGAGTCTCCTTAGCTCCACGAACAGGGTTCTGATTGATTTTTCAATCAGAACTTTTTTTATTTATTAATTTATTTTTTTGGATTTGTTTTGGTTTTGCATTATTTAAGCTTGTGTTTATGAGAATGTTTCTCATCAAGGCTTCATGGTATATTAAAGAGACAAATAAATAATTAAAAGTCATTGTTAATTCCAAAATTGGGATTAACCAAAAATCAACATAAGTATCTTTACGCCGTGTATTGAGTGCGCTATTTAGGTTGCGCTCAGTGGGTTAACAAGGCGTGAAATCGTGTGTTAGCAGCGTTTTAAGCGTAGTTAACCTGATCAGCGTAAGGAAAGTGTATGCGTAAACTTTTAGCATATTGCCGTCGTGCACCACAATTAACAGTCGTAATTCTTGCTTTTCCGTTTATTGCGCCTTTGTACTCGTATAATTTGCCTATATTAGCTACTTTCTGTGAGCAAATTTCTAATTTTTCGCAGCAAATCTTTGATTTTTTAAAAATTAATTGCAGTATTTCCATAAGTATTAGTCTTGGCAAAACTATTATCGCTATTCTCGTTTTATATACGAGCGTTATTTCTTTGCGTAATATGATTAAACATTTACTGCATGGAACTTTAGGTATTGATCTACTTGCTTTTGTTGCATTGCTTACAACACTTTGTATTGGTGAGTTCTGGGCAAGTTATTTGATTGTTGTAATGGTTTGGACTGGAGAAGCTATAGAAGATTTTGCGCATATGAAAGCTCAGCGCAATCTATCTCTTTTAGTAAGCGCAGCTCCAAAAACTGCTCACCTTATGACTTTGCCAGGTATTGAGCATGGTATGAATAATAATCAAGCAAATGATGAATCATACGAACCGCCATGTTTGAGTGAAAATCAGTGCAAGCCTAGCTCGTGTGTTCTGTGCCAGCATGCTGAATTTAGAAAAGTAGATGCCGCTAATTCTAAGCAATCTAATAGTAGCGAGCAAAATAGCGAAAGTAATTGCGAAAATAATGACTTGCAAAATTGCAACTGTAAACAAAATAATTGCCCATTTTTGCAAGCATCTACAGACAACGAAATCTCCTCAAATTTGCAGCGTTACGCTACAGTTCCTGTTGATGAGCTAAAGATAGGAAACGTAATTATTGTGCTTCCTGGCGAAACAGTGCCAGTTGACGGTGAATTATTAAGCGGTTCTGCAATTTTAGACACAAGTACTATTAACGGAGAATCTGTTCCTAGAGAAGTCTATGCGGGAGCTGCAGTGCTTTCAGGCTGTGTAAACGGTGGAGTTGTGCTTATTATGCGCGTAACAAAGCTGTCTAAAAACTCGCAGTATCAGAAAATCATGCAGCTTGTTGAGTCTGCTAGGTCTTCTAAAGCTGCAGTAGTTAGATTTGCAGACATGCTATCTGTGCCGTTTACAGTATTATCTTTTGCGATTGCAGGTCTTGCTTGGAGCTTTTCTGGCGACGCATTGCGATTTGCGCAAGTATTGGTTCTAGCAACCCCATGTCCTCTGCTTATTGCAGTTCCAGTTGCTTGCATGGCTGGTACTGGGCGTTTAGCAAAACTTGGAATTGTTGTTAAAAGTCAGGATGTGCTTGAGCAATTAAGTCGTGTAACAGACGTATTTTTTGACAAAACCGGCACGCTAACTGTAAAACAGCCGCAAGTTGTAAACGTAGACGTAATCGATACTACGCAGAAAGCTGATCGAATTGTGATGCTCGCAGGTGTGCTAGAAACGTATTCTCAGCATATTCTCGCTGGAGGTATAGCAAAAGCAGGTTCAGTTTTGTGGGAGCACACGCATCCATCTTCAACTCCGCAATTGCCTAGCGTTAGAGAGTATCCAGTAGTGCATAGTGTGAAGGAAACTGCAGGTCAGGGTATTCAAGGCGTTGTAGATGGTGTTTTGGTGCGCGTTGGGCGTAGAAAGTATGTTACTGAGCAAGATGATATTAATAAACAGGTCATGAATCATATTGCGACACAACATATTGCGGCACAACATGTAGTCAGTGCGCTCGCTGCAGACGAAATGGCAACCTATGTTTCCTTTGACGGAGTGCTAGTTGGTCGGATTGTGTTAAAAGACGTGCCTCGCGATAACGCGAAATCAACTATTGACGCATTGCGTACGCTTGGTGCGTGCTCAATATCTATTCTTACTGGAGATAGTTTGCAAGCTGCAACAACAATTGGTAAAAGCGTTGGAATTGACACAATATATGCAGATTTGCTTCCGCAAGATAAATTAGCGTATGTAAAAAAGCACAATTACAATGCAGCCAAAAGTAAGAAAGATTCGACTGTAACAATGATGGTTGGAGACGGTGTAAACGATGCTCCAGTGCTTGCGGCTGCAGATATTGGCGTGGCGGTAACGGATGGCACAGATACGGCAGCATCTGAATGTGCTCAGTTAGTTATTATGAACAACGATATTTCTTCCGTTGCAAGCGCAATAAGAGTAGCAAAACATACTAAACGCGTTATGGTTCAGTCAGTATTGATGGGCATTGGATTGGCAATTATAAGTATGATTTTTGCGGCTTTCGGTTTTATTCCAGCAGTTATTGGTGCAATGATGCAAGAAGCAATTGATGTTGTTGCTATTATGTGGGCTTTAACAGCATTGTGCGAACGAAAATAAAAATATTTTTGGCAATATTTTTTACGATATTCATTACGACACCTTTAATAATATTCGTTTGAGCATTTTATTTATTTGAGCATGTTGTAAGACGAAGTAATGCGCTAGTCTAATTATGAAAGCATACGAGTTAGCTGCAAACGGTAACAGCTCAAGCTTGTACGTAACTTATTTTTGGCGAAGAATTACATATAAACGCTTTACAGTTACGCTGCTGAGTGGATTGAGGCAACCTATGCTTGTAGGCCGTGCTAAATAGCGCGAAAACGGCGAAAAGTGCCGTATAATACAGCTCAATATGGGGATAATAATGGAAAAAAATAATTTAAACGAAAATGTTTCACAAGAAACATCTCAACTGCGTATTGCTGTAATAGGAGCAGGCCCTGCAGGAGTGTATTCTTCCGATATCTTCTTACGCCAGATTGCAAAGCGTGGAGAAGAATTGGGATTAGGCTCTAGCGCTCGCATCGATCTTTTTGAAAAATTGCCAGTGCCTTTTGGATTAGTGCGTTACGGAGTAGCTCCTGACCATCCAAGTATCAAATTTATTGCGGATGCGCTTGAAAAGACGCTTGATAATCCAAATATTCATCTTTATGCAAATGTTGAATTTGGTAAGGATATTGCATTAGAAGATTTATTGGAACGCTACGATGCTGTGCTATTTGCAACCGGCGCTGTGAAAGATAGGCCTCTTCGAGGAGTTCCAGGCGCCGATTTAGACGGAGTGTACGGAGCTGCAAAATTCGTAGAATGGTACGACGGATACCCAACTAGCAATCGAGAATGGCCGCTCGAAGCTAAGGAAGTAGCTGTTATTGGCGGCGGAAATGTGGCAATGGATGTTGCTCGTGAGCTTTTACGAGATCCTGATTATTTGCGCGCGCATACGGATATTCCAGACGACGTGTATGAGGGATTGCAAAAAAATAAAACCCAAACCTTGCATTTATTTATTCGTCGTGGAGTTGCCCAAGCAAAATTCTCTGTTCAAGAATTGCGCGAAATGGAAAAGTTATCCGGAGTGCAAATTGTTATTAATGAGGATGATTTTGAACTTGACGATGAGACGATAGAAGTTGCAGGTAACGATAAGCTCACGCGTCAAATGGTTGAGGAACTTTTTGCGATTCGAGACATGGCAGAAGATATGGAAGATGGCGGAAACGTTGATTTTGAGGGGAATCCAGCCGACAAACGCTATATTATCCACTTCAACTGTGCGCCGGTAGAAATTCTTGGTGAAGATGGGCGTGTGAAAGCAATACGAGTTGAGCGAACTGTAACAAGCGCGGATGGCACAATGACTCGCACAGGTGAATTTGAAGATTACGCTGTGCAAGCTGTTTACCATGCCATTGGCTACCATCCTGCAGAAGTTACAGGAATTGCTTACGACGAAAAGCGTACTTTGCTTGCAAATATTGATGGACGCTTAGTGACGTCTGTAGAAAATGGCGAAGTCCGTGAGCGATTGTATGCAACTGGCTGGGCTAAGCGTGGGCCGGTAGGATTAATCGGCTCTACAAAATCTGATGCTCTTTTGATTGTTAATAATATGCTTGAAGATTTATCTAAAGCTGGCAATGCTGGGCGAATCGCACCTGATCGTGATGAAAATTCTATAGATAAATTATTGGCAGAAAAGGGCATTAAACCAATTGATTACGCCGGTTGGAAGCGAGTTGACTCTTATGAGCGTGAGCTTGGAGCCAATGAGCAGAGAACTCGAAAGAAAGTTGTTTCAGCGTCTGAACTTGTAAATATTGCTTTAGGTAGCAAATAATGCCCTAAATAAACTGAAAATATTACTTAGTATTTAAGTTTGTAGTTAGTAAATACGCAGTATATATTCAGAAAAATTTAAGTTCGCATTATTAAGATAGATCATATGTTGAAAGGCTTGAGAATACACTATGGCAGCTTAAAAGCCGCACTATTTTTTGTTGTTGTGTGGCTTTTTCTTGCCTTATGTTGGGTTCTTGCTGGCTCGCATCTGTCATCACTAATATGGTTCATTATTCCTGGTATTGCATTTAGTGTTTTTGCTTATTGGTGCTCAAGTAAGCTTGCGATTATTGCTATGCGTGCTACAGAGGTTAGTGAAGAAGAAGAGCCTGTGCTCTACGCAATGGTTAGAGATTTATCTGCTCGAATTGGTAAACCTATGCCGCGAGTAATGGTTTCTCCCTACGAAAGTCCTAATGCTTTTGCAACCGGTAGAAGTGAGCGTCATGCAAGCATATGTTGTACTCGTGGTTTGATTAATATCCTTAACGAGCGCGAGTTACGTAGTGTTATTGGTCATGAATTAACTCATATTTATAATCATGATATTCTCGCTTCTTCGCTGGCTACTGCTACAGCAACAGTATTAACGTACGTTGGTTCTTGGCTTGTTTATGTTGGTGATACATATCGTCGTGATATTCGCAAGTATTGCAAATTTATTGGTAAGTTTTTAAATATTTTATTCGCTCCTATTGCTTCTGTTATTATCAATGCAATTATTCCTGGTTCGCGTGAATTTGACGCAGATAAGGGAAGTAGTGAAATTACTGGAGATTTTGCTGCGCTTGCTTCCGCACTTAATAAAATTACCTACGGCATGCAGCTTCACGAGATGAAATCTACTGCTGGATTGCAGGCTGTTGCTTCTTTGATGATTATTTGCCCATGGAATAATAACGCTCCTGCGCTTGTGCGTTTGTGTACTGCACGTCCTACTGTTCAGGATAGGATTGGGCGTCTAATGAGCATTGCTGCATGAATATTTTGTTTGTTGAACTTGCTTGTCTTGTTTATTGAGTTCATAAACTGATTCCTAAATATTGAAGCGGTAAGCTGTGCATGATACCCTTAGATGGTTGTTGAAACTAGTTTGCTTTTAGTTACAGCATGCGGATGTAGTTCATCGGTAGAATGGAAGCTTCCCAAGCTTCAGAGGCGGGTTCGACTCCCGTCATCCGCTCCATTCAGATTGTAAAATTGTATAAGTTGTAGTTTTTGTACATTGGATGTATAAAAACTACAACTTACGCTTAGTTAAACTTTCTTTTTCTTGCAATTGTCACAATTGTGCTAGCAAACAGCATCAATGCAACGCTAAGTACAATTGGAATTATTTGTATTCCAGTACGAGGGAGTGCATTATTGGCTATTGTGGATTGTTTGTGTAAATGGGGGTCTTTCTTTACTAAAGTATTCGTCCACGCAACTTGTTTACCGTTTTCGTCAATAAGGACAATCGTATGATTGCCTTTATAGTCTTCCGGGATAACTACGTCGAATACAATCCTGCCATATTCATTAATGTGAACTGTTACATATTTCATTCCATTTGCGCTATAAAGAAGTTTAGGGTTGGAATATATGTAGGCATAAGCTTTTACTGCTTTTTCTAGTTGTAATCTGCGCATGAATTCTGATGTTGCATTTACTGTAACAGTGATATGGTTATTTTTTCCCGCATAAGCAATGTTATTATTCCCGACGGTGAGAGTGTTGCACAACGCTGGAAGTAAATCTGCAATACTCTTTGGTGCTGATGGAATCTGTTGCTGTAATGTGTGTGATTCTGAGTTTGCGTTAAGCTCTATGTGGTTTTCGCGCATAGAATCGTTACTAACTGCAGGAGTTTGTAGAGTTTTGGAAGGATGCGTTGGTCCGGGAAATCCCATGCTTGGAATTTCCTTATGGTCTTGATCGAACTTATTAGTCTGTGGGGTTGTGCTATTTGCAGACTTATCAGGTTCGCCATTGCTAGAGTGCTCACTGTTGCCAGAATGAGATTCTGGTGTTGGTGGAACAGGTTGTGGCTCTGGTTTAGGCGCAGGTTTTGGCGGAACGGGTGTTGGATTCACTGGGTTTGGTTTCGGCTGCAGAGGCACTGCAGGTTGTTGATCAGGCGTCGGTGTCGGCGTAGGCGAAGGCGTTGGTGGAACAGGTGTCGGAGGTACGGGAGTTGGTGTTGGAGCTGGTGTCGCTGGTGTTAGCTCGGTCCATGGTGTTGATTTCTTTGCAGGAATTAACACGGCCCACGTAATACTCTTTTTAGCTGGGTTTAGTGGTGTTGCTGGAATGATTTCTACAACGTGAGCTTTAAGAGTTACTTTCTGTTTTGCTTTGTTTGCAAAGGTTATTTCTACGATAAATGTTGTTTCTCCAGTGTTTGTTGTGTTTGGTTGTTTTACAACCTGTACTGTGCTGTTTTCTGGTAAGTTTTTTAAGTATGGTTTGAAGTCGAAATTATCGGGGATTTTATTGTCTTTTTTGACTTCTATTTTCTTGCCAGGTTCAGCAGTAACATTTGGAATCGGAGTAATGGTTTTGCCTGGTATGAGTTTTTTAGCTGGGTTTAGTGGTGTTGCTGGAATGATTTCTACAACGTGAGCTTTAAGAGTTACTTTCTGTTTTGCTTTGTTTGCAAAGGTTATTTCTACGATAAATGTTGTTTCTCCAGTGTTTGTTGTGTTTGGTTGTTTTACAACTTGTACTGTGCTGTTTTCTGGTAAGTTTTTTAAGTATGGTTTGAAGTCGAAATTATCGGGGATTTTATTGTCTTTTTTGACTTCTATTTTCTTGCCAGGTTCAGCAGTAACATTTGGAAGTTCCTCGATATTAGCCAATCGCTTATGAATAATTATTGGAACTATAATAGTTTTTACTGAATTATCAGATAATGCAAGTAATATTTTACCTTCGTATTTTCCACTTTTAGAAGTGTTAATAGAAGTTTTATCTGTAATATCTGTAATGGTAGATCCTTGCGGTCTGTCTGATGCATTAAGAAGATAATCTGTTACTTTTGGTAACTTATCGTTTTCAAAAATGTCTATGTTTTCAATTTTAGGTTCGAAAGATTGTTCGTCAGTTTTAATAACTGGTTCGTTAACTAATCCGTCGAGTGCAGCAATTTTGCGACCGGTTCCTTCAATTTTATTGCGTTCGCCAACTGTGAATCCTTCGAAACTATCCATTCTAGGCTCAAAGTAACTACGAGATCCGTGACCTTCTCCAGATCTTCCTATGCTTATTGCGCCGTTAAGGTTTCCTATTGGTCCTATTACTTTATCATTATCAACCTTGTAATGAACAGCATAACCCTCTTTTGTTAATTGATCGCCAAAATCAGATGTTTCCCAAAGCCATTTGTTGAATATATTACCTTTGATCCTCGGAGCGTTAAAAGTATAGGCCTTTGTAATCCATTGGTAATTTTTTTGTTTAGCGTAAATTAAAGCACGTTGAGATAAATAACCTCCGAGAGAATGCCCTGTTATATATAAATTAGTAGCAAGTTTTTCTCTATTGATTTTATCCATCACATTGTTTACATCTAAAGCTTGGCTCGGGTTTAATCCAATTGCTAGTTTAATGTCATTAGTAAAATCTCCGCCGCTTTCAGTTCCTCGGATTGCAAGAACTTGCACGCCGTTTTGCTCAATAAATGGGTATGCAGGATTTACATTTTCAAAAAGAATAGCATCAAATCCGCTTCCAAAGTGGTATGTTTCTTTGACTTTCCAGAATGGCGCAAGCTCGTTATGCATAAGCTTGTATTCGTTGCGATTTTTGTAAATTTTAGTGAGCGGTTTTGAGTAGTCAAGTACTTCTTTGACGTAGCTGTCTTCCCTATACACAAGCTCCATAAAAAGAGCCATGTCTCGGGGGCTAATATCCCACCTGCGAGGATTGTTATCGTTTTTGTCATCTAACCCGTCGCCGTCGGTGTCCTTAATAAGTGGATGCGAATTATATCCGTAATATGTGCGTCCGTTTTTTACGTAAGTGTAAAGCTCTTCGCTGTTCTTCAGACCGTCGCCATCGCTATCTTGATCTGGATCTAGCGCGGCTTTATGGTAAAGCAAAGAATCAATCTGATTATTTTCCAAACGAATTCGACCAGTAGAAATGTCGTGAGCAGTTTGTGCAGTCAAAGGAGTGTGAATTGGTGATGTTTCTTCTGCAACTGCGGTTGTTGCTAACGAAGGTACGTAAATCAGAGATGAAACAATCAAACCAAAAGCTAATACAATTCCACTAATTGTGTGAATGGTACTTACTTTTCTCATACTGCTATTCCTTACTTTTTGTACAGACTTCTACTTTATTTTGAAAATATTTTTGCGAGCAGCACAACAGATTTAGCTCAACGTGTTGATTTTATCAGATTTAACAACTTCATAAAATTGTATCTAGTTGAATCAGATAATTTTAATAAGTACCAAAAGTTAATACTTAAGCTTATGCGGTGTAATAGGAAAGAATTTCATTAGATTAATTGATATAGGAAAAGCGCTGAGCTACTTGGGATATTAATGAATCATCGGTAAATCAGCGCTTAGCTTATTGTTAATAAATTACACGAGGTAGCTATCTATTGCTGGTGCTAATTAGCAATCCTTAATTAGCAGTAATTAGAACGTGCGAACATCGTAGAAGTTGTTAAGTTCTTCCATCCAACGTCCAGTGCCAGAAATATCTCCTCTAGTACCTACGGTGAAACCTGGGAAATTGTTCATACGAGCCTCAAGATAGCTTCGAGAGCTATGTCCTTGCGCAGAATTGCCGACGCTTATAGCTCCAGCAAAATTGCCAACAGAACGAATAACCTTGTCGTTGTCTACTTTGTAATGAACAGCGTAACCTTCTCGAGTGAGCTTATTGCCAGTATTGGCGACGGTACGTAACCAACGGTTGAAAATATTTCCCCAAATTTGTGGTGAATTGAATGTGTAAATTTTCTTAATCCAGTTGTAGCCTTTGCCTTTAGCACGAATTAAAGCACGCTGTGCAAGATATCCTCCGAGGGAATGTCCGGTAATATACAAATTGCTAACAGTATTTTCGCGACCATAACGCTCAATCAACTGCTCAACATCTTTAGCTTGATCTGGGTTATGACCTACAGCTATTGCAAAATCATCATCGTAATCATTAAATTGGGAAGTTCCACGAATTGCTAGTACTTGAACAGTGCCTTGTTCTAAGAATGGGTATGGACTTACATTTTCAAACAAAACAGCATCAAATCCTCCCCTCTTGTGGTAGGTTTCTTTAACTTTCCAGAATGGTGCAAGCTCGTTGTGCATAAGGCGGTACTCATTGCGATTTTTGTAAATGTCGTGAAGCGGTTTAGTGTAATCGAGTACCTTATTTATGTAATTATCATCTCGATAAGAAAGTTCAGAGAATAAAGCCATATCGCGAGGACTAATATCCCACCTGCGAGGATTGCTGTCTTGATTATCTGGAATACCATCGCCGTCGGTATCGTTCATCATAGGGTGAGAATTGTACCCATAATAAGTCTTACCGTCTTTAGTGTAAGTGTAAATTTCCTGACTATTAGTTAAGCCGTCACCATCTAAATCAGCTTGCGGATCAAGAGGCTTCTTGTGATATAAAGACATATCCAAAGCCCCAGGTAAATCTAAGCCTATAGTTCCATTTGCGATTTGTTTAGCTGTTTCAGCAGTAAGTGGAGTTTTTGCATAATTATCTGCGGTTGTTGCCATTGCTGGCATTGCGAAAGCAGATAGGCTCAAGAGCATGCATAGGCTAGTTAGGAACCCTGTTACTGCATTGCGTTTCATAGTATCCTCCCATATTTTGTTTAGTTTTGTAGTCAACAAATGTATAGGACGACTGTTTACGATTTGTAGCACCTCTTTGTTAACTACGTGCGTTATATAAATTAATCGAAATTTATTTTGCCGCCACAATTGCTATTCTACACAATTCGTCAATTGTATAGTCTACATAAACAAAAGTCCATACTTCTAAATAAATGTTGTTGCTCCTTTTTGTTTACTAAAATCATTGACGATGTGTATAAGAGCCATAGAAAACATCTATATAACTAGAATTATCAATAGCCATAATCTATTCTTAATAATGAAAATAAAAGCGCAACGAAGGCGCAAATGACCTATTTAGGAGAATGATATGAGTTTAATGAACACACATATTCTTCCATTCAAAGTAAATGGTTATAAGAATGGCGAATTTGTTGAAGTAAACGATACTGATGTTCTTGGCAAATGGGCAATTTTCTTCTTCTATCCAGCTGATTTTTCATTCGTATGCCCAACTGAATTGGAAGATCTTGCAAACCACTATGAGGAATTGCAAAAGCTAGGCGTTGAAGTTTACTCAGTCTCTACGGATACACATTTTGTACACAAAGCATGGCATGACGATTCTGAAGCAATTGCAAAAGTAAAGTACACTATGTTGGGTGATCCTTCTGGAGCTCTTTCGCGTAATTTTGACGCTTGGAATCAAGAATCCGGTTTAGCTCACCGTGCTACGTTCCTCGTAGATCCGCAAGGTATGATTCAGTTCTTTGAGATGACCGCAGACGGAATTGGTCGTAACGCCGACGAGCTCCTTCGTAAAGTTAAAGCAGCACAGTATATTGCAGCGCACCCAGGCGAAGTTTGCCCAGCAAAATGGGAGCAGGGCGAAAAAACCTTGGAACCTTCTATCGATTTAGTCGGCAAAATCTGATTTTTGCAATTAAATATTAAAGAATCTTTTTAAAGAATATTCTCAATGCGTAGGGAGCTACGTTCATAGTTTCCTACGCATTCGCTTATTTTTACTTGTGACTAAAATTACCGAAGGAAGTAAATTATGTCTTTGTTGAATGCGTCATTAACTGCTCAGCTTTCAGAATTACTAAAAAAGATGGTATCTAAAATAGAAATCGTTTCTTACGTTGATAATTCTGAAACATCTCAAAAAGTTAAATCCTTACTAGAAGAAGTATCTCAACAAAGTGACAAAATTAGTATTTCTGAAGTAAATAATAATAAAATTAGCAATGTAAAGCGTAAGCCAAGCTTTGAATTGCGTAGAAAACTAGATAATCCAGTAAATGGAGAATCCACTGTATCGATTAGTTTTGCGGGATTGCCTTTAGGGCACGAATTCAGCTCTTTAGTACTAGCACTTCTACAAGTAAGTGGCTATGCGCCAAAAATTAGTGATGAGCAACGCGATGCAATACTAAAGCTTGGTTCACACAATGTGACAACGTACATGTCGGTAACTTGCCTGAATTGCCCAGAAGTTGTGCAATCGCTTAACACCATTTCTATTATTAACCCTAAAGTTCAGCATACTGTAGTTGAAGGTAGCGCTTTCCGCGAAGAAGTAGATAAACTTGGTGTAATGAGCGTGCCAGCAGTTTTTGAAAATGGCAAACTTATTTCCTCCGGACGAGCAGGAATTGACGAACTTGTATCTGTGCTTGCATCACAAGAAAAATCTGTTGAGCAGGATGAGGATGGCAATAATGGTAATAGCGTTTCTTCGGCAAATGTTGCGCTCGCAGAAAAAATGAATTCGCAAAATCCATACGATATTGTTATTGTTGGCGGCGGTCCTGCTGCTTCTGCTGCCGCAATTTACACTGCTCGCAAGGGCTTGCGTACGGCTATGATTATGGATCATCGTGGCGGCCAGGTTGTAGAAACTGAAAGTATTGAAAATCATATTTCACAAACTCATACGACTGGTTCTCAACTAGCAGTAGATTTAACTAAGCATATTTCTCAATACGATATTGACGTATTTACTCCTGATTGGGCAGACTCGCTCGATTTATCTAAGGAACCATATGGGTTACATACTATTCATGCGCGTTCTGGCGGATCTTTGAAAGCGCGTGCAGTGATTATTGCAACTGGCGCGACTTGGCGTACGTTGGGCGTTCCTGGAGAAGATGAGTATAGGAATAGAGGCGTATCATTCTGTCCTCATTGCGACGGTCCACTTTTCAAAGATAAGAATGTTGTCGTTGTTGGCGGTGGAAATTCTGGTGTTGAAGCTGCTATTGATTTAGCAGGAGTTGCAAAACACGTTACTGTGATTGAGTTCATGGATGTGCTTAAAGCGGATCAAGTATTGCTTAATGCTTTGCATAAATTACCTAACACTGAAGTTATTACAAGTGCTGCAGTAAGCAGTATTGAAGGTAGTGGTAGTAAAGTTACTGCAATACGTTACATAGATCGCAATAAAGCAGACAATGATGAAAACGAAGAACATATTGTTGAAACCGATGGGGTTTTTGTGCAAATTGGTTTAGCTCCGAATACTCGTTGGCTTGCAAATAATATTTCTCTTAATAATCGAGGAGAAATTATTACGAATCGCGCTGGATGCACTGATACTCCGGGTGTTTTTGCTGCTGGAGATTGTTCAGACGAACCGTATAAGCAGATCGTTACAGCGTATGGTTCTGGAGCCAATGCTGCGTTATCTGCATTTGACTATCTTATCCGCAACCCGCAAAATAAATAATTTATAAAATTTATTATGCAATAAACAATGGGAGGCGTCTTATGAATATTAGAGCGTTAGAATATCTAATAGCTTTTGCACAAGAAGGAAGCTTTACCAAGGCGGCTGTTCGTATGCGCGTCTCTCAGCCTACTCTTTCAACGCAAATTAAAAAACTTGAAGAGACTTTAGACGTAGAACTTATTGAGCGCACTCCCGGGAAACAAATCTTAACTCCTGCTGGGAGGGAAGTGGTTTATTACGCTAAACGTATTCAGGCAGATATGTCACGTATTCGACAAGCTGCAAGACGTTCAGAAGATCCATGGTCATCTACAGTGGTTTTGGGTGTGTTCCCAACGTTAGGACCATACTTACTTCCAAGAATTATGCCTGCACTCAGGCGTTTAAAACCAAAACTTACTATTCGTTTTATAGAAGAAAAATCAGCGAAACTTATTGATTTGCTAGATAGTGGTCAAGTCGACGCAGTTATATTAAGCGAAAGTTTGAATGCGCCTTCAATAAAAGTGTGTCATGTTTTTGACGAAGATTTTCTTCTTGCGGCTTCTACAAATTCTTTGCTAGGCCACGAGAGTAAACCAATTGAACTTTCAGATTTGTCTACTCAGAAAGTGCTTTTATTAGAAGATGGGCACTGTATGCGTAGAAGCATGCTCGATGTATGCCAAAAAGTAGGTGCGAAACAATCAGAATTTAGGGCAACGTCGTTAGAAACTTTGCGATATATGGTTATAGGTAGCAAAGATGTGACATTATTGCCGCGTCTTGCAACTGTACCTCCAATTGTGCAACCAATTGGTTTGACGTTGCGTGAGTTTAAGAATCCTAAACCTTATCGATCGTTATATTTGAATTGGCGTGCAGCTTCTCCAGTAGACAAAATTATGGAAGAATTGTGCAAAATAATTAGTTCAGCATGTTCTGATTTGCATAAAAAATAAGTAGGATATTCTGTTTAAAAATGAAAATAGGCACTTCTGTTTGCTAAGTTAGCTACAGAAGTGCCGTATTCTTCTTCTCTTACTTTTCTTTTATTCTCACTTTATTTTGAGAGTTACTGCCTCGTTTTATTTGCCTCGTTTTATTTGTTGCTAAATTAATGATTTATAATTCAATGCCAAGATAGCGTGCTACTTGATTCACATCCTTATCTCCACGGCCGGAAACTGTTACTAAAACAATGTCATCCTTACTCATCTTTGGAACCATCTTCATAGCTTGTGCTATTGCGTGTGAGCTTTCCAAAGCTGGGATGATTCCTTCAACTCTAGAAAGTGCGCGGAAAGCTTGAACTGCTTCATCATCAGTGATCGCGTAGTATTCTGCGCGACCAGAATCCTTTAAATATGAATGTTCTGGGCCGACTCCAGGATAATCTAATCCTGCAGAAATAGAGTAGGCTGGAAGCTCGTTACCGTCATCATCCATAAGAACATAAGTTTTCATGCCGTCCGTAATGCCAATTTTTCCATTCGTCATAGTAGCAGCATTTTGAGGAGTATCAGCACCTTTACCTGCGCCTTCAGCACCAATCAATCGTACAGACGGATCATCAATATATGCTGCAAAAGAACCAATTGCATTAGAACCGCCACCAATGCAAGCAATTACAGCATTCGGTAATCTGCCTTCTTTTTCTAGGATCTGCCTTCTTGACTCTTTGCTAATAACGCTTTGAAAATCGCGAACCATTTGTGGATAAGGGTAAGGTCCCACTGCGGAACCAACGATGTAGAAGGTATCATCCAAGTGCTGTGCATAATCCATAAATGCTGCAGTTACAGCATCTTTTAAAGTTTTTGTGCCCTCTTGAACAGCATGAACTTTTGCACCGAGCAAAGTCATTCTAAAAACGTTAAGTTTTTGGCGTTCGCAATCAAGTGCGCCCATAAAAATTTCGCATTCCATGCCGAATCGTGCTGCTGCAGCAGCAGTGGCAACGCCATGCTGACCGGCTCCGGTTTCAGCGATAATGCGCTTTTTACCCATGCGCTGAGCGAGTAAAATTTGTCCGAGAACATTATTCATTTTGTGAGCGCCGAGATGGTTTAAATCTTCGCGCTTTAAATATACTTTTGCGCCGCCTAAATATTTTGTGAAAGATTCAGCATAGTATAAAGGTGTTTCGCGACCGTCGTAATCTTTTAATAATCCCGCCAATTCATTGCGGAACTCTGGATCGTCTTTGTATTGTAAGTAAGCTGCTGCTACTGCGTCGAGTGCTGGACGAATCATATCTGGTACGTACTGTCCGCCAAATTCACCGTAATACATGTTTTGTTCAACTGCGTTTACCATAATTTTGCCCTTCTTGTGAGTGCCGAGGAAATCGGCATTAGGTTTGTTATTTGTTGTGTTGATTATTTTGTAATTTTGAAGGGCGTGTGCTCAGATAATAAAAAAGCTGGATGGCAGCTTATATGCCATTCAGCTCAAATAATGTTGATGATGAATCCGGCATAGCCCCGTTGATTTGTTTAAAATCAGCAAGCCCACACCGATATGTGAACTCGCTTTTAACTACGCCAGCTGCGCCAGAAACGAGTATTCATGTTCATCAACCTCCAATCTTGTTGCACAAGTTTAGCCGTAGCTGTGACAATGTCAACCTTTTAGTGTTAATTCGGCGTTTCGTGCGGAAAAAATTTAACCCCGGCGTCTATGCGCCGGGGAAATAAAGGAGAGAAGAAAAGAATAATTTTTTAGGTGCTTTGCACCTGTCTTTTTGTCGACAATATTATATAACCACACTATTCTGAGCAGAACAGTAACGCTAACTGATAATTACCTGAGAATTATCTACTTTTCTTCTAAATCTTGCTATTTTAGGAATTAATTTTCTAAAAACGGAATCATTTTTCTAAAAATACTATTCGCTTAAATCAGCACGATAGAAATGTTCATACGAACGTGACGGAGTTGGACCGCGCTGACCTTGATAGTGTGATCCGTTAACAGCTGAACCGTATGGGTTTTCACATGGTGAGCTTAACTGGAAGAAGCACATTTGACCAATCTTCATGCCAGGCCAAAGTTTAACTGGCAAAGTGCTAACGTTTGAAAGCTCCAAAGTAATATGACCTTCGAAACCTGGATCAATGAAGCCAGCTGTGGAATGTGTCAAAATGCCAAGACGACCAAGCGAGCTTTTGCCTTCCAAACGTGCAGCAATAGTAGCGTCAAGTTTTACATACTCCCACGTAGCGCCGAGTGCGAACTCTCCAGGATGAAGAATCCATGGCTCGTCAGGAGCTACCTCGAACTGTTCTGTAAGTTCTCCCTGATTTTCTGCAGGATCAACATACGTGTAAGCATGATTGTTAAATAATCGGAAGAAACGGTCGAGGCGCACGTCAATTGACGCTGGCTGTACCATTTCCGGGGTCCACGGGGTCAAATCAATGTGACCCTCATCATGAGCTTTGAGAATGTCGCGATCAGACAACAGCATGACGTCAAATCTCCTTGCAATAAAGCTTATACATCAGCAACTTCATTGTTCGCACGAAATATTTATTGCTATTTTGCGCGAAAAATACAATACGCACAATTGTAGCGCGTGCCGCGGTCTGTGAGTATGATGCAAGCTATTTCCTGAAAACAAATAAATATTCATGAGCAATAAGCAAAAAATTTTATAGAAAATAAAAACACAAAACGCGGCACAGAGACGTAGGTTATGTAAGAAAACTACGTACTGTACCGCGTATTTATAAATCAGCTGATATTTTTTAGCTAATTGCTTGCTTTTTAAGCAACTGCAGTTAAGGATTTAGCCGCTTTACGCTTAGCAAGAAAACGCAAGAAGCACTTTCTAAGTTCGGAAGCAATTAACACAACCATTGAAAGACCGAGGCACTCGAACCATTCCGTTACGCTCAAAGGAACAGTGCCAAATGGCTCGTTCAAGAACGGTATGTAAATTACAGCCAACTGAAGCACAACAGAAATTGCTATAGCACCCCAAAGCCAACGGTTTGCAAATAAGCCTACAAATACGCTTTGTGAGTCTGAACGAGATGCTAACGCATTCAGCATTTGCGCAAACACAAGAATTGTGAAGCCCATTGTACGAGCGTGAGTAAGCTGAGCAGCGTGATCCATAATTCCAACAGAACGGTCCGTAAAGAATCCGCCTGCCAAATGCATATCCATGCCAATTAACGTAATAGCAGCCATGATTATGCCGATAAATACAATATCTCCCCACATTCGTCGGTCAATAACGCTATCGGTAAGCTTTCGAGGCTTTCGATCCATTACGTCGTCAGTTTGCGGATCAACGCCCATCGCGAGTGCAGGAGCTGCATCCGTAAGCAAGTTAATCCACAAAAGCTGAGTTGCAAGCAAAGGCAAAGTAACTCCAACAGAGTTTGGCTGCGTAATTCCAAGCGCGCCAGCAAAAACTACGCCGCCGAAAACCGTACAAACTTCGCCAACGTTAGAACTGAGCAAGTATCGCAAGAATTTACGAATATTGTCGAAAATTCCGCGACCTTCGCGCACTGCTGCAACAATTGTAGAGAAGTTATCGTCAGCCAAAATCATCTTGGCAGACTCTTTAGTTACTTCTGTACCCGTAATGCCCATTGCTACGCCAATATCGGCAGATTTTACTGCAGGAGCATCGTTCACGCCATCGCCTGTCATCGCAACAATATTCCCTTGACGTTGAAGCGAAGAAACGATAGCTAACTTGTGCTCAGGAGCTACTCGCGCATACACGCTAGTTTTACTGATTGCTTCATCAAAAGCAATGTTGTCGTCGTCGCGTGAGAGCAACTCGTCAAGTTCGTCGCCTGTAAGCGCATGCTCATCTTTTCCAATAATTCCAAGATCTCGAGCAATACGCGTAGCCGTAAGAGGATGATCGCCTGTAATCATAACAGTACGGATTCCAGCGCGATGAGCTTGAGCTACACTATCTCGAACTTCAATTCGCGGAGGATCAATAATTCCAACCATGCCGTTCCAAATCAAATCAGATTCTAGTACGTCACTTTGTTCCGCGACGTCCGCGATTTGACCTGCGGCGTTAGAAATCATGCCATCAACTTTTGAAAGACTATCGACTCCAAGCGGCCTATAAGCCATTCCAAGCGTGCGGTAAGCTTCTCCGGAAAGACGCTCAACAGTTGCTAAAATATCTTCGCGGTCGCCGTCAGTAAGTGGACGCACGGCACCAGCTACTGCAATACGCGTGCAATAAGAAAGCAGCACGTCCGGAGCGCCCTTAGCGCAGACAATCAGATTTCCAGAATCCGAACCATCCTTAACGACAACAGACATGCGTTTGCGTTCAGAAGTAAAAGGTACTTCCGCAACTCGAGTTAAATGAGCGTAACGCTTATCTGCCTTTGTTTTACGCGCTGCTACTACTAGCGAAACTTCTGTAGGGTCTCCCACAGGCTGCCAACTTTTAGTAGTTTCGTCATAGTGTAAATCGCCGTCGTTAGCTAAACATCCGGAGCCTAACGCGCCTAATACTTCTGTAGCAAGATTTTGCGGCACTGCTAAGTCAGCATCTGCAGAACCAATTAATATCATGCGACCTTCAGGCTTGTAACCGCTTCCTGTAAGCTGAACTTCGCCGCTAGGTGTTATTACGCGCTCAACAGTCATCTCGTTTCGAGTTAAAGTACCTGTTTTATCGGAGCAAATAACAGAAGCAGAACCAAGTGTTTCCACGGATGAAAGCTTTTTTACAACAGCATGATGCTTCACCATTCGTTGCACGCCAAGCGCAAGAACTACTGTCAAAATCGCAGCTAAACCTTCTGGAACAGCGGCAACAGCTAGGGAAACAGAAAGCAGCAGAGAATCAATAATATCTTGAATACTGTGGAAGCCTTCAATCAGCCACATGGAAGCAAGAACAACAGCCGCAATAATGCACACCGCAATTCCAAGAACTTTAGAAACGTGTACCATTTCTTTCTCGAGAGGTGTTGCTTCGTCATCTGATTTTGAAAGCATATCCGCGATTTTGCCAACTTGTGTGCGCATGCCTGTAGAGGTGACTACAGCGCGACCGGTTCCTTGCGTAACAGCAGTTCCGTTGAAAACCATATTTGTACGATCGCCTAAAGCTTTTGCAGACGAAAGTGTGTTTGGGCGTTTGCTTACTGCTACAGATTCGCCTGTAAGGCTTGCTTCTGCTACGCGTAAGGAGGCTGCTGCTATAAGTCGACCGTCTGCAGACACGGCATCGCCTTCGCCAAGCACTAAAATATCGCCTGGCACAACTTCTGCAGTATTAATGCGCACCACGCTACCATCGCGCAAAACTGAAGTTTGCGGAGCGCTCATTCTAGCTAAAGCTTCGACTGCTTCTTCTGCCCGCGACTCTTGAATGTAGCCAAGAACTGCATTTGCAATCAAAATAATGATAATTACGATTGAATCAAACGGCAGAATCTCTCCACCGCTGTTTCCTTTATGTTGTGCGCGCTCAACAAACCACGCGATTGCAGAAATAATAGTTGCTGCAATAAGCAAGTAAACGAGCGGATCTTTAAATTGATCAAGGAATCGTTTCCATGCTGGAATTTTAGGAGCAGCAGCAAGCGCATTCGGACCGAATTGATCAAGTCTTTTTGCGGCTTCCTCAGAGCTTAAACCGCATGAAATATCTACGTTAAGCGATTTAGCTACTTGTTGAACATCACACAATGATGGATCTTTGCTATTAGCTGAAGAGTCAGCTGTCTTATTGGATTGATCAAGAGCGTGATCAACCATATCTTCCCCCTTGGGAGTGCCGCGGAGTAGTCAATAATCGCAATGCTAACGCTATTTTTAGCGCTTCGTATTGTAACTATTGCGCGGTTGTGGAATATTGCAATAGTTTGCAACAATTAAGTACCGTTCTATTATGCCATACAACGCGCCGAGCTTAGAATCAGCAAATTTTGCCGACTCCAGAAAGCCATTAATAGCAATGCCTCGGGGGCATGTGAGAATAGGAGTATGACTACGAAAAAAGGACCGACCAAGGGGTCGGGTGGAAAACATCGCAATGCTTTACGCGGAAAAGGGCCTACTCCGAAGGCTGAAGATCGCGTGTATCACAAAGCTTATTTTGCTAAGAAGGCTGCTATTAAGCGCACGTTTGCGGATCCTCGTTTGGCTGCGCGTCGTCGCGTGGATAAGCTTGGTAGCGATTCAGACGAGTTGGTAATTGGTCGCAATGCTGCTTTAGAGGCTTTAAGAGTTGGAGTTCCAAGCACGCAATTGTATGTAGCTAATCGCATTGAGCACGACGATCGCACGCGCGAGATCGTGAAGTTAGCAGGCATGCAAGGTTTGCGTTTGCTTGAAGCAGATCGCCTTGAGATGGATCGTATTGCACATAGCACGAATCATCAGGGCATTATCTTGAAAGTTCAGCCTTACCAGTATCACTCTTTGCAAGAGTTGGTTGAACGCGCTGAAAAGAAGGCGCGCGCAATGGAAGCTGCTGATTCAGATTCTGCTCGCATTAATGCTCGACCATTGTTTATTGCTTTGGACGGCGTTACAGATCCTCAAAATTTGGGTGCTGTTATTCGTTCTGCAGCGGCTTTTGGTGCTAATGGCGTAATTTTGCCTGAGCGCAGAAGTGCTTCCGTAACTGCTGCCGCTTGGAAGGTTTCTGCCGGTGCTGCAGCTCATCTGCCGGTTGCTCGAGTTGTGAATTTAAATAAGGCAATTCAAAGTTTGCGTGAGCGCGGATGGTATGCAATTGGTCTTGATGGCGGAGGCGATAAGCTTGTTGGAGAAACTGGTTTTGAAACTGACCCGTTAGTTGTTGTGCTCGGTTCCGAAGGCAAGGGTATGAGTCGCCTTACACGAGAAGCGTGCGATGCTATTGCTGGAATCCCAATTTCTAGCGCGGTTGAATCTCTTAACGCTTCTGTTGCAGCAGGCATTAGTTTGTACGCTGTTGCTAATGCTCGTCGTTTGGCTGCGAAAACAGAACAACTATGAGCGAAAATACTACTGTGAATACAAATGCAGTTATTACAGATGCAACTGCAACTACGGATACGACTAAAACTTTAAATATTCCAAATAAACTATGGTTCGTAAAACATGCGCGCGCGATTATTTTTATTGCGTACATGGCTGTTGTTGTAGTAGTGATGTGCTTCCATGAGCCTTGGTTCGATGAAGCTCAAAGTTGGCTTATTGCACGCGATTCTTCGTTTGCTGATTTGTTAACTCTTCGCCCACATTATGAAGGCCATCCACCGCTTTGGACTTTGCTTCTTTCAATCCCTGCAAAAACAGGAGTGCCATACGAGATAGGTCTTAAAGGCGTGCAGCTTTTATGTACTGCGCTTTTGGGTGGCTGGCTTATTTTCCGCGCGCCTTTTAGTAAATTGGCTGTATTTTTGCTTCCATTTACGTATTTTTTGTGCTTCCAATATGGCGTTACCTCGCGTCCATATGCTCTTCTTTGCGCGGCTTTGTTTATGGTTGCACATTATTGGAAACAATCTGATTCTAAACCTTCTGATACTTGGAAACTCGCTTTAAGTCTTGTACTTTTATGTGCAATCAGCGCGTACGGTATTGCTTTATCGGCAGGTTTTGCTTTAGCTTGGATTTGGCGAGCTGCAAAATCTGCAGGAATTAAAAAAGCTTTTGCTGAAATATTCTCTAACATTAACAGATTAGTAAGCTGGATAATTCTTGCTTTAGTTGGAATTGCAAGCATTATTTGCATTTGGCCTGCTGCTAATGCTTTTGCATCACGTGAAACATTCGACGGAAATTCTCCTCTTACGCAATTCTTGTCGTTTATTTTCGTTATGCCATCAGAAAGTATGTTTACCCAATTTGCCGGCGATGTCTCTTTACGCAGACTTACACTAAGCGTACCGTCCGCGATTATTTGCGTTATTATTTCGATTTTAATATGGGCTTTCGCCGTAAGAATTGCTTATCGAAGGGGCATGCTTGTTTCTTTGATACTCCCTTACTTGACTTTTGCAGTAGTTGCTACGCAGTATTTCACTTTGCATCACGCAGGAATCGTTTTTGCATTCTTCGTAGCTCAACTTTGGATGTGCATTGCGCGTAAGTCACTGGAATCTAAAGATATGCCGACGATTATTTTTAGATTATTCAAAGTTGTAAATAAAAATACAAATAAAGCTGAAAATAGCAACAGTAGATCTGCAAGTAAATCTGTTGGAAACAAAGTTATTGCTGGCATTATTACTGTTGTTTTATTGTCCCCAAGCTTGATTTGGAACGCGTATTCTTGCGTTAACGATATTCGATTCGACTATTCAGGTTCGCGCGCACTTGCGCAATTTATTAAGCAAAATCATGCTGAAAACATGCGATTCGTAACGTCTTGGCTGCATCAAGACGAAAAAACCGATAAACAAGGTAATGTTATTGTTCCTGAATTTGAAGATATTCATCAATATTCGTGGCAGCTTATTACAGCAAATCCTTATTTCTCAAAGAATCTTATTGATTGCAGTTATAAGAATAGCTCGTTTATTACAAATGAGCAGCCATCTCAAGAACAGGCATCAAATGAAATGGATGCTTGCAGAGCAAAGAAAGAACCTAAATTCTTTGTCACAGAATCAGATAAGCCTTGGTATTATTTTGTGTATTTAAACTACAATATTGACCATTATACTGAGCGTACTATTGCTAAAACAAAATCATCTTGGAAAGCAGGGACCTCAGAAGGAAGAATTATTGTATACGAGCGTAAAAAATAATTAGCGCATTTATATAAATACATTTAAATATATTTAATTACATTATGAAAATGCCCCTGCGTAAGTTAAGTAACTTATTTAGGGGCATTTATTTTTATTACAATGCTTTACTTTTTAATAGTAAAACATGCGGTTTTATTTACCAGAAACCGAATGGATCAAATATTCCACCATCGTCACCATCGTCATCTCCACGTTGTTGTAAATCGTCATCGTCGTCATCGTCCGACTTACTGCCGCGTTTTTTACTAGGCTTCTTTTGGTTTTTCTTTAATTTCTTTTCTTGCTTATTTGTGCCATTAACAGCAGCTTCTTCTTGGTTGAATGTAACTTGCAACTTAAGTGTGTTGCCGTTACGAACTATTGTGAGCGTAGCTTTTTGATTGAACGCTGTTGCTCTTACATACCCGAGGAGTGCGTAATTATTGGATACAGGCTTATCGTCAAAGGCAACAATAGTGTCATTGGCTTTGAGTCCGGCTTTTTCAGCAGGGCTTCCTTGATTGACAGAAACAATTTGAGCTCCTCCGCGAGTAATTCCTTCGGACTCAACTGCTGTGCTTTTAATCATGATTCCCAGTGCTACGTGTTTTACAGAACCGTTTTTAATAATTTCTGTAACTACTCGCTTCACCAAATTTGCTGGAATTGCAAAGCCGATGCCGATTGATCCTGTAGTTTCCCCTTGAGCTGATGTTGCTGCAATAGAAGAATTAATACCTATGACTTTTCCGGCAGCGTTAAAAGTTGGGCCGCCCGAATTTCCTGGATTAATAGCTGCATCAATTTGTACTGCATTAGTTACAATTTCAGAGCGGCTTTGGTCGTCCATAACTGATACTGGACGATTCAAAGCCGAAACAATGCCTGTGGTAGCTGTATCGTCATATCCAAGCGGATTTCCGATTGCCATAACTGGTTCACCAACGGAAAGTAGATTAGAATCTGCAAATTGGACTGTCTTTAAATTATTTGGTGAATTGTCTAATTTAAGTACTGCCAAATCAGTAGTTTTATCTGCTCCGACTAATGTAGCTGAATAAATTTGACCATTAGAAAGGGTTACTTGAATTTCTTTTGCATCAGAAATTACGTGATTGTTTGTTACAACATAACCTTTTGAATCAATGATTACTCCAGAACCCTTCCCCATGCCTTTCTCTAAACGAGTTTGTATAGAAACAACGGCTCCGGAAACATTTTTTGCAACTCCTTGCCAATCTGGAGATTGACCACCTTTAACTACTGCGGTCCCAGGGCCAGAAGAATGAGAGCCGATGTTTGCGAAAGAGCCGCTTTGTGGAATTGAAATAAGACCTTGCGAGACTACAAATAGGACTACAACTACGCAAACTATTGCAGAAATTGCGGAGGATAAAATGGCGACAAAAGCAGTTGACGAAGAGCTTTTTGTTTTTCTTTTGTTACCTTTTTTGTTTGTGTCGTTTGTATTTGCTGCATTTGTGCTAATAATGCTTGTTTTTGCTATATTTTCATTTTCTTCGTTACTTGCATTATTGTTAAAATTCTGCTGCGCTGGTGTTTGATTGCCAACTTCATTATTTGGGTAAGAATTATTGTCTGTGCCGTAATTATACGGATTTCCGAAGCCGTTAAAATTATTATTTCCGTAGTAATTTTGTGATCCAATGTATTGCGTAGGAGCATTGTTGATATTTGTATTATCCGCATCGTTATTTTGGTTTACGGCGTAATTGTTAGCTGGATACTGTGTAGTGTTTGTACCAACTTCATTTTCGTTATTTGTTGGGCCGTAAGCTCCGAATTCAGGAGCTGGGCTATATGTTTGTGCTGGTTGCGTTGTTTGCGTTGGTTGTGCTGGTTGCGTCGGCTGTTCCTGCTGCTCGTAATATCCATTATTTGCAGTTTCATTGGATTCCTGCTGATTTGCACCATACATATCGTCAGCCATTCATCCTCCTTACAAAAGACTCTTAACACACCATAATAAACCATGCCATTATCTATATAAGAGATAGTATGTTTTTTTATAATTTTTTAAATAATTTGCCTTGTAAATTTCATAAATTTTGCAAATTAATTTGGATATTGCCACATAAAAATATAAATTGTGCGTGTTTTTTATTTATACTCGTCATGCCTTCTAATAAAGTAAATGCTATGACAAGTCTTCTTGAACATCCACGCGGAGCTGAGCCGGGGAAACCTGGTGACCGCAAAGAATTTTCGTTTACAACTAAAACGCGACTTTCCAATACTGCTGAAGGTAAAGGTCGTGACGGCGCTCGCTATGGGCGCACCGGCGTAATTCACACGCCTCATGGGGATATCCAGACCCCAGCATTTGTACCTGTTGCAACGCAAGCTGCAATGAAGGCAGTGTTGCCAGAAAGCATTAAGGATTTGGGTGCTCAGTGCATGCTTTCAAATGCTTTTCATTTGTACGAACGTCCTGGCGCGGATGTTCTTGACGAAGCTGGCGGATTGGGAAAGTTTATGAACTGGGATAAGCCAACCTTTACGGATTCTGGCGGTTTTCAGGTTCTTTCTTTAGGTGCTGGTTTTAAGAAGACTCTTGCAATGGACGTTACCGGCATGAAGTCGGATGATGTTATTGCAGCTGGTAAGGAGCGCATGGCTTTTGTTGACGAGGATGGCGTAACTTTTAAGTCTCCTCTTAACGGAGCCAAGCACCGTTTTAGTGCTGAAATTTCTATGGGAATCCAGCATAAGCTGGGTGCGGATATTATGTTTGCTTTCGATGAGCTTACTACTTTGATGAATACGCGTCGCTACCAGGAGGAATCGGTGGAGCGTACGTTCCGCTGGGCTAAGCGTTGTGTTGCTGAACATCAGCGTTTAACGCAGGAGCGCGTTGGCAAGCCTTATCAAGCGTTATACGGCGTTGTGCAGGGCGCGAATTATGAGGATTTGCGTAGGCATGCAGCTGAAGAAATTGCTTCTTTAGATTTTGATGGAGTTGGAATCGGCGGCGCTATTGAGAAGCGGATTATTGGTGATACTTGCGCATGGATTTGCGATGCTATGCCGGAAAATCGACCTCGTCACGTGCTTGGTATTGCCGCAGTTGACGATATTTTTGCGTGTGTTGAAAATGGTGGAGATACTTTCGACTGTGTTGCTCCTGCTCGTTGCGGAAGGAACGGCGCAATTTTTACTCGACATGGTCGCTACAACGTAAAACGTGCTGAGTTTAAGCATGATCAGCGTCCGCTTGAAGAAGGCTGCGATTGCTACACTTGTACGCATTATTCCAGAATGTATGTGGATCATTTGCTGCGCGCTAGTGAAATGAACGGATTTACGCTTGCAACTATTCACAACGAGCGTTTCTTTGTGAAGCTGCTCGACAATATTCGAGCTTCTATTGACGGCGGATATTTTGAAGAGTTTCGCGATGAAACTCTTGCTCATTATTACGAAAAAGGCGCAAAAGGCTGAGAGTAGTTTTGAGCGCAAAATGCTAGGCTAAATATTGCGAATTTATGTTAAATATGATAGCCTTGCACTTTGTATGCGAACGTGGCGGAATGGTAGACGCGCTGTCTTCAGGTGGCAGTGAGCGTATGCTCGTGCGGGTTCAAGTCCCGCCGTTCGCACTCGTCAAAAAGGCTGGAATTGCAAGGGTTTTGCCTCTTACGATTCTGGCCTTTTGTGCAAGTATAGTGCAAATATAAAGCGACTATATTGCAACTGCAGTGCAAAAAGTGCGAATGTTGTACAAACTTCTCGAGTATTGTACAAACTTCTATTTATTACAAGCGACGGTGATGTAATGAACGCTAACGATGAACTAAATACCAATAATGCAAATAACAATTCTTACGAATCTCATATCGGTCGTGAATCGCATGTTGTGCCTGGTTATTTTGGTGAGCCTTTAAAAGTTACAAATGCACAGTATTCGCAAGGGGATGCTTCAGCTCATCCAACGCATCCGCTGCTTCTGCTTCTTCACGGTTGGGGCTCTAATGAGGAAGATTTATTGGATTTGTTGCGAGTAGTGGCACCATATAATGATGCAATTGCTTTACGCGCTCCGCTTAAGCTGGCAGAAGGTGCTTACAGTTGGTTCCACGATGCTGTGCCGCAGCGAGAAGATTTAGATTACGACATGTATGCTGCTGCTGTCTCAATCGACGAGTGGGTGCGTGAAAATATTCCAGCAAATCGCGACATTGTGCCATTTGGTTTTTCGCAAGGAGCTGCGCTCGCAGTGCATGTTTTGCGTTTGAATCCTGCGCGTTACCGTGCAGCCGTTTCGCTTTCCGGATTCATAGCTCCTAATGTTCCTGCTTCTGCATCTGAAATTGCTTTAAAAGATGACGATTTAGCTGAGCGTAATACTCCTGTATTTTTCGGCTATGGATTAGAGGATGGCGTGATTCCTCCTTACGAATTCTCGGCTGCTGCAGCGTGGCTTGAGGAGCACACTTGGCTTGAAGAACGTCGTTATCGCGGGTTGGATCACGCTGTTGATATGAACGAAATTGGCGATATTCGCAAGTGGTTCGTAACTCACGATATTTCTTCTGGGCTTATGTAAATTTACTTAGATTTATGTAAATTTATTCGATTTTGTTTTTTCTTAATCTGTAAATTAATCTGTAAAGTGATTTCACGAATATGCGCGATGAGATAGTATTTGCAATGAATCAAGCCTTGAATTTGGCTCGAGAGTCTGCTTCTGCAGGCGAAGTTCCAGTTGGAGCAGTTGTGCTTGATGGTGGCGGTAATATTATTGGCAAAGGCGCAAATATGCGGGAACAGAGTGCTGATCCTTTGGCTCATGCTGAAGTGCTTGCTATGAAAGATGCTGCTATCTCGCGTAAATCTTGGAATCTATCTGACTGTACTCTGGTAGTAACTCTTGAACCTTGCCCTATGTGTGCTGGGGCTGTGCTGCAAACGCGTCTTAAACGCGTGATTTTCGGGGCGTGGGATGCCAAACTTGGTGCGTGTGGGTCTGTGTGGGATATTTTACGAGATCCTCATGTTGGCTCACGCCCGGAAGTCATTGGTTCAGTATGCGAATCTGAGTGTGCTAGGCTCTTGCGAAACTTTTTTGCGCATCAACGTTAGATAAGTGTTGCATTATTTTTTAATGTTGCATTTAATTCAAGATAGCGCAGTGCATGAAAAGTAATTTTTAGCGTGTTCCCCTTGTGTTCATTCTAACAAAATGTTATAGTTGCGGTAACGTTACCGCATGAGGTAAGTTGAAGAAACCGACAATTGTGGGAACGTTATCTCAATTTGCGGATTCTATTCAGCGCTGATGAAGCTGCTCGTTGAGAATAAGATTGCACAGAGGCTCTTATGCATGGTTGCATAGTGCTGTTTTTCTCCGACGAGAGGAGTATATGGAAAAACGTAGTATAAAACATGGAGTACAAGCTAAAATCAAAACATATCGATAACAGTGCAAAATTGTTAACACTGGTTGAGCATAAGAGATGAGCTGGAGGTGCCATGTCGTACATTACGATTCGCGATGTTGCGCAACGTGCTGGTATATCAGTATCAACTGTTTCTCGCGCATTGAATAATACGGGTCGTATATCGGCAAACACTAAGGCGAAAGTTGAGCGTGCAGTTGCGGAACTAGGTTATATACCAGATTCTCGCGCTCAGGCGATGCGGTCATCTCGTACTAAGACAGTGGGGTTACTTGTGCCAGATATACGCAATGCGTATTTTGCTGAGCTTGCGTATACTGTGCAAGACTCGTTGTTTGATGCCGGCTATTGTGCGTTTATTGGAACATCTTCTGAGAGTGCAGCTCGTCAAGATTCATTCATTACAAGTATTCTTTCTCAACGCATTGATGGTGCGATTATTGTGCCTCAAGGTGAGGAAACTGATGCTATGAGAATGTTGATGGAGCAGCATCTTCCACTTATGTTTATGGATCGACATGTGGAACCTCGGACTGGCGATTTAACGCATGTGCCAGTTGTGGATTCGGATCCAGAGCAAGGTATTCGTGACGCATTATTGGATGTTAAACAACATGGTTTTTGCTCAGTTGGCTACGTGTCGGGTCCAATTATCGCTTCACCGTCACTGCAAGAACGTGAACAAGTATTTCGTACAGTGGCTTCGGAGATATTTGGCGAAGAACATGTATTTGTAGAATCCACGGGATTTGAACAATCCTCATGTGCTAGCGTGTTGCATCGCATGATTAGCGTTGGTGTAAAAGCGCTTATTATCGGCTATTCGCCAGATGCGCTGCGAGTGATGGATGTAATGGCTCGTGAAGGATTAGTGATAGGCAGTGATATTTCACTTATCTCGTTTGATGATGTTGAAATATTCCGCTTAGCAACGCCGCGTATTTCTACTATTTCGCAACAAGTTCAGCGCATTGGTCGTACTAGTGCTGCACTTTTTTTGGATATGTTAGAACATAATGTTGATGTTCAATCGCAGCGAGTAGAAACTATGTATATTCCGCGTGAATCGTTAGGAAATGCGTAGCTGTAAGGCTGTTATTCTATAGCTTGACACTATTGTTATTGATTTTTGTACCGTGACTTTGTAAGCGTGTGCAGCAATCGCCTGAGCGTACCGTTGTTGTTACGTTTTTGCATGCACATTGCGGCATAATTCTCATCCAAAGTACAAGCGTAATGTAGCGTAATTTATTGCATTTTCGTGGCAGCAGTGGTGCTGTAGCGAAGAAAGAGGTAGGACATGACGGAACTATCGCTAGTAGGAGTATCGAAAATATTCGGTAATTCTACGGTAGTTGACAATGTGTCTGTAACAGTAAAACCAGGTGAAGTGCATGTTCTCCTTGGTGAAAATGGTGCGGGCAAGTCAACAGTTATTAAGATGATGAGTGGCATTTATCAGCCAGATAAAGGTCATATTGAGATCAATGGTGAAACAGTGCGAATTCCTAATGTGGATACTGCTCGCAAATTGGGCATTGCTGTGATTCACCAAGAGTTAAATTTGGTGCCAGAACTTTCTATTATGGAAAATTTGTTCCTTGGTATGCTTCCTACGAAAGCTGGTTTTGTTAGTCGGGCGACGATGCGTGCTCGTGCGGAATCTGCATTGCAAGTTATCGGTTTAGATGAAGATGTCAATAAGCCAATGGGACAACTTGGTGTAGCTCGTCAACAAATGGTAGAAATAGCCAAAGCACTTATGCAACATGCATCTATCCTTATTCTTGATGAACCAACAGCTGCTCTAACAAAACCAGAATGTGAACAGTTATTTAACATTATGGAAGATTTAAAATCCAAAAATGTTGGAATGGTGTTTATTTCTCATCATTTAGATGAAATTGCGCGTATTGGTGATGTTGTAACTGTACTTCGCGATGGCAAATACGTCGATACTGTTGATGCGCAAGTTCCTGAGAAGGAACTTGTAAAACTCATGGTAGGTCGTGATATTACAAATCAATTCCCTCATGGCAAACGTAGTCAAGGCAAAGAGCTGCTAAAAGTAGAAGGCTTAACGCGAAAAGGTACGTTAGAAAATGTATCCTTCAGCGTTCATGCTGGCGAAGTTGTGGGTCTTGCAGGTTTGGTAGGTGCTGGTCGTACCGAAGTTCTTCGTGCAATATTTGGTGCAGATAGTTATGATTCAGGTTCAATAACTGTTGATGGTAAATCTATTGCGAAAGCGAATATTGCAGGAAGCATCGCAGCTGGTCTTGGTTTAGTCCCAGAAGATCGTCGAGTACAAGGGTTGATTCTTGAAGCATCTGTTGCAGAAAATTTGGGAATTTCTACATTAGTTCCTACAGCACATGCAGGATTTGCGGATTTGAAAGGGCAGCGTACTCGCGAAGAAGAAACTGCAAAAAAATTGCGTATTCGTATGGCAAACATTGATCAACCCGCTGGTTCGCTATCTGGCGGTAATCAACAAAAAATCGTGTTCGGCAAATGGTCTATGGCGAACGTGAAAGTGCTATTGCTGGATGAGCCTACTCGTGGTGTTGATGTTGGTGCTCGTGTAGAAATTTACGAGTTGATTAACAGTATCGTAGAAAATGGAGGTGCTGTGCTGATGGCATCCTCAGATTTGCCTGAAGTGCTTGGCATGTCAGATCGCGTATTGGTGATGTCGAACGGCAGAATCAGCGGTGAATTAGCTGCAAGCGAGGCTACGCAGGAAAGTGTGATGGAGCTTGCAGTGACTCACCTTAATACATCTGGTATTTGAGCATACAGGAATGAGTAAAACCTTACTGCTTTCAATATGAAACTGATACATGAGCCATATTGAAATCTTAAAAATTAAAGTTACCAATCAAACGTAAAACTTGCATACAACAATTTATTGCACACAGTAGTGCAGTGAGTTATAGCAAAATTTGTTAAAGGAGTATAAATTATGGCTGCTACGAGTAGTGCAAAATCTGAGCATTTGGGATACGGTGCAGTTGATAAAGGATTTTTGCCTGCAGCGAAAAAGTTTGCGTCACGTAATGGCGCTCTTATCGGCTTGATTATCTTGTGTGCTGCGCTTTCGTGCGCCACGCCAGCATTTTTGACAAGTGTGAATATTCTCAATGTGGGTATTCAAGCTGCGACAGTTGCTATTTTGGCATTCGGTCAAACCTTTGTCATCGTGTCCGCTGGTATTGATTTGTCAGTAGGTGCGGTGGCTGCAATTTCTAGCATGTTGGTTGCGTATACAGGCGTTTCTATGGGGTTGCCGCCAGTGTTAACTGTTGTTGTAGGTATAGTAACCGGTGCGCTTTTTGGTCTTATTTCAGGTGTTGCGAACGCTTTTCTTAAGTTACCATCGTTTATTGCTACATTGGCAATGATGTCTGTTGCGCGTGGACTTACCCTTGTTGTTTCAGACGGTCGTCCTATTTCTACCTCTGGCATGGTGAATTTCTTTGGTGCCAACATATTAGGTATTCCAATGCCAATCGTGATGATGATTATCATGGGTGTTATTGCTGCAGTAATACTGAACTTCACCACTACTGGTCGTTCTATGTATGCTGTTGGTGGAAATATGGAGGCCTCTCGCCTTTCTGGTATCAATATTCATAAAACACAAATTATGGTGTTTATTTTTTCCGGTATTTTCGCTGCCATCGCTGGTTTAGTTATTGCCGGTCGTTTACATTCCGCTCAGCCTCAGGCCGCCACTGGCTATGAAATGGATGCTATTGCTTCTGTTGTTATCGGTGGTGCTTCGCTTTCAGGCGGTAAAGGTAAGATTTCTGGCACTTTCGTAGGAGCAATTTTGCTGGCTGTAATTCGTAATGGCTTGAATATTTTGAATGTTTCCTCCTTCTGGCAGCAAGTAGTTATTGGTTTGGTTATTGCCTTTGCTGTGAGCCTTGACACTTTGCGCCGCAAGGAAGATACGCACTGACAGCAAATTAATACTTTTATAAACTTGATCTTCTCGTAGGAAGGAGGTGAATCTTGCAAATGTTGATTCGTAAGTGGCGAGTAATCAATATTTTCAGCAAGAATTGAAACGATTTGGAATATTATAACTGAACTTTATAACTCAAAACTACGTAACAATAAGGTAAAGAGATGGTGAAACATCAGCCTTATGTCACTGCAACATTGTGGATTTATCGAACTAAAAACTTGCGGTAGCACAGGGCAATAATCAAAGGAGATATGATGAATTATCCAATTATGCGTCGAGGCGTAAAGATTGCTTGCGCGGTTGCAGCAGCATCTGCACTTATTGTCAGCATGAGTGCATGTGGTAGTACTAATGGTGGCGATAAAGTCGCATTGCTAGTTTCTACTTTGAATAATCCGTTCTTTGTGGATTTACGTGATGGTGCCCAAGCTGAAGCAAAGAAACTTGGTGTTGATTTGCAAGTTTCCGACGCTCAGAATGATTCTGCAAAGCAGCAGGATCAAGCGCAGAATGCTCAATCACAAGGTGCAAAAGCTGTTATTATTAACCCTGTAGATTCTGATGCTGCTGGTCCTGCAGTTGCCCCGTTGCTAAGCGCGAACTTGCCTGTGATTTCTGTTGACCGTTCTGTAACTGGTGAAAAAGTTACTTCGCATATTGCTTCCGATAACGTTGCTGGTGGTGCTCAGGCTGCTGACACGCTAGCTAATAGTATGGGCGAAAAGGGTGAAGTTTTGGTTTTGCAAGGTATTCCTGGAGCGGCTTCTACTCGCGACCGTGGCAAAGGATTCAAAGATCGTATTAAAAAATATTCAAATATTAAAGTTGTAGCAGAACAAACTGCTAACTTTGACCGTGCTGAAGCATTAAATGTGGCTACTAATTTGTTGCAATCGCACCCGAATGCAACCGGCATTTACGCCGAAAATGACGAGATGGCATTAGGTGCCATTCAAGCATTAGGAGCTAAAGCTGGTAAAGAAATTAAAGTAGTAGGTTTCGATGGCACTGCTGACGGTATGAAAGCTATTAAAGCCGGCACAATGGCTGGAACAATTGCTCAGCAGCCAAAGGAACTTGGTCGTTCTGCCGTTGCTGCTGCTGTAAAAGCTATTAAAGGGCAAAGTGTTCCAAAGACTGAGCCAATTACTGTGAAAACAGTGACAGTAAAGAATGTGGGTGATTTTGAGTAATACATATTTGCATAAAACTATGTAATTCTGTGTATAAACATTAAAGTTTATGTTGAGTAGTTTTATGGATTAATATAGCTAATGCAAAATTTATATGGCGCTGAGAGCATTCATGATGTTTTCGTGAAAATAATTGTAACAGTAAAATTTATTAATACCGTATGATTTAGCGTTCTCAACGCCATTGTTTTCTTAATAAGATTTTTATCATATATGTTCGTGGTGGCGCATTTGTTATAAAGGTGATGATCATTGTTGATGTCGCTTTCATGAGCCACGATATGGGGTGAATTATGTTAACTCATGGTATTTTGAACGCACAATTAGCAGCTGCTATTGCAAAATTGAGGCATAAGGATCAATTTGTTGTTTCTGACTGTGGCTTGCCTGTCCCAGCGGGCGTAGAAGTTATTGATTTAGCCTTGGTTTTTGGAATACCGCGATTTCCTGATGTGCTTGCATCAATAAAGGACGATCTTGTTCTTGAGTCTGGTATTATGGCGGAAGAAGCTTGTGATGATGTTCCAGAAACATGGGTCAAGGATTTGCTTGGTGTGCCATTGACTTATGTGCCTCATGATGGCGAACAAGGATTTAAGTCTCTTGTTTCGCAAGCTAAATTCGTGATTCGAACGGGTGAGACTACTCCGTATTCTAACGTGTTGCTGCGTTGTGGTGTTCCATTCTAAGCTTTGTTTTGCGCAATATTTAGGGAGAATTATGTGTAGTTATCATATGCTTGACTCGTTGGAGAGTTTAGAAAAGATTAAAGTCATTCAGCCTGTTAACGTGGCTTTGCAACGTGAGACATTGCCTGCATTACGAAATATGAAGATGCCTACTGTAGCGATAGTTGGTTCTATGAATGCGGATTATACTATTGTTGCTAATCGTCTTCCTATGCCTGGTGAGACCATTAAAGGTGACGAAATACGAATACTGCCTGGAGGTAAGTCAGGTAATCAGGCAGTATCTGCTGCAAAGCTTGGTGCGCACGTATGTATGTTCGGTGCTGTAGGTAATGATGCTAATGCTGATTTTCTTACTGGTGCTTTGCGAGAATCTGGTGTTGATACGACGTATGTACGTCATGTACCCAATTGCAACAGTGGTGCAACAGTGATTACAGTGGATGCGCAAAGTGGCGAAAATACTATTGTTTATGCGCCTGGATCTAACTCGCAAGTTGATATTGATTATATTCAGTCGTCATCTGTGCAAGCTGCTATTACTAATGCAAAAGTATTAGGGCTTTGCTTGGAAAGTCCATTAGAATCGGTTACGATGTGCGCTCGCTTAGCACATGAGCATGGCGTAAAAGTTTTGCTTAATAATTCGCCTTTTTTGGATACATTACCGCGAGATCTTATACGATCTGCAGATATCTTACTGGTCAATGAGCATGAAATGGCACAGCTATTGCATATTTCAGAACCAGATAGTGGTGATTGGGATTCATTTGATTGGAAGCATACGCTTCATGCAATGCATGAGTTTGGCTTTAATGAGGCAATAGTAACACTTGGCTCACGTGGGTCTATGGTTTTGGATTATGCTGATAATTCGGTGCATCGAATTATGGCTCAGCATGTCAATGCCGTTGATACTACGGGTTGTGGCGATGCTTTTATGGGTACTGTGCTTGCGTGTTTGTCTGTGGATATGCGGTTGGTTGATGCGGCGTCACTCGCTTCTTATGTAGCTGCATATGCTGCTACTGGATTTGGCGCACAAGCTTCCTACGGTACAGTTGCTCAAATTCGTCAATTTTTTCACTTGTAAGTAGGTGATGCATGCATAAATTGTAAGTATATTCAGTTGACGTTCGCGCCTTGCCGATGTACAGAATTTTGACATTCTCCTAAAACTGTGTAATATGCTATAAAAACCAAAAAGCAGTTGGCTGATTTTAGTCACTACAATCAGCCTTACTGCTTTTTATTATATTCACAGCCGCTTCGACGAATTTCCATGTATGCACGAATTTCGCCTAAGCACATTTTTATCTAAAAGGAGGTGTCACTATGAGTGGCATGAAATATGCAATGATCGGTTCGGGAGCTATGGGATATCGCTATGGCGTTTTGTTGCAGGAAACGGCTGGCATTCATGTTGATTTCATTGATGCCTGGGATGAAAATGTGAATAAAGTTCGCGAGCAAGGCGGCGTAATGGTGAGCCGCGACCACGAAAACCGTCATTTAGTGCCGATTAATATGTATACGCCTGAAGATTATGACGGCGATCCAGACGTGTGGATCGTGTTTATGAAGCAAATGCAGCTTGCGGAAATGTTGGAGCGTTGTAAGCATTTGTTTAAAGAGCATCAGGTTGTGTTTGCTGCTATGAATGGCTGGGGTCATTTTGAAAAGTTGCAGCAATATTTCCCGGATGACCATATTTACGGCGGAACTGCCATGATTGCAACCGTTTTGAACGGTCCGGGCGACGTTGATTTTATTGGTAAAGTTGGCGTTGGTACCATGAACATGTGTGCGTTGAACGAGCAGGTGAGCGATGTTGAGCTTGCTATGCGAGACGACTTTAAAGCTGCAGGCTTGAATCCTACTATTACGGAAGATTTCAAGGGTACGTGCATGGCGAAGGTAGTTTTCAATTCCGTAGTTAACACTTTGTGCACAATGTATCAGATTCAAATGGGCCAGTTTATTTCGTACCCTGGGGCTATGGATATGGCTCGACAGCTTATTAACGAAGCGTACGACGTGTGCGATCGTGCAGGAATTCGTATGGTTAATACGCGTCAGCAGGAGTTGGAGGCTATCGATTACGTAAGTCGTGTTGCAAATCCTTTGCACTATCCTTCTATGTACCAAGATATGAGTCGCGGACGAAAGACTGAAGTCGATTACATTAATGGTTACATAGCAAAGCTCGGTCGCGAAAATGATTACGTTTGCCGTACTCACGAATTCTTAACGCACGGAGTTCATTTGGCAGAACTCGCGTTCAAGCTTCATAATCAGCAATAATTTAGAGAGTATCCCTATAGCTCTTGCAATGAATGAGAAGGAGGAGCGGCTCGCGGTTTTTACTGCGGGCCGCTTTTTATGATCCGCGCGTAACATCTAATATGCTGATAAAATTTAGAGTCTAAAATCATCAATACTATTAAATAAATAAAATTATTTGTAATAAATAAAACTGTAATAAAAATACTTATTAACGTAAATTAATGGGGTTTATATGACTACTTTTGACAGAGCAAACTTGCCAGAATCCGTGCGCACAAACGGCGCTACGCCAAACCCTTGGTGGGCGAATGCAGTAGTGTATCAGATTTATCCGCGAAGCTTCCAGGATACGAACGGTGACGGCATTGGTGATTTGAAGGGAATCACTTCACGTCTCGACTATTTGGCTGATTTAGGTGTTGACGTGCTCTGGCTCAGCCCTGTTTACAAGTCTCCGCAAGACGATAACGGTTACGATATTTCCGATTATCAAGATATCGACCCGCTTTTTGGCACTTTGGAAGATATGGACGAACTTTTGGCTGGCGCGCACAAGCGTGGGCTTAAAGTTGTGATGGATTTAGTAGTAAATCACACTTCTGACGAGCATGCTTGGTTCCAGGCTTCAAGAGATGCTTCTAGTGATTACGCTGATTGGTATTGGTGGAGGCCTGCGCGTGAAGGTTGTGTGCCTGGTGAGCCGGGTGCGGAGCCGAATAAGTGGGGTTCGTATTTCGGCGGTTCCGCGTGGACTTACGATCCGAAGCGCGGAGAATACTTCCTTCACCAGTATTCTCCAAAGCAACCAGATTTGAATTGGGAAAATCCCGCGGTTCGCGCTGCCGTGTACAAGATGATGAATTGGTGGATGGATCGCGGAATTGACGGCTTCCGCATGGATGTGATTACGCAAATTTCCAAGCATGTTGATTCTGAAGGTCGTTTGCCTGGGGAAGTTGGCTGCCAGATTGAAGATTTTCCAGCTGGTGCTGACGGCTATTCTTCGCCGTTCCCGTTCTGCTCGGATGGTCCTCGTTTAGACGAATTCTTACGTGAGATGCGTGCAGAAGTTTTCGAAGGGCGCGAAGGTTTCTTAACTGTTGGTGAAGCTCCGGGAATTTCTCCGCACCGTAATACTTATATTACTGACCCTACTCACAGTGAACTCGACATGTTATTCCTGTTCAATCACGTGGATATCGATTGCGAAAACGGCACGAAGTGGAACCCTGTGCCGCTAAAGCTTACGGAATTAAAGCGCGTGATGGCAGAGCAACAGCAAGCGGTAGCGGATGCTGGTTGGGCGAGCTTGTTCTTTAATAATCACGATCAGCCGCGTGCGCTTTCTCGCTGGGGTAGTGAGGCTAGTGAGGAGATGCGCGTGCGCTCTGCTAAGGCGATTGCCATGCTTCTTCACATGCACCGCGGCACGCCTTACGTGTACCAAGGCGAGGAAATAGGCATGACTAACGCGCACTTTACGCGTCTCGAGCAGTATCGCGATTTGGAAGCGTTGAATATGTTTAAGCAGCGCGTAGAAGAAGCGCATATTCAGTCGGCTGAGTCGATGATGGATGCGCTCGCAAAGCGCGGGCGCGACAATTCTCGAACTCCAATGCAGTGGAATGCTTCTAAATACGCGGGATTCATGCCTTTTAATGTTACGTCGCAAAATAACGCAGAGCCATGGATTAGTGTGAATCCTAATTATGTGGATATTAACGCAGCAGAGCAGATGGAAGATTCAGATTCCGTTTACGCTTTCTATAAGTATTTAATTGCATTGCGCCATTCGGAGCCGATTGTTTCTGCTGGCTCTTGGAATTTGGTCGATGCGGATGACGAGTGCGTGTACGCTTTCGTGCGCGAGCTTAAATCTGATTGCGAAAAGCAGGATGACTCTGCAGAGACTGCTGCGGAATCTGCTGCAAATTCTGCGAAATCTACAGAACGCATGCTCGTAATGGTTAATATGACTGATTCAACCGTGCCTATACCTACGCAGAGCGCGCAATTATTGCAAAATCGCGCCTCTAACGCTTTTGTGGGGCGTGAAGTAATGGTTACAACTTACGACGTGAATCACGCGCTTACATCGCTTAAAAACGGTACGCTTGCGCCTTGGGAAGGTATAGCTGTTACTTTGCAATAGTTTTAATAGCGTTACTTTGCAATAATCACTTTGCAATAGTTTCGTCTACTAATTTTGGCAGAGCTTTCGCAATATCTTCGCGAATAATACGCTCTGCCAAATAGTCGTATTGTGTAGAGCCCAAGTTCATTATCGTAATAGGCACTCCTGCACGCGCGGCTAGCGGTACGAGAGAAGCAGCTGGAAATACTTCTAGCGTGGAACCAATAACCCACAGCTCGTCCGCTTTAACTATTGCTTGCGCGCTTCGTTCCATTGCTCCTTCAGGAAGTGCCTCGCCAAAATATACAACGTCTGTTTTGATTAAACCGTTGCAAGGCATATTGCTACGGTATGGAAGAGCGCGTCTGCAATGCGGATCTGGATTCTCGTCTAAATCTGCCATAATATCGGCAGTTTTATAGCTCGCGTGGCAGCTCATGCAGTGTGAGGTTCCAATGCTTCCATGCAAATTCACTATAATGTCTGGGTTATTGCCAGCTTTTTCGTGAAGTGCGTCAAAGTTTTGGGTGGCGATTAAATCTAGCATTCCAGCTTTCTCAAGTTTTACAAGCGCTTTATGTGCTGTTCCTGGTTGAGCATTCCAAACAGGTGACTCTTTTTGCCATCGCCAAGAGTAAATGCGTTCTTCTTCGCTGCTTAAAAACGCGTCTATGTCGTAAACACTCATTTGTTCTGGGTGCTTAGTCCATACGCCATCTGGTCCGCGAAAATCAGGAATGCCAGCGCTTGTGGAGATTCCTGCTCCGGTTAGTACAACAATATGGCGTTTGCTGTTCGATTGCTTGTTGCTCATTCTTCTGCTCCTTCTTTTTATTAATGTCTGTTAATGTCCTATTCTTATTTTCTTTATGTGCTTTATGCTTTTTGTGTTTTTATGTGCTTTGTATTCTTTATAAAAGTTTATTTAATAAGTATCTATTTATATAGGTATTTCTTATTTCGTATGTATTCCATATATCGCACTCATATATTTTTGTGTTATCTAATCGTATATCTCATCTTTTTCTGCTTTTATTGTGTATTTTTCGCGTTGATTCCGTATTAATTGCGTATTTGTTGTTGTTTTTCTTAATGTGTGGGTGCGCGACACTCCCGATTTTGAGGTTTTTGGGGCTATTTTTGATTATTTTTTGTTGGTTTTGATTATTGTTCCTGGTTTTGTGTTGGTTTTTGGGTGCTTTTTTGCGATTTTCGACACGCCGGTGTTTTGGCTTGTTTTCAATGGTTTTGGGGTGTTTGTTTTTGGTGGGTTTGCGTTTTAGCGTGGGTTGGTGTAAGTTTATCTCTTGCTGCTCAGCGCGGCTGGTTCTCCTCGGTTGAGGTTGATGGGCCGGCTGGTGTGGTGGTGGTTTGAGAACTCAAGAGCGTGTCTGTACTACTTATTAGTTAATTATTGCCAGTTCATTGCCTGCCTTGCAGATTGCAGGGTGCCTGAGAGATGGTTAAATGGTGGTGAGGTTTTTTGTTGGGATGTTCTTTCCTTAAAGAATGTCTCGTCTTTTTCTTTTTAATATTGGAGCCTTTTGTTGGCTCTTCATTGAAGTTTTTCGTGGAGGGTTCGATTCTGGCTCAGGATGAACGCTGGCGGCGTGCTTAACACATGCAAGTCGAACGGGATCTAGTCAGCTTGCTGACTGGTGAGAGTGGCGAACGGGTGAGTAATGCGTGACCAACCTGCCCCATGCTCCAGAATAGCTCTTGGAAACGGGTGGTAATGCTGGATGCTCCAACTTGACGCATGTCTTGTTGGGAAAGTGTTTAGTGGCATGGGATGGGGTCGCGTCCTATCAGCTTGTAGGCGGGGTAATGGCCCACCTAGGCTTCGACGGGTAGCCGGTCTGAGAGGGCGGACGGCCACATTGGGACTGAGATACGGCCCAGACTCCTACGGGAGGCAGCAGTGGGGAATATTGCGCAATGGGGGAAACCCTGACGCAGCGACGCCGCGTGCGGGATGAAGGCCTTCGGGTTGTAAACCGCTTTTGATTGGGAGCAAGCCTTTTGGGTGAGTGTACCTTTCGAATAAGCGCCGGCTAACTACGTGCCAGCAGCCGCGGTAATACGTAGGGCGCAAGCGTTATCCGGAATTATTGGGCGTAAAGAGCTTGTAGGCGGTTCGTCGCGTCTGGTGTGAAAGCCCATCGCTTAACGGTGGGTCTGCGCCGGGTACGGGCGGGCTAGAGTGCAGTAGGGGAGACTGGAATTCCCGGTGTAACGGTGGAATGTGTAGATATCGGGAAGAACACCAATGGCGAAGGCAGGTCTCTGGGCTGTTACTGACGCTGAGAAGCGAAAGCGTGGGGAGCGAACAGGATTAGATACCCTGGTAGTCCACGCCGTAAACGGTGGACGCTGGATGTGGGGCCCATTCCACGGGTTCCGTGTCGGAGCTAACGCGTTAAGCGTCCCGCCTGGGGAGTACGGCCGCAAGGCTAAAACTCAAAGAAATTGACGGGGGCCCGCACAAGCGGCGGAGCATGCGGATTAATTCGATGCAACGCGAAGAACCTTACCTGGGCTTGACATGTGCCTGTCGACTGCAGAGATGTGGTTTCCCTTCGGGGCAGGTTCACAGGTGGTGCATGGTCGTCGTCAGCTCGTGTCGTGAGATGTTGGGTTAAGTCCCGCAACGAGCGCAACCCTCGCCCTGTGTTGCCAGCGGGTTATGCCGGGAACTCACGGGGGACCGCCGGGGTTAACTCGGAGGAAGGTGGGGATGACGTCAGATCATCATGCCCCTTACGTCCAGGGCTTCACGCATGCTACAATGGCCGGTACAACGGGATGCGACATGGTGACATGGAGCGGATCCCTTAAAACCGGTCTCAGTTCGGATCGTAGTCTGCAACTCGACTACGTGAAGGCGGAGTCGCTAGTAATCGCGAATCAGCAACGTCGCGGTGAATGCGTTCCCGGGCCTTGTACACACCGCCCGTCAAGTCATGAAAGTGGGCAGCACCCGAAGCCGGTGGCCTAACCCTTTTGGGATGGAGCCGTCTAAGGTGAGGCTCGTGATTGGGACTAAGTCGTAACAAGGTAGCCGTACCGGAAGGTGCGGCTGGATCACCTCCTTTCTACGGAGTTTTTGTGCACGCTCGGTTGAGTGTGGTTACTGGTGTGGAAAACAGTGGTTAACGTTTATATGAGTTTGTTGGGCATGCTTTTGGGTTCCCGGATTGCCACCCCCCCTTGTTTTGGGGTTGCGGTCCTTGACTCACAGGATTTCAGGTTGATGCTTTTTGAGTGTTGATGCTGGTTTTGTGGTGTTGTGGTGGTTTGAGAACTGGATAGTGGACGCGAGTAAAATGCGAGACTTTTTTGGTTTCGATTTTTTTGCTTTTATCAATTTCAACCGGCTCCTTTTGTTGGAGTCGCTTGATCGTTTTGTGATCGTTTAGTGTGATGATTTTTTGTCTAGAGAATTTTGCTGATGGGTTCTTACTTTAGTGTTTGTCACTGGTAAGGGCGTATGGTGGATGCCTTGGTAGACAGGACCGATGAAGGACGTGACGGGCTGCGATATGCCTCGGGGAGCTGCCGAGTGGGCTTTGATCCGAGGATTTCCGAATGGGGAGACCCGGCCACTGTTATGAGTGGTCACCACAGTTTTTGTGGGGGGTACGCAGGGAAGTGAAACATCTCAGTACCTGCAGGAAAGGATACTCCGTGAGTAGTGGCGAGCGAAAGCGGATCAGGCTAAACCGGGTGCGTGTGATAGCCGTCAGGTGTTGCGCATTCGGGGTCGTGGGATGGACTGTTCAGCCTCTGACGGGGTTGAGGAGAGTGATAAAATGTCGTGCTAGGTGAATGGGATTGAATTCCCAGCCGTAGAGGGTGATGGCCCCGTAGCTTGTCGTGCGATGTCTCTTTATGTTTATTCCCAAGTAGCGCGGGACTCGTGGAATCCCGCGTGAATCTGCCCAGACCGTTGGGTAAGCCTAAGTATTCCTGTCTGACCGATAGTGTACTAGTACCGTGAGGGAAAGGTGAAAAGCACCCCGGGAGGGGAGTGAAATAGTTCCTGAAACCGTGCGCTTACAATCCGTCGGAGCCTTCTTTGTGGGGTGACGGCGTGCCTATCGAAAAATGAGTCTGCGAGTCAGTGGTATGTGGCGAGGCTAACCCGGGTGGGGGAGCCGTAGCGAAAGCGAGTTTTAAAAGGCGTTTGAGTCGCATGTCCTGGACCCGAAGCGGGATGATCTAGCCCTGAGCAGGTTGAAGCGCGGGTAAGACCGTGTGGAGGACCGAACCCACCTAGGTTGAAAACTGGGGGGATGACTTGGGGTTAGGGGTGAAAGGCCAATCAAATTCCGTGATAGCTGGTTCTCTCCGAAATGCATTTAGGTGCAGCGTCGTGTTATTGCTTACAGGGGGTAGAGCTACTGGATGCTTGCGGGCCCATACCGGGTACCAATAGCAGCCAAACTCCGAATACCTGTTAGGTTTATCACGGCAGTGAGTCGGCGGGGGATAAGCTCCGTCGTCAAAAGGGAAACAGCCCTGATCGTCGTCTAAGGTCCCGAAGCGCGTGCTAAGTGGGAAAGGATGTGGAGTCGCATAGACAGCCAGGAGGTTGGCTCAGAAGCAGCCATCCTTGAAAGAGTGCGTAACAGCTCACTGGTCTAGTGGTTCCGCGCCGACAATGTAGCGGGGCTTAAGCACGCCACCGAAGACGCGGCTGCATGATTGTTTCATGCGGGGTAGGAGAGCGTCCTGTATGGGGTGAAGCGGCAGTGTGAACTTGTCGTGGACTTTACAGGAGTGAGAATGCAGACATGAGTAGCGAGAGACGGGTGTGAATCCCGTCCGCTGAATGACTAAGGGTTCCGGGGCCACGTTCGTCGTCCCCGGGTGAGTCGAGTCCTAAGGCGAGGCCGACAGGCGTAGTCGAATGGATGAACGGGTTGATATTCCCGTACCGGTGTTACACCGTTCGAACTGAATCTGAGAGTACTAACCTTCATTTTCTTGTTGATTGCCTTTCGGGGTTGTTGATGGGTTTGTGTTGGGACTGTATCGGTAGTAGGTTAGCGTGGGAGTGACGCGGGTAGGTAGCCGGCTGCGGAGGTGGTTTTCCGTGGCTAAGCGTGTGGGCTGTCTCCTAGGTAAATCCGGGGGATGTTAAGCTGAGGCGTGATGGGTAGGCTGTAAGGCTGATTCCGGTGATCCTGCTTGCCAAGAAAAGCTTCAACGTGAGGTGTGATTCCGCTCGTACCCTAAACCGACACTGGTGGTCTGGTAGAGTATACCGAAGCGATCGGGCGAATCCTGGCCAAGGAACTCGGCAAATTACTCCCGTGCCTTCGGCATAAGGGAGACCCCTGATGGTGATATGGTTTTACATTGTTGAGCTGTTGGGGGTGGCACAAGCTAGGGGGTAGCGACTGTTTACCAAAAACACAGGAGCGTGCGAAGGCGTAAGCCGCTGTATACGCTCTGACGCCTGCCCGGTGCCGGAAGGTTAAGAGGATCCGTTAGCTTCGGTGAAGCGGTGAATTTAAGCCCCGGTAAACGGCGGTGGTAACTATAACCATCCTAAGGTAGCGAAATTCCTTGTCGGGTAAGTTCCGACCTGCACGAATGGCGTAACGACTTCCCCACTGTCTCGGCCAGGAGCCCGGCGAAATTGCAGTACGAGTAAAGATGCTCGTTAAGCGCAGAAGGACGAAAAGACCCCGGGACCTTTACTATACCTTGGTATTGTCGTTAGGTGTGGATCGTGTAGCATAGGCGGGAGGCTGTGAAGCGTGGGCGCTAGCTTGCGTGGAGTCGACAGGTGAAATACCGCTCTTTCCATATCTGGCGTCTAACCTCGACGCGTTATCCGTGTCAGGGACAGTGCCTGGCGGGTAGTTTAACTGGGGCGGTTGCCTCCTAAAGAGTAACGGAGGCGCTCAATGGTCCGCTCAGCCCGGTTGGCAATCGGGTGTTGAGTGTAATCGCACAAGCGGGCTTGACTGTGAGACTGACGGGTCGAGCAGGGACGAAAGTCGGAGATAGTGATCCGGTGCCGGCGTACGGACGTGGCATCGCTCAACGGATAAAAGGTACCCCGGGGATAACAGGCTGATCATTCCCAAGAGTCCATATCGACGGGATGGTTTGGCACCTCGATGTCGGCTCGTCGCATCCTGGGGCTGGAGCAGGTCCCAAGGGTTCGGCTGTTCGCCGATTAAAGCGGCACGCGAGCTGGGTTCAGAACGTCGTGAGACAGTTTGGTCTCTATCCTCTGCGCTCGTTGGAATGTTGAGGAGACCTGCCCATAGTACGAGAGGACCTGGGTGGACGAACCTCTGGTATGCCGGTCGTCACGCCAGTGGCGCTGCCGGTTAGCTACGTTCGGAAGGGATAACCGCTGAAAGCATCTAAGCGGGAAGCCTGCTCCAAGATAAGCATTCCTTGCACTTTAGTGTGTGAGCCCCCATGTAGAACACGTGGTTGATAGGCTAGATGTGGAAGCCCTGTAAGGGGTGGAGCTGACTAGTACTAACGGGCGATGGTGACATTCTTCCTCACTTTTACTAGTGGGGAGGGTGAGTTCCTTATGAGTATTATTCTTCTAGCGTTAATGAGTACTGAATGTTTTGCTTAACGATCAGTTGATAAAAGAGTTTTTACGCGCGTTCATGTCCGGTTCCCTAACCGCCACGTGTTGCCACTCAATGGTTTTGAGTGTATAATCTAGTTTTGCGGTGGTCATGGCTCAGGTGAGACGCCCGGTCCCATTCCGAACCCGGAAGCTAAGGCCTGACACGGCGAGGGTACTGCACTCGATAGGGTGTGGGAGACTAGCACGCTGCCGCATTATTTTTCTAGCGGGGAGTTTTTTACTCCCCGCTTTTTTCATATTCGCATACTGTTTTTTCGTTTTCGTATACTGTTATCTGTAATCCTTCAAACGGGGGCGCGACGACCTGTCTGAGCGCTGCGATTTAGCGCGCGAAGGCAATTCGGAGCGGAAACTCGCTTAAGTTGGAAGTCCAGTGGACTTCCAACGCGAGTTTCGTAGCGAGCACGTATAGTGCGAGTGTCGTCTCACAAATGGAGCGCAACACACACCGACACACTCCAAACACGAGGAAAAACTGCGGGCATTTGTGGTCAAAAATGCCGGGACTCTCGCGCTATAAGCACTCAAGGAGGTAGTCACACAAACACGAGAGAGAACACTGCGTGCGTATTCGGTGCGATATACTAAAAGCATGACTACACAAACTTTTGAAGCACTCGCAAAGTCGCGATTTTCTGCACGTGATTTTCTAAATAAGCCAGTCGATTCTAAAATACTTGAAACTATTTTGCAAACAGCTACACAATCACCGAGCTGGTCCAATACGCGTGGCTACATGCTCGCTATTGCTCAAGGGGAACGTAAACAGCAGTTAATTGATGCATATACGCAAAAATGCAAAGCAATGTTTCGTACTAAAGACGCTACCCTTAGCGAAGAAGAGCGCCTGATAGCGCAGAAAATGAGCCAGCCGGATGGAGATTTTCCTGTAATGGCTCCGTATCCACAATCACTTAAAGAGCGTAGCGCTCGTTTAGGGTTGGCGTTGTATAAACATTTAAATATTGATCGCAAAGATTTTCCTGCTCGAAATGCTCACACTTTGCGCAACTTCCAGGCATTTGGTGCGCCAGTTATGGGATTTGTGCTTGTTCGTCGTGATTTTCTGCCGTTTGCTGCGCTGGATGCTGGAATTATGCTACAAACGTTACTGTTGGCAGCTAAAGAGCAAGGCGTAGATTCATGCCCCCTTGGCGTTCTTGCTACATGGCGTTCACCGCTTGACGAAGTATTCGACATTCCTCCGGAGTATGCGCTGATTACTGGTTTTGCGTTAGGGTATGCGTCTGAAGCGCACGTAAATGCTTTCCGCGCGGAGCATCCGCCAATCGAGCTTGCGCAAGAAAAGTAACTTCGCACAAACCAGTCTATCTTGCAAAATCCAAAGTACTATGGAAAATATCAGATAGAAGTGCCAGAAATACCAGGATTATTTACTCAAGTGCGTAGGCTTGATCAGGTTGCAGCAACGGTAAAAGATGCTGCTGCAACTTTAAATGTTAAAGTCAATGGCGTGAAAGTAACTCCGAAACTTAGTGAGCAAGATGAGCTTATGCTTCAGCGCATGTTAGATGCAAAATCGGCAGCTATAAAAACTCAGCAAGAGGCATCTATGCTTATGCGTGAAACGGTTCGTATACTAAGGAATCAGGGCTTGACGGTTCGTGATGTTGTAGAGCTTACGGGGGTTACTCCGCAGCGAATAAGTTCGCTTAAAGCTTAGTGATTCAAAGCAATGTGGTTGAGGCTATGCGCAAGTAAGTCGCTTAGTAACGCATAAACTCTATGCAAAACAAATAAATAACGGATAAATAAGTAAAGGTCAAGCCGTAGGATGCATGGATGCAACTTGACCTTTGAAAATTGTGATATGTTTTTTATGTTATAAAATCGCAGTCTAATGCTTTTACTTATTTTTTGGCAATTCCAAGAGCTTTTGAACTTTCATCCTTGTCAAGGCCTATAAATAGAAGCACGATTATGCCAATAATCAGCGGAACATAACCGTATCCAGATCCGTGGATTATGCCGAATATTTCCATAAGCCCATTTGCTATTACAGCTAGTGAAGATACGATAAAATATAGCTGCGCGCACCACGGTTTTTTAATGAGAAACATGGTTGCAAGACCAAATAATCCAGCGATAATTTGAGGCACCCCCCATAGATAATCATTACGCATTACAATCAGCGCAATTCCGCTAGCAAGAAATACACCATTGGCTATTGTCCAAAATACGGATGGAATTTGTGCTTTTGTATCTTCTAAATTACTCATATTCTTCTCCTTCTGATACAAGAAAATAATTGTGTATATAAAACTTTGACAATTTATAAATTAATGGCGTGCTAAAAGGTAAACAATATCTTGTATATGAAAACCTTTACAAATAATTACTAACTAAAACTGCTTAAGATTTATTAATCTTTTAAACTGAATCAGTAAAGCATACTATCTATACAGTTATGTTCATTTTTGAAAGGAATAACTGCATTACATTCCCAATACTTACCAAAGGCTCGAAAATAGAGTGAACCGCCTAAATGCTTTATGGTATCGCGATGAAGCAGAAGTCCTTTTTGAGATACTGAGCGAATTGCATCTTTACTTTTTCCGCCCAAAAATCGAACATTGAACTGTTTTATAACAATTTGTTTTTCGCGTATCGAAATTCTGATGTAATAAACTAAAGAAGCATATTTTCGCATGTTCAAATATAGTTCTTCGATTAATTCAATAACTTCACAGATGATTTCATTGCTAATGTCTTCAGGAATATCGTTACTAGATATATTGCATATGGATCTTCCTTTTAATCCACAAGATGTATTGATTGAGTCGTTCATTTGTAGTGTATCTTCAATGTGCTGGATGAACTCGCTTCGAGCATCTTGCTTAGCAGTATTTCCACGTAGAATGTCGATAATATTATGTCCTTCTTCAAAAGCCTGATCTGCCAAATCATTTATTGCCTCAATAGCACTTCGCTGTTTTTTAGAAATAGACTTGTCAAGTAATGCTATTTTACTTTGTAGTGCAATATCTGCAATCTTATTAGTTAATCTATCGTGCATTCGCACAGCCAGATGAAGATTATTAATTGTTTGCTTATCTTTTTCATAAAGAACCATTTTTTGGTGAGAAATGCGCAAAATAATACCAGTGCAAACGCAAAATATATTTATTAAAAGGTAAGCAATAAGATACTTGAAAGACAAAGTTGATAAGTATCGGTATGCAACGTAGTGTAATGCATCTATTACTAAGAATAAAGGTAGTGTAAATTGAATCGGATATAAATACGAAATAAAAACAAATGATATGATGAGCCCGAAAGTTACTGGTGGAAGATTCAGACTAGGAATAACAAGAATGCTGAGATGTACAAAAATATAGCACATGCTCATAAAATGCGGGAGCAAGCAAAGAAACAGATTTATAGCAGCAAGAATCATGTAAACTATAACAAGTTGTATTGTGCTATTGTCGCTATTCGAGTAAATATATGCATCCATTGCGCTTGACAAACATCCCAATAGTAAAAATGTTTTATTGTCAATAAGCTTTTCTCGTAAACGACGCATTAAGAAAATAATCATTGTGTATCATTTCCTAAATATTCATCATGCAGCCATGTAGTAATAAGTTGTGAACGATTTGTCACATTCAATTTTTTGAACACGCGACGAAGGATAGTTTCCACAGTACAAGTTTCAACAAATAAACGTTTGGCGATTTGCGCATTAGTCATGCCTTTACTGCACAACTTTATAATTTCAGTCTCATGATTCGTTAAAGCAAGGCGTCCATTTTTTGGCTTATTTTGCAAACGCTGAAATGCTGTCGTCGTGTCGTCAAAATGAAGATCTCCTATTATTTGTGGCTTGAACGTGCCATGGGCAATACTGCTAAGCATGGCGCAAATGGTTTCTGGGTGGTTCTTTCCAACAATGCCTTGCGCGCCTGCTGTTGATGCTTTTAAAGCATAATCGTTGATAGGGAATGAAGTTATAGCAATTATTATTGGGAGTGAGTATCTTCTTCGCAATTCGTATAATATTTTAATTCCCGAAACCCCAGACATATACATGTCAATTAGCAGCACGTCTGGGCATTGATTTTGACAAAACTGAATTGCTTGATCGACGCACGTGGACAACCAGCAAATATTGCAGGACGGAACAACCTGTTCAATATATGTTTTTAGGCCGTGTAGACAAAAACAATCATCATCAACAATGCCAACAGTAATATGCTTTGCTATCATATTGCTCCTTTAGAAAAGCATTATTTAAGTAATAATAGTACTTGAATTTGTATGATGAATATCTTGTCTAGGAAAACCTTTACAAAGCAGATTGTATAAAGGTAGTTACTGGAGCTTATGGGGGTTACTCCGCAGCGAATAAGTTCGCTTAAAGCTTAGTGATTTAATCACAATGTGGTTGGGGGCTATGCGCACGGAAGTCGCTCAGTAGTGTATAAACTCTATGCAAAACAAATCATTCTCTGGTATTACGCAAGCTCCAAGAATCATAAATAAAATCATCATTTAGTCTGATGCAAACTCTTTACGGCGATTATAGGCTATTAAGCAAAAGCTTAAATCTTCAATAAAGTGACAATTATAAAAGCGTCAATTGTAACATTATCAAGCACTTTATTTATTTTGGATCAGTTTGAGAGGCTTGTTTCGACGCATACTATGTGTCTACGAGTTTGGTGAGTAAGGAGATTTGTATTATGAGTAAATTTATGAAAGTACTCTTGCTTGCTGCTCTGCCAGTGTGTTTGCTTACTGCATGCTCTGGTAGAGCAGTTGATGATAGTCAACAGCAGGCATCACATGATTCAGTTCCGCTTGTTTCAGTCAAAAAACAGCCTTTAACACAAGTTGTGTCGGGTAAAGCAGCGATAGAACAATCGTCTACCTTTGTTATCACTGCTGTAAGTAGAGGGAATTTTTCTCCATCGGTAAAAGCAGGCAGTACTGTAAAAGCTGGGAGTGTTCTAGGCTACAATGCTGGTAACAAAATTATTGCTCCCGTAGACGCTAAAGTTGTGTCAGTAGCTGAATCATCTGCGGACGTGCCTAAATCTTTCTCACTATTCACTCTTAAATATGAAGGTTTTTCAATAAGCCTTAATGCAAAAGCTTTACTTCGTTCTGCGGATATTACAGATGTTAAAGGTCGTTTCCAAATTGAAGACGGTGTTGGACCAACCAATTGTTTGCAAATAGTACAAAGCGGTGGAACTTCTACCGATATTGCAGCCTCGGGTAGTAGCAAGAATGATAATGCTGATTCGACTCAAACAGATGAGTCGAGCGCGCAAAGTACACCTAGTGTATCGTCAAAAGTTTTAACGTGTTTAATAGATAAAAGCACAGAAGTAGAATCAGGCCAAAATGCGACGCTTGTTTTTAATGGCAAGCATAAACAATCGGTTCTAACGCTGCCCGTTAGTGCGGTTGCTGGAAGAGTTCAAAAAGGTTTAGTCTCATACAAAAAAGGCGATAATTGGGAGCGTAAAGAAGTTGGTCTTGGAATAAGTGACGGCGCTAATATTGAGATTACGTCTGGTTTGCATGAGGGTGATGTTGTAGCAGGTGTTTCTCCTGATCTCATTCCAGGAGTGCAATGATTATGGGAAACAATCCTGTTCCACTGGTTGAACTACAAGACGTGTCAGCGCGTGTAAAACTAGGCAATGGCGAATGGCTTACCACTGTCAACTCTGCGTCTATGCTACTTAATCAAGGTGAAACATACGCGGTAGTTGGCAGGTCTGGATCTGGCAAAACGAGTCTTATTTCTATTATTGGATTTTTGAATAAAAATTTTACTGGAAAATACTATTATTCTGGCAAGTCAATCCAAAAGTGTAGTGATACTACAGTATCGCATATGCGCGCTAGAAATATTGGTTTTGTTTTCCAAAACTATTCTCTCATTAAGCATTTAAGCATTAGAGAAAATGTTGAGTTGCCGCTTTTATACGCAGGGCTACAACAAAGCAAGCAGACAAGAAGAAAAACGATAGAAGAAGCATTATGTGCTGTTGGATTGCAAGATAAACTCAACGAATACCCTGGAAGTTTATCAGGCGGTGAACAGCAGAGAGTTGCGATAGCGCGTGCTCTCGTCACTAATCCCGAATTACTTATTTGTGACGAGCCAACTGGTGCACTCGATAGTAGTACGGGAGAAAAAGTGCTTCAAGTGTTGCATGATCGTGTTAAAGAATCTGGAACAACATTACTATTAGTCACTCATGATATGAAAGTGGCTCGTTCTTGCTCTCACATTTTTACTATGGAAGGCGGTGTTCTTTATGATTATGCTGCTTAAAGATTTGCGCCTTTCTCCTATGAGATCCTTCCTCACAGGTTTTTCAATGTTTATAGGCATCATTGCCGTTATTGCGTCAGTGCTTATTGGCACGGTTGGTAAGGACTATCTTATTGCAACTAATGAACAGCTAAACGGTCGTAGACCAACATATGAGATTACTTTTTCAGCACAAAATTTTGACGAATATTCAGTATTTAACAAATTCTTAAATCGCATTGAATCCGTAAACCGTAACGCTAACGTTATGCTACAACCAAACACTGGACTACTGTTTAGCGCTTCTATGCCAGCCTCGAAGAGTGTAAAAATAAGCAAAGAATATAAGACTGGCAATCTTCAATATGTTGACGCTGTTTACACTACGGCAGGATACAACAAAGTTTATAACTTACCTATTGTAAGTGGAAGATGGTTTAGTAATAGCGCTAAAAGCAACGCATTAGAAATGGTAGTAAACCAATCTGCTAGCAAAAGATACAAGATTGGTGAAGTAGCATTTATTACTTCTCGTAAAACAACACAAATGAGTCCTATAAGGATTGTTGGAGTTGTGAACGATGGCGTAGACTCAGCAAAAGTATACGTGAATATTCTAGGATTATTACGTTACGCTCCAACTCTTTGGGAATATTCTGGAAAAGAAGCTCAAGGCTCAATCTACTGGTTGAATAAAGAAAATCGTTCTCAAAAATCAATTAAATCTTATGTTTCAGACGCTCTTTACGACTGTTGTGGTGGACAAGTAAACGAAATTAGAAGACATGATAATAGTGATGATTACGAGAATGTTATAACAGTACTGCAATTAAGTTTTGCTATCGTAGCAGTATTATTGCTTTTTGTTTCCGCGTTAGGTTTAATCAATATTGGTTTAGCATCGTTGGAGCAGCGCACGCATGAACTGCTTATACGCAGAGCTTTGGGTGCTACTAGATGGTCGATTGCTTCACTCGTATTAGGCAGTGCGATTATTTTAGCGCTGATAGTTTCGATTGCTGCTGTCGCTGTTTCTTTTGGCCTTGTGTCTACAGCATCAAGTTTTTGGGATGTAGCAAGCCCAGTTAGTCCGCCAGTTTACCCATATGAAGCCGCTATTGGAGCTGTTATTGCGGCTTTTATTACAGCGCTTGCTGGAAGTGTGGTGCCGGCAATAAAAGCATCGCGTTTACAACCAGCATTAGCATTGCGTTAATTTTCAAAAAATAAGAAAGAAGGAATAATGAATAATCATACTATTGGTAAAGCAACTCTTATTGTTGGTGTGCTTAGTGCGCTTCTTATGTTTAATGCGTGTGGAGGAATAGGCAACAATAATGCGAGTGGTGTGGGTGGTGCGCGCTCGCAAAATAGTTCGCCTAGAGAGATTGTTGATTTTGCTCATATAGAGAAGGAATATCAGGAATCTGTGGCAAAGCTTAGTTGGCCTGAAAAATATAAAGCTCCTGCAAACTTGGTTGGAGAAGAAAAAGACGGCCAGTTCCAGAGTGGATATGGTGATACGCAAGCATCTAATTATTATCAGTGTGCTTGGGAACGGCAATGGTTAGACACGTATGCTAGTGATGAACAAGCGGCAAGTAAAGCTTTGCATGAGCTTGAAAAAGTGCCTAGCATGCCGTTTATGGGTCCAGACCGTTGTGATGATGCAACGCGAAACTTTTTCAAAGAGCATATGCGTAAAGCAAAACTGGGAGATCCGTCAGGATTCCAACAGGATGTGCAAGCTAATTGTCCTGTGATGTAATTGCATTTGTATAGCTTTATTGTGCTTTCTCACTAAATAGCTTGTTATATGCTTCTTTTTACCCATGTTGATGGTGTCCAATAATCTTTGGTAAGCATTGATGGGTATGTTTGTTTACGAGTTTGAATAATCCATAAGGCTATACCTGTTGAAACAAGTATTACGCCAGAAGCAATCATTATGAATAATGATGAATTTAGATTTCCCCATGCTAGTACGCTTGCATACCCTACGATAATGCCGCATTGCTCCATAATAGAAGTAAAAGTAGTAGTTGCGCCGAGAATGTGTGTTGGTATGCCGTCGAGAAGAGCTGTTTGCCCATAGACAATAGTTGCGTCAAAAATAATACCCGCAATGAAAGCAGAGCAAAGAAAAAGAGCAATCCAGTTATTAAGTGCGAAAATAAGTAAAGGAATAGAAAGGAATCCAGGTAGTAAAATAGAGTATAAAATCTCATAATGCAGCACAATATATTTGCATAATAGCGAACCTACAATCATGCCAATGTTAAATATGCTGACTATTGATCCCCACGTGGATGCCGAATGAAAAAGTGTGAGACAATGGTGTGCTCCCATTAGTCTGAATGCAGCAAGCCATGATCCAGATTGTAATGCTGATACTACTCCTAAGACTATTAACCATGGTGTAGATTTCATATAGTGTAGAGAAGCTGCAAAACCAGCAGTTTTACTGCTTCCTGTCTTCGTATTGTTTGCGCTATTTTGTGCTTGCTGGTTTAGATTAACTAACAGTAGAGGTAGCGCCGCTAGTATCATCACAATAGCAATGCTCGTAAAGAAAATGAGCGGATTGCATATATCAACAAATATGCCAGTGATAGCAGGTGCAGCAAGCCTGCTGAGATTAATCCACATGCGCATGCTTGCTAAAAATTTGGTTTTTTCGCCAGCTGGCGCGCTATATGCCATTAATACTTTTTGATTAGGCGAAGAAAATGCAGTAAAGAACCCGAATATTATGCCGAGTAGTGTAACCGTAATAGCAATAAGATTATGCTGTGCTACTAAAGCGAAACCGTATCCAGTACACAGCAAGGCAAAGCAGAACGTTAGAGTTATAAACAATCTAGTTGGTGGATATTTATCTGCGATAATGCCGCCAAGCGGTGCTGCTATGCAGGTCATAAGCGCTACTGATACCGCGTTAAGCGCTGCGTGAGATAAGTCGACATGTATTAAAAGATATAGGCTTACGCCAAATCTACAGCTTGTTATAAGAAAGGCATTAAGCGATAAAACGGCAATAATAAGAGTTGTGCGAATTCGTGCCGCAGCGTTCATTTCCTTCTCTTTTTTTCTTTCTTCATGTTATGAATGTCTTTCATATTCTGAATAATATATGCCTCTTGATATACACCTTTTTCTGGACTGCGAGTGAAATGAGTGTTTTGTCGCAGTTTATAGGTGGGGGTTGCTGTTACTGGCGATAGTAGGAGAGGAAGTTGGAAAGTTTGCTCATTGCGTCGCGAAGCGTTTGCAAGCGCGGCAAGTAGACTACGCGGAAGTAGCCTGGAGTCTGCCAATTAAAGCCTTTGCCGTGCACAATCAGCAACTTCTGATCGCGCAGCAAATCAAGCGCAAACTGTTCGTCGTCGTGAATGTTATAGCGGTCTGGATCGAGTTTTACAAACATGTAGAAAGCGGCATCCGGTCGCTCGACGCTTACGCCATCCATCTCCTGAAGCGCGTTATAGCAGTATTCGCGCTGCTCATACACGCGTCCGCCTGGCTCCAAGTACTTTTCAACGCTTTGGTATCCGCCCAAAGCAGTCTGAATAATCGATTGCGCAGGAACGTTCGAGCACAATCGCATATTAGACAGCATGTTAAGTCCCATAATGTAGTCGCGAGCTTTGGATTTATCTCCCGAAAGGCTCATCCAACCAATGCGGAAGCCGGCAATCATATGCGATTTAGAAAGTCCGCTGAAAGTTACGCAGAACACGTCTGGAGCAAGAGAAGCAATCGAAATATGCTTCTTGCCGTCCATAACAAGACGGTCGTAGATCTCGTCCGCAAAAATAATCAAATTAAACTCGCGCGCAATCTTAACAATCTCTTCCAAAACTTCGCGACTATACAGCACTCCCGTAGGATTATTCGGGTTAATAATCACGATTGCTTTAGTGCGCGGCGTGATTTTAGAGCGAATGTCGGCAATATCTGGGTACCAATGCGACTTTTCGTCACATATGTAGTGCACAGGAGTGCCGCCAGCCAAGCTCGCGCACGCGGTCCACAGAGGATAGTCTGGGCTTGGTATAAGAATCTCGTCGCCGCAATCAAGCAACGCTTGCATAGAAAGGTTAATCAGCTCGGAAACACCGTTTCCGGTGTAAATATCTTCCATTTGCACGCCTGGAATGCCCTTAAGCTGATCGTATTGCATAATCGCCTTGCGCGCAGAGAAAAGTCCGCGACTATCTGAGTAGCCTTCGCAGTCAATAAGCTGCTGCTGCATGTCGTAAATTACTTCGTCTGGAGCGCGGAAGCCAAAAGGCGCAGGATTTCCAATGTTTAGCTTTAGAATATGCGTTCCGTTTGCTTCCATGCGGTTTGCTTCTTCAACAACAGGACCGCGAACGTCGTAAAGCACGTGTTCAAGTTTTGTGGATTTGTTGAATGTGCGATGCTTTAGAGTTTTGGAAAGTTCAGCTTCTGTAAGCTGTGGCTGATTTAATTGTGGTTCTTCTGCAGACTGGCAGTTTTGCTCGACTTTTGCGCAAGAATGACCGCCTTTGATTCCGTCGCTGCTGATTCCAAGAATTTCAGCTAGCATGTTACGCACGTCTTTGCGAGGCTCAGTTTTGCCGCTTAAATACTGGCTTAACTGGCTTTTGCCAAGCTTATGACCGTTTTTTGCTGCAAGCTCGATTACGTCAATCTGCTTGTACCCTTTGCGCTTCATAGCTTTCTTAAGCTCATCAGCAAAATTCTGTGCCATAATCTGTCTTTCTTGTAAAATTGGCATTTATAAATTGAACAAGTTTATAGCAAAGTTCAAAATATAAGTATTAAATTGAACTATTTGCTCAATATTAGTCGCAAAAATTATTTTGTATAGTAATTTTTCAAAAAATGACGAGAAATAGTAAAAAATAGTAGAAATATAGTAGAAAAATTGAACTAAATTATAATAAATTGAATTTATTTTGAACTTTTGTGAACGTGTTTTGTGGCTTAAGTTCAGGAATAATGCATGATTTACGCCATTGCGTGCGTTTTGTATAAGCTCTGTTAAGCGGTTTGCTACCATAAAAGCTATGTATTTCTTTACTCCGAGGCGTTGCGAATCTACCCAAAAAATCATGTACAAGAATAAAGGGCAGGCTCTTATGGCGGCGGAGCAAAGTTTGCGAGAGCGTGGAACACAGTTATGGGTTTATGCTTGTGAATATTGTGGTTGCTGGCATTTGACGCATAAGAATCCGGTAGATCGCATGTATTCCGATATGCGCTCGCCATCCGCAAGCGCAAAGCCGAAATCTAGAAAGCGCGGGTACAAGCCAAGACGGCGTTAAGTTAAAACGGCACTAAATTAAAACGGTGCTAAATCTTACGCAACGTTAAAACCTTGCCTTGCAACCTGCTCAACATCTTCTGCTTCGTGTTTTTTGGCAATATCGTCTGCTGCTATAGCAAGAATTTGTGCGCTGAAAGCATCAACTGGTCTGCTAGCATTTCGCAAATCGTAATATTGATGCACGCGATTGTCGAAATCAGCAAGATTTTCTAATAATTCAGCGTCGTCAGCAGGGTAGGTATTCTCAAAAATCTGCATGTCAGCGCTCATTCGCGGCTTTAATTCTGGGCTTTGCGCAGGCTTACCAATTGCCAGGCCGAGCGCGGGGTACGTGTATTTAGGCAAATTCAAAATATCAATAAGCTGAGTTCTACTGTTCAAAATTGAACCGAGAATTACGCAACCAAGCCCCAAAGATTCCGCGGCAGTTTCCATGGCATGAAGCGCCAAAATAACGTCATTTTGAGCCTGTGTAAAGCGGTAGCGAGTTTTAAGCATAAACTCGTCGCTACTGGTATCTACGCCATTTTTGTGCGCAATTGCAGCGTTTCTATGTTGATCAATAATAAAAACGTACAGTAGTGGAGCTGTAGCAATATATGTTTGGTTGCCAATTTCGGAAAGCTTTTGCTTAATTGAGCTATCCGTAATTTTAATCGCTGACCAGTCGTTCAAAAACTGGCTACAAGCAGCGCGCTGAGCTACAGCTTCAAGAGTGACAACTGTATCGTTGTCAATTGCTTCGTTGCAAAAAGCGCGAATGGAGCGGCGATTCAGTAAAGTATCGATAGTTTCGTTGTGGCGTAAATTTGGCACGTTATTTCTTATTCCTTTCAGCATTCTCGTTTCAAAATAAGGCCATTTAGTTTATAAAATTTAATAAATTAAAATCGTTTTTGTGAGCGCAATTGTCTTTTTCTTTGCCTTCGCGCAATATAAAACAAGGTTCCGTGGCTTGCTAAGCGACCAACAATCGTAGTAAGAATCGCAGAAAATACTGCAAATCCAAGAGACAGTAGCAGCGGCTCTTCTTGCTTAATACGCTGCTTTTGCGCAACTTTTTCTTTAGAAAGATTGTTAGAACGACTATTAGAGTTTAAATTGATTTTTCTAGTATCAACATGTTTTTTCCATATTAAGTGCGCAATCTGCCCTGCAATAAACGTTGCAAAAGAAGGAAGTGCAGATTTTAGTAATGAATCTCCTAAAGTATTTTGATTTCTCAATCGGCGCTCGCGAAGGGCCTCAATCTTACGATTTGCTGCATTAAGTCGTTGTACGGTAGCTTGAGCCGCACGATGGCTTCGTTGAGTTTTAGTATTAGCCGATGATAATTGCGTCATATTTTCTATGTTAGTGGTAACGAAATACCAATTTTGGCGGTACCATGGAACAGTGATCTTGATTTGCGGCAAAGTAGCTGCATGTTAAGAAATGCTTACGTAAAACAATCGTGCTGCTAGGCGTCCAGTGCGATGTGTGTACATGGCGCTGGTGAGGAATGTGAAGACTATGCAAAATAACGGCACTAGAGAATCCTCTCAGAAAGAATGCTCAAAGCAGGGTTGCCTGGTGTTACTGCGTCACGGTCAAACAGCTTGGAGTGTGTCTGGCCAGCATACTGGTCGCACGGATTTGCCGCTTACTGAAGTCGGTGTCGAGCAGGCAAAAGAGGCTGGCGCTAGATTGCAGCGTGCGTTCACAAAAGGTTTTGATAAGGATTGTGTGCTTGTAAGTCCGCTTCGTCGCGCGCAGCAAACAGCTCAGTTTGCTGGTTTTGATTCGTATACTATTTGCGATAGTGCGCTGGAGTGGGATTATGGTGCTGCAGAAGGGCGCACGCGCGCTGATATTTCTGAACTAAGTGGAGTTGAGGCTTGGGATGTGTGGAAGCATGGTCCTAAAGTTCTTCCTTCCCACATGGTTAGTGATGCTAAAGAAGTGCTTCCTAGTGGAGAAGCAGTGGATGTGCACAGAACTTCTGGAGAAAGCTTGCAAGAGGTTTCGGATCGTACTCAAAAGATTATTGATATGGCAATGCCTAAATTGAAATTAGGTAAGGACGTGCTTATTGTTGCGCATGCTCATGTGTTGCGTATTCTTACTGCGCGCTGGCTTGGAGTAAACCCAGATTTTGCGCGACTTCTTCGTATGGATACTGCGCATTATTCTGTGCTTGGCGAGTACAAAGGCGACAATGTGATTGTGCATTGGAATTGCTGAAATACGGTTTAGAATTTCAGATATTTTCATATATTTTAGTGCGATTTGCGCAAATTTTTTTGCAAAGAATTTATCTATTTGAGTCTTGCGTTTGCTGTAATATTAGCTCACTACTGTGATTTATTCAGTATTCAATAGCAGTAATTAGTTAGTTTGGAAGAGATTAGCAGTATGTGGAAAGGTTCGATGATGAGTCGTTCAGTTAAGTCGATTATTGCGCTAGTGGTTTGCGCTGTTTTGGCGGCTTGCGCGTTTACTGCTTTCGGTTTTTCTAAGTCTTTTGGAGCAAATACCGATAGGTCTGCTAATGGGAAAGTTATTTTCTTCAACTTTAAGCCTGAAGCTACTGCTGCATGGCAAGAAGTTGCTGAAAAGTACACGAAACAGACTGGTGTTACAGTAAGCATAAATACACCAACTGGCGGTCAGTACGAAAAGGGACTAAAAACCGCAGTCGAGAAATATAAAAATAATCCAGATGAAATGCCTACGTTATTTCAAATTAACGGTCCTGTTGGCTACGCTAACTGGAAGGATTACACTGCGGATCTAACTAATTCTCCTCTTTATACGCAGCTTACTAATTCAAATCTTGCTCTTAAAGATGGCAATAAGGTTGTTGGTGTTCCATACGTTACTGAAAATTACGGTTTGATTTACAACAAAGCTTTACTCGCTAGGTATGCGGATCTTAAAGACGCAAAGTTGAAGCCGGAAGAAGACGGCACATCTTTTGAAGATCAAATAACTAATTTTGATAAGTTGAAGGCTGTTGCAGACGATTTGCAAAAACACAAGGATGAGCTTGGAATTGACGGTGCTTTTGCGTCTGCGGGATTTGATTTAAGCTCTGATTGGCGTTTTAAGACGCATCTTTCAAATATGCCTTTGTATTATGAGTTTGCTAAATATAATATTAATGGCCAGCCGCAGTCAATAAAAGGCGACTACCTTGATAATTACAGGAAGATTTTTGACCTTTATATTTCTGATTCCACAACTCCTGTAAGTCAGTTAAGCACTAAAACTGGCGAGGATGCTGTTTATGAGTTTGCTCTTGGTAAAGCTGTGTTCTACCAGAATGGTACTTGGGCTTGGGGTGATCTTTCAAAAGCTGGCATAAAGCCTGACGATGTTGGCATGCTACCAATTTACATTGGTGCTCCTGGTGAAGAGAAACAAGGCATGGCAACCGGTTCTGAAAACTATTGGTGCATTAATAGCAAGGCTTCAAAAAAGAATCAGCAGGCAACTAATGCCTTCCTTAGTTGGTTACTTACTACAAATTATGGTAAGGATGCTTTAGCTAATAAAATGGGCTTTACTACTCCTTTCAAAGGTTTCCCTAAAGCAGAAAATCCTCTTGTTCAGGCTGCTTCTGATTACACTGCTAAAGAAGGCAAAGTGCCTGTTAAATGGGTGTTTGTTACTATGCCATCTAACGGTTGGAAAGACGATGTTGGCTCTGATCTGCTTACATACGCTCAAGCAACAAAAGACGGTATGGCTTCTATTGGCGCTAATAAGGCATGGTCTACTCTTAAATCCGCATTTGTTGACGGCTGGGCTAAGGAATATAAGATTGCTCATGGGCAGAGTTAACTTAATTGAATAATTTGTTTTAAACTATGATCCTTAAGGGATTGCGCAATCGTTTGCCAAATTGTTGCGTAATCCCTTTAATTATTTCCAAAAATACGTGCTAATTTTATTAAAGATATTATTATGTGCCGTTTTTGTGGCGACACGCGTTAATTTAGTTATGCTATCGTTTGCAATATTGCAGCAGTTGAGGCATAATAAATATTGTCGATAAGGACACCTAGAGGTGTGGCAGTCCAATGACGGGATTGTCGGCATAGGAGAAAGGTTCGATGATGAATCGTACAATTAAATCAACAATTGCACTGGTAGCTTGCTCGGCAATGGCTTTTGGCGCGCTTGCAGCTTGCGGATCCTCCTCAAGTGACAGCTCTGCTAAAGGTAAGGTTTACTTCTTGAACTTTAAGCCAGAAGCTGCAGATCAGTGGAAGGAAGTAGCTAAGGCATACACCAAGAAAACAGGTGTTGAGGTTAAGGTTCAAACTGCTGCTTCCGGAACTTATGAGCAGTCTTTGAAGAGCGAAATCAGTAAGGGTGATGAAGCTCCTACACTCTTCCAGATCAACGGTCCAGTTGGTTACGCAAGCTGGAAGGATTACACTGCTGATTTGAAGGATACTGAGCTTTATAGCCAACTTCAGAACAAGGATATTGCTTTGAAGGATGGAGATAAGGTTGTTGGTATCCCATATGCAATGGAAACCTACGGCTTGATTTACAATAAGGCTTTGCTCAAGAAGTACACCGAGCTTAAGGATGCTAAGGTAAAGTCTGCTGAAGAAATCAACTCCTTCGATAAGTTGAAGGCTGTTGCAGATGATATTCAAAAGCACAAGTCAGATCTTGGTGTTGAAGGCGCGTTCACTTCTGCTGGTTTTGATTCCAGCTCTGATTGGCGTTTTAAGACCCACCTTGCAAATCTTCCTTTGTACTATGAGTTCAAGGAAGATCATGTTACCAAGCAGCCTGCAAAGGTAAAGGGTAGCTTCCTTGACGGTTATAAGAAGATTTTCGATCTTTACATTACTGATTCCACTACACCAGCAACAAAGATTGGTTCCAAGACTGGTGAAGATGCTAATGCTGAGTTCTCCCAGGGTAAAGCTGTGTTCTACCAGAATGGTACTTGGGCTTGGGGTGACCTCTCCAAGGCTGGTATGAAGGCTGAAGACCTTGGTATGCTTCCAATTTATATTGGCGCTAAGGGCGAAGAGAAGCAAGGTTTGGCAACTGGTTCTGAGAACTATTGGTGCATCAATGAGAAGACGTCTGACGCTAACAAGAAGGCAACTAAGGACTTCTTGAAGTGGCTGCTTACTTCCGATGCTGGTAAGGATGCTTTGTCCAAGAAGATGGGCTTCACCACTCCATTCAAGAGCTTCGCAGATATCAAGTCCGACAACCCATTGACTCAGGCAGCTGTTGAAGATGCTAAGTCTGGTAAGACTCCAGTAAGCTGGAACTTCACCGTAATGCCATCTGATAACTGGAAGAACGACCTCGGCTCTGCTTTGCTTGAGTACGCTCAGGGCACCGGCAAGTGGGATAAGGTTAAGACAGCATTCGTGGATGGTTGGGCTAAGGAATATTCTCAGGCTCATGAAGATGACGACTGATCCATTAATAAATAAATAGACGTTGCACCTGCTGACGTAAGCAAGCAAAGGTGACGTAAGCAAATCCGCTAGGATACTGGCACATCATAGTGCTAAGTCCTAGCGGATTTTGTTATTTCGATATTTTGTTATTTCGATATTTTCTAGAAAACTACAAAAGGTCTATTCTTTTAATAATGCAGCTGTGCTTGAACGCACAATAAGTTGCGCTGGAACAATGCGATACTGATCTTCAACTTTCTCTGCGTTTATAAGCGCAAGCGTGATATTTGCCGCAGTAGAAGCAATATCAACTGGATCCTGTCTAATAGTAGTTAAGCCAGTTTCATGCGCATAAAAACTATCGTCAAAACCAATAATTGACACATCTTTTGGAGTAGAATACCCGCTGCGGGCAAGCTGAAACATAAGTGGTATTGCAATCCCATCTTCTTGGCATGCAATTGCTGTTGGCATAATTGAACTTCCAAGAAGCATAGAAACTATGGCACTTATGCGATCAGAATTAGCAGGTGCCACAATTTCTGTAGGTGTGATTCCGCTATTTTGGCATTCATCAATAAAAGAATGGTAACGCTGCAATACGCTGAAATGTAGTGAAACGTCACGAGTTGTGCGCACATATGCAATATTGTGATGCCCTAAACCGATTAAGTGGCGTGCCATAAGTCTTGCACCTTGGTCATCGTCAATATTGATAGTCGCGTCAAAATCGCATTTTTGTGGATATAAGCAGTTTATGCCAACAATTGGCACGCCTGTTGATTTAAGTTGTGCGATTTCGTTGGTATTTACGTCAAAGGAACACACAACAACAGCGTCAGCATTACGTCTAGTTGGGAGCATTGTGAAAAATTCGCTACGCTCTTTGCTGCTGGAAATCTGAAAAATTGACAAATCGTATCCAGCTGTGTGGAATACTTGATTCAATCCTTGAATAATAGATGCAGAAAACCATAGGCGAATTTGATCGCTAATCAATAAAGCGATGCGCAAGGTTTTACCAGATTTTAGTGCTGCTGCAGATTTCGAAATAGAAAAATTCAATTGTTCGGCAATGGCCAATACTTTATTGCGAGTGGATGCAGATACTAAGTTTGGTCGTGTAAATGAGCGTGACACAGTAGAAACTGACACATGAGCTTTATTCGCTACATCTTGAATATTTGCCGACATGTGAACTCCTTTATTCGCGTATAACAAACGTGTAGCACAGCCTTGTGTTTAATTGTTTAGTGCGAACTTTTATAGTTCGAAACAAACAAACGTTTGCAGACATTTCTATTCTAGCAAATTTTGCTGGAATGCCAACGATAATAAGCAATTTTTTAAAATTAAATTCTGATATTTGTTTGAAGTGACATATCGAAAATGACAACGTTTGACATAGCTAATTCATGTAGTAGAATGAAGTTATTGGTTCGGGACAGCGATGTCTACGTGGATGTCGCTCTCAAGGAGGAGAAAGTGACGAGTCATGATTAGTATGAGCGGAAAAGCAATACGTAAATGGTGGTGGTTATTTGCGCTGCCAACGTTTGCTGCGTTTGTTGTTGGCTTCTTAGTGCCATTTATTATGGGTGTGTACTTGAGCTTTAGAAAATTCACTACTGTGACTGATGGTAAGTTTGTGGGTTTTCGTAACTACTATAGAGCTTTAAAAGATCCGCATCTTGTTTATTCGTTTTTGTTCACAACGCTTTTTGCAGTTATTACAACAATAATTATTAATGTTATTGCTTTTGCAATTGCGTACATGCTTACTAAGAAGTTCAAGGGCACGACGATATTCAGAGCCGTGTTCTTTATGCCAAATCTTATTGGCGGTATCGTTTTAAGCTATATTTGGCAGCTCTTGTTAAATGGTATACTCGGCTACTTCAATCGTACGATTACGTTCTCTGAAGTATTCGGTTTCTGGGGCCTTGTGATTGTTGTTTGCTGGCAGCAAATTGGCTATATGATGATTATTTATATCGCAGGAATGCAGGCTCTTCCTGGAGATGTTATGGAAGCAGCTGCTGTCGATGGTGCAAGCCCAAGGCAGACTTTATTCAAGATTACTATTCCATTGATGATGCCTTCTATTACTGTTTGCACATTCTTAACAATTACCAACGGCTTCAAGCTTTTCGATCAGAACTTCGCATTAACTAACGGTGGTCCGTCAAGGAAAACAGAGATGTTAGCTCTTAATATTTATAGAACTTTCACTACTCCAAGATGTGAAGGCGTTGGTCAGGCTCAGGCAGTCATGTTCTTCATTGTCGTGGCTGTTATTGCTATGGTTCAGAATATGCTCACTAGGTCAAAGGAGGTAGCGGCATGAACGAGAAAACAAAGCATCCTGCGTTATGGACTGTGCTGTTCACTCTTATAAGCTTGTTATGGATTTTCCCTATAGCTTTAGTGGTACTGAATTCTTTCAAGTCTAAGGTTGATATTGCAAGCAATCCTTTTACTTTTAGTTCAAAATCGTTTGTTGGAATGTCTAACTACGTATTAGGTTCAAATCGTACTGATTTTCCAATGAGTTTCCTCTGGACTATTGTTGTAACTGTTGGTTCTGTAATCCTCATTCTTCTGTGCACGTCAATGTGTGCATGGTGGATTGTTCGTGTGAACAATTGGGCAGCAAAACTTCTATACGTTTTGTTCCTGTTTAACATGATTGTGCCGTTCCAGATGGTTATGTACACCCTTGCTTACATTACGAACACTTTAAAGTTGAATACTCCATGGGGATTGTGGATTATTTACTTAGGCTTTGGTGCAGGACTTGCAGTGTTTATTTTCACTGGTGTGATTAAGGGTATTCCGCAAGAACTCGAAGAGTCTGCAATGATTGATGGTGCTTCTGTACCACGTATATTCTTCCAGATTATTGTGCCGATTATGCGACCTGCTATTATTTCGGTTTCAATCTTGCAGGCAATGTGGATTTGGAATGACTTCCTGCTTCCATTCTTGACGCTCGATCTCAACAAGTATAAGACGATTTCTATAGCTGTTCAGTATTTGAAGGGTGGTTATGGATCTGTTGAGATGGGTGCCATGATGGGTTGCTTGGTTATGGCAATTGTTCCAATCATAATCTTCTATCTCATCTGCCAGAAGTACATTATCAAAGGTGTTATGTCTGGTGCAGTAAAGGGATAAATTAATTCTCCTCCAAAATTCAAGTGGCAGTAAAAGCGGCGGTGTGCACATACTATTACGTTTGTGCACACCGTCATTATTTTTTTAATAGTTACGCTAGTTTGTAATTAGGTGGTAGAGTTCGTTGTTAAAGGTATCTATAGATAGTAGAGCATAGGAATTGCGTCATAAAACCAGGAGATAGTATAGAATGATTTTCTCGTTTGGAAGCCCAGATTCAAAGTTTGCGCAAAGCATGGAAACATTTGCTGATGCCGTGTGGCTTACAATATTGATGATTTTAACAAGCATTCCTTTAATTACTATCGGTGCTTCTCTTTGTGCCGGTCATGATGCTGCAAGACGTACAGAGCAAGGTGAAGGACATATTACTGCAGCTTATTTTCGCGCGTTTGCTAGCAATTTTTTGGAATCTACTATTATTTGGGCTGTAATGGGGCCAGTTTTGCTTGCTATTATTTGGCTATGGCTTTGCGTGTGGTCTACTCCACTTTTAATTATTAAATTTATTCTGAGCATATTGTGGGTTATTGTTGCCGAATGGGTGTTTGCACTACAAGCGCGTTTTAAAAATTCAATTGATAAAACAGTGGTTAATTCTCTTATTTTTGGTATTTCGTATTGGAAAGAAACTCTTATAATGACACTGCTAGATATAGTGTTTATTGTGTTAATATTTGCATCAATCGTATATTTGCCGCAGGGTTTGCCTTTGTTGGTATTCATTGGTTGGGGATCGCTTATTATGCTGCATACTCCGATTTTAGAGCGGGTATTTGCAAAGTATATTAAGCAAGAGTAGTTGACAGTTATATGAATAATTAAAAAATTGGGGTAATCGGCAAAAAATTAATGAGGCGAGCACTATTATAGATGCTCGCCTCACATAGGACATCATGTAAGAAATATTTTAATTTGCTACTATGCAAATCATATTCCTTACGAGGGGGGAATAGAGTCAGTTCATCAGTAAACCAACTATTAGATTATACATGCTTCCGTGTATTTTCGCCGCGCATAACTGCCGTCATAGATAGCACTCGTGGTGACTTAAATACTTCATCGGTGTGAACTACACGACCATCAGCATCAGCAAGTGGAATACGCCAGTTTGGATACTCTGTACTAGTTCCAGGCTGATTCTGTGAACGCTTCTCGCCGACAGCGTCAACCAAAGCAACTTGCAAAAGCAAAGATGGGGAAGTGAGCATAATCGCATGCATAGCTTCCACAATCTCTTGTACATGGCCTTCAACATCCTCAGCAGCATCTTTGCTAATCCAGCCGTTCTCAAGAAGCATCTTCATCATTGCATCGCGTTCAGCTTGAGCAGCCTCCTGGAACGTTTCTACGGAGTCTGTAAGCAGATGAAGCTGCTCGCGAAGCTTGACATGCTCAAAGGCAAGATAACCAGCTGTAGGTGGCATATCGTGCGTAGTAACGGAAGCAAGAGCATACTCTCGATATGTAGACGGATTAGCGAAAATAATTTGCTTCTTTCCAGCCTTCTTAGTAGCAGCTTCAGCTTCGTCGTCGTGAGTGAACCATTCAACAACAGTGCCAAGCACGCCATGAGATGCAAGAACCTTAGAAACATACTTCGGAACAGTGCCCAAATCTTCGCCAATAACAACGCCGCCTGCGCGAGTTGCTTCAACAGTAAGAACTGCGAGCATTGCATCTACGTTGTAGTACACATATGCGCCGTTTCTAGCACCTTGTCCTTGTGGAATCCACCACAAGCGGAACAATCCAAGAACGTGATCAATACGAGCAGCTCCTGCGTGCAAGAACACGTTATGAACCATGTCTCGGTAAGCAATATAGCCAGTTTCATCCAAATAATTTGGATCGAATGGAGGTTGACCCCAATCCTGACCTTGCTGGTTGTAGAAATCAGGAGGAGCACCAACGCTTACGCCATTAGCAAATCGTTCCGGACTCCACCAAACGTCAGCACCGTAGCCGTGTACGCCAACTGCCATGTCTTGCATAAGACCAATTGCCATACCAGCAGCTTTAGCTTCAGCGTGAGCTGCAGCAACTTGCTCATCAGCAATCCACTGAAGCCAACGATGGAACTCAAACAAATCAGCGTGTTCGCGCTTAAGTCGCTCAATTTGCGGAGTGCCTTTGCCTGTAGTGTCAAACCACAAATTCTCGCCCCAAGGAGCACCCCAAACTTCAAACGCAACACACCAAGTTGCAAAAGCGTCAAGATCTTCACCAGAACGATGCTTAAACTCACTAAACTCGCGCTCGCGTTCGGTAGAACGAGGTTGCTTGAAAATAATACGCAACGCAGGAAGCTTGGCATCCCATGCAGCGTTGATATCTATAGGATTTGGATTATTGTTTTGAGGAGCAATAGACTCATGCAATTGCTCCACTTTGGCAAGATCCTCTCCGCTTAATTCAGCATATTCCGGAATATCTTGCGGACGAATATAAGTGACATTCAAGAACCTACGAGACTCAGGCAAGTACGGTGAAGGCTCAAGAGGTGTTACTGGAGCGCACGCATGAATTGGATTAATCAGCATAAAATCAGCCTTACCAATTTCTCCAGCATCCTTAAGTAGGCGACGCAAATCGCCGTAATCGCCAATTCCCCAAGAATCTTTTGAACGCGCAGAATACATTTGCGTCATGAATCCCCAACGATGCTTTTGCTTAACGCTTTCAGGCAACGGAATACGCGCAGGTGCAGCAATCAATGTAACATCAGCGTGTTGAGCTGTCTCGCCATTCGTGTTGATTACTTTAGCATGCAAAGTGTGGTAGCCCATTGGCAAATCATCCGGAAGCTCAATGAACAAATCTCCATTGTCTTCGGATTGAATATCGCCTAACGAGCCTTCATAATCTGTTCCATCTTCGAGTGTAAGAGAAATATGAATTTGCTCTTTTTTGGCATCTCCTGCGTGAATTGGTACGCAAGTTTTTGCGCCATTAAACGAAACGACAGTTGGTGGCAATAATTCGCTAGAGCGTTTGCGCTGAACCTTCTCGTATGAAATTGCAATATTGTCTTGAGTGTCGGCAGGCATGCCTAATGCATCAAGTACTCCAACTAATGCTTCATCTGTAATTTCGGTGTAGCTTCCTTGCTGATCAATATAAAAAGTGGCAACGCCGCACGCCTTAGCAAGCTTAATAAGTGGACGTGCAAGACGTTCTGCGCTTTCTTCCATAGGCTTATCAGCATCAGCTTTGCCAGTAGCTGTTGTTGTCATGGTGCTCCTTCTACTTTATGATTTGGCACATTCCTAACATCGTCGTAAGCGTGCCAAATGTGCAACTATGGCGATAGTGCGTAAATCAATACATCTCTGGATTGAAATACACCCTGCCTGTCAATTATATAAATACCTGACATCGTTTGCAAATTAGCGTTGCGACATATTTGCTAGTTTTTATAAGTAATTGCAACTAAACACAAGTGTTGTGATTACTCATGTTTAGTTGCAATCGTCTGATAGTTTATTATTTTTTTTACTTACTAAAACGCAATTACTTGTTGCTAAGCACAACAAAAGTTCTGATAGGCAAGTGTAGGGTAGCAGCGCTTTTTTCAGTTGTAATATTTACCTTGGTGTCAGGCTGTTTTCCAGTCCACTTAGCAAAATAATCACTTGAATTAAGTACGCAATGCCACTCTTGAGATTTTGCACTATGAATTGCAGGTAGTTGAATAGTTGCATCTTCATGATACATAGGATTTGCGCAAACAATTAGATTATTGCCAATGCGCGTAGCCAAAACAGTATGGTTAGACGTTTCAAGTTGTTTGCGTTTGCCGTCATACAATGAGCTATATTCAGCGCGAAGCTTTATAAGTGCACGATACCATTGAACAAGCGGATTGAAACGTTCAGTGCGCGCCCAGTCAAGCTGGTTCATTAGTACACCGCGATTATAAGAATTATCGCAACCGTGCTTAGTGCGTCCAAACTCTTCTCCGCTTAGCATAAACGGCGTGCCTGCAGAGCACAAAACAATTCCAGCTGCAAACATATTAGCGTTCAAAATATCCGCAACTTGTTGTACATCTTGAGCGTCAAACTCAAAATCGCTAGCATTCTCGCGCATAGAGATACAAAGCTTATCCCACAAAGTCAAATCGTCGTGAGCAGAAGTATATTGAACAATCTGTCCAACTTCTTTACCTGCAGAAGGAGTATCACGCCATGCATTAAGAGTTTGGCGAGCCGCATCTGAGCACCAGAACTCATTGCCATTAACATATCCACGGTCGCGATGGTTCATAACATTGCCTTTGAGGGAATCGCGAGACTCGTCGCTAAACCAGCCTATGCGCTCGTTAAGAGTGCCTCTGCCGTCTTTATCTCCCATCGGAACTTTCTCATCAACAGCAGGATCCGAAGCACCCCACGGTTCTCCATACATAACAATATCTTTACCGCCAGGAAGCTTGTCTAATGCAGTTCGTGCCTGATTTAAGGTTTCAGTATCAGTCAATCCCATAAGATCGAAACGGAAGCCATCAATGTGATAGCAGCGTGCCCAATGCAGCAAAGATTCAATAATAAACCTGCGGAACATAGGATGTTCAGAAGCCATTTCATTTCCACAGCCAGAGCCGTTAGCAAAAGATCCGTCAGAGTCTCGCCTGCAGAAATACCCAGGAGCCATGCATTCGAAAGCGTTTTCTGCGGACTTGTACATGTGATTATAAACAACATCCATAATTACGCGTTGACCATTAGCATGTAATGCCGCAATCATTGCCTTGCATTCGCGAATTCGCGCAGTGCCATCGTAAGGATTGCTAGAATAAGCACCTTCAGGAACGTTGTAAGCGTGAGGATCATAGCCCCAGTTGTATAGAGAATCTAATTCTTCTGCTGAAGCACCATTTTTGCGCGCATTGTCGATTGTGGATTCGTCAACTGTTGCAAAATCGTAAATAGGTTCGAGTTGCACATGAGTAATGCCAAGCTGCTTTAAATAATCCAAGCCAGTAGGGAAGTTGTATTCAGAAGAATTTGGATTTTGCAAAGATGTATGTTCATCAGTAAAAGCGAGATATTGGCCTCTATGCTCTGGCTTAAAGCCACCATTAGGGTTGCTGCTGAAATCTGCAACATGCGTTTCCCACACAACCATTGCATGGCGCACAAACTTAGGAGACTTATCTTTATGCCAATTGGCAGGAGACACTCGCTCATCGTCTATGACAAGGCTGCGCTCACCATTTACACCGCTTGCTACACCCCAAGGGTCACTAGTTCGATTTACTGTGCCATCTTGGAAAGTAACAAGATAATCGTAGTATATGCCGTCTAAACGCTTACGGAAATTAATCCGCCAAGCTCCGTCAT